>NZ_LT984803.1:0-1329482 GCF_900250115.1 Cupriavidus taiwanensis | reverse complement strand
GCACAAGCGATATCCCGGGGGCCGCTGAACCTCCGCCCGCCGCGGCGATCTAATCGTTATGGCACGGGCAATACGCAGCGCCGACAGGTTTTGTTAAACAGGTGTTGCAATGCGCAACCGGATGCCATATAATCTTTTCTTCGACGGACGCGGGTGGAGCATTGGCAGCTCGTCGGGCTCATAACCCGAAGGTCGCAGGTTCAAGTCGCCCCGCAACCAACCGCACAGATGCGCATCTGTGACGCCGTCGCAGCAGACCAACCCGCCCCTGGCGGGTTTTTTGTTTTGTGCCGCCAGCCGGCGCCGCGGCCGTGCCTTTGCGGCCTGCCGAGCCATGGTGCACCACCGCTCCTCCGGCCGCCGGTGCGCTGCGGGGGGATACACTTTCGCCATTCTCCCGGACGCCCCTCATGAAATTCTGCTCGAACTGTGGTCATGCGGTCGTATTGCGCGTGCCTGACGGCGACAACCGCCCGCGCAGTGTTTGCGACAACTGCGGCACCATCCACTACGTCAATCCCCGCAACGTGGTCGGCCACCACCGGTCGGAAGACAAGGTCCTGCTGTGCAAGCGCGCGATCGAGCGCGCTACGGCTTCTGGACCCTGCGGCGGGCTTCATGGAGATCGGCGAGACCACCGCCCAGCGGCCTCGCGCGAAACCCTGGAAGAAGCCGGCGCGCGCGTGCAGGTGGGCGAGCTGTTCTCGATCCTGAACGTGCCGCATGTGCACCAGGTGCACCTGTTCTACCTCGCCACGCTGGATGACCTGGACGTCGCGCCCGGCGAGGAGAGCCTGGAAGTGAAGCTGGTGGCAGAGGCCGATGTGCCCTGGGATGAACTGGCCTTCCCCACCGTGATCCATACCCTGCGCTGCTTCTTTGCCGACCGCGCCGCCGGCCGCTGCAGGATGCAGCTTCCGGCTGCACAGCCTGGACATCGACAAGCCCATGCGCCCGCTGACCAGCCGGGCCACGGTCACGCCCTGAGCGGCGGGCCTGCCGCACACCGCCCTCCGGCGCAGCCGCATGATTTCCTGGCTGGACCCGCAAGATCCGTTTCCCCCGTCGAGCACGCACTCGGACCTATTCCGAGGCTCCCGGCTGCTTGCCGCAGCGCGAGCTGTCGCCGCAGCGGCTGCTGCTGGCTATCGCCAGGCATCTTCCCGTGGTATTCGAGCGGCCAGCCGGTGCTGTGGTGGAGCACCGATCCTCGCATGGTGCTGCCGCCGCCGGCGTTGCGCGTCTCGGCCAACCTGCGCAAGACGCTGCGGCGCGTGCTGCGCGATGCCGACTGGGAAATCCGCGTCGACCACGACTTCCTGGCGGTGATGCGCGCCTGCGCGACACGCCGCGCGAGGCCAGGACGGCACCTGGATCACCGACGCCATCATCGCCGCATACGGCACCCTGCACCGCAACGGCCTGGCCCACTCGGTCGAAAGCTGGTACCGCGGCGAGCGCGTCGGCGGCCTGTATGGCGTGGCGCTGGGGCGGATGTTCTTTGGCGAATCGATGTTTGCGCACCGCACCGACGCGTCCAAGATCGCGCTGGCGGCGCTGTGCGCGTTCCTCGGCAACCACGGCGTGGCGATGATAGACTGCCAGCAGGAAACCGACCACCTGGCCTCGCTGGTGCGCGCCCATCCCCCGCGCCGACTTCGTGGCCCATGTGCGCGCGGCAACGGCACAGCCGGGATCAGTCCGTGGCGGTTCGACAAATCGGTGCTGGAGCGCTGGCCGGGACACCCGCCGCGCCGGCAGCCTGAATTCCTGGCACGGGTGCCGACGCTGACGCTGCGGGCCACCGTGCAAACGCCCGTCCCGCCCGGAGCCCCTGAGTCATGAGCAAGCTGAAGGAACTACCGCTGTCCGCGCTGCAGTTCTATGCCACGGCGCCCTACGCTTGCAGCTATCTCGATGGCCGCATGGCGCGCTCCCAGGTGGCCACGCCGGCGCACCTGATCAACGCCGACGTTTACTCGCGGCTGTGCGCGCGGCTTTCGCCGCAGCGGCATCTTCACCTACCGGCCGTATTGCGACGATTGCCACGACGCCGCACGCCGGCCGCGTGCTGGTCGACCAGTTCACGCCGGACCGCTCGCAGCGCCGCGCGTGGAATCGCCACCAGCACCTGCAGGCGCTGGTGGCGCCGCTGACCTATGTCGAGGAGCACTATTCGCTGTACCTGCTGTACCAGTCGATGCGCCACGCCGCGGCGGCATGGACCAGGACAGCCGCGACCAGTACGAGCATTCCTGCTGCAGAGCCGCGTCAACTCGCGCCTGGTGGAATTCCGCGATCCGCCCCCGCCCGAGGCCGGGCGCCTGCGCATGGTCAGCATGATCGACGTGCTCGACGACGGCCTGTCGTCGCTACACCTTCTACGACCCGCTCGAGCGCAACGCCAGCTACGGCACCTACAACATCCTGTGGCAGATCCCCAGCACCATGCGCTGGGCCTGCCGCACCTGTACCTGGCTACTGGATCGCCGACAGCCGCAAGATGGCGTACAAGGCGCGCTTCCGGCCGCTGCAGGTGCTGACCGGCAACCACTGGCATGCGTTCGAGACGTCGCCGCCGAGGCCCCGGAAGCCGCCGCGCCGGTGCCGCCCGCCACCCGGCCTTAGCCTCGGCCCGGCCTGGGCCGCCTCCACGGCCGCCCTGCGTGCGGGCCAGCCGCTACAATGCCGCCCTGGTCCCGACTTCCGCGCCGCCCTGCCGGCCGCCTGCCCACGTGCTCAACGCGCTCTACCCCCTGTTTCGTCCCGCCCTGTTCTCGATGGATGCCGAGGACGCCCACCATTTCACGCTGAACAACCTGCTGCGCGCGCACCGCATGGGCCTGGGCGGCTGCATCGGCAACCGCATCGCCGACGATCCGCGCACGGTCATGGGGTGCGCTTTCCCAACCCGGTCGGGCTGGCCGCCGGCGGACAAGGACGGTGCCTACATCGACGGCCTCGCCGCGCTCGGCTTCGGCTTTCGAGGTGGGCACGGTCACGCCGCGGGCGCAGCCGGCAACCCGCGCCCGCGCATGTTCCGGCTGCCGCAGGCGGATGCGCTGATCACCGCATGGGCTTCAACAACGGCGGCGTCGATGCCTTCGTCGCAATGTGCGGGCGTCCGCTGGAAGGCCGAGGGCGGCCTGGGGCTGAACATCGCAAGAACGCCGATACCCCGATCGAGCGCGCCAACGACGACTACCTGTACTGCTGGAGCGCGTCTATCCGCACGCCAGCTATGTGACGGTCAACATCTCGTCGCCCAACACCAAAACCTGCGCCAGCTGCAGGCGCGAGCGAGCTCGACAGCCTGCTGTCGACGCTGAAGGCCGCGCAGCAGCGCCTGGCCGACCAGCACCAGCGCTATGTGCCGCTGGCGCTGAAGATCGCGCCGGATCTCGATGCCGACCAGATCGGCAATATCGGCGACGCGCTGGTGCGCCACAGATCGACGGCGTGATCGCCACCAACACCACCATCTCGCGCGAAGCGGTCAAGGGCCTGCCGCATGCCGACGAAGCCGGCGGCCTGTCCGGGCGCCGGTGTTCGAAGCCTCGACCCGCGTGGTACGCGCGCTGCGCGGCGTGGTCGGCGACGCGGTGCCGATCATCGGCGTGGGCGGCATCTTCGGCGGCGCCGACGCGCGCGCCAAGACCGACGCCGGCGCCAGCCTGGTGCAGCTCTACAGCGGCCTGGTCTACCGCGGCCCGGCGCTGGTGCGCGAGTGCGCCGCGGCGCTGCGCGGCTGAAGCCGCCGGCCGCCCGCGGCCTTGCGTTATGCCCGGCCGATGCGCCGGCCGGGTCGAGGAAATCCTCGACGCCGCGCTGGCGCGCAATTGCATGAAGATGCGGCCGCCGCAATCAGGGAAATCCACAGGCAAATCCCGGTTCCTGCGCAATTAAATGCGCCTCGATGGCGGATAGCGGGCGTCTCGCAGCATCGAATGCCCCACATCCGCATGATGACTGTCCATTTCGTGCGCGGGAAGTGGTATCCTCGCAGGCTTATCGCTGTCGCATCCGACGCGTCCGCGCACGCTCCCTCCCGCCGCAGGAAGCCGCCGCGCCCGCCCGGACCGGCACCGTGCGCCAGGCGGCACATGGTCCAGGACGGCGGACCGAACCATACGCGGCCGTATCCAATCCAGAACCGAGTTTCGGGGAGCACACATAATGCAGTCCACCAAGGGTCTCGCAGCATCCAAATCCATCCTGGGCGGCGCCGTGGCGCTGGCACTGCTGTACGGCGGCGCCGTGCAGGCCCAGACCGTCAAGGTGCTGTCGATCGTCGACCATCCCGCGCTGGACGCCATTCGCACGGCGTGCGCGCAGAACTGAAGGCGGCCGGCTATGACGCCGACAAGAGCCTGAAGTGGGAATACCAGAGTGCCCAGGGCAACACCGGCACCGCGGCGCAGATCGCCCGCAAGTTCGTCGGCGACAACCCCAATGCCATCGTCGCCATCGCCACGCCGTCGGCGCAGGCCGTGGTGGCCGCCACCAAGACGGTGCCGGTGGTGTACTCGGGCGTGACCGATCCGGTCGCCGCGCAGCTGGTCAAGAGCTGGTCGGCGTCGGGCACCAATGTCACCGGCGTGTCGGACAAGCTGCCGCTGGACAAGCAGGTCGCACTGATCAAGCGCGTAGTGCCCAAGGCCAAGACCGTGGGCATGGTCTACAACCCGGGTGAAGCCAACTCGGTGGTGGTGGTCAAGGAACTGAGCGCGCTGCTGGCCAAGGAAGGCCTGACGCTCAAGGAAGCCGCCGCACCGCGCACCGTGGACATCGGCCCGGCCGCCAAGAGCCTGATCGGCAAGGTCGACGTGATCTACACCAACACCGACAACAACGTGGTGTCGGCGTACGAGGCCCTGGTCAAGGTCGCCAACGAATCCAAGATCCCGCTGGTCGCGGCCGATACCGACAGCGTCAAGCGCGGCGCCGTGGCGGCACTGGGCGTCAACTACGGCGACCTGGGCCACCAGACCGGCAAGGTGGTGGTGCGCATCCTGAAGGCGAGAAGCCGGGCACCATTGCCTCGCAGACCAGCGACAACCTGAGCTGTTCGTCAACACCGGCGCGGCCGCCAAGCAAGGCGTCCGCTGTCGCCGGAGCTGGTCAAGGAAGCCAAGACGGTCATCAAGTAAGCACAACCACGCCCTGCCATGCCGCCGCCGCAGCGCGGCGGATGCGCCGGCCAGGCCTACCCGGCCGGCCGGACATAACAGGGCGAGGCGGCCGGCGCCCTAACCGGGCGTGCCGGCCGACCCGCCCCGAAACCGGCGGCAAACGCCGGCCCCAGCAACAGGATTCCCCCATGTCCCTCTTTTCCCTTCTGGCGCCCTGGAGATCGGCCTGATCTTCAGCCTGGTGGCGCTCGGGGTGCTGATTTCCTTCCGCATCCTCAACTTTCCCGACCTGACCGTCGACGGCAGCTTCCCGCTGGGCGGCGCCGTGGCCGCGACGCTGATCGCGGGCGGCCAGGACCGTTCCTGGCGACGCTGGTGGCCATCGCCGCGGGCGCGCTGGCCGGCTGGATCACCGGCTGGCTCAACGTGCGCCTCAAGATCATGGACCTGCTCGCCAGTATCCTGATGATGATCGCGCTGTACTCGGTCAACCTGCGCATCATGGGCCGCCCCAACGTGCCGCTGATCACCGAACCCACGCTGTTCACCGTGCTGCAGCCGAGTGGCTGCCCGACTACGTGCTGCGTCCGCTGCTGCTGTTCGTGGTGGTGGTGGTCGCCAAGGTCGGCCTGGACTGGTCTTCAGCTCGCAGCTGGGCCTGGCGATGCGCGCCACCGGCGCCAATCCGCGCATGGCCCGCGCCCAGGGCATCGCCACCGGCCGCGCCACGCTGGCCGGCATGGCGCTGTCCAACGCGCTGGTGGCGCTGGCCGGCGCGCTGTTCGCGCAGACCCAGGGCGGCTCCGATATCTCGATGGGCATCGGCACCATCGTCATCGGGCTGGCCGCGGTGATCATCGGCGAGACCATCCTGCCGGCACGCCGGCTGATCTGGACCACGCTGGCGGTGGTGCTGGGCGCCATCCTGTACCGCTTCTTCATCGCACTGGCACTGAACAGCGACTTCATCGGCCTCAAGGCGCAGGACCTGAACCTGGTCACCGCCGCGCTGGTAACGATCGCGCTGGTGCTGCCGGCCACGCGCAAGAAGCTGTTTGCCCGCAAGAACGGAGGTGCCTGAGATGCTGCGCGCACAAGACCTGAAGCTCACCTTCAACCCGGGCCCCGATCGAGACCCGCGCGCTGCGCGGCCTCAGCCTGGAGATTCCGAGCGGCCAGTTCGTGGCCGTGATCGGCTCCAACGGCGCCGGCAAGTCGACCTTTTTGAATGCGATCAGCGGCGACCAGATGGTCGACTCGGGACGCATCACCATCGATGACAGCGACGTCACGCGCAAGCCCGCCTGGGACCGCGCCCACCTGGTGGCGCGCGTGTTCCAGGATCCCATGGCCGGCACCTGCGAAGCGCTGACGATCGAGGAAAACATGGCGCTGGCGATGGCCCGCGGCAGCCGCCGCGGCTTCCGCCCGGCGCTGAACCGCGCCGCGCGCGAGCTGTTCCGCGACAAGCTGCGCCTGCTCAACCTGGGCCTGGAAAACCGCCTCACCGACCGCATCGGCCTGCTCTCCGGCGGCCAGCGCCAGGCGGTGAGCCTGCTGATGGCGTCGCTGCAGCCGTCGCGCATCCTGCTGCTGGACGAGCACACCGCCGCACTCGACCCCAAGACCGCCGCGTTCGTGCTGGAGCTGACCGCGCGCATCGTCGAGGAAAGCAAGCTGACGACGATGATGGTGACGCACAGCATGCGCCAGGCGCTCGACTACGGCCAGCGCACGGTCATGCTGCACCAGGGCCAGGTGGTGCTGGATGTCTCGGGCGACAAGCGCAAGGGGCTGGATGTGCCGGACCTGCTCAAGATGTTCGAGCAGACGCGGCATGAGCAGCTGGATGATGATGCGCTGCTGCTGGGGTGATAGCGCCAGCGAAAAAAACGGGGAGCTTCGGCTCCCGTTTTTTTGCTGATTGGCGCTTAAGCTCTCCCTCTGTGTACTTCCCTCTCCCGCTTGCGGGAGAGGGTCGGGGTGAGGGCCGGCGCCTCAACGAAGTGAAGTCTGTCGCCGTTGCACTCGCTCGCCCCGGCCCCTCTCCCATAAATGGGAGAGGGGAGCCGACCCGCAGTAGGCAAACGACTAATCGATGGTGATGCGCCGCTGCTTGATCACCCCCGCCCAGCGCGTGCTTTCCTTCTGGATCGCTGCCGCCAGTTGCTGCGGCGTGCCGCCCGCCGCTTCCATCCCCAGCGTCGCCAGCTTCTCCTTCAGCGCGGCATCGGCCAGCACCGCGTCGGCATGCTGGCTGAGCTTGCGCACCACCTCGGGCGGCGTACCCGCCGGCACCATCAACGCATACCACGACACCGCCTCGAACTTCGGGAAGCCCTGCTCGGCAATCGTCGGCACCTCGGGCAGCACCGTCGAGCGCCTGGCGCTGGCGATGCCGAGGGCGCGCAGCTTGCCAGCCTTGATATAGGGCAGCGCCGCCGACAGCTGCGCAAACATCATCGTTACCTGCCGCCGACAACATCGGTCATGGCGGGGCTTACGCCCTTGTATGGCACATGGTTCAGCTTGACGCCGGCATCGAGCTGCAGCAGCTCGCCGGCGAGGTGCGCCTGGCTGCCGGCGCCGGGCGAGGCGAAGCTCAGCTCGCCCGGCTTGTGCGCGGCGAGCTTGAGCAGTTCGGCCAGCGACCTCACCGGCGTGGCCGCGTTGACCACCAGCACGTTCTCGGCGGTGGCGAGCATCGCCACCGGCGCCAGGTCGGACGGCTTGTACGGCAGGTTAGGCATCAGCGTGGGATTCACCGCGATATTGCCGACCGGCACCAGCGCGACGGTGTAGCCATCCGGCGCGGCCTTGGCCACCATGTCGACACCGATGGTGCCGGCCGCGCCGGCCTTGTTCTCGACCAGCACGCTCTGGCCGATGGCCCTGGCAAGGCCCTCTCCGACCGCGCGCGCCAGCACGTCAGCCGGCCCGCCCGCGGCAAACGGCACGATCAGGCGCACCGGCTTTGCCGGATAGGCCGGCGGCTGGGCATGGGCCGGCCCCGCCGCACCGAACCACGTAGCACAGGCCGCCGCGCAGGCGAACAGGCAATGCATGGCAAGGCGCCGGATGTCAGGATGCACGAAGGGCTTTACAGCGGCATTCATAGCGGCATTCACAGCGGATTTCATGACGGTTTCCCCAATTGGCAGTGATCAGGCGATGGCGCCTCCACCGCGCCGGCCGCATCGGTCAGCGCAAAGTTCGCCCGCTCGGCTTCATTCGCCATCGCGGGCAGGCAGGCATAGTCGGCAGGCTGCACCGCAACGAAACGCGCCAGCCCCAGCGAGGCCAGCAGCTCGGTGCCGGCGGCGTCGTCATGCAGGCCCAGCAAGGCCCCACGCACGCGCATGCATTGCTGCCGATCGGCGCCCGCCGCTGCCATCAGCACCGGAATCGGGGCCGGCGGCGTCAGCGCCAGCGTCTTCAGTTGCGCGGCAAGCGACGGGTCATAGCGGCGCAGCAGGTCCATCACATAGCTGTCGATCACCCCTGCTTCCGCATCGCCGGCAAGCACGGCATCGATGACCTCGCGCGGCGTCGGCGTCGCCATCGCCGCGGGCCGGTACAGCGCCCGCGTCCCTGCCGGTGCCAGCCGCATCAAGTAGTGGCGCGGCGCGTTATAGCCCGAGTTCGACTCGGGCAACATGCATGCCAAGCGCCCGCCAAAGGTCTGCGCCAGCGACTGCGCCGGCGCATCGGCGCGCACGATGAACTCCGTGAAATAGACCGGCCGCCCTTCGTAGCGCGCCAGGGCCGGCACCGGCGCCGCCAGCAACTGCGGCCTCACCGCCGCGCTCGCGTACGGATAGCCGCACATGAACACGCAGCCGCAGTCCGGCCGCGCCCACAGCGCGCTGACCGGCGCCGGCGCGGATGCCTGGCATAGGGCAACGCCACGCCCGCACGCACGGACACGCACGCCAGCAATGCGCGCCATGCTGCTTCGGCCTGCGGGGCCACCGCGTACATGCGGGCGTTGGCGATCATGCGTACACCAGCTTCTGGCCCAGGCCGCACTCGGCGGCCTTCTCCAGCAGGGCGTGTCCCAGGGCGATGTCGCTCAGCGACAGGCCTCGGTGCCAGAACAGGTTGGTCTCGTCGTCGCTCTGGCGACCCGGCTTGCGGCCGGCGGCGATCTCGCCCAGTTCGCCGTAGAGCGTCTGTTCCGACAGCTTGCCCGCTTCGACATGCGCGCGCAGCGAGCCGAACATGCCGCCCTTGCATTGCCCCCAGTCGTCCACCACCATCCGCGTCATGATGTCGGTCAGCGACAGCTCGACCGCGCTCATGGTGCCGTAGGGCACGACGAAGGCGCCGGGCTTGATCCACTCGGTCTTGAGCATCGGCGCCGGGCGCTCCAGCCGCGATGCCTCGACCACGATGTCGGCACCGCGCACGCACGATTCCCAGTCCTCGGTCACCACGATTTTCTTGCCGAGGTCGCGCTCCAGCCGCGCGGCAAAGGCATTGCGGCTTTCCGGGCGGCGCGAGTGCACGCGGATCTCGTCGAAGTCATAGAGGCTGTCGAGCAGGCGCACATTCCAGTACGAAGTGCCGCGCGCCCCGATATGGCCAAGCACCTTGCTGTCGCGGCGGGCCAGGTGCTTCGCGCCGATCGCGGTCAGTGCGCCGGTGCGAGCGTCGGTGATGAAGGTGGCGTCGATCACCGCGACGGGCATGCCGGTGCGCGGGTCGAACAGGTTCAGCATGGCCATTTCCGACGGCAGGCCGAGCTTGTAGTTGTCGACGAAATCGCCGACGACCTTGACGCCGGCCAGCCCCAATGGCGCCACATAGCCGCGCAGCACGTTGAAGTGCCCGTTGAAGGCGGGGTCCGGCATCAGGTGCACGCGCGGCTCGATCACGGTCTGGCCGTTGCCCTGCGCAACCAGTGCCTGCTCCACCGCAGCGATGATTTCGGCATCGGTCATTTTCAGCCGCGCAATATCCCGGCCGTTGAGGTAGGTGAGAAGAATGTCAGCCATGGGGTCCCCGCTCTCCAGATCAGTGTGTTGTGTTTCGATGGAGTCCAGTTTAGGTATGGCGCCATTGACTGTCATATGCTTATATGTCCGCATGCCTTAACATCAGGTTAATGCCATGAAAATGAACCTGCGCCAGATCGAGGTGTTCCGCGCGGTGATGCTGACCGGCTCGATCAGCGGCGCGTCGAAGCTGCTCTATGTGTCGCAACCGGCCATCAGCCGGCTGATGTCGCACACCGAACAGCGGCTCGGCCTCGAGCTGTTCCGGCGCACCAAGGGGCGGCTCTACCCCACCCCGGAAGCGCGGCGGCTGCTGGGCGAAGTCAATGCGGTCTATGAGGGGATCGAGCGCGTCAACGAGATCGCCGAGGACCTCGCCGCCAATCGCACCGGCAGCCTGCGCATCACCTGCAGTCCCAACCTGGGTCAGACCGTGCTGCCGCGCGCGATCGCCAGCTTCCGCGCCGCGCATCCGGCGGTGCGGGTGGTGGTGCGCACGCAGATTCCGGGCAACATGCTGCGCGCGCTGCTATCGGGACAGGTGGATCTGGCGGTATCGAACATGCCGCTGGTGCATCCCAACCTCGAGGCGCGCCTGCTGGTGAAGAACGAGATCGTGGCGCTGGTGCCGGTGGGACACCGGCTCGCCACGCGCAAATGGGTGCGCCCCGCTGACCTGATCGGCGAAGACCTGATCGGCTATGGCCCGGAAGTGCCGTTCGCGCTGCTGGTGCACGAGATGTTCGGCAACGATGGCGACCAGCCCGACATGCGGGTGCAGGTGGAGCAGGCCCATGTGGCGCGCGCTCTGGCGCAGGCCGGCGCAGGTATCGCGCTGGTCGATGCCATGACGGTATTTGGTGCGAACTGGCCCAATATCGTCGCCGTGCCGATCCGCACCAAGGTCAATGCCTCGGTGCAGATCTTCCATGTGCAGACCGAGCCGCTGTCGCGGCTGTCGCTGGAATTCGTGGAGACGCTGACCGGGATGATGAAGCGTTGAGCCGCGGCGGCGCTTGCGAACACCGCCGCCGTGAGGCGTGGCGGCCTCAGGCCGTCGCCGCCTTGTCCAGCCACCGCGCCAGCTGCTCGGTGACCGCGGTGCTCGAAAACGAGCAGCTGTCCTGCGCGAACACCGCCGCCATCTCCAGCCGGCGCAGCAGTTCTTCCATGGCCTGGCCGTAGACCGGCGGCAAGGCCAGCGCGCTGCCGGCTTCGCGCCATTCGCGCACCAGCTCCTGCGCGGGCTTGGCACCGGCCATGTGCTGCTCCAGCGCGGCGCGCATGCGCGCCAGCGCTTCCGAATTCCTGGCGCTCATGAACGCGCCCTCCTTTCCTTGTAGAGTTCGCGGAACGTGCGGCCCGACGGCGCCGGCATGTCGCGGGTTTCGGTCCAGCCCTTGCCCGCCAGCGGCAGGCGGGCGATCAGTCCGTTGCTGCCGCCCATGCGGCCCAGCAGCCAGGCACCGATGCGGGCGCTCAGCGCATAGAGTTCAGGCCGCTTCGCCACGTAGCCCCAGGCCTTGAGCGCAAAGCGCTCCTGCCATGGCCGCAGGCCGCGTTCCATTTGTTTTTCGCGCAGCTTGCGCAGCAGGTCGGACAATGGAATCGACGCCGGGCAGACGCGATTGCATTCGCCGCACATGGTGGCCGCCTGCGGCAGGTCGACGGTCTTGGCCAGGCCAACGTAGCTGGGCGTCAGCACGCTGCCCATCGGGCCGGGATAGACCCAGCCATAGGCATGGCCGCCGATCTTCTGGTAGACCGGGCAGTGGTTCATGCAGGCGCCGCAGCGGATGCAGCGCAGCATCTCCTGGAAGTCGCCGCCGATCAGTCCGCTGCGGCCGCCATCGACCAGCACGAAATACATGTGCTCGGGGCCATCGCGCTCGCCCTCGGCGCGCGGCCCGGTCAGCAGCGAAAAGTAGTTGGAAATCGCCTGGCCGGTGGCCGAGCGCGGCAGCAGGCGCATCACCGTGGCCAGGTCTTCCAGTGTCGGCAGCACCTTCTCGATGCCGGTCACCGCGACATGCACGCGCGGCATCACCGTGCACATGCCTTCATTGCCCTCGTTGGTCACCACCGCCACCGAGCCGGTCTCGGCGATGATGAAGTTGCCGCCGGTGACGCCCATGTCGGCGCTGAGGAATTCCGGGCGCAGCACTTCGCGCGCCTCGCGCGTCATCTCCGGGATCTCGGTCAGCCGCGGCTTGTGGTGGACCCTCGCGAACAGGTCGGCGATCTCGTCCTTGTCCTTGTGCACCACCGGCGCAATGATGTGCGACGGCGGCTCGGAGTCGTTGATCTGCAGGATGTACTCGCCCAGGTCGGTCTCGATGCTCTGCACGCCCATCTCGCCCAGCACCTGGTTCAGGCGCATTTCCTCGGTCACCATCGACTTGCTCTTGATGACCTTCTTCACGCCGTGCTTCTGCGCAATTTCGGCGACCAGCCGGGCGGCGTCGGCGGTGGTTTCGGCGAACAGCACGGTGGCGCCGCGCCGGGTCGCGTTCTCTTCAAACGTGGCGAGCCAGACGTCGAGGTTTTCCAGCGCGCGGTTGCGGCGCTCTTTCAGGGCCTCGCGGGTGGCGTCGAAATCGATATCGCGGATCGCATCGGCGCGCGCCGTGACGAATTTGGTCGAGAGCTTCTTCAGGTTCTGCTGCAGGCGCTGGTCGGCCAGCTTCTGGCCGGCGCGCGCCTTGAATTCCATGCTGTGGACTTGCATCGTGGCGAATTCCTGATGTGTCGGCGCGCTCAGGCGTCGCCCGCCAGCACCTGCGCGATATGCAGCACGCGGGTGCGGCTGTCGCCGGTGCGGCGCAGGCGGCCTTCGATATTGAGCATGCAGCCCAGGTCGCCCAACACCACGGCATCGGCACCGGTGGCCTGGATATTGGCGCATTTCTCGTCGACGATGGCCGTGGAGATATTGCCGTACTTGACCGAGAAGGTGCCGCCGAAACCACAGCAGGCCTCGCAGTCCTTCATCTCGGTCAGCTGCACGCCGGGCAGGCGCGACAGCAACGCGCGCGGCTGCTGCTTGACCCCCAGTTCGCGCAGCCCCGAACAGGAATCGTGGTAGGTCACATGGCCCGAGAAAGTCGACGGCAGGCTCTCGATCCGCGCGACGTTGGCGAGGAAGTCGGTCAGCTCGAACACGCGTTCGCGCAGGCGCTCGTAGCGGCCGTTCAGCTCCGGATCGTCACGCAGCAAATCGGCGTAGTGGTGCCGGATCATGCCGCCGCAACTGCCCGACGGCACCACGATGTACTCGAACATCTCGAACTCGCGCAGGAATTTCTCGGCCAGGTCGCGCGACACCGCGCGCTCCCCCGAGTTGTAGGCCGGCTGGCCGCAGCAGGTCTGCGCCTCGGGCACCATGACCTCGTAGCCGGCGGCTTCGAGCAGCTTGAGCACCGAAAAACCGATCTCCGGGCCCATCAGGTCCACCAGGCAGGTGTGGAACAGACCGACTCGCATTGTTGACTTCTCCCAGACCCTGAAACCCCGCAATTATGCGCGTTCGGCGCCGCGGGTGGCGCACAAAGCGTTCATCGGCGCCATGAATGCGTTGCCATGCACGGCACGCCGGGGCGCGGCATCACGGGTGCATTCTTACCGTAATGTCATTTCACCTATTGAAATTTTCACGATGCGAGATAGAATCGGGCAGTCGCTTAAAAATGCCGCAAGGCAACATTGCTACGTTTTCCACCATGTCCGACGCAGACAAGTCACCCGGCAAGACGTCCATCCAGGTCATCGAGCGCATGATGACCCTGCTGGACGCCCTTGCGCAGCATGCCGATCCGGTCAGCCTGAAAGAGTTGTCGCTGGCCACCGGCCTGCATCCCTCCACCGCGCACCGCATCCTCAACGACATGGTCGCGTGCCGCTTTGTCGACCGCTCCGACCCCGGCAGCTACCGACTCGGCATGCGCCTGCTGGAGTTGGGCAACCTGGTCAAGGCGCGCCTGTCGGTGCGTGACGCGGCGCTGGCGCCAATGCGCGCGCTGCACCGGGTCACCGGCCAGACCGTCAACCTGTCGGTGCGCCAGGGCGACGAGATCGTCTATATCGAGCGCGCCTACAGCGAGCGCTCGGGCATGCAGGTGGTGCGCGCCATCGGCGGCCGCGCCCCGCTGCACCTGACCTCGGTGGGCAAGCTGTTCCTGGCCGCCGACGAATCGGCGCGCGTGCGCAATTACGCCACCCGCACCGGGCTGGCCGGCCACACGCGCACTTCGATCACCGACCTGGCCAAGCTGGAACGCGAACTCAACTGGGTCCGCACCAACGGCTATGCCCGCGACAACGAAGAGCTGGAACTGGGGGTGCGCTGCATCGCCGCCGGCATCTACGACGACTCGCGCCGGCTGGTGGCAGGCCTGTCGCTGTCGGCGCCGGCCGACCGGCTGCAGGACAGCTGGCTGCAGAACCTGAAGGACACCGCCCTGCAGATCTCGCGCGGCATGGGCTATGTGACCGAAGCCGCGGCCTGACGCCACCTGAGCCATTGCCGCCAACGCGCGGGCTGCCTGCAAGGCAGTCCGCGCGTTTTGCTTTGGTGCCTCGCGTTGACGCGTCGCCCACGTTTACCCTATGTTTTCAGATAACCAGAAACCTTATAATCGACAGCCATGCGTACCCGCACCGTCACCCTGACCGAACAGGTCACGCGCCAGCTGCGCGCCGAGATCGAAAGCGGCACCTACCCCGTTGGCAGCCGCCTGCCGACCGGCCGGCAGCTGGCCGAGCAATACGGCGTCAGCGCCGCCGTGATCCGTGAAGTCACCGAGCACCTGCGCTCGCAGGGCTTGGTCGAGTCGCGCCAGGGCGTTGGCTGCACGGTGCGCTCGCGCACCGGCGCAGCCGGCTTCCAGCTGCCGCGCGACCCCGAGCTCGCCGCCGGCGACCTGGCCGACCTGTACGACCTGCGCATCGACCTGGAAGGCGCCGCCGCGGCGCTGGCCGCGGTGCGCCGCACCGATGACGACGTGGCCGCGCTGACGGCGCTGCTGCAGCGCCTGCAGGCCCGGCTCTATGACCCGCAGCCGGCTGCCGATCTCGACGCGGCTTTCCATATCGGCATCGCCGCCGCCACGCACAACCCGTACTACCGCCAGCTGCTGCAGTACCTGAACCTGCAACTGCACCAGGCCGTCGCCACCGCGCGTGCCAATACGCTGCGCCAGCCAGGGCTGGCCGAGACCGTGCATGCCGAACACGAGGCCATCGTCGCGGCCATCCGCCGCGGCGATGCCGGCGCGGCGCGCGCGGCGGCGGTGGCGCACCTGCAAAGCGCCGCCCACCGCCTGGGGTTGTCGCTACGCACGCGCGCTGACGCAGCAACGTCGGCGAACGCCGCCAGCCCCGCATCCCTTTCCTGAGACGACACCACCACCATGCAAAACGGATCCTTTGCCCAGCGGCTCACCGAAGCCCTCGGCCCCGACACCGCGCTGACCCACCCCGACGACATCGCGCCATGGCTGTCCGACTGGCGCGGCATCTACCGCGGCCAGGCCCAGGCGGTGCTGCGGCCCCGTAGCGTCGACGAGGTGGCGCGCGCGCTGGCGCTATGCCAGCAGGCCGCGGTGCCGGTGGTGCCACGCGGCGGCAATACCGGCCTGTGCGGCGGCGCCACCCCCGACGCGCACGCGCACAACGTGGTGCTGAGCCTGGACCGCATGAACGCGGTGCGCTCGCTCGACACCATCGCCAATACCATGGTGGCCGAGGCCGGCTGCATCCTGGGCAACCTGCGCCGTGCCGCCCAGGACGCCAACCGCTTGCTGCCGCTGTCGCTGGCGGCCGAGGACTCGTGCCAGATCGGCGGCAACCTGGCCACCAATGCCGGCGGCGTCAACGTGGTGCGCTATGGCATGACGCGCGAGCTGGTGCTCGGGGTCGAGGCCGTCCTGCCCAACGGCGAGGTCTTCCACGGGCTGCGCACGCTGCGCAAGGACAATACCGGCTATGACCTGAAGCAGCTGCTGATCGGCTCCGAAGGCACCCTGGGCGTGATCACCGCGGCGGCGCTGCGCCTGTTCCCGCGCACCGATACGCGCAGCGTGGTGCTGGCGGCGGTGGCCTCCCCGCGCAGTCGCTGGCGCTCTATGAACTGCTGTTCGAGCAATGCGGCGCACGCCTGCAGGCCTTCGAGTTCTTTACCGGTGATTGCCTGGACCTGGTGCTCGCGCATGCGGAAGGCGTGCAGGAACCGTTCGCGCAGCGCTATCCGGGCTATGTGCTGGTGGAACTGGCCGATACCACCGATGAGGCAGCCCTGAACGCGCTGCTGGAACGGGTCATCGGCGAGGCGCTGGAGCGCGAGCTGTGCCTCGATGCCGCCGTCTCGGCATCGCTGGCGCAGCTGCAGGCGCTGTGGAAGCTGCGCGAGGAGATCTCGGAAGCGCAGCGCGCCGACGGTCCGCATCTCAAGCACGACGTGTCGCTGCCGATCGAGCAGATCCCGGCCTTCATGGAATCGATGGCGGCCCGGCTGCGCGCGCTCGATGCCGCGATCCGCCCCTTCGTGTTCGGGCACTTCGGCGACGGCAACCTGCACTACAACCTGTCGCGTCCGGCCGGCGCCCCCACGGAGTGGGCGGCCACCAGGGGCGATGCCGTGACCGAGGCGGTGCTGGACGAGGTGATGCGTTACGGCGGCAGCATCAGCGCCGAACATGGCATCGGCCAGCTCAAGCGCCATGCCTTCCTGGCGGTGAAGGATCCGCTGGAATTGCGGCTGATGCGCGAGCTCAAGGCGGTGTTCGATCCCGCCGGGATCATGAACCCCGGCAAGCTGCTCTGACGCTGCCGCCACCAAAGCAAAACGCGCCGCAATGCGGCGCGTTTTTTATGTGCAGGCGTGCGGCCTCAGATGCCGCGCGATTGCTGCGACGCCAGCACCGCGTGCGCGCCGCCCGGCCCCTGCGTCAGGTTCGGCGACGACGGGAAGCCGCGCTGCGGCGACGACGGCGAATGCTCGAGCCAGTCCTTGACCCGGTTGGCATCGGCAAAGCGCGACAGCTTGCCGGACGAATCCAGGAACACCATCACCACGTTGCGCCCGTGCACCCGCGCCTGCATCACCAGGCACTGGCCGGCCTCGGAGATAAAGCCGGTCTTCTGCAGGCCGATCTCCCAGTTGCCGCCGCGCACCAGGCGGTTGGTGCTGACGTAATGCTGGGTGCGGCCCAGCACGTTGACTTCATGCTCGGTCTGGGTCGAGTACTCGCGGATGGTCGGGTTCCGGTACGCGGCATTGACCATGCGCACCAGGTCGGTCGCACTCGACACGTTGCTGCTCGACAGGCCGCTGGAATCGACGAAATGGCTGTCGTTCATGCCGAGCTCGCGCGCCTTGCGGTTCATGGCCTGCACAAAGGCCGGCAGGCCGCCCGGATAGTGGCGGCCCAGCGCCGAAGCCGCGCGGTTCTCGGACGACATCAGCGCCAGCAGCAGCAGTTCCTGGCGCGTCAGCTGCGTGCCGAAGCGCAGGCGCGAGCTGCTGTGCTTCTCGGTGTCGCGGTCTTCCTCGGTGATGGTCAGCACCTCGTCCATCGGCAGGCGCGAGTCCATCACCACCAGCGCGGTCATGAGCTTGGTGATCGATGCAATCGGCAGCACCGCACCGGCATTCTTCTGGAACAGCACCTCGTTGGAGTTCTGGTCCATCACCAGCGCGACGCTGGAGCGCAGGGCCAGGGCGTCGTCGGTGTCGCGCAGGCCCATGGCCTCGCCCAGCGACGGCTTGGAAGGCGTAAACGCAGCCCGCACCGGGGCCGCGCGCTGCGCCACCACGACGTGGCGCTTGCCTTTCTTCAGCACCACCACCTTGCGCGCGGAGCCCGCTTCGCTCTTCGCGACCTTGGCATTGCGCGCGCTCTTGGCAACAGGCGTTGAAGCGGTCTTTTTCTCCGTTTTGGCGGAATTTGCCTGCTTTTTGCTTGTTTTTTGCGTGGAGGCGGCCTTGGTGGCCGCTTCGGCCACGGGCACCGCGACCATCGACACCGACACCAGTACCGCGGCGGCTACGGCGGACAAGGGTGTGGAGCCGAAGAATCTGGAGAAAATGGAATCAGACCGGAACATGATTCGTTCAGCGCATAGGAATGGCGCTAGTGTAGGAAATAAAGAAATTGTTAGCAAGATTAAAGACTTACAGACGCTCCTTAAAGTTCGATTCACATGCATTTCCGCATTGCGAAAAAAGTACGCGATGCGTCACGTACGCTATCGAACTCTTGTGCGCGCGATCCAAGCGCAGTCCGGCTCACCCCTTGCTACCCCTTCGTAACGACGAAGCCAATACGCAAAGTCTTGTGTGATATCGGCGTCCATCGTTACATGCTGAAACAAATTTCACTATGAGAGAAAACGCGCAAACCCGCTGACTGGCTCCCGTTCCGTGGTGAGGCGGTTTGCGACGGCCTCCGGATCGGCAAAACCGAGCGACATGCCGCACACCACCATTTCTTCTGGCGGCAGCCGCAGGTGGCTGGCGATGATCTTGTGGAATTGGGCAAACGCCGCCTGCGGGCAGGTATCGAGCCCGCGCGCGCGGGCGGCGACCATGATGCTTTGCAGGAACATGCCGTAGTCGAGCCAGCTGCCCTGCTCCATGATGCGGTCGATGGTGAAGATGAGGCCCACCGGCGCATCGAAGAAACGAAAGTTGCGCGCATGCTGTTCGTGCATGCGCGCCTTGTCCTCGCGGCTGATCTCGAGCAGCCCGTACAGGTCCCAGCCCACCTTGCGCCGCCGCGACAGATACGGGTCGGCCCATTCGCGCGGATAGTACGGGTACTCCTCCCGGTACTTGCTGTCGCGCTCGGGGTCTTCATAGGCGGCCAGCACGTCGGCGCACAGCTTCGCCTTGGCCTCGCCCGACAGCACATAGACGCGCCACGGCTGCGTATTGGTGCCGGACGGCGCGCGGCTGGCCACCGCCAGGATCTCTTCCACGGTGCTGCGCGGCACGGGCGTATCGAGGAAGGCCCGCACCGAACGCCGCGTCAGGATCGCGCGATCCACGCAGTCCACGGCCTCCTGCGAGCCGAATAGCTTCTCGTGGGACATCTTGTTCATCTCCTGTTGCCCCGTACTATTCCCGTGCGCCCGTCACCGCGCCCGCCGCTGCCAAGGGCAGCAGCGCTTCGCGCAACGCGCCCGGCAACGGTACCGGCCGGCGCGTAGCGCGATCGACATAGACGTGAATGAAATGCCCTTGCGCGGCCGCGACCTCGTTGTCGCCGCTGAACAGGCCCACCTCATAGCGCACGCTCGACGTACCCAGCCTGGCTACGCGTAAACCCGCGACCACGGTCTCGGGAAAACTGAGCGACGAGAAGTAGTTGCACTGCGTCTCGATCACCAGCCCGATGGTCTCGCCCGACGTGACATCGAGCACGCCCTGCCGGATCAGGTAGGTATTCACCACGGTGTCAAAATAACTGTAGTAGACAACGTTGTTAACGTGGCCATAGACATCGTTGTCCATCCAACGCGTGGTGATCGGCTGGAAGTACGGATAGGCACTGCGCGATTCGGCTTGCGGTTTCATGGGGCGAGAGGGAGACAGGACGCGAAGCAGTACGAAATGCGAAGATTCTGAACCAGCGGCCTACGCGATACGAACGCGCGGCCACTAGCGACGGATGACAAGCGCGACACCCAGCGCGGCCAGCACCATGCCGGCTGCCGCCAGTGGCGGGAAGCGCTCGCCGAACAGCAACCAGGCCATCACCGCCGTGGTGGGCGGCGTCAGGTACATCAGGCTGGACACCTTGGTGGCCGCACCCTGGCGGATCAGCAGGAACAGCAGCGAGATCGCGCCGATCGACAACGCCACCACCGACCACGCCAGCGCGCCCAGCATCGCGGCAGTCCACTGCACCACCCGCGTCTCGAACAGCAACATGAACGGCACGCAGGCAAGCGCCGCCGCGGCGAACTGGATCACCGAACCCATGCGCAGGTCGAACACCGGGCAGAAATGCCGCTGGTAGACCGTGCCCACGGTGATGCTGAGCAACGCGCCGCCAGCCAGCGCGAGGCTGGCCGGCGTCAAGCCGCTCGTGCCCAGCTTGTTGGCCACCACCAGTGCCACGCCGGCAAGGCCCAGCAGCAGGCCCAGCCACTGGCGCGCGCCGATGCGCTCGCCCATGCGCGTGGCGATCAGCGCGGTCAGGATCGGCTGCATGCCGACGATCAGCGCCGACACGCCGGCCGGCATGCCGAGCCTGATCGCGGCCCATACTCCGCCGAGATAGCCCGCCTGCAGCAGCAGGCCGGCCACGGCAATATGCCCCACCGCGCGCCAGTCGGTTGCGGTCGATCCGGTCACGCGCGGCAGCGGCACGCGCGCCAGCAGCACGAACGGCACCATCAGCACCAGCACGCCGGCAAAGCGCAGGAACAGGAAGGTCATCGGCTCCGCATACGGCATGCCGTATTTGGCGACGATAAAGCCGGTGCTCCAGATCAGCACGAACAGCCACGGCATCGACGCCACCCATAGCGTGGCGCGCGGGTTGGCCGCGCCGGTGCAGCCTGGCTCGATCACCTCGCTCATGACGCAAGCCGCGCAAGTTGCGCAACTTGCGCGTAAAGGGCGTGATATTGCGCGGCGAGCCGCACCGTCTGCGCATGGACGGCAACGGTGTCTTCGATCTGGTTGCCGTAGCCGCCGGCCATGGTCACCGCCACCGGCAGCTGGCGTGCTTGCGCCGCGTCGAACAACAGGCGGTCGCGCCGGGCCAGGCCGGCCAGGGTCAGTTTCAACCGCCCGAGCCGATCGCCCTCGTGCGGGTCCGCGCCGGCCAGGTAAATCAGCAGGTCCGGCTCGAAGCGGCGGAACAGCGTGTCCAGCGCCGCCTGCAGCGCCTGCGCGTAGGCCTCGTCGTCGCAGCCATCCGGCAGGCCGACGTCGAGGTCGCTCGCTTCCTTGCGGAACGGGTAGTTTTTCTCGCCGTGCAGCGACAGCGTGAATACCGACGGGTCGCCGTGCAGGATCGAGGCGGTGCCGTTGCCCTGATGCACGTCGAGGTCGATCACCGCCACGCGGCGCGCCACGCCGTCGCGCTGCAATACGCGGGCGGCGATGGCGGCATCGTTGAAGACGCAGAAACCGCCACCCCTGTCCGCGTATGCGTGGTGCGTGCCGCCCGCCAGGTTCACGGCGATGCCTTCACGCAGCGCGCTGCGGCAGGCCTCGATGGTGGCGCCCGCCGAACGGCGCGAGCGCTCCACCATCGCTTCGGACCAGGGAAAGCCGATCTCGCGCTGGCGCCCCGCGTCGAGCGTCCCGGCCGAGGCCGCCTCTACATATTCCGCCGTGTGCGCCAGCAGCAGCGCATCGTCGCCGGCGCGCGGCGCCTCGCACAGGCGCAGCCCCGGTACCTGGGCCGACACCGCGTCGCGCAGCATGCTGTACTTGCGCATGGGGAAGCGATGCCCGGGCGGCAGCGGCAGCACGAAGTGGTCGGCGTAGAAAGCGAGCATGGAAAGAGGCCTGGGCGATTCTGTTCACATCGTGTTGGTGTTCCGGCCTCGGCCGGCCACCGCGGGCAGCCTGGCATGGTAGCACCCCTGCACGGGCATTGCCGGCGGCGCCCGGATGGCTGCGACGCCACTTGCCGCGGAGCCCGCTCGCCGGATTTTGTGCGATGCACAAAATTTCCTTGACATTGATTCGGCCGCCCCTACAATACGGCTTGTTGCGGCGCACAAACGAAAAAAAACGGATTGGGCGCCCTGACCCACCCACACGCCTGGGCTGGCCGAAGCGGGTATAACACCGTCACGGTCCTGACATCTAGGCGGCTTAATTTGCTTGACCTTGAAGCTCACCACTGGAGACCAGCAATGATCCTCACCCCGGAACAAGTCGCAGCAGCACAAAAGGCTAACCTCGAAACGCTGTTCGGCCTGACCACCAAGGCGTTTGAAGGCGTCGAAAAGCTCGTCGAACTGAATCTGCAGGTCATCAAGACCACCTTCGCCGAAAACGTTGACAACGCCAAGAAGGCGCTGTCGGCCAAGGACGCACAGGAACTGCTGGCGATCCAGGCCGCAGCCGTGCAGCCGGTCGCCGAAAAGACCCTGGCCTACACCCGTCACCTGTACGAGATCGCTTCGGAAACCCAGAGCGAATTCGCCAAGGTGGCCGAGGCCCAGCTGGCCGAAGGCTCGAAGAACGTCCAGGCCCTGGTCGAGAACTTCGCCAAGAACGCCCCGGCCGGTTCGGAATCGACCGTGGCCATCGTGAAGTCGGCGATCTCCGCTGCCAACAACGCCTACGAGTCGGTGCAGAAGGCGACCAAGCAAGCGGTCGAAATCGCTGAAACCAACTTCCAGGCCGCCGCCACGGCTGCCACCAAGGCTGCCCAGCAAGCCAGCGCCACGGCCCGCACGGCCACGGCGAAGAAGGCCGCTGCTGCCTGATAGCGCCCTGCGCTGAAACCGGACCGGCTGCGGCCGGTCCGTTGGCAAAGCCCATCGCCACGCGTTGCCGTGGGCTTTGCCAACGACGAAGGGAGTGCCATGACCGACCGGCCCGGCGCTGCCTTGTCTGCCGATGTCTCCTCGGTACCGCGGTCTCCTTGTCCAAAGGTATCGTTAAACCCGACCTCTACAGGTCGGGTTTTTTTTTGCTGCTAACCAGGCTGCCCCTATCCCCTATCCCCTTTCCGCTGCACGCCCCGCCACGACGATGCCGGCGATTCTTGGCGGTTAATTGCAAAGCGGAGTTTCCCGATGCAGCGCTGGTTCAAGGGGAATCCGGAATAGCGGAATTGCCTTGTTCTACGTCAGTTCAAGGCGTGCCGCTTCACTATCGCCACGATGGAATCCAGCCGTGCCCGGTCGCATGTCAGGGTGATGCCGTCGGCAAAGACCGGCTGTGCCAACCGCGTCAGCACATCGCCCGGCGGCGCTTCCACCACCAGCCGTGCGCCATTGGCATGGGCCAGCTGCATGGTTTCATGCCACCGCACCGGTGTGGCCATGTTCAGCGCCAGGTCATCGGCGATCCTGCGCGGATCGCGCAACTCGCGCGCCTTGCTGGCGCTGAAATAGCGCAGCGAGGGCGCGCACAGCGCCACGTCCTGCATGGCCTGTTGCAACGCATGCGCCGCGGCATCGAGCAGCGCGCAATGAGATGGCACATGGATCGCCACCGGCTTGGCCGCCTGCGCGCCGGCGGCGCGCGCCAATGCCGAGACCTCGGCCATCGCAGCCTCGCTGCCGGCGATCACGATCTGCGTCGGGGCGTTGAAGTTCGCCAGGTACACCGGACGTTGCGGCGAGCACACCTGCGCCACCAGCGGTGCGAGCCGGTTCCGGTCGAGCCCCAGGATGGCGGTCATGCCATAGCCGCGGGGATAGGCCTGCGCCATCAGTTCCCCGCGCAGGCGCACCAGCCGCAAGGCATCGGCAAAGGAGAGCACGCCGGCAGTCACCGCGGCGGCATAGGCGCCGATGGAAAGTCCGGCCACGGCATCGGCGTTGGCATCGTGCGCGGCCAGGCAACGTGCCATGGCCACCCCTGAAGTCAGCAGGCACAGTTGCGTCCAGACCGTGGATTGCAGGCGCTCGGCCGTATCCATGCCTGCCACCGGCACTTGCAAGACCTCCTCCGCTTCGGCCAGCACCGCCGTCACTGCCGGATCGGCTGGCAGGTGCTTCAGCATGCCGGGGCGCTGTGTCCCCTGCCCGGGAAACGTGATCAGGACTTGCATGGCGATGGTTGCCAGGGATCGTCGCACAGGTACGGGCCGTGATCCGTCTTCAGCAGCACCCTGCCCCCGCTGCGCAGGCGTTCCAGCAGCGCAAAGCCGCCGTACGGTGTCGCGACCTGGATGTCGATGCGGACCGGCGTGGCGCGCTGCAGTTCGGCAAGCAGTTTGAGATGGCTGGCCGCCAGTGACCGGTCCGCGTTCACGAGCAGATCCAGGTCGCTGTCGGCATGCAGCACGTTGCGCGCGCAGGCGAGCGAGAAGCCCGCGCTGCCGGCCACGCCCCAGTGGATGCCGGCCCCATCGAGCCGGTCGGCGATGGCCTCGAGCGAGCGGATTGCAGGCAATGCCATCAGTTCCGGGCGCAGCCGCCAGGCGCGTCGGGCGGCCAGCTCCATCGGCGTGACAAGCTTGCGGATCGCCGACGGCGCAATCCAGGTGCCGAAGCGCTCCGCGCGCGTGCGGCCGCGCAGGCCGACCGGGATCTCGCCCGGCCGGCGGCGGTCGCGCCGCACGACCAGCGGCGTGTCGTCCAGTGCCGGCAGAGAGACCCATGCCGGCAGCGCAGCGCGCGCCAGCGCACTGGCCGGGTCATCCAGCCAGACCAGGTCGTGCGGCGCCGGCGGGGCGAGTGGGTGTGGCGACATTCAGGCTTGCCATTGCCGCGACAGGCACGCGCGCACCGCGGCCGACGCCTTCCGGTTGATCCCGCCGAGGCGGCCTTGCAGGCCCTGCGTCGGGTCGCGGCGGATGTCGGCCAGCGCGGACAGGATGGTGTCGCGCGCGAGGTGCGCATCGGCCGCCACCGGCGCACTGGCCGACTCGACCTCGATCAGCCGCCACAGGATGCCCAGCGTGGCGAAGTTCTCGATGTCGTAGGCCATCGGCGGCACCGTCGACGCCAGTGCCTCCAGCTCCTCGACCGTGCGCATGGTGATGCGGGCGGCCGCCTCCTTGCCCATCGCATGCACCAGCACGCCCCGGTCCTTGAGCGCGATGATGCGATTGGCCTGGTAGCCGTGCGCGAGGAAAGCGCCCGACATGGCGCGCCCGACGATCAGCGCCACCACCGGATGTCCGGCGAGGCGTGCCTCGGCATACGCGGCGACCGCACCGGCCAGCGCCTGGTGGATACCCAGCGCCTCTTCGCGCCGGCCGTACGCCTGGCTGGGCGTGTCGACGATCGCCACGATAGCGCGTTTTGCGGGGGCGACGCGGTCCGCCTCGATCGCCTCGCGTACCGCGCGCGCCAGCGACCAGCCCTCGAGCAGCCCGGCTTCGCCGTTGCGCGCGCGCGGGAAGCGGCTGCCGGCATCGGGCACCAGCGCGATCCAGCGCACCGCGGTGCCGGCCAGTTCGCCGTCGGCCACCTGCACGGAGTCCGGATAGCCCGGCTGGCGCGACGCCGTCGGCGCCAGCGCCTGCAGCCAGCGTTCGCCGCGGCTGGCTTCGCGCGCGGCAGCGGGATGAAGTGGTGCGTTCATGCGTCGGTCCCCCGTTGAAACAGCGCCTGCACCTGCGCGGGCGTGGGTTGGGTGCTGGCGTCGTACGCCTGCAGCGCGGCCAGGTACTGCGTGACTTGCTCGCTACGATGGCTGGCGGGGACCGGCTCGCGCAGCAGCGCGGCCACCTGCGCGCGCATCGCGTCGCAATCGTCGTCGACATACGCATCGGCGAAGCCGGTGGCAACGCGCTGCGTGCCGCCGGTAAAGCTCCAGATAAAGGGCCGGTCGCGCGAGTCGTACTCGGCGATGCCCGCTTCCTGCTCGATCACGGCCGGGCCGTTCAGACCCAGCCGCCCTTCCTGCGTCATCACCAGCGCGCTGCACAGGCCGGCCGCGATCGACATGCCGCCAAAGCAGCCCACCTGCCCCGCGATCACGCCGACCACCGGCTGGTACCGGCGCAGGTCGACGATCGCGGCATGGATCTCGGCAATCGCGGCCAGGCCAAGATTGGCCTCCTGCAGGCGCACGCCGCCGGTTTCCAGCAGCAGCACCGCGCGGGTCGGTTCGCCGCGCCGGTTGTCCTCGGCCGCCAGCTCCAGCGCCCCGGCGATCTTGGCGCCGCCGACCTCGCCCATGCTGCCGCCCTGGAAGGCGCCTTCGATCGCCAGCACCACCACCGGCATCTGGTCGATGCGGCCCTTGGCCACCACCACGCCGTCATCGCTCTGCGGCACCACGCCTTGCGGCGGCAGCCACGGCGACTGCAGGCCATCGAACGGGCCCGCCAGTTCGCGGAAGGTGCCCGGGTCGAGCAATGCACGCGCGCGCTCGCGTGCGCCGAGTTCGATAAAGCTGTTGCGCGCCAGCAGTTCCGCCGTGTTCATGCGCCGTCTCCTTGTTGCGGATCGCCCAGCGCTTCAAACGCTTCCGCCAGGCGCATGCCGACCACGCCCGGCGTCGCGCCGAAATCGTGGATGCGGATATGCATCGCCGCGCGCGGCTCGGCGGCGAAGACGCGCGAGAGCTGCGCATCCCAGACGCGGCCGTAGCCATTGACCGAGGTGGTGACCTCCACCGTGGTCTTGCCGCCCTGGCCGGGCTCGACCACGACCTCGAGGTCGCCCGAGCCCACCACGCCGACCAGTACGCGTACGGTGGCCGGCTGTCCCGCCGGGAATTCAAATCGCAGTTGTTCCATCAGAGTCCCCTGAAGCCGCTTTTCTCGGCCGTTTTCGCCGCCGTCACGCCGGCAGTCCGATCCTGTGACAGCCGGTCGAGGAAAATCGTCGCGGCCAGCAGGTCCGCCGCGCCGCCCGGCGAAGCCCGCCTGGCCAGCATGCCGGCGTCGAGGCTGCGCAGGTGGCGCCGCCCGGCGACCGTGCCCGCGCCGCCTGCCGACAGCACCGCCCTGGCGCCGGCCTGCATGAAGTCCAGCCCGGGCCGCCCCGACCTGGCCAGCACGCAGGTGTCGTCCAGCTCGCTCATCAGCGCGAGCAGCGCGTTCAGGCGCGCCGTCGATTCCGGCTCGCCACGCGCGCGGCTGCGCCGCAGCGCCGGCAGCGCCAGCCGTGTCACGTGCGGGAAGCCGGCGCGCGCCTGCGCCCGCGCGCCGCCTACCCCGTAGGCCAGGCAGGCGAGCTCGCCCTTGTTGCCGGTGAGCACCGGCCGGTGCCGGTCCGCCAGTGAGGCAATGGCGCCGGCCGTGGCGCTGATGCTCCCGGCACCGGCACCCAGCCCGGCAGTGCTCGCGTGCGCCGCGGCCCCGACCAGCAGGCCGATGCACCAGATCGCGCCGCGATGCGTGTTGACGCCGCCGGTGGCGGACAGCATCACGGCCTCGGCCTCGCGGCCGAGCGCGCCCAGCTGTTCGCGCAGGCCATAGCCCACGTGCGGTGCCTGTAGCCCGGCATCGGCCATGGCCGCGAACGACGGCCCCAGCGCGTGCGCCGAGCGCAGCATCAGCGGCAAGGTCAGGTCGGCATGGGCCCCGTTGCCGCGGCTGTCGACCAGGCCGGGCTTGGGCGAGAGCCGCGCTTCCTCGGCGATGGCGCTGACGGCCAGTCCCGCCAGCGCCTCGGCCTGGGCGGAGGCCGCCGGGCGCTGCCCGGGCGCGTAGGGGGTCTGCGGGGCCTGCACTTGCAGGATCCTTGCGGTGGCGCCTGCCATCACCAGCTCCGGAAGCGTGCCGGCGGCTCGTACAGCCCGCCGGACCAGTCGACCAGGTCGGCCATGCTTTTGGCCGCAAGCAGGCTGCGCGTCGCCAGGCTGCGCTGCACGCCCAGGTCTTCCGGCAACGCGATCAGGCCGTCGCTGCGCATCCGGCGCGTGGTGGCGGGATCGTGCTTCAGGCCGATGGGCGTGACGCCCGCCACGGCGGCAATCATGCGGCGCCGCTGTTCCAGCGATTGCGCCTTGTACAGGTAGGCGATGCCTTCTTCGGTCAGCACGTGCGTGACGTCGTCGCCGTAGATCATCACCGGCGCCAGCGGCATGCCGCTTTCGCGCGCGACCTCGACCGCATCCATCGATTCGACGAAGGTCGGCTTGCCGCCCGCCTGGAAGGTCTCGACCATCTGCACCACCAGCTTGCGGCCGCGCGCGAGCGGATCGTCGGTTTCGATCAGGTCCAGCCACGCCGGCGTCGGGTGCCGGCGCCCGCCCGGCTGGTGGCCCATATTGGGCGCGCCGCCGAAGCCGGACAGGCGCCCGCGCGTCACCGTGGACGAATGGCCGTCGCCGTCGATCTGCAGCGTCGAGCCGATGAACAGGTCCACCGCGTACTGGCCGGCAAGCTGGCAGAAGGCCCGGTTCGAGCGCATCGAGCCGTCCGCGCCGGTAAAGAAAACGTCCGGGCGCGCGGCGACATAGCCTTCCATGCCCAGCTCGCTGCCGAAGCTGTGCACGCTTTCGACCCAGCCGGTTTCGATCGCCGGGATCAGCGTCGGATGCGGGTTGAGGGTCCAGTACTTGCAGATCTTGCCCTTGAGCCCGAGCGACTCGCCGTAGGTCGGCAGGATCAGCTCGATCGCCGCGGTGTTGAAGCCGATGCCATGGTTCAGCGACTGCACCTGGTGGCGCTCGTAGATGCCGCGGATCGCCATCATCGCCATCAGCACGTGGACCGGCTTGATCAGCCGCGGGTCGCGCGTGAACAGCGGTTCGCAGAAGAAAGGCTGGTCCGCCTGCACCACGTAGTCGATCCAGGAGCCCGGCACGTCGACGCGCGGCAGGCCCGCGGGATCGTCGACGATCTCGTTGACCTGCGCGATCACCAGCCCGTCGCGGAAGGCCGCGGCCTCGACCAGTGCCGGCGTATCTTCAGTACTCGGGCCGGTGTAGAGGTTGCCCTGGCGATCGGCCTTGTAGCCGGCGATCAGCACCACATTGGGCACCAGGTCGACGTACAGCCGCGAATACAGCTCGATATAGGTATGGATCGCGCCCACTTCGAGCTGCCCGTCCTCCAGGAACTGCGAGATGCGGATGCTCTGCGCCCCCGCGTACGAGAAATCCAGCTTGCGCGCGATGCCGCGCTCGAACAGGTCCAGGTGCTCGACCCGGCTGACGCTCGGAATGATCATGTGCAGCGCACTCACGCGCGCGGGATCGACCTGCGCCAGCGAGCGCGACAGGAAGTCAGCCTGCTTCTGGTTGTTGCCCTCCAGCACGACGCGGTCGCCGCAGGCCAGCACGGCCTCCAGGAAGGCGACGATGTCGCTGGTCGGCACCACCTTGCCATCGGCAATGGCGGCGGCGTTCTGCTTGCGGCGCGCCTTGGCTTCCCTGCGGGTATTCCATTGGCGGCCCGTGCTGGTGTTGGTCATCGCGTCTCCGGCTGGCGTCTGTCTGATGGCTCCACCTTAAACAGGCGCCGTCCGGCAAACAATCACGCCGGGAAATGAACCGTTACGCTGGCCGGAAGCGAGACCAGGGGAGACCAGGGCGCGGGCGAAAAGCCGCTCCGTGCCCTTACTGGTCAGCGTCGCGCATCGCCATGCGGCACGCCGCGGCCAGCGCCAGCAGGTTGGGATCCCGCTCGCGGCGGCGCAGGAAGTTCAGGGCGATGGTCTGCTTGATGTCGTACTCGCCGGCCAGCGGCACGAAGGCCACATTGCGCGAATACACGCCTTTTACCCGGCCCGGCAGCAGCGTATAGCCGATGCCGCCGCCCACCAGGTTCATCAGCGAAAAGATATCGCCGACCTTCATCACCACATTGGGCGTGAATTCGGCGATGCGGAACGCCTCGACAAAGCCGCTGTAGGTGACGAAACCCTCGCTCAGGGTGACGAACGGCTCGTCCCGGCAGGCACGCAGGTCCACCGCGGGCATCGAGGCATAGGGCGAATCGGCCGGCGCCGCAAAAAAGATATCGTCCTCGAACAGCGGGATCGACTCGATCTCCGGGTCGGGGTCGGGCACGGCCATCAGCGCGGCGTCGATCGAGCCCTGCTTGAGCTTTTGCAGCAGGTCCGCATTCGATCCCAGCACCAGCTCGGTCTGCAGTTCCGGGCGCCGCAGCTTCAGGCCGATCACGATCTTGGGCACGGTCTGGACCGTCAGCGAATAGAGCGACCCGATCTTGACGTGGTCGGCCGAAAAGCCGGCGGCCTCGCGCGTGGCGCGGATGCCGTCGGCCATGGCCTTGAGCACTTCCCTTGCCGTATCCGCCAGCACATGGGCGGCGTCGGTCGGGATCAGGTTGCGGCCCTCGTGGCGGAACAGCGCGCAACTGGTGCCCTCTTCCAGCGAATGCAGCGCGCGGTGCACGCTGACCGTGCTGGTATCGAGGATCTCGGCCGCCTTGGCCAGGTTGCCCGATTCCATGAACGCCAGCAGGGCTTCGAGCTTGCGGAAGGTGATCTCTTCGCCGATGCGGATTCTCATGGCTCAGGCTGTGGTTGGGGGGCAGGCTCCTATCTTAGCCGCGTGGCGGCGAGTGCGCACCGCTAACTCGACTGGCCAAGCTGCTCGAGGATCGCCGGGTTCTCCAGCGTCGAGGTGTCCTGCGTAATCTCTTCGCCCTTGGCCAGCGACCGCAGCAGGCGCCGCATGATCTTGCCCGAGCGCGTCTTGGGCAGGTTGTCGCCAAAGCGGATGTCCCTGGGCTTGGCGATCGGGCCGATCTCCTTGCCGACCCAGTTGCGCAGTTCGGTGGCGATCTTGACGGCCTCGTCGCCGCTCGGGCGCGCGCGCTTGAGCACGACGAAGGCGCAGATCGCCTCGCCGGTCATGTCGTCGGGGCGCCCCACCACCGCGGCCTCGGCCACCAGCGGGTTGGCCACCAGCGCCGACTCGATCTCCATCGTGCCCATGCGGTGGCCCGACACGTTCAGCACGTCGTCGATGCGGCCCATGATGGTGAAGTAGCCGGTGTCCTTGTCGCGGATCGAGCCATCGCCAGCCAGGTAGAGCTTGCCGCCCAGTTCCTCGGGGAAATAACTCTTTTTAAAGCGCTCCGGATCGCCCCAGATGGTGCGGATCATCGCCGGCCATGGGCGCTTGACCACCAGGATGCCGCCGTTGCCGTTGGGCACGTCATGGCCGGTCTCGTCGACGATGGCGGCCATGATGCCCGGCAGCGGCAGCGTGCACGAGCCCGGCACCAGCGGCGTCGCGCCCGGCAGCGGCGTGATCATGTGGCCGCCGGTCTCGGTCTGCCAGAAGGTGTCGACGATCGGGCAGTTCTCATTGCCGACGTTCTTGTAGTACCACATCCACGCCTCCGGGTTGATCGGCTCGCCCACGGTGCCGAGCAGGCGCAGGCTGGACAGGTCGTATTGCTTCGGGTGGATCTTCTCGTCGGCCTCGGCCGCCTTGATCAGCGAGCGGATCGCGGTCGGCGCGGTGTAGAAGATGCTGACCTGGTGGCGCGCGATCATGTCCCAGAAGCGGCCGGCGTTCGGATAGGTCGGCACGCCCTCGAATACCACCTGGGTGGCGCCGGCGGCCAGCGGGCCGTAGGCGATATAGGTGTGGCCGGTGACCCAGCCGATGTCGGCGGTACACCAGAACAGGTCGTCGGGCTTGATGTCGAAGGTCCACTTCATCGTCATCAGCGCCCACAGCAGGTAGCCGCCGGTGCTGTGCTGCACGCCCTTGGGCTTGCCGGTGGAGCCGGAGGTATAGAGCACGAACAGCGGGTGCTCGGCGCCGACCGGCTCGGCCTCGCAGGTATCGGGCTGGTTGGCGCAGACCTCGTCGAGCCAGCGGTCGCGGCCCTCGGTCCAGCCGACATTGCCGCCGGTGCGGCGGTAGACGATCACGTTCCTGACGGCCTCGCAGCCGCCCAGCGCCAGCGCGTCGTCGGCGATGGCCTTCAGCGGCAGCGCCTTGCCGCCGCGCATCTGCTCGTCGGCGGTGATCAGCGCCACCGCGCCCACGTCGACCAGCCGCTCCTGCAGCGACTTGGCCGAGAAGCCGCCGAACACCACCGAGTGCGTGGCGCCCAGGCGCGCGCAGGCCTGCATCGCGACCACGCCCTCGACCGACATCGGCATGTAGATCACCACGCGGTCGCCCTTTTTGATGCCAAGCGTCTTCAGGCCATTGGCCAGCCGGCACACCTTCGCATGCAGCTCGCGGTAGGTGACGCGGCTGACGGCGCCGTCATCGGCCTCGAACACGATCGCGACCTTGTCGGCGTTGCCGTTCTGCAGGTTGCGGTCCAGGCAGTTGTAGGAGGCATTGAGCTGGCCGTCCTCGAACCACTTGTAGAACGGCGCATTGCTCTCGTCCAGCACCTTGGTGAAGGGCTTGTTCCAGTGCAGCAGCTCGCGGGCGTGGCGGGCCCAGAAGCCCTCGTAGTCCCGCTCGGCCTCGTCGCACAGGGCGCGGTAGGCGTCCATGCTGGGAATGGCGGCCGGCCGGGCCGGGGTTCGCGCCGGCCAGATGCCCTGCTGGGCGGGCATGACGGATTCAAGCAGTTTCATGGTCAGGAGTCAGGTAGCGGCAACAGGAAAACACTCACAGCACGACGAAGACGAGCCACAACACCACCGGCGCGATCACGGTGACCAGCGCGCCATAGATCAGCAGCGTGCGGAAGAAGGCCTGCCGGTCCACGCCCTGCGCGTTGGCGAGCACCAGCGCGCCATTGGTCGAGAACGGGCTGACGTCGACGATGGTGGAGGACACGGCCATCGCGGCGATAAAGCCGATGGCGCTCACGTCCGAGCCCTGCTGCAGGAACGGCACCGCCAGCGGGATCAGCGAACCCAGCACGGCAGTCGACGAGGCGAAGGCCGACACCACCGCGCCCACCACGCACAGCAGCAGCGCGGCCATCAGCGGGGACGTCAGGCCGGCGACGCTGTGGCCGACGAAGTCGATGGTGCCCATCTTGTCCATCACCCCGACGAAGGTGCTGACGCCGACGATCAGCATGATCTCGGGCCACGACACCTGGCTCAGCGCGCGCTTCTGCAGTTCCGGCGCCATCAGCGTGAGCAGCAGCGCGATGGTCAGCGAGACAAAGCCGATATCGAGCTTGAAATAGAGCGTCAGCACCGCCAGCGCGGCCAGGCCGGCCACGGTCAGGTACTGGTAGAGCCCGGCAGGGGCTTCGGCGGCGGCTTCCGGTTCGCTGCCGAGCAGCGCAGCGCGGTCGCGCGCCATCGTCTTCTGCTCTTCCATGCCGGCCTCGGCTTCCGCATCGCCGTAGATCTGCGCCCCCTGTGCCGGCACGGTGCGCGCGCCGAACGGCGCCCCCATGGCCAGCACGCCGCCGGCGACCGGCTGTGCCGCCGCCGGTGCCGACTGCCGCATCAGGCGCAGCCCGCCCAGCGCAACGAAGAGACCGGCGGCCACGGCCAGGTTCACGCCCAGGCTGGCGAATGCCGTCGCCATCTCATTGAGCGGCAGCCCGGCCTTCTGCACGATCTTGTTGGTGATGCCGCCATAGATGCTGATCGGCGAGAAGCCGCCACCCTGCGCGCCGTGGATGACCATCAGGCCCATCAGCAGCGGGTTGATGCCATAGCGCGCGGCGAAGCCCAGCGCAATCGGCGCGATGATGGCCACCGCCGCCGGGCTGACCGCGCCGACCGACGTCAGCAGCGCCGCGATCATGAACATGATCCATGGAATGGCGGCGATCCTGCCGCCCACGGCGCGCACCGCGAGCCGCACCAGCCAGTCGATGGTGCCGTTGTTCTGCGCCACGGCGAACAGGTAGGTGATGCCGACCAGGGTCAGGAACAGGTCGACGGGGAAACCGGCAAGGATAGCCTTGGCCGGCATGGCCGCGACCAGCGTGCCGACCAGGAAGGCACCGACAAAGGCAAGTGCGCCCATGTTGATTGGCAATACCGTGGCGATGATAAACATCAGGCCCAGCACCGAGATGGAAATGGCGTGTGACGACATAACGGCTCCATGGCGGCTCGCGCGCGTCTGCGCACGCCGACTGGCAAGGAAGTCAGGGGAACCCGGCAGCGCAGGGGCCGGCTGCCGGCGATTCGGATCTGCCGCTACGGCAACGTGTGGAAGGGATAGGCCATGTGTCTTGTCTCCTTGATGGTCAGGCTGCACGGAAACCGGCACGGGCAATGCCCCGTGCGGCGCCAGTATCGACTTGTTGATTTGGCTGAACGATATGGCGGACAGGCCAGGCCATCAATTAAGCGGCCGAGCTGACTCTTACGGAAAGCGGAAAGCAGGCGCTCGCGCGCCGCGGGACGGCCAGCACAAGGACGGTTGCATGGCCATGGAGGCCGAACGCACTGTTTCGCCCGCTGAACCATGAAAGTGCCAGCAGGGCAACTTCGAACCCGGGAGTCCGGAGTTGTGGAACGCCAGGTGCGGCAAATGCCGTGCGGGCGCGAGTGCGAGAAGAGCTGTCGGAGAAAATGACCTGTCGAGCACGGGAGCTGCCCCCCCCCCGACACGGCGATCAACTATCGAATCGACGACCTCGAGACTATCGAGCTTCCCCGAGCGAGGATGAGCGAGGATGGTAGCCACTGGAGTCGGAGCACCGACTCGGCCAGGATGAAGGCGCACTTTCGCGTGCGATCTGCGCAACGGCTTCGAGGAAGTCAGTTCCAGCCTTCGCCGCGTGTTATGACGCTGCCGCGACGTGCAGCCATCGCGTCCCTCTGTGAAGAAACGCTGAATCGCCCGATGATTGCGCTGATCGCATCATCTTTCAGGCTCGCGCGCGCGTGTATCCGGCTCATTGCGCGACGCAGCTCGTCCGCACGGGCGGACGAGCAGGTCGACTTGCGCCATGCCAGGGGCGCAAGCTATGGCCGTTCGTGGTCCGCGAGCGATGCTCGGCCGCTTTCCACACTGAACCGAGCGCCGGCGCCCAGCGGCTCAGAAGCGCAAGCCATTGAGCCGCTGCGCCAAGCCGGAATCAACGCTTGCGCGGGGGCGGCACGTCCGTGCACGTGCCTTCGTAGATCTCCGCCGCCATGCCGATCGACTCGCCCAGCGTCGGGTGCGGATGGATGGTCTTGCCGATATCCACCGCGTCGGCGCCCATCTCGATCGCCAGGCACACTTCGCTGATCAGGTCGCCGGCATGCGTGCCGACGATGCCGCCGCCGATCACGCGATGCGTTTCCTCGTCGAAGATCAGCTTGGTGAAGCCCTCGTCGCGGCCGTTGGCGATGGCGCGGCCCGAAGCCGCCCAGGGGAACACGCCCTTGCTGTACTTGATGCCCCTGGCCTTGCACTCGTCCTCGGTCAGGCCGGCCCACGCCACTTCCGGATCGGTGAAGGCCACCGACGGAATCTGCTTGGCGTCGAAGAACGCCTTCTCGCCATGCGCGGCTTCCGCGGCCACGTGGGCTTCGTGCACGGCCTTGTGCGCCAGCATCGGCTGTCCGACGATATCGCCGATCGCGTAGATATGCGGCACGTTGGTGCGCATCTGCTTGTCGACGTCGATAAAGCCACGCTCGGTCACGGCAACGCCGGCCTTCTCGGCGCTGATGCGCTTGCCGTTGGGCGAACGGCCCACCGACACCAGCACCAGATCATAGCGCTGCGCCTCGGCCGGCGCCTGCTCGCCCTCGAACCTGACGTAGATGCCATCCGGCCTGGCTTCCACCGCGACCGTTTTGGTGTTCAGCATCACCTTGCCGAAGCGGTCCTTGTTCTTCTTTTCCCAGACCTTGACCAGGTCGCGGTCGGCACCGTTCATCAGGCCCGGCAGCATTTCGACGACATCGATGTCGGCGCCCAGCGTGCTGTACACCGTGGCCATTTCCAGGCCGATGATGCCGCCGCCGATCACCAGCATCTTGTTGGGCACTTCCGGCAACTCCAGCGCGCCGGTCGAGTCGACGATGCGCGGGTCTTCCGGAATGAAGGGCAGCTTCACCGCCTGGCTGCCGGCGGCAATGATGGCCTTGTCGAAGCGGATCACGGTCTTCTTGCCGGTGGTCTGCTTGCCTTCGCCTTCGGTCAGTTCCACTTCAAGGTGATGCGGGTCGAGGAAATTGCCGACCCCGCGCACCACCTGCACCTTGCGCGCCTTGGCCATGCCGGCCAGGCCGCCGGTCAGCTTGCCGACCACCTGGTTCTTGTAGTGGCGCAGGCCGTCCAGGTCGATCTTGGCTTCGCCGAACAGGATGCCGTGGGCGGCCAGCGCCTTGGCTTCGTCGATCACCGCGGCGTTGTGCAGCAGCGCCTTGGACGGGATGCAGCCCACGTTCAGGCAGACCCCGCCGAGGGTGCCGTAGCGCTCCACCAGCACGGTATTCATGCCCAGGTCGGCGGCGCGGAAGGCGGCCGAGTAGCCGCCGGGACCGGCCCCCAGCACCAGCATCTCGCACTGGATATCGGCACCGCCCGCGTGGCTGGCGGCGGCGGGAGCCGGCGCCGCCGCGGGGGCCGGCGCCGGGGCTTGCGCGGGCGCCGGGGCCGGTGCGGGGGCAGGCGCAGCGGCCGCGCCTGCCTGGGCCTCGATGGTGCAGATCACCGCGCCCTGGCCCACCTTGTCGCCGACCTTGACCTTGACGTCGACCACCTTGCCGGCAGCCGACGACGGCACGTCCATGCTGGCCTTGTCGGATTCCAGCACGATCAGGGACTGTTCCACCTCGACCGTGTCGCCGGCCTTGACCAGCACCTCGATCACTTCCACCGCGTCGAAATCGCCGATATCCGGCACCTTGACTTCGATCACACTCATGTTTGCTCCTCTATGCGCGCCCGCCTCTCGGCCTCAGGGCGCGCCATCGTTGTTGGTTGCTGCGTTGCCGGTCGCCGGATTGCCGCCCGCGCCATCGTCCTCGTCCGGTGCCGCCGCGGCGTCCTGCTCGTGCAGCCGCACGGTATGCACCTCGATCGGCCCCGCCGAACTCTTGTCGAATTCCACGCCGGCATCGACGCCGATGCGCGCGATTTCGCCCGCGCCAAGGTCCGGCCGGTCATAGACCGCGTGCATCGCGCCCAGCGCGTAGTTGCGGCCAGAGCCGATGCCCCAGAAGCGATCGAACGAAAACACCTCGCGATACGAGTAGACGCCGAAGATGCCCGCCGGATTGGCGATCAGGCATACGATCTGCGACGACTCGTAGGGGTCGTCATCGTCTTCCTTGGTGTTGACGAAGTAGTCCGACTTCAGCTTCTCGTGCACCTTCAGGAAGGTGCGGAAGACGTCGTCGCGCGAGCCCAGCCGGCACTCGTCGCCGAGCCCCGCCAGCAGCGTGCGCATCACCGGGAAGTGCGCGGTGGTCCCGGCCAGCGCGATAAAGCCGTCGCCCACCGGAAACACTTTCTGGTTGCGCTCGTACGCGCGCGACAGGCGCGTATCGCCGAAGGTCACGAGCGCGTCCGCCGCGATCGCCACCTCGGCGCCCTTCCTGACGACAACACAGGTAGTCATGGCTTGCTCCCGGTTGCGCGTGGCGCGCCGCGCGGCCCGGGCAATCGCCCTGCCCGCGCGGCGCCACCCCGCTTAGAGCAGGATGCGGCGGAAGTCCGCCAGCAGTTGCGCGAAGTAGGTGTTGAAGCGCGCGGCCTCGGCACCGTCGATGACGCGATGGTCCCACGACAGCGACAGCGGCAGCGTCAGGCGCGGCGCGAACTGCTTGCCGTCCCACACCGGCTTCAGGTACGACTTGCACACGCCCATGATCGCCACTTCGGGCGCATTGATGATCGGCGTGAAGTACGTGCCGCCGATGCCGCCCAGCGACGAGATCGAGAAGCAGCCGCCCTGCATCTGGTCGGGCTTGAGCTTGCCCTCGCGCGCCAGCTTGGCCAGCTCGCTCATTTCCTGGCTGATCTCGAGCACGCCCTTCTTGTCGGCGTCCTTGATCACCGGCACGACCAGGCCGTTCGGGGTATCCGCGGCGAAGCCGATGTTGAAGTACTTCTTCAGCACCAGGTTGTCGCCGTCGAGCGAGGCATTGAAGTTCGGGAACTTCTTCAGCGCCGCGACCGTGGCCTTGATCATGAACGCCAGCATGGTCACCTTGATGCCGGCCTTCTCGTTTTCCTTGTTCAGCTGGACGCGGAAGGCCTCGAGCTCGGTGATGTCCGCTTCGTCATGGTTGGTGACGTGCGGGATCATGACCCAGTTGCGGTGCAGGTTGGCACCCGAGATCTTCTTGATGCGCGACAGCGCCTTGCTTTCGACTTCGCCGAAGCGGGTGAAATCGACCTTCGGCCACGGCAGCAGGCCCAGCTCGCCACCACCGGCGCCGGCGGCGGCAGCCTGTGCCGGCGCGGCGGCCTGGCCGGTCATCACGCCCTTGACGTAGTTCTGCACGTCTTCCTGGGTGATGCGGCCCTTGGGGCCGGTGCCGGGCACGCGCGAGACATCGACGCCCAGCTCGCGCGCGAACTTGCGCACCGAGGGACTGGCGTGGGCGGCCTTGCCGGTTGCGCCGGCGGCGGCCGGCGCAGCCGCCGCAGCAGCGGCGGCCGGCACGGGCGCAGGCGCGGCCGCCGGAGCCGGCGCCGGGGCGGGCGCGCTGGCAGCCGGTGCCGGCGCCGCGGCCGCAGCGGCCGGTGCGGCCGCGGCTGCCGCGGCGCCTTCCAGGATCAGCAGCAGCGTGCCTTCCGACACGTTGTCGCCGACCTTGACCTTGACTTCCTTGACCACGCCGCCCTGCGGCGAGGGCACGTCCATGGTGGCCTTGTCCGATTCCAGCGTCACCACCGCGTCTTCCGCGCTGATGGTGTCGCCCGGCTTGACGTGGACTTCGATCACGGGCACGGCGTCATAGTCGCCGATATCCGGCACCTTGACTTCGATGGTGCCACCAGCGCCGGCCGGCGCCGCGGCGGGAGCCGGCGCGGGCGCAGGGGCCGGCGCGGCCGCGGCAGGTGCCGCAGCGGGAGCGGGAGCCGGAGCAGCAGCCGGTGCGGGCGCGGGTGCGGCAGCGGCCTGGCCGGCCGGTTCCAGCATCACCAGTACCGAGCCTTCGGCGACGTTGTCGCCCACCTTGATCTTGACGTCCTTGACCACGCCGGCCTGCGGCGAGGGCACGTCCATGGTGGCCTTGTCCGACTCCAGCGTCACCAGCGCGTCTTCCGCGTTGATGCTGTCGCCGGGTTTTACATGCACTTCAATGACGGGAACGGCGTCATAGTCGCCGATATCCGGCACCTTGATTTCAATCGCTTGACTCATTCAGTGTCTCCTGGGCAGGCCGGCACGCGCGACGTCCGCAAGCGGCGAGATTACCTTCGCCGCCCGCTTCTGTCACGCCGCCGTGCCGCAAGGCGCCATCGGGACTATGCCCGGGCGCCCGTGCCACGGCGCTGCCGTACTGCGGGGGTGGGTGCAGGCTGCCGGATCAGACCGACATCGGGTTGGGCTTGTTCGGGTCGAGGTTGTACTTCTTGATGGCCTCGGCGACCTTGTCGCGCCCGATCGCGCCCTCGTCGGCCAGCGCCTTGAGCGCGGCCAGCGTGACCCAGTAGCGGTCCACTTCGAAGAAGTGGCGCAGCTTCTCGCGCGTGTCCGAGCGGCCGAAGCCGTCGGTGCCCAGCACCACGTAGCGGCGCGGCACATACGGACGGATCTGCTCGGCGAAGGTGCGCACGTAGTCGGTCGAGGCAATCACCGGACCGCGCGCCGACTTGAGCTTCTGCGTGACAAAGGCTTCGCGCTGGGTCTCGGCCGGGTGCAGCAGGTTGAAGCGCTCGGCGGCCTGGCCGTCGCGCGCCAGCTCGGTGAAGCTCGGGCAGCCCCACAGGTCGGACTCGACGCCCCAGTCCTTCTTCAGCAGGTCGGCGGCGGCGATCACCTCGCGGAAGATCGTGCCCGAGCCCAGCAGCTGCACGCGCGGCGCGTTGCTGTTCTCGACACCCTTGCGGAACTGGTACATGCCCTTGACGATGTCCCGCTCTACGCCAGCCGGCATTTCCGGATGCTCGTAGTTCTCGTTCATCACCGTCAGGTAGTAGTAGACGTCTTCCTGCTCGGCATACATGCGGCGCAGGCCGTCCTGCATGATCACCGCCAGTTCGTACTGGAAGGTCGGGTCGTACGAGATGCAGTTGGGGATGACCGCGTGGAACACGTGCGAATGGCCGTCTTCATGCTGCAGGCCTTCGCCGTTCAGCGTGGTGCGGCCGGCAGTGCCGCCCAGCAGGAAGCCGCGCGAGCGCATGTCGGCGGCGGCCCAGCACAGGTCGCCGATGCGCTGGATGCCGAACATCGAGTAATAGATGTAGAACGGGATCATCTGCACGCCGTGGGTCGAGTACGACGTGGCGGCGGCGATCCAGTCGCACATGGCGCCGGCTTCGTTGATGCCTTCCTGCAGCACCTGGCCAGTCTGCGATTCCTTGTAGAACATCAGCTGGTCATGGTCTTCCGGCACGTACTTCTGGCCTTCCTGGTTCCAGATGCCGACCTGGCGGAACAGGCCTTCCATGCCGAAGGTGCGCGACTCGTCCGGGACGATCGGCACCACGTGCTTGCCGATCTGCTTGTCCTTCAGCAGCGTGTTCAGGATCCGCACGAAGGCCATGGTGGTGGACACTTCGCGGCCCTCGCCGGTGGCCTTGAGCAGCGCCTCGAACGCCTTCAGCTCGGGCACCGCCAGCGCTTCGGCCTTCTGGCGGCGGGCCGGCAGGTAGCCGCCCAGGTTCATGCGCGCCTGGCGCATGTATTCCAGTTCCTTCGAGCCTTCCTCGAAGGTGATGTACGGCACTTCTTCCAGCTTGTCGTCGGCGACCGGGATATTGAACTGGTCGCGGAACTTGCGGATCGCGTCGACCGGCATCTTCTTCTGCTGGTGCGCGACGTTCATGGCCTGGCCGGCGTCGCCCATGCCATAGCCCTTGATGGTCTTGGCCAGGATCAGCGTGGGCTGGCCCTTGTGCTCGCTCGCGGCCTTGTAGGCGGCGTAGATCTTGTGCGGGTCGTGGCCGCCGCGGTTCAGGCGCCAGATGTCCTCGTCGGACCAGTCGGCGACCATCGCCTTCAGCTCGGGCGTGTTGAAGAAGTGCTCGCGCACGTAGGCGCCGTCCTTGGCCTTCATGGTCTGGTACTCGCCGTCCACGCAATCCATCATGCGTTTCATCAGCAGGCCCTTGGTGTCGCGCGCCAGCAGCGCATCCCACTTGCTGCCCCACACCACCTTGATCACGTTCCAGCCGGCGCCGCGGAACTCGGACTCCAGTTCCTGGATGATCTTGCCGTTGCCGCGCACCGGGCCGTCCAGGCGCTGCAGGTTGCAGTTGATGACGAAGACCAGGTTGTCGAGCTTCTCGCGGCCGGCCATGCCGATCGCGCCCAGCGATTCCGGCTCATCGGTCTCGCCGTCGCCCAGGAAGGCCCACACCTTGCGGTCACCGGCCTTGGCCAGGCCGCGGCTGTCCAGGTACTTCATGAAGCGGGCCTGGTAGATGGCCATGATCGGGCCCAGGCCCATCGACACCGTCGGGAACTGCCAGAAATCCGGCATCAGCCACGGGTGCGGGTACGACGAGATGCCCTTGCCATCGACTTCCTGGCGGAAGTTGTCGAGCTGGTCCTGGCTCAGGCGGCCAAGCAGGAAGGCGCGCGAGTACACGCCCGGAGCCGAGTGGCCCTGCACGAAGACCAGGTCGCCGCCGCTCTGTTCCGAGGGGGCGCGCCAGAAGTGGTTGTAGCCGACGTCGTACAGCGTGGCCGCCGAGGCAAACGACGAGATATGTCCGCCGACATTGGTGTGCTTGTTGGCGCGCAGCACCATCGCCATGGCGTTCCAGCGGGTGTACGAGCGGATCCGGTGCTCGATGTCCTGGTCGCCGGGGATGCGCGCCTGCTGCTCGACCGGGATGGTGTTGATGTACTGGGTCTCGGCGTGGAACGGCTGGGTCACGCCATTGACGCGGGCGTATTCGATCTGCTTGTCGATCAGGAAGGCGGCGCGCGCCGGACCTTCCGCGGCCAGCACGCCCTGCAGGGCGTCGAGCCATTCATGGGTTTCCTGGGGATCGGCGTCGTTGGCGCTCGAGGCGCCGAGGATCTGCTCTGGTACGGCGGACATGACTGTCTCCTGGGTGAATTCTTGGCTTCCGCATCCGCGCTGGCAGCGCCGGACACGACTCAACGTATGACTCGCACCGACTTGCGGAGATCGGCGCCATTGCCGCCTTGCATCGGGGCCGCCGCCGGGAAACCTGTTCCGGTTTCTCCGCGCGGCAGGCGCATGGCTACCGCCCGCATTCTTGGGTCGGACCGATTCTATGGAAGCCCAATGTCGAGCACAAGGGAAATTTTCAAATTGCGATATCGTTTTTTATAATGTGGAATTATGCGGCAGCGCACCAAGAAGCACAGCCGAACCCGCCAGCCCCGTGCCTGCACCCTGCCGCCGCGGAGGCACGGCGTCGGGATTTCATTGGCGCTTTCCCCAAGCGACGCACCGCAATAATCTCGGTACACTGGCCGGTCAGCCGTCAATCCCTCCCATGCCGTTTTCCAACCACCTCGATCGTCTTTTCCGCAGCCTGCGTGCCGCCATGCTTCCCTCCGATGCGTCGGGTACAGCCAAGGCCACGGGCGGCGAGTCCGCGCATGTCCCCCATGCGCCTTCGCCGGCGGCCGGCCTGGGGCCGATCGAGGCGCTGGGTCCTGACGACGGCGTCCTGGTGGCGCCGCCGCGCGGCCTGTGGTGGCTGCGCTGGCGCAACCTGGTCGCCACCAGCTGGTTCATGTTCATCCCGCTGGTAGCCATTGTGCTCTTCACCGTGGCCATGGGCGTGATCCTGTGGTCGCTGCACGAGACCGAGCGCCAGCAGCAGCGCGATGCGCTGTACCGCGACGCGGCCTGGGCGCAGCAGCGCGTGCGCCTGTCGCTGCTGAGCAACCAGGACCAGCTGGCCTCGCTCGCGCGCGACATCGCCGCCGCGCAGCTGGAGCAAGGCGCCTACCGCACCGCGGCGCAGGAAATCCTGCGCGAGAACCCCGAGATCGTCTTCATCAACTGGCTCGACGCCACCAAGCGCGGGCGCTGGTCGCTGCCGTCGACCTCCGAGTTCGCCAGCCGCCTGCGCGAGAACCAGGACCAGCCGCTCGAACCCGAAGTGCTCGACACCTTTGACGCCGCGCGCGAGACCCAGCGCGTGGTCTACTCGCGCCCGCTGGTCAACGAGCGCGGCGACAGCTTCATGCTGATGGAAGTGCCGATCGTGCGCGACAACGAGTTCCTCGGCACGCTCGGTGCGCTGTATTCGATCAACGGCATCCTGACCCACCTGCTGCCGCCCGAGCTGACCGAGCGCTACCGCTTCTCGCTGATCGACAAGAACAACCAGACCCGCGCCAGCACCTCGCTGCGCCCGGTGCCGGGCAACGCGCTGTCGTACGAGGTGCTGCTCGACCCGCCGGGCCATTCGCTGTCGCTGCGCGCCGATGCCTATCCGCCGGCATCGAACCTGCCCAACAACATGCTGCTGTGGCTGGTGGTGGGACTGTCGTGCTTCCTGCTGTGGAGCCTGTGGAGCATGTGGCGGCACACCAGCCGCCGCTCCGAGGCGCAGCGCGCGCTGCTGGCCGAGACCTCGTTCCGGCGCGCGATGGAAAACTCGATGCTGATCGGCCTGCGCGCGCTCGACCTGAACGGCCGCATCACCTACGTCAACCCGGCCTTCTGCCGCATGACCGGCTGGCAGGAAAACGACCTCGTCGGGCGCCTGCCGCCCTTCCCCTACTGGCCGCCCAACGACCAGCAGGAGATGCAGAAGCAGATCGACCTGACGCTGCAGGGCAAGTCGCCCGCCGGCGGCTACGAGATGCGCGTGATGCGCCGTGACGGCAGCAGCTTCTATGCACGCATGTACGTGTCGCCGCTGGTCGACAGCCGCGGCCGCCATACGGGCTGGATGAGCTCGATGACGGACATTACCGAGCCCAAGCGCGCGCGCGAGGAACTGGCCGCCGCGCACGACCGCTTCACCACGGTGCTGGAGAGCCTGGATGCCGCGGTGTCGGTGCTGGCCACCGACAAGGCCGAGCTGCTGTTCGCCAACCGCTACTATCGCCAGCTGTTCGGCTGGGAGGCCGAGGGCCACGTCAAGCTGGCCGGCGACGAGCTCGACAAGGACCAGGTCTCGAGCGACAACACCGACTATGTCGATGCCTACGCCGGCCTGCCGGCATCGGAACTGATGCCGTACGCGTCGGATGCGCGCGAAGTGTTCGTGCCCGACATGCAGAAATGGTTCGAAGTGCGCCGCCGCTATATCCAGTGGGTCGACGGCCACCTGGCGCAGATGCAGATCGCCACCGACATCACGGTGCGCAAGGCCGCCGAGGAAATGGCGCGCCAGCATGAAGAGCGCCTGCAGTTCACCAGCCGCCTGACCACCATGGGCGAGATGGCGTCGTCGCTGGCGCACGAACTGAACCAGCCGCTGGCGGCGATCAACAACTACTGCATGGGCGCGGTGGCCCGGCTGCATTCGGGGCGCAGCACGCCCGAGGACCTGATCCCGGTGCTGGAGAAGACCTCGGCGCAGGCGGTGCGGGCCGGCACCATCATCAGCCGCATCCGCGGCTTCGTGAAACGCAGCCAGCCGCAGCGGCGCGAGGCCGCGCTGCACGACATCGTCGCCGACGCGGTGGGCCTGGCCGACCTGGAGGCCACGCGCCGCCGCGTCACCATCCTGACCCGCCTGCCGGCGCCACCGCTGACGGTCTATGTCGATCCGGTGCTGATCGAGCAAGTGCTGGTAAACCTGCTCAAGAACGCGGTCGAGGCCATGGCCGGGCTGCCGGCGCTGCGCGCCGGCGGCGTGGTGCGGCTGCACGCGCGGGTCGAATCGGGCGAGATCGGCGACAACGTCCATATCGACGTGATCGACCAGGGCCCGGGCGTCGACGAAGCCACCAAGGAACGGCTGTTCGAGCCCTTCTTCAGCACCAAGTCCGACGGCATGGGCATGGGGCTGAACATCTGCCGCTCCATCATCGAGTCGCACCAGGGCCGGCTGTGGGTCGAGAACAATGTCGACGGCATTGGCTGTACATTCAAGATCATGCTGCCGCTGCAGTCGGCGCTGGCCGAAACCCTGGCCGAATAACCAGAGCCGGCGCGCGCGGGCCGCGCGCACCCTTGCGCATCATCGGATGCCTGGCGCCGGCCGCCCCGCTTCCCCTCCGACGTGGGGGCCTGTCTCGCCACAGAGGGCCGCTGCCGGTTACACTTCGCAGCAATGAATTGTTGTCCCGAGGAGACTACATGACCGCAACGCCAAACCCCACGCCCCACCGCGGCGAGACCGTGTTCATCGTCGACGACGATGAGGCCATGCGCGACTCGCTGACCTGGCTGCTGGAGGGCAATGGCTATCAGGTGCGCAGCTTCACCAGCGCCGAGCAGTTCCTCGCCGCCTATGATGCCAGCCAGGTGTCCTGCCTGATCCTGGACGTGCGCATGCCCGGCATGAGCGGGCCCGAACTGCAGGAGCGCATGATCGCCGAGCAGATCGACATCCCCATCGTCTTCATCACTGGCCACGGCGACGTGCCGATGGCGGTGTCGACCATGAAGCGCGGCGCGATCGACTTTATCGAGAAGCCCTTCGACGAGTCCGAGCTGCGCGCGCTGGTCGAGCGCATGCTGCAGAAGGCCCGCACCGACCACTCCACCGCGCGCGAGCAACGCGCCGCCAAGGACCTGCTGGGCAAGCTGACCACGCGCGAACAGCAGGTGCTCGAGCGCATCGTGGCCGGCCGCCTGAACAAGCAGATCGCCGACGACCTGGGCATTTCCATCAAGACCGTGGAGGCGCACCGCGCCAACATCATGGAAAAGCTCAACGTCAACACCGTCGCCGACCTGCTGCGCCTGGCGCTGTCGCGCAACAGCTGAGCGGCCCGCGCCTGCCTATCCGGTCCGGTGCGGCCCTGGGCCGCACCTGCGACTCGCCCCGCCCCGTCCGCAAGCCCGTCCCCACGCCCGGCTACACACCGCTCAACGCCCGAGGTAATCCTCGTCGCGGAATGTCACCACCCATTGTGGCCGATAGACCACAAAGACCGCGACCAGCATGCCGGTGAGAAAGGCCTCGCCAAAGGCCAGGATGACGGCCCCGAGCAGCGCATCCGCAAGGCTCAGGGACTGCCCCGGCACCGTCAGGTAGCGCCACCCCGCTTGCGCCGCGCCCGCCCCGAGCGCGGCCAGCCCCGCGGTGAAATAGCCGTGCCCCAGGATAAAGATGAACGGGTGGCGCGGCAGCAGGCGCCGCATCGCCGCCTGCAGGCCCGCCGAGAGCAGCGCCGGCAGCAGCGCCAGCCAGACATAGCGCACCCATAGCGCGGCCCAGTCGAACTGGCTCCAGCCGTGCCCGGCCAGGTACTCCAGCCCCAGCAGCGAGACCACGTCCGCGGCAAACAGCGACAGCAGCGCCAGCGGCAGCCCGAACAGCGTCACCATCAGCGTGGCGCCGAGCAGCTGGATCACCATGCCGCCGGCCAGCGTCGCGCGCACCGTCCACAGCAGCGCCACCAGCAGCATCGCGCCGAGCCAGGCGTTCTGCAGGGCATCGCGGCGCAACAGCCGCCAGGGCCGGCGCGTCAGCGCCCATAGCAGCGCGGATACGGACAGCAGCACCAGCAGCGGAGTGGACCAGGTCGAGGCGAGCGCGGTAGGCATGTGCCGATGCTACCAGTGGCCGGGGGCGCGAGGGCTGCCGGCGGTCAAGCTCCGTGCGACACGCCTCGCGCAACCCTTATAATTCCGCCTTTGGCCCTGCCGCGCGCCAGCGCGGGCCGGCGCCGCCACCTTCTCGCCATCATCCCGCCCTGCCTCCATGCCTGCCCAACTGATCGACGGCAACGCCCTTGCCAAGCAAATCCGCTCCGAAGCCGCCCAGCGCGCCGCCCGCCTGACCGAGCGCGGCCACCAGCCCGGCCTGGCCGTGGTGCTGGTGGGCGAAGACCCGGCCAGCCAGGTCTACGTGCGCAACAAGGTCAAGGCGTGCGAGGACAACGGCTTCCATTCGTCGCTGGACCGCTATCCGGCCGACCTGTCCGAGGCCGACCTGCTGGCCCGCATCGACGCCCTCAACCGCGATCCCCGCATCCACGGCATCCTGGTGCAGTTGCCGCTGCCCAGGCACATCGACAGCCACAAGGTGCTGGAAGCGATCGCACCGGAAAAGGACGTCGACGGCTTCCACGTCGCCAACGCCGGCGCGCTGATGACCGGCGCCCCGCTGTTCCGCCCGTGCACGCCTTACGGCTGCATGAAGATGCTGGAATCGATCCAGTACCCGCTGCGCGGCGCGCGTGCCGTGGTGGTCGGCGCCTCCAACATCGTCGGCAAGCCGATGGCGATGCTGCTGCTGCAGGCCGGCGCCACCGTCACCATCTGCAACAGCAAGACCCGCGATATCGGCGCCCACACCCGCGACGCCGACGTGGTGGTGGCCGCGGTCGGCAAGCGCAACCTGATCACCGCCGACATGGTCAAGCCCGGCGCGGTGGTGATCGATGTCGGCATGAACCGCGATGACCACGGCAAGCTGTGCGGCGATGTCGACTTCGCCGGCGTGCGCGAAGTTGCCGGCTACATCACGCCGGTGCCGGGCGGCGTGGGGCCGATGACCATCACCATGCTGCTGATCAATACGCTGGAGGCCGCCGAGCGCGCCGCGGGCTGAGCCCGCGCCTTGCCGGCGGCGCAGGATGCGCCACCCGGGGCACTGGAAAATCCGCCGCCCCGGCCCCATCTGCGGGAATATTGCCTGACCAAGACCAGCCAACCGAGCAGCCAACCGAGAACACGCCATGGACCACGCCGCCAACGCCACCAACCCGCTGCTGGACTTTTCCGACCTGCCCCGCTTTGCCGAGATCCGGCCCGAGCACATCAGCCCCGCGCTCGACGTGCTGCTGGAGCGCGCGCAACAGGCGGTCGCCCGCGCCGAGGATCCCGCCACGCCCGCCGACTGGGCCAACGCCGTGCAGGCGCTGGAAGCTGCCACCGAGCCGCTGGGCCGCGCCTGGGGCGTGGTCAGCCACCTCAGCGCCGTCGCCGACACGCCCGAGCTGCGCCAGGCGCATGCCGAGAACCTGCCGCGCATCACCGAGTTCTGGTCTTCGCTGGGCCAGAGCCTGGCGCTGTACGACAAGTACAAGGCGCTGGCGGCCAGCCCCGAGTTCGCCGGCATGAGCGCGGCGCGCCACCAGCTGATCGAGAACGAGCTGCGCGGCTTCCGCCTGGGCGGCGCCGAACTGCCCGAGGACAAGAAGCCGCGCTTTGCCGAGATCCAGGAGCAGCAGGCCCAGCTGTCCAAGGCCTTCTCCGACCACGTGCTGGACGCGACCAACGCCTACGCGCTGATCGTCGAGGACGAGGCGCGCCTGGCCGGCCTGCCCGACGATGCCCGTGAAGCCGCCCGCCATGCCGCGCAGAAGGATGGCAAGGCCGGCTGGAAGTTCACGCTGCACTTCCCCTCCTATTTCCCGGTGCTGCAATACGCCGACGACCGCGGGCTGCGCCAGACCCTGTACGAGGCCAACGTCACGCGCGCGTCCGAGCTCGGGCCGCAGCACGGCCAGGGCCAGGCCGACTGGGACAACACCGCCAATATGCGCGAGCAGCTGGCGCTGCGCCGCGAAGAGGCGCAGATGCTGGGCTACCAGTGCTATGGCGAAGTCTCGCTGGTGCCGAAGATGGCCGAGTCGCCCGCCGAGGTACTCAAGTTCCTCGACGAACTGGCGGTCAAGGCGCGTCCCTACGCCGAGCAGGACTGGACCGAGCTGAAGGCCTTTGCCGCGGCCGAGCTGGGCCTGCCGGAACTGGCGCCGTGGGACGTGGCCTATGCCTCGGAGAAGCTGCGCCAGCAGCGCTATGCGTTCTCCGAACACGAGGTCAAGCAGTATTTCCCGGAAGCCAAGGTGCTCGAGGGCCTGTTCGGCGTGGTGCAGAAGCTGTTTTCGGTGCGCATCGAGCCCGAGCAGGCGCAGACCTGGCACCCGGACGCGCGCTTCTTCCGCGTCAGCACCGCCGACGGCACGCTGCTGGCGCAGTTCTACATCGACCTGTACGCGCGCGAAGGCAAGCGCGGCGGCGCGTGGATGGACGACGCGCGCGGCCGCAAGGTGCTCGAGCACGGCGGCGTGCAGACCCCGGTGGCCTACCTCACCTGCAATTTCTCGGCACCGGTCGGCGACAAGCCCGCGCTGTTCACGCACGATGAGGTCATCACCCTGTTCCACGAGTTCGGCCACGGCCTGCACCACATGCTGACGCAGGTGGGCGAGCTGGGCGTGTCGGGCATCAACGGCGTGGAGTGGGACGCGGTGGAGCTGCCGTCGCAGTTCATGGAGAACTTCTGCTGGGAGTACGAAGTGCTGACCGGCATGACGCAGCACGTCGACACCGGCGCGCCGCTGCCGCGCGCGCTGTTCGACCGCATGCTGGCGGCAAAGAACTTCCAGAACGGCATGATGACGCTGCGCCAGATCGTGTTCTCGTCGTTCGACATGCACCTGCATACCGACTTCGACCCCGCGGGCGCCACCTCGGTGCTGGAGCTGTCGCGCCAGATCAACGACCGCGTCCACGTGGTGCCGCAGCATCCGCTGTCGCGCTGGCCGAATACCTTCAGCCATATCTTCGCCGGCGGCTATGCCGCGGGCTATTACAGCTACAAGTGGGCCGAAGTGCTGTCGGCCGATGTCTACGCGGCGTTCGAAGAGGCCGCGCAGCTGTCCGGCACGGTGCTCGACAGCGAAACCGGCGCGCGCTACCAGCGCGAGATCCTGTCGGTGGGCGGCAGCCGCCCCGCGATGGACTCGTTCGTGGCGTTCCGCGGCCGCGCGCCGCAGATCGACGCGCTGCTGCGCCACGGCGGGATGGCGGCATGAGCGCGCTGGGACTGCCGGGCCAGGGCCCGCTGCGCATCGCCAGCTGGAACGTCAATTCGCTCAAGGTACGCCTGCCGCAGGTGCTGCAATGGCTGGCCGAACAGGACCAGGCCGGCGCGCCGATCGACGCGCTGTGCCTGCAGGAACTGAAGCTGCCCGACGACAAGTACCCGCTGGCCGAACTGGAGAACGCCGGTTTCCACAGCGTCTACACCGGCCAGAAGACCTACAACGGCGTCGCCATCCTGGCGCGCGACGCGAGCATGCCGGGTCCCGTCGACGTGGTGCGCAACATCCCCGGCTTCGAGGACGCGCAGCAACGCGTGATCGCCGCCACCTATGGCGACCTGCGCCTGGTCTGCGCCTATTTCCCCAACGGGCAGGCGCCCGACTCGGACAAGTTCGCCTACAAGCTGCAATGGCTCGACGCGATGACCGCGTGGCTGCGCGACGAAATGGCGCGCCACCCGCGGCTGGCGCTGCTGGGCGACTTCAATATCGCGCCGGAGGACCGCGACGTGCACGACCCGGCCAAGTGGGAGGGCCAGAACCTGGTCTCGCCGCCGGAGCGCGCCGCCTTTGCCGCGCTGCTCGAACTGGGCCTGGCCGATGCGTTCCGCAAGTTCGAGCAGCCGGACAAGGCATTCTCGTGGTGGGATTACCGCATGCTGGCGTTCCGGCGCAATGCCGGGCTGCGCATCGACCATATCCTGCTGTCGCCGACGCTGGCCGGGCAGTGCACCGCCTGCGTGATCGACCGGGTGCCGCGCACGTGGGAACAGCCGTCCGACCACACGCCGGTGGTGGCGACCCTGCATTGCGGCTGAGCCGCGCCGCCCTGCGCGCGCGCCGGCCGCGCTGGCGCGTGGCGCGGGTTCAGGCAAGCCCGGGCAAGCCCCGCTCGCCGCGCGCTGCCGTGCCCGCTACACTGCGGGCATGAGCCCTTCCGGCCAGGCCATGTTTCGCCATCGCAATCTCCCTCACCTGCTGCTGCAAGCGCGCGAAGCGTTGCTGGCCGGCTTCCGGCCGATCCTGCGGCAGTTCGGCGTGACCGAGCAGCAATGGCGCGTGCTGCGCACGCTCAACGAGCGCGGGCCGATGGAGCCCAACCAGCTTGCCGAGGCCTGCCTGATCCTGAGCCCGAGCCTGACGCGCATGCTGGCCGGCATGGAAGACGCCGGGCTGGTGGCACGCACGCGCTCGGCCACCGACCAGCGCCGCCAGTTGGTCAGCCTGACCGCCGCCGCGCACGATGTCATCGCCGGGATGGAGCCGCTGATCGACGCCCGCTACCAGCAGCTCGCTCAGCAGCTCGGGGCCGAGCGTCTGGCCGAGGTCTACCGCGCGCTCGACGCCATGCTGGCCAGCCTGGGCCCGCAGCCGGCCGCACCTCAATCCACCGCGCCAGCCGCCGCTGCCTTGCCGCCGTCCGGACGCGGCGGCGCAGCCGGCTAGCCCGCCCCATTCCTTGCCAATGCCCGCGCCGACCACCGCATCGCTGCTGCCACGCCTGTTCCCATGGAGCCAGCGCGTCGGCCCGACCACGCTGCGCGCCGACCTGGTGGCGGGGCTGCTCGGCGCCGTGCTGGTATTGCCGCAGGGGGTGGCGTTCGCCACGCTGGCCGGCCTGCCGCCGCAGTACGGCATCTACAGCGCGGTGGTGCCGTGCATCGTGGCGGCGCTGTTCGGTTCCAGCTGGCACGTCATGTCGGGGCCGACCAACGCCAACTCGCTGGCGCTGTTCGCGATGCTGAGCCCGCTCGCGTTCGCGGGCAGCCCGGCTTATATCGGCCTGGCGCTGGCGGTGACCATCGTGGTGGGCGTGATGCAGCTGGCGGTGGGCACGCTGCGGCTGGGCTCGCTGGCCAACTTTATTTCGCCGTCGGTGCTGCTCGGCTTTACCTGCGGCGCGGCGACGCTGATCGGCCTGTATGCGCTGAAGGATCTGTTCGGCCTGTCGGTGCCGACCGGCACCAGCGCCTTCGGCGTGCTGCGCCACCTGTTCGAGCATGCCGAGGCCATCAACTGGGACGCGACCATGGTCGGCGCGGTCACGCTGGCGGTGACGCTCTTGTGCAAGCGGCTGTGGCGGCGCCTGCCGTTCTTGCTGCTGGGCCTGCTCGCCGGCTATGGCGTGGCGCTGCTGCTGAACCAGGCCGGCGGCCACCACGTCAACGTGGTCGGGCCGATTCCGTCGGCGCTGCCCCACTTCCAGGTGCCGGAGGTCGACTGGCGCAAGCTGCCCGACCTGCTCGGCATCGCCGCGGCGCTGACCATCGTCGCGCTGGGCCAGTCGATCTCGATCGCCAAGGCGGTGGCGCTGCGCTCGGGCCAGCATATCGACGCCAACCGCGAATTCATCGGCCAGGGCCTGTCGAATATCGCGGGGGGCTTCTTCTCCGGCTATATCTCCTGCGGCTCGCTCAACCGTTCGGTGCCCAATTTCGAGGCCGGCGCGCGCACGCCGCTGGCGAGCGTGTTCTCGGCGCTGTGGCTGGTGGCGCTGGTCGCGGTCAGCGCGCCGCTGCTGGCGCAGATCCCGATGGCGGCGATCGCGGCGATGCTGCTGCTGGTGGCGTGGGGCCTGCTCGACATCGCGCGGCTGCGCCGCATCTTCACGCTCAGCCGTACCGAGTTCGCGATCGCCATCGGCACCTTTGCCGCCACGCTGGTGATCCGGCTCGAAATGGCAGTGCTGCTCGGCACCGTGCTGTCGCTGGTGGCCTACCTGTACCGCACCTCGCGGCCCGCCGTGCGCAGCCTGGTGCCGGATGCCGACGACCCCGGCCGGCGCTTCACGCCGCTGGACGAGCTGCGCCGGCCGCAGCCGGAATGCCCACAGCTCAAGCTGCTGCGCATGGAGGGTGCGATCTACTTCGGCGCGGTGCAATACGTGACCGACCGCCTGCACTGGCTGCGCACCGTCAATGCCGGCCAGACCCACCTGCTGGCGATGACCAAGAGCATGAATTTCATCGACCTCGCCGGCGCGGAAATGTGGGAATACGAACTGAGCGAGCGCCGCGCGCTCGGCGGCGACCTGTACTTCCACCGTCCCCGCACGCAGGTACTGCAGACCTGGGCCCAGACCGGCTTTACCGACAAGCTCGGCGCCGACCATGTGTTTCCGACCAAGCGGCAGGCGCTGCACACCATCATCGGTCAGCTGTCGCCGGAAGTCTGCGCCCGCTGCACGGTGCGCATCTTCGAGGAATGCGCGTCGCGGCCCGGCGCCACGGCGGCGCCGGCGGCATCCGCGCGGCCGTAAACGGAGCGCCTGCACAGGCGCGCTTCGCCACGCTCACGGCGGCAAAAAAAGAAAAGCGGAAGAAACTGGGGACTGCCTGGGCCGGCGGCGCCGGCTGGCAAGCAAGGCCGGACGGCCTATGCTCTGTTACCTGATTGCAGATGGGCGCCCGCGGCTTGCCTGGGGCGGGCCGGGGCATCCATCCGCATCAGATTGGCGCCACGTGGGCGCGCTTGACGACGATAGGCTGCGGTGCGCCCTGCTCGATCAGCACCACGGCGGCGCGTTCGATGGTTTCGCGGCCGGCGCGGAATGCTTCTTCCAGTGACAACACCTGGTCGGCGCTGAAACCTTCCCACAGTGCTTCGCGTGTCACCACGCAAGTCACCTTCTCGCCATTGACAAGTGCCTGGAACAACAAGCCTTCGTTATTGATGTCGTAGCGCTCTTGCTCTTGGAATTTGATATCCATCGGTGCAGCCCTCCATATGCAAGTGGAGAAACATCCTAACATGGCTCCGGCAAAATCGTATGGGTAGAACCCTGTGCAATCGGATTCATTCGGAAGACCACGGCGACCGCCGTTCGGTTCCGTCGGCCGAGCCCTTCGCGCGCCTGCACGTTCGCGCAGCCTTGCCATGGCAATCGTGTCAGGCAATTGACAGCGCCGGAAATCATGCTAGAATCTCGTTCTTCGTTGGGGCGTTAGCTCAGTTGGTAGAGCAGCGGACTCTTAATCCGTAGGTCGAGTGTTCGAGTCACTCACGCCCCACCAGCGAATACAAGAAAGGCCGGAAGCAGCGATGCTTCCGGCCTTTTGCTTTGGCGTTTGCCTTGGGCGACCCCGGCCGCGCTGGTCCGTTGTGGCACAGTCCAGCGCCCGTGCCGCAACGGCACTTCGTCACGCGCCGAGGCTGGCTCGCTCGAACAGCGTGCGCGCCAGCGCGCGATGGCGCAGCAGTACCGCGGGCAGGTCGGCCGTCAGCAGCTCGCCGTCACGCACCACTTCCCTGCCATTGATCACGCTGCTCGCGACATTGGCCGGCGTGCAGAACACAAGGGCCGCCACCGGGTCGTGGCCAGCGCCGGCAAACCCGACCGACGACAGGTCGAAGGCGATGAAGTCCGCCGACATGCCCGGCGCCAGCGCGCCGATATCGTCGCGGTTGAGCACGCGCGCGCCGCCCAGCGTAGCGATTTCCAGTGCCTCGCGCGCGCTCATCGCGGCCGGACCGTAGCCGACCCTTTGCAGCAGCAGCGCCTGGCGCGCCTCGCCCAGCATATGCGCGCCGTCGTTCGACGCGCTGCCGTCCACGCCCAACCCCACCGGCACGCCGGCGTCGCGCATGGCACGCACCGGCGCGATGCCCGATGCCAGCCGCATGTTAGAGCACGGGCAATGCGCCACCCCGGTGCCGGTCCGCGCGAACAGCGCGATGCCCTCGTGGTCCAGCTTGACGCAGTGCGCGTGCCACACGTCGTGGCCGACCCAGCCGAGGTCCTCGGCATACTGCGCTGGCGTCAGGCCGAATTTCTCGCGCGAATAGGCGATGTCGTTGTCGTTCTCGGCCAGGTGCGTATGCAGCGACACGCCGTAGTGCCGCGCCATCACCGCCGATTCGCGCATCAGGTCGCGCGATACCGAGAATGGCGAGCACGGCGCCAGCACCACGCGCAGCATCGCGTGGCGCGCGCTGTCGTGGTACTGCTCCACCAGCCGCCGGCTGTCGCGCAGGATCGCAGCCTCTTCTTCGACCACCACGTCCGGCGGCAGCCCGCCCTTGCTGCGGCCCACGCTCATCGAGCCGCGCGCGGCATGGAAGCGCATGCCCATCTCCTGCGCCGCGGCGATCGAGTCATCCAGCCGCGAACCGTTGGGGAACAGGTAGAGGTGGTCGCTGGTGGTGGTGCAGCCAGACAGCATCAGCTCAGCCATCGCGGTCTTGGTCGACACCGCGATCATTTCCGGCGTCAGGTGCGACCACAGCATGTACAGGTTGGTCAGCCACGAGAACAGCTCGGCATCCTGCGCCGCCGGCACCGCGCGCGTCAGGCTCTGGTACATGTGGTGGTGCGTGTTGACCAGCCCGGGCGTGACCACGCGGCCGCGCATGTCGAGCACCTGCGCGCTGCCGTCGTCGACCATGCGCCGGTACTGCGGCGGCAACTCGGCGGTAGGGCCGACCCATTGCACGGCGGGGCCCTCGGCGACCAGCGCGCCGTCGCGGATCTCGCGGCGCTGCGCGTCCATGGTCACCAGGACGTCGGCATTGAGGGCAATCAGGGTCATGGCGGAATTCCTCTTTGGAAGCGGATGGGATTGGGGGCAGTGCGATCTGCCGCCAAGTCTACGGCGGCGTGTTGCCGCCTCCCAAGCATAGAATTCCGAGCAGCCTGTCCACAAAAAGTGGACAGCTGCCAGCAACCCGGCTCAGCGGGCCTGCGCGAACAGCGTCGCCAGCGCGTCGCCGATGCGCTCGGCCATCAGCCCCGCCGCGGCGCCGAGCTGGCCGCCGGCGCGCGCCACCAGCGTCAGCGTCTGACCCTGCAGGTGGCGATCACGCAAGGGCACGTACACCAGCGCCTGGCGCGCGCGCTCCTCCATCACGTCGAGCGGGTTGAGCAGCGCGATGCCGGTACCCAGCAGCACCAGCTGCCGGATCAGCACGGTCGAGGTCGACTCCGCCACCGGCGACACCTCGATCGCATTACGCGCAAAGGCCGCATCGAGGATGCCGCGGATCGACAGCGACGGCGCCGGCAGGATCAGCGGATAGCCGACACATTCGCTCAGCAGCACCGAGGGCCGTGCCGCCAGCGCATGGTCAGGCAGCACCACCGCGCCGATCTGCCAGTCGCTGCTGGCCAGCGCGCGGAAGGCCGGCAGTTCCGGCAGGTCATAGCCCAGCCCGAGGTCGGCGTCGCCCTGCTCCACCGCCGCCACGATATCGGCCACCGGCAGGTCATTGACGCGCACCACGATGCCCGGATAGCGCTGGCGGAAATCATGCACCAGCGAAGGCATCAGCGAGCCCGCCAGGCCCGCCGTCACCGCCACCGTGACCTCGCCCCGGCGCGCGCCCTTGAAGTCCTCGATACGCTCGCGCAGCGCCTCGTGCTCGCGCAGGGTCTGGCGCACGTGGGCCAGCACCATCTCGCCCAGCGGCGTCAGCCGCAGGCGCTTGTTGATGCGCTCGAACATCGGCGCGCCCAGTTCCGCCTCCAGGTCCAGGATCTGCCGGTTGACCGCGGTCGGCGCCACGTGCAGATGCTCGGCCGCCTTGCGGATGGAGCCGCGGCGGACGACCTCGTCGAGATAGCGCAGGACTCTGGCGTGCATGGATCTGGCAAAAAGGTGGATGCGGTGGCGAGCGCCGACGCGCATGACGGCGGCCTGGCATTGTAGCGGCCTGGCATCGTAAAAAATGCCGCAAAGGCTATTGCGCCGCATCCGATACCTTGCTACAATCTTTCTCTTCGTTGGGGCGTTAGCTCAGTTGGTAGAGCAGCGGACTCTTAATCCGTAGGTCGAGTGTTCGAGTCACTCACGCCCCACCAGCGAATTCAGAAAAGCCGGAAGCCTTGCTTCCGGCTTTTTGCTTTGGCGCTTGCCTCCCGGCCACGCACGCGCGATCGGCAGCGCAGCCCGAGGCTTGATACGCGGGTTCTCACCAATTCCCCTGCAGGCGCTTTCCCGGTTGAATCGCTCCCGCGCCATTGTGGAACATAGTTCCGTATCGCGGAACTATCGCATGGCGCCGGCCGTACCGCATCCCGGCACGGCCCGGTCATGCCAGCCCGGGACAGACTGACAGCGCGGGCGCGCGATCCTTAGCCGATCCGCGGACACGCCTGCAGCCTGGCTGGCGAATCAGTGAAAGAAGAATGGAGGCCCTCCTTGAAAGCAGTCCTTAACGCCGGCGCAGCCGCATGCATCGCGGCCCTTGGCCTGGCCCACGCCGGCCTGGCGCACGCCCAGTCCTACCCTGCCAAGCCGATCCGCCTGATCGTGCCGTTCGCCGCCGGCGGCACCACCGATATCGTGGCGCGGGCGGTGTCCGACGGCCTGGGCCGTGAACTGGGCCAGCCGGTGGTGGTGGAAAACCGCGGCGGCGGCGGCGGCGCCATCGGTGCCGACGCGCTGGCCAAGTCGGCGCCGGACGGCTACACGCTGGGCATCGCCACGGTCAGCACCATGGCGACCAACCCGGCCACCAACCCCAAGAATCCGTACGATCCGCTCAAGGACTTCGCGCCGATCACCAATCTGGTCAACGTGCCCAACGTGCTGACGGTGAATCCGAAGGTTCCGGCCAAGAGCCTGAAGGAATTCGTCGCGATGCTGAAGGCCAACCCGGGCAAGTACAGCTACGCCTCGGCCGGCAAGGGCAGCATCTCGCACCTGGACGGGGAACTGTTCAAGGACATCACCCAGACCGACATGGTCCACATCCCGTACCGCGGATCGGGCCCGGCGCTGAACGACACGCTGGCCGGCCAGGTCAACGCGCAGTTCGACAACCTGCCGTCGTCGATGCCGCACATCCAGGCCGGCAAGCTGCGCGCCCTGGCGGTGGCGGCGCCCAAGCGGGTCGAGGGCCTGCCCGACGTGCCCACCTTTGCCGAAGCCGGCATGAAGGACATGAACAACATGGCCTGGTACGGGCTGGTGGCCCCGGCCGGCACGCCGGCGGCGATCATCACCCGCGTGCACGACGCCGCGGTCAAGGCACTGCAGGATCCCAACGTCAAGCGCCGCCTGGCCGACAGCGGGGCCTACACCGATGGCAACACGCCGGCGCAATACGCCGCCCAGATCAAGCGCGAGCTGGACCTGCGCAAGAAGATCGCGCGCGACCAGAACATCACGCTGGAATAAGCCGGTCGGATGGCATCGGCCGTCCCGGTGCCCAGAAAACCGGCTGCCACGAACAGCCGGTTTTTTTATGCGCGCGGCCTCGGCATGCGCCGCGCGACACTCGGATTCGTCCTATTCCTGCGACGTTTGATCCCGCACAGTACGCGCACCGTGTCGGTAACCTTCAATACGTCTGGAAGAAACTTTCACTTTGCGGACACGCGCCGACTCGGTACATTTATCGGGTGCTCCGCCACACGCGCCGGCAGTCGACCGGCCAACGTCCGGCCCCAAAACCGGTTTCGCGCAGGCGCTGCGCGACCGTCATTCGCGAGGATTACAAGATGCTGAAGAAGTCCATTCCGACCCTGATCGTCGCAGCCCTGGCCGCGCTCGGCGCGACCCAGGCGCATGCACAGAAAAACTACACCGACGGCGGCGATCTCTACAGCGGCGGCCACACCAAGAAAGCCGGCCCGAACCAGAATCCGGCCAAATCCGGCAAGTTCGACCCCTACACCGACGGCGCCAGGCAGTCGACCAAGTCGGACCTGACCAGCTCGGACAAGAAGTTCGACCCGAATACGGATGGCGCCAAGTCCGGCAAGTTCGATCCTTACACCGACGGCGCCAAGACCGGCAAGGCCGACCCCTACACCGACGGCGTCAAGGCGCCCGCCAGCCAGGGCACCAAGGGGCAATAACGCCGTCCTGGCCCGGCCTGACAGCCCGCCTGCGCGGGCTGTTTTCGTTTCGGGATCGCCCGGGCTCAGGCGGCCAGCGCCGGTGCCGGCCGCGCCGGCTGCATGGTGCCGCGGTCACGGAAGGCGGCATGCCAGGACAGCGCCTCTTCCACCAGGTGCGGGGTCTGGCCGCCATGCGCGCAGGCGCGGCGGAAGTAGTCGCCCAGCAGGTCGCGGTATTGCGGGGCGGCGCAGTTGGCGATGACGGCGCGCGCGCGCTCGCGTGGGGCCAGGCCGCGCAGGTCGGCCAGGCCGTGCTCGGTGACGATGATGTCGACGTCGTGCTCGGTATGGTCGACGTGCGCCACCATCGGCACGATGCTGGAGATATCGCCGCCCTTGGCCACCGACTTGGTCACGAACACCGACAGGTGCGCATTGCGGGCAAAGTCGCCCGAACCGCCGATGCCGTTCATCATGTGCGTGCCGCCCACGTGGGTCGAGTTGACATTGCCGTAGATATCGCACTCGAGCGCCGTGTTGATGGTGATCAGCCCCAGCCGGCGCAGGATTTCCGGATGGTTGCTGATTTCCTGCGGCCGCAGCAGCAGACGCGAACGGTAGCGCTCCAGGTTGGACAGGAAGCGCCGGTACACCTCGCGCGTCAGCGTCACCGACGAGGCCGAGGCGAAGGCCAGGCGCCCCGCATCGAGCAGCTCGATGGTGCTGTCCTGCAGCACTTCGGAATACATCTGCAGGTCGCGGAACGGCGACTCGACCATCCCGTGCAGCACCGCGTTGGCGATGGTGCCGATGCCGGCCTGCAGCGGCTGCAGCGACGGCGACAGCCGCCCGGCGCGCACTTCGCGCAGCAGGAATTCATTGAGGTGGCCGGCGATGTGGCTGGTGTCGGCATCCGGCGGCAGCGCGTTGGACGGGCTATCATCCTTGGCGGTGATGACAATGGCCGCAATCTTCTCGGGATCGATCGGGATATACGGCAGGCCGATGCGCTGCGCGGGCGCGATCAGCGGGATCGGCTGGCGGTATGGACGCTGCACCGGGAAATAGATGTCGTGCAGCCCTTCCAGCTCCAGCGGCATGTTCAGGTTGATCTCGACGATCACCTTGCGCGCCAGCATGGCGAAGCTGGCCGAGTTGCCCACCGAGGTGCTGGGGATGATGCCGCCCTGCTCGGTGATCGCCACCGCTTCCACCACCGCGACGTCGACCGGCGCGATCTGGCCCGAGCGCAGTTGCTCGACGGTCTCGGACAGATGCTGGTCGATGAACATCACTTCGCCGGCATTGATCTTGCGGCGCAGCGTGGCATCGGACTGGAATGGCAGGCGGCGGGCGATCACGTCGGCCTCGGCCAGCACCCGGTCGATGTCGTTGCCGAGCGAGGCGCCGGTCATCAGGGTGATGCGCAGCGGCTCGGTGGCCGCGCGCCGCGCCAGCGCGAACGGCACTTCCTTGCAGTCGCCCGCGCGCGTGAATCCGCTCATGCCTACCGTCATGCCGTCGCGGATCAGCGCGGCGGCTTCGTCGGCCGCGACTACCTTGTCATGCAGCCTGGCCAGGCGAATGCGTTCCTTGTACATCTTGATCTCCGGTCTGACGGCCGGCACGTGCCTGCGCCGTTCGCCCCGTGCTGGCCTGGTGGCTGGTGCGGGGTCTCCGCCAGGCAGTTTAGCCAGCCCTGCTCATTCCAGTGATGATTTAAAGTCATCCACTCAAGTCGCTTTTTTCATAATATGGCAGCTGGCGGGCGCAGCCGCGGGCACAATCGGGCGGTACCGGCTCAGGACATTCCCGCAGTGTCACAAATCTGGCAAAAGTTTCTGGTAGTCTCGCCGTTCGGTCGACCCAGCCCGCTCCAGAGGCTGCGGCGGCCGTGCCGCCCGGGCCGGCCATGCTCCGGCCCCTTGCATCCCGCGCGGGTGCCTGTGCATTGCGGTGGCGGCAAACCACAACAGGAGACGCCATTCATGCAGCCAAGACCCCTCGAACCCAGCGAGCCGGTTGTCCTTGCCCTGATTGATGCAGTCACCGCCTGGCAAGGTGCGTTGGACCAGACCCTGCGCGCCTCGGGCCTAAACTATTCCCAGTGGCTGCTGCTGCGGGCCATCCGCCAGGGTGCCTTCAAGCGCGGCTTGCCGCTGGCCGGTCCGATGCCGCTCGACGCGGCACAATCGGAGACCATGCTCGACGAACTGCGCCGCGACGGCTGGATCGAATACACCGCGACGCTGGCACCCCGCCTCGCGGAAGGCGCCACCGCGCGGGTACAACGCACCGCGCAGGCCCTGAGCGCGCTGCACAGCGTCTCGGTGGCGGCCTTCAATTCGCAGGAACGTGCCGCGCTGGCCAGCCTGCTGGACCGGATGAAAGCGACACTGGACGGCCACACCTCGCGCCAGGCCAGGGTCGTCGCCGAAGCCCCTCGCCAGGAACGGCACACGCAGCCGCTGCCTTGCCCCGGCCTGCCGCCGGTGGCGCATCGCCCCGCCTCCAGCCCCGGCCTCGCCGCGCGCTTCTGATCTCCTGATCTCTGCCAGGCCGGTCCCGCGGATTGCCGCCGGGACCCGGCCGGTCTCCCTTCCCCCGCCAGCGCCGCTACCCGCCACTTTGTTGCGCCGGGCACTCGGATTTTTCCTAAAGTATGAGCATGCCCCGGCACATGCCCCGGCGACCCATCGACACCGCGAGGAGGGGAACATGCCGCAGGAGAACGAAGACAAGGTCGCGCACCTGCTGGACGAACTGGCCAACTTCGCGCGCGGGCGGCTGCCGGCGGCGATGTTCAGCGTGGTCGAGCCGTTCCTGCTGCATTATTACGACCAGGCCGACGCCGAAGACCTGCTGCGGCGGGAAGTGGCCGACCTGTACGGCGCCGTGATGGCGCACTGGCAGACGGCGCAGAAGTTCACCCCCGGCAGCGCCCGCATCCGCGTCTACAACCCCAACCTGGAAGAGCACGGCTGGCACTCCGACCACACCGTGGTCGAGATCGTCAACGACGACATGCCGTTCCTGGTCGACTCCGTGACCATGGAGATCAACCGCCAGGGCCTGGCGCTGCATTCGGCCATCCACCCGGTGTTCCGGGTCTGGCGCGGCGGCACCGGCATCGAGCGGATCGCCCCCGGCGGCGCCGGCGAGGCCGGCGACAGCTCGCGCCTGGAGTCCTTCATCCATTTCGAGATCGACCGCACGGGCGAATCGTCGCGCCTAGACGCCTTGCGCAACGGCATCTCGCAAGTGCTTGTCGACGTGCGCGCCGCGGTGGAAGACTGGCCCAGGATGTGCGACATCACGCGCGCCACCATCGGCGCGATGGCACAGGCGCCGGACGCGGCCGCGCCGGAAAGCGTCGAGGCGCGCGCCTTCCTGGAATGGATGATGGACAACCATTTCTCGTTTCTAGGACAGCGCGACTACCAGCTGGTGGCGCGCGACGGGCGCTACTTCCTGCGCGGCGTGGCCGGCTCCGGCGCCGGCATCCTGCGCGAAAGCCTGCGCGAGCCCGATGCCGAAGACCTGACCCCGCTGCCCGCGGCGGCCACCGCGATCATCGAAGGCAGTTCGCCGATCTTCGTGACCAAGGCCAATTCGCGCGCCACCGTGCACCGCCCCGGCTATCTCGACTACGTCGGCGTCAAGCTGCTCGACGAAAACGGCCAGCTGTTCGGCGAGCGGCGCTTCGTCGGCCTCTACACCTCGACCGCCTACATGGCGCCGATCGCCGAGATTCCGCTGGTGCGGCGCAAATGCGCCAACATCCTGGCGCGCGCCGGCTTCCTCGCCAAGGGCCACCTGTACAAGTCGCTGGTCACCATCCTGGAGCAATATCCGCGCGACGAACTGTTCCAGGCGACCGAGGACGAGCTGTTCGACATCACCACCGGCATCCTGCGGCTGCAGGAACACCAGCGCACGCGGCTGTTCGTGCGGCGCGACCGCTTCGACCGTTTTGTCTCGTGCCTGGTGTTCGTGCCGCGCGACAAGTACAACACCGACCTGCGCCAGAAGATCCAGAAGCTGCTGACCGCCGCCTTCCACGGCACCAGCTGCGAGTTCACGCCGTTGCTGTCGGAATCGCCGCTGGCGCGTATCCAGCTGACCGTGCGCGGCGAGCCCGGCACCATGCCCAAGGTCGACACGCAGGAGCTGGAGGCGCGCATCGTTCATGCCAGCCGCCGCTGGCAGGACGACCTCGCCGAGGCGCTGCACGAAAGCCACGGCGAAGAGCAAGGCAACCGGCTGCTGCAGCGCTATGGCGGCTCGTTCCCCGCCGGCTATCGCGAAGACTATCCGGCCCGCACCGCGGTGCGCGACATCGAGCTGATGGAGCATGCGCTGCGCGGCAACGGCATGGCGATGAACCTGTACCGGCCGATCGAGGCCGCGCCCGGCGCATTCCGCTTCAAGGTCTACCGCGCCGGCGAGCCGATCGCGCTGTCGCTGAGCCTGCCGATGCTGGAGCACCTGGGCGTGCGCGTCGATGAAGAGCGCCCCTACCTGATCGAGCCCGACGGCGGCGCACCGCTATGGGTGCACGACTTCGGGCTCGAGATCGCCGATGGCGGCGGCGCGGCGGAGTTCGACATCGCGCGCGTCAAGGCGCTGTTCGAGGATGCCTTCGCGCGCGCCTGGCACGGCGAGATCGAGAACGACGACCTCAACCGCCTGGTGCTGCGCGCCGAACTCGCCGCGCGCGACGTCACCATCCTGCGCGCCTACGCGCGCTACCTGCGCCAGGTGGGCTCCACCTTCAGCGACGCCTATATCGAACGCGCGCTGACCGGCAACGCCGGCATCGCCGCGATGCTGGTGGCGCTGTTCGTCGCGCGCTTCGACACCTTCAGCCAGATCGCCGCCGACACCGCGCGCCAGGCGCGCTGCGACAAGCTGCTGGCCGACATCGGCACGGCGCTGGACAAGGTCCCCAACCTCGACGAAGACCGCATCCTGCGGCTCTTCCTTGGCGTGATCAACGCCACCGTGCGCACCAATTATTTCCATCGCGGCGAGGATGGCCAGCCGCGTCCGTACCTGTCGTTCAAGTTCAATCCGGCCCTGGTGCCAGGCCTGCCGGAGCCGCGCCCGATGTTCGAGATCTGGGTCTACGCGCCGCGCGTGGAAGGTGTGCATTTGCGCGGCGGCCGCGTGGCGCGCGGCGGGCTGCGCTGGTCGGACCGGCGCGAGGACTTCCGCACCGAAGTGCTGGGCCTGATGAAGGCCCAGATGGTCAAGAACACGGTGATCGTGCCGGTCGGCTCCAAGGGCGGATTCGTGGTCAAGCGTCCGCCGCCCCCCGGCGACCGCGACGCCTTCCTGCGCGAAGGCATCGCCTGCTACCAGACCTTCCTGCGCGGGCTGCTGGACCTGACCGACAACCTCGTCGGCGGCGAGCTGGTGCCGCCGCCCGAGGTGGTGCGCCACGACGACAACGACCCTTACCTGGTGGTGGCCGCGGACAAGGGCACGGCCACGTTCTCGGACTTCGCCAATGCGATCTCGGCCGAGTACGGATTCTGGCTGGGCGATGCCTTCGCCTCCGGCGGCTCGGTCGGCTATGACCACAAGAAAATGGGCATCACCGCGCGCGGCGCGTGGGAATCGGTCAAGCGGCATTTCCGCGAGATGGGCGTCGACATCCAGTCCACCGACTTCACCGTGGCCGGCATCGGCGACATGTCGGGCGACGTGTTCGGCAACGGCATGCTGCTGTCGCCGCATATCCGGCTGGTGGCCGCGTTCGACCACCGCCACGTCTTCCTCGATCCCGATCCCGACCCCGCACGCAGCCTGCAGGAACGCGCGCGGCTGTTCGGGCTGCCGCGCTCGAGCTGGGCCGACTACGACGCCACGCTGATTTCCGCTGGCGGTGGCATCTACCCACGCACGGCCAAGACCATCCCGCTGTCGCCGCAAGTGCAGGCAGTACTCGGCATCACGGCGAGCGCGCTTTCTCCGGCCGAACTGATCCACGCCATCCTGATGGCGCCGGTGGACCTGCTCTACAACGGCGGCATCGGCACCTACGTCAAGTCGAGCCAGGAGACCCACCTGCAGGCCGGCGACCGCACCAACGACGCGGTGCGCGTCAATGGCAACGAACTGCGCTGCAAAGTAGTCGGCGAAGGCGGCAACCTCGGCTTTACCCAGCTGGGCCGCATCGAGTTCGCGCGCAGGGGCGGCCGCATCAACACCGATGCCATCGACAACTCGGCCGGCGTCGACTGCTCCGACCACGAGGTCAACATCAAGATCCTGCTGGGACTGGTGGTTGCCGACGGCGAGATGACCGAGAAGCAGCGCAACAAGCTGCTGGCCGAGATGACCGACGAAGTCGGCCTGCTGGTGCTGCAGGACAACTATTACCAAACCCAGGCGCTGTCGGTCGCGGGCCGCAGCAGCGGCGCGCTGCTCGACGGCGAGGCGCGCCTGGTGCGCTGGCTGGAACGTGCCGGGCGGCTCAACCGCGCGCTGGAATTCCTGCCGTCGGACGAAGACATTGCCGAGCGCAAGCTGGCCGGCGAAGGCCTGACCTCGCCCGAGCGCGCGGTGCTGCTGGCCTACAGCAAGATGTGGCTGTACGATGAACTGCTGGGCTCGGACTTGCCGGAAGACACGCTGGTCGCCGGCCTGCTTGCCGATTACTTCCCGGTGCCGCTGCGCCAGCGCTATGGCGAGGCCATGCAGCGCCATCCGCTGCGGCGCGAAATCCTGTCGACGCACCTGACCAATATGCTGGTCAACCGCATCGGCGCCACCTTCGTGCACCGGATCATGGAAGAAACCGATGCGCGACCCGCCGATATCGTGCGCGCCTGCCTGATCGCGCGCGATGTGTTCGGCCTGACCGCGCTGTGGCAGGAAATCGACGCGCTCGACAATCGCGTCGCCGACGCCGAGCAGGCGCGCATGTTTGGCCTGGTGGCGCTGCTGCTGGAGCGCGCGTGCCTGTGGTTCATCCGCTATCTGCGCAGCGGCAGCAGCGCCAGCGAAGACCTGGCGCGCTTTGCGCAGGCGGCACAGTGGCTGGGGCCGCGCTTGCCGCAACTATTGCCGCAGGCGGATGCTGCAGCGCTGGCGGAGCATACGCGCGCGCTGACCGAGGCGGGAGTGGGCGAGACGCTGGCCACGCGCGTGGCCGGCAGCGAGATTTCCGCCGCGGCGCTCGACATCGCGGAAGTGGCCGCGGCGTGCGAGCGCAGCCTGGACCTGGTCGCGGGGGTCTATTTCGCGCTGGACAGCCACCTCAGCTTCAGCTGGCTGCGCGAACGCGCGCTGGCGCTGCCATCGGACACGCACTGGGACCTGCTGGCACGCACCACCACGCTGGATGATCTGGGACGGCTCAAGCGCGCGCTGACGGTCAGCGTGCTGTCGCAGGCGGGGGATCAGGCCTCGCCGGAAGCGATGATCGACGCCTGGCGCGCCAGCCGCCACGGCGCGCTCGAACGCTTCACGCGCATGCTGGCGGACCAGCGCGCCTCGGGGGCGGCGGGCCTGTCGATGCTGTCGGTCGCGGTGCGCGAGATCGGCATGCTGGAGCGGAGCTAGCCGCGCCGGCAGCCTGGCGGCTTACTCGTCGGTGTCAGCGCCAGGGTCAGCGCCGAGGTCCGCATCGGCATCGGCGCTGCGCGGACGCAGCTCGAGGCCGAGCAGGATCAGCAGCTCGAAGGCATCGGACAGCAGGTGCTTCTGCCGCGGCAACAGGCTGGCGTACGGCATGTCGTAGATCGACTGGTGCGCCGTGCGCTCGCCCTTCAGGCCGCGGTCGCGCGCGATGTCCGACAGCAGCGCGGCAAAGCCGGACAGGTCCTGCGCCGCCAGCGCCGAGTTCAACACCTTCGCGACAACTTCAGGCGAAGCGTTGGCCCAGCCCATGCGCTCGGCATTGGAAGCGGGGTCGTTGGGAAGGTCGGCAAAGTCCATGTTGTGTTTAACGGTCCTGCCTAACCTAGCTTAAGCCGCCATCGATGTGAATTTGACCCCACACAGGTGGGGTAACATGGCCTGCCGCCGCTACCGGTCAGCGCGCTGCGGGCTTGGCGCGACCCTGCGCCGGTGCCTTCCCCGGCGCCTTCCGCTGCGCGGGTGCCTTTTGCGCTGCGCTGGCAGCTACCTGGCGATAGCTCGTGCTGCCATCCTTCGCCGTGCGCGCCACGACATGGTTGCGCGCGCCACATTGCGGACAACGGAACACAAGTCCCTGCCCTTCATCGCGGATCTGCACCTCGTCCGGCTCCCAGCTGGCGCCGCAAGCCTGGTTCCCACAAACAAACATGAATGCTCCTGGAAGATGGTGCCAATCGAACTGCCGGCACCGACGCGATTATCAGGCCTGGCGCGCGCCAGCGGGTCGATTTGCCGCCGATTGCGCCGATTGCTCCGATTGCGGTGGTGGGCCGGCATCGCTCCGCGCTTCAACCATTGCGCTGCACCCATTGCTGCGCCCACGCTATCGCCGCGGCCCGCGCCTGGTCCGGCGTGGCATGCGTGGTCGGCGGCGCCCCGCCTTCCAGCACCACGGCACCCGCTTCCCAGATATCGCACAGCGCCTTGAAGCGCCCCATGCCCAGCGCATGGCAGAACACGTGGATGACGAAGCCGCGGTACTCGAGCACATCGGTGGCGGCATCGGTGAGCACCTGGTCTGCGGTGACATCGGCAGGCAGCAGTGGCGCATCGGACTGACGCGGCTCGCGCTGGCCGCCGGCCGCGCGTGCCGACCACGCCAACGCGCCGCCTGCCGCCGCACCAAGCAGCACGCCCAGGCCGAACCAGCAGGCTTTGCTTCCGCACCCAGCCATGGCATCTCCTGTAGCGACCCGGCGGTCCCGGCAAGACAGCGTCATGGGCGCTGTCATCGGTTTCAGGTTATACCAGGCGCCGATCACCGAGCGGCGCACCGCTGGCCAAAATTGAGAATCGGGAGGATGACCGAACGGCATGCCGCCGGCTATACTGTACATCCATACAGTATCAGGACACTGCCATGCCCTTGTACCAGTCCGATTCCATCCTGCTTGAAGCCCATTACTTCGGCGACGACACCGAATCCGTGCGGCTGCGCTGCGGCAGCGTCTGCGTGAACGCCGGCGCCATCCTGGTCGATGGCATCGAGCCGCGCCAGCTGCAGTCGCTGCGCTGGACCCCGGACTTCCTGTCGTTCGAGGCGCAAGGCATGCGCCACCGCTATCCGGTGAGCCGCCCCGCGCTGGTCGGCCCCGCGCAGGCGCGCTTTGCCCTGCTTTAAGCTATGCCTTCCGATCCCGCCCATGCGCCGCGCGCCATGCCCCCATGCCAGACCTGAGCCCGACCGCACGCCAACTGATCCGCGCTCTCGAGCTGCGGCCACATCCGGAAGGCGGCTACTACCGCGAAACCTATCGCAGCGAGGAACGCGTCGCATGCCAGGACGGGCGCACGCGCGAAGCCTGCACCGCGATCCACTACATGCTTGGCGGCAGCGACTATTCCGCCTGGCACCGCATCCGCTCCGACGAGCTGTGGCACTACCACGCCGGCTCCCCGCTGGACGTGCACCGCATCGTCGACGGCACCATCGTCACCCAGCGCCTGGGCGACCCGCTGCGGCATCCCGGCGCGGCCTTCCAGGCGCTGGTGCCGGGTGGCCAGTGGTTTGCCGCCGAACGCGTGGACACTGGCGCCGAGGACTTTGCTCTGGTCGGCTGTACCGTGGCCCCCGCCTTCCAGTTCAGCGAGTTCGAACTGGCCAGCGCGGCGACGCTTGCCGGGCTCGTGCGCGGACATGACATGCGGTGGCAGCGGCTGCTCCGATAGCGCCGCGCAAAAAAACAGCCCGCCGCGGCGGGGTGCGGGCGGGCTGGTCAGTACTGCCGGCGCAGTCTACGTGCAGCCGCACTGGCGCGATGCCCGGAGCACCCCGGCATCCCGGCGCCTTTTCTGATTTCCACCCCCCGAGTCACATGATCGAAGTCGCACCATGCAAGCTGCGCCGCAAAAGACACCAGCGCTGTCAGACGGCCACCGATACCGGCCACGGGAAGCAGCGTGGAGACTAGGGCATCTTCCACCACGGAGGTGCGCCATGCCGGCCAAGAACATCCACGTCGTTCCGCTCGACAACGGCTGGGCCATTGAATCCGAAGACGGCGCGGGCGGGCGCCAACTCTACGCGACGCAAGAAGACGCGATCGCCGCGGGCACCGAGAAAGCCCGGCAACTCCAGGCAGAACTGCTCGTCCACGGCCGCGATGGCCGCATCCGGATGCGCAACAGCTTTGGCAACGATCCTCGCGAGATCAAAGGCTGAACAGTCCGCTGCGCGTCAGCCGCCGCTGGCTCGCAGCCCCTCCACACGCGCGCGGGTCGCGTAATAAGCAAGCACCAGCGATGCGGTCAGCGCCAGGCCGGCTACTGCCAGTGCGATGCAGGTGGTGCCGGCGATCCCGTTGCCCTTGTCGGTCATGACAGCCTCCGTCGCGAAAGTCCACTGTGCCACCACTATAGGTGCAACGGGCTGAATCAAGAACGGCCATGGTTTCGCTCACGCGCTGACCCTGCCCGTTCCAGGCGCGAAGTAGCACGCGCTCGCCACGGGACACGGAAATAAAAAAACCCGCTTGGCGATTTGCCAAGCGGGTTTCTTGTCTGGTCGGGGCGAGAGGATTTGAACCTCCGACCACCTGCACCCCATGCAGGTACGCTACCAGGCTGCGCTACGCCCCGAAGCAAAAGATTATAACAGAAGCATTTCTCGTATGACTAGCTCCTGACGCGGAAATTATCCGTGCTTCGCGATCTCGCGCAGCTGTGCCAGCAGATGCTGAACGTCGACCAGCGCATTGCGCAGGCCGGCGATGTCGACCGACAATGCCGGCGCTTTTTCCTCGACCGCTTCCCTCGATACCGCCGTTGGCGTGGCCGCGCTGTGATGACGGCCTTCGTCGAGGCGATTGCGCGCGCCGTTGATGGTAAAGCCCTGCTCGTAGAGCAGCTCGCGGATGCGGCGGATCAGCAAGACCTCATGGTGCTGGTAGTAGCGGCGGTTGCCGCGGCGCTTGACCGGCTTGAGCTGCGTGAACTCCTGTTCCCAGTAGCGCAGCACGTGCGGCTTGACCGCGCACAGCTCGCTCACCTCACCGATGGTGAAGTAGCGCTTGGCCGGGATCGGCGGCAACGCGATGCGGTCGCTGGGTTTGTCCGACATGCAGTGTGTAGACGAGCGTCAGGCCATGCCGGCCAGGAGGTTGGCGCGCGTTGCGCGCGCGCCCAGAAGAATACCGATGCCGGCCTCGGGAAGCAATCCGCCGTTCGGGTGACGCGTCAGCCGGCGATGCCGGCGCGTTCTTCGACCAGGCCCTTGAGCTTCTGGCTGGCGTGGAACGTCACCACGCGGCGCGCGGTAATCGGGATGACTTCGCCGGTCTTGGGATTGCGGCCGGGCCGCTGCGGCTTGTCGCGCAACTGGAAGTTGCCGAAGCCGGAAAGCTTGACGCTGTCGCCCTGCTCCAGCGCTTCGCGGATGACATCGAAGAAGGCCTCGACCATGTCCTTCGACTCCCGCTTGTTCAGGCCCACCTGGTCGAACAGCATCTCGGCAAGCTCGGCCTTGGTCAGCGTGGGAACTTCGGTCGCGCGGGCGTCCGGCATTGCATCGTCAAGGGAGGATGCCTGCCGGTCGCTCATCTCACCCAGTGCTGCAGCGGTCATGGAATTCGCGTCTCGATCATTCATGTCGATCGCTCGAGTGTCTGTCTGGCGATCCGCCCGGGGCAAGCCCGGGCGCCCTTTTTATGGTGCTCCGTCGGTCCTGGCGTCGGTCCTGGCGACGGATCAGCCGCGCAGCCGCGCCTGGAAGGCTTCGGTCAGCGCGTCGACCATGCAGCGCACCGCGCTGTCGACGGTCTCGTCCTGGAGGGTCGACCCAGTATCTTGCAAGGTCACCCGGAACGCAAGGCTTTTCTCGTCCGCGCCGATGGCCGTGGAAGCGCCCTTGGGACGGAACTCGTCGAACAGCACCAGGCTCTGGCAGAAGCGGCCATAGCCCTGTTTTTCCAGCGCGGCGCGCATGGAGTCGAGCAGGTCCTGCACGCGTACCGATTGCTTCACGACCACGGCCAGGTCACGCACGGCGGCCGGGAACTTGGAGATCTCGGTGTACGCCGGCAGGCCGGCGCCGCGCAGCGCGTCGAGCTGCAATTCGAACAGCACCGGCGCATGTGCCAGTTCATATTCCTGCAGCCAGCGCGGATGCAGTTCGCCAACCACGCCCACGGGCTTGCCGTCGAGCAGCACGCGCGCGGCGCGGCCAGGATGCAGCGCCGGATGCGAGACCGGCTCGAAGCGCGGCACGCGCGGATGGAACAGCGCCTCGACATCGCCCTTCACGTCGAAGAAGTCGACGTTGCGCGTGACGATGCCCCATTGCTCTTCGAACGCCGGGCCGTAGGCGATGCCCGCGGCCATCATCGGCTGGTCATAGCCGGCCACGGTGAGACCGCCATCCTCGACCCCGGCGTCGCGGTGGAACACGCGGCCCACTTCGAACAGGCGCACGCGCGCGGCCTTGCGGTTCAGGTTGTAGCGCACCTTGTCGACCAGCCCGCCGATCAGCGTCGAACGCATCACTGCCAGCTGGCTGGCGATCGGGTTCAGCAGGCGGATCGGCTTGTCGTTGGCAGCGAAGTCGCGCTCCCACTTCTCCTCGACGAAGGCGAAGTTGACCACCTCCTGGTAGTCGCGCGCGGCCACGGCATGGCGCACCACGTGGGTGGAGCGGCTGGCCTCATTGGTCGGGCGCATTTCGCTTTCGGCAACCGGCGGGCGCGCCGGGATACGCTCGAAACCGTAGATGCGCGCGACTTCCTCGATCAGGTCTTCCTCGATCTCGAGGTCGAAGCGGTAGCTCGGCGGCGTGACCTCGAACACTTCGCCCGCGGCGCCCTGCGCGCGCGTGAACGTCAACTGCAGGCGCTGGAACACGTCGGCGATGGCCACCGGCGACAGCTCGATGCCGAGCACGCGCTCGGCCCGCGCCACGCGCAGGCTGACCGGCTTGCGCACCGGCAGGTTGACCACGTGGTCGTCCACCGGGCCAGCCTGGCCACCGCAGATCTCGAGGATCAGCGCGGTGATGCGCTCAATATGCTCGACCGTGGTGGCGTAGTCCACGCCGCGCTCGAAGCGGTGCCCGGCGTCGGTCGAGAAGTTGTAGCGGCGGCTGCGGCCCTGGATCGCGGCCGGCCACCAGAACGCGGCTTCGAGGTAGATGTCGGTGGTGTCCAGCGTGACCGCGGTGCTGTCGCCGCCCATGATGCCGGCAAGGCTTTCGATCTCCTTGTCATCGGCGATCACCCCGACCTGCTCGTCGACCTCGATGGTATTGCCGTTCAGCAACTTGATCTGCTCGCCCTTGCGGCCCCAGCGCACGTCCAGCCCACCGTGGATCTTGTGCAGGTCAAATACGTGCGACGGACGGCCCAGCTCCAGCATCACGTAGTTCGAGATATCGACCAGCGCCGACACGCTGCGCTGGCCCGAGCGCTCCAGCCGCTGCACCATCCACAGCGGGGTGGCGGCACGCGCGTTGACGCCGCGGATGATGCGGCCGGAGAAGCGGCCGCACAGGTCCGGTGCCGACACCTTGACCGGCAGCTTGTCCTGGATCGTCACCGGCACCGGCGTCATGTCGGGCAGGTTCAGCGCGGCACCGGTCAGCGCCGACACTTCGCGCGCCACGCCGTGGATCGACAGGCAGTCGGCCTTGTTCGGCGTCAGCTTGATGACGAAGACCTGGTCGTCCAGGTCCAGGAATTGGCGGATGTTCTGGCCGACCGGCGCGTCTTCCGGCAGCACCATCAGGCCACCGTGGTCCTCGGACAGCTTCAGTTCGCGCGCCGAGCACAGCATGCCGTAGCTGTCGACGCCACGCAGCTTGCCGACCTTGATCTCGAATGGCTTGCCGCCGTCTTCCGATGGCGGCAGCACCGCGCCCACCAGCGCGCACGGCACCTTGATGCCGGGCTTGACGTTGGGCGCGCCGCAAACGATCTGCAGGGTCTCGCCGGTGCCGGCGTCGACCTGGCATACGTTGAGGCGGTCAGCGTTGGGATGGCGCTCGGTCGACAGCACGTGCGCGACCACCACCTTGTCGAACGGCGGCGCAACCGGGCCCACCTCTTCCACTTCCAGGCCGGCCATGGTCAGGCTGTGCGAGAGCGCGTCGGTGGAGATCTTTTCAGGGTTGGCGAAGGTGCGAAGCCAGGATTCCGAGAATTGCATGGCGCTTCTGATCCGGTAAGTATTCTGTGTAGTCGGTGACGAGTTTGAGCGCAGCCAGGAAACAGCGGCCGCTCAGGCGAACTGGCGCAGGAAGCGCACGTCGCCCTCGAAGAACAGGCGCAGGTCGTTGATGCCATAGCGCAGCATAGTCAGGCGCTCGAGGCCGGAGCCGAACGCGAAACCGATATAGCGCTCGGGATCGAGGCCCATATTGCGCAGCACATTCGGGTGCACCTGGCCCGAACCGGAAATTTCCAGCCATTTCCCATTGCCGAAGGCCATGTCGATTTCCGCGGACGGCTCGGTGAACGGGAAGTACGACGGACGGAAGCGCACCTGGATGTCATCGCGCTCGAAGAACTTGCGCAGGAAATCGGTGTACACGCCCTTCAGGTCGGCAAAGCTGACCTCCTCGCCGATCCACAGCCCTTCGACCTGGTTGAACATCGGCGAGTGGGTGGCGTCGCTGTCGACGCGATAGGTACGGCCCGGGCAGATCACCTTGATCGGCGGCATCGCCTTGCCCGCGTACTTCTCCACGTGCATCCTGGCGTAGCGCACCTGCATCGGGCTGGTATGCGTGCGCAGCAGCAACAGCTTGTCTTCGCTGTCGCGGCCATCCACGTAGAACGTGTCCTGCATCGAACGCGCCGGATGGTTGTCCGGGTTGTTCAGCGCGGTGAAGTTCATCCAGTCGGTCTCGATCTCGGGACCATCGGCCACGTCGAAGCCGATCGAGCCGAAGATCTGCTCGACGCGCTCCCAGGTGCGCATCACCGGATGCAGGCTGCCGCGCGCCACCGCGCGGCCCGGCAGCGTGACGTCGATGGCCTCGGCGGCCAGGCGCGCGTTCATCAGCGCGTCGGCCAGGGCCTGGCGGCGCGCCTGCAGCGCGGCCTCGACCTGCTGCTTGACCTGGTTGATGCGCGCGCCCTCGGTCTTGCGGGTCTCCGGGTCGAGCTTGCCGAGGCCCTTGAGCAGTTCGGTCAGCGCGCCGGTCTTGCCGAGGAAGCGGGCCTTCTCGTTTTCCAGCGTGGCGTTGTCATTGGCGGCGGCGAAAGCGGCCTGGGCGTCGGCGACGATTTGGTCCAGATCCTGAGACATGGCGGCGGTCGTGGAGTGTTCTGGCGTCGGCGAAACCCTGTCATGCGACAAGGCCGGCCCGACGTGGGTTGGCACTTCGTGCGGTATGCGTTTCCGGATGCGGTCTGGCCAACAATCGCAAAACGGCATCCGGAACCGCAAATAAAAACGGGGCTCGGTGAGGAGCCCCGTTTCAGCAGACCTTGCGGTCAGCGGTCGACCTTGCGGTCGGCGCTTGCCCGGCGGCGCTCACGCGCCGCCGCAGCCGGCATCAGGCAACGGTGGCTTTCACCTGGTTGACGATGGCGGCAAAGGCAGGCTTGTCGTGAATAGCCATGTCCGACAGCACCTTGCGGTCCAGTTCAATCGAGGCCTTCTTCAGGCCGTTCATGAACACGCTGTAGGTCATGCCATGCTCACGCGTCGCGGCATTGATACGCGCAATCCACAGCGCGCGGAACACGCGCTTCTTGTTGCGGCGATCGCGGTATGCGTACTGGCCAGCACGCATGACCGCCTGCTTGGCGATGCGATAGACATTATTGCGACGGCCGCGGTAACCCTTGGCAGCGTCGATGACTTTCTTGTGACGGGCCCGTGCAGTGACCCCACGCTTTACTCGAGGCATGTAATTCTCCTTTCGTTGTCGTCAGGGGTTATGCGTAAGGCATCATCGCGCGCACCGACTTCAGGTTCGTCTCATGGACGTCCTGAGTACCGCGCAGTTGACGCTTGTTCTTGGTGGTCTTCTTGGTCAGGATGTGACGCTTGAAGGCCTGGCCACGCTTGAACGAACCGTTCGGACGGGCAGTAAAGCGCTTGGAGGCGCTTTTCTTCGTCTTCATCTTCGGCATGAAAAACTCCAGCTCATATGACATGCATGCAGGTGGACGGCTGACGCCGACGCTTGCAAGACCCGCATCCACTTGTTGTTGCGCGTTGGCCCTGGCGGACCCCGCGCGACTTCCGCACGACGCAGCGCCGGGATGACTGGCATCCCGGCCGCGGCACCGCGCAGGAATTACTTCTTCTTCTTGGGGGCGAGCACCATCACCATCTGGCGCCCTTCCATCTTCGGCATCTGCTCGACCTGGCCGATCTCTTCCAGGTCCGCCTTCAGGCGTTCGAGCATGCGCGCGCCGATTTCCTGGTGGGCCATCTCGCGACCACGGAACCGCAGCGTGATCTTGGTCTTGTCGCCATCTTCCAGGAAGCGCTTCAGGTTGCGCAGCTTGACGTTGTAGTCGCCATCATCCGTACCCGGCCGGAACTTGACTTCCTTGACCTGGATGATCTTCTGCTTCAGCTTGGCCTCGTGGGCGCGCTTGGCTTCCTCGTACTTGAACTTCCCGTAATCCATGATCCGGGCGACGGGCGGAGTCGCGTTGGGGGCGATCTCCACCAGGTCCAAGTCCTTGTCCTCAGCCAGCCGCAGAGCGTCCATGAACTTGACGATGCCGAGCTGCTCGTTATCAACCCCTACCAGGCGCAGTTCAGGCGCGCTGATTTCCCGGTTGATGCGATGACCTTTGTCCGTAGCGATGTTGCGTTACCTCAAGAAGACAAAAAAACAAGCCGTGCTCCCCACCCTCAGGCTTTGCTGGCGACGTCGTGTTGCAGACGCTCAGCAAACGCGGAGACGGGCATCACACCCAGGTCCACGTTGCCACGGGCACGCACGGCCACTTGATTGGCATCCCGCTCCTTGTCGCCCACTACCAGCAGGTAGGGGACCTTTTGGAGCGAATGCTCGCGGATTTTATACGTAATTTTCTCGTTACGCAAATCGGCCTTGGCCCTAAACCCTTGTTTTTGCAGCAATTGCACGACGCTTTCGGCGTATTCTGCCTGCGAATCCGCAATATTCATGACCACCACCTGCTCCGGGGCCAGCCAGGCCGGCAGCGCGCCGGCGTGGTTTTCGAGCAGGATGCCCAGGAAACGCTCGAACGAGCCCAGGATGGCGCGATGGAGCATCACCGGGCGCTTGCGCGAATTGTCCTCGGAGACGTACTCGGCATCCAGGCGCTCCGGCAGCACCAGGTCCAGCTGCAGCGTGCCGCACTGCCACGAGCGGCCGATGGCGTCCTTGATGTGGTATTCCACCTTAGGACCATAGAAGGCGCCCTCGCCCGGCAGTTCTTCCCATTCCACGCCGCAGGCACGCAGCGCCAGCCGCAGGCCCTCTTCGGCATGATCCCAGATCTCGTCCGAGCCGGCGCGCTGGTCGGGGCGCAGCGACAGCTTGACCTTCACGTCCTTGAAGCCGAAGTCGTCGTAGACCGAGAACGCCAGTTCGTTGAAGGCCTTGGCCTCGGCAACGATCTGCTCTTCGGTGCAGAAGATATGCGCGTCGTCCTGCACAAAGCCGCGCACTCGCATCAGCCCGTGCAGCGCGCCGGATGGCTCGTTGCGATGGCAGGCGCCGAACTCGGCCAGGCGCAGCGGCAGGTCGCGGTACGAGCGCAGGCCGTGGTTGAAGATCTGCACATGGCCGGGGCAGTTCATCGGCTTGATCGCGTAGTCACGCTTCTCCGACTCCGTGACGAACATGTTCTCCTTGTAGTTCTGCCAGTGGCCTGACTTCTCCCACAGCGAACGGTCCATCACCTGCGGCGTGCGCACCTCGTCGTAACCGGCGTCCGTCAGGCGGCCGCGCATGTACTGCTCGACGGCCTGCCACACCTGCCAGCCCTTCGGGTGCCAGAACACCATGCCGGGCGCCTCTTCCTGCAGGTGGAACAGGTCCAGCGTCTTGCCCAGCTTGCGGTGGTCGCGCTTCTCGGCCTCCTCCAGCATGTGCAGGTAGGCTTCCTGGTCTTCCTTTTTCGCCCAGGCCGTGCCGTAGATGCGCTGGAGCATCTCGTTGCTGGCATCGCCGCGCCAGTAGGCGCCGGCCACCTTCATCAGCTTGAAGACCTTGAGCTTGCCGGTCGACGGCACGTGCGGCCCGCGGCACAGGTCGACGAAATTGCCTTCGCGATACAGGCCGATTTCCTGGTCGGCCGGGATCGAGCCGATGATCTCGGCCTTGTACTTCTCGCCCATCGACTCGAACAGCGCCACCGCCTCGTCACGGTTCCATACTTCGCGCGTGACCTTTTCGTCCTTGCGCGCCAGTTCCGTCATCTTCTTCTCGATGGCGGCCAGGTCTTCCGGCGTGAAGGGGCGCTTGTAGGCGAAGTCGTAGTAAAAGCCGTTCTCGATCACCGGCCCGATCGTCACCTGCGCGTCCGGATACAGCTCCTTGACGGCATAGGCCAGCAAGTGCGCCGTGGAGTGGCGGATCACGTCGACGCCGTCGGCATCCTTGTCCGTGACGATGGCCAACTCGGCATCGCGCTCGATCCTGTAGCTGGTGTCGACCAGCTGGCCGTCGACCTTGCCGGCCAGCGCGGCCTTGGCCAGGCCGGCGCCTATGCTCTGCGCCACTTCGGCAACCGTTACCGGGCCGGGAAACTCGCGGCGGGACCCGTCCGGCAGCGTGATTGCGATCATTTCGACTCTCCAGGTTCCGCCGGCGGCGCCTTGCGCCGGCCTGGGCGGATCAAACTGCATCTTGTGGCGCCGGCCCGCAGGCCTGCGCGCTGGCGATCTGTTCTTTGCGGCCCCGCCCTGCCGCGCGGGAGACGGCGGCAGCTTGTCAGGGCTGCTGGCAAGCGACGGACGAAAAAAAACGCGGCCAAGGCCGCGTTTCTCTTTGTCAAACCCGATCCAACCGGGCCGAAGGCGCACCTCGACTACTGTCGCTTGCCAGCGGTAGTAGTTCGCGGTGTCATAACCATGATGCCCTTCCGTTCCGTTTGGGGTTGAATCGGACTTGCCGCACTGCTTTTACTGCTTTACTGCAATTCGTTGGTAGGCTCGATTGGACTCGAACCAACGACCCCCACCATGTCAAGGTGGTGCTCTAACCAGCTGAGCTACGAGCCTAGCGAAGCCGCAAGTATAGCATCACTTTCTTTTCGCCTGCAACACCCCCTGCACCTCTTCGATCATCAGCAGTGCCCGCTGCAGCTGCGTCGCCTCGGAGACCTCGGCGGTAAACTGCATGCGCGCCACGCCCTTGCTCGACAGCGTCTTGACCCCGGTGACGTTGATCTTCTCGCGCGACAGCACTTCGGAGATGTCGCGCAGCAGGCCCTGCCGGTCGATCGCCTCGACCTGGATGTCGACCGGATAGACCGCGGCGTGGCTCTTCTGACCCCACTCGGTCTGGATCACGCGCTCGGGCGCGCGCGCCGACAGCTGCTGGAAGGTATGGCAGTTGCGGCGATGGATCGACACGCCGCGTCCGCGCGTGACGAAGCCAACGATCTCGTCCGGCGGCGCCGGCTTGCAGCAGCGCGACATCTGCGTCATCAGCGAATCGACGCCCACCACCAGCACACCGCTCTTGGCGCCGCGCGCCACGCTGGTGGCGCGACTCTTCTTGGTGACGGCATCCTCCTCGCTCAGCGGCGCCTGGACTTCGCCCTCCGGGTGGCGCAGCGCGTGCTCGACGTGGCGCAGGCTGAACTCATCCTTGGCCACCGCGGCGAACAGTTCGTCGGGGGTCTTGAAGCCCAGCCGCGCGGCCAGGTCCTCCAGCTTGACCGCGGTCTTGCCTTCGCGCTGCAGGGTCTTGTCGATCAGCGTGCGGCCCTGCGCGATGGTTTCCTGCGAATCCAGCGCATTGAACCACGCGCGCACCTTGGCACGCGCGCGGCTGCTGGCCAGGTAGCCCAGGTCCGCATTGAGCCAGTCGCGCGACGGCCCGCCCTGCTTGACCGCGATGATCTCCACGGTCTGGCCGTTCTTGAGCGGCGTGTTCAGCGGCACCATGGTGCCGTCCACGCGCGCGCCGCGGCAGCGGTGGCCGAGGTCGCTGTGCAGGTAGTAGGCAAAATCCACCGCGGTCGCGCCCTGCGGCAGCGCCACCACGCGCGCCTGCGGCGTCAGCACGTAAATGTGGTCGTCGATCGCGGCGTGCTTGATCTGCTCCCACGATTCGTCGTGCGCCACGCTGTGGTCGGCGTCGTCCTTCCACGCCAGCAGCTGGCGCAGCCAGGCGATCTTCTCGTCGTAGCGTTCGCTGGCGGAAAACTGCCCGGCATAGCCGCGGCTGCCCGCCTCCTTGTAGCGCCAGTGCGCGGCCACGCCGTATTCGGCGAAGTGGTGCATCTCGTGGGTGCGGATCTGCACCTCGAAGGCGCGGCCGTCGTCGCCGATCACCACCGTGTGCAGCGACTTGTAGCCGTTGGCCTTGGGCCGCGAGATGTAGTCGTCGAACTCGCGCGGAATCGGCTGCCAGATATGGTGGACGATACCCAGCACCGTATAGCAGTCCTTGATATCGTCGACGATCACGCGGAACGCGCGCACATCGTACAGGTCGGCAAAATCCAGCTCCTTGCCGCGCATCTTTTTCCAGATGCTGTAGATATGCTTGGGCCGCCCGCTCACCTCGGCGCGTATGCCCGCGGTGGCCAGCTCGGACTGCAGTCGCGCGATCGCGCCGGCAATATAGCCTTCGCGCTCGATGCGCTTCTCATCCAGCAGCCGGGCGATGCGCTTGTAGGTATCGGGCTGTTCGAAGCGGAAGGCCAGGTCCTCCAGCTCCCACTTCATCTGCCAGATACCGAGGCGGTTGGCCAGCGGCGCATAGATGTCCAGCGTTTCGCGCGCCACGCCGGGCAGCGGCGCCTGCTTGGTCTCGGCCAGCCAGCGCAGCGTCTGCAGCCGCGACGCCAGCCGCACCAGCACCACGCGGATGTCCTGGGCAAACGCCAGCAGCATCTTGCGCAGCGCCTCGACCTGCTCGTGGCGCGCCTGGGCTTCGTTCTTCGACGGCGCGGCCGACTCCGCCTCGGGGCGATTGCCGGCGATAGCGCCGATGCGCAGCAGCTGCCGCACGCCATTGACCAGCCGCGCCACTTCCTCGCCGAAGCGCGGCTCGATCTCGGCCTCGGTGTCGGGCACGAATGCCGCCAGGCCGAACAGGCACGCGGCCGCGCGCGCGGAATCGTCCACGCGCAGGCCGTCGAGGATGCGCAGCATCCCCTCCGCGTGCGACTGCACGGTCTCGCCGGTGGGCAACGCAACGCCGGCGCCGTGCTCACGCACGTACGCCAGCGCGCGCTCGACCAGCTCGGTATCCGGAATACCCGCGACCCGGCCAGCCAGGTCGGTCGACGTCACCATGTCACAGCGCCTGCATCAGTTGAGCGCAGCGGTCACCACCACTTCGATCAGGTAATCGGGATTGGCCAGGCGGGCTTCGACGGTGGCGCGCGGCGGCGTGTTGCCTTGCGGCACCCAGGCGTCCCAGACCTCGTTCATCTCGCCGATCAGATCGATGTTGGTCAGGAAGATCTGGCACGACAGGATGCGGGTCTTGTCGCTGCCGGCCTCGGCCAGCAGGCGGTCGATATGGCCCAGCACCTCGCGCGTCTGGCCGCGGATATCGGCCTTGGGATCGACCTCGGGCACCTGCCCGGCCAGGTACACCACACCGTTGTAGACCGCGTATTCGGACAAGCGCTGGCCCACGTGGGCGCGCTTCAGTTCAGGAAGACTCATGGCAATGCGTAACTCAATAAAAACAGCCGGATCACGAACACGCCGGCAACCCGGCCGTCAATCCAGGCCGGCAGCGGGCGCGATCAGGCGCCGGTAAAGAACTGGCGCACGATCGCGATCTGCGCCGGGTCGACAAAGGTCGGGGCGTGGCCCACGTCGGGCACTTCCACCGAGCTCACATGCTGGCCTCGCGCCACCATCTCGGCCACGGTCTCGCGCAGCAGCAGGTCGGACTGCGCGCCGCGCACCACCAGCACCGGCGCCTCGATGGCTTCGAAGCTGCGCCACAGCGCGGCTTCGCCGGCGGCGATGGCCTCGGGCGTGGACTTGCGGAACGGCACCGCCAGCTGCGGATCGTAATGCAAGCCCCATTCCAGGCCGTCGGCGCCCTGCATCGGTTTCAGGACGGCAGCGTTGAGCTCGCGCCACTGCTCGGCGCTGTGGCGCCCGAACGAGGCGCTGATGGTCTGCAGGTACGCCAGCCCTTCCTCGAAGGTCTTGAAGCGCACCGGCAGGCCAAGATAGGCGCCGATACGCTCGACCGCCGACGGGGCGATGCGGGGGCCGACGTCATTGAGCAGCAGCTTGCGCACCGGCGACTTGGGCAGCCCGGCCAGGCCCATGCCGATCAGGCCGCCCATCGAGGTGCCGAACCAGTCCACCTTCTCGACATTGAGCCGCGCGATCAGCGTGACCATGTCGGCGACATACTGCGGCACCACGTAGCCGTTGGCATCGGCCAGCCATTCGGAGCGGCCGCGGCCGACCACGTCCGGGCACACCACGCGGTAGTCGCCGCACAGCGCGCGCGCCACGGCGTCGAAGTCGCGCCCGGTGCGCGTCAGGCCGTGCGCGCACACCAGCACGCGCGGATTGGCGGGATCGCCCCACTCGTGGTAGGCCATGCGGTGCAGGCCCGCCGGACTGATGCACTGGACGAAACCGAGACGCGGACTGGCAGACATCTGGACTCCCTGGCAAACCGGACCGCACAGCACCATGAGGCGCCGCCGCCGGAAGTTGAGCAAAGCTGGATTGTACGCCGCAGCGGGTACAATGCCACAGCACAGTGTCCGCGCCCGCGCGCGCGGGCGCGCACCGCCACGGCGCGCGCCGCCTATCCGGCGGCTGTCCTGCCGTGGTATCCCCTTTCTCTCGACGGAGGCTTACATGCTCAACGGCAAGACCGCACTGGTGACTGGCTCGACCAGCGGCATCGGGCTCGGTATCGCAAAGGCGCTGGCGGCGCAGGGCGCCCACATCATCGTCAACGGCTTTGGTGACGCCGACGCCGCAAAGGACGAGATCGTGCAGGCCGGCCAGGGGATCCGCGTCGGCTATCACGGCGCCGACATGAGCCAGGCGGCCGAGATCGAAGACATGATGCGCTATGCGCAGGCGGACTTCGGCGGCGCCGACATCCTGGTCAACAACGCCGGCATCCAGCACGTCGCGACCATCGAGGACTTCCCGCCCGAGCGCTGGGACGCGATCATCGCCATCAACCTGACCTCGGCCTTCCACACCACGCGGCTGGCGCTGCCCGGCATGAAGCAGAAGAACTGGGGCCGCATCATCAACGTCGCCTCCACCCACGGGCTGGTGGCGTCGGCGCAGAAGTCCGCCTATGTCGCCGCCAAGCACGGCATCGTCGGCTTCACCAAGGTGACCGCCCTGGAAACCGCGCAGACCGGCGTCACCGCCAACGCGATCTGCCCGGGCTGGGTGCTGACGCCGCTGGTGCAGAAGCAGGTCGAAGCCCGCGCGCAGAAGGAAGGCATCCCGGTCGAGCAGGCCAAGCGCGAGCTGGTGCTGGAGAAGCAGCCCTCGGGCCAGTTCGTCACCCCCGATGAACTGGGCGCGCTGGCCGTGTTCCTGTCGTCCGAAGCCGCCCGCCAGGTGCGCGGCGCGATCTGGAACATGGATGGCGGCTGGGTGGCGCAGTAAGGTGCCCCATCAGGGCGCCACAAAGGAGCAACAAGCAATGATGCAACGACGACGTTTCCTCGGGACCCTGGGCGCGCTCGCGCTCGGCACGCTCGCCGTGGGCGTGCTGGGCCCCGCGGCCGATGCCTTCGCGCAGGCGAAGCCGCTGGCCATCGACGTCTACAAGAGTCCGCTGTGCGGCTGCTGCGAGGAATGGGTCAAGCACCTGCGCGCCAACGGCTTTACCGTCATGGTGCATGACGTCGAGGATACCGGCGCATACCGCAAGCGCTTCGGCATGCCCGAGCGCTTCGGCTCCTGCCATACCGGCCATATCGCCGGCTATGCGATCGAGGGCCATGTGCCCGCCGCCGATATCCGCAAGCTGCTGGCGGCCGGGCCCAAGGCCGTCGGGCTGGCGGTGCCCGGCATGCCGGTCGGCTCGCCGGGCATGGAACAGGGCTCGCGCAAGGATCCGTTCGACGTGCTGCTGGTCAAGGCCGACGGCGCGGCCTCGGTGTTCAGCCGCCACCACAAGCCGGCGGCCTGACCTGCCGCCCGCCGGATGCGCCGCGGCGCATCCGGCACGGCCCTATCCCTGTCCGAGGCGCTCCAGCGCCGCCTCGACCTCCCGCCACACCGCCTCGGTCTCGCCCTCGGTGCATGCGCCATGCTGGCGCTTGACCGCGCCCAGCCGGTTCAGCACCAGGTGCTGGTCCGGCACCACGCCCGCGTTGGCCAGGCACGCCTGCACGCACGCCAGCGAGCACCCGTCCAGCGCCAGGATCAGCCGGCCCGATCGCGCCACCCGCGTCAGCGCCGGCACGCCGCCGCCGACGCCGCTGATGCACGACATCTCCGCGCGGCCGCTGCGGTCCAGCCGCACCGCGCAGGCATTGGCCAGTTGCGCCACGCTGGAGCAGCCTGAACAGGCGTAGACCAGGGGCAGGGATCGGGTGGGGGGAGCGGGCATCGCGCACCTTGCATTGAGCTTTGCATGGGCAGGAACACCCTGCCCGGAAGCGGCCAGCATAGTGACTGGTGCGAGCCCAGGCCATTCGCCGATAGAGCTAGCTACCGGCCCAGCCGATCGACGTAGGCGGTTGCCCAAGCCCCAATGAAACAAGCCCTGTAGCGCAATGCGCGACAGGGCTCGTCAGGCCATGGCAGCCGAAGGCTGGCTTACAGCAGCGGCGCCCCGGTCTTCGCCTGGATTTCCTCGCGGCTGACGCCCGGCGCGGTCTCCACCAGCTTGAGGCCGTCGGCGGTCACGTCGATCACGCCAAGATCGGTGATGATGCGGTTGACCACCCCCACGCCGGTCAGCGGCAGGTTGCACTGCTTCAGGATCTTGAGGTCCTCGGTGCCGTCCTTCTTCTTGGCGGTGTGTTCCATCAGTACCACCACGCGGCCGACGCCGGCGACCAGGTCCATCGCGCCGCCCATGCCCTTGACCATCTTGCCGGGGATCATCCAGTTGGCCAGGTCGCCCTTCTCGCTGACCTGCATCGCGCCCAGGATGGCCAGGTTGATGTGGCCGCCGCGGATCATCGCGAACGAGTCGGCCGACGAGAAGATCGACGAGCCCGGCAGCGTGGTCACGGTCTGCTTGCCGGCGTTGATCATGTCGGCGTCGACCTCGGCCTCGGTCGGGAACGGGCCGATGCCGAGCAGGCCGTTCTCGGATTGCAGCCAGACTTCCATGCCTTCCGGCACCCAGTTGGCCACCAGCGTCGGCAGCCCGATGCCCAGGTTGACGTAGAAACCGTCCTGCAGCTCGGCCGCGGCGCGCGCGGCCATTTCGTCACGTGTCCATGCCATGATGGGGTCTCCTTAGCTGGCCGCGCGCACGGTGCGCTGCTCGATGCGTTTCTCGGGGTTGGCGTTGAGCACCAGGCGCTGCACGAAGATGCCGGCCAGGTGGATCTCGTCGGGGTCGAGTTCGCCGGTCTCGACGATCTGCTCGACCTCGGCCACGGTGACCTTGCCCGCCATCGCGCACATCGGGTTGAAGTTGCGCGCGGTGCGGCGGAACACCAGGTTGCCGGCCTTGTCGGCCTTCCAGGCCTTGACCAGTGCCACGTCGGCGGTCAGCGAACGCTCCATCACGTACTGTTCGCCGTCGAATTCGCGGATTTCCTTGCCTTCGGCGACGATGGTGCCGACCCCGGTCTTGGTGAAGAAGGCCGGGATGCCGGAGCCGCCGGCGCGCAGCTTTTCCGCCAGCGTGCCCTGCGGCGTGAATTCCAGCTCCAGTTCGCCGGCCAGGTACTGGCGCTCGAACTCCTTGTTCTCGCCCACGTAGGACGAGATCATCTTGCGGATCTGGCGCGTGGCCAGCAGCAGGCCCAGGCCGAAGCCGTCGACGCCGGCGTTGTTGGAGATGCAGGTCAGCTGCTTGGCGCCGCTGTCGCGCAGCGCGACGATCAGTGCCTCGGGGATGCCGCACAGGCCGAAACCGCCCACGGCGATCGTCTGGCCGTCGCGGACGACGCCTGCAAGCGCTTCTGCGGCGCTGGCGTAGACCTTGTTCATGCTTCGCTCCTTCCTCGGTAGTCCCTGTCGATCTCCCCGCCGGCGGGTAGTGCGGCGGGCGACGCAGGGAAATTGTAACGGTACAATCGGCGACGGGCGCCGCAACTCGTCCGACCGACAGCATACGCAAGCACAGCCGGCTGCGCCATTACGTAAAAATACATAAGCAGATGCCCGCCATCGACTACCGGACCGCCTTCCAGCTCGCCCCCGTGGGCCTGGTGCTGTCACGCGAGCGCGTGATCGAGGATTGCAACGAAGAGGTCTGCCGCATCTTCGGCACCACGCGCGAGGCGCTGCTGGGCCAGTCGTTCCAGGTGCTCTATCCCACCGCCGACGAATTCGAGCGCACCGGCGCGCGCATCGCGCCGATCATGGGCAAGCGCGGCATGTATTCGGACGAGCGCATCATGAAGCGCGCCGGCGGCGAGCTGTTCTGGTGCCACGTCACCGGCCGCGCGCTGGACCGGGCGCAGCCGCTGGGCGCGGGGATCTGGACCTTCGAGGACCTCTCGCAGAAGCGGCAGGTGACGGCCGAACTGACCGCGCGCGAGCGCGAGATCGCGGCTCAACTGGTGGAAGGCAAGACCAGCAAGCAGATCGGCAAGCTGCTGGCGATCAGCCCGCGTACGGTGGATATTTATCGCGCGCGGCTGATGAAGAAGTATGGGGCGAGTACATCGGTGGATCTGGTGCAGCGGCTGGTGAGCCACTGACGCTGCAAAACCCATCGGTTTGCTCCTCGCTCCCGCTTGCGGGAGAGGGCCGGGGGAGAGGGCCGGCGGGCGCAATGCCGAAGGCGGTCACTTCGTCATAAGCCCTGGCCCTCTCCCCCGCCCCTCTCCCATAAATGGGAGAGAGGAGAAAGCCCACTGCAACTCGTCAGCCTTCGATGATCGCCCGGATCTCCGCCGGCACCGGCACCGATTTCTCCGCCGCATAATCGCACCACACCACCTTGGCCCCACCCTCGGCCCACACCACATCAGGCAGATCGGTGCGCCGGATTTCCATGCGCGTCTCGAAACTGGTGCGCCCCAATTGCCCCGCATAAACGCGGCATTCGATCTGGCCCGGATAGCGCAGCTGTTTCAGGAAGGTCATGTGCGCGTTGATGATGACCGGCCCCTGCCCGTTCGCATCCTTGCCGCCGCGACCCAGCGACGCGAACCATTCGATGCGCGCCTGCTCCAGGTACTGGAAATAGACGGTGTTGTTGACATGGCCCATGGCGTCCATGTCGCCCCAGCGGATCGGCATGACCACGGTATAGACGTGCTTCATCTCAGCCTCCAATGCAACAGGCCCGCCAATGCTGGCGGGCCTGCTTCATGACTTAGCGCTTGGCGATCGCGCCTTCGGCCTTGGTGACAAGGTCGGCGCCGATCTGCTTCTTCCACTTGTCGTAGACCTTGGCGGTGGCCTTGCGGAAGGCGTCATGCTCGGCCGGGGTCAGGTGCGTGACCTTGACGCCGTGGGCCTCCATATCCTTCCACGCGGGCGCGCCGGCCTCGGCCAGGCCCTTGCGGGCCAGCGCGATTTCCTGCTTGCCGGCATCGATCGCGGCCTGCCTGACGATGTCGCGGTCGGCCGGGGTCCAGCTTTCCCAGATCTGCTTGTTGACCACGAAGATCAGCGGATCGGCGACGTAGCCCCAGGTGGTGACGTACTTCTGGCCGACCGTGTACAGCTTGGCGGCGGCGAACACCGACTGCGGGTTCTCCTGCCCGTCGACCGCGCCCGAGGCCATCGCCGGCTGCGCGTCGGCCCAGCTCATCTGGGTCGGGTTGGCGCCCAGCGCGTTGAAGGTCTCGATATACAGCGGCGAACCCACCACGCGCAGCTTCATGCCCTTGAGGTCTTCCGGCTTGCGGATCTCGCGCTTGGAGTTCGAGACCTCGCGGAAGCCGTTCTCGCCCCAGGCCAGCGGCACCACGCCGGCCTTCTCCAGCGTGGCGAAGATCGACTTGCCGACCTCGCCCTGCGTCAGCGCGTCGAGCGCCTTGTAGTCGGGCATCAGGAACGGCAGCGAGAACAGGTTCAGTTCCTTGACCTGCGGCGACCAGTTGATGGTCGATCCCACCGCCATGTCGATCACGCCCTGGCGGATCGCCGAGAATTCGCGGGTCTGGTCGCCGGCCACCAGCGAAGTGCCGGGGTACAGCTTGATGTTGATGCGGCCGTTGGTGCGCTGCTTGACCAGGTCGGCCCAGATCTCGCCGCCCTTGCCCCAGGGGAAGGCCGGGCCGAGCACCAGCGACATCTTGTACTCGGACTTGTAGGTCTGGGCCATGGCGCCGGCGGGGGCGAAGGCGGAAGCGGCCAGGGCGGCGGCCGTGGCGAGCATCAGGGCACGACGTTTCATTTCATCTCCTCAGGGGAAAAGCGTCAGGTTCTTGTTGGTGAATGCAAAGACGGCATCGACAGCGGTCAATAGCCGAGGTAGTCCGGCAGCCAGGTCGCCAGCGGCGGATAGGCCAGCACCATCAGCATGGCGATAAACATCGCCAGCAGCATCCAGATCACCCACGGCACGGTTTCTTCCATGCGCACGCGCGCGATCCGGCACGACACCATCAGGTTCACGGCCAGCGGCGGCGTGAACTGGCCCAGCGCCACCTTCAGCGTCAGCACCACGCCGAACCACACCGGGTTCCAGTGGAAGGCATTGGCGATCGGCAGCAGCAGCGGCACGAAGATCAGGAAGATCGAGATGCCGTCGAGGAACATGCCCACCGTCATCAGCAGCAGCACGATCAGCGCGAGCACGCCGTACTCGCCCAGTCCGGAGGTGGCGATCGCCTGCGCCAGCGGATCGATCACGCCCAGCGTCGACAGGGCATAGGCAAAGATGCCCGCCAGCGCCACCACCAGCAGGATCACGGCAGAGGTTTCGCCCGCCTCCTGGAAGATGGTGAACAGGTCGCGCAGGCCGATGCTGCGGTACACCACCATGCCGACGAACAGGCCATAGACCACCGCCACCACGGCGGCCTCGGTCGGCGTGAACCAGCCGGCGCGCATGCCGCCCAGGATCAGGAACGGCGCCACCAGGCCCCACGCGGCTTCGCGCAGGCTCTTCCAGAACGGCGGACGCGGCAGCGCGGCCTCGGCGGCGCCCATGTTGTGCTTGCGCGCCAGCCACACCGCCGGCACGATCAGCGCGATGCCCGCGAGCACGCCCGGGATCATGCCGGCCGCGAACAGCGCCGGCACCGATGCGCCCGGCACCAGCACGCTGTAGATGATGAACGCCACCGACGGCGGGATCAGGATGTCGGTGGCCGCGGCCGCGCCGACCACCGCCGCGCTGTATGAGCCGGGATAGCCCGCGCGCGACATCGCCGCGATCATCACGCCGCCGACCGCGGCCGCGTTGGCCGGGCCCGAGCCCGAAATGCCGCCGAGGAACATCGCCACCAGGATCGCCACCAGCGGCAGCATGCCCGGGCCGCGCCCGACCACCGCGATGGCAAAGGTGACCAGCCGCTGCGCCACGCCGGAGCGGTCGAAGATCGAGCCCACCAGCACGAACATCGGGATTGCCAGAAGCGGATACTTGGCCAGGCCCGCGTAGAAGTTCTGCGGCACCGCCAGCAGGCCGAACATCTGCGTATCGAGATTCGACAGGCCGATCGCGACCAGGCCACCCAGGCCCAGCGACACGCCGATCGGCACGCCCAGCAGCATCAGGCCGATAAAGACCACGAACAGGATGATGGCAACCAGCGTCATGGCGCACGCTCCGTCGCCGACTGGCCCGCCGCATGCAGCGCCTTGAGCGCGCGCGCGTTGCGCACCATCAGGGCCAGCGCGCGCAGCGCAATGCCGGCCGACAGCACCGGCAGCCAGATCGAGTACCACCAGCTCGGCACGCCGATGCCGGGCGAGGTCTCGCCGAAAGTGTATTCGTCCCAGGTGATGCGTGCGCCGAGCACCGCCAGAGCGATAAACATCACCGCCACCGCCAGCGCCGACAGGATCGCCAGCCGGCGCTGGCGCGCCACGCTGCCGCGCTCGAAGAAGAACTCGATGCGGATATTGCGGTCGCGCGCCACCGCGGCGCTGCCGGCCACCAGGGCCAGCACGATCATCAGGAACACCGAGAATTCCTCGGTCCAGGCGAACGACTCGTCGGTGAAATAGCGGACCACCACGTTGGCGAAGGTGATGCCGACCAGCAGCACCATCACGATCACGCCAATCCAGTCCTCGATGCGGGGCGATACCCGGAATTCAGCGTCCTGCGCTTCGTCGGCGGCCCGCGGGATCACCGCGGAATCGACGACGTGTTGCGGCACGGCGTTGCGCCGTGCCTCTGGTTGTTGCTCCATCTCCCCGGCCTCCGGTCCAGGGCCGCTCGGGCCATGCGGCCACCGCGGCATTCTCGCTTTGTATGTAAAGACTTAATCTGCAGACATGGCGGATTATGCCAAGACTGGCCTGCCACGCGCGAAATTTCTGAAGAATGACGCGTGCTGACGACGGCGCGCCCAAGAGGACCGGATAAGCCCTGGGCAGGCGCCCGGGCATCCCGCGGCGCTTTTGGCGCATGGGCGGGATGCGGGGGACTTGCGCCCCGGTGTCAGCGCGCGGCGCTCAGACCATGCCGTCGTCGGCAGTGATAACGGCGCCGTTGATGAACTGCGACTGGTCCGAGGCCAGCAGCAGCAACAGGCCGTCGAGATCTTCCGGCTTGCCCAGGCGCTTGCGCGGCAGCATCTGGATCAGCTTCTGCCCGGCGTCGGAATCCCAGTGGTGGTGGTTGATATCGGTGTCGATATAGCCGGGGCAGATGGCGTTGGAATTGATGCCATGGCGCGCCCATTCCAGCGCCATGGCCTTGGTCATGTGCACCACCGCCGCCTTGCTCATGCAATAGACGCCGATCTGCGACAGCACCTTCAGCCCGGCCACCGAGGCGATATTGACGATGCGCGCCTGCGGCAGCGGGCTGCCGTTGCGCTCGGCGCCCTTGGCGCGCGCGATCATGCGCTTGGCCACTTCCTGCGCGACGAAAAACGCCCCGCGGGTATTGGTGTCGAAGACGAAGTCGAAGTCTTCGGGGGCCACCTCGGTCAGCTTCTGCGTGGTCGACACGCCCGAATTGTTGACCAGGATATCGATGGCACCGGCTTCGGTCTCGGCGTGCGCCACCGCGGCGCGGATACTGTCGGGGTCGGTCACGTCGAGGCGCACCACGTGCGCGCTGCCGCCCTCGGCCTCGATCGCGGCGCGCAGCTCCTTGAGCCGCTCGGTGCGGCGCGAGGCCAGCACCACCTTGGCGCCGGCGGCGGCGAGCACCGTGGCGAAACGCGAGCCCAGCCCGCTCGAGGCGCCGGTCACCAGCGCCACCTTGCCTTCCAGATTGATCGACAAACCCATGATTACCTCTTGTGCGGGAGCCCCTCCGGCCTGACCAGGAGCAGAAGGCAGCATATCAAAAAAAGAACGACCGTTCCAAAAAAATCCTTGCCTGTGGGTGGCGAGTCCCGGACAATGCCGGAGATTCTAAGAACTTGGCCCGCAAAGGGAAAGAGGGAAAACGCGCGATCCGGCCTTGTCCGGGCGCCGTTCCAGCGCCGTCCGATCCCGGCACGGCGCCGATTCGCCGCCGCGCCCGCGCGGCTCCCCCGGTGGCCCACGCGCCGCGCCCGGGCCGGGTTCTCAGCACAACGATCACCGCATTTCCCACAATTGCCAGCAAGCAGCAAAGAAACAGAGGGTTAGAGACAAATGGATCAGCAACAGCTCCTGGAGCAGTTCGGCCCGCGCGAAGCCATGGAATACGACGTGGTCATCGTCGGCGGCGGCCCCGCAGGCCTGGCCACGGCCATCCGCCTGAAGCAACTCGCGCAGGAGAAAGGCGCCGACGTCAACGTGTGCGTCCTGGAAAAGGGCTCGGAGCCCGGCGCTCACATCCTGTCGGGCGCCATCATGGACCCGCGCGCCCTGAATGAGCTGATCCCGAACTGGAAGGAACTGGGTGCGCCGCTGAACCAGGCGGTCACCGAAGACAAGTTCCTGTTCCTGAACGAAAGCGGTTCCAAGGGAACCCCGAACGCCCTGCTGCCCGAGTGTTTCCACAACGAAGGCAACTACATCGTCAGCCTGTCGAACTTCGTGCGCTGGCTGGGCCAGCAGGCCGAGGCGCTGGGCGTCGAGATCTTCCCGGGCTTCCCCGCCGCCGAGGTGCTGTACAACGAAGACGGCTCGGTCAAGGGCGTGGCCACGGGCAACATGGGCATCAACAAGGAAGGCGAGCCCACCGAGAACTTCCAGCTCGGCATGGAACTGCATGCCAAGTACACCATCTTCGCCGAAGGCGCGCGCGGCCACCTGGGCAAGCAGCTGATCGCCCGGTTCGCGCTCGATGCCGGCAAGGATCCGCAGAGCTACGGCATCGGCCTGAAGGAGTTGTGGGAAATCGACCCGGCCAAGCACCAGCCCGGCCTGGTGGTGCACACCGCCGGCTGGCCGCTCGATCCGGCCACCTACGGCGGCTCGTTCCTGTACCACATGGAAGACAACAAGGTCGCGGTCGGCTTCGTGGTCGGCCTGGACTACACCAACCCGTGGCTGTCGCCGTTCGAGGAATTCCAGCGCTTCAAGACCCATCCGGAAATCCGCCAGTACTTCGAAGGCGGCAAGCGCCTGTCGTACGGCGCGCGCGCCATCACCGCCGGCGGCCTGCTGTCGCTGCCCAAGACCGTGTTCCCGGGCGGCGCGCTGGTCGGCTGCGATGCCGGCTACCTGAACGCCTCGCGCATCAAGGGCAGCCACGCCGCGATCAAGACCGGCATGCTCGCCGCCGAGGCCGCCTACGATGCGCTGCAGGGCGGCCGCCAGCACGACGAGCTGAGCGCCTACCCGGCCGCGTTCGAGCAGAGCTGGCTGTACAAGGAACTGCTGCAGGCCAAGAACTTCAAGCAGTGGTTCAAGAAGGGCCGCACCACCGCCACGCTGATGACCGGCATCGAGCAATGGCTGCTGCCCAAGCTGGGCATCCGCAACCCGCCGTGGACCATCCACCGCGTGAAACCCGACCATGTGTACCTGAAGCCCGCGGCCGAGTGCCAGAGGATCGAGTACCCGAAGCCGGACGGCAAGCTGACCTTCGACCGCCTCAGTTCGGTCTTCATCAGCAACACCAACCATGAAGAAAACCAGCCGGCGCACCTGACGCTCAAGGACGCCAGTGTGCCGGTCGACATCAACCTGGACCAGTACGCCGGCCCCGAGTCGCGCTACTGCCCGGCGGGCGTGTACGAGTTCGTGCAGGACGAGACCTCGGGCAAGCAGCGCTTGCAGATCAACGCGCAGAACTGCGTGCACTGCAAGACCTGCGACATCAAGGACCCGACCCAGAACATCGTCTGGGTGACGCCGGAAGGCGGCGGCGGCCCGAACTACGTCGGGATGTAAGCCGGCGGCGCAAGCGCGCTGGCAAGTGAAAACGGCACCGGGTTCCCGGTGCCGTTTTCTTTTTGTTCGACCGCGGCATGCGTTAGCGTGCCTGCCGCCGCGCTGCCATCGCCTGGTCGGCCACCTCCGCCTGCAGCGCTTCGCTCGGATTATCGAAAGCCTGCCTGGGCAGCGTGTCCAGTTGCTGCCGCTGGTTGCCCGCGGCATCGGCCTCCGGACCCCATCGGCAGCCCGCACCGCGGCAGCGAAGTGGCCGACACCGTGCTCGACCTGATCAACGGCATCGGCACCGATACGGTCGGCTGGTTCAACGGCATCAGCAATGGGCAGGCGCTGGGGACCAGCACGATCGGGTAGCGCGTCTTCGCGTAGTCGCCATTGGCGGTCAACGCCGCGGCGGTGCCGGCTACGTCAGCATGGCTGCGGCGGCCATCGCCGCGGCGGGGCCTGCCAGGGTGCGCCGGGAATTGCGGGACTGCTGCTGCGCGCGTGGTGCGGGCGTGCATTGCCCGCACGCGTGGTGTTCGCCGTGCTCCATCTGGTCTCCTCGGTGGTGGGTCTTTTTATGTTGGAAGCAGTAAAGACGGCCCGATCCGTGGAGACAATCAAAACATTAGCGGAATCCCTCTAAACGGCCGCCGCCGCCGGGGGCTGCACCGGCATGCGGGTGCTGGAAAGCAGCTGTTCGTAGATGTAGCACTGCAGCAGCGTCAGTTCGCGCTCGGCCAGCACATCGAAGGCTACCCCGAACGCGGGAAAGTCGGCATCGTCGCCGGCCGCACCGGCTGGCGCGACGCGGACCCAGCCGTCGAGCACCACCTCGCTGTCCAGCGATGCGGTGCGCAGGTTGAAGCGCAGCCGCACTCGGCTGCCCGGCGCGGGCGCCGGGCTGGTGGTCTGCACCAGCGCGCCACCGGTGCTGAGGTCGGACAGCAGCGCCAGCCGCGCCGCGCTGCGGTCGATGCCGTCGTCATCGGCGGGTTCGGTCAGGTAGGCGGCCAGGCGGGTCGGCACGCGCGCGGCCTTGCGCACCGGCGTGGCGTGCTGCTGCACCGGCGCCGACAGCACCAGGTAACGGAACGGGCTGCGGCACACCGCGGTGATGGTCGAGTTGAAGCTGTGGATGGCGTGCCCCGAAAAGCCGCGCAGCATCACGGCGTCACCGGCCTGCAGCGGCAGGTCGCGTCCGCCCAGTTGCGGCCAGGTGACAAAGAGGCCCTGCTCGATAAAGCCGATCAGCCGGCTCGCGGCCGCACGGGCGGCCTCGCCCTCCAGCTTGATATGCAGCAGCGTGCCGACCTGCAGGCCGAGCGGCCCGCTGGCCGGGCGCAGTTCATCGGCGGCCTCGTCGCCGGCATCGTCACGGCAGACCGTGCCGTGGCGGAACACCAGGGCCAGGTCGCGCGCATCGGGAATGATGTTGCCGCTGCCGAGCACGAGATTGCCGTCGCCATCGAGCAATGACCAGGGCAGCGGATGGCCGACGGGAAGATCGTTAGGGGTGAGCTGGATCATGGCTGTTTGCAGTTGGCCCCGGCGTGGGCGTGCTGGGACGCGACGAGCCCTGGGCGGAACTGAAGCACTGACTCCGCCGCCTGTATTGGGCTTCTATCGGCCTCCGCGCGGCGAAATTTAGTGCCGGGCAATGGATACCGAGGTCGCATGTGTAGCATCGGATACCTAGTGCAAGCTTGACGCGCAGCAAAGTTAAGGCCAGAATCGCGCAAAGCTGTCAGACAGCCTGACATATTGAGCGCCATGAACACCCTCCTGCTCCGCCCGGCTTCGCTTGCCACACGTATCGCCCAGACCTTGCATGACGACATCCTTGCCGGCCGCTATGGCGCGGGCGCGCGCCTGCCTGCCGAGGCGTCCCTGGCCGAGGCCTTCGGCGTCAGCCGCCCGATCGTGCGCGAGGCCATTGCCCAGCTGAAGGCCGACGGCGTGCTGGTCACGCGCAAGGGCTCCGGCGCCTATGTGTCCGAGACCCCGGGCGGCCAGGCCTGGCGCGTGGCCAGCGCGCCCGATGGCGGCCCGACGCTGGCGCAGCTGTTCGAGCTGCGCCGGGTGGTGGAAACCGCCTGCGCCGAAATGGCGGCGCAGCGCCGCACCGGCGCCGACGTCGAGGCGATCCGCGCGGCGCTGGCGGCGATGCAGGCGCAGGCCGACGGGCGCGGCGACATGGCCAGCGCCGCCGCGACCGACATGGCGTTCCACCACGCCATTGCCGAAGCCGCGCACAACCCCTGCTTCACCGGCCTGACGGATTTCGTCGGCCAGCAGATGCTGGCCGCGCGCCAGCGCGCGTGGGAGAACACCGCGCGGCTGAGCGCGGCCACCGGCGTGCCGCGCGCCGCCGACCACGAGCACGCGGCCCTGGCCGAAGCGATTGCCGCAGGCGACGCCACGGCCGCACGCAATGCCGCGCAGCAGCACCTGACGGCCGCCGCGGCACGCCTGGGCCTGCCCGCCTGAAGCCGGATATATCGAGACCCCTGAAGCAAGGAACAACCATGGAAACAGTGGATTGCGTCGTGATCGGCGCCGGCGTGGTGGGACTGGCGGTGGCGCGCGCGCTGGCGCTGCAAGGCCGCGAAGTCATCATCCTGGAGGCCGAGAACGCCTTCGGCACCATCACCAGCGCGCGCAACAGCGAAGTCATCCATGCCGGCATCTATTATCCGGCCGGCTCGCTCAAGGCGCAGCTGTGCGTGCGCGGCAAGGCCATGCTGTACGACTACTGCGCCAGCCGCCACGTCGCGCACCAGCGCTGCGGCAAGCTGATCGTCGCCACCAGCGCGGCCCAGGTGGCGACGCTCGAAGGCATCCGCGCCAGGGCCGCCGCCAATGGCGTCGACGACCTGCGCCTGCTCGACCGCGCCGAAGCGCAGGCGCTGGAGCCGCAACTGCAGTGCCATGCGGCGCTGCTGTCGCCGTCGACCGGCATCGTCGACAGCCACAGCCTGATGACGGCGCTGCTGGGCGATGCGGAAAACGCCGGCGCGATGCTGGCGGTGCAGTCGCCGGTGCTGGGCGGCGCGGTCACGGCGGACGGCATCCGGCTGGAAATCGGCGCGGAAGACGGCAGCGCCACCACGCTGCTGGCGCGCACGGTGGTCAATTCGGCCGGGCTCACGGCACCGGAACTGGCGCGCCGCATCGACGGCATGCCCGAAGCCCATATCCCGCCGCAGTACTACGCCAAGGGCTGTTATTTCACGCTGGCCGGGCGCGCGCCGTTCTCACGGCTGATCTATCCCGTGCCCGAGGCCGCCGGGCTCGGCGTGCACCTGACCATCGACATGGGCGGCCAGGCGCGCTTCGGCCCCAATGTGCGCTGGATCGACGAAATCGAATACGGCGTGGATCCGGCCGACGCCGACGGCTTCTATGACGAGGTGCGCCGCTACTGGCCGGGGCTGGCCGACGGCGCGCTGCAGCCCGGCTATGCCGGCATCCGCCCCAAGATCAGCGGTCCGCACGAAGCGGCGGCGGATTTCCGCATCGACGGGCCCGCCCTGCACGGCGTGCCGGGCCTGGTTCACCTGTTCGGCATCGAATCGCCGGGGCTGACCTCGTCGCTGGCGATTGCCGAGCGGGTCTGCGCGGCGCTGGACTGAAGCGCGCCGCCGCCTTCCGCGCGGAAGCTCATCACGGCGCAGAAGGCGCCCGCCACGGCGGCCACGGCGGCGAGCCCGAAGGTATGCGCCGGCGCCAGCGCATTCCAGGTCCAGCCCATCGCCAGGCCGCCGAGCGTGCCGCCGACGCCGTAGGAGATGCCGGTGTACAGCGCCTGCCCGCGGCCCTGCAGCGGCCCGGCAAACCATGACTGCAGGCGCTTCAGGCTGGCGCTGTGGTGCGCGGCGAAGGTCGCCGCATGCAGCACCTGCACCAGCGCCATCAGCCAGGCGAACTGCGCCAGGTAGCCGGTCAGGCCGAAGCGCAGCGCCGCCAGCACGAAGGTACCGGCCAGGATGGTGCGCAGGGCCAGGCGCGCGAACAGCAGGCCCTGGTAGTAGAAGAAGACGATTTCGGCGACCACGCCGATGGTCCACATCGCGCCGATGGCCAGCTTGCTGTAGCCCAGCGTTTCCAGCCACAGCGAGTAGAACACGTAGAGCGCGGCGTGCGCGAACATCATCAGGAAGGCCGACGCCAGGAACCAGGCCACGTCCGGGCGGCGCAGCAGCGGCAAGGCGCGCGGCGGCGTCGTGCGCGGGCCCTCGTCGGCCGCGTCGCGCATGGTCAGCACCACCCCGGCCAGGATCGCCAGCACCGCGCTCGCCACCCACGGGAACGCGCGCATGCCGACCGCCTCGAACAGCGCCCCGCCGGCCAGCACCGCGCCGATAAAGCCGAGCGAGCCGAACATGCGGATGCGGCCGTAGCTGTGGTCGAAGGCGCCGTAACGGCGCAGCGTGGAAATGGTCAGGGCATCGCCCAGCGGCGACATCGCGCTGGTCAGCAGGCTCAGCGTCAGCATCATCGCCATCATGCCGCCGTAGCTGCCGACGCCCGGCAGCACCAGGAACGCCAGCAGCGAGGTGAACGCGCTCACGCGCAGGATGCGCACGCGCGTGTGCATCATGTCGGAGAGCCAGCCCCACAGGTAGGGGCCGACGATGCGGCTCACCTGGAAGCTTGCCATCAGCACGCCGATCTGCACCGGATCGAAGCCGCGGTCGGCGAAGTACAGGCTGACGTAGGGCGAGATCAGGCCGACATAGCCGTAATAGCCCAGGTAGAACAGCCCGAAGCGGGCATGGTCGGGGCCGCCGGCCCCGCTCTGGCCGCCGGCGCGGTGCGGCGTCAAGTCAGCGGGTCTGGCCGGCCTGCGCGGGAATGCGCGGCGTTTCGACGCGGACGTCGCCACACTGCGCGCGGTGGCGCAGCGCGTGGTCGATCAGCACCAGCGCCAGCATGGCCTCGGCGATCGGCGTGGCGCGGATGCCCACGCACGGATCGTGGCGGCCGAAGGTCTCGACGGTGGCGGCGTTGCCGGCCTTGTCGATCGATTCGCGCGGGGTGCGGATCGAAGACGTCGGCTTGATCGCCAGCGACACGGTGATGTCCTGGCCGGTGGAGATGCCGCCCAGCACGCCGCCGGCGTTGTTGGTGCGGAAGCCCGCGGCGGTCAGTTCGTCGCCATGGACGCTGCCGCGCTGCGCGACGCTGTCGAAGCCGGCGCCGAGCTCGACGCCCTTGACCGCGTTGATGCCCATCATCGCGTGCGCGATATCGGCGTCGAGCTTGTCGAACAGCGGCTCGCCCAGGCCCACCGGCACGTTGCTGGCCACCACCTCGATGCGCGCGCCGACCGAATCGCCGTCGCGGCGCAATGCGTCCATATAGGTTTCCAGCTCCGGGATGATGTCGGCATTGGCGGCGAAGAACGGGTTCTCCGGCACATGCGACCAGTCGGTGAACGGCACCGCGATCTCGCCCAGCTGCGACATATAGCCCCGGATCTCGGTGCCGTACTGCTCGCGCAGCCACTTCTTGGCCACCGCGCCGGCCGCCACCACCGGCGCGGTCAGGCGCGCCGACGAGCGGCCGCCGCCGCGATGGTCGCGGATGCCGTACTTCTGCCAGTAGGTGTAGTCGGCATGGCCGGGACGGAAGGTCTCGACGATATTGCCGTAGTCCTTGCTGCGCTGGTCGGTGTTGCGGATCAGCAGGCAGATCGGGGTGCCGGTGGTCTTGCCCTCGAACACGCCCGACAGGATCTCGACCTGGTCGGGTTCCTTGCGCTGGGTGACGTGGCGCGAAGTGCCGGGCTTGCGGCGGTCCAGGTCGCCCTGGATATCGGCCTCGGTCAGCGCCAGGCCCGGCGGGCAGCCGTCCACCACCGCGCCGATGGCCGGCCCGTGCGATTCGCCGAAGGTGGTGACAGTGAAAAGCAGGCCAAGGGTGTTGCCGGACATGATGGAAACCGCACAGGAATTGGGGACGGCCTCCATTGTAAGGCCAATGGCCGGGCTCGGGCGGGCCTCGGCGGCGGTCAGCAGCTCAGGCGGCGACGCCCTGCGCGGCCGGCGCGGCGGCCAGCTCCGGGTAGAACTCGGCGCGCATCCGCTCCATATAGGCCACCAGGTTGGCATGCCCCTCGGCCGCGGTGCGGATCGGGGTGTCGAATACGGGGCACAGCAGGCTGCCGGCAAAGGCGAACAGCGTGGCATCGGCCCCGCATGGCCGCTCGCCCATCAGGTAGGGCTTGTCGCCCAGGATGTCGGCGATCGAGGTCACGCCCTTGCTGGCCAGCGCCACCAGCTCTTCCTCGCTGTGCCGGCCCAGGCCCTGCCCCCACAGCGTCTTGCGCACCTTGTAGCGCACCAGCCGCTCGGCCAGACCCCGCACCGGCGCCGGCACGCCGCGGAAGAACTGGGCCGGGCCCTTGTCGAAATTGGCCTGGTCGAGCCAGCGCACGCGCGCCACCGCCCAGTAGAGATGGTCCTCCATCAGCTTCTCGGCGGCCCAGGCGATGCCGCGCCCGGCCGCGTCCAGGCCCGCGTCGAAATCAATGTGGTAGGTCTTCTCGATATGCCAGCGGATCATGGTGGAATCGGCCACGATCCGGCCCATGTCGTCCAGGTAAGGCAGCTTGCCCTTGGGCGCGCGCCGCAGGCTGCCGGGGCGCGCCGTGTACGGCAGGCCGGCCAGCTTGAGCAGCATCTCGGCCTTGGTGACGAAGGGGCTGGCATCGGGCAGCCCGAAGGCGGGACCGAAGGTGTAGAGGGTAATCATCGCGGATCGCCTTTGCGTCGGCTAGCGCCAGTCGCCGCGCAGGGCCTGCACCATCTTCTGCAGGCCTTCCGGCGTGGCCGACTCGGGCGGCACCGGCTCTCCCACCACCAGTTCCAGCCGGTTCAGGATGCCGCGCCGGAACGGCCGCGACATCGCCGGCGCGTCCTTGCGCGAGAAGAAGCTGCCCCACAGCCCGCGCAGCGCCATCGGCACCACCGGCACCGGGGTGCGCCGGATGATCTGCTGCACGCCCTGCCTGAACGGATTGATGTCGCCGGTGGCGGTGATCTTGCCTTCGGGGAAGATGCAGACCAGGTCGCCCTCGTCCAGCGCCTGGGCCACGGTGTCGTAGGCGCGCCTGAGCATTTCGGGGTCCTGGTGCGCCGGCGCGATCGGGATCGCGCGCGCCTGGCGGAAGAACCACGACAGCAGCGGCACCCTGAAGATGTTGTGGTCCATCAAAAAGCGCACCGGGCGCGGGCTGCACGCCATCAGCACCACCGCGTCGGCGAAGCTGACGTGGTTGCACACCAGCACCGCCGGACCTTCGGCGGGGATCCGCTCGGCGTTGATGCGGCGCAGGCGATAAAGGGTATGGACCAGGATCCACGCGATAAAGCGCAGCAGGAATTCCGGCACCAGCGAGTAGATATAGGCCGCCACCACCGCATTGAGCAGCCCCACCACCAGGAACAGCTGCGGGATGCTGTAGCCCGCCTGCGTCATTGCCACGCCCAGCAGCGACGCCGCGATCATGAAGAAGCTGTTCAGGATGTTGTTGGCGGCGATGATGCGGGCGCGGTGCGTGGGCGCGCTGCGGCTCTGGATCAGCGCGTACAGCGGCACGCTGTAGAAGCCGCCGAACATCGCCAGCAGGAACAGGTCGGCCAGCACGCGCCAGTGCCGCGGCTGCGCCAGGAAGCCGCCGATGCCGCTGAGCGCGGCCGGCGCCTGGCCCTGGCTGGCAAAGTACAGGTCGACCGCGAACACGGTCATGCCGATCGAGCCGAACGGCACCAGGCCGATCTCGACATGGCGCCCGGACAGGCGCTCGCACAGCAGCGATCCGGTGCCGATGCCCAGCGAGAACACCGCCAGCAGCAGCGTCACCACGTTCTGGTCGCCGCCCAGCACGTCCTTGGCATAGCTGAAGAACGAGGTGAGGAAGGTGGCGCCGAGGAACCACAGCCACGAGATGCCGAGCAGGCTCAGGAACACGGTGCGGTTGCCGCGCGCCAGCACCAGGTTGCGCCAGGTCTCGGAAATCGGGTTCCAGTTGATGCGCAGGTTCGGCTGCGGCGCCGGCGAGGCCGGGATCCGCCCCGACACCAGCCGCCCCGCCACGGCAATGGCCACGCAGGTCGCGCCCACGTACATCGGCCCGACCATGGCGCCGCCCTGCTGCAGCCCCGCCAGTTCGCCGCCGATCAGCGTGCCGATCAGGATCGCGACGAAGGTGCCCATCTCGACCAGCCCGTTGCCGCCGACCAGCTCGCTCTCGTCCAGGTGCTGCGGCAGGTAGGCAAACTTGACCGGCCCGAACAGCGTGGAATGCAGCCCCATCAGGAAGGTGCCGGCGTACAGCAGCGGCGCGCTGTGCCAGGCAAAGCCGGCCAGGCCCAGCATCATGATGGCGATCTCCAGCGACTTGACCAGCCGGATCAGCCGCGACTTCTCCAGCTTGTCGGCGATCTGCCCGCTGGTGGCCGAGAACAGCACGAACGGCGCGATAAAGATGGCCGAGATCAGGAACGCCGCGCTGCGCGCGTCGACGCCCTCGAACAGCGCCGTGTGGTAGGTCACCAGCGAGGTGAAGGCGACCTTGAACACGTTGTCGTTCATCGCCCCCAGGAACTGGGTCCAGAAGAACGGCGCGAAGCGGCGCAGGCCGAGCAGTCGGAACTGGCTGTGTTGGCTCATGGATGGGCCGGTCGGTCGGGCGACCGCCAACGGGAATGGGAACGCCGGCTAGTGTGCCGCAGCCGCGGCCTTGCCGCCACCTTGCCGCGGCCGGGTGGCGCCAGCCGAGGGTATTTCCGCAGGCGGCGTCAGCCGGCGCGGCCCGGCGCCATCACTCGGCGCGCTCTTCCGGCCAGTCGCGGATATAGGCCTTGAGCATCTTGTTCTCGAAGCTCTGGTCCTCGACCACGGCCTTGGCGACGTCGTAGAAGGAGATCACGCCCATCAGCGTGCGGTTGTCGAGCACCGGCAGGTAGCGGGTGTGACGCTCCAGCATCATCCGGCGGACCTCGTTGACGTCGGTTTCCATGGTGCAGGTCAGCGGCGCATCGTCCATCACCTTGCGGATGCTGGTGGTGCCGACGTTGCCGTGGTTGCGGGCCAGGGTCTCGATGATCTCGCGGAAGGTCAGCATGCCGACCAGGTCGCCGTACTCCATCACCACCAGCGAGCCGATATCGTGCTCGGCCATGGTGTGGACGGCTACCAGCAAGGAGGTGTCAGGCGTCACGGTATAGAGCGTATTGCCCTTGATCTGGAGGATGTCGCTGACTTTCATGATGGTCTCCGCTGCCTGCGCTCTGTCCGAGCTGGAACTGAAGGCATCGCCGTCGCCGCTGGCGCGACGATGCCGGTCACTTTGTTGTCTGTCCAAGGGTGTGCGGGCGCCTTGCCCGTTGGCCGATGCTAGCCCAAACCCGTCGCCAAAGTAAAGCGGGAGGCCGGTTTGCGGGCCGCGGCGCGCGTGGGCAGGCGCACGATGCTACGATGCTGGCCGGAGACAACTCAAGGCCGACCGACCATGTCCGGAACCCGCTTCGACACGCTGGCGCTGCACGCCGGCGCCGCGCCCGACCCCGCCACCGGGGCCCGCGCCACCCCCATCCACCTGACCACGTCCTTCGTGTTCCGCGACAGCGAGCATGCCGCGTCGCTGTTCAACATGGAACGCGCGGGGCACGTCTATTCCCGCATTTCCAATCCCACCGTGGCCGTGCTCGAGGAGCGCATCGCCGCGCTCGAGAACGGCGCCGGCGCCATTGCCACGGCCTCGGGCCAGGCCGCGCTGCACCTGGCGGTGGCCACGCTGATGGGCGCGGGCGCGCATATCGTGGCGTCGTCGGCGCTGTACGGCGGCTCGCACAACCTGCTGCACTACACGCTGCGCCGCTTCGGCATCGAGACCACCTTCGTCAAGGCGCGCGACATAGACGCCTGGCGCGCCGCCATCCGCCCCGAGACCCGGCTGCTGTTCGGCGAGACCCTGGGCAACCCCGGGCTGGACGTGCTCGACATTCCGACCCTGGCGCAACTGGGTCAGGACCACGGCATCCCGCTGCTGGTGGACTCCACCTTCACCACACCCTACCTGCTGCGGCCGTTCGACCATGGCGCCGGCCTGCTCTACCACTCGGCCACCAAGTTCCTGGGCGGGCACGGCACCACCATCGGCGGCGTGCTGGTCGAGGGCGGCACCTTCGATTTCGAAGCCTCGGGGCGCTTCCCGGAGCTGTCCGAGCCGTACCAGGGCTTCCATAACATGGTGTTCACCGAGGAAAGCACGGTGGCGCCGTTCCTGCTGCGCGCGCGCCGCGAGGGCCTGCGCGATTTCGGCGCCTGCATGAACCCGATGGCGGCGTGGCAGCTGCTGCAGGGCGTGGAGACCCTGCCGCTGCGCATGAGCCGCCATGTCGACAATACCCGCAAGGTGGTGCAGTTCCTGGTCTCGCACCCGATGGTGGAGTCGGTGTCGTACCCGGAACTGGAATCCCACCCCGACTACGAACTGGCCAAGCGCCTGCTGCCGCGCGGCTGCGGCGCGGTGTTCAGCTTCAACCTGAAGGGCAACCGCGTCGCCGGCCAGCGCTTTATCGAAAACCTGGCGTTGTTCTCGCACCTGGCCAATGTCGGCGACGCGCGCTCGCTGGTGATCCACCCGGCGTCGACCACGCACTTCCGCATGGACGCGGCCGCGTTGCAGTCGGCCGGGATCACCGAAGGCACGATCCGGCTGTCGGTCGGCCTGGAGGATGCCGATGACCTGATCGACGATCTCAAGCGCGGCCTGAAGGCGGCCGAGAAGGCCATGGGCGCGGGCAAGCAGGGAGGGCAAGCCTGATGGAACTGAACCTTGCCGGCCAGCCGGCCTACGCCTATACCGGCGGCAAACCCTTCGATCCGGCCCTGCCCTGCGCGGTCTTTGTCCATGGCGCGCAGAACGACCACAGCGTGTGGGCGCTGCAGACCCGCTGGTTCGCCAACCATGGCTTCTCGGTGCTGGCGGTGGACCTGCCCGGCCACAACCGCAGCAAGGGCGCGCCGCTGGCCACGGTCGAGGCCATGGCGGACTGGGTCATGGCGCTGGTGTCGGCCGCCGGCGTCACCGCGCCGGCCTTCGTGTTCGGCCACAGCATGGGCTCGCTGATCGCGCTGGAATGCGCGGCGCGGCATCCGCAGGCGGTGCGCGGCATCGGCCTGCTGGCCACGGCTTATCCGATGAAGGTGTCGGACGCGCTGCTGGACGCCTCGCTCAATCGCGAGGGCGACGCCATCGCCATGGTCAACGCCTGGTCGCACTCCAGCCTCGCCAACAAGCCCTCGTCGCCGGGACCGGGCGCGTGGATGCACGGTGGCAGCCAGCGGCTGATGGAGCGCGTGTCGCGCAACAATCCGCAGGCGCATGTGTTCCACAATGACTTCTCGGCCTGCAACGCCTATGCCCATGGCGAGGAAGCCGCCGCGGCGGCGGCCTGTCCGGCGCTGTTCGTCACCGGCAGCAAGGACATGATGACTTCGCCCAAAGCAGCCCAGGCACTGGCCGGCAAGATGCGCAGCGCCAGCGTGGTGACGGTGCCGTGCGGCCATGCGCTGATGGGCGAGCGCCCGGACGAAGTGCTCGATGCGCTGGCGGCGTTCGCGCGCAAGGTGGTGGCAGCGGGCTGATGCTGCGCCCCGGACGGCCGGCCACGCCGGCGGCCGTCGCCGCTACATCCCGGCGCTGAAGGTCTACACTGCAGCAGACCAGACCTGCCGGAGACAGCCATGGCCCATGCGCGCGCGCGCGAGTTCGAGAATTTCGCGGCCTTCTACCCCTACTACCTCGGCGAGCACCAGAACCGCACCTGCCGGCGCCTGCATTTTGCCGGGTCGACGGTGGCGCTGCTGTGCCTGGCGGCGCTGGCCGCCACCGGCAATGCCTGGTGGCTGCTCGCCGCGGTGGTGGCCGGCTATGGCTTCGCCTGGGTCGGGCACTTCGGCTTCGAGAAGAACCGGCCGGCCACGTTCCGGCATCCGCTCTACAGCCTGATGGGCGACTGGGTGATGTATGCCGATATCTGGCGGGGCCGGATTCCGTTCTGAGGGATAGTGGCGTCACGCCCTGGCAGGGTCCGGTTGGCTCCAGTCCCCGCCCAACGCCAGCAAGAGCGCGATACGCCGGTTGAGATGGTCGCCATGGGCGCCGATGAGATCCATCTCGGCAGTGAGCAGCGCCTGCCGCTCCGCCAGCAGGCGGCGCGGGTCCGAGGCGCCGATCCGGACCCGTGCCTGTTCCCGCCGCACCAGGTCCTGGCTTGCCTCGACCCGGTCCTGCAGTTGTTCCCTGCGCTGTGCAAGGCTGGCTTCGGCGCGCAACCCCGCCTCGACCTCGCCCAGGGCCTGCAGGGCGCTGTTGCCATAGGCAATCAGCGCGGCCTTCTGCTCGGCGCTGTAGTAGTCCGCCCTGGCCTTGAGTGCTCCGCCGGTGAAAATCGGCGCGAAGAACGAGGCATTCAGTCCTTTGACCGGGCTGCTGGTCTCGTTGAGCAGGAAGACATCGCTGCGGATGCCGGTAATGGCCGCGCTGATCGAAATGCGCGGCAGGCGCGCGGCCTCGGCCGACTGCTTCAGGTCGAACGCCGCAGCAACGCGCTGCGCCGCGGCGGTGAGATCCGGGCGGCGATCCACCAGGTCCGCCGGCAGGCCGGCCGGCGCGGCGGCAGGCACGGCCGGCAGTTCCAGCGTGGTCGCGTGCGCGCCGATCGCTCCCGCAGGATAGCGGCCCAGCAGCAGTTCCAGGGCTTGCGCAGCCTGGCTGCGGGCCAGCTCCGACCGGCTGAGCGCATCGAGCCGCGTGCGGAGCGAATTTTGCGTTTCCACCAGCTCGGTGTCGGGCGCCGCGCCGATCGCAACGCGCTGGCGGGTGACCTGCACCATCTGCTCGGCGATGGCGGCGGCCTGCCGCTGCCGTTCTTCCAGCATGGCGTTGCGGATCAGCGTGAACCATGCCCGCGCCGTGGCCGCGGCGACCACGCGCCGGGCCCAGGCATGGTCCGCCAGGGTGGCGGCATGTTGGGATTGCGCCGCCCGCGACTGCGCGCGGATGCGCCCCCACAGATCGATCTCCCAGCTCGCGCCGATGGAGAGGATCTGCGTTTCCGAATTGCCGGCCCGGCCCTTCGCCCCCGCGCTCGGCAGCAGGCCGCTGCTTTCGATGGCGACCAGCGCCTGCGCCTGCTGGACGCGAACCGCGGCGAGCCTCAGATCGCTGTTGTGCGCAACCGCTTCCTGCACCAGCCGCTGCAGTTCGGCGTCGTCGAAGGTTGCCAGCCAGCCGTCCGCGGGATCGCCCGCGACCGCGGTGTGCGCCCACGTGCGCTGGCCTTCCAGCGCCGGCACCGCCTGGCGCTGGAGCTCGACGCCGGCTGGCGGCGCCTGCAGGGCGCAGCCGGAAAGCATGGCGAGCGCAAGCGCCGGCCATAACGGCAAAGTCTTTTTGAGGTGAGACGACACGGACTTCCCTTTAATGAAGCTTGAACACGAGATAGTTCAGCTTGGAGCTGACCCTCAGGAAGACCATGCGAATGATGTGGAACATCTTCATATGCGTGGTGTAGATGGCCCCCGCGCCGACCGCGCCGACCGGCAAGCTCAGGCCCTTCGATTCATCCCGCAGCGCCAGCTTGACCGCAAACCGGTTCGGCACGACTTCCGTCGCCCCAGTGTTCGGGATCATTCCGCCCTGCGCAAACTGGCCTTGTGACTGCGCCCAGACGATCGAATCCACCCTGGCCTTGATGATGTCGCCCGGATGGGTCGGCAGATAGATCTCGGCGAGATCGCCGGCCTTGACGTTATAAAGTTCGTTCTGCTTGTAGAGCGCGATCACCTCCTGTTCATCCTCGACGAAGCTGAATGCCGGCGAGAAGGGAAACGGAACCAGCATGGTGCCGACGCGCACCTGCAGGTTCACGACCTTGCCGTCGGCGGGCGCGCGGTACACGGTCTGGTCCAGCTCCCATCTGGCGTTCTCAAGCAAGACCTCGGTTTCCGCACGCTTGGCGCGGGCGGTGGCAATGGCGGCAAACTCGCCCTGGCTCGTGGCCGACAGCTTCTGCCTGGCCTCGTCCTCGACGGCTTGCGCGCTGGTCAGTTCGCCTTCCAGCTCGCGCTGCCGGGCCAGCGCGTCTTCGCGGTCGAACTTCGAGCCGGCCCCGGCCGCCAGCAGCGCCTCATGTTCCTTGAGCCGCTGCCGCGCCAGCGACAGCCTGGCCTGCACGGCGCCGACCCTGCCGGCCGCGCCGCGCACGGATTCGCTGAGTTGCCGGGCCTTTGCCTGCGCCTCGGCCAGCGCGGCGTCGTCAGCCATCAGCCGGCCTTCGAGCTGCCTGACCGAAGCCTGGTAGGGGGTCGGATCGATGCGCAACAGCACATCCCCTTTCTTGTAGCTGCGGTTGCCCTCGGCGGGAAGCTCGACAATGCGTCCGCGCACCTGCGGCACCACCTGAAGGACCTTGCCGACGACCCTGACCTCGTGCGAGGAAGGGGCCACCACGTTGAGCGTGAGCACCAGCAGCGTCAAGGCGACCACCGGAATCGTGAACACAACGATCATCGAAGCGGTGTTCCACGGCAGCCATTTGAACTTGAAGAAGATCAGCCAGACGATCAACGCATAGATACCAAGCAGCAGCGCGTCCATTCAGTTCCGCTCCCCGGCGCCAGACCTGGCCGCGTCGTCCTGGGGCGCCTTGTCGGTGCCGTAGGCCGCCCGGTAGAACACCGGCTTGGTGTGGGCCCACAGCCAGGCCATGGGCCATAGCAGGCCACCGAAGAACAGTGAGAGCAGGCACAGCGCATGGATCGCCTCCTTCTGCGGGTGTTGCTTGCGCTGGGCGACTTTTTCCGGCCAGACATGGAGCATCCAGAACAGATAGAGGCCGGCGAGCGGCACCAGTATCAGCACCACCCAGGAGATCGCGTTGGCCGCGCTCTCGAGCGCTTTTCCACTCAGCAGGGAGGCGCGGGCGGGTTCGCTCATGGCAAGCAGCCAGGCGCCCGTCAGCAGGGATTGACGAAGTTTCATCGGAATGTTTGGGATGGAGCGCGATGGCTCGGTGTTCGACATGCGAAGCCCCGCGGTGACGCGTTGCCGCGGGAACTCCGGGCAAGGCAGGACTGCGAGCTACAGGATGCTGGCGGGCCAGGCTTGCGCCGCGTCACCGCCGACTCCGGCAGCGCGCGCGCGGCCCGCGGTCCGCCCGGATACGCCGCCTGCAGCGCCGTTCCCGCCGGAGCTACCGGCATCAACGCCGGGCGACGGTACGCCTTCGCCGGCCGGGGCATCGTCTGCGTACAGGAGGTTGTACTTGCTCTGGCCGGGATCGGCTGCCCCGGCACAGATGGCGGAACCCGCGCCAAGGCCGGCCGCGGCGCAAGCCTTCGGCTGGCCGGTGGTGCCGCTTGCCCCCGGGCCGGAAGCGGCCTGCCCGTACGAGGCTCCGGCGCCCGCGATCAACAGCGCGATCACCACGTTGGCAAGCCCGCGGCCACCCGCGCCGGTCCCTTCGCGGCGCCCTTGCCGGCCGACTGCGAAAGGCGCTCCCGCGCCGCTTGTAGAGACCGCCGCAATGCAACGCTTGGTCATGTCAGGGGTTTCCTTCGAAGTGGATCAAATACGGTCGACGCGCGCCGGCACGGCCGGTCACGTCTGGACAGAGCGCACACCTTACGCGGCAGGGCAGAGCGCGGCTATCAAAGGAATTTGAAAGCGAAGGGAAGCGAGGGAAGTGAGACCGGCGGCACTGCCGCTGGCGGCCGTGCAGCATTTCGAATTCCTTTGATAGCTGCGGCGGCCGCGACGGCCCTACCCTCTTCCACCGTCGTACGCCCGTCGGGCGAACACCAGGTTGCCTCCACTGACTACCCCAATGAATGCCGTTCCCTCGATTCCCGCGCGCGTCCTTGCCATCGCCGCGGCAAGCGCCCTCTGCGGCTGCGCGATTCCCGATGCCGAAACCTTGAGCCCGTTCCAGGAACCCTGGCCGTGGAAGAAGGTGGTGGCCGTCAATCACACCGATCATGACGTGCTGGCCGTGAGCGCCGGGCGATGCGAGACCGGCCCCGCCTTGCGCCACGCACGCTCGGCCCCATCCTTCTGCTTCCCTGGTACGAAGCCGGCGGGCCCCATCGCGGTAACCTGGCGCGAAGCCAGGGACGGCGCGGATGCCGGCCCGGCGCTCGAACAGGGTCAGCTGCGCACCGCCACGGCACGCCTGCCGCGGCTTTGGCATGAGGCTCCCGCACCCGAACATGCCACCGGCGCATTCCTGTGCGTGGTCCTGCGCAACGATGCCGGGGTGGACATGGCCGTTGCCGCCAGCGCCGAAGACTGCGCTGTCCTTTAGGCGTATCCGCACGTACCTGGCGGAGCGGATGGACCAGGCGGACCGGATGCGTCCGCCTGGTCCACGCGAGCGGGAGCCTATTGCACGGAATAGCCCCGCCCCGTCATGCAAGCCGTCCAGGCCTGCCAGTATGACGACAAGGCCCAGTCATTGCTGGATTGCATCTGCGCGCTGAGCGCGGCCGCCTGCCGGCGGTGCTGCCGATGGGCGATGCCACCGGCGACGGCTCCGACGGCCGCACCGGTTGCGGCGCCGTCTCCCGCATCGCCGCCGATCGCTCCCACCACGGCACCGGCAGCCGCGCCGCGCGCGGCGCCCACCACGCGCTCACCGCCCGGCACGATCACCGGCACCGGCGCGCTGGCGATCCTGGACGGATCCACGCCGGTCTGCTGCCTGGCCCAGCCATAGCAGGCGCCATCATCCATCGCTTGCTGGTGCGCCAGCTGCCCCCTGGCCGGATAGGCAACGGGTTTCGGCAAGACCGCGTGCGCCTGTGCCACACCGGCCGTGCCCGGTACCGCGCCCAGTAACAGGACGCAGGCGGTGCACGTGGCAAGGACTAGATTTGCACGAAGGCTCATGAACTCTCCTGTTGAGGTGCCAGGCCCGGGGTGTCCCAGCGCTGCGCTGCGGTTCCCGGATGGCATGGATTCATGCCCGGGCACACTGCGATCAGCGCTCGCCGCTGCAGCGTCACGCCCGGGCCAAGTAGAAACCGCCCACCGTGCAGGAGGCAGACGACGGGTTTCGCGGGGCTTTCCCAGGCAAGTGCCCGAAGGTGGAGGCCCGCCCACCCGCCTGCGCTATGGTGACTTCGCGCGGGCGTGGCCGCAATCAAAGGAGTTGGAAAACCGGCAGGCCGGGGCTGCAGGGACTATCGGGACGACGGTGCGCCAGCGTCCAGGCGCTCGCGCACCTGGCCGAGGCCGTGCGCGATCGCCGCTGACTGGAGCTCGATCTCATCGTCCCAGCCTCCGGCCTCGGCTGCGTAACTGCGCAGTTCCTCGCAAAGCTCGCCGAGCCCTGAGCGGCCGAGCACCGCGAGCGTGCCGGCGACGCGATGCAGCAGTCGTTCCAGGCTTCGCACGTCCCGGCCCGCACGCGCCGCGCCGAGCGCTTCCAGGTCTGCCCTGGTTTGCGCCAGGAACGCTTCAGCGTACCCGGCCGGGACCCGCGGCAGGTCGGGCAGATCGTCGTCGCCAGACCATGCTGCCGCCTCCTCTGCTGCGTGCGCAGGCGTGTTGCCGGCCGGCGCGGCAACCCCGGCGAGGACCGAGGCGAGCGCCGCCAGTGCCACCGGCTTGGTGAGGTAGCCGGTAAATCCGCTTGCCCGCCCTTGCGCGACATCTTCGGGCCGCGCGCTGGCACTCACGGCATAGACCGGAACCTGCGGATGGCGCCGCTGGATTTCACGCAGCAGCTCGAATCCATTCATCACGGGCATGTCGATGTCCGTCAGGACCGCATCCATGCTCCGCTCCGACAGCACTGCCATGGCCTCGTTGCCGTTGCCGGCTTCGACTACGGTCGCCCCCAGCACCTGGAGCTGGTCGCGCAGCAGACTGCGGTTCAGCCGGTTGTCTTCCGCGACCAGCACCGAAAGACCGGCAAGCGGCACGGCCGGAGCCTCGCGCCGGGCGGGCGCGGACTGGCCGGCGGGGGGCAGCGGTGGCGCGGCCTTGGTGATGACCGCCTGCGCGGCAGCGAAGATGCCGGGCAGGCTATAGGCAGACACGTCCAGGCCGCCATCCGGCCGCGTTACCGCGACCAGCGGCCCCAGCGGCTTCAGCCATACGATCGAGGCCGGCTTGCCCCACCACGCCATGACCTCATCCGGATCCAATGCCTCCGCCACCAGCAGGCAATCCCATCGGCCCTTGTCAACAGGCGTGTCGATGGACGAGCGGGACGAAGGCAGGCAGGTGCCCCAGTCGAAATGATTCAGCATCCCTTCCAGGCACTCCGGCTCACGGCACAGCACCAGCGTCCGGTTCGGCGGCAAACGCCATCGCGGCGCGGGCCGGGTCTCACCGCACACGCCGAGCGGCAGCCGGACCGTAACGCGCGTACCGACCCCGAGGATGCTGTCCAGCGTGATACGGCCATTCATCCGCTCCACCAGGCGCCGGCAGATCGACAGCCCGAGCCCGGTCCCCCGCGCCTGGGCCAGGCGGTTGTCGTCGACCTGAGAGAAAGGCTGGAACAGCCGCCCCTTGTATTGGTCCGGTATGCCGACGCCGGTATCGGCGATGACGATCTCGAGATGCTGGTCCACCCATTGCGCGCGCAGCACGATCTTGCCGGCGCGGGTGAACTTGAACGCATTGCCAAGCAGGTTGTTGATGATCTGGGCCAGGCGCACCGGGTCGAGCCTGAGTCGCGCCGGGATCTCCTTGCCATACACCGCCAGGAAGCTCAGCTGGCGCTGCGCCGCCAGCGGGGCGTGCGAGATCGCAATACGACCGAGCAGCTCAGTGACCGATACGGGTTCTTCCGCGAGGCTCAGTGCGCCGACGTCGAGCTTGGAAAAATCGAGCACATCGTTGACGATCTGCAGCAGGCCTTCGGCCGAGACCTGCATGGCGCTCACCCGCGCCCGCTGTTCCGGCTCCAGTGCGCCCAGGCTGACCAGCTCCATGTTGCCCAGCAGCGATGACAGCGGCGTGCGTATCTCGTGGCTCATCGAGGCAAAGAAGGCCACCTTGGCCTTGCCCGCCGCCTCGCTCGCAAGCCTGGCCTCATGCAGCATCTGCTGCGCGCGCGCCGCCTCGGCGTAGGTTGCGGTCAGGAAACGATAGTTCCAGTAGCGGTACATCGCGAACAGCGAGGCAACCAGCACGGCCGTGATCAGGCCGATGACCAGCAGTTCCTCCCGCATTGCCTGAAACTGCTGGCCGACCGGCAGCGCAAAGATCAGGTGGCCGAAGTCCGCCACCAGCGGCGGGCGGCGCAGCGCCCAGCCATAACCCCGGACCCAGTGGAACAGGCCATCCGGAGCTGCCTCCAGCCTGGCGTCCAGCCGTTGCGCGTCGGCCCTTGCGCCTGAGTCGACCAGGGCAATGCCGCGGCTGTCGAAGACGATCGGCTCCGGGATCGACACGTTGGGCCCGGCAGGGCGCAGCAGGTCTTGCAGCGGGATACGCGTCAGCACGATGGCGTAGAGTTCGTTGCCGGTTGCGACCAGCGACGCGCCCACGACCACCGCTTCCTCGCCGGGCGCGCGCGCCGGAAATGCCAGCCAGGCCACGGTCTTTTCCCGCGCCGCATGCAGCAGATCCGGATCGCGGCGCTGCAGGCGTTGCAGGACCATCCCGGTGAGCAGCGAAGCGGGCATCAGCGCCGGCGCGGGCCGCGCGCCTGGCGCTTCATAGCGGTAGGTCGCGCCGCTTGCGATCGAGATCATTTCGATCGACGGCTTCTGGCTGGCCGCGGTCAGGGTCCTGACGGCCTGGTCGCAGCTGCGCTGCAGAACATCGTCCGGCGCAGCGGACGGCGCAGCCTGTGCGCACAAGCCACTGGCGGGCTGGTGCCGTGGCCGCGGGAACGTGCCATTGGCGTGGAGCTCCAGAATCAGGTTGGTCGCGGTCAGGGTGCTGCGGCGTTCCAGCACGGCATCGACCACACCCTGCTCATACAGGCGCGCGACCTGCTCCTGCGAACGCAGCGAGCCATTCAGCCGGACCAGCACGGTGGCCGCGGCGATCGCCATGGCCAGCAGGCCCAGCAGCAGTATCACCATCGAGAACACGCGGCGTTCCCGCTGCAGGTTGCGCGCCACCGAGTCGGCATCCTGCACTGGCGCTGGCCGCGTCGGCTGCTCCGGGCCTGGCATCAGGTCAGACCGTTGTCGCGCGCGTAGGTGACCAGGTCCGCATTGCTGGTGACGTTCAGCTTGCGCATCGCCGAGCGCTTCTGCGTCGCGACGGTGGCCAGGGATCGATGGAGATAGCCGGCGATTTCCGTGACGGTGCTGCCGGTGGCAAACATGCGCACCACCTCGATTTCCCTGGGAGACAGCGGGCTTGCACTGCCCCCAGGCAGCGCGCCCGCGCTGGAAAGGCGCGCCGCGATGGCCGGCGACAGGCGCTGGCCCTTGCCCGACAGCACATCGATGCAGATTTGCCTCAGGATGCCCGGCGCCTCGTGCTTGCCGACAATGGCATCGACGCCCATCTCGGTAATGCGCGTGAGCAGGCCGCCATTGGTAAGCATCGTGAAGACAACGATCGGCGTCTCGGGCCGCAACTGCCTGAGCCGGTGCAGCAGCCGCAGGCCGTCGTCATTGCCCTGCGAACGTTCCATCGAGAAATCCGTCACGATCAGGTCGGGCTGCAGCGTTTCCAGCGCGGCGAAAAGCTCCTTCCCTGAAGAGCAGGTCGCAGCCACCTGCATGGTCGGGATCTCGCTCAGGGTGGCCTTGACGGCAAGCTGGATCACCGGGTGATCGTCTGCGATCACGACGGAGATGGAACGTGGCGGCATGCGTGGCGAGATGCGGCGAGATGGGACGAGGTGCTCGATACAGGGGTCAGGATGGTACGCGCTTGCGCTTCCGCCCGTTTGACAAAACGGGACAGTTACTTGACCGATCGTCCCACCTCGATCGACCACCGACTGGCTGATGGCATTGGCGCTGGCATCGCCGCAGGTTTGCCCGGCATCCGTGGCTCGGGCCGGTCATGGCCGGGTCCCCCGCCACGGCCCAAATCAAACCTGCCCATGCCACCCGGGCGGCACCACCTCCAGTGTCCGCCGCTGCCCCGCACCATCCCCCTGCGCCGGCGGCAGGTCTACCGGCTGCTGCCGGAACACCGCCTCCAGCGTCTGGTCCAGCTGCGGATTGTCGAGGATCGACTTGAGCGCATCCGCCCCGCGCAGATGCTGCGCCAGCGCCGTGCGCGGCAGCCGCGGCAGGTTCAGCACCAGCCGGTCGTGCAACGTGCGCAGCGTCACCTGCGACGGGTCGCACAGCAGCGCCCAGTGAGCCTGGCCGCGCTCCTGCTGCAGGCGGCCGACCAGGTGCATGGCCTTGAGCTTGCCGAGCAGGCTGGCCAGGTAATCGGCCTCGACCCGCAGCGTGCGCCCCAGGTCCAGTTCGCCGACGCTGCGCGGCACTTCGTCGCGGGCGCGGTAGAGCAGCAGCAGCACGCCCAGCGCATCGAAGAACTCGCTGCCGGCAAAGCTGCGGCGGCGCCAGTAACCCTGCCGGATCACCGGCAGGTTAGCGGCGATGGTCGCGCCCAGCAGGGTCACCAGCCAGCTCAGGTAGATCCACAGCAGGAACAGCGGCAGCGCGGCGAAGGTGCCGTAGACCGCGGTGTAGGCCGGGATCTCGGTGATGAAATAGCCGAAGCCACGCTTGGCGAACTCGAACGCCACCGCCGCGACCAGCCCGGCCACGATGGCATCGCGCCACTCGACATAGGCGTTGGGCACCGCCGTGTACAGGAAGGCAAAGGCCAGCGCCGACAGCAGCACCGGCGCCGCGCCCACCAGCAGGCCCAGCCCCACCGGCATGGTGCCGACATAGCCGGCCGAGATCGAGATCAGGTAGGAACTGATCGACAGGCTGGCGCCGATCAGCACCGGGCCGAAGGTCAGCACCGCCCAGAACACCAGCACCCGCTGCGCCAGCGGGCGGCGCTGCTTGACGCGCCAGATCGCGTTGAGCGCGTCTTCCACGGTCAGCATGGTCAGCACCGAGGTCACCATCAGCCCGCCCAGGCCCATCGCGGTCAGCCCGCGCGCGCTCTTGGCGAACATGCCGAGATAGCGCTGGATCGATTCGCTGACGTTGCCGGGAATCAGGTTCTGGAACAGGAATGCCTCGATGGCGTTGCGGAAGTCGCGGAACACCGGGAACGCGGCCAGCAGCGCGAAGGCCACGGTCAGCACCGGCACCACCGCCAGCACGGTGGTGAAGGTCAGGCTGGCCGAGACCTGCGGCAGCCGGTCTTCGGCGGCGCGGCGCAGCGCATAGCGCGCCAGGGCACGCACCTTTTGCAGGTTCCATTCCCGGCGCAGGCGGGCGACGCGGGCTCCAATCATGCGCAAGCAACCTCCTGGATCTGGTCTGTCGGTTCGTCTGTCGGATTCAAGGATGACCCCGTTGCGCGTGCAGCGCGGGGCCATCGGGAGATGGCGCGGGGGGCGCATCTATAATACGCGCATTGTTGCCGGCATCTCCCGCATCCCCCATCGTTGCCCTTCAACGCCGGCCGTCCCGCTCCATGACCGAGATCCTCGTCCTGTATTACAGCCGCCACGGCAGCACCCGCAAGCTCGCCGAACTGATCGCCACCGGCGTCGACAGCGTCGCCGGCGCCCAGGCCCGCCTGCGCACGGTGCCGCCGGTTTCCACCGTATGCGAGGCCACCGCGCCGGACATCCCCGCCGACGGCCCGCCCTATGCCGAACTGCGCGACCTGGAGGAATGCGCCGGGCTGGCGCTGGGCAGCCCGACCCGCTTCGGCAACATGGCCGCGCCGGTGAAGTACTTCCTCGACGGCACCGTGGCCCAGTGGCTGTCGGGCGCGCTCGCCGGCAAGCCCGCCTGCGTGTTCACCGCCACCGGCAGCCTGCACGGCGGGCAGGAGACCACGCTGCTGTCGATGATGCTGCCGCTGCTGCACCACGGCATGCTGATCCTGGGCCTGCCCTATTCCGAAAAGGGCCTGATGACGACGGCCTCGGGCGGCACGCCCTACGGCCCCAGCCACCATGCCCACGGCGACAACCGCGGCCCGGTCACCGAAGACGAGGCGGCGCTGGCCATGGCCATGGGCCGCCGGCTGGCGCAGACCGCGCTGCGCCTGGCCGGAGCGCAGGCATGACGCCCGCCGCGGATAGCGACCAGGCCCTGCACAGCCCGTGGCTGTACCGGCTCAGCGTCGGCAGCCTGCTGGCGCTGCTGGCGCTGTGCATCGCCTGGGAATGGTTGCTGGCGCCGCTGCGGCCGGGCGGCTCATGGCTGATCCTCAAGTTCCTGCCGCTGCTGCTGCCGCTGCGCGGCGTGCTCACGCGCAACCGCTACACCATGCAGTGGTCGTCGATGCTGATCCTACTGTTCTTCACCGAAGGCATCGTGCGCGCCACCAGCGACCGCGCGCCCTCGTCCACGCTGGCGTGGGTGGAGGTGGCGCTGACGCTGGTGTTCTTCGCCAGCACCATCCTGTACCTGCGCCCGTACAAGCGCCGCGCCCGCGCCGCCGCCAGGGCTGCCGGGCCCAAGTCCTGAATCGCGTCCAACCATCGCCATGACCTCGCCTCAAGACTCCTTCCTCGCACTGTGCCGCGCCGCGCTGGGCCCGCCGCACGTGCTGACCGATGCGGCCGACCAGGCGCCCTACCTGACCGACTGGCGCAAGCGCTACCGCGGCGAGGCGCTGGCGGTGCTGCGCCCCGGCACCACCGCGGAAGTGGCCGAGGTGGTCCACGCCTGCCACGCGCACCGGATCGCCATGGTGCCGCAGGGCGGCAACACCGGCCTGTGCGGCGGCGCCACGCCGGTAGAAGGAACGCCGCAGGTGGTGATCTCGCTGCAGCGGCTCAACCGCATCCGCCAGGTCGATCCGCTCAACAACACCATCACGGTCGAGGCCGGCGTGGTACTGCAGCAGCTGCAGCAGGTGGCACGCGAGCACGGCCGGCTGTTCCCGCTGAGCCTGGCGGCCGAGGGCAGCTGCACCATCGGCGGCAACCTGTCGACCAATGCCGGCGGCACCGCGGTGCTGCGCTACGGCAACACGCGCGAGCTGTGCCTGGGGCTGGAAGTGGTGACGCCCGCGGGCGATACCTGGCACGGGCTGCGCGGCCTGCGCAAGGACAACACCGGCTATGACCTGCGCGACCTGTTCATCGGCGCCGAAGGCACGCTGGGCATCATCACCGCCGCGGTGATGAAGCTGTTCCCGCTGCCGCGCGCGTCGGTCACGGCGCTGGCCGCGGTGCACAGCCCGCGCGCCGCGCTGGCGCTGCTGGCCATCGCCCAGTCGCACGCCGGCGCCATGCTGACCGGCTTCGAGCTGATGTCGGCGCTCAGCATGACGCTGGTGACGCGGCACTTCCCGCAGCTGCGCTATCCGTTCGCCGACATCCATCCGCAGCTGGTGCTGCTGGAGCTGTCCGACAGCGAAAGCGAAGCCCATGCGCGCGGCATCTTCGAGACCATGATGTCGGCCGCCTTCGACGCCGGCGTGGTCGCCGATGCGGTGGTGGCCGAATCGGTGCAGCAGTCGCACGACTTCTGGAACCTGCGCGAGCATATTCCGCTGGCACAGGTGGCAGACGGCAAGAACATCAAGCACGACATCGCCGTGCCGGTATCGCGCGTGGCGGACTTTATCGAGTGCACCGACGCGCTGCTGCAGAACGCCTTTCCCGGTGCGCGCATGGTCACCTTCGGCCATCTCGGCGACGGCAACCTGCACTACAACGTGGCGCCGCCCGAAGGCGTCGCCCACGATGAGTTCCTCGCGCACCAGGACCAGGTCAACCGCATCGTGCACGACAGCGTGCGCTCGCATAACGGCTCGATCTCGGCCGAGCACGGCCTGGGCCAGCTCAAGCGCGAGGAAAACCGGCATTACAAGAGCGAAGTCGAACTTGCCATGATGCGGGCGATCAAGGGCGCGCTGGATCCGCTCGGGCTGATGAATCCCGGCAAGGTGGTGTGAGCGCGCCTGCGCTCAGCGGCGCAGTTCAGTGTGGATATGGGCCGCGACGTGCCCGAGCAGCGCGTCGAGATGGCCGCGCAGCACGGCGAAGCCCGCATGCTGCGCCAGCGTGGCCTCGTCCATGTAGAGCGCCCGGTTGATCTCGATCTGCAGGCTGTGGCGCCGCTGCGCCGGTTCGGCATAGGCGCGGATCAGCTGCGCGCCCTTGTACGGCCAGTTGATGGCCACCTTGTAGCCAAGGCTGCGCAGGCATTCCGCCACCAGTTCGATGAATGCGGCCGAGCAGGTCGCGCCGTCGCCGTTGCTGAGCACGAAATCGGGCCGCGCGACGCCGTTGTCGACGTTCATCGCATTGCCGCGCGACTTCATCGAATGGCAGTCGAGATGCCAAACCGCGCCCCAGCGCGCATGGTGCCGAGCCAGCAGCCCCGACAGCGCCGCGTGGTACGGGTCGTAGTAGGTCTTGAGCAGGTATTCCGCCATGCGCGGCGACAGCGTCGCGCCGTAGACCGGCACGCCCGGCAGCGCCAGCCGGCGCAGCACGCCCATGCCGCGCCCGGACTTGTCGCTGGGGCGCACCGGGTAGGGCATGGCGCCATGGATCAGGTCGGGGTCGATATCGTCGCGGGCGCGGTTGACGTCGACCAGCCAGCGCGGAAAGTCCGCGCACAGCAAGGTGCCGCCCACCCGCGGCGCATGCGCGAAGAGCTGGTCGACATAGGCGTCCCAGCCCGACAGCAGGGCCTCGGGCGGCGCCGCCAGCGGCAGCGTCTCGGCATGCAGCAGGCCGCTGTGCGGGGAATCCACCACCAGCGGCAGTGCCGCCCCGGCCGGTTCAGTCAGCGAATACGGAAGCGTCATGGTCAGAATTTGTGCTGGATGCCGACGCCCACCGTGGTCACGGTGTCGCCGGACTGGTGCGAGTTGGGATCCTCGCGGTCAAAGAAGACGTAGGGCATGGTGCGCTTGCTCAGGCTGTAGCCGTAGCCGGCCTGTACCTTGCTGAGCCGGCCCTGCGGGTCGCGCTGCACCGCGCGCTGCATGTAGTTGACGGTGAGCTTGTGGGGGCCGTACGGCACCGAGAAGCCGACCAACCAGTACGGCACGTCGGTGCGCGTGGTCGGGGTGCCGGCGTAGCGGTCGCGCCCGACGATGCCGTAGAGGTTGACAACGATGAAGTCGTACGAAGCCACCGCCTGCACCTTGTCGCGGAAATCGTTGGCCACCAGGCCGCCGCTCTTGCCATCGCGCGAATAGCCCAGGCCCGCCGCGAACTGCCCGGCGGCGTAGTTCAGGCCCAGGTCGAACTGGCGGAAATCGTCCTCTGCCTGCACCGGCGGCCGGTTATTGGGCGTGGTCGCATCCGGCCCCGCCAGGTTCATGCGCGCGCGCACCGAGAAGCCGCCGAAGCTCGGCGTCATATAACCCAGCGCATTCGACACGCGGTTGCGCGCGTTCAGCACCCTGGTGCCGATCGCGGTGGCGCCCGCATCGTGGATGGCGAAGTCGATGTTCTGCGTCACCTGGGAATAGATCGGCGAGCCCACGATCGTCGCGGAATCGAGCCGGCCCAGCGCGATCGCGCCGAAGCCGCCCTGCAGGCCGACGAAGGCATTGCGGAACTGCGGGTTGGTGGCGACGCCGTTGTCGGCGCCGAAGCCCTGCTCCAGGCCGAATGCCGCGCGCAGGCCGCCGCCCAGCTCTTCGCTGCCGCGCAGGCCCCAGCGCGAGGCGTTGTCCGCCATCTGCGCGGCGCGGCCGTCGGGCCCCTTCTGGTATTCGATGTCGGTGTCGATGCGGCCATACAGCGTCACCGCTGCATCGGCCGCGGCCGCGGCCGATGCCAGCGCCAGCGCGCCGCCGAGGCAGGCGCGCGCGAGTGCGCGCCAGGTGTGGCTACCGTTCATGCTGCTGCTCCCGTGTCGTGGTCTGTCATGCAAAAATCCCCCTCTGTGGTGCAACTGCCGCGTGTTCCGCGCGCGCAGCGCGCACGCTCCCGCCCATCCCGCGCAGGCGGGATGGAAGCGTTCGATCGGAAGCGTGAGCAGACCGCGCCGGGCGGCGGCTATCTAGTCATTCAGGTGGCAGGCGGACAGGCGTCCGCCGATATCGCGCAGCAGCGGCACCTGCGTCTTGCAGCGTGCGTTCGCGCGCGGGCAGCGCGGATGAAAGGCGCAGCCACTCGGCGGCGCCAGCGGGCTGGGCAGTTCGCCGCGGATCGGCTGGTGCGCGGGCGGACTGGCGCCCAGGCGCGGCGCGTCGGCCAGCAAGGCGCGGGTATAGGGATGGTTGGGCGCGGCGAATACCTCGCGCGCGGGGCCGCTTTCGACGATGCGGCCCAGGTACATGATCACCACGTGGTCCGACATATGCTCCACCACCGCCAGGTTGTGGCTGATGAAGACATAGGTCAGCGCGTGCTCGCGCCGCAGTTGCATGAACAGGTTGATGATCTGCGCCTGCACCGAGACATCGAGCGCGGAGACGGCCTCGTCGCAGATCAGCAGGCGCGGGCGCAGCGCCAGCGCGCGCGCGATCGCCACGCGCTGGCGCTGGCCGCCGGAGAACTCGTGCGGATAGCGCTCGGCATAGCCGCGATCGAGCCCCACCTGCTGCAGCAGTTCGCCGGCGGCCGCGGCGGCGCGCGCGCGCTTGATCAGGCCGTGGTAGACCGCGCCTTCGGTGATGGCCTGGCCGATGCGCAGGCGCGGGTTCAGCGACGCATACGGATTCTGGAACACCATCTGCACCGCGCGGTGATAGGCGGCCGAAGCGATGTCGGCGCGCTGCCCCTCCCACGCGATATCGCCGCCCGTCTGCGGCAGCAGGCCGGCCAGCATGCGGCCCAGCGTGGACTTGCCGCAGCCGGACTCGCCGACCACGCCCAGCACCTCGCCCTGGCGCACCTGCAGCGAGACATCGTTGACGGCATGCACCGCCTGCGCCGGCTTGCCGGCAATGCGCGCGAGCAGGCCGGGCTTGAGCAGAAAGCGTTTCTGCAGGTGGTGCGCTTCGAGCATGACCGTCATGCCGCCTCCAGGGGATAAAAGCAGCGCAGCGTGCGGCCGCGCATAGTGGTTTCGACCGGAACCTGGGCGCACGCGGGACGCGCGCGCGGGCAGCGTGGCGCGAAGGCGCAGCCTGGCGGCAGCGCGGCCAGCGCCGGCGCCGCGCCGGGGATCGCGCGCAGGGTGGCGCCGCGCATCGCCGGGGTCGGCAGCGAATCGAGCAGGCCGCGCGTGTACGGATGCAGCGGCCGCCTGATCAGCTCGGCGACCGGCCCCTGCTCCACCACCCGGCCCGCGTACATCACGCAGACGCGGTCGACCAGGTCCTTGACCACGGCAAGGTCGTGGCTGATCCAGACCGCGGCGGCGCCGGTCTCGCGCACCAGCTGCTTCATCTCGTAGAGGATCTGCGCCTGGATGGTGACGTCGAGCGCGGTGGTGGGCTCGTCGGCAATGATCAGGTCGGGCCGGTTGATCAGCGCGTTGGCGATCGCCACGCGCTGGCGCATGCCGCCGGACAGCTCGTGCGGATAGGCGCGCATGCGCTCCCGCGGCGCCGGGATGCCGACCCGCGCCAGCGCATCGACCGCCTGCGCCTGTGCCTGCGCGCGGGTGCGGCGGTGGTGCACCAGCACGGTCTCGGCGAGCTGGTCGCCCACGCGCATGACCGGGTTGAGCGACATCATCGGGTCCTGGAACACCATCGCAATGCGGTCGCCGCGCAGCGCCTGCCATTGGCGCGGCGAACATGCCAGCAGCTCCTGCCCCTTGAAGCGGACCGAGCCGCCGGTGACGCGCCCGGGCGGATCGAGCAGGTTCATCAGCGAGAACGCCGTCACCGACTTGCCCGAGCCGGATTCGCCGACGATCCCCAGGATCTCGCCCGGCTCCAGCGTGAACGACACGCCGTCGACCGCCTTGACGGCGCCGTGCGCGAACCCGAAGCTGGTGCTCAGCCCCGCAACTTCCAGTAGTGCCATGCCGGGCTCCTTACGCTTCCAGCCGCGGGTTGAGCACGCGGCGCAGGCGGTCGCCCACCAGGTTGATCGAGCCGATCAGCAGCACCAGGGCCGCGCCCGGGAACACGCTGATCCAGTACTTGTTCGACAGCATGTACTCGAAGCCATTGGCGATCAGCATGCCCAGCGACGGCTGCGTGCGCGGCAGGCCGATGCCGAGGAAGCTCATGGTGGCCTCGAGCGTGATCGCATGCGCGATCTGCAGCGTGCCGGTCACCACCAGCGGCGCCATGCAGTTGGGCAGGATATGGCGGAACATCACCCGCAGCGCCGGCAGCCCCTGGCCCAGCGCGGCCTCGACATACTCCTTGCGCCGCTCCACCTGCGCCGCGCCGCGCACGGTGCGGGCAAAGTAGGCCCATTGCACGATCACCAGCGCCAGCAGGGTCTTGTCGACGCCCTGCCCCAGCACCGCCAGCAGGATCAGCGCCACCAGCACCGCCGGCAGGCTCAGCTGCAGGTCGACCACGCGCATGATGGCGGCATCGACCACGCCGCCGAAGTAGGCCACGGCCAGCCCCACCGCGCTGCCCACCATCAGCGCCACCACCGCGCTGATCACGCCCACCCCCACGCTGATGCGGATGCCGTAGAAGATGGCGCTGAGCAGGTCGCGCCCGGCGCCGTCGGTGCCCAGCCAGTAGTGCGCCTGGCCTTCGTAGCCGGTGCTGCCCGGCGGCAGCTCGGCATCGATCACCGACACCGTGGCGAGGTCATAGGGGTTCTGCGGGCTGAGCGCATGGGCCAGCACTGCCACCAGCAGCAGCGCCAGCAGCAATGCCAGCGCGGCGGCGGCGACGCGGCTGGCGCAGAAGCGCCGCAGCAGCGCAGGCCGTGCCGGCGGCGCGGCGGCTGGCGCCGGCACGAGCGTGGGGAGCGCGGGAGCGGCTTCATCGTTTTCGGCAAGAGGCAGGGACATCGGTTCAGTCTCGGTCTTCGGTATTCGGTCTTCGATAGCGGGGAACGGACGCGGCGGTGGCTACGCCGCCTTGTGCCGCAGGCGCGGGTCGAGCACCACGTACAGCAGGTCGACCACCAGGTTCAGCACCACGAACAGCAGCAGCGTGACCAGCAGGTAAGCCACCACCACCGGGCGGTCCAGCGCCAGCACCGAATCGATGATCAGCTTGCCCATGCCGGGCCACGAGAACACCGACTCGGTCACCACCGAGAAGGCGATCAGGTGGCCGAACTCCAGCCCGACCACGGTCACGATCGGGATCAGCACATTGGGCACCACGTGGCGCAGCACCAGCCGCGCGCCGCCTACACCCTTGGCGCGGGCAAACTTGATGTACTCCTGCCCCGCCACCTCGCGCGTGCCGGCCTGGGTCAGCCGTGCCACCAGCGAGATCTTGAACAGCGACAGGGTCAGCGCCGGCAGCAGCAGGAAGCGGATGCCCTCCCAGCTGGTCACCGACAGCGGCACGCCCAGCACGGTGCTGACCGGCCCGCGCCCGCCTGACGGCAGCCATGCCAGGTTCACCGAGAACACCAGGATGCCGATCATGCCGATCCAGAAGGTCGGCATGATCACGCCGCCCAGCGAAGCCGCCATCAGCATCCGCGCCAGCCGGCCGTGCGGCTTCAGGCCGGCATAGACGCCCATCGGGATGCCGATGCCCAGCGACAGCAGCAGCGCCGTCACCGCCAGCTCCAGCGTGGCCGGCACGCGGCTGACGATCAGCTCGATCGCGGGCCGGTTGTAGACGAAGGAGTCACCGAGGTCGCCGCGCAGCGCGCCCGCGAGAAAACGCAGGTACTGCTGCGCCACGGGCAGGTCGAGGCCGAGCGCATGGCGCGCCTCGGCGATCTCCTGCTCGGTGGCGGTGGGGCTGACCAGCAGGTGCACCGGGTCGCCGATCAGGTTGACCGCGCAGAACGTGAGCACCGACATGGTCCACAGCACCGCGATGCTCTGCAGCAGGCGTTTGAGTAAGGTTTCAAGCATGGGGAAGGCCCGGTATGCGATGGCGTGATCAGCGTTGTGGAAGCGCCGGCGGTGCCGGGCGGATGTTGCCGGCGTAGGTGAAGCCGTCGCTGCGCGGCTGCACCGCGAGCCCGTCGCGATAGGCCCAGGCGGCGCGCAGGTGATGCAGCGGGACGATGCCGGCGTCGGCCGCCAGCCGCTGCGCCGCGCCCTGCTGCGCCAGTTCGCGCGGGGCCGGTGCCATGGTGCGCATGGCCTGCCCGATCAGCGCGTCGACGGCGGCGTTGGCATAGCCGCTGCGGTTGTTGGCGCCCAGCCCGGCGGCCTTGTCCTGCGCATGCGCCACCGCCACCAGCGGCTCCAGCGAATCGCCGCTGACCGCGCCGATGCCGAGCAGGAAGGCGCTGAACTCCGGCTTGCCGCCGGCGCCGCCGGAGGTGGCGCGGGTGATATAGACCGAATACGGCAGCGTGCGCACCTCGGTGCGGATGCCGGCGCGGGTCAGCATCTGCCCGATCGCTTCGCAGGTCTTGGCGTCGTTCAGGTAGCGGTCGTTGGGGCAATGCAGCGTCAGGCGGAAGCCCTGCGGATAGCCGGCCTGCGCCAGCAGCCGGTGCGCCCGCTCGACGTCGGCGCGCGGCGCCGCCACCGCCGGGGCAAAGCCGAAGAAGCCCTGCGGCACCATCTGCCCGGCCGGCACCGAATCGCCCTTGGTCACGCGCGCGGCGATCAGGTCGCGGTCGATTGCCAGGCTGATCGCCTGCCGCACCCGCACGTCGCGCAACGGGTTGGCCGCCAGCGGCCGGCCGGCGTGATCCTGCACATAAGGCGAGACCGTGCGGGCCTGGTCCAGCTGCAGGTAGTTCAGCATGTACGAGGTGGCCGAGACGATGCGGATGCGGCCATTGGTGCGCGCAAAGGCATCGGCAATGCTGGCCGACGAGGCGTCGATCACGTCGACCAGTCCGGACAGCAGCGCCGAGGCCCGCGCCGGCTCCTTCGGGATGAACTGGAACACCACCCGCTGCCACGGCTGCGCCCCGCCCCAGTAGCCCGGGTTGCGCGACAGCGTCAGCTGCTGCCCATGCTCCCACGCCACCAGCCGGTACGGGCCGGTGCCGATGGCGGCGCTGCCATGGGCGAAATCGGCCTCGCGCGCGTTCGCACCGAGCGAGCGCGGCAGCATTGCCACCATGCCCACGTTCTGCGGCAGCACCGGGTTGGGCGAGCGCGTGCGCACGCGCAGCGTCAGCGGCCCGGTGACCTCGACCGCTGCGACCGACTTGAGGTAGGTGCGGAAGGTGCGCGCGCCCGGCAGCTTGATGGCGCGCTCGATCGAGTAGCGCGCGTCCTCGGCGGTAAAAGGCTCGCCATTGCTGAAGCGCACGCCGGCACGCAGCCGGAATTCCCAGGTACGGTCGTCCAGCTGGCGCCAGGCGGTTGCCAGAAGCGGCACCGGGCGCAGCGTGTTGTCCAGGCCGACCAGGGTCTCGTAGACATGGCCCCACAGGTTGCGCCCGGCGGGGTCGAGCACATGGGGATCGGCGGCGCTGATCTCGGCCTTGTAGCCGATGCGCAGGTCGGCGGCCTGTGTGGCATGCGTGGCTTGCGCGGCGTGCGCGCCGGCCGGCAGCGCCGCGGCGGTCCCGATACATTGTTTCATTCAGTGATACCGCGTATCAAAGGATAAGACATCAAGGCCGCCCCCGATAAGCAGGGTTTACCCCCGCGGCACGCATCAGGCAAAAAAAAACGGCGCCGAAGCGCCGTCTGGACGGAGTGCGCGCGAGCTGGCCGCGCGGTACCGGGCTCAGCCGCCCGCGTAGCCGAGTGCCCGCGACAGGTTGGCGGCCTCGGCCACCACCATCGCCACATGGCGGTCCAGCGCCTGCCGGGTGGTGCGGCTGGCCGGGCTGGCAATACTCAGCGACGCCACCGCCGCGCCGCTGTGGTCGCGCAGCGGCGCGGCGGCGGAGACGGCGTCGGCATCGCGCTCGCCCACCGAGACGGCATAGCCGGCGGCACGGATCGCCGCCAGTTCCTCGCGCAGCGCCTGCGGCTCGATGATGGTTTTGGCGGTGAAGCGTTCCAGCTGTCGCGCCAGCACTGCCTCCACCACCTCTGGTGCGGCGAACGCCAGCAGCAGCTTGCCGGAGGCCCCCACATGCAGCGGCCGCCGGTTGCCGATCTCGGTATGCACCCGCACCGACTGCGTCGACTCGTGCCGCGTCACGCACACCGACTCGAGCCCGTCGCGCACGCGCACGATCACGTTTTCGCCGCAGGCCGCGCCGATCGCCGCCAGACGCGGGCCCACCAGCTTGACCAGGTCGAACTGCTCGCGCGCGGCATTGCCCACCAGCAGCGCGTTGTAGCTGAGCTTGTAGACCGCCGCCGGCGACTCGCGCGCGATCAGGCCGCGGTGCTCGAGCGTGGTCAGCAGCCGGAACGCGCGCGCCTTGGTCAGTCCGGCGCGCCGTGCCAGTTCGGTCACGCCCAGCGATGGGTGCTCGGCCACCAGCATCAGCAGGCCCAGGGCCTCGTCCACCGCTTCAACGATGTAGGTCATCGATCCTTTTCGTTCAGATTCAGAAATATCCAGCGCAGATTGTAGCGGCCGTCGCAATCGTTCGCGCTGCAAGTGCCTCGCGCCAGGCCTGGATGGCAGCGTCCCCCCCTGCACCGCTACACCGAATACACCCTTCGGCACTTCCGAATACAACGCAGCGGGCAAGCTACGCAATACTCTCGGGATCGCCGTGCCAGCATCGCCCCGCCCTCGCGCTGGCACCACCTGACGCACCGAAGGAGATCAGATGAGCATCAACGGCAAGGCCTACATCGTCGGGGCCTACGAGCACCCGACCCGCAAGGCACCCGACAAGACCGTGGCACAACTGCACGCCGAGAGCGCCAAGGGCGCGCTGCAGGACGCCGGCCTGACGCTGGCCGATGTCGACGGCTATTTCTGCGCCGGCGACGCGCCCGGGCTGGGCGCGGTCAACATGGTCGATTACCTCGGCCTGAAGGTGCGCCATGTCGATTCCACCGATACGGGCGGCTCGGCCTACCTGGTCCATGTCTCGCACGCCGCGCAGGCGATCGCCGCCGGCAAGTGCAACGTCGCGCTGATCACGCTGGCGGGCCGGCCGCGCTCGGAAGGCTCCACCGGCACGCAGGCGCGCAACTGGGGCGCCAACCTGCCCGACCTGCCGTTCGAGGCCCCGTTCAGCCCGGTCACGGTCAACCTGTACGCAATGGCGGCGATGCGCCATATGCACGAGTACGGCACCACCGCCGAGCAGCTTGCCTGGGTCAAGGTGGCGGCGTCGCACCACGCCCAGCACAACCCCCACGCCATGCTGCGCGACGTGGTCACGGTCGAAGACGTGCTGAACTCGCCGATGATCTCGGATCCGCTGCACAAGCTGGACTGCTGCGTGGTCTCGGACGGCGGCGGCGCGCTGGTGGTGGCGCGTCCGGAGATCGCCGCGACGCTGCAGCGGCCCAAGGTGAAGATCCGCGGCGCCGGCGAATACATCAAGGGCCAGCTCGGCGGCGAAGTCGACCTGAGCTGGTCCGGCGCGCGCTTCTCGGGCGCCACGGCGTTTGCCGAAGCGGGCGTGACCCCGGCCGATATCAAGTACGCGTCGATCTACGACAGCTTCACCATCACCGTGCTGATGCAGCTGGAAGACCTGGGCTTCTGCAACAAGGGCGAAGGCGGCAGGTTCGTCGCCGACGGCAACCTGATCTCGGGCGTCGGCAAGCTGCCGTTCAATACCGATGGCGGCGGCCTGTGCAACAACCACCCGGCCAACCGCGGCGGCATCACCAAGGTCATCGAAGCCGTGCGCCAGCTGCGCGGCGAGGCCCACCCCGCGGTGCAGGTCGCCAATTGCAACCTCGCGCTGGCGCAAGGCACCGGCGGCTACCTGGGCTCGCGCCACGGCAGCGCCACCCTGATCCTTGAACGTGAATAAAGCGCGGGAGCACTGACATGACGACCCCACACATCCCCGCCGTCTACAAGGCGCCCGACGAACAGCCCGACAACCTGCCGTTCTGGCAGGCCGCGCGCGAGGGCAAGCTGCTGGTCAAGGTCTGCGACGACTGCGGCAAGCCGCACTGGTATCCGCGCGTGCTGTGCCCGTTCTGCATGGGCACCACCTCGTGGCAGCAGGCCAGCGGCCGCGGCACCATCTACACCTACAGCGTGACGCGCCGTGCCGGCCCCAACCCGTTCTGCATCGCCTACGTGAAGCTGGAAGAAGGCGTGACCATGATGACCCATATCGTCGACTGCGATCTCGACACGGTGCGAATCGGCCAGAAGGTGCAGGTCAGGTTCTCGCCCAGCGACGGCGGCGCACCGGTGCCGACCTTCACGCTCGCCTGAGACGGCGCGGCGGGTAGCGGGCGTTGCGCCCGCCACCTGCCGCCCTCTGCCGCGGCCCCTTTGCTGCCGGTTGCCTACTGCCGGCCCGCGGCCATGCTGCCGAAGCGGCCGCTGCTGAAGTCGCTGAACGCCTCGGCGATTTCCGCCTCGGTGTTCATCACGAACGGGCCGTGGCCGACGATGGGCTCGTCGATCGGCTCGCCGCTGAGCAGCAGCACCACCGCATCGGTGCCGGCCTCGATGCTGACCGCATCGCCGGCGCCATCCAGCACCACCATCTCGGCATCGCGCACGGTGGCCTCGGCGTTGACCGTGACCTTGCCGCGCAGCACCACCAGCGCGGTATGCCAGCCCTCCGGCAGCGCCACGCGCGTGGGGGCACCCTGGTTCAGGCGCATGTCCCACACGTGCATCGGCGTAAAGGTGCGTGCCGGGCCGCGCTTGCCTTCGTACTCGCCGGCGATCACGCGCACGGTGCCGGCGCCAGCGGGCATCGGTACCGCCGGGATATCGCGGTCGACGATGGCCTGGTAGCCCGGCGCGGCCATCTTGTCGCGCGCCGGCAGGTTGACCCACAGCTGCACCATCTCCAGCGCGCCACCGCTTTGCGTAAACGCCGGCGAGTGGAACTCTTCATGCAGGATGCCGGCGCCCGCCGTCATCCACTGCACGTCGCCCGGACCGATGACCCCGCCCTGCCCGGTCGAGTCGCGATGCGCGACCTCGCCCTTGTAGACGATGGTCACGGTCTCGAAGCCGCGGTGCGGATGCTGGCCCACGCCGCGCGGACGCTGCGTCGGCGTGAACTCGGCCGGTCCGGCGTAGTCGAGCAGCAGGAACGGGCTGAGCTGCTTGCCGTGGCTGGTGTACGAGAACATCGAGCGCACCGGGAAACCATCCCCGACCCAGTGCGGACGCGGTGCGCTGTAGACACCCAGAATGCGCTTCATGTCGATCTCCGAGAATGCCGGCTACGCAGGGCCGGCAATGATCCATGAAGCGATCATAGGTGCCGCCGACCGCGCGCGGTAGGCGGCGGGATTGCGATGCAGCGTCCTGTGGCTGGAACGATGCCGCCGGCCGTCAGAAACGGTAGCGCAGGTAACCCATGCTGAAGTCGGTGCCGGGATTGGGTTCCTGGATGCCGGCGTTGGACAGGTGCTGGAAGCGATAGCCGATCGTCAGCCGCTGTGCCTTGCCGAAGGCGAGGCCCACGCCGATCATGTCGGAGAACTGGAACGCCGAGCCCATGCGATGGCCGCCGGCGATCTCGGTGTGGCTGAGCACGCGCAGGCCCACCGAGGCTTCGACGAACGGCGTGACATGTTCACCCGCATAGCTGAGCCGGAAGATCGGCGACACGCCGAACTCCATCAACTGGCTCGACGGCCGCGACGACAGCGCGCGCCAGCTGGCAACGTTGACTTCGCCATCCAGCGCCAGCGCCAGCCGGCTCGACAGCTGCCACTGCACGATCTCGTCCCAGCGCGCCGACACTTCGTATTTCTCCACGCCGTGCCGGCTGTCGCGCCCATAGCCCGCCTGCATCGAGAATGCCGCGGCGCCGGCGGCGGACGGCAGCGCCAGCAGGCAAGCCGCCAACGACACCAGGGCCGCGCGCGGCAGTCGCCCTGGCACTGTCTTTGTCTTCACTGACATCCGTCTATGTCGGGCAGCGCCTGCAAGCTTGACGCGCCACCACTTGGTTTTGATCACGGCTCGACACGATAGCAGCGCTTCGACATTGCAGAAGCCCGTTTCAGGCAAACACAGCGTTCCAAAGCCGGAACAATGTTGCGAGACGCGCCCGAAGACCAGGCATGGCCGCCTGGCTGCAGCGTCATCCAGACAAAAAACCCCGGCAAGACCGAAGTCTTCCGGGGTTCCATGGTTGGCCCGCACCGGTGCGGCGGGCCACGCCGCCGAGGTCAGTCCTTCAGTTCCACCAGCAGGTCCTTCGCCGCCACCCGATCGCCCGCCTTCACGTGCACCGCGGCGATCTCGCAATCCCGGTCCGCGGCGATATGGGTCTCCATCTTCATCGCCTCCAGCGCCAGCAGCGTGGTGCCCGCGGCCACGCGCTGGCCGGGCTGCACCGCCACCGTCACGATCGACCCCGGCATCGGCGCGGCGACATGCAGCGGATTATCGGGCTCGGCCACCGGCCGGCCCTGGCGCGCCGCGGCGGCCTGCGCGGTGCTGCGCTGTTCGACCAGCGTGGTGCGCGATTGCCCGTTCAGCTCGAACTGGACCTTGATCTTGCCTTCGTCGGCATCGGGGTGGGTGCCCTGCAGCGACACCAGCAAGGTCTTGCCGGGCTCGATGTCGATGGCCACTTCTTCCTGCGGCTGCAGGCCGTACAGGTAGGCCGGCGTCGGCACCACCGAGGTATCGCTGTACTGGCGCACATGGGCGTGGTACTCGGCCGCCTGCTTGGGATACATCAGGTACGAGGCCAGCTGGCGGTCGTCGAGCGGCTGCTCGCACGCGGCCGCGCCGGCGGCGCGGGCCGCATCGAGGTCGACCGGCGCGATCTGGTCGCCGGGCCGGTACGGCGCGGGCGGCTCGCCGCGCAGCACCTTGCGCGACAGCGCCGCCGGAAAGCCGTCGGGCGGGAAGCCCAGTTCGCCCCGGAACAGCGACACCACCGACTCCGGGAAGGCGATCTCCTTGCCCGGGTCGCACACATCGGCCGCGCTCAGGTCGTTGGCCACCATCATCAGCGCCAGGTCGCCGACCACCTTGGAGGTCGGCGTCACCTTGACGATATCGCCGAACATCTGGTTGACCTCGGCGTAGGCACGCGAGACCTCGGTCCAGCGATGCTCGATGCCGAGCGAGCGCGCCTGCTCGCGCAGGTTGGTGTACTGCCCGCCCGGCATCTCGTGGCGGTACACGTCGGCGGTGCCGGCGCGGATCTCGGATTCGAACGGCGCGTAGTAGCGGCGCACCCCCTCCCAGTACATCGAGGCTTCGTGCAGCCGCTCCAGGCTCAGGCCCGGGTCGCGCTCGCTGCCGGCCAGCGCCGCGGCGATGCTCGACAGGTTGGGCTGGGAGGTGAGCCCGCTCATCGCGTCGAGCGCGCCGTCGACCGCATCGCAGCCGGCCTCGATCGCCGCCAGCGCCGAGGCCGCCGAGATGCCGCTGGTGTCGTGCGTGTGGAGGTGCACCGGCAGCCCGGTCTCTTCCTTGAGCGCCTTGACCAGCGCCGCGGCCGCCTGCGGCCGGCAGATCCCGGCCATGTCCTTGATGCCCAGCACATGCACGCCGGCCTGCTGCAGCTCGCGCGCGATGCCGACGTAGTACTTCAGGTCGTACTTGGAACGCTTCGGGTCGAACAGGTCGCCGGTATAGCAGATCGCGCCCTCGCACAGCGCGCCACTCTCGCCCACCGCATCGATCGCCACGCGCATATTGCGCACCCAGTTGAGCGAATCGAACACGCGGAACACATCGACGCCGGCGCTGGCCGCCTGGCGCACGAAGAAGCGCACCACGTTGTCGGCATAGTTGGTGTAGCCCACCGCATTGGAGCCCCGCAGCAGCATCTGGAACAGCACGTTGGGCACGCGTTCGCGCAGCTGCTCCAGGCGTTGCCACGGGTCTTCCTTGAGGAAGCGCAGGGCCACGTCGAAGGTAGCGCCGCCCCAGCACTCCAGCGAGAACAGCTGCGACAGCTCGCGCGCATAGAACGGCGCGATCGGCAGCATGTCGGCGGTGCGCATGCGCGTGGCGAACAGCGATTGGTGCGCGTCGCGCATGGTGGTGTCGGTCAGCAGCACCTGCTTCTGCTCCAGCATCCAGCGCGAGAATTTCTCGGCGCCCAGCTCGCGCAGACGGTCGCGCGTGCCGTACGGCAGCGCAGCGCTGTTGTCGATCGCCGGCAACACCGGCGTGGGCAGCGGCAGCGACGGCAGCGCGCGCCCGCTCAGCTCCGGGTGCCCGTTGACGCTGACTTCGCCCAGGTAGCGCAGCAGCTTGGTGGCGCGGTCCTGGCGCTTGGCAAAGGCCAGCAGTTCGGGGGTCTTGTCGATAAAGCGCGTGGTGACGTCGCCCGAACGGAACGCGGCATGGTTGATGACGTTCTCGAGGAACTGCAGGTTCGACGCGACGCCGCGGATGCGGAACTCGCGCAGCGCGCGGTCCATGCGCCGCATCGATTCCGGCGCGGTCGGCGCCCAGGTGGTGACCTTGACCAGCAGCGAGTCGTAGTACGGCGTGATCACCGCGCCGCCATAGGCGGTGCCCGCATCGAGCCGCACGCCGAAGCCCGCGGCGCTGCGATACGCGGTCAGGCGACCGTAGTCCGGCAGGAAACCGTTCTCCGGGTCCTCGGTGGTGATCCGGCACTGCAGCGCGTGGCCGTTCAGATGGATATCCTGCTGGACCGGCACGCCCGCGGCGCGCACTACGATCTTGCCGTCGGCATCGCGCGTGTTCTCGGTCATGCCGATATGGCCGCTCTCGGTGATGCGGATCTGCGCCTTGACGATATCGATGCCGGTGACCATCTCGGTGACCGTGTGCTCGACCTGGATGCGCGGATTGACTTCGATGAAGTAGAACTGGCCCGAGTCGGCATCCATCAGGAACTCGACCGTGCCGGCATGGGTGTAGCCAACCGCGCGCATCAGCCGCAGCGCCGACTCGCACAGCGCGCCGCGTCCGGCATCGTCGAGATACGGCGCCGGCGCGCGCTCGACCACCTTCTGGTTGCGCCGCTGCACGGTGCAGTCGCGCTCGTACAAGTGCACCAGGCTGCCGTGGGTATCGCCCAGCACCTGCACTTCGACGTGGCGCGCATTGCGCACCAGCTTCTCGACGTAGACCTCGTCGTTGCCGAACGCCGCCAGCGCCTCGCGCCGCGCCGCGGCCAGCGCGCCCTCCAGGTCCTGCTCGCTTTCGAGCACGCGCATGCCGCGCCCGCCGCCGCCCCAGCTGGCCTTGAGCATCAGCGGATAGCCGATGCCGGCGGCGAGGCGCTTGCACGCGTCCAGGTCATGCGGCAACGGATCGGTGGCCGGCATCACCGGCACGCCCGCGGCGATCGCCGCGTTGCGCGCCGCGACCTTGTTGCCGAGCTTGCGCATCACCTCCGGCAACGGGCCGATCCAGCGGATGCCGGCATCGATCACCGCCTGCGCGAACTCCGGATTCTCCGACAGGAAGCCATAGCCGGGATGGATCGCGTCGACCCCGGCCTGGCGCGCAATGCGCAGGATGTCGTCGATATCGAGATAGGCTGCCAGCGGCTTCTTGCCCTCGCCGACCAGGTAGCTTTCGTCGGCCTTGAAGCGATGCAACGCGAGGCGGTCTTCCTTCGAATAGATCGCCACCGTGCGCACATTCATCTCGGCAGCCGCGCGCATCACGCGGATCGCGATCTCGGAACGGTTGGCAATCAGCAGGGATTGGATCGGGCGGTAGTCCATGGCGGCAAGAAAATAGCCCTCCGTGCGCGGTGGCAAACGGAAAGTCAGATGATCGGGAATGGCGGATGACAGGCGGGAACCAGCATGCGCCTGCATCCGGATGGGCGCAAGAACCGAGCCACCGCCGCTCTTGTTGATTTACAAGAGGTTTTTCAACCCCGCCACGTCCATATGGAATTCAAAACTGAAATTCCGCGGCGCTTGCTGCGAATGCCCGCTATCGCGCCGCACCGGTCTTGTCCACCTGCAGGGCGAACTCGATGCACTCCGCGCTCGGCCCCGTCCACTGGCCAAACCCGATCCAGCCATGCCCCCTCAGCGTGACCTCATCGCGGCGCAAAATGAATGGCTCGGCGCCGTCCATGCTGACATGGGTGCCGTTCGAGCTTCTGTCGATCAGCACATAGCGGCCGGCGCGCGGCTCGGCCATGGCCTGGAACCGGGACGCGAGGCGGTCCGACACCACGATGGTCATGCCGGCGTCCCGCCCGATGGTGACCGGCGCCGAGACAGCGTTCATCTCGATCACGGTGTCCCGATAGCGCAAGGTGAGGAAGGCGGCATGCGACAGCGGCTCCTTGAACCCCGCAACCAGGGTCAGGTCGGTGGCGTGCTGCCAGATCGCCTCGTACAACTCGACCGGCTGCGCCCTGCCGCGCACGTGGATCGGGTACAGGTAGCGCGTCAGCTGGCGCAGCGGCGCGGGCAGGTCCGCGACCGCATCCTTGCTGGTGATGATCTGGCCGCGCGCGGCAAGGCCGGACAGCCGCGCGGCCAGGTTCACGGCATCGCCGAAGACATCGCCGGAGGCGTCGGACAGGATCGGGCCATGGTGGAAGCCGATGTGCGACGACATGGTGAAGCCGGCCACGGGAGGCAGCTCGGCAACCGCCCGCTGAATGTCCAATGCCGCCTGCAAGGCCTGCTCGGCGCACGGGAACAGCACCATGACCTCGTCGCCGATGGTCTTGACCAGCCGGCCTTGCGAGGCCTCGGAACAGGATTTCATCGCACCGATGCAACGGCCGACCGCGGCAAGGGCGGCCGCGTTGCCTGCCCGTTCATAGAGCCGCGTACTGCCGCTGACATCCGCGAACAGTACCGATCCCTCCGACGCCTGGTGCAGCAGTTCCCGGTCCATGTGCATCCCGATCTGTCCGCCCATCCCGCGCAGTGAGCCGGCCAGGTGCCGGCGCCACGCCCCGCATGCAGGGAATTCTGGCACCGGCAAGGCCGATGCTCAATATGAATCTGGATGAAGCCGGGACAAGGCGTGGGAGGAGACCGGCGCACGCATGAGGAGAGCGGCGCAAGGCAGCGCGGATGGATGGCCGCTGGTGCGGGATGCGCCCTGCGTGGGCACAAAAAACAAAACCCCGGAAGACCGCGATCTTCCGGGGTTCCGCCGCCAAGGACGGTTGTCATTGGCGGAGACGGAGGGATTCGAACCCTCGATCCAGGTTTTGGCCCGGATGCTCCCTTAGCAGGGGAGTGCCTTCGACCTCTCGGCCACGTCTCCCAAACTTGCGTTGTGTGAGGGAGCCACACAACGAAGCGCGTATTCTAGCGATGCCACCAGGGTTGGTCAATGAAAAATCGATGACTCAACACAAATTTTGCGGCCTCGCCAGAAAAGCTTACGAACGGATCACGCCTGTTCCAGTTCGAAGGCCTTGTGCAGCGCGCGCACGGCCAGCTCCATGTACTTCTCGTCGATCAGCACCGAGATCTTGATTTCCGAGGTGGAGATCATCTGGATGTTGATGCCCTCTTCCGACAGCGTGCGGAACATCTTGCTGGCGATGCCGACGTGCGAGCGCATGCCCACGCCCACCACCGACACCTTCGACACCTTGGGGTCGCCCGAGACGCTGCCGGCGCCGATGTGCGCCTTCACGCCATCGTTCAGGATGGCCAGCGCGCGCTGGTACTCGCCGCGCGGCACGGTGAAGGTGAAGTCGGTCTTGCCGTCGACGGACTGGTTCTGGATGATCATGTCGACGTCGATATTGGCGTCGGCGACCGGGCCCAGGATCTGGTAGGCGATGCCGGGCTTGTCGGGCACGCCCAGGACGGTGATCTTGGCTTCGTCGCGGGCAAAGGCGATGCCGGAGATGACAGCGGCTTCCATGGTGGAGTCTTCTTCCTCAAAAGTGATCAGCGTGCCCGAGTGCATTTCCTGCTCGAGCGGCATAAGCGGGTCGGTCAGCGACGACAGCACGCGGGTCTTGACGCGGTACTTGCCGGCGAACTCCACCGAGCGGATCTGCAGCACCTTGGAGCCGAGGCTGGCCATTTCCAGCATTTCCTCGAAGGTGATCTGGTCCAGGCGGCGGGCGTCCTCGACCACGCGCGGGTCGGTGGTGTAGACGCCGTCGACGTCGGTGTAGATCAGGCACTCGTCGGCCTCGATCGCGGCGGCGATGGCCACGGCCGAGGTGTCCGAGCCGCCGCGGCCCAGCGTGGTGATGTTGCCGTCGTCGTCGATGCCCTGGAAGCCGGTGATCACGACCACGCGGCCGGCGTCGAGGTCGGCCAGGATGCGCTCGTCGTCGATCGATTCGATGCGGGCCTTGGTGTACGACGAGTCGGTCTTCACCGGAACCTGCCAGCCGGTGTAGCTGACGGCGTCGATGTCCTCGCCGTGCAGGGCGATCGCCAGCAGTGCCACGCTGGCCTGTTCGCCGGTAGAGGCGAGCATGTCCAGTTCACGCGGATTGGGCTGCGGCGAAATTTCCTTGGCGAGTCCCAGCAGGCGATTGGTCTCGCCCGACATGGCCGAAGGCACCACGACTACGCGGTGACCGGCGCGGTGCCACTTGGCCACGCGCTTGGCGACATTCTTGATGCGTTCCGTGGAACCCATCGAAGTGCCGCCGTATTTGTGAACGATGAGAGCCATCTTCTTGTCGACGCCAGCGATTATGCAAAGCCCTTGAAAATACACGAAGCGGCCCGGTCAGGCAAGGCGCACGGGATATTCTGCCGCGGACCGGATGTGATGCCGGCGGCTGGCGCACGCCATCGAACCGCCCTTCGGCAAGGTCAGCGCGGCGGCAGTGCCACTGGCGCCTGCGGGTGCCAGGCCACGCGCCAGCGCGGTGCCGGTGCGGCTTCGGGCCAGCGGCGATGCATGCCCAGGCCGGCGGCCAGCACCAGCGTGTCGCCGGCCCACAGGAGCGGCAGCCAGGCCCGGCGCCAGGCCGGGATGCCGGCTTCCTGGCAGGCCTGCTTCAGCGCCCGCGCCGGGCCGCCTGGGCGCAGCACGATGCGCTCGCCGCCGCTGCGCGCGGCCAGGCGCAGCGGCTGGCGCAGCACGGCTTCGGGCACGCCGAAGCTGTCGTCGCGGAAAAACCGGAGCTCGCCGCGCCAGGCGGGCACGACGATGCGCGCTTCGCCGCGCCAGTCCAGCAGCACGGGCGCGGGCGCCACCGCCGGCGGCGGAACGCAGGCCAGCACGCGCTCGCGGAAGCGGCGCAGCACCAGGCCTTCGTGGGCGATGGCCGGCTCGCCGCCCGCGTGTGCAATCAGTTGTTCCCGCATCGCCGCCAGCCGGGCGGTGGACGGCGCGCGCACACCGAGGTCGCGCAACCACAGGCGCAGCACCGCATCGGCCTGCGCCGCCGGCAGCGCGCGCAGGCCGGGCAGGTCGAGTTCGGACAGGGTGTCGGCATCGCGGCCGGCACGCGCCAGCGTCGCCAGCGCGGTGCCGGCGAGCTGGTCGATCAGCGCGCCGGCCTGGGCAAAATGCGCGGCGGCCTGCACCACGTTGAGCGCCAGCGCCGGAAACGCCGCCTGCAGCGCCGGCAGATGCTGGCGCAAGGCGTTGCGCGCGTAGCGGCCGTCGGCATTGGATGGATCGTCGACCCACTGCAGCGCGTTGGCGGCGCAGTATGCCTCGATGCCCGCGCGGGGCACGTCGAGCCACGGACGCAGCAGCGTCACGCCGCTGCGCGGATCCAGCGCGCGCAGCGCCGGCATGCCTGCCATGCCGGCCACGCCGGCGCCGCGGAACAGCCGCAGCAGCACGGTCTCGACCTGGTCGTCCTGGTGGTGGGCAAACAGCAGCAGGCGCGCGCCGCTGTCGGCGCACATCGCCGCCAGCGCGGCATAGCGCGCGCGGCGCGCGGCCGCTTCGACGCCCTCGCCCGCCGCCGGCCGCACCGACACGCGCCGCACGAAATAGCCCACCTGCCAGTGCGCGCACAGCGCGGCGCAGAAGCGGTCCCAGTCATCGGCCTCGGCCTGCAGGCCGTGGTGGACGTGCAGCGCCACCACGCGCGCGCCGTCGCCCGCCTGCGCCAGCGCCGCACGCGCGGCGTGCAGCAGCGCGACCGAGTCGCGCCCGCCCGACAGCGCCACCGCCACCGTCGGCGCTGCCGCCGCGGCACCGCCAGAAACAACAAAGGCCGCACCGGCCTGCAGGGCCTGTGCGACCTTGTCGGTCAGCCGGGCGGACGGGTCACTGCTGGGCGCCGGTTTCCTTGAACTTGCCATAGGCCAGCAGGCGCTCGTAGCGGCGCGCCTGCAACTCCTTCACGCTCATGCCCTGGAACTGGCGCAGCGACTCGGCCAGCGAGCGCTTGAGCAGCGCCGCCATGCCCTTGTAGTCCCGATGTGCGCCGCCCAGCGGCTCGCTCACGATCTTGTCGATCAGGCCCAGCGCCTTCAGGCGGTGCGCGGTCAGGCCCAGCGCCTCGGCGGCTTCCGGCGCCTTCTCGGCGGTCTTCCACAGGATCGAGGCGCAGCCTTCCGGCGAGATCACCGCGTAGGTGGCGAACTGCAGCATCTGCACCACGTCGCCGACGGCAATCGCCAGCGCGCCGCCCGAACCGCCCTCGCCGATGATGGTGGCGATCAGCGGCACCTTCAGGCCGGCCATCACATACAGGTTGTGGCCGATGGCCTCGGACTGGCCGCGCTCTTCGGCGTCGATGCCGGGGAACGCGCCCGGGGTGTCGACGAAGGTGAAGATCGGCAGCCCGAACTTGTCGGCCAGTTCCATCAGGCGCTTGGCCTTGCGGTAGCCCTCGGGCTTGGGCATGCCGAAATTGCGCATGGCGCGCTCTTTCGTGTCACGGCCCTTCTGGTGGCCGATCACCATGCACGACTGGCCATTGAAGCGTGCCAGGCCGCCGATGATCGACAGGTCGTCGGCGAAGGTGCGGTCGCCGTGCAGTTCGTGGAAATCGGTAAAGATCTCGCGCACGTAGTCCAGCGTGTAGGGGCGCTGGGGGTGGCGGGCGATCTGCGCAACCTGCCACGGGCTCAGGTTGGCATAGATGTCTTTGGTCAGCTGCTGGCTCTTGCCGGCCAGCCGCGAAATCTCTTCGGAAATATCGACAGCCGAATCGTCCTGCACGAAGCGCAGTTCTTCGATCTTTGCCTCGAGTTCGGCAATGGGCTGCTCAAAATCCAGGAAGGTGGTTTTCATAAAATCACACGTACCTGTCTGTGAAGGGGCGCATTCTACCGGAAATTGGCCGCTATCTTAGCGCCTGCCAGGTTGCCAGCCATGCACCTGCCTCTGATTTTTATTGTTCCGATGCCTAGTACGTCACAGGCAGCGGGTCCAGACTACGCCACATATACCAGGTTGCCACGGTCCGCCACGGCTCCCAGTTGGCCGCCACCTCGCGCGCCTCGCTGCGCGTGACCGGCTCGCCACTGAAGTAATTGGCGGAAATCGCGTTGATCAGGCCGATGTCGTCAAGCGGCAGCACGTTAGGCCGCATCAGATTGAACATCAGGAACATCTCGGCGGTCCAGCGCCCGATGCCGCGGATCTGCGTCAGCTCGGCGATCACGGCCTCGTCGTCCATCTGCGCCCACTGCGCGACGTGCACGGTGCCGGCCTTGAAATGCCCGGCCAGGTCGATCAGGTATTCCGCCTTGCGCTTGGACACGCCGCAGCCCGCCAGTTTCTCGGGACCGGCGCGCAGGAACTGCGCCGGCGCCAGCCGCGGGCAGACCGCGTGCAGCCGCTCCCACACCGACTGCGCCGCCTTGACCGAGATCTGCTGGCCCACCACCGCGCGCGCCAGCGTGACGAACGGGTCGCCGCGCGAGACCAGGTGCGCCGGGCCGTAGGTCGGGATCATCTTGCGCAGGATGCGGTCGCGCTTCATCAGGTCCGCGCAGGCCTCGTCCCAGTAGGCGGGGCGCACCGCGTCGACCACGGTCTCGACCGGCAGCGGCACCGCCTGCGCCTCGGGCAGCACGGCCTTGGCGTTGCGCGCGGCCCTCACCGCGGGCCGTGCGTCCTTGCTGCTGTCCTTGCCGTCGGGCAGCGGCGCCTCCCTGGCGCCGGCCTTGGCCGGGCGCGGGCCGGCCGCCTTCGCCCGCCCCGCGGCGGCGGGCGGCGTGGCGGTGGCGGGCTTGCGCGCGGCAGCGTTCAAGCACGCCTCCACTCGGTGGCACCGCCCGGCTTGTCTTCCAGCACGATGCCCGCTTCCAGCAGCTGGGCGCGGATGCGGTCCGCCTCGGCAAAGTTGCGCTCGGCCTTGGCGGCCTTGCGCGCCGCGATCAGTTTTTCGATCTCGTCCGGCGCCGGGCCAGCGTCGGCCTTGCCGCCGCCCTGCAGGAAGGTATGCGGGTCACGCTCGAGCAGGCCCAGCGTGCCGGCCAGCCCCTTGAGCTGGCGCGCGGCCGCGGTCGAGCCGGTGCGGTTGATCTCGCTGGCCAGGTCGAACAGCACCGACATCGCGATCGGCGTGTTGAAGTCGTCGCCCATGGCTTCGGCAAAGCGCTTTGCGTGCGGCTCGTCCCAGTCCACCGCGCAGCCGCCCGGCTGGTTGTCCTTGAGCGCCGTGTACAGGCGCGTCAGCGCGTGGCGCGCATCGTCCAGGTGCGCATCGCTGTAGTTCAGCGGGCTGCGGTAGTGCGCGCGCAGGATGAAGAAGCGCACGACCTCGGCGTCGTACGCCTTCAGCACCTCGCGGATAGTGAAAAAATTGCCAAGCGACTTGGACATTTTCTCGTCGTTGATGCGCACGAAGCCGTTGTGCATCCACAGGTTGACGAAGGGCTTGCCGCTGGCGCCTTCGGACTGCGCGATCTCGTTTTCGTGGTGCGGGAACTGCAGGTCGGCCCCGCCGCCATGGATGTCGAAATGCTCGCCCAGCAGCGCGCAGCTCATTGCAGAGCATTCAATGTGCCAGCCCGGCCGGCCGGCGCCCCACTTCGAGTCCCACTTGCTCTCGGGCGGCTCGCTGGCCTTGGCGGATTTCCACAGGACGAAGTCGAGCGGGTCCTGCTTGGCATCGTTGGCGCTGACACGCTCGCCGGCGCGCAGGTCTTCCAGCGACTTGCCGGAGAGACTGCCGTAGCCATCGAACTTGCGCACCGAGTAGTTCACGTCGCCGTCGCTGGCCTGGTAGGCCAGTCCCTTTGCTTCCAGCTTGCCGATCATGTCGAGCATCTGCGGCACGTAGTCGGTGGCGCGCGGCTCATGGTCGGGACGGATCACGCCCAGCGCGGCGGCGTCTTCGTGCATGTACTGGATGAAGCGCGTGGTCAGCTCGCCGATGGTCTCGCCGTTCTCGACCGCGCGGCGGATGATCTTGTCATCGATGTCGGTGATGTTCTGCACATACGTCACCTCGTAGCCGGCAGCGCGCAGCCACCGGTGCACCATGTCGAACACCACCATCACGCGCGCGTGGCCGACGTGGCAGTAGTCGTACACGGTCATGCCGCACACGTACATGCGGACCTTGCCGGGTTCGATTGGCACGAATGGCTGCTTCTCACGCGCGAGCGTGTTGTAGATGTTCAAAGGCTGCATGAAACGAAGTGAGTGGTGAGAGGAGACTGCCGGTTCCACACGGCAGGCAGCGCGGGCCGCGAACGCCGCCACTGGCGCAATGCCGTCGCGCCCCATATCTTACCGGAAGGCGGTGCGCGAGTCGGGCATGCGGCTTCACCGGCCGGCGCACGCGCAATCACGCACCGGGCGCGCCGCGGCATCGCCTTCGTGCCGCACTTGCCGCTTTGCTAGAATGCCGCGGAGTATAACGGACCCGTCCTCAATGAGCCTGCCGCTGACCACCCCGTTTTTCGCCGTTTCCGCTGCGCGCGTGCGCCGGCGCGGAGTTCGCACCGTCCTGCCGCTGCTGGCCCTGGCCGCGGCGCTGGCAGGCCCCGCGTCCGCGCAGCACGGCCCGCTGTCGCTGGCGGTGCCGAACTCGCCGGTCGGCGGCATCCAGTCGAGCGACCCGGGCATGGGCGAGGCCCAGCAAGCCGCCAACGCGCGCCGCTACGAGGACGCCATCAAAAACTTCGACCGCGTGCTGGCCGCCAACCCGCGCAATGCGCAGGCCCGCTTCCAGCGCGCCTGGGCGCTGGCCCAGGCGGGCCGCGAGGACGAAGCGATCCAGGCCTTCAGCGAGATGGCGCAGGACTTTCCCGAACTGCCCGAGCCGCACAACAACCTGGCGCTGCTCTATGCCAAGCGCGGCGACCTGAAGCGCGCCGAGGCCGAATTGCTGCTCGCCACCGAGGTCAAGCCCGCCTTCGCCGTCGGCTACACCAACCTGGGCGACGTCTACCGCCGCCTGGCCGAGCAGGCCTACACCGAAGCCCTGCGCCGCAATCCCGGCGATGCCCGCGCCAGTGCCGGCCTGCGCCAGCTGTCCCCGGCTTCCGCCGTGGCAGCGCCTCCGAAGCCGGCCGCACCGGCGGCCACCGGCCGCAAGGCGGCGCCGGGCGGGCGCCAGTCGCCTGCCAGCGCCCCCGTGGCCAACTGACAGCATGCATCCGCAGGCCCGGCGCGGCACGCCCGGGCCGTGTCCATCCCGACTTACCGGAGTTTCCTTCATGATCCGTTCCCGTCGCATCCTCCTGGCCGGACTGGCCGCAGGCGCCCTGGCGCTGTCTTCGTTCAGCGCGCTGGCCCAGCAGAAGGCCGCCGAGCGCGTCCAGTTCGTCACCAGCGCCGGCAAGTTCACGGTCGAGCTCTATCCCGAGGCCGCGCCCAAGACCGTCGCCAACTTCCTGGAATATGTGAAGAGCGGCTTCTACAGTGGCACCATCTTCCACCGCGTGATCAACGGCTTCATGGTGCAGGGCGGCGGCTTCGACCGCGACATGAAGGAAAGGCCCACGCGCGCGCCGATCCCGCTGGAAGCCCGCAACGGCCTGAAGAACAAGGTCGGCACGGTTGCCATGGCGCGCACCAGCAACCCGGATTCGGCCACCGCGCAGTTCTTCGTCAATGTGGTGGATAATCCGAATCTCGACTACCCGCAGCCGGACGGCAATGGCTATGCCGTCTTCGGCAAGGTGGTGGAAGGCATGGACACGATCGACAAGATCAAGGCCGTGCCGACCACGGCCTACGGCCCGATGCGCAACGTGCCGGCCGCGCCGATCGTGATCGAGTCGGCCACCGTCGTCAAATAATTACCGAACAGAGGAAACCGCCATGTCCAAGGTACAGCTGCAGACCAACAAGGGTGTGATCACCCTGGAACTCGACGCCGAAAAGGCCCCGAAAACGGTTGAGAACTTCCTGTCGTATGTCCGCAAGGGCCACTACGACAACACCATCTTCCACCGCGTGATCAAGAACTTCATGATCCAGGGCGGCGGCTTCGAGCCCGGCATGAAGCAGAAGGACACCGACGCCCCGATCGAGAACGAGGCCGGCAACGGCCTGAAGAACGACCGCTACACCGTGGCGATGGCGCGCACCAATGCGCCGCACTCGGCCACCGCGCAGTTCTTCATCAACGTGGTCGACAACGACTTCCTCAACTTCTCGTCGCCGACCCCGCAGGGCTTCGGCTATGCCGTGTTCGGCAAGGTAGTCGACGGCACCGACGTGGTCGAGCAGATCAAGGGCGTGCGCACCGGCAGCTCGGGCTTCCACCAGGACGTGCCGCTGGAAGACGTCGTGATCGAAAAGGCCGTCGTGGTCGAGTAAGCCGATGCCTGCCGATTGCGGTCCCGTGCGCGCCCGCGTGCCGGCCTTTCCCTCCCGACACCACGCATGACCGCAATCTCCCACACGCCGGTGGCCGGTCCCCTCCAGGTACAGGCGCCGGCGTGGTTCATTTCAGACCTGCATCTCACGCCCGGCATGCCGCGCACGCTGGCCGCCTTCGAGCGCGCGCTCGAGCGCGCCGCCACGCACGCGCGCGCGCTGTTCATCCTGGGCGACTTCTTTGAATTCTGGGTCGGCGACGAAGAAACCGAGGCGCCGTTCGCGCAACGCGTGGCGCTGGCGCTGCGCGCCCTGGCGGCGCGCGGGGTGGCGGTGTACCTGATGCACGGCAACCGCGACTTCCTGCTGGGCCGGCGCTTCGCCAGCGCCGCCGGCGCCACGCTGCTGCCCGACCCCACATTGATCGATTGCGCCGGCCAGCGCGTGGTGCTGAGCCACGGCGACATGCTGTGCATCGACGATGAACGCTACAACCGCTTTCGCCGCTGGACCCGCAAGCACTGGGTGCAGCGCGTGTTCCTGGCGCTGCCGCTGCAGGCGCGCCAGGCGGTCGCGCGCAAGCTGCGCGCGGACAGCGAAGGCAACCGCGCCCGGCAGCGCAGCGCGGACGCGGCGGTACCGGTGATCTATGGTGATGTGGCCCCCGCGGCCGCGGCGGAGTTGCTCGGTGCCGCCGGCGCGTCGCTGCTGGTCCATGGCCATACCCATCGCCCTGCCCGCCATGAAGACGCCGCGGGCGTGCGCTGGGTGCTGACCGACTGGGACCTGGACGGCGCGCACCCGCGCGCGGCGGTGCTGCAGCTCGACCGCGACGGCTTCCGGCTGCTGCCGCAGACGGACTGACCGGCGCGATCATTGCTGCGCGCCGTTACTTCATCAGCTTGCGCAGCTCGCTGGCATCGAACGGATCGTTCGGCGTGTTCTCCAGGTGTTCGCCGAGCCGGTCGAGCGCAGCCAGCACTGCCTCGATGCGGTCATGCTGGAGCGCGGCATTGTCGATCAGGCTCTTGAGCGCCAGCGACACCGGGTCGTCGGCATTCGGCGTGATGCCGTAGGCAGAGAACTCCTGCTTCGCCCCCTGCTGCACCGACGGCGCATCCGGCAGGATGATGCGGGCCGGAATGCCGACCGCGGTCGCGCCCGGTGGCACCGGCTTGAGCACCACCGCGTTGGAGCCCACGCGCGCGCCGTCGCCCACCTCGAATCCACCCAGCACCTTGGCGCCAGCGCTGACCACCACGCCGACGCCGAGGGTCGGATGCCGCTTCTGGCCCTTGTACAGCGACGTGCCGCCCAGCGTCACGCCCTGGTAGATGGTGCAGTCGTCGCCGATCTGCGCGGTCTCGCCGATGACCACGCCCATGCCGTGGTCGATGAACACGCGCCGGCCCAGCGTCGCTGCCGGATGGATCTCGATGCCGGTGAAAAAGCGCGACCAGTGCGAAATCCAGCGGCCCAGCCAGTGCCAGCCCGCGCGCCAGCACGCGTGCGCCAGCCGGTGCAGCAGTACGGCATGCAGGCCCGGATAGCAGGTCAGGACCTCCAGGCGGCTGCGCGCGGCGGGATCGCGCAGCATGATGGTGTCGATATCTTCCTTCAGGCGAGAGAACATCTTGGTCGTGTCGTGGTGCCGCGACGTGCGCCACGACACGCGGGCCAGGGCCCGGGGCGGGGTCGCCGGCGCGGTCGGGGGCCGGTGCAGAGGATCAGGAGTGTAAGGGATTTGCCGGCCCGCCTTGCGGTGCCGGCGTTTGGCCCCTGATCCGCCAGGGACATTGCTGCGATGCTGTGATCAACATCGACCAGGCATACGCCCACCCGCGGCGGCAGGACGCCTGGCCACGCCGCCTCGGCATGCACCGTTCCGGTCCCACATCGCATTGCTAGGGGTTGCTGCCACAGTCCTTTGCTCCTGTCACCGGTCGGCCTGCGGGCCCGACTGGTTCTGCGCGGCAATCAGCATGTGCTTGGCGATGCCGCGCAGGATGTTCACTTCCTCGCGCTCGAGGCCGCTGCGCGCCAGCAGACGGCGCAGCCGGGTCATCAGCTTGCGCGGATTGGACGGATCGAGAAAGCCGATCGCCTCCAGCCCGCTCTGCAGGTGCCCGAACATGGCCTCGACCTGTTCGGCCGTGGCCGGCTCGCCAGCATAGCCGATATTGGCGCCCGCGTCCGGGGCGGCCTCCAGCAGCGCCAGCCGCATCTCGTAGGCGACCAGCTGCACTGCCTGCGCCAGGTTCAGCGAGGCATAGGCGGGATTGGCGGGGATATGGGTCACGGCGTTGCAGCGCTCCACCACCTCGTTGGGCAGGCCATAGCGCTCGTTGCCGAACACAAAGGCGACGCCACCGCTGCCCGACAGCGTCTGGCGCGCACGTGCGGCGGCGGCGCGCGGCAGCAGCCGCGGTGGGCCGAACTCGCGCAGGCGCGCGGTCATGGCAACGGTCAGCGCGGCTCCGGCCAGGGCTGCGTCGAACTGGCCGACAATCACGGCGGCGGCCAGCACGTCGTCGGCGCCGCTGGCCATGGCGACGGCATCGGGATGCCGCAGCACCTCTGGCTCGCGCGGCGAGACCAGCACCAGGCTGCCGAAGCCCATGGTCTTGATGGCCCGCGCCACCGAGCCGACGTTGCCGGGATGGCTGGTTTCGACCAGCACGAAGCGCACGCGGCCGAAGTTATCCCCGCCTGGCGTGGGGGTGGCGGGCTGGCTCGTATCAATTGCCGGGTTCATATACAATTCGGGGTTCTTCTTTGGCGCGGCGCCAGGTTTATGCATGCCCGCGAGACGTTCGCGACACATTTGCGAAGCGTCCTGCAGCAAGGCCGGCGACGCCCCACGTTCTTCTACAATCCGTTGTGTTGTCAGCTGCCCATGAGCGGGCGTGCGGCGCTTTGGCGCCCCGCCGCGCGGTCGTGGCCGGCCTGGAGAGATTCATGCATCCGATGCTCAATATCGCCATCAAGGCGGCCCGCAAGGCGGGATCCATCATCAACCGCGCGTCGCTCGACGTCGATCTGGTGCGCGTCTCGCGCAAGCAACACAACGATTTCGTTACCGAGGTGGACCGCGCCGCCGAAGCCGCGATCATCGAGGTCCTGCGCACCGCCTACCCGGAACACGGCATTCTAGCGGAAGAGTCCGGCCAGTCCTGGACCGAAGAAGAAGCCACCCACGAGTACACCTGGGTCATCGATCCGCTCGACGGCACCACCAACTTCATCCACGGCTTTCCGCAATACGCGGTTTCGATCGCCCAGCTGCACCGCGGCACGCCGGTGCAGGCGGTGGTCTACGACCCGACCCGCGACGAACTGTTCACCGCCACCAAGGGCGCCGGCGCCTTCCTTAACAACCGCCGCATCCGCGTCACCCGTCGCGACAAGCTGGCCGACTGCCTGATCGGGACCGGCTTCCCCTTCCGCGACCTGGAAGGGGTGGAAGAGTACCTCGAGATCTTCGCGCTGATGACGCGCAGCTGCGCCGGCCTGCGCCGCCCGGGCGCCGCCGCGCTGGATCTGGCCTACGTCGCCTGCGGTCGCCTCGACGGCTTTTTCGAACGCGGCCTGCAGCCGTGGGACATGGCCGCCGGCATGCTGCTGATCACCGAATCGGGCGGCCTGGTCGGCAACTACGCCGGCGAGCCGCGCCAGCTGGAACAAGGCGAAGTGCTGGCCGGCAACCCCAAGGCCTTTGCCCAGATGGTGCGTCTGCTGTCGCCGTACTCGCTGGACAACGTCAAGCCCGGCGCCGTCTGACGCTGGCACATGGCCTGAGCGGCCATCCCAGAAAGCACGCCCGCCGCACCCCGGCGGGCGTTTGTTTTCCGGCGTCGCACGGCCGTGCGTCGCGCATTGCGGCCTTGTCTCATTCCCCGGCGAGCCATGATCCTGGTCAAGGCCGTGCCGCCCCGCGCTCACCAGAATGAATCCATGCGCCACGCCATGTGCGCGCGGATCCAGCCACAGGAGAGCCAGCATGTTTCCCGAGTACCGCGACCAGATCACTGCCCTGAAAACGCATGACGCCCACTTTGCGCGGCTGTTCCACCGCCATAATTCGCTCGACCAGGAAATCCACAACATGGAAGCCGGCCTGGTGCCGGCTTCCACCTTCGAGATCGAGCGGCTGAAAAAAGAGAAGCTGCTGCTCAAGGACCAGCTCTACCAGATCCTGCGTCGGACCACCGCCTGACGGAGACGCGCAGATGACCGATCGCGAACTCCGGCCGGCCCGTAGCCCCACCGCAACACGGCCCCGCGCCACCGCCAGGGGCGATGTGCTGCCCACCCGCTCGGCACTCTCGGCGCAGCGCAATGAAGTCGACAGCGCCGTCGAAGCCGCGGTGCAACTGGCGGCAAGCGGCATGCAGGACATCCTGGCCAGCCGGGCCGGCGATGGCACCGGCATGCTTGGCGCCGTGCGCACGCTGCTCGACGGCCTGGCGCCGGACGAGGCCGCGCAGCTGCGCAGCCTGATCCTCGAGGGCGACCCGGCCGCATGGCAGGCCGGCCGCCAGCGCCACCCGGACGATGAGCTGTCCGCCAGTTGGCGCGAAGGCGCGTACCCGTACCAGAACCTGATGTCGCGCCGCAATTACGAGAAGCAGAAGTACCGCCTGCAGGTGGAGCTGCTCAAGTTCCAGGCCTGGGTGCGCGAGACCGGCCAGCGCGTGGTGATCCTGTTCGAAGGCCGCGACGCCGCCGGCAAGGGCGGCACCATCAAACGGTTCATGGAACACATGAACCCGCGCGGCGCGCGCGTGGTGGCGCTGGAAAAACCCACCGACGCCGAACGCGGGCAATGGTACTTCCAGCGCTACGTACAGCACCTGCCCTGCGCGGGCGAGATCGTGCTGTTCGACCGCTCCTGGTACAACCGGGCCGGCGTCGAGCACGTGATGGGCTTTTGCTCCACGCGCGAATACCAGGACTTCCTGCAGCAGGCGCCGGATTTCGAGCGGCACCTGGTGCGCAGCGGCATCCACCTGTTCAAGTTCTGGTTCTCGGTCAGCCAGAAGGAGCAGCGCCGGCGCTTCCGCGAGCGCGAAATCCACCCGCTCAAGCAATGGAAGCTCAGCCCGGTCGATGTCGCCTCGCTCGACAAATGGGACGAGTACACCCGCGCAAAGGAAGCGATGTTCGCGCATACCGATACCGCCGATGCGCCCTGGACGGTGATCCGCTCCGATTGCAAGAAGCGCGCGCGGCTCAATGCGCTGCGCTACATCCTGGCGCGCTTTCCCTATGCCAACCGGGACACCACCGCGATCGGCCAGCCGGATCCGCTGATCGTCGGCCGCGCGCTGGCCAACTGAACGCGGCGCCGAAGCGCAGGATGCTACCCGCTGGCGTCCGCTTCGCTTCGCGCCCTTGCCTCACACAACAGAAAAGGACCCCATGTTCAAGCACATCCTGCTCCCGGTCGACGGCTCGGAGCTTTCGCACCAGGCCGTCTCCGCCGCCATCCAGTTCGCCCGCACCGCGGGGGCACGGCTCACGCCGTACATGTGCGTGGAGAGCTATCCCTATGTGCTGACCAGCGACAGCTCGCACGAAAAGCGCGACGCCTACCAGCAGCGCGTGGAAGCCGGGGCGCGCCGGGAACTGGCCAAGGTCGAATCCGCTGCAGCGCTGGCCGGGGTACCTTGTACCGGCCACGTCTCCAGCGCTTCGGCGCCGTACCAGGGCATCATCCATGCCGCCCGGGACCTGGGCTGCGATGTCATCTTCATGGCCTCGCATGGCCGCCGCGGACTCAGCGGCCTGCTGCTGGGCAGTGAAACGCAGAAAGTGCTGACCCATAGCGACATCCCGGTGCTGGTGTTCCGCTGATCCGCGGCCGGCGCAGCGGTCTGCGGGCCTGCGGCGGCAGCACCGTGCTGTACCATATCGCCCATATTCGAAAACGCCCCTTCGTGCCGCGGCCACAGGCCGCCGGACCAGCGCCCGGCCCGCCCCCGCGGAGGCGCTTTTCCTGGGCACGCAAGGAGCGCTCGGCGCGGATCGGGCGGCACGACGCAGGCCCACCGCCAGACAGGCTAAATGGCAATGGGATTGCAGAAGAAAACCGACCCTGAACAGGCACAGGCAGACGCCACAGGCAGCCGCCATACCCCCATGATGCAGCAGTACCTGCGCATCAAGGCAGACCACCCCGACACCCTGCTGTTCTACCGCATGGGTGATTTCTATGAACTCTTTCATGACGATGCCGAGAAGGCCGCGCGCCTGCTCGACATCACGCTGACCGCGCGCGGCTCGTCCAATGGCGTGCCGATCCGCATGGCCGGCATCCCCTTCCATTCGGCGGACCAGTACCTGGCGCGGCTGGTGAAGCTGGGCGAGTCGGTGGCGATCTGCGAGCAGATCGGCGACCCCGCCACCAGCAAGGGGCCGGTGGAGCGCAAGGTGGTGCGCATCGTCACCCCCGGCACGCTGACCGACGCCGCGCTGCTGCCCGACAAGGCCGATACCTTCCTGATGGCCGTGCACCAGCAGACCACGCGCCGCGGCGTCAGCAAGACCGGCCTGGCGTGGCTGAACCTGGCCAGCGGCGAACTGCGCCTGATGGAATGCGAAGCGGCGCTGCTGGGCCGGGAGCTCGAGCGCATCCGCCCGGCCGAGCTGCTGTATGCCGATGGCATCGAACTGCCCGCGCTGGCGTGCGCACGCACGCGCCTGCCGGAATGGCATTTCGACCAGGACGCCGGCACGCGCCGGCTGCGCGAGCAACTGGGCGTGGCCAGCCTGGACCCGTTCGGCTGTGCCGGGCTGGGCGCCGCGCTGGGCGCTGCCGGCGCGCTGCTGAACTACGCCGCCACCACACAGGGCCAGTCGCTGCGCCATGTGCAGGGCGTGAAGGTCGAGCGCGAGTCCGAGTATGTCGGACTGGACTCCGCCACGCGGCGCAACCTGGAACTGACTGAAACCCTGCGCGGCGGCGAGTCGCCGACGCTGTTCTCGCTGCTGGACACCTGCTGCACCGCCATGGGCAGCCGCGCGCTGCGCCACTGGCTGCACCACCCGCTGCGCGATGCGGCGGTGCCGCAGGCGCGCCAACAGGCCATCGGCGTGCTGATCGACCAGGGCACCGACGCGCTGCGCACGGCGCTGCGCCGGCTCGCCGACGTCGAGCGCATCACCTCGCGGCTGGCGCTGCTCAATGCGCGTCCGCGCGACCTGTCGTCGCTACGCGACACGTTGCGCGCACTGCCTGAAGTGCAGGGCTGCCTGCAGGACGACCAGGGCAGCCTGCTGCTGGTGCAGACCCTGCAGGACCTGGCCGTGCCGCAGGATTGCCTGGACCTGCTGGTGCGCGCCGTGGCCGAAGAGCCCGCCACCGTGGTGCGCGACGGCGGCGTGATCGCGCGCGGCTTCGATGCCGAGCTCGACGAGCTGCGCGACATCTCCGAGAACTGCGGGCAGTTCCTGATCGACCTGGAAGCGCGCGAGCGCGCGCGCACCGGGATTGCCAACCTGCGCGTCGAGTTCAACCGCGTGCACGGCTTCTATATCGAGGTCACCAACGGCCAGGCCGACAAGGTGCCCGACGACTACCGCCGCCGCCAGACCCTGAAGAACGCCGAGCGCTACATCACGCCCGAGCTGAAGGCCTTCGAGGACAAGGCGCTGTCGGCGCAGGACCGCGCGCTGGCCCGCGAGAAGCAGCTCTACGATGGCCTGCTGCAGGCACTGCTGCCGCATATCGGCGAGCTGCAGCGCGTGGCTGCCGCGCTGGCGCGGCTGGACGTGCTGGCGGCACTGGCCGAGCGCGCGCAAACGCTGGACTGGTCAGCGCCGGAGCGCGTCGCCGAGAACGTGGTCGACATCGTGCAGGGCCGCCATCCGGTGGTCGAAGGCCAGCTCGCGGCGGAGTCGGTGGCGTTCATCGCCAACGACTGCCAGCTCAACGAGGCCCGCAAGCTGCTGCTGATCACCGGCCCCAACATGGGCGGTAAATCGACTTTCATGCGCCAGACCGCGCTGATCGTGCTGCTGGCCTGCGTGGGCGCCTATGTGCCGGCGCGGCGGGCGGTGATCGGGCCGATCGACCGCATCTTCACCCGCATCGGGGCCGCCGATGACCTGGCCGGCGGCCGCTCGACCTTCATGGTCGAAATGACCGAGGCTGCCGGCATCCTGCACCACGCCACGCCGGCATCGCTGGTGCTGATGGACGAGATCGGCCGCGGCACCTCGACCTTCGACGGCCTGGCGCTGGCCTGGGCGATCGCGCGCCACCTGCTGTCGCACAACCGCAGCCATACCCTGTTCGCCACGCATTACTTCGAACTGACGCAGCTGCCGCAGGAGTTCCCGCAGGCGGCCAACGTGCACCTGTCGGCGGTCGAGCATGGCGACGGCATCGTGTTCCTGCATGCGGTGCAGGACGGCCCGGCCAGCCAGAGCTACGGCCTGCAGGTGGCGCAGCTGGCCGGCGTGCCGCAGCCGGTGATCCGCGCCGCGCGCAAGCACCTGGCCTGGCTGGAGCAGCAATCCGCCGACGCCACGCCCACGCCGCAGCTCGACCTGTTCGCCGCGCCGCCGACGCCCGACGGCGACGAGGCCTGGGACGACGACGATGCCGCCATGGCTGCCCCCTCCCCCGCGCTGGCCCCCGAGCAGGCCGCCGTGATCGACGCCCTGGCCGACCTGGATCCGGACACGCTGACGCCGCGCGCGGCGCTGGAGGCGCTGTACCGGCTCAAGGCGCTGGCGGGCGAGGCGGTCGATACGGCATGAAGGCGCTGCGCCGGGCCCTGCCGACGCTGCTGCCCGGGCTGTGCCTGGCCGCGATGGCGGCTGCCGCACCGCAGGCGCTGGCGGCGCGGCCACCGGCCAAGCCGCAGGTGGTGCGCGTCGCGCTCATCGCCGACCTGCCGCAGTGGCCGGCCGCGGAAGCCAATCTGGCGGCGCTGCTCGACCACTTCGCCGAGCGCAAGCTGAACCTGGTGATCCATGCCGGCGGCGTCAAGGGCGATACGGAGTCATGCAGCGACGCCGTGCTCGGCAGCCGCCAGCAGTTGCTGAACCAGTCGCCGCTGCCGCTGATCTATGTGCCGGGCGAAACCGACTGGTCAGAATGCAGGCTGCCGGTCAACGGCAGCTTCGACCCGGTCGAGCGGCTGAGCCGGCTGCGCGAACTGTTCTTTCCGGAGGACGCCACGCTCGGACGGCAGACGCGGCCGCTGGTGCGGCAGTCGGACCAGGCGCTGTTCCGCAGCTTCCGCGAGAACATGCGCATCAGTGTCGGCGACGTGCTGATCGTCGGTCTCAACGTGCCGGGCGACAACAACCACTACCGCGACGAAGGCGGCCGCAACAGCGAGTTCGAGGACCGGCGCGAAGCCAACCGGCAGTGGCTGGCCCGTGCGTTCTCGCTGGCGCGCCAGCGCGACATGAATGGCATCGTCGTGGTGGCCCACGCCGATCCGCATTTCGCCAACGGCTGGGAGAAGAAGGGACGGCCCACGCTGCTCGACGGCTTCATGCGCCATCGCACGCGCGATGGCTACCTGGAATTCAAGCGCCAGCTGCGCGACCTGAGCGCGCGCTTCAACGGCCAGGTGTTGCTGGTGCACGCCGCCGGCAGCGGCGCCGACAGCGGCTTCGGCATCGACAAGCCGATGCGCGACGCGGCCGGCAAGGTGATGCAAAACTTCACGCGCGTGTCGCTGCCAGCCAGCTCGATCTCGCAATGGGCCGAGCTGGTGATCACGCCGGCCGCGGCATCGCCGTTCGCGGTGGTGCTGAAGGATGCCCCGGCACCGAACTGACGCGCGCGCCAAAGCAAAGAAGCCGGCAACGGCCGGCTTCCTGATGACAGCACTGCAAGCGAAGGCTCAGTGCAGCGTGCGTGGGGTATCGTCGTCCTCGTCTTCGTCCACCACTTCAACGCCCGAGGCGCCGTGGGCGTGGCCATGCTCGACTTCCTCGGCGGTGGCTTCGCGCACTTCCGAAACCTTCAGCCAGAAGCGCAGCGCCATGCCGGCCAGCGGATGGTTGCCATCCAGCACGACCTTGTCCTCGGCCACGTCGGTCACGGTGTAGATGACGGAGTCTTCTTCGTCACCGTCCTCGGGCATGCCCTCGAACTGCATGCCGACCTCGAGCGGCTCCGGGAAGCGGTTGCGCGGCTCGACCTTCACCAGGTCGGCATCGTAGTCGCCGAACGCGTCTTCCGGTTCCAGCTGCAGCTGGGTCTCGAAGCCGGTGTCATGGCCGTCGAGCGCTTCCTCGATCTTGGGGAACGTGCCATCATAGCCGCCGTGCAAATAGACCATGGCTTCATCTGACTCCTCGATCAGATTGCCCTGCGCGTCCGATAGCTTGTACATCACGGACACCACCGTGTTCTTAGCGATTTTCAATTCTTGACTCCATGAACGATTCCGCATTATACGCGCAGGCCCTGCCCCCTGGCCCCGTCGATCCAGACACTCCGCTCGACCTGCTTGGTGGCATGACGCCTGCTGCATTCATGCGGGATGTCTGGCATCGCAAGCCCATGCTCATTCGACAGGCGGTGCCGGGAATTGTGCCGCCGGTGTCGCGCGATGCGCTTTTCGATCTCGCCGATCGCGACGATGTCGAATCGCGCCTGGTGACGCACTTCCGCAACCGCTGGAAACTCGCGCATGGTCCATTTGCGCGCGAAAACCTGCCCGGCGTCAAGACCCGTCAGTGGACCCTGCTGGTGCAGGGCGTCAACCTGCACGATGCCGCCGCGGCGGATCTGATGGGTCGCTTCCGCTTCGTCCCCGACGCCCGCCTCGACGACGTGATGATCAGCTACGCCACCGACGGCGGCGGCGTGGGCCCCCACTTCGACTCGTATGACGTGTTCCTGCTGCAAGTCTCGGGCCGGCGTCGCTGGCGCATTTCGTCACAGACCAGCCTCGCGCTGATTCCCGACATGCCGCTGAAGATTCTCGCCGACTTCAGCGCCGAACAGGAATGGGTACTGGAGCCCGGCGACATGCTGTACCTGCCGCCGCAATATGCGCACGATGGTATTGCCGAGGGCGAATGCATGACCTGCTCGATCGGTTTCCGCGCGCCCGCCTATCGCGAATTGGCCGGGCACTTCCTGGCGTGGCTGTCGGAAACGGTCGAAGACAACGAAGATCTCGGCGGCCGTTATGCCGATGCCGGCGAGCGCGCCGCGACGCGCCCCGCGCAATTGCCGGCGGGCATGGCTAGGGCGGTGGCGGAACGGCTCAAGGCACTGCAATGGAACAGCCAGATGGTGTCGGAATTCCTCGGCAGCCATCTGTCCGAGCCCAAGCCTGGCGTTGAATTTGCAGAGATCGCCGACATGCCGTTGCGTCGTTATGCGACACTGGCGTCCCGGCATGGCGTGGTGCTGGCGCCGGCGTCGATTGCGCTTTACGACCGGGCCAATTTCTTCCTGAATGGAGAAGCCTACGAGCCGCCGGCCGAATTGACGCCGTGGCTGAAGAAGTTGGCCGATAATCGGCAGCTTAGCGCCCAGGAAGTTGGGACCTGTGCCGACCTGCCCGATCTGATGGAAACCTTCCATCACTGGACCCTGGAAGGATGGTTGCAATTGGGGCCGCGGCTGTAATAATGCGTAACATTGCGAATCAGCAAATTTCGGCGCTACACAAGCCGGGAAAACGCGGATATAATCGTCGGCTGGCTAGTACTGTGGACCACTGCATATGTCGGCACCCGGGAGGGCCTAATTTTGCAGTTCAAGAGCGATAATTACCGGTAATTATTCATCGCCTGTTTTTCGTTATTACAAGTTAAAGGACGAACAATGAAGAAGTCTCTCCTGATCGCATCGCTGCTGGCCGCTGTTGCTCTCGCTGCTTGCGGCAAGAAGGAAGAAGCTGCCGCCCCGGCCGCTGACACGGCTGCTCCGGCTGCTACCGCTCCTGCTGCTGAAGCTTCGGCTCCGGCTGCTGAGGCCCCGGCCGCTCCGGCTGCTGACGCGGCTTCGGCCCCGGCTGCCGACGCTTCGGCTCCGGCTGCTGACGCTTCGGCTCCGGCCGCCAAGCAGTAATCGGTTTCTCACCGATAAAAAAAACCGGCCTTCGGGCCGGTTTTTGTTTTTGGGCCGCACCCTCGCGCGGTCCCTGTTGCCGCAGGCCTCAGGCGCGCACCGCCTGCCACCCCAGACCTTCGTCCTGATCCGCCACCAGCACTTCGCTCGGCCGGGTGCCCAGCGCCGCCGCCAGCGCGCCGGTGGCCAGCGCGCGCGTGTTGTTCTGCTTGCTCAGATGGGCCGCCACCACGCGGTTCAGCCCGTCATGGGCAATCTGCGCCAGGATGCTGGCCGCCACTTCATTGGCCAGGTGGCCGAAGTCGCCGCCGATGCGCCGTTTGAGCGAGGCCGGATAGACGGAATTGCGCAGCATCTCGCGGTCATGGTTGCATTCGAGCACCAGCGCATCGACGCCCGCCAGGCGCGAGGTCACGTAAGGGGTTTCCATCCCCGCATCGGTCAGCACGCCCAGCCGAGCCTGACCGTCCGACAGCACGAACTGCACCGGCTCGCGCGCATCGTGCGGCACGGTGTAGGGCAGCACCTGCAGGCCGCCGATGGCGAAGCCATGGTCGGCGCAGCAAACCCGCACGTCGGCCACGTCGGCGCCGCGCAGGTGCGAGGTGGCCAGCCAGGTACCGTGGCTGGCATAGACCGTCAGGCGATGGCGCGCGGCAAAGGCGTAGGCCGAACCGACATGGTCGCCATGCTCGTGCGTGACCAGCACGGCGTCGAGCTGGTCCGGCGTGACACCCAGGCGCTCCAGGCGCCGGGCGGTCTCGCGGATGCCGAAGCCGCAGTCCAGCAGCACGCGGGTGGTGGTGGTTTCTTCGCGGGATTCGATCAGCAGCGAGTTGCCCTCGCTGCCGCTGCCGAGGAAGGCGAAGCGCATCATGGCCGCGCCCTCCCCGCCAGGCACCGGCCAGGACGGCCGGCTGGCAAGCCAGCAATCATGCGCCGGCTCAGTGCAGTTGCTCGTCGAGCAGCGACAGGATGCGCTTGCCGACTTCGCCGTTCTCGGGCTGGCCGGCATCGTTGAGCACCGTCACCAGCGTGCCGCTGCCCGTGCCCTTGAGCGAAACGCGGTACTTCTTGGCGGTCTTGGGATCGTCCGGCTTGGTAAACAGCTTGGAGAAGAAGCCGCGGTTGTCGACCGTGTTGCGCGGGTCGACATAGCGCACGTAGTACAGCCCTTGCGCGCGATCACGGTCCTCGACGGTGAAGTTGACGCGATCCAGCGACAGGCCCACCGAGCGCCAGGCGCGGTCGAACGGCTCGGGCAGCTGCAGCGCCGGGGCGCCGTTGACCTGGGCCAGGTACGACTTGTTCGGCGCGGCACCCTCGGCGCCGGTCGTGGCGGCCGCGGCGGCGGCCGTGGTGTCGGCGGCAGCGCCCGCCGCCGCGGCCGTATTGCCGGCCGGCGTCGGGTTCTTGGCCATGCGGTCGGCCTGCTCCTTCTGCACGCCCAGGCGCTGCGCCAGGCGCGACAGGAATTCGGCTTCCAGCTCGGGATCGGCCGGGCGAGGGGTCCACACCGTGCTCGACTTGTCGATGCCGGTCAGCTGTTCCTGCGCGCCGCGGTGGCTGATGAAGACTTCCAGCGTGCCGTTCTGCGCGCGCTCGACGCGGGTGCGGAACTTGTCGCGCTCGGAGGTCGAGTACAGGCCGTCGAACACCTTGCCGATGGTGTTGCGGATGATGTCCTGCGGGATCTTGGCGCGGTTCTCGGCCCAGTCGGTTTCCATGATGCCGGTCTCGGGCGAGTCCTGCACCAGCAGGAAGCCGCTTTCCTGCCAGAAGCCGCGCAGTTGCTGCCACAACTGGTCGCCGCGCATGCCGTTGCTGATCACCAGCCAGCGCTGGTTGCCGTCGCGCTCCATGCGGATGCCCTGCGCCGACGGCAGCACGTTCTCTGTCGGCGATTGCTCGCGCACCTTGGTGGCCTGGCTGTAGGTCGACAGCGTCGAGGTGCCGTTGGCATCGGGCACCGAGTAACGGCGGTCGCCTTCCAGCTTGGTCAGGTCGGGCGGCACGTCGAGCGTGGGCGTACGCTTCGACGCCGACGACTTGTAGTCGATCTTGTCGGGCTGCATGGCCTCGTTGAGGCTGCTGCAGCCGGTCAACACACCGGCGGCAAGCACGGGCACAACCAGGGCGGCGCGGCGGACTTGCGTCGCGCCACGGCGGTTAAGCTTCAGTTTCATTGACACGCAATCCTAGTAGGTAAGGCGGACAGCAGGACGCCGCGAAGAATCAGGCCAGCAGGCCGGCGGCGGCCAGTGCCTTGCGTACGTAGTCGTGGTTGCCCTCGGACAGCGGGGTCAGCGGCAGGCGGATACCGCCAGCCATCTTGCCCATCTGCTGGAGCGCCCACTTGACCGGGATCGGATTGGCTTCGATGAACATGGCCTGGTTCAGCCCGATCAGTTCCATATGCAGGCGGCGCGCGGTGACGACGTCGCCCTTCAGTGCCGCCGCGCACATCTCGTGCATCTTGCGCGGCGCCACGTTCGCGGTCACCGAGATATTGCCGTGGCCGCCCAGCAGGATCAGCGCCACCGCGGTGGGATCGTCGCCGCTGTAGATGGCGAAGCCTTCCGGCGCGCCCTTGATCAGCTGCGCGGCACGGTCGATATTGCCGGTCGCTTCCTTGACGCCGACGATGCCCGGCACCTGCGCCAGGCGCAGGATGGTTTCGTTGTTCATGTCCGCGACCGTGCGGCCGGGGACGTTGTACAGCAGCACCGGCAGGTCCACCGCCTCGGCGATGGTGCGGAAATGCCGGTACATGCCTTCCTGGGTCGGCTTGTTGTAGTACGGCACGACCTGCAGCGAGGCATCGGCGCCCACCTTCTTGGCAAAGGCGGTCAGCTCGATGGCTTCCTTGGTGGAATTGCCACCGGTCCCGGCGATGATCGGGATGCGCTTGCCGGCCTGTTCGACGGCAACGCGGATCAGTTCGCAGTGCTCCTCGACGGTCACCGTCGGGGACTCACCAGTGGTGCCCACGATCACGATGGCGTCGGTGCCTTCGGCAACGTGCCAGTCGACCAGTGCGCGCAGGGCCGGGAAGTCCAGGCTGCCGTCCTCTTGCATCGGGGTGACGATGGCAACGATGCTGCCGGTAATCTGTGTCATAACGTTAGGGAATTCGGGATGCGAATAACGGGATTGTACCGGAACCGCAGGCCGCTTCGAGCGCTGCCCGGACGGGGGTTGATACCAACTGTTTCAACGCATGCGGCGCCGTTTGCGCCGACATCGCGGCGCGCGGCTCAGGGATCGAGCCGGTAGCGTGGCGGCGCGGCCGCACCGGCCGCCGGCGCCGCCTCGCGCACCGCACATAGGCGCTGCACGAAGGCTGTTTTCGGCACTTCGATCACGCCGTCCTCGTAGGCCACCACGCGTAGCCCATGGGCGCGCGCCACCTCCAGCAGCTCGCCGGGGCGCAGCAGGAAATCCGGCCGCGACGGCTTGCCCACGGTCTCGTTGCCGGCGGCGAAGGTCTCATAGATCCAGCACCCGCCCGGCGCCAGCGCGGCCGCCAGGTGTGGCCACAGCGGCCGGTGCAGGTAGTTGGTGACGACGATGGCGTCGAACGGCTCCGCGCCGGCCAGTGGCCAGTCGCCCTGCTCCAGGTCGGCCACGCGCCCGGCCACGCCGGCGGGCAGGCTGGCGATGGCGTCGGCATCCCGGTCGACCGCCAGCACCCGGTGGCCGCGCGCCGCCAGCCAGGCGGCATGGCGGCCGCTGCCGCAGGCCAGGTCCAGCACCCGCGCGCCCGGACGCAGCAGATGGGCCCAGCGCGTGACCCAGGCGGACGGGGCGGCAATGCCGGCATGCGACAGCGTCATGGCCGTCCCCGTCAATTGAGCAACAGCACGATCGGGCGCAGCAGCATCTCGATCAGGGACATCAGCACATTGACCACCGGCGTCATCCAGATGGTGGTGATCACCCCCGCGGCCACCAGCGCCAGTACCACGAAGATGCCGTAGGGCTCGATGCGCGACACCGCGCGCGCAATGCCCTGCGGCAGCAGCGCGGTCAGCACGCGGCCACCATCCAGCGGCGGCACCGGGAACAGGTTGAAGGCCGCCACCACCAGGTTGACGCGCACGCCGGCCAGCGCCATCTCGCCGAAGAACGGCTCGCGCACGCCGCCCCAGGTCAGGCCGATCGCCAGCAGCACCCAGACGAAGGCCTGCACCACGTTGCTGGCAGGCCCGGCCAGCGCCACCCACATGCCATGCCAGCGCGGGTTGCGCAGGCGCTCGAACACCACCGGCACCGGCTTGGCGTAGCCGAACACGAACTGGCCGCTGGTCATGATGTACAACAGCAGCGGCACGGCGATGGTGCCGATCGGGTCGATATGGCGGATCGGGTTCAGGCTGACGCGCCCGAGCGCATAGGCGGTGCTGTCGCCGAACAGCTTGGCCACGTAGCCGTGCGAGGCCTCGTGCAGCGTGATGGCGAACAGCACCGGCAGGGCATAGACCGCGAAGGTCTGGATAAGGGAGGAATCCATGAGCGCTATTGTAGCGGCCCGCCGGCGCCCGGGCGCACGCTGATGCACCCGGCCGAAGGCGCGGCGGCGCCGCGTGTCAGAGGCCGAAGCGGGCGATGTCGCCGCGGCCGGCGCGGACCAGTTCGGGCTCGCCGCCGGTCAGGTCGATCACCGTGGTCGGCTGCGCGGGGGCCGGCCCGCCATCCACCACCAGGTCGAGCTGTTTTTCCAGCCGCGCCCGGATCTGCGCCGGATCGTTGAGGGGTTCGTGGTCGCCCGGCAGCTGCAGCGTCGCCGAGATCAGCGGCTCGCCGGTTTCGCCCAGCAGCGCCAGCGGGATGGCGTGCTCGGGCACGCGCACGCCGATGGTCTTGCGCGCCGGGTGCGACAGCCGCCGCGGCACTTCCTTGGTCGCCTCCAGGATGAACACGTACGGGCCCGGCGTGGCACCCTTGAGCCAGCGGTACTGGCGGTTGTCGACGCGGGCAAAGTTGCCGAGCTCGGACAGGTCGCGGCACATCAGCGTCAGGTGGTGGCGGTCGTCGATGCCGCGCAGCCGGCGCAGGCGCTCGACCGCGGCCTTGTCGTCGAGCCGGCAGGCGAGCGCGTAGCTGGAGTCGGTCGGCAGCGCGATCAGCCCGCCCTTCTGCAGGATCTGGGCCGCCTGCTTGAGCAGGCGCGACTGCGGGTTGAGCGGATGGATCTCAAAGTATTGGGACATGGGCCAGGGAGCGGATTCGGATGGAACGGAGCGGCATCCGGGGCAGGCCCCGGCCAGGCAGGGGCGCGCCTACCAGTCGTGCCAGACCGGCGTGACCGTAGGCGGCAGCGGCGGCAGCGTGCCGAGTTCCACCCGGCCCTCGCCGGGCCCGTGGAAGTCCGTGCCGCGCGAAGCCAGCAAGCCGTAGTGCCGCGCCACCTCGGCGTAGCGTCGGTACTGGTCGGGCGTATGGCTGCCGGTCACCACCTCGACCGCGCCGCCACCCAGCGCGGTGAATTCATCGAAGAGCGCGTCGTGCTGGGTGTCGGTGTAGTGGTAGCGTCCCGGGTGCGCCATCACCGCGATGCCGCCGGCGGTGCGGATCCAGCCCACCGCTTCGGCCAGGCTGGCCCAGCGGTGGCCGACATAGCCCGGGCGGCCCTCCGACAGGTACTCGCTGAAGACATCGCCGATGCTGGCGCAACGTCCCTGATCGACCAGCCAGCGTGCGAAATGCGTGCGCGAAATCAGGTCGGGGTTGCCGACGTACCGCAGGGCCCCTTCATAGGCACCGTCGATGCCCACCCTGGCCAGCGCATCGGCGATATCGCGCGCCCGCCTCGCGCGGCCCGAGCGGGTCTCGGTCAGTCCATCGATCAGTTCCGGACAGAACGGATCGATCTGCAGCCCGACGATATGCACCGTCTGTCCGGCCCAGGTCACCGAGATCTCGACGCCCGGCACATAGCGCATGCCGAATTCCTCGGCGGCGGCGCGTGCCTCGGCCTGCCCGCCCAGCTCGTCGTGGTCGGTCAGCGCCCAGAACGCAACCCCTGCGTCGCGGGCGAGCTGGGCCACGGCGCGCGGCGCGAGCGTGCCGTCGGAAACGGTGGAATGGCAATGCAGGTCGGCATTGATGGCGTGGGCGTTTTGCATGGGGCAATTCTACTCCCGTCGCTCCTGGACTGCGCGGCGGCGCCGCTCCCGGCGGGCCACGCAAAGCCATGCCGGCAACGCTGGCGTCGGCGGAAAGCCGCTGGCTGCGGGGTATAGTCGGGCTTTGCATCGTCGATTCGCGGGCACCAGGCGTGCCTGCCATGCCCCATGTCCACCGCTACCCCAGCCACCGCTTCCGCCACCGCCACGGTCACCACCACCGATGTCCTGATCGTCGGTGCCGGCCCGGTCGGCCTGTTCGCCGCGTTCCAGGCCGGCGTGCTCGGCCTGAAATGTGAACTGATCGATGTGCTCGACCGCGCCGGCGGCCAGTGCACCGAGCTCTATCCCGAGAAGCCGATCTACGATATTCCCGCCGTGCCGGGCTGCCTGGCGCAGGAACTGGTGGACCGGCTGCTGGAGCAATGCGCCCCGTTCGACTTCCCGATGCACTTCGGCCAGCGCGCCGAAAGCGTCGCCGAAATCGCCGCGCCGGACGGCCATGCCGGGCACGAACGCCTGCTGGTGACGACCGACGGCGGCAAGCGCTTCGATGTCGCCGCCGTGCTGGTCTGCGCCGGCGCGGGCGCGTTCGCGCCGCAGCGCGTATCGCTGCCCGAGGCGCCCGCGCTGGAAGGCCGCCACGTCCACTACGCGGTGCGCGACGTGTCGCACTTCGCCGGCAAGCGCGTGATCGTCGCCGGCGGCGGCGACTCGGCGCTGGACTGGGCGCTGGCGCTGCGCAAGGTGGCCGCGCGCGTGACGCTGCTGCACCGGCGCGAGGGCTTCCGCGCCGCCGACGGCACCGTCGCCGAGATGCGCCGCGCGGTGACCGAGGGCGAGATGGATTTCGTGGTCGGCATGCTGGGCGCACTGCGCACCGAGGGCGCGGACGGCGCGCTCAGTGCAGTCGAAGTGCGGACCCGCGACGGCAGCACCGTACTGCCCGCCGAGGAACTGGTGGCGCTGTACGGCCTGGTGTCCGAACCCGGCCCGATCGCGCAGTGGGATCTGGATATGCGCGCCGGCCGCATCCTGGTCGACACCACTACCTACGAAAGCTCGCGCCGCGGCATCTTCGCCGCCGGCGATATCGCGTTCTACCCGAACAAGCAGAAGCTGATCCTGTCAGGCTTCCACGAGGCCGCGCTGGCATTGCGCCGCGCCTACCACTATGCCTTCCCGGAAAAGGCGCTGGTGCACGTGCACACCAGCAACAACGCCGCGCTGAAGGAAAAGCTCACCCACGCCTGACGCCCGAACTGCCGCTCGGGGCCGGTATCAGGTGCCGGCGCAGAACGATTCCACCAGTTCCGCCACGGCCGCGGGCTGGTCGTGGTGCAGCATGTGGCCGGCGTCCTCCACCACCGCCTCGCGGAAATCGCGGAAAGCGCGGAAGCGCTGCCTGAATTCATCGATGGCCTGCTTGTGGGCAATATGGCGCAGCGTCTCCGAAGCGCGCGCCTCGACGTGCAATACCGGCGCGGTGACCTGCTCCCACACCGCCATCACTTCATCGAGCCGGTACAGCATCGGATTGACCAGCTTGTGTGCGGGATCGCCCAGGATCTCCCAGTGGCCCTCGGCGTTGCGGCGCGACCAGTGCGCGGCCAGGAACGCGGCGCGCTCGTCGGGCAGGCGCGGATTGGTCTTCTGCAGGCGCGCGGCGACGCCGTCGAGGCTGTCGTAGGTCTTCAGCTCGGTGCCTGCGCGTACTTCGTCGAGCCAGCGCGCATAGCGCCGGGGCGCCTGCTCCGGCCGCGTCGCGGTCATGCCGAAGCCTTCCAGGTCCACCACGCGGCGCACGCGCTGCGGGCGGATGCCGGCATACAGGCAGATCACGTTGGCGCCCATGCTGTGGCCGACCAGGTCGACCTGGCCCGCGGGCGCATAGTGGTCGAGCAGCGCCTCGAGGTCGGCGAGGTAGTCGGCAAACCAGTACGACTGCGTGCCGGGGTAGCGCGTGGGCCAGTCGGTCGCGCCGAAGCCGCGCCAGTCGGGCGCGATCACGTGCCAGTCGCCGCGCAGGTGGTCGACCAGGAACTGGAACGACGCGGCCACGTCCATCCACCCATGCAGCATGAACAGCTTGCGCGCGCCGGGGGTGCCCCAGTGGCGCACGTGGTAGCGCAGGCCGCGCACCGTGATAAATTCAGACCGCGAGGTTTCCTTGATTGTCATTGTCTCCACCCATGTGTCGGGTCTTGCCCGCCGCGGGGTCGGCGAGGAAGCCACGACAAAATAGAACGATCGTTCGCTTGCGCGCATTATAGCGGCAGCGGCCGCCAGCGCCGCCGGGCCGCTGGCGCGGCGCTAACCCAATGGAGACCCTGAATGGCCGCAGCTGCCTTGCCGGCAAGCCGGCGCGACGACTACCGCGCCCTGTATGAATCCTTCCGCTGGGAGATTCCGCCGCAGTTCAACATCGCCGAAGCCTGCTGCGGCCGCTGGGCCCGCGACCCGGCCACCATGGACCGCATCGCGGTCTATACCGAGCACGAGGACGGCCGCCGCAACGCGCATAGCTTTGCCTATATCCAGGCCGAGGCCAACCGGCTGGCGGCGGCGCTGCGCGCGCTGGGCGTGGCGCGCGGCGAGCGCGTGGCGATCGTGATGCCGCAACGCATCGAGACCGTGATCGCGCATATGGCGATCTACCAGCTCGGCGCCATCGCCATGCCGCTGTCGATGCTGTTCGGGCCGGAGGCGCTGGCCTACCGTATCGCGCACAGCGAAGCCGGCGTGGCGATCGCCGACGAGACCTCGATCGACAACCTGCTGGCGGCGCGCCCCGAATGCCCGACGCTGGCCACCGTGATCGCCGCCGGCGACGCCCGAGGCCGCGGCGACCACGACTGGGACCAGCTGCTCGCGGCGCAGCTGCCGACCTTCGTCGCCGAGCAGACCAAGGCCGACGAAGCCGCGGTGCTGATCTACACCAGCGGCACCACCGGCCCACCCAAGGGCGCGCTGATCCCGCACCGCGCGCTGATCGGCAACCTGACCGGCTTTGTCTGTTCGCAGAACTGGTATCCGCAGGACCACGACGTGTTCTGGAGCCCGGCCGACTGGGCCTGGACCGGCGGCCTGTGGGATGCGCTGATGCCGGCGCTGTATTTCGGCAAGCCGATCGTCGGCTACCAGGGCCGCTTCTCCGCCGAGCGCGCCTTCGAGCTGCTGGAGCGCTACGCCGTCACCAACACCTTCCTGTTCCCGACCGCGCTCAAGCAGATGATGAAGGCCTGCCCCGAGCCGCGCCGGCACTACGACATCCGCCTGCGCGCGCTGATGAGCGCCGGCGAGGCGGTCGGCGAGACCGTATTCGGCTGGTGCCGCGACGCGCTCGGCGTGCTCGTCAACGAGATGTTCGGCCAGACCGAGATCAACTACATCGTCGGCAACTGCACCGCGCAGAATGACGACGAGCGGCTGGGCTGGCCGGCCCGGCCGGGTTCGATGGGACGCCCCTATCCCGGCCACCGCGTGCAGGTGATCGATGACGAAGGCCGGCCCTGCGCGCCGGGCGAGGACGGCGAGGTCGCGGTGTGCGCCACCGACAGCGCCGGGCATCCGGACCCGGTGTTCTTCCTCGGCTACTGGAAGAACGAAGCCGCCACCGCGGCCAAGTACGCCGAGCGCGATGGCCTGCGCTGGTGCCGCACTGGTGACCTGGCGCGCGTCGACGCCGACGGCTACCTGTGGTACCAGGGGCGCGCCGACGATGTGTTCAAGTCCTCGGGCTACCGCATCGGGCCGAGCGAGATCGAGAACTGCCTGCTCAAGCATCCGGCGGTGTCCAACTGCGCCGTGGTGCCGTCGCCCGATCCGGAGCGCGGCGCGGTGGTCAAGGCCTTCGTGGTGCTGACGCCGTCGGTGGCGCGTTCGTTCGACGGCGACGCGGCGCTGGTCGCGGAACTGCAGGCGCATGTGCGCGGCCAGCTGGCGCCGTACGAATATCCGAAGGCGATCGAATTCATCGACCAGTTGCCGATGACCACCACCGGCAAGGTCCAGCGGCGGGTATTGCGGCTGCTGGAAGAGGAACGCGCCGCCGAACAGCGCCGGTCAGCCTAGCCGGCCGATGCTTCCAGCCAGGCCAGCTCGTCTTCGTCGAAGCCCGCGGCGCGGCGCGCCTCGAGGTTGAACGGCCCGCGCAGCTTGGGCGCGCGGTACTGCCCGGCCAGTTGCGCGTAGGTGGCAACAGGATCGAGCCCGCGCTGCGCGCACAGCCAGCGGTACCAGTGGTTGCCGATGGCGACGTGGCCGACTTCGTCGCGCAGGATGATGTCGATGATGGCCGCGGCGGCATGGTCGCCGGCGCCGGCCAGCCGCGCGCGCACCGGCAGCGAGGCATCGAGCCCGCGCGCCTCGAGCGTGCGCGGCACCAGCGCCATGCGCGCGAGCACGTCGCCGGCGGTCTTGTCGGTCATCTCCCACAGGCTGTTGTGGGCCGGGAAATCGCCGTAGGCGGCGCCGAGCGTGCCGAGGTGGTCGGCCAGCAGCGTGAAGTGGTACGCCTCTTCATCGGCCACGCGCAGCCAGTCGCGGTAATACGCGGGCGGCATGCCGGCAAAGCGCCAGGCCGCGTCCAGCGCCAGGTTGATGGCATTGAACTCGATATGGCACAGCGCGTGGATCATCGCCGCGCGCCCGGCCGGAGTCTGCAGCGAGCGGCGCCGCTCGACCTGCTGCGGCGCCACCAGCGCCGGCCGTGCCGGCCGGCCGGGGATGTCGTGGGCGGCCTCGGCGTGGATTGCCTCGCCTGCGCCGAGGGCGGCATCGGGCAGCGTCATGACGCTTCGATAAAGTGCGCGTGCCGCCACGGCCTTGTCGCGCGGTTCCGTCTGGCACAGCACCGCCAGCGCCTGGCGGCGTGGTGAAGGTGACGGATCAGGCGGCGTGGCGGCAAGTGTTTTTTCTGGCATGGGCGTAAAATCCGGGTCTGCCGCCATTGTAGGGCCTGGCCGGCGCCCGCCTGCCGCGCAAGCCGCGCAGCCTGGGCGCCACCCGGTTCCCCGCGCCGGCCCTTTAAAGTCCGGCGGCAACCCCCACTTCAACCAAAGCCAATCGTGCAGGAGACCTCATGGCGCTTTACCAGCTCGGCGACGTCAAGCCCAGTATCGACAGCGAAGCCTACGTGGCCCCCGAAGCCACCATCATCGGCAACGTGACCCTCAAGTCCCGCGCCAGCGCCTGGCCCGGTGTCGTGATCCGCGGCGACAACGAGCCGATCGTGGTCGGCGCGGACACCAACATCCAGGAAGGTTCGGTGCTGCATACCGACCCGGGCTGCCCGCTGACGCTGGGCGACAAGGTCTCGATCGGCCACCAGGCCATGCTGCACGGCTGCACCGTGGGCGAAGGCTCGCTGATCGGGATCCAGGCCGTGGTGCTGAACCGTGCCGTGATCGGCAAGGAATGCCTGGTAGGCGCCGGCGCCGTGGTGACCGAGGGCAAGGTCTTCCCCGACCGTTCGCTGATCCTGGGCGCGCCGGCCAAGGTGGTGCGCCAGCTCACCGATGCCGACGTCGCCAACCTGTATCGCAACGCCGAGACCTACGCCACGCGGCAGGCCCTGTACAAGCAACAGCTCAAGCGGATCGGCTGACGACCGCCGCGCCTCTACCGAAACCGACCGATTATTGTGACCGATACCACCACCCCCGACACCCTGCAGAAGTTCCTGTTCGACGCGGCCCCCGTGCGCGGCGAGCTGGTGCGCATGGAAGCCACCTGGCAAGAAGTGCTCGGCCGCCACCGCTACCCCGCACCGGTGCGCCGGCTGCTGGGCGAGATGATGGCCGCCGCGGCGCTGCTGTCGGCCAACCTGAAATTCAACGGGGCGCTGGTGATGCAGCTGCACGGCGACGGCCCGGTGCGCATGCTGGTGGTGGAATGCCTGTCCGACTTGTCGATGCGCGCCACCGCCAAGCTGGCCGAGGGCGCGCAGCTGGCCGACGACGCCACGCTGGCACAAATGGTCAACCTCCACGGCCATGGCCGCTTTGCCATCACGCTGGACCCGAAGGACAAGCTGCCGGGCCAGCAGCCGTACCAGGGCATCGTGCCGCTGGCCGACGCGCACGGCCCGCTGGGCTCGATCAGCGCCGTGCTGGAGCACTACATGCAGGCCTCGGAGCAGCTCGACACGCGCCTGTGGCTGGCCGCCGACGACCATGTCGCCGCCGGCATGCTGCTGCAGAAACTGCCGGCCTATGGCGGCACCGCCGACGTCGGCGAGACCGGTGCGCCGCTGGCGAGCCATGCCAAGGCGCAGGACCTCGATACCTGGGATCGCGCGGTCCAGCTCGGCACCACGCTGAAGGCCGAAGAACTGCTGGCCGAGACCCCCGACACCCTGCTGCGCCGCCTGTTCTGGGAAGACCTGCAGGACGCCGGCCTGCGCGTATTTGAGCCGCTGACGCCGCATTTCCACTGCAGCTGCTCGCGCCCGAAGGTGGCCGGCATGCTGCAGTCACTGGGCCAGGCGGAGATCGAAAGCATCATCGCCGAGCGCGGCCATGTCGAGATCCACTGCGACTTCTGCGGCCAGCGCTATGAGTTCGACCCGGTCGACTGCGCGCAGCTGTTCTCGCCCACCCCGGTCGCCACCGGCGCCGGCGCCGGCGCAACGCAGCACCACTGATCCGCCTGCGGCGGCGCCTGCGTGCGCTGCCGCACCGGCGCGGGCAATGCGGGGCAGCCGGCCGGCGGCGCGCTGGAAACATCGGTGTTGCCGCCCGGTCCAACGGCTGTACGATGGCAGCATCCAGCTGCCGGTCAGCGAGCCTGAGAACCGCCATGTCCGCCCGAGCCAACCCTCCCTTGCCTGATTGCGCCGCCAGCGCCCGCCATCCGCGGCGCGCCACAGCGTACGCCGCGCTCGGCGTAATACTGCTGGCCGCCGGCTGCGTGCAGATTCCGCGCGACGCCAATGGCTCGCCGCCCACCGCGCGGCTGGCGCCCAATGCCGTGCCGCCGGCACCGCTGAGCGCGGAGGAGAAGGAGAAGCTCGACGCGCTCAACCAGCAGGTGCTGCGCGACCAGGCCGCGGCGATCGCGCTGGACCAGCAGGCGGCGGCCGCGCGCGCGGCCTATGCCTATCCCAACACCAGCTGGAACCTGTTTTACGGCGGATGGGGTGGCGGCCACTGGGGCGGTGGCGTCAGCGTCGGCATGCCCGGCTGGGGCTGGGGCGGCTATCCGTACGGCTGGTGGTGAGGAAGATCCGGCCGGCATGAGCGCGCAGCCGGCGATTGGCGGTGAAACGGGGCCTAGTGGCCGCCCCGGCCGGCAACCGAATTCGGCGGCGGCGGCAGCGGTGGCGTGGCGCTGATCTTGGGCGCCGGCGCGACGAACTGCACGAAGACCTCGCCTTCGCGCACCATGCCCAGCTCATAGCGGGCGCGTTCCTCGATGGCGCCGGTGCCGTCCTGCAGGTCGGCCACTTCGCCTTCCAGCTTGGCGTTGCGCAGCTTGAGCGTCTGGTTGCGGGTGCCCTGCTCGGTCAGCTGGCGGTTCAGATCCCACACGCGCAGCCAGCCGCCCTTGCCAAGCCAGAGCGGGTACTGGATGGCAAGCAGCAGCACGAACAACAGCAGCGAAATCAGGCGCATGAACGGTGGCGGACAGGAATTTCCGCACAATGATCTGCGAACTCCGCCTGGAAGGCAATCGCCAGGCAGATTTCGATACAAAAACGGCGGCGGCCGGGTAGTCCCGGCCGCCGCCATGCCATTCGCCCGCAGCCGCTCCCGCTGGCGCGGGAACGACTCGGCAAGCCGTCAGCGCAGGTTGTAGAACGCGCTCTTGCCCGGGTAGCTGGCGATATCGCCCAGGTCTTCCTCGATGCGCAGCAGCTGGTTGTACTTGGCGATGCGGTCCGAGCGCGACAGCGAGCCGGTCTTGATCTGGCCGGCGTTGGTGCCCACGGCGATGTCGGCGATGGTGCTGTCCTCGGTTTCGCCCGAGCGGTGCGAGATCACGGCGGTGTAGCCGGCGCGCTTGGCCATCTCGATGGCGGCGAAGGTCTCGGTCAGGGTGCCGATCTGGTTGATCTTGATCAGGATCGAGTTGCCGATGCCCTTGTCGATGCCTTCCTTCAGGATCTTGGTGTTGGTGACGAACAGGTCGTCGCCGACCAGTTGCACGCGCGTGCCCAGCTTTTCGGTCAGGGTCTTCCAGCCGTCCCAGTCGCCTTCGGCCATGCCGTCCTCGATCGACACGATCGGGAACTTGTCGCACAGGTTGGCCAGGTAATCGGCGAACTGGGTCGAGCTCAGCTTCAGGCCTTCGCCTTCGAGCTGGTACACGCCCTCGGCCTCGTGGTAGAACTCGCTGGCGGCGCAGTCCAGCGCCAGCAGCACGTCTTCACCGGCGCGGTAGCCGGCCTTCTCGATGGCCTGCACCACGGTGTTCAGGCATTCCTCGTTGGAGGAGAAGTTGGGGGCAAAGCCGCCTTCGTCGCCCACCGCGGTGGACATGCCCTTGTCGGCCAGGATCTTCTTCAGCGCATGGAAGATCTCGGCGCCGCAGCGCAGCGCTTCGCGGAAGCTGGTCGCCGACACCGGCATGATCATGAATTCCTGGATGTCCAGGCTGTTGTTGGCATGCGCGCCGCCGTTGACGATGTTCATCATCGGCACCGGCAGCTGCATCGCGCCCGAACCGCCGAAGTAGCGGTACAGCGGCAGGCCGGCTTCTTCGGCGGCGGCCTTGGCCACCGCCATCGACACTGCCAGCATCGCGTTGGCGCCCAGGCGGCTCTTGTTCTCGGTGCCGTCGAGGTCGATCAGGGTGCGGTCCAGGAAGGCCTGCTCGGAGGCATCCAGGCCCATGATGGCTTCGGAGATCTCGGTATTGATATGCTCGACCGCCTTCAGCACGCCCTTGCCCAGGTAGCGGCCCTTGTCGCCGTCGCGCAGCTCGATGGCTTCGCGCGAACCGGTCGACGCGCCCGACGGCACCGCGGCGCGGCCCATCACGCCGGATTCCAGCAGCACGTCGCACTCGACCGTGGGATTGCCGCGCGAGTCGAGAACCTCGCGACCGATGATATCTACGATTGCACTCATGAATTCCTCTCTGACTGTTGATTCTTGCTGCTGCTGATCACTTCAACCTGCGCGCGTGTCAGGCGCGTGTCATGTGCGCAAGCCGCGCGCACGACGCCGGCCAGGCGCCAGCCGGCTCAGGCGGCGCCTTCGACCACGATCATGTTCATCTTCGCCGCATGCTCGCGCGACTTGCGCGCGGCGCGGTAGGCCTCGCCGTCGTGGAAGGCCTTGGCGGCGTCATAGCTCGGGAATTTCAGCACCACCACGCGCGTCGGCGCCCACTCGCCCTCGAGCGGCTCGGTCTTGCCGCCGCGCACCAGCACCTCGGCGCCATGGATCTGCATGGCCTTGCTCGAAAGCACCTTGTATTCCTCGTACTGCTGGGGGTCGGTCACGACGACGTAGGCGATGATAAAGCCCGCGGCCATGGAGAATCTCCCGATTTTTTGTATGGTCTTTCGATATGGTTTGTCACCGCCGGCATCCGCGCGGCGCGGCGGCGACAAGCCAGCTGGCTCAGGCGCAGGCCGGCCAGCCGAAGTTGTCTTCGAGGAAGCCGGCGCGCTTGACCAGCGTGTCGAGTTCCTTGAGCACGGACAGCAGTTCCTTCATGCGCGACAGCGGCACCGCGTTGGGGCCGTCGGACATGGCCTTGCTCGGGTCCGGGTGCGTTTCCATGAACAGGCCGGCGACGCCGGTGGCGACCGCCGCGCGCGACAGCACCGGCACGAACTCGCGCTGGCCGCCCGAGCTGGTGCCCTGGCCGCCGGGCAGCTGCACCGAGTGGGTGGCGTCGAACACCACCGGGGCGCCGGTCTCGCGCATGATCGCCAGCGAGCGCATGTCGGACACGAGGTTGTTGTAGCCGAACGAGACGCCACGTTCGCAGGCCATGAAGACATCGTCGGGCAGGCCGGCTTCGCGCGCGGCATCGCGGGCCTTGTCGATCACGTTCTTCATGTCGTGCGGCGCCAGGAACTGGCCCTTCTTGATATTCACCGGCTTGCCGCTCTGCGCGCAGGCACGGATGAAATCAGTCTGGCGGCACAGGAACGCCGGCGTCTGCAGCACGTCGACCACCGCGGCGACGGGTTTGATCTCGTCGATCTCGTGGATGTCGGTCAGCACCGGCACGCCGATCTCGCGCTTGACGTGGGCCAGGATCTCCAGGCCCTTCTCCATGCCCAGCCCGCGAAACGACTTGCCCGACGAGCGGTTGGCCTTGTCGAACGACGACTTGTAGATGAACGGGATACCGAGCTCGGTGGTGATGGCCTTGAGCTCGCCCGCGGTATCCAGCGCCATCTGCTCGGACTCGATCACGCACGGACCCGCGATCAGGAAGAACGGCTGGTCGAGGCCGGCCTCGAATCCACAGAGTTTCATGACTGTCTCTCCTGCTTGCGCCGGGCCTTACGCGCCCTTGCGCTGCTGACTGGCCAGCGCGGCTTCGACGTAGGCCTTGAACAGCGGATGGCCGTCGCGCGGCGTCGAGGTGAATTCCGGGTGGAACTGCACGCCGACAAACCACGGGTGCATCGACTCCGGCAGCTCCATCATCTCCGGCAGGTTCTCGGTCGGGGTGCGCGCCGAGATCACCATGCCGGCCTTCTCCAGCGTCGGCACGTAGTGGTTGTTGACCTCGTAGCGGTGGCGGTGGCGCTCGTTGACCTCGGCGCCATAGATTGCCGCGGCCTTGGTGCCTTCCTTGACCGGCACGCGCTGCGCGCCCAGGCGCATGGTGCCGCCCAGGTCGGAATCGGCCGAGCGCTGCTCGACCTTGCCTTCGCGGTCGACCCACTCGGTGATCAGCGCGACCACCGGGTGCTCGGTTTCCAGGTTGAACTCGGTCGAGTTGGCGTCGGCCATGCCGGCCAGGTGGCGCGCAAATTCGATCACCGCCAGCTGCATGCCCAGGCAGATGCCCAGGTAGGGGATCTTGTTCTCGCGCGCGTACTGGATCGCGCGGATCTTGCCTTCGGTGCCGCGCTTGCCGAAGCCGCCCGGGACCAGGATCGCGTCGAGCGGCGCCAGCACCTCGAGGTGGCCCGATTCCAGTTCCTCGGAATCGATGTATTCGATGTTGACGCGCGTGGCGGTGTGCATGCCGGCGTGGCGCAGCGCCTCGATCAGCGACTTGTACGACTCGGTCAGGTCGACGTACTTGCCGACCATGCCGATGGTGATTTCATGCTCGGGATTTTCCTGGGCGTTGACCAGCTTCTGCCACATCGACAGGTCGGCCGGGCGCGGGTCCAGGCGAAGTTCCTCGCAGATCAGGCGGTCCAGGCCCTGCTCGTTGAGCATCTGCGGGATCTTGTAGATGCTGTCGGCGTCCCACACCGAGATCACGGCGTCCTGCGGGATATTGGCGAACAGCGAGATCTTGGCGCGCTCGTCGTCCGGGATCGGACGGTCGGCGCGGCATAGCAGCGCGGTCGGCGAGATGCCGATTTCGCGCAGCTTCTGCACCGAGTGCTGGGTCGGCTTGGTCTTCAGCTCGCCGGCGCTGGCAATGAACGGCACCAGCGTCAGGTGCACGAAAGCGCAGTGGTTGCGGCCCATGCGCAGGCTCATCTGGCGCGCGGCTTCCAGGAACGGCAGCGACTCGATGTCACCCACGGTGCCGCCGATTTCCACCAGCGCCACGTCGGCCTTGCCGTCGTGCGACGCGGCCGCGCCCTTCTCGACGAAGGCCTGGATCTCGTTGGTGATATGCGGGATCACCTGCACGGTCTTGCCCAGGTATTCGCCGCGGCGCTCCTTGCGGATCACCGATTCGTAGATCTGGCCGGTGGTGAAGTTGTTCGACTTGCGCATCTTGGCCGAGACGAAACGCTCGTAGTGGCCGAGATCGAGGTCGGTTTCCGCACCGTCTTCCGTGACAAACACCTCGCCATGCTGGAAAGGGCTCATCGTGCCGGGGTCGACGTTGATGTAGGGATCGAGCTTGAGGAGGGTGACTTTGAGGCCGCGCGACTCAAGAATGGCCGCGAGCGAGGCAGCAGCGATGCCCTTGCCAAGAGAAGAGACGACGCCACCGGTGACGAAGACGAATTTGGTCATAAACCGAGCTTGCCGGGGAAATCGGGATTATACATGAGAGCCCGTTCCCCGCCGACCCGGAAATTGTGACAGCAGCCCGGCTCCGGCGCGCCGCGCAGCCTGTTGCCGCCGGGCTGCGGCGCATGCGCCGCACACCGGCTCAGCGCCCCTGCTGGCGCATCGCGCCGATCAGTTCGCGCACCAGTTGCGCGGTCTGCTGCGGCCGTTCCATCGGGTACAGGTGGCCGCCCTCGATGAAGCGCAGGTTGGACCCGACCAGCCGGCGCGTCGCGCCCAGCCCGCACTGCCGCACCTCGCGCGAGCGCGTGCCGGCGACGAAGCCGACCGGCACCGGCGCGCCGCGCGCGACCTTGCGCCCGAGGCTGGTCGGCAACGTGCGGTAGATCCAGTATTCGACCTCGCGGTCGAAGCGCAGCCGGCGCTCGCTGTCCTTGCCGGTGGGTTCGGTGCCGTGGATGGCGTAGTCGCGCAGCACGTCCTGGTCCCACACCGCGAAATTGGGCTTGGCGCGGAAGTGTTCCCACACCGCCTCGGCGTCCGGCCAGTGCGTGCGCCGGTTTTTGGTCACCGCCGCCGGGCCGGGTTTTTCGTCGATGCCAAGCATCTGCGCGGTCTTCAGCAGCGACGCGCGCCAGCCGGCGATGATCGGCGAGTCCAGCATGACCACGCCGCGCACCCGTTCCGGGCGGCGCAGTGCCGCCATCAGCGACAGGAAGCCGCCCAGCGAATGGCCCACCAGCCACACCGGCTGGCGGTATTGGCGGTCGATGTCGCCCAGCAACTCTTCCACCAGGTGCGGCCAGCCGCGCGTCACCGGGAATTCCGGCTTGTGGCCGTAGCGGTCCACGGCGCGGAATTCGAACTCGCCGTCGAGTTCGCCGAACAGCTTGCGGTAAGTCGTCACCGGGAAGCCGTTGGCGTGGGAAAAATGGATGATCTCGCGCATGCCTGTCCGCGCCTCAGTCCGGCTTGCGCGGATGCACGCGCCTGGCCCGCACCGGCTGGGCCCAGCGGTCGGCCTCGCCGGAGCGCGCCAGCGAGAACTCCGCGGGCGCGGCCGGATCCCACTCGGGGTTATGGATCTCGCCGAAGACCTGGCGCAGGCGATGGCCCCAGGTGTCGCGGATCATGCGGAAATAGGCATTGCGCTCGTCGATATTGACAAAGCGCGTCACCTGCAGCGAATCCGCCTCGTAGACCAGCAGGTCCAGGGGCAGGCCCACCGAGATATTCGACTTCAGCGTCGAGTCCATCGAGATCAGCGCGCATTTGGCGCCTTCCGCCAGCGGCAGCGACGGATGCACGACGCGGTCGACGATGGGCTTGCCGTACTTGGCCTCGCCGATCTGGAAGTAGCAGTTCTCGGGCGTGGCCTCGACGAAATTGCCGGCCGCGTAGATGTTGAACAGCCGGGCCCGCTCGCCGCGTACCTGGCCGCCGAAGATCAGGCTGACATTGAATTCGATGCCGGCGTCGCGCAGCGCGTGCGCATCACGCCGGTGCACCTGGCGCACCGCATCGCCAACGATCGAGGCGGCCTCGAACATGTCGCGCGCGGTCCACAGCGAGCGTTTCTCGTCATGGTCCTCGATCAGGATCTGGCGCACCGACTGGCTGATCGCGAGGTTGCCGGCGGTCATCAGCACCATTACCCGGTCGCCGGGCTCCTCGAACACGGTCATCTTGCGCGCGGTCGAGATGGCGTCTACCCCGGCATTGGTGCGGGAGTCGGACAGGAATACCAGGCCGGCATCCAGCCGCATGGCTACACAATACGTCATGGTTTGTCTTGGTGTTCTTGGTGGCGGCCGGCCCGGGCCGGCAGTGGCCTGCATCACTCCGGATTCTAGCGCCCGTGCACCGCAACCGCGCTACGTCTGGAAGCAAGCACCTAATCAGGTCGAAAGTGGCGTTATGATTACATTGACTTCCAGCGTTTCGCCGGCGCCGCCGTCCAGGATGCCCCGCACTGGTGCCGCTGACGCGTAATCGCGCCCTACCGCCAGCCGGATATGGCGCTCGTCGGTCAGGCAGCCATGGGTGATGTCGATGCTGCACCAGATTTCGCCGGCCGGGTCCAGGCACACGTCGGCCCAGGCATGGCTGGCCAGTTCGGTGGCGGCCGGGTCGTAGAAATATCCGCTGACATAGCGCGCCGGAATGCCCAGTGCCCGGCACGCCGCCACCATCACCTGCGCCTGGTCCTGGCACACCCCGCTGCCCAGCGCGAAGGCCTCCGCCGCCGAGGTGCCGACATCGGTGGTATTGGGCTTGTAGCGCACGCGCTCGCCGATGCCGCGCGCCAGCGCCAGCAGCGCATCGATGTCGTGCCCGGCCGCCAGGAACGGCGCGGCAAACGCCCGCATCGGCGCCGGCGCCGTGGTCAGCGGCGTGCTGCCGAGGAAGTACAGCGGTGATACCCGCGCTTCGCCATCCGGCGGCGCGTCGCAGAAAGCATGGTGCCCGTCGCGGTCGAGGTCACCATGGGGCGGCAGCACCTCGACCTCGCCGCTGGCTTCGATGGCGATGGTGCTGGCGGGCCCGGCCACGGTGAAGTTGTGCACGATGTTGCCGAAGCCGTCGCGCGCCGCCGACGGGTTGCCCGGCGCCGACAGCTGCCAGTGGCTCACGGTCTGCAGCGGGCCCGAGCGCGGCTCGAGCCGCACTTCGTGCACGCTGCGCCGCACCGGTTCGGCGTAGCGGTAGACGGTATGGTGGTGGATCTTGTATTTCACGGTATCAGGGCGCGGCGGGGGCGGCCGGCGGCCCGGGCTCAGGCCGCCTGCAGCGGCACCAGGAAGTCCCGGCTGATGCCGTTGCCGAGGTCGCCGATGCGCTCGAGGAAGCTGGTCAGGTACGCGTGCAGGCCAACGGCAAAGATATCGTCGATGCGCGCGTACTTCAGGTCGGCATGGAGTTTACCAGCCTGCCGCTCGGTTTCCGCCGAATGCTGGTTGCGCACCGTATGCAGGATCGCCACCACCTCGTCCATGCTCGACACCAGCGAACGCGGCATGTCCGGTCGCAGGACCAGCAGCTCGGCCACGCGCTGCGGCGTGATGACCGCGCGGTAGACCTTGCGGTAGACCTCGAAGCCCGACACCGAGCGCAGGATCGCCGCCCAGTGGTAGAAATCGTTGTGGGCGCCCTGCTCGGGGTCGGCCTCGGCCTGCTCCCCCTCTGCGCCTTCCGCGCCGGACGACGCCTGGAACTTGACGTCGAGGATGCGCGCGGTATTGTCGGCGCGCTCCAGGAAGGTGCCCAGGCGCATGAAGTGGAAGGCATCGTCCTTGAGCATGGTGCCGAACTGCACCCCGCGCGCCAGGTGCGAGCGGAACTTGACCCATTCGAAGAAGCGCGCCGGGTCTTCCTTCAGCACGCCGTCGGCAATCAGGCGCTGCACCTCCAGCCAGGTGGTGTTGACGGTTTCCCAGACCTCGGTGGTCAGCGAGCCGCGCACCGCGCGCGCGTTCTCGCGCGCCGCGCGCAGGCAGCTCATGATCGACGAGGCATTGGTCATGTCGCGGACCATGAAGTCGATCACGTCATCGCGCGACAGCAGCCCGTACTTGTGGTCGAAGACCTCGGTCAGCTCCGAGATATCGAGCATGGCCCACCATCCCTGCTCTGCCACTTCGGCCGATTGCGGCAGCAGCGAGGTCTGGTAGTTGACGTCGAGCATGCGCGCGGTGTTCTCCGCGCGCTCGGTGTAGCGGGCCATCCAGAACAGGTGGTCGGCGGTGCGGCTCAGCATGTGGATTCTCCCGGGTTGGCGGCGGTCGTCATGGCCGGCATCGCGTTCATCGTTCCAGCACCCAGGTGTCCTTGGTGCCGCCGCCTTGCGAGGAATTCACCACCAGCGACCCCTCGCGCAGCGCCACGCGCGTCAGCCCGCCCGGCACCATGCGCACCTCCTTGCCCGACAGCACGAACGGGCGCAGGTCGATATGGCGCGGGGCGATGCCGGCCTCGACATAGGTCGGGCAGGTCGACAGTGCCAGCGTGGGCTGCGCGATGTACTGCTCGGGCCTGGCCCTGACCACCTCGCGGAAGGCATCGATCTCGGCGCGCGTCGCGGCCGGGCCGACCAGCATGCCGTAGCCGCCGGCGCCGTGGGTTTCCTTGACCACCAGTTCGGCCATATGGTCCAGCACGTACTGCAGGTCGTCGGCGCGCCGGCACATGTAGGTCGGCACGTTGCTGAGGATGGCCTCTTCACCGAGGTAGAAGCGGATCATGTCCGGCACATACGGATAGATCGACTTGTCGTCGGCGACGCCGGTGCCGATGGCATTGCAGATGGTCACGTTGCCGGCGCGGTAGACCGACAGCAGCCCCGCGGCGCCGAGCGCGGAATCGGGACGGAACGCGAGCGGGTCGAGGAAGTCATCGTCGACGCGCCGGTAGATCACGTCGATGCGCTGCGGGCCCTGCGTGGTGCGCATGAACAGGTGGTTGTCCTCGACGAAGAGGTCGCTGCCCTCGACCAGCTCGACCCCCATCTGCTGCGCCAGGAAGGCGTGCTCGAAATACGCCGAGTTATACATGCCCGGCGTCAGCACCACCACGGTGGGATCGGCGATGGCCTGCGGCGAGACCCCGCGCAGCATGTCGAGCAGCAGGTCGGGATAGTGCGCCACCGGCGCCACGCGGTTGCGCGCGAACAGGTCCGGGAACAGGCGCATCATCATCTTGCGGTTCTCGAGCATGTACGACACGCCCGACGGCACGCGCAGGTTGTCTTCCAGCACGTAGAACTCGCCCTCGCCGGCACGCACCACATCGATGCCGGCGACATGCGCATAGACGTCGTGCGGCACGCTGACGCCGAGCATCTCGGGCCGGTACTGGGCGTTGTTGTAGATCTGGTCGGGCGGGATCACGCCGGCGCGGATGATGTCCTGGCCGTGGTAGATGTCATGGATGAAGCGGTTCAGCGCGGCCACGCGCTGGCGCAGGCCTTTTTCCAGCAGCGCCCATTCGCCCGCCGGGAAAATGCGCGGGACCACGTCGAACGGAATGGTGCGCTCGGTGCCGCTGTTGGCCTCGTCCTTGTCGCCGTAGACGGCAAAGGTGATGCCCACGCGCCGGAACACCAGGTCGGCCTCCGCGCGCTTGTTGGCCATGGTGCTTTCGGACTGGCGCGCCAGCCATTCGGCGAAATGCCGGTAGTGCGGGCGGACCGCCGCGTCAGGCAAGGCCAGTCCCGCGTGGATCAGCGCCGGCGCATTGTGCTCGCGCCAGTCAAGCATCTCGTCGAAATACCGCGCCGCCATGATGGCCGCTCCTCCATGTCGCGGGCGCCGGCGCTGCGGCGCGCGTTCGCGCCGTTGTCGGCCGCCCTGGTTGCCCGGGCTGTCTTGCCCTGCCGCGCGGCCGCGCCGGCTGGCGCAAGCCGCGGTGATGCCGTCGAGTCACTGGCCCTTCCAGCATACCCGTGCCGGCGAAAGCCGCAAGGTGGCCCGGCGGGCGGCTCATGCCGCCACACCGGCACCGAAGCCGATCTAGCAAGATGCCTGCCAGCGCATGCAAAAACGGCCGCCGGCGTGGCCGGTGGCCGTGGTTGCGATCCATGGAAAAAGGGAAGCCCGCCCCCGACCATGCCCCTCCGTGGGCACGGTGGCGGCTGGTCAGCGCGCCCCGCCGGCGCCCTGCCGCGCGCTGGCCTGCAGGATGGTGTCCACCAGCGCCTCGGGTGGCTGGCGGATGTCGAGCGCCAGCGCGTCGCCCGGTTCTTCCAGGGTATCGAACTGGCTCTGCAGCAGCTCGGGGTTGAAGAAATGCTCGGTGCGCGCCGACAGGCGCTGGCCGATCAGTGCCGCATCTCCTTTCATGAACACGAAAGTCACGCCGCCATCCGGCGGGGTGAGCCGGTCGCGGTAGGCCTGGCGCAGCGCCGAGCAGGTGAACACATGGGTGCGGCCCTCGGCCCGGGCCGTGTCGATGGCCGCGCGCATCGCGGCCAGCCAGGGCCAGCGGTCTTCGTCGGTCAGCGGGATGCCGGCGTGCATCTTGGCCTTGTTGGCATCGCTGTGGAAGTCGTCGGCGTCGTGGAAGCCGCAGCCCAGCCGCTGCGCCAGCAACTGGCCGACCGTGGTCTTGCCGCTGCCTGAAACGCCCATCAGGATATAGATCATGTCTGCTCCGTCGGTCTTGGTATCGGATGGTGGTGCCATCCTTGTCGGTTGCCTGCCTGTCCGGGTCGGTCCGGCTGAACGCGGTTGCGGCCGATCCCAGGGACGTCGCGGGGCGCTGTGGTCCCCGCGGGAAACTTCACGATAAAAATCGGCCTCTGGCCCGGCTATTGTGCGACGGATCGCAACGCGGCGGTATCGCCGTCGGCGCCCGCGGCTGCGGCATCCAGCTCCGACAGGTCGAGTGCGCTGCCACCCTCTTCCGCGATCCGTGCGTGGCGCCGGAACAGGCCGAACAGGCCGCGCCCCAGGCTGAACTGCGCGAACGGATCGGCCGGCACGCGTGCCGGCGCGCGCGCCGCGAATCCGGCCTCGTCGCCGAGCCATTGCAGCGTGCCGGCGACGGCGTCGACCCGGATGCGGTCGCCGTCGCGCACACGCGCCAGCGCGCCGCCCGCCAGCGCCTCGGGGCCGACGTGGATCACCGCCGGCACCTTGCCGGAGGCGCCGGACATGCGCCCGTCGGTCACCAGCGCCACCTTGTGGCCGGCATCCTGCAGCGCGCCCAGCACCGGGGTCAGCCGGTGCAGTTCGGGCATGCCGTTGGCATTCGGCCCCTGGAAACGCACCACCGCGACCAGGTCGCCGCCCAGCTCGCCCGCATCGAACGCGGCCTGCAGCGCCTCCTGCGAATCGAACACCCGCACCCGGGCTTCGACCACGCGGTGCTCAGGCGCCACCGCCGAGACCTTGATCACGCCGCGGCCCAGGTTGCCCTGCATCAGCCGCAGGCCGCCCTCGGCGGAGAACGGCGCGGCGGCGGTCGCCAGCACCTGCGGGTCGCCGGTCTGTGCGGCGCCGTCGCGCCAGCGCAGCACGCCGTCCGTCATCACCGGTTCCTGCGCGTAACGGGCCAGGCCCGGACCGGCCACGGTCTGCACGTCCTGGTGCAGCAGCCCGGCCTGCAGCAGCTCGCGGATCACGAAGCCGGCGCCCCCGGCGGCATGGAAGTGGTTCACATCGGCCGAGCCATTGGGATAGACCCGCGCCAGCAGCGGCGTGATGCGCGACAGCAGGTCAAAGTCGTTCCAGTCGATGACGATGCCGGCGGCGCGCGCCATCGCCACCAGATGGATGGTGTGGTTGGTCGACCCGCCGGTGGCCAGCAGGCCGACCATGGCATTGGCGATGGCGCGTTCGTCGACGATGCGCGCCAGCGGCAGGTAGCTGTCGCCGCGCGCGCGCAGCGCGATCGCGCGCTGCGCCGCCGCGGCCGTCAGCGCATCGCGCAGGCCGCTGTCGGGATGGACGAAGGCCGCGCCCGGCAGGTGCAGGCCCATGATCTCCATCAGGAACTGGTTGCTGTTGGCGGTGCCGTAGAAGGTACAGGTGCCGGCGCCGTGATAGGCCTGGCATTCGGCTTCCAGCAGCGCATCGCGCCCGACCTGGCCGGTGGCGTAGAGCTGGCGTACGCGCGCCTTTTCCTTGTTGGGCAGCCCGCTGGCCATCGGACCCGCAGGGACGAACACCATCGGCAGGTGGCCGAACTGCAGCGCGCCCATCAGCAGGCCCGGCACGATCTTGTCGCACACGCCCAGCATCAGCGCCGCATCGAAGGTGTTGTGCGACAGCGCCACCGCGGTGCCCATGGCAATCGCATCGCGCGAGAACAGCGACAGCTCCATGCCGGCGTTGCCCTGCGTGATGCCGTCGCACATCGCCGGCACGCCGCCCGCCACCTGCGCCACCGCGCCGACCGCGCGCGCGGCCTCGCGGATCACCGCGGGATAGCGCTCATAGGGCTGGTGCGCCGACAGCATGTCGTTGTACGCGGTGACGATGCCAAGGTTGGGCGCATGCTCGACGCGCAGCTTCAGCTTGTCGCTGGCCGGCAGCGCGGCAAAGCCGTGCGCCAGGTTGGCGCACGACATGCCGCGCAGCGGGCCCAGCTCCGCCTGCGCACGCTCGCAGCGGGCAAGGTAGGCGGCACGGCTGGCGCGGCTGCGCGCAACGATGCGGTCGGTAACGGCCTGAAGCTCGGCATGGACGGCGGAAGGCATGGCGTGACGGTCCTTGGGGGCGGATTGAGGCATGGCGGTCCGGCGCCGTTACGGCGCCGTCGCCTGTAGATTTTCTACAGATCGGGCGCCATTATACCCAGCGTCCGCCCGCCGTCGATCCGGCCGTGCAGCAAAATCTCGCGGAAAATTCCAAAATCAGGACAAACCCCAAGCGCCAGCCTCGCCGTATTTCGGGCAAGATGCGGCGCCAGCCGATGTAGAATCTCTACATCTTTCCTTTCCACGCCGATACCGCCGCCTGCCGCCATGCGCGACCGCATCCTTGCCGTCTACGACACCCTTCGTCCTTCAGAACGCCGCCTGGCCGACTATGTCGCCCGCCACGGGGCTGCCGTGATCCGGCTGTCGATGCCGGAACTGGCCGAGCGCGCCGGCGTGTCGCAGCCCACCATCGCACGCTTCTGCGCGGCGCTGGGCTACGACGGCTTCCGCGAATTCAAGCTGCAGTTCGCGCAGAACGTCGGCGGCGGCACACCCTTCGTGCACCAGGATGTCGCCGCCGACGACCGCCCGGCGGACATCGCCGGCAAGGTGTTCGACCGCACCATTGCCACGCTGATGAGCGTGCGCAACGCCCTGTCGGCCGACCAGATCGAGCATGGCATCCGGCTGCTCGCCGGCGCGCGGCGCATCGAGTTCTATGGCTGCGGCAACTCCGGCATTGTCGCGCTCGACCTGCAGCACAAGTTCTTCCGCCTGGGCGTGCCGACCGTCGCCTATGCCGACCCGCACGTGTTCAGCATGTCGGCGGCGCTGCTGGCCCCGGGCGACGTGGCCGTGCTGGTCTCCAACAGCGGCCGCACCTGGGACATGCTGACCGCCGCCACGCTGGCGCGCAGCAGCGGCGCCAGCGTGCTGGCGCTGACCCACAGCGGCTCGCCGCTGGCCCGGCTGGCCGATGTCTGCGTGTTCTCCGACGTCGAGGAGGACAGCGAGGTCTACACCCCGATGACCTCGCGCATCAGCCACCTGGTGCTCGGCGACGTGCTCGCGGCCGGCGTCGCGCTGGCGCGCGCGGACACCGTCGCGCCGCGCCTGCAGCGCGCCAAGGCGCATCTGCGCGAGCGGCGCATCGCCGGTGCCGAGCCGGCGCCGGCACGGAGCCGGGGCCGCGCCGCGGCGGCCGAGCCCGCCACCGCTGCTACGCCTGCCAGGCCTGCAGCGCCCGCGGCGCGCCCCAGCCGCCGCAAGGCCGGTTGACCGCCCGCGCGCCGCCCCGCCTTAGCGGGGCGCCGGTGGCCGTTCCCGCCAGTAGCGCGGCTCCGCCTGCCGGAACATCGACAGCGTGTAACCCGCGCGCGCCGTGTCCAAGGTCACCGCGCCGGTTTCGTCGGTGCGATAGCGCAGGATGCCAGCGCGGCCGAAACGCTCCCAGACTGCTGCGCCAGGATGGCGATAGCGGTTGCCATAGCCAAGCTGGAACACCGCGGCCGCGGGCCCGACCGCCTCGATCCAGTCCGCGCCGGACGACGTGCCGCTGCCGTGATGCGCCACCACCAGCACATCGGCGCGCAAGGCTCCGGCCGGCAGGCGCCCGATCAAGTCACGCTCCTGCACCAGTCCGATATCACCGGTCAGCAGCAGGCTGTGCGCAGCCGTCTCCACGCGCAGCACGCAACTGCGCGCATTGCTCGGGATGGCGTCCCGCTGGGACTGCTCGGGCGGGGGATGCAGCACGGTAAAGCGCACACCGTCCCACTCCCACTGCTGCCCTGCCGCGCAAGGCGGCCATTGCGCCGGGCTGGCCCGAGGCTGCCGGCTGGCCAGCAGCGGGTGGCCGGCGGGCGCACCGGTGCTGCGCGCCACGACCGCCACCGTCCCGACAATGTCCGCCACGCCGCCGGCATGATCGATGTCTTCATGGCTGACCATCAGGTGGTCGAGCCGGGTCACCCCCTCGGCGCGCAACAGCGGCACCACCACCTGCGCGCCCGCGCTGGACCCGGTGGCATAGCCCGGCCCGGTGTCGTACAGCAGTGCGTGCGAGCGCGTGCGCACCAGCACCGCCGTACCCTGCCCGACGTCGAACATCACCGCGCGGAACTGGCCGTCGGCAACCGGCGGGCCGCGCGCCACCAGCATCGGCAGCATCAGCAGCCCGCCATGCCGGCGCAAGCGCGCCGAAGCCACTGGCGCCACCAGCACGGCCGCGCCGAGCGCCGCCAGCAGCAGCGCCACCGGCCCCGCGCCAGCGGCCTCCCACATCGCCCAGGGCAGCATGGCGAACCATTCCAGCACGGCAGCCAGCACCACCATCGCCAAAGGGGCGACCGCCATGACCGGCGCCGCGAGCCACAGTGGCAACGCGGCGCCCAGCAGCGCCAGCGGCGTGACCAGCAGGCTGACCACGGGGATTGCCACCGCATTGGCAAGCGGCGACACCACCGAAACCTGGCCGAACAGCAGCAGCGTCAGCGGCACCAGCCCGATGGTCACGGCCCATTGGGTGCGCGCGCCCGCGACAAGCGTGGCCCGCAGCCGTTGCCAGCGCGCTGCGAGCGCGGCCTCGCGTCCCGGCCGGGCAGCAAGGAAGATCACCGCGACGGCACCGAAGGACAGCCAGAAACCGGGCAGCATCACCGCCCACGGATCCAGCAGCAGCGCCACCAGCGCCGCCCACGCCAGCACGATCGACGCCGGCGGCGCGCGTGCCCCCCACACCGCAATCGCCGCGACGCAGAGCATGGCGACGGTGCGCAGGGCGGGGATCTGCATGCCGGCCAGCACGCCGTAGCCCAGCGCGGTGGCCACCGCCATCACCAGCGCGGCTTGCCGGGCCGGCAGCCACAATGGCAGCCGCCGGCGCAGGCAGCGGCCGCAGCCGAACGAGTGGCGCCACAACAGTCCGGCAAGCGACGCCGCCATGCCGGCCACCATGGTGATATGCAGTCCCGAAATGGCGACCAGGTGGCTGACGCCCGTGCGCCGGAACAGCTGCCAGTCTTCCGTCTCGATGCCGCGCTGGTCGCCGATCACCAGCGCCACCAGCACCGCGCCATAGCGCGCCCCGGGCGGCAGCGCGGCGCGCAGGTGGTCGCGCACCGCGGCACGCCAGGCTTCGACGCGCCAGGCCAGCCGCTCGGGGGCGGCTTCCTGCGGCGGACCCTGCGCGCGGCGCACGTAGCCGGTCGCGCCATAGCCCTGCGCCAGCAGCCAGTAGGCGTAATCGAAGCCGGACGGATTGGCGAGCCCGCGCGGGCGCCGCAGGCGCAGCGTCAGCGAAAAGCGTTGTCCCGGGCTAAGCTCAGGCGGCGCATCGCGCCAGTTGAGGATGACCCGGCGCGGCAGCGGCAGCTCCGGCCCCGCGCACTGCTCGACGGTGAACGCGAAACGTGTGCCGGCGGCGGTTTGGGTGGGCAGCCCCGAGACCACCCCGCGCACGTCCAGGTCGCGCGCTTCCAGCGCCACGGGCAGCCATTGGTGCAGGCGCAGCTCGGCGCGCCAGGCGGCCCAGCAGAACGCAATGGCGAAGGCCAGCGCCGCCAGCGCCAGGCCTTGCAGCATCGCAGGCAGGCGCCTGCCCCACAGGGCCATGCCGATGGCGCTCAAGGCCAGCAGCGCGGCGGCCAGCCGCAGCCCGTGCGGCTGCGGCAGCGTCGACTGCTGCTGCAGGGCCCAGCACCCGGACACGAATGCCACCACGAAGCGACGCACGGCACCTCCTCCGTTGATCTTGTATCCCCGGAGTTGTACCCGCGCGCAGCCGCGGCAAGCTTGTCAGCTTGTCAAGAAGGCGTGGAAGTTGTGTGACCGCCGGCCAGTGGCGGCGCCATGGTGTCGGCGAACGCCGCCAGGCGCGGCAGCGCCGCCACGGCATTGCGCCAGGTCGCCTGCGCCAGCGTCTGCAAGTCGATGCCGCGCAGTTCCGCCATCACGCGCGCCACGCCCGCCACCTCCGCCGGCGTGTTGCGCGCCTTGTGCTGTTCCCCGAACTGGTCGTCCGCGAGCCAGGCCGGCGCGATGTCCGGCGCATCGGTTTCCAGAACCAGCGCCTCCAGCGGCAGCTCCGTCGCCAGCCGGCGGATCTGGCGCGCGCGGCTGAAGGTGAGATTGCCGCCGAAGCCCAGCTTCAGGCCCTGCTCGACGAAACGCCGCGCCTGTTCGTGGCTGCCGTTGAAGGCATGGGCGATGCCGCGCTTCACGCCCAGCTTGCGCAGCTGCGCGCCGACCTGGTCCTGCGACTTGCGCACGTGCAGCAGCACCGGCAGGTCGAACTCGCGCGCGAGCTTCAGTTGCTCGACGTAGAGCCAGGTCTGGTGGTCGGGGTCCAGCCCGGCGACGAAGAAGTCGAGCCCGATCTCGCCGATGCCGACGAAGCGCGGGTCGCCCATGCTGGCGGCCACCTGGCGCCGCAGCGTGTCCAGCTCGGGCTGGCCCGCGCCGGGCGAGCACAGCGGATGGATGCCGAGTGCGTAGACGCAGCGCGCATCGCGCTGCGCCAGCGCGCGCACGGTGTCGAAGTTCCACGCGGCCACCGCCGGCACCACGATGCCACGCACGCCGGCGGCCTCGGCCGCGTCGGTGACCTGCTCGCGGTCCGCGTCGAACTCGCCGGCGTCGAGGTGGCAATGGGTGTCGATCCACATGGCCGCGCCGCTTCAGCGTTCCTGGTGCAGGTGGCCGTCGCGCAGCCGCAGCACGCGGTCGCAGCGGCCGGCCAGGTCGAGGTCGTGGGTGACGATGACGAAGCTGGTGCCGAGCGTGCGCGACAGTTCCAGCATCAGGTCATAGACGCCGCCGGCGGTGTGGTCGTCGAGATTGCCGGTGGGCTCGTCGGCCAGCACGCAGGCCGGCTGGCCCACCAGCGCGCGCGCGATGGCGACGCGCTGGCGCTCGCCGCCCGACAACTCGCCCGGCCGGTGCCGCGAGCGCCCGCCCAGCCCGACGCGCTCCAGCATTGCCTGCGCGGTCTCGCGCGCGGCATGCTGGGTCAGCCCGCGGATGCGCAGCGGCATCGCCACGTTGTCGAGCGCGGTGAATTCCGGCAGCAGGTGGTGGAACTGGTAGACAAAGCCCAGCGAGCGGTTGCGCACCACGTTGCGCTCGCGCTCGCGCAGCGCCGTGAAGGGCTTGCCGAGCAGCGCGACGCGGCCGGAATCGGGCTCGTCGAGCCCGCCCAGCACATGCAGCAGCGTGCTCTTGCCCGAACCCGAGGCGCCCACGATGGCCACCTTTTCGCCGGCATTGACGCGCACGTCGACGCCACGCAGCACGTCGACGTCGAGCTCGCCCTGGCGGAAGCGCTTGGTCAGGCCCTCGGCCACCAGCACCGGCGCACCGGTGCGCGGCAGGCCCGGCGCGGATGTGGAGGTATCGGCTTGCAGCACGGCTTCACTCATAGCGCAGCGCCTCCGCCGGGTTGACGCGGGCGGCGCGCCAGCTGGGATAGAGCGTGGCCAGCGTGGCCAGCACGAAAGAGATGATGCCGATGGTGGCGATATCGTTCACGCGGGGATCGGAAGGCAGTTGGCTGATGAAATAGATGTCGCGCGGCAGGAACTGCACGTGCAGCAGCCGCTCGATGAAGGGCACGATCACGTCGATATTGGTGGCGATCAGCGTGCCGCCGGCCACCCCCAGCAGCGTGCCGATAAAGCCGATGGCCACGCCCTGCACAATGAAGATCTTCATGATCGAGCCCGGCTGCGCGCCCATGGTGCGCAGGATGGCGATATCGGCCTGCTTGTCGGTGACGGTCATCACCAGCGTCGACACCAGGTTGAACGCGGCCACCGCGATGATCAGGGTCAGGATGATGAACATCATGCGCTTCTCGGTCTGCACCGCGGCAAACCAGTTGCGGTTCTGCTTCGACCAGTCGCGCAGGTAAAGCTCGCCGGACATGGTGCCGGCCAGTTCCTGCGCCACCAGCGGCGCGCGCTGCATGTCCTGCAGCTTCAGGCGCACCCCGGTGGGGCCGCTCAGGCGGAACAGGGTCTCGGCGTCCTGCAGGTTGACCAGCGCCAGCGCGCTGTCGAACTCGAAGTGGCCGGACGAAAACACGCCCACCACGGTGAACTGCTTGAGCCGCGGCAGCACGCCCGCCGGCGTGATGGTGCCCTGCGGCGCCAGCAGCGTGACCTTGTCGCCGACCTGGACGCCCATGGCATTGGCCAGCTCGTTGCCCAGCGCGATGCCGAAGCTGCCCGGCACCAGCGCCGCCATGCTGCCGGCGCGGAACTGGCTGCCGATCTCGGACACTTTGGGTTCCTGCGACGGCTCCACGCCGCGCAGCAGCACGCCGCGCACGGCATCGTCGCGGGTCAGCATGGCCTGCGCCGCCACGTAGGGCGCGGCGCCGACCACTTCCTTGTTCTGCAGCGCCTCGGCCGCGGTCTTCTGCCAGTCCGGCAGCGCCGACGGGCCGATCACCTCGATATGCGCCAGCACCGACAGCATGCGGTCGCGCACTTCCTTCTGGAACCCGTTCATCACCGACAGCACCACGATCAGCGCGGCCACGCCCAGTGCGATGCCCAGCATCGAGATCATCGAGATAAACGAAATGAAGGTGTTGCGGCTGGCGCGCTTGCTTGCGCGGGTGTATCGCCAGCCGATCTGCCACTCGTAGGGAAATTTCAAGAGGATTCCTGTTGTTTCGGGATAGCGCCAGTGCCCTTCGGGGCGCCGCCGGCGGCACGCTCGCCAAGGGAGGGCGGCGCCACGGTCACGCCGCGGCAGCGTCCGGGACTGGCGCGAGCCAGCCGGGAGTTTACAATCTCGCCACCATGATGACGCACCTGACCCTGATTGTGCCCTTTTCCGTCCCGCCCGGCGCCGGCGACGACGGCCGCGACGACGTCGTCCCCGGCGCGCTGCTGCGGCAATTGGAGCTGCCGGCGCTCGGAAAGTTGCTGACCCGGGCCGCCCCCGGCCCGCGCGAGCGGCACGACGAACCTTTCCTGCGCAGCCTGCCGCAGGAACGCTGGCTGGCCGGCAAGGCCGGACTGGACACGGTGCGGGTGCCGCTGGCGCCCTATATGCGGCTGGCCGACAGCGGCGGCGCGGCCGCCGGCACTCCCGCGGGCAGCGCCGCCGACGGCCAGTCCTGGGCCTGCCTGCAGCCGGTGCACATCCATGCCGCGCGCGATCACCTGGTGCTGATGCCGCCGGGCCAGCTCGGCCTGCGCCAGCAGGAAGCGAGCGCGCTGCGCGAGGCCATCGACGCGCTGCTGCAGGAGTCCGGCATCGCGCTGGAGACGCCCTGCCCGCAGCGCTGGTACCTGCCCGAAGCCGTGTTCGGCCCGCTCGAGGCGACCACGCCGCTGCGCGCGGCGGGCCGCAATATCGACATCTGGATGCAGGCCGGCGCGCGCGCGCGCGACTGGCGCCGGCTGCAGAACGAAATCCAGATGACGTGGTTCGACCACCGCGTCAACCAGGCGCGCGAGGCCGCCGGCGAGGTGCCGGTCAATTCGGTCTGGCTGTACGGCGGCGGCGCGCTGCAGCCGGTGCCGCAACTGGCCGGCACGGTGCTGAGCAACGACCCGTTCCTGAGCGGCCTGGCGCTGGCCGCCGGCAGCCGCGTGCTGCCGGCGCCGGCAGGGCTGGCCGGCGCGGCCGCGCTCGAGGGCTCGGTGCTGGCCATGCTCGACAGCGCCACCGAGGCGCATATCGCCGAAGACTGGGGGCTGTGGCTGGACCGCATGCACGCGCTCGATGCCGACTGGTTCGGCCCGGCGCTGGAAGCGCTGGCGGCCGGCAATATCGGCGCCATCACGCTGGTGCTGGGCGGCGAGAACCACTTTGCCGAGTTCACCGTGCGGCGCGCCGACCTGCGCAAGTTCTGGCGCGGCATGGGGCAGCGCGGCGACTGGCGCGCGCTGCTGTCCGACCTCGCCCTCGCCGCCTGAAGTTATCGCCCCCGACACCCCACTGCCGCCCCGCCCATGACCCGGATCGCCATCCGCCAATATTCCCCTGAACACGCCAGCGCGCTGGCGGCCACCGGCCTGCACCCGACGCTGGCGCGCATCCTGGCCGCGCGCGGCGTGGCCCGCACCACCGAACTGGCCACCGATCTGCCCGAACTGGTGCCGCCCGCGGCCATGAAGGGCATCGGCCACGCCGCGGCCTACCTGGCCGACGCCATCGCCGCCGGCAAGCGCCTGCTGATCGTCGCCGACTATGACTGCGACGGCGCCACCGCCTGCGCGGTGGGCGTGCGCGGGCTGCGCATGCTGGGCGCGCGGGTCGAGTACATCGTGCCCAACCGCTTCGAGTACGGCTACGGCCTGACCCCGGAGATCGTCGCGCTGGCGGCCAGGCAGAATCCGGACGTGATCGTCACGGTCGACAATGGCATCGCCAGCGTCGACGGCGTCGCTGCGGCCAATGCGCTGGGCATCGACGTGGTGGTGACCGACCACCACCTGCCGGGCTCGGAACTGCCGCAGGCCGCGGTGATCGTCAACCCGAACCAGCCGGGCTGCGAATTCCCCAGCAAGAACCTGGCAGGCGTGGGCGTGATGTTCTACGTGCTGCTGGCGCTGCGCGCCGAGCTGCGCCGGCGCGGCGTGTACACCCAGCAGACCCAGCCGCCGCTGCAGACCCTGCTGGACCTGGTGGCGCTGGGCACCGTGGCCGACGTGGTCAAGCTGGACACCAACAACCGCATCCTGGTGGCGCAGGGCCTGCGCCGCATGCGCGCCGGCCGCATGCAGCCCGGCGTGGCCGCGCTGTTCCGCGCCGCCGGCCGCGAGGCCGCGCGCGCCAATACCTTCGACCTGGGCTTCGGCCTCGGGCCGCGGCTGAACGCGGCCGGCCGGCTGGCCGACATGTCGCTGGGCATCGAATGCCTGCTCACCGACGATGCCAGCCGCGCCTGGGAAATCGCCCAGGAGCTGGACAGCATGAACCGCGAGCGGCGCGACATCGAGGCCGGCATGCAGCAGGAGGCGCTGCGCATCCTGGAGCAGCCCATGGCCGGGCTCGCCGGCGCCGACGCGTCGGCGCGCTATACCGTGAGCGTGTTCAACGATACCTGGCACCAGGGCGTGATCGGCATCGTGGCGTCGCGGCTGAAGGACAGGTTCCACCGCCCCACCATCACCTTCGCGCCGGGCGACGAGACCACGGTCAAGGGCTCGGGCCGCTCGATCCCGGGCTTCCACCTGCGCGATGCGCTCGACCTGGTGTCCAAGCGCCATCCCGGCATGCTCCTCAAGTTCGGCGGCCACGCCATGGCGGCGGGGCTGACCGTGCGCGCCGAGCGCTTTGCCGAATTCCAGGAAGCGTTCGAGGCGGTCGGGCGCGAGTGGCTGACCGACGACCAGCTGGCACGCGTGATCGAGACCGACGGCGATATCGAGGACCAGTGCTTCAGCCCGGAGTTCGTCACCCTGCTGGAGCAGCAGGTGTGGGGCCAGGGCTTTCCGGCGCCGACCTTCTGCGGCGAATTCGAGGTGCTGCGCCAGAGCGTGCTCAAGGGCAAGCACCTCAAGCTGCAGCTGGGGCGCGGCAGCCAGCGCTTCGACGCGATCTGGTTCAACCATGCCGACTCGCTCGGCGCCAGCGCGCAGGTGGCCTACCGGCTCGACAACAACACCTTCAACGGCGTTACCCGCGTGCAACTGGTGATCGAGCACGCGCAGTAGCGTGCCCGGGGGCGCGGCGCGCCCCGCTCAGCCGCGCGACGGCAGGTAGCTGGCCGGATTCACCGGCTTGCCGTTGCCGCGCACCTCGAAGTGCAGCTCGCTCGGGCTCGCGCCCATGCGGCCCACGTCCTGCCCCGCCGACACCTGCGCGCCCTCGCTGACCAGCGGCTGGTCGAGGTTGCCATAGACGGTGAGCCAGTCGTCGTTGTGCTTGACGATCACCAGCATCCCATAGCCGCGCAGGTTGCCGACATGGATGGCGCGGCCGGCGGCGGCGGCGCGCACCGTGCCGTTGGCCGGCACGGCGATGCTCAGGCCCTTGCTGGCGGGCGGCGCAAAGCCGGCCGTGACGCGGCCGTCGGCCGGCCATTGCAGGCTGATGCTGCTGGCCGGCGGCCGCGATGCCGCGGCGCCGTCGACCCGCGGCGTATCGGTCACGGCCTGGCCGGTGCCGCTCGACGCCGTGGCGCCACTGGCCGCGGCGCCGGGCGGCCGCACCCGGATCAATTGCCCCACCTCGATCTGGCCCGGGCTGGTGATGTCGCTGTTCCAGCGGCTCAGGTCGCGCACGCTGCGGCGGTGCTTGCGCGCGATCGAATACAGCGTGTCGCCGCGCTCGACGCGGTAGTAGCCGTCCGGCACGGGCCCGCCCGTGGTGCCGCAGGCGGCCGTGAGCGCCGCCGTCGCGGCCGCCAGCAGCAGGCCCAGCGCGCGGCGCCGGCCTGGCTCGATGTCATGTCTGGTTTTCGTCATGCGTCCCTGTTCTTGGTCTGTGCCGGGGGCGGCTTGCGACCCGTATTATCGCCGCGTGCGCCGGCCGGCACCGCGGGATAGACCGCGCCGGCGCAGTTCCGTTCGGTTCGCGGCCGCGCCGCTGCGCCCGCGAAGCCCCGATCTGCCGTGCCGATCCGCTATAATTCGAGGTTTTCGAAGCGCAGGAACATCATGGAAGCAGAACGCCTCAACGCCATCTCCGGTGCCATCTCCGATCTCCGTTCCCGGACGGAAGATCTACGGGGGTATCTTTGACTACGATGTCAAAGTAGGAAGGCTGGACGAAGTCAACGGCCTGCTGGAAGACCCCGACGTCTGGAACAACCCCAAGCGGGCCCAGGACCTAGGCAAGGAAAAGAAGATGCTCGAGGGCGTGGTCGGCGTCCTGGGCAAGCTCACCGATGACCTCGTCGGTGCCGAAGAGCTGTTCGAGCTCGCCCGGGAAGAAGGCGACGACGACACCCTCGAGTCGATCGAGACCGACGTCAAGGGCTTCGAGGCGGTGGTGGCGGACATGGAATTCCGCCGCATGTTCGCCGGCGAGATGGACCAGGCCAACGCCTTTATCGACATCCAGGCCGGCGCCGGCGGCACCGAAGCGTGCGACTGGGCCTCGATGCTGCTGCGCCAGTACCTGAAGTACTGCGAGCGCAAGGGCTTCAAGGCCGAGGTGCTGGAAGAGTCCGAAGGCGACGTGGCCGGCATCAAGAGCGCGACCATCAAGATCGAGGGCGAATACGCCTTTGGCTACCTGCGCACCGAAACCGGCGTGCACCGCCTGGTGCGCAAGTCGCCGTTCGATTCGTCGGGCGGGCGCCATACCTCGTTCTCGTCGGTGTTCGTCTATCCCGAGGTGGACGATTCGTTCGAGGTCGAGATCAACCCGGCGGACTTGCGCGTGGATACCTACCGCGCGTCGGGCGCGGGCGGCCAGCACATCAACAAGACCGATTCGGCCGTGCGCATCACGCACATTCCGACCGGGATCGTGGTGCAGTGCCAGAACGACCGCTCGCAGCACCGCAACCGCGCCGAAGCCATGTCGATGCTGAAGTCGCGCCTGTACGAGCACGAGATGCGCAAGCGCCAGGCCGAGGCCGACAAGCTCGAGGCCGGCAAGACCGACGTGGGCTGGGGCCACCAGATCCGCTCCTACGTGCTGGACCAGAGCCGCATCAAGGACCTGCGCACCAACGTGGAGATGTCCAACACCCAGAAGGTGCTGGACGGCGACCTGGACCCGTTCATCGAGGCCAGCCTCAAGCAGGGACTCTGAGACCGTACCCGCCGCCGGCCGGCGGCGGCACAGCAACCCATCCATCGCTGTACCGCCGCCCGCGCCATGCCGGCACGACGGCCTTTCCGACCGGGGCACCATGAGCGAAGCCAATCACCTGTACATCATCACCGGCGCCTCGCGCGGGCTGGGCGCGGCACTGACCAACGCCCTGCTGGTGCCGGGCAACCGCCTGATCTGCGTTGCGCGCAGCCGCAACACCGAACTGGAACGCATCGCCACGCTCAGCGGCGTGCCGGTGGCCTGGCACCTGCAGGACCTGGCGCAGGCCGGCCCCGCGGCGACCTGGCTGGCCAGCGTGCTCGACACGCTCGACCTGCCGCCGACCAGCGCCACGCTGATCCTGAACGCCGGCGTGGTCGAGCCGATCGGGCCGGTCGCGGCGCTGCAGGAAAAGACGCTGGTGCCGCACCTGCTGACCAACCTGGCCGCGCCGATGACCATGACCGCGGCGTTCCTGGAGCGCACCGAGAAGTTCGGCTGCCCGCGCAAGGTGCTGGCGATCTCCTCCGGCGCGGCACGGCGCCCGATCGAAGGCTGGAGCGCTTACTGCGCCGGCAAGGCGGGGCTCGACATGTTCATGCGCTCGGTCAACGCCGAGTACGCCCAGGCCGGGGCGCCGCGCACCGTGCGCGCGGTGGCGCTGGCGCCGGGCGTGATCGATACCGGCATGCAGGCCACCATCCGCGATGCCGATTTTGCCCAGGTGCAGCGCTTCCGCGAGCTCAAGGCCAACCAGCAGCTCGCCTCAGCCGAGGAAACCGCCGGCCGCATCGTCGCCTACCTGCACCGCCCGGATTTCGGCAGCACCGAGCTGGACGATCTCCGCAACTACTGAAGCCATACTGAACCCGCACGCCATCCGGCGCGCGACCGACACGACATCATGACCGAACCGAACCGCGCCCAGGCCCAGGCGCAGAACAAGGCCGCCGCCGACACGCCCGCCGTCGACGAAAACAAGATCATTGCGGAGCGGCGCGAAAAACTGGCGGCGCTGCGCCAGCAAGGCGTGGCCTTCCCCAACGATTTCCGCCCCACCCACCAGGCCGCCGCGCTGCATGCGCAATATGGCGAGACCGACCAGGCCGCGCTCGAAGCCAGCCCGGTCGAGGTCGCCATCGCCGGCCGCATGATGCTCAAGCGCGTGATGGGCAAGGCCAGCTTCGCCACGGTGCAGGACGGCAGCGGCCAGATCCAGTTCTACATCACCCGCGACAAGGTCGGCGAAGAGGTCTACGCCGCCTTCAAGCACTGGGACCTGGGCGACATCATCAGCGCCCGCGGCGAACTGTTCCGCACCAACAAGGGCGAGCTGTCGGTGCAGGTGCGCGAGCTGCGCCTGCTGTCCAAGTCGCTGCGCCCGCTGCCGGACAAGTTCCACGGCCTGGCCGACCAGGAAATGAAGTACCGCCAGCGCTATGTCGACCTGATCGTGTCGCCGGAGACGCGCAACACCTTCCGCGCGCGCACCGACGCGATCTCGTCGCTGCGCCGCCATATGGCCGATGCCGGCTTCATGGAGGTGGAAACGCCGATGCTGCACCCGATCCCGGGCGGCGCCGCGGCCAAGCCCTTCATCACGCACCACAACGCGCTGGACATGCAGATGTTCCTGCGCATCGCGCCTGAGCTGTACCTGAAGCGCCTGATCGTCGGCGGCTTCGAGCGCGTGTTCGAGATCAACCGCAACTTCCGCAACGAGGGGGTGAGCCCGCGCCACAACCCCGAGTTCACCATGATGGAGTTCTACGCGGCGTACACCGACTACCGCTGGCTGATGGACTTCACCGAGGACCTGATCCGCAAGGCCGCGATCGACGCGCGCGGCAGCGCCGTGCTGACCTACCAGGAGCGCGAGCTCGACCTGTCGAAGCCGTTCCACCGCCTGACCATCTGCCAGGCGATCCAGAAGTTCGCGCCGCAGTACACCGACGCGCAGCTGGCCGATGCCGAGTTCCTGCGCACCGAGCTGAAGAAGTTCGGCGTCAACACCAATGCGCCGCAGTTCCTCAACGCCGGACTGGGCACACTGCAACTGGTGCTGTTCGAGGAAACCGCCGAAAGCCAGCTGTGGGAGCCGACCTTTATCGTCGACTATCCGGTCGAGGTCTCCCCGCTGGCGCGCGCCTCGGACATGGTACCGGGCATCACCGAGCGCTTCGAGCTGTTCATCACCGGCCGCGAGATCGCCAACGGCTTCTCGGAGCTGAATGATGCCGAGGACCAGGCCGACCGCTTCCGCAAGCAGGTCGAGCAGAAGGACGCCGGCGACGAGGAAGCGATGTACTTCGACGCCGACTATATCCGCGCGCTGGAATACGGCATGCCGCCCACGGGCGGCTGCGGCATCGGCATCGACCGGCTGGTGATGCTGCTGACGGACAGCCCGAATATCCGCGACGTGATCCTGTTCCCGCACCTGCGGCGGGAAGACTGATCGGAGCTGTTGCTACCCTAGCGCCTTGTGGTACCGGCGGTGTGCTCCCCCTCTCCCGCGTGCGGGAGAGGGAGCAACCAAGCGGTCGAGCAGATCGCGTCGCCACGCACCAAAGCAAAAGGCCGGCATCAAGCCGGCCTTTTGCTTATTCCTGACGTCAGGAATTTATTCCGCTTCCTCGATCCACGCTTGCTGGATCGCCTCCAGGATCTTTTCGCCCGAGCGCGCGGGATCGTCGGCAAAGCCGTCGAGCTCCAGCACCCAGCGGCGCAGGTCGGTAAAGCGCACCCCGGCCGGATCGACATCCGGGAACTTGTCGTACAGCGCTTCGGCGATGGCGTAGGTATCGGTCCACTTCATGGGCTTGTTCTCCGCTGAGGTCTGTGCCGGCCGCTCAGTGGCCTTCCTTGGCGTGGTTGATGGTGTACTTGGGAATCTCGACGGTCAGGTCGTCCTCGTCGACGATGGCCTGGCACGACAGGCGCGAATTCGGCTCCAGGCCCCAGGCCTTGTCGAGCAGATCCTCTTCCTTCTCCTCGGCCTCGTTGAGCGAGTCGAAGCCCTCGCGCACGATCACGTGACAGGTGGTGCAGGCGCAGGACTTCTCGCACGCGTGCTCGAGATCGATGCCGTTGGCGAGCAGCGAGTCGAGCACGCTGACGCCCTTCTCGGTCTCGATCACCTTCCCTTCCGGGCAGTATTCGACGTGGGGCAAAACAATGATCTGTGGCATGTCGTTTCCTGGGTTCTGTAGTGCGGTGCGGATGTGGTGATCAGCCCAGCTCCTGCACCTTGCGCCCCGCCAGTGCGCTTTTGATCGAGCGGTCCATGCGGCGCGCCGCAAATTCGTCGGTGCCGTGAGAGAGCTGCTCCACCGCGGCGCGGATGGCGAGATGGTCTTCGCCGGCGGCGATTTCGCGCACCGTTGCCATCAGCGCTTCCACCGCCGCGCGCTCGTCGGCGGACAGCAGGTCGCCGTCGGTTTCCAGCGCGCGCTGCGTGGCCTCGACCAGGCGGTCCGCTTCCACGCGCTCTTCGGCCAGGGCGCGGCTCTTCATGTCGTGCTCCGCTTCGCGGAAGCTGTCCTGCAGCATGCGGGCGATATCGTCGTCGGCCAGCCCGTACGACGGCTTGACCGCCACCGAGGCTTCCACGCCCGAATGCGTTTCGCGCGCCGTCACCGACAGCAGCCCGTCGGCATCCACCTGGTAGGTCACGCGGATCCGCGCCGCGCCCGCCACCATCGGCGGGATGCCGCGCAGCTCGAAGCGCGCCAGCGAGCGGCAGTCGCTGGCCAGTTCGCGCTCGCCCTGCAGCACGTGGATCGCCATCGCGGTCTGGCCGTCCTTGAAGGTGGTGAATTCCTGCGCGCGCGCCACCGGAATGGTGCTGTTGCGCGGGATGATCTTCTCGACCAGGCCGCCCATGGTTTCGACGCCCAGCGACAGCGGGATCACGTCGAGCAGCAGCCAGTCTTCGCCCGGGGCATGGTTGCCGGCCAGCAGGTTGGCCTGCATCGCCGCGCCCAGCGCCACCACGCGGTCCGGATCGAGGTTGGTGAGCGGGTTCTGGCCGAAGAAATCGCCCACCGCCTTGCGGATCGACGGCATGCGCGTGGCGCCGCCGACCAGCACCACGCCCTTGACGTCCGCGGGCGTCACGCCGGCATCGCGCAGCGCCTTGCGCACCGGCGCCAGGGTCTTCTGCACCAGGTGGGCGGTGATCTCCTCGAAGGTCTCGCCGGTCAGCGTCAGGTGCACGATCTCGCCGGACTCCAGCACCGCGTCGATCACCGTGCTGTCCGCTTCCGACAGCGCTTCCTTGGCGGCGCGCGCACGCACCATCAGCAGGCGCATGTCCTGCGCCGACAGCGGCTGCAGGCTGGCCTGCTCGACGATCCAGCACAGCAGGCGCTGGTCGAAGTCATCGCCGCCCAGCGCCGAATCGCCGCCGGTGGCCAGCACTTCGAACACGCCCTGGGTCAGCTTGAGCACCGAGATATCGAAGGTGCCGCCGCCCAGGTCGTACACCGCGTAGATGCCTTCGGCGGCGTTGTCGAGGCCGTAGGCAATGGCCGCGGCGGTGGGCTCGTTGAGCAGGCGCAGCACTTCCAGGCCGGCCAGGCGCGCCGCGTCCTTGGTGGCCTGGCGCTGGGCCTCGTCGAAATACGCCGGCACCGTGATCACGGCACCGACCAGGTCGTCGCCGAGGCTGTCTTCGGCGCGCTGGCGCAGCGTGGCCAGGATCTCGGCCGAGATCTCCACCGGGCTCTTCACGCCGGCCGCGGTCTTGATCTGCACCATGCCGGGCGCATCGACGAAGTCATACGGGCTGTGCTCGATATTGGCGACGTCGCGCAGGCCGCGGCCCATGAAGCGCTTGACCGAGACGATGGTGTTCTTGGGGTCGCGCACCGCTTCTTCCTGGGCCCGGTAGCCGATATGCGCGGTACGGTCCGGCAGGTAGCGCACCACCGAGGGGAGCAGCGCGCGGCCGCGCTCGTCGGCCAGCACTTCGGGAATGCTGCTGCGTACCGCGGCCACCAGCGAGTTGGTGGTGCCGAGGTCGATGCCGACGGCGAGGCGGCGTTGGTGGGGCGCCGGCGACATGCCGGGTTCGGAAATCTGGAGCAGTGCCATGGTAATTCTTCGCTGTCTTGTACGGCAGGGGAAACCGCCATGCGGGGCGGCATGCGTGCGGTTTTCAGGCCGGGCGCCATTGTGTCATGGCCCCGGCGATCTTGCCGGTCAGTCTTCCAGCCGGTCGATGGCCTCGCTGGTATCGTGCTCGATCTTCTCGATAAACATCAGTTGCCGCACCGCGCCGCCGGCTGCGTCGTTGTCGCCGGCATCGAGCAGCGCGCCCAGCGCCGCGTGGCGCTCGCGCTTTTCCTGGCGCAGCTCGCGCAGCAGCGCGTCAAGGCGGTCCACGTCGCGCGCTTGCACCGCGTCCTGCAGCGCCTCGCGCCATTCCATCTGCTGCATCAGGAACGCGGGCGACATGGCGGTGTTGTTCTCCGCCTGCACGTCGACGCCGCGCAGCTTGAGCAGGTAGGTCGCGCGCCGCAGCGGCTGGCGCAGCGTGCGGTAGGCTTCGTTGGCATGCGCGGCCCACTGCATCGCCACGCGGCGCTCGGCATCGCCGGCCTTGGCAAAGCGGTCCGGGTGCGCCTGCGACTGTACGGTCCGGTACGCCGCGTCCAGCGCGACCTCGTCGACGCCGTACTGCACCGGCAGGCCGAACAGCGCAAAAAAATCGTCTTTCAACTGCTTCCCCAAGAAAAAAGAGCGGCCGCGCCGCCCTTCGTCCGTGCTGCCAGTGCTACCGCGCGGGCTGGCTGGCCCACTCGGCCGGCGGCTCGTTGCGGTCGCACTTCAGGCAATTGACCCGCGTGCCGATCATGGCGGCGCGGCCCGCCTCGGTTTGCGTCCACGGCCGCGACTGCCACGGCGGATCGTGCCGCACATGCTGGCCATGGCCGCAGTCGAGCTCGGCCACCCAGTGGCCTTCCTCGTCCCGGCGGAAGCCGACGATGCTGCGCTCCACCGGCCCTGCCTGCGTGAGCGCGCGTCAGACCGTGAACGACTCGCCGCAGCCGCACTCGTCCTTGACGTTGGGGTTGTTGAAGCGAAAGCCTTCGTTCAACCCTTCGCGCGCGTAGTCGAGTTCGGTGCCGTCGATATACGGCAGGCTCTTGGCGTCGACGATGACCTTGATGCCGTGCGATTCGAACACCTGGTCTTCCGGCAGCAGTTCGTCGACGTATTCCAGCTTGTAGGCCAGGCCCGAGCAGCCGGTGGTCTTCACGCCCAGGCGCAGGCCCACGCCCTTGCCGCGGCGTTCCAGGTAGCGCGCCACATGGGTGGCGGCCTTCTCGGTCATGGTGATCATCGTTGCGTTCCTTCGTCGGTGCCGTGGTCGGTGCGACAGATCAGGCGGCCTTCTGCTCGGCGCCGTGCTTCTTCTTGTAGTCTTCGACGGCGGCCTTGATCGCGTCTTCGGCCAGGATCGAGCAGTGGATCTTCACCGGCGGCAGCGCCAGTTCCTCGGCGATCTGGGTGTTCTTGATCTCCAGCGCCTGGTCCACGGTCTTGCCCTTGACCCACTCGGTCACCAGCGACGACGAAGCGATGGCCGAGCCGCAGCCGTAGGTCTTGAACTTGGCGTCTTCGATCACGCCCGCCTCGTTGACCTTGATCTGCAGCTTCATCACGTCGCCGCAAGCCGGGGCGCCGACCATGCCGGTGCCGACCGCATCGTCGTTCTTGTCGAACGAACCGACGTTGCGGGGGTTTTCATAGTGATCGAGAACCTTCGTGCTGTATGACATTTGGCTTACCTCTTGCGTATCTTTTACGGGGGTCTTGCTGTTATTTTCGCGGGATCCTGCGGGTACCCAATGCGCTCAGTGCGCGGCCCACTGGATCGAATTCAGGTCGACGCCGTCCTTGAACATTTCCCACAGCGGCGACAGGTCGCGCAGCTTGCCGATCTTGCTCTTGAGCAGCTCGACGGTGTAGTCGATCTCCTGCTCGGTGGTGAAGCGGCCGACCGTGAAGCGGATCGAGCTGTGCGCCAGTTCGTCGTTGCGGCCCAGTGCGCGCAGCACGTACGACGGCTCCAGCGAGGCCGAGGTGCAGGCCGAGCCCGACGACACCGCCACGTCCTTGATCGCCATGATCAGCGACTCGCCTTCGACGAAGTTGAAGCTGACGTTCAGGTTGTGCGGCACGCGGTGTTCCAGGTCACCGTTCAGGTAGACCTCTTCCATGTCCGACAGGCCGTTCCACAGGCGGTCGCGCAGCATGCGGATGCGTTCGTTTTCCGTGGCCATCTCTTCGCGGGCGATGCGGAAGGCTTCGCCCATGCCGACGATCTGGTGCGGAGCCAGCGTGCCCGAGCGCATGCCGCGCTCATGGCCGCCGCCGTGCATCTGCGCCTCGATGCGCACGCGCGGCTTGCGGCGCACGTACAGCGCGCCGATGCCCTTCGGGCCGTAAGTCTTGTGGGCCGAGAACGACATCAGGTCGCACTTCAGCTTGTTCAGGTCGATCACCACCTTGCCGGTCGCCTGCGCGGCGTCGCAGTGGAAGATGATGCCCTTCTCCCGGCAGATCTCGCCGATCTGCTCGACGTCCTGGATCACGCCGATCTCGTTGTTGACCAGCATCACCGACACCAGGATGGTGTCCGGGCGCAGCGCCTGCCTGAACACGTCCATGTCGAGCAGGCCGTCGTCCTTCACGTCCAGGTAGGTCACTTCAAAGCCCTGGCGCTCCAGCTCGCGCGTGGTGTCGAGCACGGCCTTGTGCTCGGTCTTCACGGTGATGATGTGCTTGCCCTTGCCCGAATAGAAATTCGCGGCGCCCTTGATCGCAAGGTTGTCCGATTCGGTCGCCCCCGAGGTCCACACGATTTCACGCGGGTCGGCGCCGACCAGTGCGGCCACCTGCTCGCGCGCCTCTTCCACCGCGCGCTCCGCTTCCCAGCCGTACGCATGGCTGCGCGAGGCGGGATTGCCGAACTGCTCGCGCAGGTACGGAATCATCTTGTCCGCCACGCGCGGGTCCACCGGCGTGGTCGCCGAGTAATCCATGTAGATGGGGAAATGTGGGGTGCTCATCGTTATGACTGCCTTGTAAGGGACCGCTGATCGCTGTGTTGCTGTCTTGCCGGCGCGCTCAGGACTGCGCCAGGCTGAAAACTGAATTCACCATTCTGGCCCGGACCGGTTTTTCCTGCTTGTCGGCCTTGCCGCGCGCGGCGGCGGCGACCGGCTGCGCGGCGTCTTCGCGCATGTCGTGCAGCACGGCGGGCTGGCGCTCGCGCTGCTGGTCCACCAGGTTCTTGAGGGAAACCGAGTCGAGGTACTCGACCATCTTCTGGTTCAGCGTGGCCCACAGTTCGTGGGTCATGCAACGCCCCGAGCCGTCATCTCCGTTACAATTGCCCTTGCCGCCGCACTGGGTGGCATCCAGGGGCTCGTCCACGGCGATGATGATGTCCGCCACGGTGACGTCCTCGGCCTTGCGCGCCAGGCTGTAGCCGCCGCCCGGGCCGCGCACGCTTTCGACGATCTCATGCCGGCGCAGCTTGCCGAACAGCTGCTCCAGGTACGACAGCGAGATTTTCTGCCGCTGGCTGATGCCGGCGAGCGTGACCGGTCCCTGGTCCTGGCGCATGGCCAGGTCGATCATCGCAGTGACCGCGAAGCGGCCTTTGGTGGTCAGTCTCATGGTGCAGGGCTCTGGCGTGAAGCGTGGGGGTGAAGCTAATACTTGATCGTTTCCGTCAAGTATAAAGGTACCCGACTAATTCAGTCAACTACCCCTGGCGCACCGCACCACCCCGTCCTCAGGCCTGGCGCCCGCCCGCAGCCGCTTGCGTGCGTGCCGCGCGGGGCGGCACCAGCAACGACAGCGGCTGTTTCAGGATGCGCCGCCGCACCGCCGCGCTCAGCGCGGCGCGATCGATACGCCGCAGATTGCGTGACCGCAGCGCCATATTGAATGCCAGCGCAAAGCTGACCGCCACGTTCAGCATGCCCATCAGCGCGATGCCCGCCACCGCCAGCCATAGCGCCGGCAGGCGCAGCGCGTCCCAGCCCAGCACCCCGAGCGCCGCGCCGACCGAGCCGGTCGACAGCGTCACATGGCGCACCTCCATATGCGGGCCGAAAAAGCTCAGGATCTCGGGCCCCAGTCCCAGCAGCAGTCCCAGCGACACATTGGCGACGATCCCCGACAAATTGCGTTTGCAGAAGTCAGCCACCCGGGTGGCGCCGTGCGCGCCGAGCACGTACTGCAGGCGCCGGTGGTAGGCCATCACGTCGTGCACGCGGTGCAGCGCGAACCAGTTGTCGGCCCAGCCCGCGAACAGGCTCGACAGCCACAGCAGCACGCCGGTAAAGGCAGCGTACAGCGGCGTCGGGCCCAGGATCGAGAACGACTCGATGGTGGCGATCGCCTTGGCCGGCGTGATCAGGTTGGTACCCAGCAGCCTGTGCGCCAGCCACTGGACGCCCAGCGCCACCGGGAACACCACCGCGAGGTTGCCGGCAATGGCCGCCGCGTTGGAGCGGATCATGGCGACGGTGTCGTCGACGAAGATCTCGCGCCCTTCCGGCCGCCCCGCGTGATCGAGCCGGTGCGCCAGCGCGGGCCCGGTCATGGCCGGCTGCTTGGTCGCCAGCGTGAAGTGCGCGAAATGGATCGCGAGGAAGCTGCCGGCGTAGTTGAGCGAGGCCAGCAGGCCTTCGCTGAACTTGTCCAGGTGCAGCCCGTAGATCAGGAACTTCAGGTACACCGTGGCCACCGAGACCAGGCCGCCGCCCGCCGCCGCCCGCACCAGCTCCGCGTATTCCCGGCGGTCGCGCGTGATGTAGTGCTCGCCGGTCTCGGCCGAGCGCTCCACCACCTTGCGCGCCAGTTGCGCGAACGAGGTGCCGGCCAGATGCGCAATGCTGCGCCGCGCCTGGGTCGAGCGGATCAGCTCGGCCACCAGGTGCGCCGGCATGCCGGGGCGCCCGGGCTCCACCCATGCCGCCAGCAGCAGCTCGATGCGGCTCAGCTGCACCTTCATGCGCTCGATCTGGAACACCACCTCGACCGACACGCCGTTCTCGTCCAGGTCCTCGTACACATGGCGGGCGGCCGCGTGGCAGCCATCGAGCAGCGCGCGGAAGTAGTTCAGGCGGTGTCCGAAGCTGTTGTCGTCGCGGCGCAGGCCGTCCTCGCGCAGGGCCTGGATGGCGTCGTCCAGGCGGAAGAACGGCGTGTCCTCGACCCGCCCGGCCAGCCGCGAGCGTATCGCCTGGCTCAGCCCGGTGGCGCGCACCTGGCTGACCAGCACCGCGATGCTGGTGGCCAGGGTCTGGCCGAGCGCCTCGCGATAGCGCGCCAGGCCCGCCGCCGCGCCAGCGGCGCGTCCGGCCTCCAGCACGCGTGCCAGCCGCGCCATCAGCGCAGCGTCGATGGCCTCGACCCAGTCGGCGTCGTCGTCGCCGACAAATACCAGTGCAAACAGCGCGGCCATGTCGCTGCGGTTCGGCGGCGGCGGCAGGAAGCGGCTCTGCAGCCGGCTCACCATCTCGCTGACGAAGCCGGGATGCTGCGCCACGCCGGTATCGCAGAACAGGCCGGTGGGGTCGTTGTCGCGCAGCAGGCTGCGCACCGTCTGGGCAAAGCGCGCGGCCCAGTCCGGATGCCGCTCCAGCACCTGCAGCAGGTAGCGCAGGCGCACGTGCTCCGGATGGCGGCGCGGCGCGCCGTCTTCCTGGCTGTCGGCATCGGCGCCGAGGCCGCCATCGCGGCGGATCCAGAAGGCCAGTTCGATCAGCCAGCCGTTGCGCTCGGCCAGCGGCGCGTCCGGATCGGCCGCGGCCAGGATGGCGTCGAGCTGCAGGCTGGCATTGCGCGACTCGCGCCATTTGCGGAACAGTTTGCGAAGCATGGATTCTCGTCGGGATCGGGCCGCCGGCGGCGGGCGCAGCACGCCGCGGCGGGGGCCGGGGAAGACCGTGCGGCGGGCCGGCTCAGCCGGCCGGATGCTGCAGGCGCTGGCGCAGTTCGGCCACCAGGCCGTCGCAGGCATCCTCGATGTAGTCGAGCACACGCTCGAAGCCGTCGCCTTCGCCGTAATACGGGTCCGGGACCTCGTCGGCGTCGTGGCGGGTGGCGAAGCTCATCAGCAGCCGCACCTTGTCGGCGGCATCCGGGCGCAGCCGCAGCAGGCCCGCGAGGTTCTCGCGGTCCATCGCCAGGATCAGGTCGAAGCGCTCGAAGTCCGGCACGCCGACCTTGCGCGCCCGCAGCGCCGACAGGTCATAGCCGCGCCGCAACGCATGGCGCTGGGTACGGGGATCGGGGGCGCGGCCGAGGTGGTATTCATGCGTGCCGGCGGAATCCAGCTCAACCAGCGCTGCCAGCCCGGCGGCATCGAGCTTGGCGCGCAGCACGCCCTCCGCCGTGGGAGAACGGCAGATATTTCCCATGCAACACATCAGGATGGCGTATGGCTTCATCGGATCAAGGCTTGGCAAGGTGGCAAGGCAGGCGCGATTCTACCTGCCGCCCTTTGCGCCGGCCGGGCTTGCCGCGGGTCGCGACGGATCGCGGCGCTAGGCGAGCTGCTTGGCCAGCCTCTCGCCGTGCGCAAACCCGGCCACCTGCGCGGCCTCGGCCGACTTGTAGTGGTCGGTGATGCGCGAGCTATCGGTCAGCGTGCCGGCCGCCCGGATATTGGTGCCGGGGCGGCAGACGCGCACGGTGTACGACCATTCGCTCTGTGAACGCTGCCTGACCTGCACTTGCACTTCGTGGGTTTCATAGACCTTCTTTTTCCATTCGCCGATGTCGGTCATTGTGGTGTCTCCACGGGATATGGGGGTACCCGCCGGCGCGCTAGCTGACCTCGCCCGCGTCGATCGCGCGCATCGCGCCCGCCTCCGCCAGGGCAATGGCGGCTTCGGGCGTCGGCGCGTCGCCGGCGATCGCCTCGAAACTCGGCCCGGTCGGTTCGCCGAACGCGTCGGCGATGCGCATCTGCGCGGCAAAGCCGCCGGCGGCATTCGGGACCGCGGTGACCACCACCGCGTAGCCGCCGTATTCAAACTGGCGTTCCATCGTGCCTCCTTTGCAGCGCCTCTGCTGTAGGCGCCGCCGAGGATTTCACTATAGGCGAAGCGCGCCGGGCATTGCGGCGTATCAGGCAGGCGGCAGCGCGCCCTCGCCGCTGGCGCCGAACACCTGCGCCTTGAGCTTGGCCAGCTGGTCGCGCACCTGCGCCGCCTGTTCGAACTCCAGGTTGCGCGCATGCTCGAGCATGAGCTTCTCCAGCCGCTTGATCTCCTTGGAGACCTGCTTTTCGCTCATCTCCTCATAGCGGGCCTGCTCCTGCGCCGCCTGCAGCTCGGCCCGCGCATCGCTGACGTTGTAGACGCCGTCGATGATGTCCTTGATGCGCTTGACCACGCCGCGCGGCGTGATGCCGTTGGCTTCGTTGAAGGCGATCTGCTTGGCGCGGCGGCGCTCGGTCTCGTCGATGGCCTTCTTCATCGAGTCGGTCATGCGGTCCGCGTACAGGATGGCGGTGCCGTTGACGTTGCGCGCGGCGCGGCCGATGGTCTGGATCAGCGAGCGCTCGGCGCGCAGGAAGCCTTCCTTGTCGGCGTCGAGGATCGCCACCAGCGAGACCTCGGGAATGTCCAGGCCCTCGCGCAGCAGGTTGATCCCCACCAGCACGTCGAAGGTCCCCAGGCGCAGGTCGCGGATGATCTCGACGCGCTCGACGGTATCGATGTCCGAGTGCAGGTAGCGCACCTTGACGCCGTTCTCGGTCAGGAACTCGGTCAGCTGCTCGGCCATGCGCTTGGTCAGCGTGGTCACCAGCACGCGCTCGCCGGCCTCGACCCGGACGTGGATCTCGGACAGCAGGTCATCCACCTGCGTGGTCGCCGGGCGCACCATGATCACGGGGTCGACCAGACCGGTCGGGCGCACCACCTGCTCCACTACCTGGCCGGCGTGCTCCTGCTCGAACTGCGCCGGCGTCGCGGAGACAAACATCACCTGCCGCATCTTGCGCTCGAACTCGTCGAACTTGAGCGGCCGGTTGTCCAGCGCCGACGGCAGCCGGAAACCGTATTCCACCAGCGTGGTCTTGCGCGCGCGGTCGCCGTTGTACATGCCGTTGAGCTGGCCGATCAGCACGTGGGACTCGTCCAGGAACATCAGCGCGTCGGGCGGCAGGTAGTCGACCAGCGTCGGCGGCGGCTCGCCGGGGCGCGCGCCGGACAGGTGCCGCGAATAGTTCTCGATGCCCTTGCAGAAGCCCAGCTCCGACAGCATCTCGAGGTCGAAGCGGGTGCGCTGCTCGAGCCGCTGCGCTTCCACCAGCCGGTTTTCCTTGTGGAAGAACTCGAGCCGCTCGCGCAGCTCGGACTTGATCGCCTCGATCGCGCGCAGCACGGTCTCGCGCGGGGTCACGTAGTGGCTCGACGGGTAGACCGTGAAGCGCGGGATCTTCTGCCGCACCCGGCCGGTCAGCGGATCGAAGAAATGCAGCGACTCGACCTCGTCGTCGAACATCTCCAGCCGCACTGCCATCTCGGCGTGCTCGGCCGGGAAGATGTCGATGGTGTCGCCACGCACGCGGAAGGTGCCGCGCTGGAAGTCGGTCTCGTTGCGGGTGTACTGCATCGCGATCAGGCGCGCGATCACGTCGCGCTGGCTGATCTTGTCGCCGGCCCGCAGCGTCAGGATCATCTGGTGGTATTCGGTCGGGTTGCCGATACCGTAGATCGCCGACACGGTCGCGACGATGACGGTGTCGCGGCGCTCCAGCAGGCTCTTGGTCGCCGACAGCCGCATCTGCTCGATATGCTCGTTGATCGACGAGTCCTTCTCGATAAACAGGTCGCGCTGCGGGACGTAGGCTTCGGGCTGGTAGTAGTCGTAGTAGCTGACGAAGTACTCGACGGCATTGCGCGGGAAGAACTCGCGGAATTCCGCGTAGAGCTGCGCCGCCAGCGTCTTGTTGGGCGCGAACACGATGGCCGGCCGCCCCATGCGGGCGATCACGTTGGCCATGGTGAAGGTCTTGCCGGAGCCGGTGACGCCCAGCAGGGTCTGGAACGACAGGCCGTCTTCCACCCCCTCCACCAGCTGCCGGATTGCCTCGGGCTGGTCGCCTGCGGGCGGGAACGGCTGGTACAGCTGGAACGGGGAGCCGGGAAATGTGACGAATTTGTCTTCGTCCAGGGCCGGCGCGGCTTCGGCAAGGTTCGTCATAGGGGCGCGACTAGGGAAATACCTGAGGAAAACGGGCGGATTACGCTAGAATCTTGGGGTTGTCAGCCCCCGCTTCAAGCCAAGAAGAGCGCGGCCGGGCCTGCCAGCCTCCAGCGCAGTACGGAGCATTCTACGCCTTCCGTTTTTCACATAGCCGACCACGAGATTCCAAATGAGTTTGTTTTCTGCCGTCGAGATGGCCCCGCGCGACCCGATCCTGGGCCTCAACGAAGCCTTCAATGCCGACACCCGCCCGACCAAGGTCAACCTGGGCGTTGGCGTGTACTTCACCGACGAAGGGAAAATCCCCCTGCTGCGCGCCGTCCAGGAGGCAGAAAAAGCCCGTCTGAGCACCGCCACCCCGCGCGGCTACCTGCCGATCGAAGGCATCGCGGCGTATGACCAGGCGGTGCAGACGCTGCTGTTCGGCAAGGAATCTCCGCTGATCACGGAAGGTCGTGTGGTGACGGCCCAGGCACTTGGCGGTACCGGCGCGCTGAAGATCGGCGCCGACTTCCTGAAGCGCCTGTACCCGGAGGCCAAGGTCGCCATCAGCGACCCGAGCTGGGAAAACCACCGCGCGCTGTTCGAGTCCGCCGGCTTCCCGGTAGTCAACTACGCCTACTACGACGCCCCCAGCCACGGCCTGAACTTCGCCGGCATGGTGGAATCGCTGAAGTCGTTCCCGGCCAACACCATCGTCGTGCTGCACGCCTGCTGCCACAACCCGACCGGCGTCGACCTGTCGCCCGAGCAGTGGCAGCAAGTGGTCGAACTGGTCAAGGAGCGCAACCTGATTCCGTTCCTGGACATGGCCTACCAGGGCTTTGCCGACGGCATCGATGCCGATGGCGCCGCGGTGCGCCTGTTCGCGGACTCCGGCCTGCCGTTCTTCGTCTCGAGCTCGTTCTCGAAGAGCTTCTCGCTGTATGGCGAGCGCGTCGGCGCGCTGTCGATCGTCACCACCAGCAAGGAAGAAGCGCAGCGCGTGATGTCGCAGGTCAAGCGCGTGATCCGCACCAACTATTCCAACCCGCCGACCCACGGCGGCACTGTGGTCGCCACCGTGCTGAACAGCCCGGAACTGCGCGCCATGTGGGAAGAAGAACTGGCCGAAATGCGCGACCGCATCAAGCTGATGCGCCACGCGCTGGTGGACAAGCTGGCCGCCAAGGGCGTGCCGGGCGACTTCTCCTTCGTCAAGGCCCAGCGCGGCATGTTCTCGTACTCGGGCCTGACCTCGGCCCAGGTCGACCGCCTGCGCAACGAGCACGGCATCTACGCCGTCGGCACCGGCCGCATCTGCGTGGCGGCGCTGAACAGCCGCAACATCGATGCAGTCGTCGACGCGATCGCAGCCGTGATGTAACCCGCCACCAGTTGCCGCGCCGCAACAGCGGGAACTGGCGCTTGCATCACAAAGCAATAACAAAAAAGCGGCTTCGGCCGCTTTTTGCATTTGTTTGCGATGTTGTAGGACGTTGTCACCGAAAAATCAGGCCTATGCCTTATTGTGTTCCGCGCATAGGGAAGTACTTTAAGGTATATGCTGCAAAGCAAGATCGTTAGCACGGTCGTTCGGTTCAGGCATAATCGGCGCCACACGATCCAAGGTGTATTGTCAGTACATTGTTACTTGGTGGTACGCATTCTCAGTAAGACCAGGCAGAAACGGCATGCTCTATCAATTGCATGAGTTCCAGCGCTCGATCCTGCACCCGCTGACCGCGTGGGCCCAGGCGACCGCCAAGACCTTCACCAACCCTCTCAGCCCGATGTCGCTGGTACCTGGCGCACCCCGCCTGGCCGCCGGCTACGAACTGCTGTACCGGCTCGGCAAGGAATACGAAAAACCGGCGTTCGACATCAAGTCGGTGCGCTCCAACGGGCGCGACATCCCCATCGTCGAGCAGACCGTGCTGGAAAAGCCTTTCTGCAAGCTGCTGCGCTTCAAGCGCTATGCCGACGACCCCGAGACCATCAAGCTGCTCAAGGACGAGCCCGTGGTGCTGGTGGCCGCGCCGCTGTCTGGCCACCATGCCACGTTGCTGCGCGACACCGTGCGCACGCTGCTGCAGGACCACAAGGTCTATGTCACCGACTGGATCGACGCGCGCATGGTGCCGGTCGAGGAAGGCGCCTTCCACCTGTCCGACTACATCTACTACATCCAGGAATTCATCCGCCATATCGGCGCCGAGAACCTGCACGTGATCTCGGTGTGCCAGCCCACGGTACCGGTGCTGGCCGCCATTTCGCTGATGGCGTCCGCCGGCGAGAAGACCCCGCGCACCATGACCATGATGGGCGGCCCGATCGACGCCCGCAAAAGCCCGACCGCGGTCAACTCGCTGGCGACCAACAAGTCCTACGAGTGGTTCGAGAACAACGTCATCTACACCGTGCCGGCAAACTATCCCGGCCACGGCCGCCGCGTCTACCCGGGCTTCCTGCAGCATGCCGGCTTCGTCGCGATGAACCCGGACCGGCACCTGTCGTCGCACTATGACTACTACCTGAGCCTGGTCGAGGGCGATGCCGACGACGCCGAGGCCCACGTGCGCTTCTACGATGAATACAACGCGGTGCTCGACATGGCCGCCGAGTACTACCTCGACACCATCCGCGAGGTGTTCCAGGAGTTCCGCCTGGCCAACGGCACCTGGGCCATCGACGGCAAGCCGGTGCGCCCGCAGGACATCAAGGGCACGGCGCTGATGACCATCGAGGGCGAGCTCGACGATATTTCCGGCGCGGGCCAGACCGCCGCCGCGCACGACCTGTGCGCCGGCATCCCGAAAAACCGCAAGCTGCACCTGAACGCCGAGCGTTGCGGCCACTACGGGATCTTCTCGGGCCGGCGCTGGCGCGAGGACATCTACCCGCAGCTGCGCGAGTTTATCCGCAAATACCACCAGGCCCCGGTGGCCGTGGCTAGCAAGTAAAAAAAAACGCCCGCGCAAGCGAGCGTTTCTGTCCGGGCAGCGCTGCCGGCGGCTCAGGGCTTCTTCAGGTAGCTCAGCAGCATGTCCGTGTGCAGTTCGGCAAAGCGCTCGTGTTCCTGCTGCGACGCCACGTCGCGGCCGATCACGGCGCTGATGGTGTAGCGGTTCGACAGCACGTAGTAACCCAGCGCGGAAATCGTCAGGTAGAACTGCGGCACGTCGATATGGTCGCGGAACAGCCCCTGCTGCTGGCCGCGCCGGATCACGTCGGCGAGCACGTCGACCACCGGGTTGATCAGCTGCTGCAGCTGCGCGGATTTCTTCAGGTGCCGCGCCTCGTGCAGGTTCTCGCTGTTGACCAGGCGGATGAACTCGGGGTGCTCGTAGTACCAGTCCCAGACGAAGCGGGCCAGCGTGCGCACGCCCTCGACCGGGTCTTCGTCGACCAGGTGCAGTTGCTCTTCGGCGGCGCGGAAGTTAGCGTATTGCTTCTCGAGCACCGCCAGGAACAGGCCCTCCTTGCTGCCGTAGTAGTAATACAGCATGCGCTCGTTGGTTTCCGCGCGCCGGGCAATCTGGTCGACGCGGGCGCCGGCCAGACCACCCTTGGCGAATTCCTCGGTGGCCGCAGCGAGGATGCGTCGGCGCGTCCCTTCCGGGTCGCGTTTGGTCTTGGGCTCTGTTGACATGGGGTGTGGTCGATCGTTGCGCGGATTATGGCACAGGCCGGATTGCGGCAATCCGGCCGCGCGACGCGCATCATCGCCGTTTCTGTCCGCCGGCGAAATCGGGGATAATCCCTTGCGGCGCGAAAACCGCAGGGTCCGCAGAGACCCCAGTGCCGCACGGGCCGCCAGCACATTGTCCGCCCCGACAGGGCCGCCGTTATGTCGCCAACCGCTCACAGCACCGCGCAAATTTCGTGCTGTGCCGCTGGTCGCCGCCACGCTGGCGCCGCTGCCGTTGCGGCTGCTGGTGCGCCTTTTTGACCCCGCTCTTGTCCCCTGAATTGCCGTCCGTTGTCGTGAATCCCGTCGCCAAGTCCCTCGCCGACCGTCTCGAGGCGCTGCTGCCGCAGACCCAGTGCACCAAGTGCGGCTTCAGCGGCTGCCGCCCGTATGCCGAGGCCATGGCCAGCGGCGCAGCCGCCTGCAACCGTTGCCCGCCCGGCGGCGCGCAGGGCATCGTGCGCCTGGCCGCGCTGCTGGACACGGAGCCCCTGCCGCTCGATCCGGAACGCGGCACCGAGCAACCGCGCGCGGTCGCCCGCATCGACGAGAGCCTGTGCATCGGCTGCACGCTCTGCATCCAGGCCTGCCCGGTCGACGCCATCGCCGGCGCCGCCAAGCAGATGCACACCGTGATCCCCGAGCTGTGCACCGGCTGCGACCTGTGCGTGCCGCCCTGCCCGGTCGACTGCATCGATATGGTGCCGGTCACCGGCGACCGTACCGGCTGGGACGCGTGGTCGCAGGCGCAGGCCGATGCCGCGCACGCACGCTACCTGGCGCGCACTGCGCGGCAGGTGCGCGAGCGCGAGGAAAACGATGCGCGGCTGGCCGCCAAGGCCGCCGCCAAGCTTGCCGCGGTGCAGGCCGAGACGCCGGAGAACGATGCCGAGCGCGCCGCGCAGGAACGCAAGCGCGCCATCATCCAGGCCGCGATCGAACGCGCGCGGCAGAAGCAGCAGGCCGCGCGGCCGCGCAATACCGACAACGTGTCGGCCGCGGTGCAGGCGCAGATCGACGCCGCCGAAGCGCGGCGCGCGCGCGCCGGGCTGACGCCGCGGCAGGACGAAGCCAAGCCCGCCCAGGACCCGGCCAACGACCTAAAAAAAGAACCATGAACGCTGCCAAGTGCCGTGCCATCTTCGAGACGCTGCGCGAAGTCAATCCGGCCCCGACCACGGAACTGGAGTACAGCTCGCCATTCGAGCTGCTGATCGCCGTGCTGCTGTCGGCGCAGGCCACCGACGTCGGCGTGAACAAGGCCACGCGCCGGCTGTTCCCGGTGGCGCATAATCCGCGGCAGATGCTGGAACTGGGCGAAGCCGGCCTGAGCGAATACATCAAGACCATCGGCCTGTACAAGACCAAGGCCAAGCATGTGATCGAGACCTGCCGCATCCTGGTCGAACGCCATGGCGGCAAGGTGCCGGCACAGCGTGAAGCGCTGGAGGCGCTGCCGGGCGTGGGCCGCAAGACCGCCAACGTGGTGCTCAACACCGCCTTCGGCCAGCCCACCATCGCGGTCGACACGCATATCTTCCGCGTCTCGAACCGCACCGGCCTGGCGCCGGGCAAGAACGTGGACGTGGTCGAGCAGAAGCTGCTCAAGTGCGTGCCGCATGAATTCCTGCACGACGCCCATCACTGGCTGATCCTGCACGGCCGCTACGTGTGCAAGGCGCGCAAGCCGGAATGCTGGCACTGCGCGATCGAGCCGCTGTGCGAGTTCAGGGAGAAAACCCCGGCGCCGGCGCTGTAGCCGCGGCCGGCTCGGGCGCGCGCGCCAGGACCAGCGCAAGCTGCAGCGCGGTGCGCGCGACCACCTCGACATCGGGGCTGTAGCCGTGGCGGATCCAGCGCACGGCAAGGTGGACCACGCCGCCCGCCACGCCCGCCGCCAGCAGCGGATCGCGCTCGCGCCCCGGCGGCAGCAGCGCTTGCGCCAGCAGCCCGCCGAACTCATCCAGCGAGTCGGCCAGCGCGCCGTCGACCAGCTTGCTGACGCCGCGGATCTCCACCAGGAACACGCGCGCCGAACGCGGTTCGCGCTGCAGCGCGCCGAAATAGGCACGCAGCATCGCCAGCGCCCGTGGCGGTCCGTCGCGTCCGGCGGCCTCGCCCGCCTGCACCAGCGTGTGCAGCAACCGGTGGGTCACCGTTTGAAACGAAGCCAGCAGCAGGGCCTCGCTGTTGGCGAATGACTCGTAGAAATAGCGTTCGGTCAGGCCCGCGGCCTCGCACACGGCCTTGACCGTGGCGTTCTGGTAACCGCGCTCACCGTAAACCTGCACGGCCGCGGCGACCAGTTGCGCGCGGCGCTGGGCACGCCGCTCTTCGGCTTCGGCGCCACGGTAGCGGCGCGCGGGAGTCAGCTCGGGGGTCATGTGCGCCATTATGGCATTCCCTATGGCCAGAAAACCTGCAGAAAACTTGCCGGATCGCTTCTGACAATCTATGTTGTCAGAAGCGCCACTCGTCCGGATGCTTCCCATGCGCGATGCCAGTTCCGATGACGCAGTTCTCGATGTCCTGATCGTGGGCGCCGGCCTGTCCGGCATCGGTGCGGCGCGCCAGCTGCAACGGCGCTGCCCCGGCAAGCGCTACGCCATCCTCGAGGCGCGCGACGCCATCGGCGGCACCTGGGATCTGTTCCGCTACCCGGGCATCCGCTCGGATTCGGACATGTACACGCTGGGCTACCGCTTCAAGCCCTGGCGCGGCGCCAGGGCCATCGCCGACGGCCCGTCGATCCGCGCCTATATCCGCGAGACTGCCGCAGAAGCCGGCATCACGCGCCAGATCCGCTTCGGCCACCGCGTGGTCAGCGCGGCGTGGGACAGCGCCCAGGCCTGCTGGACCGTCGAGGCCGAACGCGGCGCCGGGCGCGGCCGGGTGCGGCTGCGCGCGCGCCTGCTCTATGTCTGCGCCGGCTATTACAGCTATGCCGAGGCGCACCGTCCCGCCTTCGATGGCGAGGACCGTTTTCGCGGCCGCATCGTGCATCCGCAGTTCTGGGACGAGGCGCTCGACTACGCCGGCAAGCGCGTGGTGGTGATCGGCAGCGGCGCCACCGCGGTCACGCTGGTGCCGGCGATGGCCGCCAGCGCGGCGCACGTGACCATGCTGCAGCGCTCGCCCACCTATATCGTGGCGCGCCCCGGCGAGGACGCCATGGCGCGCGCGCTGCGCCGCGTGCTGCCGGAGCGGCTGGCCTACGCCGCCACGCGCTGGAAGAACGTGCTGCTCGGCATGACCTTCTTCCAGCTGGCACGGCGCCGGCCGCAACGCATCAAGGCGCGCCTGGTCGGCATGGCCGCGGCGCAGCTGCCGCCGGGCTTCGACGTGGCGACGCATTTCACGCCGCGCTACAAACCCTGGGACCAGCGCCTGTGCCTGGTGCCCGACGGCGACCTGTTCCGCGCCCTGCGCGAGGGCCGCGCCGCGGTGGTGACCGACACCATCAAGCGCTTCACCGAACATGGCATCGAGCTGGCCAGCGGCGAGTCGCTCGACGCGGATATCGTGGTCACGGCCACCGGGCTGAAGCTGAACATGCTGGGCGACATTGCGCTCAACGTCGACGGTCAGCCGCGCCGCCCCGCCGAATGCCTGGCCTACAAGGGCATGATGCTCAGCGACGTGCCCAACCTGGTGCTGGCGTTCGGCTACACCAACGCTTCGTGGACGCTCAAGGCGGACCTGACGGCCGAGTACGTCTGCCGCCTGCTGCGCCACATGGACCGCCATGGCCACCGCATCGCCGTGCCGCGCGCGCCCGCGGCGGTGCAGCCGACGCCGTTCCTCGATTTCACCTCGGGCTATGTGCAGCGCGCCGCCAGCGTGCTGCCGCGCCAGGGTGACCGCAAGCCGTGGCGCGTGCACCAGAACTACCTGAAAGACCTGCTGACGATCCGGCACGGGCGCATCGCCGATGGCGTGCTGCAGTTCGGCACCCCGCCGGCGCTGCGCGAGCCGCGCAACGCGCCGGCGGCAACGGGCGCCGACACAGTCGCCGCCGTCGCCGCCAGCGAGGCGCAGCCATGACGGTCGTGCTCATCGTGCTCGCCTTCCTGGCCGTGCTGTTGGCCTTGCTGCTGCTGTCCGGCATCGCGCTATGGCTATACACCCGGCGCACCGCGCGCCGCATCGAAGCGGCGATGCCGCCGCCCGGCCGCTTTGTCGACGTGGCCGGCGCGCGGCTGCATGTGGTGGAGCGCGGGCAAGGCCCGGCGCTGCTGCTGGTGCATGGGCTGTCGGGCCAGCTCGAGAACTTCGGCTACGGCATGATCGCACCGCTGGCGGAGAGCTTCCGCGTCATCGCCGTCGACCGTCCCGGCGCCGGCCATTCCACGCGCACGCCCGGCAGCGCCGCCGACCTGCCCGCGCAGGCGGATGCGCTCGCCGCGCTGTGCGACCGGCTGGACCTGGAACGGCCGCTGGTGGTGGGCCATTCGCTGGGCGGCGCGATTGCGCTGGCGCTGGCGATCCGGCATCCGGAACGCGTCGGCGGCCTGGCGCTGATTGCGCCGCTGACGCATCCGCCCAGATCGATCTCGCCGGTGTTCAGGGCCATGACCGTGCCGCGCGCATGGCAGCGCCGGCTGCTGGCCTGGACCCTGGTGGTGCCGCTGTCGATACGCCATCGCGCCGAGGTCATGGACATCGTGTTCGGCCCCGACCCGGTGCCGGACGACTTCCCGACCCGCGGCGGCGGCCTGCTGGCCCTGCGCCCGCGCCATTTCCTGGCGGCGTCCGAAGACCTGCTCGGCGCCGCGCAGAGCCTGCCGGCGCTGCTGCGCCACTACGGCACGGTGCGCGTGCCGGTCAGCGTGCTGTACGGCCGCGACGACCGCATCCTCGACTTCGCCGAGCATGGCGAAGCGCTGGTGCGCAAGCTGCCGGGCGCCACGCTGACCCTGGTCAGCGGCGGGCACATGCTGCCGGTGACCGCCATCGAAACCAGCGTCGATTTCGTGCGCGCCGCCGCCGCGCGGATGCGGGCGTCGGCACCGCAGCCGCCTCAATTCGCCTGATTCCGGGAGACCGCCCATGGCCACCACGACCGGTTCCAACCCCTACCAGCAGGATCTCTTCGCCGCGTTCCGCGCCGTGCGCAAGCTGATGGCGGACGGCAACGACACCGAGCAGGTCTTCCGCATCATGCGCGCGCTCAACGGCCCGTCGATGCCGCGCAACTTCAGCCGCCTGCTGGCCACGCACGACGGGCGCCGCATGGTCTACCAGCGCATCGAGCTGGCCGAGCGCCTGTCCGATCCCGCTTACGTGGCCGGCTTCGCGCCGGGCACGGTCGGCGCGGCCTATCGCGCGTTCCTCGAACAGACCGGATACAGCGCCGACGGGCTGGCCAGGGTGTCGAACCTGGACCAGGAGCCGGTGCTCGAGGACGCCTACCTGTGGTTCGGCCGGCGCACGCGCGACATCCACGATATCTGGCACGTGCTGACCGGCTACCGGGCCGACGAAAGCCTGGGCGAAGCCGCGCTGGTGGCGTTCAGCTATGCGCAGACCGGCGGCAGGGGCTGGGCCTTCATCGCCATCGCGGCGTCGCTGAAGAGCCTGCGCGTGACCGGCAGCCTTGCCTTTGCGCGCGCCGTGCTGGAAGGCTACCGGCTGGGCCGCCGCGCCGGGTGGCTGCTGGGCGAGGATTACGAGAAGCTGCTGCACGAACCGATCGACGCGGCGCGCGCGCGGCTTGGGATCGGCGCGCCGCGCCGCTACCTGGCCTGCCATCCGATGCAGCAATGGACCGCCTGATCGAGGCGCCGGGCAAAGCCTGAAAAAAAGCGACCACGCGGGTCGCTTTTTTGCTTGCCGGTAGCGGGCGTGTTCAGACGATGCGGCAGGCTTCGTCGAACGACAGGCGCGGGCCGCGCGGATACAGCTTGTCGGCCACGCCATAGCCCAGGTTGCACAGGAAGTTGACCTGCCACTTGCCGTCCGGGAAGAACGCCGCGTTGACCTTGTCGGCATCGAAGCCGCCCATCGGGCCGCAGTCCAGGCCCAGCGCGCGCGCCGCGAGGATGAAATAGCCGCCCTGCAGCGAGCCGTTCATCAGCGCGTCGCGGGCGATCTTGGCGTCGTTGCCGGCGTACCAGGAGCGGGCGTCGGCGTGCGGGAACAGCTTGGGCAGCTGGTCGTGGAAGGCGGTGTCGAAGGCGATGATTGCGGTCACCGGCGCCGAACGCGTCTTGTCGACGTTGCCGGCCGAGACGCAGTCCACCAGGCGCGCCTTTTCGGCGGCGCTCTTGACGAACACGATGCGCGCGGGGCTGCTGTTGGCCGCGGTCGGGCCGAACTTCATCGCTTCATAGACCTGGTGCAGCACGGCGTCGTCCACATGGCGGTCCTGCCACACGTTGTGCGTGCGGGCTTCGGTGAACAGTTGCGCCAGCGCGGCGTGGTCGATCTGGGACATGCGCGTCCTTTCTGTACGGGAGGTGAGTGAAGGCGCGATTGTACCCAAGCGCCGGCGCGCCCCACGGCAGCGCCTTTGAGCAACCCGTTCAATTCCCTTGCATGTCGGCGCGCGCCGGCGCGGGCGCGCTGCCGCGGCGGGTCAGCCACAGCACTCCCGCCAGGATCAGGCCGCCGCCCACGGCCTGCGCCGCGCCGATCTGCTCGCCCAGCAGCAAGGCCGCCAGCACCACGGTGACCACCGGCTCGAGCGTCGACAGCATCGACGCCTGCGCCGCGCCCAGCCGCTGCAGCCCGGCAAAGAAAGTCAGGATCGCCAGCACGGTCGACAGCAGCGCGATCCCCGCCAGCGCCAGCCAGCCGCCGGCATCGGCCGGGAACTGCGGCGGCGTGCCCGCGCCGGCGCGCAGCACGCCGACGGCGCCGTACACCAGCGCCGCCGCGGTGCAGATCACGGTGGTGGTGGCGATCGGGTTGACGCCGGCGGTCAGGCGCGCGCCGACGATGATGTAGACCGAGTAGATCACCGCCGCCGCCAGCCCCAGCGCGATCCCCAGCGGCGAGCCCGCGCCGCCGCCGACCGTCAGCCCGGCACCCACCGAGCACAGCACCAGCGCCACCACCGCGGCGGTGGTCAGCCGCTCCTTCAGGAAAATGGCTGCCAGGATCGTCACGAACAGGGGATACAGGTACAGCAGCAGCGCCACCAGGCTGGCCTGCGCATGGTTGAGCGCGCTGAAGAAGCAGAACGACTGGCCGACATAGCCGACGCCCCCCATCGCCGCCAGCGCCAGCACGCGGCGCCACGGCGGCAGCGCGATGCCGCGCGTGCGCATCACCCACGCCAGCGCCGCCGCGGCCAGCATGAAGCGCACCAGCAGCAGGCCGTACACGTCGGCGCCGGCGGCGTAGGCAAAGCGGGCGAAGATGGCCATGGCGCCAAAGGCGCTGGCCGAGACCGCGATCAGCAGCACGCCGGCCAGCTTGTCGCGGGCAGCGGTCGGGGCGGTGGGGGCGGAAACGGTCATCGGGCAGGCAGGGGTCGGCGATCCCGCATTCTACTTGGCGCCATCGCCGCGGCCGGCCGCCGGCAAGGCTTGCCCCCGTCGACTACAATGGCGCCACCATGTTCAATCCCTCACGAGAAGAAGTCCGCCGGTTCTTCTGCGATGCCTGGCAGAAGCAGATCGCAGGCGGCGTGCTGACCCCGCTGGAAGCCATCGCCGTCGACTGGATCGGCGAGCACCCCGAGTACCACGCGCTGCTGCGCGACACCGAAGGCGCGCTGGCGCAGGACTACACCCCCGAGCAAGCCCAGACCAATCCCTTCCTGCATCTGGCGATGCACCTGTCGATTTCGGAGCAGGTCTCGGTCGACCAGCCGCGCGGCATCCGCCAGGCCTACGAGGCGCTGGCGCGCCGGCTCGATTCCCCGCACGAAGCCCAGCACCAGGTGATGGAATGCCTGGGCGAGATGCTGTGGCAGGCGCAGCGCACCGGCCAGCCGCCGGATGGCGACCATTACGTCGACTGCGTCAAGCGCCGCGCCAAGCGCTGAAAGCCCCCGCCGTACGCGCGAAAAGTGCAGCGTACAATTCCTCACAAGCCATTGCGGGGGTGCATGGTAGGCTTCGGGCTCCGAGTTTTCCCTAGTTACGCTGCCATCACCCGGCAACGTCGCGCATCTTCATGCCCCGTACTGCCCTTTCCCCGCGGCAGCGCCTGGCCCCGGCCAGACGCGCCGTCGCCCCGCTCTGCCTGTCGTTGATGCTGGCCTGGCCGCTGGCCGGCCATGCCGGCGTGGCGCTGCTGCAGCCGCCGCGCGTGATCGACGGCAACCAGCCGCTGACGCTGACCCTGGTGGTGTCGGCCGACACCACCACGCGCCGCTACCGTATTCCCGACACACTCGAAGTGACCGCCTCCGGCGACCTGCAGGCGCCGGTGCGGCTGGTGCTGTGGCGCGAAGTCTCCGGCCCCGCCGTGGTCAACCTGCGCCGTGGCGAGCATCGCGCCATTCGTTACACGGTGGCGCTGCCACCGGCGCTGCGCGGCCAGGTGCGGCTCGATGCCACCGGCATCGACGCCGCGCCGGTGCTGGTCACGCTGAACCGGCTGCCGCAGCCGGGCGAGGCGGCCACGTCGACGCCGCCGGTCGCCAGCCAGGCGCCGGCCGCGGTTGCGGACAGCCCGGAATCGGCCGACAGCGTGCCCGTGCCGGTGACCGGGATCACCACCGCCGAGGCCGCGGCCCCCGCGCCGGCCGACCTGCGCGACAGCGCCCGGCTGTCGTTCCACGACCCGATGTACTTCATGGTCGGCGCGCACGATGGCGCCAATGCCAAGTTCCAGTTCAGCTTCAAGTACCGCATCTTCGAAGGCGAGGATCCTGCCTCCAAGCGCCTGTTCGACAACCTCTACTTCAGCTACACCCAGTTCTCGTTGTGGGACGTGAGCGAGGAATCGGCGCCGTTCCGCGACACCAACTACCGGCCCAGCCTGTTCTACTACCTGTCGGATACCGGCGTGCACAACAGCGTGATCAGCCGGCTGTCGCTGGCCGCCGGCCTGGAGCATGAATCCAACGGCCGCAACGGCGCGGACTCGCGCAGCATCAATACGGTGTTCGTCAAGCCGACCTTCTATTTCGGCGACCAGAACGACTGGCACTGGCGCGTCGCGCCCAAGCTCTACGCCTATGTGGAAAAGGCCGACAACCCGGACATCGCCCACTACCGCGGCTACATGGACCTCGGCATCGCCTACGGGCGGCCGGACTCATGGGAGTTCTCGGCGACGCTGCGCAAGGGCACGCGCAAGTGGTACGGCAGCGTCGACGCGCAGCTGACCTACCCGATGGCGCGGCTGATCCCCGGCACGGCCGGGTACCTGATGGCGGGATATTTCGTCGGCTATGGCGAGAGCCTGCTCGACTACAACCACAAGCTGCCGTGGCAGTTCCGCATCGGCTACGCGCTGACGCGCTGACCCCGCCGAAGCGGGGCCCGCGCTAGCCTGCCAGCGGCTTGCCGCTGGCCTTCAGGCGCGCATTGGCCACGGCCGCGGCAAACTGCCCGTGGCCGTGCCAGCCGGTGGCGCGGCCCAGCTTCTTGCCGTTCTGGAAGAACATGAACACCGGGATGCCGTGCAGGCCGAAGCGCCGCCCCAGTTCCGGGTGCGCATAGACGTTGGCATGCAGCCAGTGCAGTTCCAGCGCGCGCACCGGCCCGGGATTGGCCAGCATGGCCTTCTTGGCCATTTCGCAGTTGAAGCAGTCCACGCCCCAGAAGAACACGCACACCAGCGCATCGCCGGCCGCGGCGATGGCGCCGTCGATGGTGGCGTCATCGACCTCGCGCATGGCAAAGGCATCAAAGGCGCGGTGGTCGAGATGCGGGCCCGCGGACGGGTCCGGCGCGCCGGCTTGCGGTTCGGTGCTCATGCTTCGCTCCTGATGCGGTTCGCCCCCGGGTGAGGCTCGCGGCCAATCGCAAACGCCCGGGCCGGCCAGGCGCCGGGCGTGGGGTTGCGACCGGAACGGAAGGCGGCTTGGCTTACTTCGGCGCCGCCACCGTGACCAGCGCCGGGCGCAGCACGCGGTCGGCGATGGTGTAGCCGCGCTGGAGCACGGTCACCACGGTATTGGGCTCCTGCTCCGCCGGCACCATCGAGATGGCCTGGTGGCGGTGCGGGTCGAACTTCTCGCCCACGGGGTTGAGTTCGACGATCTTGCCGCGCTCGAAGGCGGCGGCCAGCTGGCGCGCGGTCAGTTCGACGCCTTCGCGCAGCTTGGCGATATCGCCGGAGCCGTCGGCCAGCGCGGCCTGCAGGCTGTCCATGACCGGCAGCAGGTTGTCGGCAAAGTTCTCGATGGCGAACTTGTGCGCCTTGGCGACATCTTCCTGCGCCCGGCGGCGGATGTTCTCGCCTTCGGCCACGGCGCGCATGTACAGGTCGTAATGCTCGCTGGCCTTGGCTTGCAGGGCGGCCAGCTGGGCCGCCACGTCGTCCACGGCGGTAGCCGCAGTGTCGGGCGCGCCGGTCTCCGGGCTGGCGGTGGCGGTGCTGGCCGCCTCATCGCCCGCAGGCGTCGCAGTCTGGTTGGATGGCGTCTGCTTCTGGTCTTCCATGTCGATCCGTATCAATGCAGTGTCGCGGCCCGCCGTGGGGCTGGCCGCGGGTGGTAAATCGGCGTGTGTCCGATGCAGGTGGTGGCGGCTCGCCGCATTTCAAGAGTGGCGCCGGCGCGACGCGGAAACACACGGTTACAAAGCCTGGCCCATTGCAATCGACGCCTTATTGCTTTGCGTCAGCGCGCTCACTAAGATTCTTAGTAAGAAAAATGACAAAAATGGCGAGGGCCCTGGAGATGGTTCATTTTTGTGCCGCTTCCCAAAGGTTGGCCATGCATAAGCTCCCAGTCGTAACGCTGTGCCTCGTGGCCGCATTGGCGGTCATGACCGTCTTTATCTGCCTGTCCGGCGCCTTCACCCCGCGCGATACGGAGTATGGCAGCGGCAAGGCGGTGTTCAAGCACTACATCGTTCCCTTTGTCAGCCCGGACGTCGCCCAGGAATAGGCTGACTGACCCAACTGGCTGTCCATGGCGCGGCGGCACCGGCAACGGTGCCGCCGCGCTGCCATGTCAGCCGTTGAAGTCGTCGATGCGGCGCCGGTCGCGCTTGGTCGGGCGCCCCTGGATCTGCGCGGAAGGCTCGGGCTGCAGGCGCCGGCGTTCGGCGTCGGCGGCCCGCCGCGACTGGCTCTCGGCGCTTTCCTGATACAGCGTCTGCGCCACCGGCGCCGGCCCGCGCGCCGCGGCGATGCCCTTCACTTCCAGTTCCCAGCGCTGCTGGTGTGCCTCCAGCGCAACCTTGTCGCCGGGCTTGACCTCGCGCGAGTTCTTGCACAGCTGGCCATTGACCGTGACCTTGCCGCGCTCCACGGCCTCGGCCGCGAGCGAGCGGGTCTTGAAGAAACGCGCGCACCACAGCCATTTGTCGATGCGCTGGCGCGCCTCCGCCTCGAAATCCACGTTCATGCCGCCGCTCCCCGCGCCTGCGCACGCGTGCGCCGCGCTTCCAGTTCATGCGCATGCGGGCTGGCGAGCGGCCAGCCCCGCAGGTGCTGCAGCGCGATCTCCGCCATCGCCGCGACCCACGGCGCGGCATCGTTCATGCACGGAATGAAATGGAAGTCCTTGCCACCCGCGACCTTGAACTCAGTCTGGCCTTCCATGGCGATTTCTTCCAGCGTTTCGATGCAGTCCGCCGGAAAGCCGGGGCAGAACACGTCCACGCGTCCGGCGCCGACCTTGCCCAGCTCCGCCAGCGTCGGCGCGGTATAGGGCTGCAGCCACTCGGCCTTGCCGAAGCGCGACTGGAACGTCACCTGGTACTGCCCCGGCTGCAGGCCCAGCGCCTCGCCCAGCAGGCGGCCGGTCTTCAGGCACTCGCAATGGTAGGGATCGCCCAGCTCCAGCGTGCGCCGCGGCACGCCGTGGAACGACAGGATCAGCTTGTCGCCGTGGCCGAAATCGGGCATGCCGTGCCGGCTCCAGTAGGCGCCGACCTGCTGCTGCAGCGCCGAGATATACGCGGGATGATCATGGAAATGCTTGACCAGCCGCAGCTCCGGCTGGTTGCGCCACTGGCCCAGAACCCGGAACACCTCGTCGAAGGCGGTGGCGGTGGTGGTGCCCGAGTACTGCGGATACATCGGCAGCACCAGCACCTGCTCGCAGTCCTGGCGGCGCAGCGCTTCCATCACCGAAGCGATCGACGGGTTGCCGTAGCGCATCGCGCACGCCACCGTCACCTCATGGCCGTTCTGGTGCAGCAACCGCTGCAGCGCGTGCGCCTGGCGCTCGCTGTAGACCAGCAGCGGCGAGCCCGTCATATGGGCCTCGCGCAGCCAGATCGATTCGTACTTGAGCGCCGACGCGCGCGAGCGCAGCGGCAGGATCACGCCGTACAGCAGCGGCAGCCACGCCGCGCGCGGGATCTCGACCACGCGCGGGTCGGACAGGAATTGCTTCAGGTAGCGCCCCACCGCCTTGGGCGTGGGGGCATCGGGAGTGCCCAGGTTGACCAGCAGGATCGCCGTGCGCGGCGCCTGGCCGTGCTGGTAGGCCGGTTCGGGAGAAAACGTCATGTCGCTTCCGGGTTGGCGCGATGCCGGGATGGGACGGACGCGGCGCACCGGCGCCGCGGCCGCACAGCGGGAATGGAGCCGCCGGTCAGACCGGAACGCCGGACCACTAGTTCTGGCTCAGCGCGCTCGACAGCAACCGCGCGGTAATGTCGACGATGGGGATCACGCGCTCGTAGGCCATGCGCGTGGGGCCGATCACCCCCAGCGTGCCGACGATCTGCCCGTCGACCTCGTACGGCGCGGTGATGACCGCCATGTCTTCGATCGGCACCAACTGGCTTTCGCCGCCGATGAAGATCTGCACGCCCTGCGCATGGCTGGACACGTCCAGCAGCTGCAGCAGGCTGGTCTTGTGCTCGAACACGTCGAACAGGCGCCGCAGCTTGTCCATGCTCGAGGCGAGGTCGTCGACTTCGAGCAGCTTGCGCTCGCCGCTGATGTAGACGTGGTCGTCGTCCTCGTCCTCGGCGACGCTGCCGGCCTCGACCGCGGCCTGCATCAGCTGCGACATGTCGCGGCGCAGGTCCTGCAGCTCCAGCCGCAGGTGGCTGCGCACGGTGTCGAAGCTCATGCCGGCATAGTGCGAGTTGAAGAAGTTGGCGGCCTCGATCAGCTGCGCCGGCGTGTAGGGGAGTTCGGTCTGGATGATGCGGTTCTGCACGTCGCCCTCGGGGCTGACGATGATCAGCAGGATGCGCTTGTCCGACAGCCGCATGAACTCGATCTGCCGGAACGCCTGCGCGCGGCGCGGCGTCATCACCACGCCGGCAAAGTGCGACAGGTTGGACAGCGTCCGCGCGGCCGCGGTGATCATGCGCTGCGGCCCCAGCTGCTGGCCGCCCAGCTGATCCTGGATCTGCCCGGTCAGCTCGGCCAGGTCGGCGTTGCGCTCGAGCGGCTTGGCCGTCAGCATCGAGTCGACGAACAGCCGGTAGCCGCGCGGCGTCGGGATCCGGCCGGCCGACGTGTGCGGGCTGGCGATAAAACCCATTTCCTCGAGATCGGACATCACATTGCGTATCGTCGCCGGCGACAGGTCCAGCCCCGAGTACTTGGACAGGGTGCGGGAACCGACCGGCTGACCTTCGGCAATGTAGCGCTCGATCAGGGTCTTGAGCAGCGTTTTGGAGCGTTCATCCATGATGCCCCGATTTTACGCAAGTTTTGGACCTTCTGGCGGCCCGGCCGGATGGGCCGCCGGCGCCTGCTGACAACCGTCGCGGCGGTATGGTCTAATCCCGGCATGTCCGCCCCAGCCAAAGCCAGCGCCGTGCGCACTCCATTCAAGACCGTTGCCCTGGTGGGCCGGTACTCCACCGCCGGCATCGAAGGGCCGCTGGAAGAGATTGCCTCCTATATCCTGCGCAATGGCCAGGACGTGGTGTTCGAGCGCGAGACCGCGCTGGCCACCGGGCTGACCGCCTACCCCGCCCTGTCCGCCGAGGAGATCGGCACCCAGGCCGACGTGGCCGTGGTGCTGGGCGGCGACGGCACCCTGCTGGGGATCGCGCGCCAGCTCGCTGGCTATGACGTGCCCCTGATCGGCGTGAACCACGGCCGGCTCGGCTTCATGACCGACATTGCGCTGGAAGACGCGCACACCGTGCTGCCCGACATGCTCGACGGCCGCTACGAGTCCGAGACCCGGCTGCTGCTGGCCTCGCGCGTGGTGCGCGACGACATGGACATCTTCTCGGCGCTGGCGCTGAACGATGTGGTGGTGAACCGCTCCGGCATCTCCGGCATGGTCGAGCTGGCGGTTTCGGTCGACGGCCACTTCATGTACAACCAGCGTTCCGACGGCCTGATCGTGTCGACCGCCACCGGCTCGACCGCCTACGCGCTGTCGGCCGGCGGCCCGATCCTGCATCCCACGCTGTCGGGCGTGGTGCTGGTGCCGATCGCCCCGCACGCGCTGTCGAACCGGCCGATCGTGCTGCCGCACGACGCCGAGGTCACGATCGAGGTGGCGAGCGCGCGCGACGCCAGCGTCAACTTCGACATGCAGTCGCTGACCTCGCTGCTGCCGGGCGACCGCATCGTGGTGCGGCGCTCGCAGAAGACCATCAACCTGCTGCACCCGGTGGGCTACAACTACTACGCCACGCTGCGCAAGAAGCTGCACTGGCACGAATACCCGTCCGAAGACAACCGCCTCTGAGCGCCATCCAGCCGCCCCTCAGCCCGAGCCCGAACCTTCGGACCGACCACCTTTCCCGCCACGATGCTGCGCAGCCTGTCCATCCGTGATTTCGTCATCGTCGATACCCTCGACCTGGACTTCGCCTCCGGCTTTACCGTCTTCACCGGCGAGACCGGCGCCGGCAAGTCGATCCTGATCGACGCCCTGGCGCTGGTGCTGGGCGAGCGTGCCGATGCCGGCGTGGTGCGCGAAGGCGCGCCGCGCGCCAGCGTCAGCGCCACCTTCTCGACCCACCCCGCGCTCGATGCGTGGCTGGCCGAGCGCGAGCTCAACAGCGAAGAAGACGGCGGCGTGCCGACCGTGCTGCTGCGCCGTACCGTCGATGCCGGCGGCCGCAGCAAGGCCTTTATCAACGGCGCCGCCGCCACCCTGGCGCAACTGCGCGAAGTCGGCGACCAGCTGGTCGACATCCATGGCCAGCATGCGCACCAGCAACTGCTGCGCCCGGATGCGCAGCGGCTGCTGTTCGACGCCCACGCCGGCCTGACGCAGCAGGCCGCCGCGGTGGCCGAGGCCTGGCGCGCCTGGCGTGCCTGCGTGCGCCAGCGCGAAGCGGTCGAGCACCAGTCGCGCGAGATGCAGCTCGAGCGCGAGCGGCTCGAATGGCAGGTGGGCGAGCTCGACAAGCTCAACCCCCAGCCCGGCGAATGGGACGAGATCCAGTCGGAGTACAACCGGCTCTCGCACGCCGCCGGCCTGATCGACGGCAGCCGCGCCGCGCTCGACGCGCTGTCCGAGGCCGACGGCTCGGTGCTGTCGGCACTCAACGGCATCGTGCACCGGCTGCAGCAGCTGGCCGATGTCGACCCCGCGCTGCGCGACGTGCTGGCCGCGCTCGAGCCGGCGCAGGTGCAGGCCGAGGAAGCCGCGCACTCGCTGACGCGCTATGTCGACCGGCTCGAGCTCGATCCCGAGCGGCTGCAGCTGGTGGAAGAGCGCATGCAGGCGCTGCACGCGACCGCGCGCAAGTACCGCCTGCCGCCCGAGCAGCTTGCCGATGAGCTGATCGCGCGCCGCCAGCAGCTCGATGACCTGCAGGCCGCGCAGGACCTGAACAAGGTGATGGCGCGGGAGGCCGCGGCCAAGGCCGCCTACCTGACGCTGGCGCAGCACCTCAGCCATGCCCGCACGCAAGCCGCGCAGGCGCTGTCGGGCGCGGTCACCGAGGCGATGCAGGGCCTGTCGATGGCGGGCGGCAGCTTTGTCGCCGCGCTCAATGCGCTCGACGAAGGCCAGAGCTACGGCCTCGAACAGGTCGAGTTCCTGGTCGCGGGCCACGCCGGCGTCAGCGCGCGGCCGCTGGCCCGGGTGGCCTCCGGCGGCGAACTCGCGCGCATCAGCCTGGCGATCTCGGTGATCACCAGCGAGGCCTCGCCCACGCCCACGCTGATCTTCGACGAGGTCGACACCGGCATCGGCGGCGCGGTGGCCGAAGTGGTGGGCCGGCGCCTGCAGGAACTCGGGCGCGCGCGCCAGGTGCTGTGCGTGACCCACCTGCCGCAAGTGGCGGCGCAGGCCGGCACCCACCTGCTGGTGAGCAAGGAAACCACGGCCGAAGCCGACGCCTCGGTGACCCGTTCGCGCATCCGCGTGCTCGACCCGGCCGGGCGCGTGGTCGAGACCGCGCGCATGCTGGGCGGCGCCACCGTCACCAACACCACGCTGCAACATGCGCAGGAGATGCTGGCGCAGGGCATGGCCGACAGCGGCGCCGGCCAGCGCGCGGGCAAGGACGCCAAGCGCGGTCGCCGCGCCGCCGCGGGCTGAGCGTCGCGCCGCATTGCGCGGCCGTGCGTGGCTGCACGCCGATTTATCTATTGACAGGAGCTTCCCCATGACCCGCCCAGCGCCGCCCAACGGCCACCGGCCCCGCCCGCGCGCCTCGCTGCGCGCGGTGCTGGCCATTGCCACCGCCGCCTCGGCCGCACTGCTGGCGCTGTCCGCCTGCCAGGCCCAGCCCAAGGCCTCGGCGCCGCCGCCGGGCAGTATCAGCGATGACCGTGCGCTTGGCGACATCATGGTCCGCTTCAGGCCGCCCGCGGTGGACCTGTCCGAAGACGCCGGCAAGCTGCTGGCCGAGATCAAGGGCCCGATCCGCTACGTGGTCAAGCGGCCGATGTCGGGCGGCGTCTGGCTGGTCACGGCGATCTCGCCGTCGGCCGAGGCCACCCTCGACCAGGCCGTCGACACGCTGCGCGCCGCGCCGCGCATCGAGACCGCCGAACCCGACCGGCTGCTCAAGCCCAGCCGCAATATTCCAGCCAGCCGCGACATGCCACCGCGCTAAGGCTGGGAATCTGTACGGAATGCCGCACTAACGAACGGGGACAAGACCAAAAACCGCCCTTGCACAACCCGGCTGGATCGTATTCGCTACATAACATGCCCACGCGCCGGCCCCGGCCCGCGCGCTACGCCCAGGGAGGAGGAAATCCATGCCGCAATCCGCGCTGTCCGTGTTCCGCCGCAACTTCGCGGCCCGCCGCTGGCGGGCCATCGCCCTGGCCGCCGCCGCATGCGGCGCGGTCCCGACCGGCGCGGCACTCGCAGCCGGGGCGCAGTCCGCACCGGCCTATACCGGCCACATCATCGTGCGCTGGCGCGACGGCAGCACCGCGGTCGACGGCAGCGGCGCCGGCAAGTCGCCCGCTGCCGCCGAAGCCCTCAAGCAGCTGAGCGAACGCACCGGCATCGCCCTGTCGGTGCGCCGGGCCATGGGCGGCAACCTGCAGCTGCTGCAGGTTGCCGACGCCCTTGCCGCCGACCCCGAAGCGGCGGCGGCACGGCTGCGCCAGGACCCGCGCGTGGCCGATGCCGTGCCCGACCGCTGGCTGCGGCTGCACGACACCCTGCCCGACGATCCCGAGTTCCAGGTCAACCAGCCGTACCTGAAGGGCACCGGCACCGCAGTCGGCGGCGTCAATCTGCCGCGCGCGTGGGACCGCACCCGCGGCAGCAGCGGCATGGTGGTGGCGGTGGTCGACACCGGCATCCTGCCCCATCCCGACCTGCAGGGACGGCTGCTGTCCGGCTTCGACTTCATCAGCACCACCACGGTCTCCAATGACGGCGACGGCCGCGACGGCGACCCCACCGATGCCGGCGACAACCTGCCGGCCGGCTTCACCTGCCCGGGCAGCAGCACGCCCACGCCCGAGCCGACCAACAACAGCTGGCATGGCACGCGCGTGGCCGGCGTGCTGGGGGCGCTGACTAACAACGCGCGCGATATCGCCGGCGTCGACTGGAATGCGCGCATCCTGCCGGTGCGGGTCTCGGGACGCTGCGGCGCGCTGCTGTCCGACACCGTCGACGGCATGCGCTGGGCCGGCGGCCTGCCGGTGCCGAACGTACCGGACAACCCGACGCCGGCGCGTGTGGTCAATATCAGCCTGGGCGGCGGCACCTGCAGCAGCATCGAACAGCAGGCGGTCAACGACCTGAACGCGCGCGGCGTGGTGGTGGTCGCCGCGGCCGGCAACAACCGCGGCGCGGTCGAAGCGCCGGCCGACTGCAGCGGCGTGATCGCGGTCACGGCGCACGCCAACAGCGGCGAGAACGCCAGCTATGCCAACGTCGGCCCGCAGGTGGCGATCAGCGCGCCGGGCGGCGGCTGCGGCAATTCGCAGGTCGTGGATGGCCGCTGCACGGTCACGCCATCGGTGATCCGCACGCTGAGCAACGACGGCAAGACCGCGCTGGGCAACTACGTGGTGGCGTCGTCGGCCGGCACCAGTTTCGCCGTTCCGATGGTCTCGGGCGTGGTGTCGATGATGTTCACGCTCAACGGCTCGCTGACGCCGGCGCAGGTCACCGCGGCGCTGAAGAGCTCGGCGCGTCCGCATCCTTCCGGCACGTTCTGCACCACCAATCCGGGTGTGTGCGGCGCCGGCCTGCTCGACGCCGACGGCGCGCTGCTGGCCGCGCTGGGCATGCCGCCGGTGCAGGCCGCGCCGGCGCCGGCGGCGGATGACGGCGGCGGCGGCGCGGTGCCGCTGTGGAGTGCGATGCTGCTCGCCGTGGCGGGCCTGTTCAGCTTCGCGCTGCGGCGCCGGGGCTAACGCTCAGGCGGCGGCGCCATTTTCGCGCGCCGGCCGCCGCGCCAGCCACCACTCCTGCAAGACCCAGCACAGCAGGCCGGCCACCGCGCCGGCCGCATGCGCCACGCGCACCACGCCGAAGCCCCAGGCCGGATCGAACGCCACCGGCGCCAGCCACGACTGTTCCACCCAGACCTTGGCCAGCACGCCCAGGCACAGCAGCACGCCGGTGAGGCGCGCCAGTCCCGGCGCGCGCAGCAGCCCCAGCGCGCCCCACAGCGCCAGCCCGTGCAGCGCGCCCGAGAGCCCGCCGTACCAGGCGATCGCCGGCACGCGCAGCAGCACCAGCTGCACCGCGATGCCGCAGGCCACCAGCACCAGCAACAGGCCGCGCACCCGTGCCACGCGCGCGCAGATCGCCAGCACGCCGGTGGCGGCGAGCATGTCGGCCAGCCAGTGATGGCCGTCCAGGTGCACCCACATCGCCGTGGCCAGGCGCCACCACTGTCCCTCGACCCGCACCGCATCGCGCAGGTACAGGCCATGCGCGTGCCACCACGGCAGGAAAGTAAACGCCGCCGACAGCGCCCATACCAGCGCCACCGCCGCGAGCAGCCCCGACCACGATGCGCCGGCGGGTGCCGGCGGCCCCGCGGCGTCAGTCCTCACCGAACACGGTCCGCCACAGCGTGCGCACCGCCACGGTCTGCGCCGCCATCGATGCCGGCGCCACGCGCGCATGGGCCTGGCCGTCGAGCCGCAGCTGGTGCTGGCGCGCGCGGAACAGCCGGTAGGCGTCGCCCACCGCCAGCGCCAGCGTGGCATCGATCAGGCCCAGCGCGCCGGCCTCGCGCAGCAGCGCGATATTGCCGGCGTTGCGCGTCAGCTGCGGATGGGCGCGGCTGTGCAGCAGCACCAGGTACTGCACGGTGAATTCGATGTCGACCATGCCGCCGCGGTCGTGCTTCAGGTCGAACAGCTCGGTCGGGTTCGGATGGCCCTCGGCGACCTTGCGGCGCATCTGCGCGATCTCGCCGCGCAGCGCCGCGGCGTCGCGCTCCTGGCACAGCACCTCGCCGCGCAGCGCCTCGAAGCGCGTGCCGATGGCGGCGTCGCCGGCGCAGAAGCGCGCGCGCGTCAGCGCCTGGTGTTCCCAGACCCAGGCGGTGTTGTCGCCCTGGCGCAGCTGGTAGCGGCGGAACGCGTCGAAGCTGGTCACCAGCAGGCCGGCCGCGCCGTTGGGGCGCAGCCGCGTGTCGACGTCGAACAGCGCACCGGCCGCGGTATGGCTGGTGAGCCAGGTGATCAGGCGGCGCGCATAGGCGGCATAGACCTCGGGCGCGCGCTCGTGCTCGTCGTCGTACAGGAAGATCAGGTCCAGGTCGGAGGCATAGCCCAGCTCCTTGCCGCCCAGCCGGCCGTACGCGATCACGGCGAAGCGCGGCAGCTCGCGGTGGCGCGTGGCCAGCTGGCGCCACACCGTTTCCAGCGTCGCCTCGAGCATGGCATCGGCCAGGTCCGACAGGCGGTCGGCCACCTGCTCCACCGTCAGCATGCCCTGCAGGTCCTGCAGCAGCACGCGGAAGGTCTCGGCATGGTGCTCGCGGCGCAGGATGTCCATCTGCTGCTCGACCTGCCCCTCCGCGGCCAGCAGCCGTTCATGCAGGCGCTTGCGGAACGCGGCCCAGTCGGGCGCGCCGGCCAGCGCGTCGCTGTCGAGCAGCTCGTCCAGCAGTTGCGGATGGCGCGTCAGGTAGGCCGCGGCCCAGCGCGAGGCATGCAGCGTCTGCGCGACGCGGTCCATCGCCTGCGGGTATTCGGACAGCAGCGACAGGTAGGAAGCGCGCCGGCTGATCGCTTCGAGGAAGTCGATAAAGCGCCCGATGGTGCTGTCGGCATCGTCCTGGCGCGCGGCGAGGTCGAGCGCGCGGTTGACCAGCTGGTCGAAGCGCGCGCGGCTGGCTTCGGACAGCGCGCGATAGCGCAGCGACGCGGCGATCGAGCGCAGCCGGTCCAGCAGCGCATTGCAGTCGGTAAAGCCGGCGGCCTGCAGCCGCTGGCACGGCACCGCGCTGTCGCCTTCAGCGTGCGACGGGTCCTGGGCGTTGTCCTGCGCGCGCGCGGCGCTGTCGTGGATGACGATGTCCGGCCACAGCGCCTCGCACGGGCCGGCGTCGGGGTCGGAGAAGGTGGCTTCGAACTGCTGCGCGACCGGTTCCTGCAGCTCGGCCAGCCGCGCCAGCAAGGCCGGCCAGTCGGCGCAGCCCATCATCCGCGCCACCGCCTGCTGCTCGTCCGGTGCCGTGGGCAGGTGGTGGGTCTGCGCGTCGTCGCGGTACTGCAGCCGGTGTTCGAGCTGGCGCAGGAAGCGATAGGCATCGCCCAGCTGTTCGGCCTGGGCGACGGGCAGCAGGCCGCGCTCGACCGCCACCGCCAGCACCTCCAGCGTCGGCCGGATGCGCAGCGCGGGATCCTGTCCGCCGCGGATCAGCTGGAACACCTGTGCCATGAATTCGATCTCGCGGATGCCGCCGCGGCCCAGCTTGATATTGAACGAGCGCTGGTTGACTCCGTGCCCGGGCAGGCCGCCGCTGCGCTTGGCGGCCTCGCTGCGGATCTGCGCATGCAGCGAGCGGATCGCGGCGATCACGCCGTAGTCGAGATAGCGCCGGAACACGAACGGCGAGGTCAGGCGCGACAGCAGCGCCGCGGTCCGCTGCGCATGGGGCGAGTCCAGCGCCGACACCACGCGGCCCTTGATCCAGGCATAGCGCTCCCACTCGCGGCCCTGCACCACCAGGTATTCCTCCAGCATGCCCAGGCTGCAGGCCAGCGGACCGGCGTCGCCATTGGGACGCAGCCGCATGTCGACGCGGAATACGTAGCCGTCGGCGGTCACGTCGGCCAGCAGGTTGATCAGCCGGCGGCCCAGTCGGATGAAGTACTCGTGGTTGGACAGGGTGCGCGGGCCGCCCTCGGTCTCGCCGTCCTCGTCATAGAGAAAGATCAGGTCGATATCGGACGAGACATTGAGCTCGCGCCCGCCCAGCTTGCCCATGCCCACCACCACCAGCTCCTGCACCTCGCCGCTGTGGGCGCCGACCGGGCGGCCGAAGGTGGCGGCAAGATCGTCGCCCAGCACCGCCAGGCCGTGCTGGATCGCCAGCTCGGCCAGGTCGGTCATGGCGCCGGTAACCTCGCCCAGCGTGGCCAGGCCGCGCAGGTCGCGCTCGATCACCGCGCACATGACCTCGGCACGCAGCCGGCGCAGCGCGCGCTTGGCGGCATCTTCGGTGTCGGCCGAGGGCGCATGCAACGCCTGCAGCCGTGCTTGCATCCAGGCCCGCGTGAGCGGCTGGGCCACCGCCGCGGCAAGGATCTCCGGCAGTTCCGGGCGGGCCTGCAGCACCCGCCGCGCGTAGTGCGAATACGCGGCCGAGTACAATACGTCGCCGCCTGACGGGGCCACTTCGCCGTCCGTCTGCGGCGCCTGCGCCGCGGTGACGGCAAAGGCGCCGGCGGCCATGGTGCCGGGGCCCTGCCCCGGTGCGACGGACGCCGCATGGGCGGGTTCCGGTGTGGCGCGCGCGCCATGTTGTTCAGCAGCGTCGCCAGCGGCGGAACTCGTCGGATCAGAGTCAGTCATTCCAGTATTTGAAATGCGAGCAAAGGTGCGAAAGATGCGGCCAGCGGTACCTGGCTGCTGCGCCGTGGCGTTCGCGCCGCGGACGCGCCAGCGCCGCTGCGGTGCGCGCCGCTTGCGCATTGTTGTTTCAGCCGGCCGGGCACCAGATTGGAGAGCGGCTAGTATTGTCGGATAATCTGCGCATGTCCAGCCGCGCCCCACAACCCGCTGACGGTTCTCCCCCCACTGGCGGCGCGGGCGGGCACGAGGCCGCCACCACGCTGCCCGCCACCCCCACCGTGTCCCCTCGCATCGACACCGCTGACGCCGCGCGCCGCAGCGCAACGTGGGCGGGCGCAGGGGCGCTGGCACGCGCCGGTGCGCGCGCGGCCGCGGCGGCCGTGCGCCATCGGTTCTGGCGTGGCCTGGGGCGCGCGCTGGTGCGCCTGGCGCTGGTGCTGGCGGTGCTGGCGCTGGCGGCGGGCCTGCTGATCCGCTTCGTGCTGTGGCCGCAGGCCTCCGCCGCGCGCGAGTGGCTGGAACAGCGCGGCTCGCAGGCGCTGTCGGCCCAGGTCAGGATCGGCTCGCTCGATACCTATTGGGACGGCTGGCACCCCGCCTTCCGTGCGCGCGGCCTGAGCGTGGTGGACAGCCAGCAGCGCGCGCTGCTGTCGGCCGCCACGCTCGACGGCAAGCTGGCGTGGCGTTCGCTGATCAGCATGAACCTGCAGTTCGTCAGCCTGAGCGCCAGCGGCACCGACATCCTGGTGCGCCGCACCCCGCAGGGCCGGCTGCTGGTCGCCGGCATGGTGGTCGATGCCACCGGCGGCCAGCAGGACGACGACCGCTTCCTGGGCTGGCTGATGTCGCAGGGGCGCGTGGCGCTGTCGGACGGCAGGCTGCGCTGGCTCGACGAGAAGGCGGGCCTGCCCCGGCTCGACATCGGCGAGATCCGCCTCGACACCCGCCGCGACGGCGCGCGCCACACCTTCGACCTGGAAGCGCGCTCGCCGGCACTGGGCCCGCGCCCGCTCGAGGTGCGCTCGACCTTCCGCGACGACTACCTGCACAGCGCCGGCAACTGGCGCCACTGGACCGGCCAGGCCACCTGGGACCTCGGCCAGCTGCAGTTGCCGGTGCTGCAGCGCTACCTGGCGATGTTCGAGCGGGTCGCCAGCGGCACCTTCAGCACCGACGGCAGCATCGAATTCCGCCAGGGGCGCATCGTGCGCAGCCAGACCCGGCTGCGCGCCAGCGGCGTCGACCTGCAGCTGGCCGGCGCCGCCGCGCCGCTGCGGCTGGCCAATGCGCAAGCCCTGCTGCTGCACCGGACCGAGCGCGACGGCAGCAACCTGCTCACCGTCGACACACTGCTATGGCAGCCGCTGCAGCCCCAGCAGCCGGCGGTGCCAGATCACGGCAACGCTCCCGCGGTGGCCGACGGCGGCTGGCGCGAAGGCATGCGCAAGGTCGCCATCGGCTGGGCCCGGGCCAAGGACGGCAGCCTGAACCAGTTCTCGCTGAAGGCGCCCTCGCTGGACCTGAACACGGTGCGCGCCCTGGCCACCTCGATGCCGATCGATACCGCGGTGCTGCGCCAGTTGCGCGCGCTGCAGCCGGCAGGGCACATCGACAACCTCAACCTCAGCTGGACCCGCGCGCGCACCGGCATGCTCGAGCGCGGCGGCGGCAAGCCCCACTACAGCATCCAGGGCACGCTGCGCGAGGTCTCGGTCAACGGCCAGCCGGCGGTGCCGGCGCTCGACGCCGCCGGGCATGCGCGCCTCGGCACGCCGGGCTTCTCGCGCCTGTCGGGCACCTTCGCCCTGGACGAGCAGCAGGGCTCGGCGCGCTTCGAAGGCAACGACGCGGCGCTGGTGCTGCCGGGGCTGTTCGAAGACCCGCGCCTGGCGTTCGACCAGATCGGCGGCGACGTGCGCTGGCAGCACCGCGACGGCAAGCTCGCGGTGACGCTGGACAGCGTGCGCTTTGCCAATGCCGACGCCGCCGGCTCGGTGCGCGGCACCTGGCGCGCGGGCGGCGACGGGGTCTCGGGCATCGCCGACCTGGCCGGCGAGATGACCCGCGCGAACGTGGCGCGGGTGCCGCGCTACCTGCCGCTGAGCATTCCCGCCACCACCCGCCACTACCTGTCCGGCGCGCTCGCGGGCGGCGAGGCCAGCGGGGTCAGCTTCGTGCTGCGCGGCGATCTCGCGCACTTCCCGTTCCAGGCGCCGCACCAGAAGGCGGGCGAGTTCCGCGTCGAAGTGCCGATCGAACACGTCAGCTACCAGATCGCACCGCATGTGGCGAGCCACGAGCCGGCGCACGGCACTCCCGGCGCATCGGCATGGCCGGTGTTCACCGACATCGCCGGGCGCGTGGTGTTCGACCGCGGCGGCATGACCTTCCTGGCGCGCCGCGCCACCGTGCAGGACATTGCCGGCGTCACGCTGCAGGACGTCAGCGGCCGCATCGACGAACTCAGCCCGCGCGGCAAGCTCGCCATCGACGGCAGCGCCACCGGCCCGGTGCAAGGCTTCGTGCGCTACATCAACGCGTCGCCGGTGCGCGAGTGGACCGGGCACGTGGCCGACGCGGCCAGGGCCAGCGGCAACGGCGAGCTGAAGCTCGGGCTCGAGATGCCGCTGGAGCACGCCGACGCGGCCAGGGTCGATGGCCGCTTCCGCTTTCCCGGCAACGATGTCGTGCTCAGCCCGCAACTGCCGCCGCTGGGCCATGCCAGCGGCGTCATCACCTTCAACGAGCGTGGCTTCGGGCTGGAGAACATTCGCGCGCGCTTTCTCGGCGGCGAGCTGCGCCTTGCCGGCGGCACCCAGCCGGACGGCGCCACGCGCGTAAGCGCGAATGGCCAGGCCTCGGCCGCCGGGCTGCGCGAGGCCGCCGCGGGCAGCGCGCTGGCGCCGCTGGCGGCGCGGCTGGAAGGCGCCACCGGCTACAGCGCGGTGATCGGCGTGCGCGAACGTCAGTTGCAGGTCCAGCTGAACTCCGAGCTCAATGGCATGGCGCTGCAGCTGCCGGCGCCGCTGGCCAAGGCCGCCGCGCCCGCATTGCCGCTGCGCGTGGAACTGCGCCCGGCCGCGCCTGCGGCCAATGCCGCGCGCGCCGGCACCGACGAACTGGCGCTGCAGCTGGGCAATGTGCTCAATGCCCGCTTCCTGCTGCGCCGCGATGGCGGCGGCAGCGGTGGTAATGCCAGCAACGGCTTCGAAGTGCTGGCGGGCGGCATCGGCGTGCAGCAGGCGGCGCCGCTGCCGGCGGCGGGCGTCAGCGCCGCGGCCACCTTCGACCAGCTCGATATCGATGCCTGGCGCGCGGCCTTCGCCGGTGGCGCTGACGGCGCGGGGGCCGACGAGTCGCCCTCGCCATTGCTGCCCAACCGGATCGCGCTGCGCGCGCGCGCGCTGCACGGCATGGGCCGCACGCTGGACGAGGTCGTGCTCGACGCCAGTCGCGAGGCCGACGGCTGGAACGCCAGGGTCGACTCGCGCCAGATTGCCGGCGCGCTGCAATGGCGCCCGGGCGCGACGGCTGCCGCCGGTTCGCTGCGCTTGCGCCTGGCGCGCCTGAACGTGCCGGACGCCAACGACGAGCACAACGTGGTCGATGCGCTGGCCAGCAGCATCGACACCTTGCCCGCGATCGACCTGGTCGCCGACCAGTTCATGCTGCGCGGCCACGACTTCGGCAAGCTCGAAGTCAAGGCGCATACCGACACCGGCGCGGGCGGCACCGATCCGGTCTGGACCCTGGACAAGCTGCAGATCGAGCAGCCCGGCGCCACCCTGACCGGCAACGGCAGCTGGCGCGTGCCGCGCCGCCTGCGCGCCGACGCCAGCGCCGAGCGCCGCACGCTGCTGTCCTTCGCCATCGACATGCGCGACGCCGGCGCGACGCTGGAGCGGCTGGGGCTGCCGCATACGCTCAGCGACGGCAAGGGCAAGCTCGAGGGCCGCGTGGCGTGGCGCGGCTCGCCGCTGTCGATCGACTACCCGACGCTGACCGGCAAGCTGTCGCTGGACCTGGAGAACGGCCAGATCCTCAGCGTCGATCCGGGCGCGGCGCGCCTGCTCGGCGTGCTCAGCCTGCAGGGCCTGCTGCGCTTTGCCACGCTGGACTTCCGCACGCTCTCCGGGCGCGGGCTGCTGTTCGACCGCATCACCGGCAGCGGCACCATCGAGAATGGCGTCGGCATGATCCAGGACTTCCAGCTGCGCAGCCCGCAGATCATCGCCAGCATGAGCGGCACCGCCAACTTGCTGCGCGAGACCCAGGACCTGCGCGTGGCGGTGGTGCCGCGCATCAATGCCACCACCACGTCGATCGCGGCGGCCTTCATCAACCCGGCGCTGGGCATAGGCACGCTCGCCGCGCAACTGCTGTTCGCCGACGAGTTCTCCAAGATGTTCACCCAGCACTACCGCATCTCGGGCAGCTGGGCCAACCCACAGGTCGGCAAAGTGGAGGACAATAAGGCGCAAGGCCCGACCTTCCAGAACCGCGCGGATCCGGCCTTCCCGCGCTAGAAGAAGATGCCGCCCCCATGACTCCAGCCAGCCCTGCCCCGTTCCGCGTTGCCGCGGTCCAGACCGTGACCGGCACCTCGCTCGACGCCAACCTGGCGCGCGCCGAGGCGCGCATCGCCGAGGCCGCCGCCGGCGGCGCCGAGCTGGTGCTGCTGCCCGAGTACTTCTGCATCATGGGGCGCGCCGAATCCGACAAGGTGGCCGTGCGCGAGCACGACGGCGACGGCCCGGTGCAGCAGTTCCTGGCCGACGCGGCGCGCCGCCATGGCATCTGGCTGGTGGGCGGCACCCTGCCGATGTGGTGCGACGACCCGCAGCGCGTGTACAACACCTCCCTCGCCTTCGACCCGCGCGGCGAGCGCATCGCGCGCTACGACAAGATCCACCTGTTCGGCTTTACCCGCGGCACCGAAAGCTATGACGAATCGCGCACCATCCTGGCCGGGCGCACGCCCGTCAGCTTCGACGCGCCCTGTGGCAGGGTGGCGATGTCGGTGTGCTATGACCTGCGCTTCCCGGAGCTGTACCGCGGCCTGGCCGCCGACGGCGGCACCAGCCTGATCCTGATGCCGGCCGCCTTCACCTACACCACCGGGCAGGCGCACTGGGAAATCCTGCTGCGCGCCCGCGCCATCGAGAACCAGTGCTATGTGCTGGCGGCGGCGCAGGGCGGCAAGCACGAGAACGGCCGGCGCACCTGGGGCCATTCGATGCTGGTCGACCCGTGGGGCGAAGTGCTGGCGATGCTGCCCGAGGGCGAAGGCGTGGTCGGCGGCGTGATCGACCCGGCGCGGCTGGAGGAAGTCCGGCAGAACCTGCCGGCACTGCGGCACCGGGTGCTGTAGCATGTACGCAAGCGCGGGGGCCGATGGCGCCCTTGCCCACAGGATTGTTTGCCGCGCCGGCCAGCCCGCGCGGCCCAAGGAAAAAAAGGACCTCTCATGAACGCCGGCGATCTCGGAATCCGCAACCTGGCCACCGCGCAGCAACTGCTGCTGGCGCCGTACGGCCTCGACGAAGCCAGGCTCCAGCGCGTGCTGGCCGATATCTTCACGCACAAGGTCGACTACGCCGACCTGTACTTCCAGTACACCCGCAACGAGGCCTGGAGCCTGGAAGAAGGCATCGTCAAGTCAGGCAGCTTCAGCATCGACCAGGGCGTGGGCGTGCGCGCCGTCTCGGGCGACCGCACCGCCTTCGCCTACTCGGATGAAATCAGCCTGCCCGCGCTGTCGCAGGCGGCAGCCGCCACCCGCACCATCGGCCGCGCCGGCAGCGGCCGCGTCAAGGTCGCCGGCGAGTTGGCCACGCACGCCGGGCGCAACCTGTACGCGCCCAACGACCCGCTCGACTCGATGAGCGCGGCGGAAAAGGTCGCGCTGCTGGAGCGCATCGAGCGCATGGCGCGCGCCAAGGACCCGCGCGTGGTGCAGGTGATGGCGGGCCTGGCCGGCGAGTACGACGTGGTGCTGGTGGCGCGCAGCGACGGCGTGATCGCCGCCGACGTGCGCCCGCTGGTGCGGGTCTCGGTCACGGTGATCGCCGAACAGGGCGGGCGCCGCGAGATCGGCTCGTCCGGCGGCGGCGGCCGCTATGCCTACGGCTACTTCACCGATGACCTGCTGCAGCAGTACGTGGACGAGGCGGTGTCGTCGGCACTGGTCAACCTGGATGCGCGCCCGGCCCCGGCCGGCGCGATGACCGTGGTGCTGGGCCCCGGCTGGCCCGGCGTGCTGCTGCACGAGGCGGTCGGCCACGGGCTGGAGGGCGACTTCAACCGCAAGGGCTCGTCGGCGTTCGCCGGCCGCATGGGCGAACGTGTCGCCGCCAGGGGCGTGACCGTGGTCGACGACGGCACGCTGGCCAACCGCCGCGGCTCGCTCAACCTCGACGATGAAGGCAACCCGACCCAGTGCACCACGCTGATCGAGGACGGCATCCTGCGCGGCTATATCCAGGACACGCTCAACGCGCGCCTGATGAAGATGCCGGTCACCGGCAATGCGCGCCGCGAAAGCTATGCCGCGCTGCCGATGCCGCGCATGACCAACACCTACATGCTCAATGGCGACAAGGATCCGCAGGAGATCATCGCCAGCGTCAAGCGCGGCCTGTATGCGGTCAATTTCGGCGGCGGCCAGGTCGACATCACCAACGGCAAGTTCGTGTTCTCGGCCAGCGAGGCCTACATGATCGAGGACGGCAAGATCAGCTACCCGGTCAAGGGCGCGACCCTGGTCGGCAACGGCCCGGAATCGCTCAAGGACGTGACCATGATCGGCAACGACATGCGGCTGGATTCCGGCGTGGGCGTGTGCGGCAAGGAAGGCCAGAGCGTGCCGGTGGGCGTGGGCCAGCCGACGCTGCGCATCGAGAACATGACGGTGGGCGGGACGGCCTGAGCAGGCAACCACACGGATCGACGCCAGCGGTTGCGGGTGCTCCCAAGCCGCCCGAGCTGGCCCAGGCAAGGTGTTCGCCCTCTCCCCTCATGGGGAAGAGGGAGTACCCAGGCGGCAAGCACGGAGGCCGCAGTTCCCGGCCACACTCCTCACGGCCGCACTTCATACACCAGATTGAACGGCGTCTGCGCCGCGCGCCGGAAGCTGCCGAAGCCCGCCTGCTCCGCCACCGCGCGCATGCGCGCCTCGCCCGCCTGCGCGCCCAGGCACAGGCCGACTTCCTGCGAGCGCGACGCCGGCGTGCAGATGAAGGTCGACGCGGAATAGAACACCCGGCCCACCGGGTTCAGGTTCTGCTCGAGCGCATCATTGGCAAAGGGCTCGACGATCATCCAGGCGCCGTCGGCGCGCAGGCTCTCGCGCACGTGGCGCGCCGCGCCCACAGGATCGCCCATATCGTGCAGGCAGTCGAACACCGCCACCAGGTCATAGTCCGTGCCGCCATAGTCCTTGGCGCTGGCCACCTCGAAGCGCACGCGCTCGGCCACGCCGGCGCGGCGCGCGGCCTCGGCCGCATGGCGCACCGAAGGCTCGTGGTAGTCGAAGCCGACGAAGCGCGACGCCGGAAACGCCTGCGCCATGATGATGGTCGACGCGCCATGGCCGCAGCCCACATCCGCCACCATGGCGCCCGCCCTGAGCCGCGCCGCGATGCCGTCCAGCGCCGGGATCCAATCCGGCACCAGGTGCGCCGCATAGCCGGGGCGGAAGAAGCGCTCGGTGCCGTGGAACAGCGCGGGATCGTGCTCGTGCCAGCCCAGCCCGCGGCCATTGCGGAAGATGTCGATCATCTTCGGAATCGCGCGGAACTGCGCCACGGCGATCTGGAACGCGCCGGGGATAAAGGCCGGGCTGCCTTCCTGCGCCAGCGCATAGGCCTGCTCTTCGTTCAGGCTGAACTGCCCCGAGTCGGCGTCATAGTCGACGTAGCCGCTGGCCGCCTGCGCCGACAGCCATTCGCGCAGGTAGCGCTCGTCGGTATGGGTCTTGGCCGCCAGCATGGCGACGGTCATCGGTTTTTCCGCCAGGGCCTTGTACAGGCCGAGTTCATCGCCGACGACCACGGTCGCGGCATGCATCACCGCGCCGATGTCGCCGACGAATTTCTCCATGAAGGCATTCAGCCTCGCTTCATCGACGCTCATGATGCACCTCCCCGTACCACCGCTCCCCGCTTCCAATATAGCCACCGTCGATGCCGCGGAAAGCGCGAAAAGCGGGCCATGAAAACAGGCTGGCGAGGCCATGCCGGAAACCCGATGCGATCGGTGCGCCAGCGCACTGCATGGCTGCGACGACACTTGCCAACCCTGGCAAAAGGCGCTATAAAGATGCTTCGTCGCGCGGCCAGCAGCCGATGCGCAACGAAAATTATCGAAGCGGCGCGCAATTTCCTGCCTTTCTGCCACGCAGTGCAGCATAAATCCAGCGCCCGCGAAGAAAATCGTTTCAAGCTGACCCAAGCCAACGCCTTTTTCCGCCATGTCCGCTAAGTTTTACTTTTACTTTTTTGGCGATCTCACACCGCTGGCGGATAGGGAGGGATGGCTGTAAGCAGCGCCCCGAATACAAAAAAACCGCCAGCGACCCTGGCGGTTTTTTTATACCCCTTTGTTTTCCCACACACTCACGACCTCACAAGAATTCTGGAGCCATCATGCTGAAGAACACCGACGACCTGCGCATCCGCGAACTCAAGGAGCTGCTGCCGCCCGCGCACCTGATCCGCGAGTTCGGCTGCTCCGAACAGGCTTCGGACGTGATCTACGGCGCGCGCCAGGCCATGCACCGCATCCTGCACGGCATGGATGACCGGCTGATCGTCATCATCGGCCCGTGCTCGATCCACGATACCCGCGCCGCGCTCGAATACGCCAAGCTGCTCAAGGTGCAGCGCGAGCGCTTCGCGGGCGAGCTCGAGGTGGTGATGCGGGTGTATTTCGAGAAGCCGCGCACCACGGTGGGCTGGAAGGGGCTGATCAACGATCCGCACATGGACGGCAGCTTCAAGATCAACGACGGCCTGCGCACCGCGCGCGAGCTGCTGCTGACCATCAGCGAGATGGGCGTGCCCACTGGCACCGAGTACCTCGACATGATCAGCCCGCAGTACATCGCCGACCTGGTCAGCTGGGGCGCGATCGGCGCGCGCACCACCGAGTCGCAGGTGCACCGCGAGCTGGCATCCGGACTGTCGTGCCCGGTCGGCTTCAAGAACGGCACCGATGGCAACGTCAAGATCGCGGTCGACGCGATCAAGGCCGCGTCGCAGCCGCACCATTTCCTGTCGGTGACCAAGGGCGGGCATTCGGCAATCGTGTCGACCTCGGGCAACGAGGACTGCCACGTGATCCTGCGCGGCGGCAAGGCGCCCAACTACGACGCCGCCAGCGTGCAGGAAGCGTGCGATGCGATCGCCAAGGCCGGCCTGGCCTCGCGCCTGATGATCGATGCCTCGCATGCCAACAGCAGCAAGAAGCATGAGAACCAGATCCCGGTGTGCGCCGAGATCGGCCGCCAGATTGCCGCCGGCGACCAGCGCATCATCGGCGTGATGGTCGAATCGCACCTGGTGGCCGGCCGCCAGGACCACGTCCAGGGCCAGCCGGTCGACCAACTGACCTATGGCCAGTCGGTGACCGATGCCTGCATCGGCTGGGACGACTCGGTCAAGGTGCTCGAGGGCCTGGCCGAGTCGGTGCGCCAGCGCCGGCTGGTGTCGGGCAGCGGCAACTGAAGCGCAAGCAACAACTGAAGCAACCGCGGCGGGCACTCAGCCCGCCGTGCTACATCCGGCTGTCATGCATGGCGCCGCCGCTGAGGTCGGCCAGTTCCGGCGTCACCTCGGCGTAGCGCAGCAGTTTCCCGCCATGGCGCGCGGCAAAGGCGGCCGCGTCGCGTTCCGTCCTGAAGCTCGCCAGCGTCGGCCCCATCGCGCCGTGGCGCCGGCTGCCGGCGACGTAGATCCCGGTGGTGGCGTCGAGCCAGTGGCCGCGCGGCCGCTCCCAGTCGGCGCGGGCCATGTCCTGCACGAACACCGCGCGCACCGGCCGCAGCTGTTCCGGCCGCAGCAGCGCGTGGAACATCTCGACCGTATCGCAGAACCAGTGCGGCTGCGCCTCGCCGGCATAGAACACCTGTGCCTTGGGCCCGCCGTAATCGGCCAGCAGCATGCCGTCCAGCGCGCAGGCGGTGGTGGCGTCGAACGCTTGCGGCTGTGCCGGGGCTTCCGGCTTGCGGCCGCAGCCGGCGATCAGCACGGCGCTGCCGGCAAGGGTCAGCAACAGGTGGCGGCGAGGCCATGAGAACGGGGTACACGGTGGGGTACACATCAGCGGAAACTCCTGGCGGCAAGTCCCAGCGGCACGGCGATCCACGCCAGTAGCGCCGCGCCGGTCGGCCACGGGCTGGCCAGCGCGGGCGGCACGATGCTGGCAACGCCTCCGGCGCTGCGCAGCTGGTCCAATGAAAAGGCATTGACGATGCGGAACAGGTCGGCGGGGTTGAGCAACAGCAGCCACGCGATCCAGTCGGTGGCGGCGTGCTGCGCGCCCGCGCCGCTGCCGGCGACCAGCATGCCGAGCAGCAGCAGGTCGAACACCAGCACGAAGAAGAACCACAGCCCGATCGCTAGCCCCGACGCCTGCGCGCGGTCGCGGCTCAGCACCGACAGCCACAGCGCCAGGCTCAGGAACGCCAGCCCGAGCAGCACCGCGCTGGCGACGAAGCCGAGGTAGTGATACAGCCCCGCCCAGCCGAACTGGCGCGCCAGCAGCAGCGCCATCAGCGCAAAGCCGCCGGCGGTGGCCAGCACCAGCGCGGCGGCCAGGCCGAGGTACTTGCCCAGCAGCAGCTCGCCGCGCGTCAGCGGCAGCGACAGCAGCAGATCCAGCGAACCGCGCTCGCGCTCGCCCACCACGGCGTCGAAGCCCAGCAGCAGCGCGATCATCGGCACCAGGTAGATCACCAGGCTGGCCAGGCTGGTGATGACGAACTCCAGCGAGCGCGGACCCAGCACGCCCTGCTCGGCGCCGCCGAAGTAGCCGATCGCCAGCGACAGCGCCGTAAACACCGCGGCCACCGCCAGCACCCAGCGGTTGCGCATGCGCTCGCGGAATTCCCGGCCAGCCAGCGCAGCCACCTGCCGCGTGTCGAACCACTCGCCCATGCTCATGCCCCCATCCCGAGAAACAGGTCCTCGAGCGACGGCTCGCGGATCTGCAGGTCCAGCAGCCGGCCGGCGAGCGGCTGCAGCGCAGCCAGCACCGCCATCTTGGCGGCGGGCGCACAACGCACCGTCAGCGCGCCGGGCGGCGCGCCGTCGAGCTCCAGCGCGGGCAGCGCGCGCAGCCGGCGCAAGGCCTCGTCGCGCGCGCCGGACTCGACCCGCAGCACCAGCGTCAGCGGCAGGCCGGCCCGGGCGCGCAGCGCCTCGAGGCTGCCGGCGGCCCGCAGCCGGCCCGCGCAGAGGATGGCAAAGCGGTCGATGCGCTGCTGCAGCTCGGCCAGGATGTGCGAGGTGATGACGATGGTGACGCCGCGCTCGCGCAGCGCGTTCAGCATGGCGTAGAAGTCGCGGATCGCGGCGGGGTCCAGGCCGTTGGTCGGCTCGTCGAGGAACAGCACGCGCGGCGCCCCCAGCAGCGCCTGCGCAAAGCCGAGCCGCTGGCGCATGCCTTTCGAATATTCGCGTACCGGACGCGCGGCGGCACAGGACAGGCCGACCTGGCCGAGCATCGGCGCGCACGCTTCGGCCTTCACGCCCTTCAGCCGCGCGAAGAAGCGCAGCGTCTCCAGGCCGCTCAGGTTGTCATGGAGAACCAGATGTTCAGGCAGGTAGCCGATGCCACGGCGTGCCGCGCGAAACGCGCGGCTGCCGACCTCGGCCCCGGCCACGCGCAAGCTGCCATGCGTCGGCGGCAACAGGCCCAGCATCATCCGGAACAGCGTACTCTTGCCCGCCCCGTTATGGCCGATCAGCCCGAGCAGCTCGCCCTGCCCCACGCTCAGGCTGACATCGTCGACCGCGCGCAGCGCGCCGAAGTGCTTGCTGACGTTGGACAGCACGATCGCGTCCATGGCGGGATCAATGGCTGGCGTCGGCCGGCTCATGCCATTGCCTCCAGTTGGCGCGGGCCGGACGCATGCGCGGATATGGATCGACCACTCCCGGCGCCCGGATCACGGGAAACTGGCGCCCGGCCAGCCGCAGCGCCTGCAGCGCCGGACTGCCCAGCAGCAGCGCCACGCCCGGATAGCGCCAGCTGAGCCGGTCGACCACATCATTGGCCCGGTACGGGATATCGCCCACGCCATCGGCATCGCGGTCCCAGCCCAGGTAGTTGCTCCAGTAGTTGCCCTGTCCGCGCTCGGGCGGGTTGCGTCCGCCCCAGGCCTCGTCGCGCGCGCCGACATAGCGCACCGGCTCGCGGTTGCCGATGAAGTCGTTGCCCTGCACCAGGTTGCGCGTCGATCCCGCCGACAGGTGCACGCCGATCGCATTGCCGAGCACCAGGTTGCCGCGCAGCTGCGCATACTCGACGTCGTAGATAAAAAAGCCGCGCTGGTTGTGCGCCACCACGTTGCCCTCGACCTCCGAGTCCTGCAGCGTGCGCAGCATGATGCCGTGGTCGGCATTGGCCCAGGTGCGGTTGTTGCGCACCACCTGGTCGCGCACTTCCATCAGCGCCAGCCCGCCGCGGTTGCGGTAGCTGTCGTTGTTTTCCCACAGGTTGTGGTACGAGTTCATGTAATGGGTGCCATAGCGGCTATGGTGCAGCCGGTTGCCGCGAAACACGGCATGGTGCGAGACGTCGACGTAGAGCGCGTCGCGCACGAAGCTGATGTGGTTGTCGAGGATGCGCGCGCCGCGCGTGTTGTAGAGCTGCACGCCGTTGCCGCGCTGCGCCGAGTTGTAGTCGCGCTTGCCGGTGATGGTGTTGGCCTCGACCCGGACCTCGTCGGCCTTTTCGATCCACAGGCCGAACAGGTTGTAGGTCAGCTCGCAGTGCCGCACCACGGCGCGGTGCGCGCCGGGCTCGATATAGATGCCGGCGTTCTGGTCCTTCAGGCTGTCGCCCGAGTCGCGTACGATCAGCCCCTCGACCACCACGCCGGGCGCGGCGATGCGCAGCGTATCGCCGCGCAGCGCGCCGCTGAGCGTCGGCCGCGCGATGCCGCGCAGCACCAGTGGCTTGGCGACGGTGAAGTTGCCGGTGTAGTGGCCGCGCGCGATCTCGATGGTGTCGCCCGCGCCTGCGGCATCGAGCGCCGCCTGCAGCGACTGGCCGGGCTGCACCCGCCAGGTCGCCGCCGGCGCGCCGGTCATGCCGCAGACCAGCCATAGCAACGGGATACCGGACAGCAGCTTCATGCGGCCAGCACCCCCATCGCCTTCAGCGCCAGGAACATCATGGCACCCACCAGCAGGTTCTTGAAGCCGACATAGCTGAGCATGTCCATCACGGTGGCGCGACGATGGCGGCTGCGCCACCATGGGCCATCCTTGACGTAGCGCTTTGCCGACAGGCGGATCAGCACCTCGTACAGGCTCCAGCCCAGCCACCAGCCAATCACCGCGCCGGCACGCAGTTGTCCGCTGGCCGCCAGCGCCCACGCCACGGTGGTCGCCAGCGCCACCGCCAGCTGCAACGCGGCGGCGGAGCGCCAGCCTTGCCCGCTCCATGGCCACAGGTGGTCCCACAATTCGGCGAACCAGCGCGCGGCACCCATGGTGGCGGCGTGGGGCGGCAACAGGGGATCGGTCGGCATGCGCGGATCGGGACCCGTCGGTTGTGCCGCGGCGGCCGGCACCGGCACCAGCGGGATGAAATACCCGTCGCGCCCGACCGGCGTCAGCGGCAGCCCGTCGCGCTCGCGCCGCTTGCGCTCGCGCGCGAGCGGCGGGCAGCCGTGGGTATCGGTGTAGAGCACCATGCAGTCGAGGCAGTGCAGGCACTCGCGCTGGTCGATGCGGCCATCGGCATCGATCGCCTGCGCGCCGCAGCCCGCCGCGCACGCCTTGCAGCGGTTGCAGTCAGGCTTGCGCCGCAGGCCGAACCAGCGGAACGTGCTCGGCATGGCCAGCGCAGCACCGAGCGGGCACAGGTACTTGCAGTAAGGCCGCTCGATGAACAGCGACAGACCCAGCAGCGCGCACGCGAACAGCCCGTACGGCCACGCGCGGTTCGCGATGCCGACCAGGAAGGTGGTCTTGAACGGCTCGATCTCCGCCAGCCGCTCGGCCAGCCCCATCGAGAACACCGATACCGCCAGCAGCGCGAAGAAGACGCCGTACTTGACCCACTTGAGCCGGTCATGCCAGCGCCGCGGCAACTGCCGCTGCCAGCGCTTCAGCCCGACGAAACCGCCGAGCTTGTAGATCGCCTCGGACAGCGAGCCGAACGGGCACAGCCAGCCGCAGAACAGCCCGCGCCCGAACAGCAGCACCGTGACGATGATGAAGATCCAGAAGCAGAAGATAAACGGATCGCTCAGGAACAAGGCCCAGTCCCAGCGCAGCAGCAGCGCATGGAACCACGTCAGCACCTGCGTGACCGAAGGCTGCGCCATCGCGCCGAAGCCCACGAAGACGATGCTGATGGCCCATGCCGTGTACTTGAACGCATTCACCGGCCACTTGTTCTTGTGGGTGGCACGCCGCGTCAGGCGCTCGCGCAGCGCATAGACCAGCGTGACCGCGCCCAGCAGCGCCACGAACAGCGCGATGGTGCCGGCCTGCCGGCGCCACACCTTGCGCCACGGTGCTTCGGGCACGTCGACATGGGGGCGGCCACCCTGCAGCAGCGCCGCCGGCAGCCAGTACGGCGCGTCGAAGCTGGCAAAGCTGCGCGTGCCGGTGGCGCGATCGACCCGGTTGCCGAGGAACGACAGCTTCCACGGATACGCCGCGGAAAAGGCCGGCGAGCGGATCACGAAGATCCCCGACTCGGTCGGCACAGGCGCCCCCGGTGCGGCCACGCCATAGAGGTTCAGGTAATCGAGGTCGCGGAAGGTGAAGGCGTCGGCGTCCTGGCGTACCTGCACCCGGTCATAGATGCCGCCACGCACGAAACCCGAGCCCTTGAACGACTCCGTGCCGGCGCTGCGGATCACGAAGATGGCGTGTTCGCCCGGGCGCAGCTGCGCGCGCAGCCCCTGCCAGCCGGCATCGCCGAGCACGCTGCGCGCGATATCGGGATGGTTGAGGTCGCCGAACCACAGCTCGATGAATGGCCCGCCGCCGCCCGGCAGGCCGACCTGCGCGGGCTGCACCAGCAGGCGCTGCACCGCGCCCATCGCCACCAGCTGCGGCCAGCTGTAGTGCGTGCCGCTTTCAACGAACCGCGCCGGCGCGCGTTGCGTTGGCGCCAGGATGCCGACCTGCCGCGCCAGCGCCGCACCCGCCGTGGCCAGCACCTGGTTCTGCGCGATCACCGTCACCGTGGCGCCCGATATCGCATCGACCCCGACCACGCCTTCGTCGGGACGCGACTGCCCCACTTCGATCTTGTCGGCGACCGACTTGCCGACGTACTGCCGGTTGAAATCCAGCAGCGCCGATTCCGGGATGCCCAGCAGCAGGATCGGCTCGGAATGCTTCAGCACCTTGACCCCGGCATAGCGGCCTTGCGTGTCCATGCCGATCAGCGTTACCACCGGCTTGCCCGAATACGCCGGCGTGTCGGTGATATCGGTGGACAGCATGACGTAGCCGAGCAGTTCGCGCTTGCCGCCGGAGCCGGTGCGATAACCCTCGACATAGGGCGGCTGGCCCATGCGCGGCGAGAAATGCGTGGCGCCGGGCAGTACCTGCGCGCACGGCACCAGTGCGCACAGGTCGGCGGCGGTGGCCAGTTGCGGCGGCAGCTCGGCCTCATAAGCGCCCGCATGCGCGGGCGCGGCCAGGCCGAGCCAAAGCAGCCACGCGGCCAGGGCCGCGACCAGTCCCTTGAAGATTGCGTGCATCATGGAAACGCAGCAGGCACGGCGCTGCCCGCGGCAAGGCGCCGCGCGCAACAGGCCGCGCCAGGCCGTCTCAGGCCTCGACGATCATGCGGCTGCGCATCTCGAGATGCAGCGCGTGGCAGAAGTGGGTGCAATAGCACCAGAACACGCCGGGCTTGTCGGCGACGAAGGTTACCGACGCGGTCTCCTGCGGATTGACGATGAAGTTGACGTTGTACTTCGGGATGGCAAAGCCGTGCGTCAGATCCTCGATCTTGTCCAGGTTGGTCAGGATCAGCGTGACCTCGTCGCCCTTCTTCAGCTTGATCTCGCGCAGCGAGAACACCGGCGCCTGCGACGTGATCTTCACCGTCACTTTCTTGCCGTTGCGAAATACGCCCGACTGCTGCGGATCCTTCACCGCCAGCGGGAAGTCATCCAGCGCATAGACCTGCTTCGGCCGCAGCAGCTCGCGACGGAAGATGACGAAGTCGTGCGGTTCGCTGTGCACCGGATGGTCCGCCAGCAGCACCATCTTGTCGCCGGAGATGTCGATCAGCTGCTCGTTCTCGGCGTGCAGAGGACCCACCGGCAGGAAACGGTCCTTGGAGAACTTGCAGCCCACCGCGAGCAACTTGCCGTCCGCGGCGACGGTCTCGGATTGCGAGGCATTGAGGTGGCCGGGCTGGTATTGCACGTCGAGCCGGTCGACCACGTACTTGGCGCTCTTGTCGCCCCGGTGGAAGCGGATCGCCGCGTCGATGTTCCACTTGACCACCTGGCTGTCCAGGAACAGCGTGGTGTAGGCGTTGCCGCGGCCGTCGAAGGCGGTATGCAGCGGCCCCAGGCCCAGCTCGACCTCGGCGACGATGGCATCGTCCAGCCTGGCCAGCTTGCCGTCGAACCAGTCCAGCACCCTGGCCAACTCGATCACGGTGCCGGTCGGCGACAGCTTGCCGGCGCAGATGAAGTACTTCTGGTCGGGGCTGGCGTTGACACCATGGGGGTTCTTGGGCACCGAGACATAGGCGGTCAGCGCCGTGGCCGGGTCCTGGTTGGCGGCATGCGTGCCGTCGACCACCGGCACCTTCGAGTCGCCAATAGTCTTGAACTTGCCGGCCTTGACGGCCGCCTCGATGCGGGCAATGTTGAAGAACAGGCAGGCATCGCGCTCGGCCGACATCATGTCCTCGAAGCGCACGCCCATCTCCACGTTGTACTGGTTGGTGGCGGCCAGCTTGCCGTCATACGAGGTCGCGACCAGGTCGCAGTTGCCATCGATCAGCACCTGCCAGCGCACCGCCATGGTCTCGGCGTCGACGCAGGTGAACAGCGAGCGGTACTTGCTGCCGTCCTCGGTCGGCGTGTTGGGCAGCGGCACGCCGAACTCGGCGCCGCAGAACACGCGCGTGGTGTAGTTGATACCGGCGTCAACGGGATCGCGCTTGTCCGGGAAGATGCCGTGGAAGCCCTGCACATTGGGCAACTCGGTGATCTTGTCGCAGATGAAGTAGTCAAGCCGGATGCGCGCCAGCCGCGCATTGATCTTGTCGTTGATCCAGGCATAACGGCCGTCGTAGTTGCCGTCCTTGTACGAGGCGTGCACGTGATGGGTGTCGCCGACGGTGTATTGCAGGCTGCCGTCGGGGCGCGTGCCCATCACGCGTTTCGATTCATTGGTGATGCCCCACCCCGTCAGCGCATCCGGCACGAAGCACGGAATCCGGTGCAACTCGCGGCCGGAGGGCAGGCCCAGCACGCGCATGTCGCCGGCATGGCCGCCGCTCCACAGCCCGTAGTAGGTATCCAGCTCGCCCGGCTTCAGGTGCACCGTGGTGGCGGCGTTGCCGGCACGGCCGGCCTGGGCCCCGGCGTCGCTGGCGGGCGTGGGCACGACCGGCGCGGCCGGCGCGCCGCCGTTGTCGGTGCAGGCCGCCACGCCGGCAAGGCCGGCGAGCGCCGCGGTATTGATAAAGCGCCGCCGTCCCGGCGCGGCCGGTGCGTCGTGGGGTGGCAGGGGATGCTGCGTGTGCCTGGTCATCTTGGATCCTCGAACCGTCATGGCAAAGGCGGAGTCCGCTCCGCCGGCTTGCTGCTTGTGTTGTCTTGTCGTGGCTTGCTGCCGGCTACAGATGGTCGAAGCAGTTGGCGCGATCGAGGTTGATGATCGTCATGGTTCTCTTGAATATTCATTGTCGATGCATGTTTTTGTCCGGTGGCGCGGACAGAATGGCGGCACGGCAAGGCCCACTGCCGCTTTCGCGATCGACCCACCCTCGTCATGCGCTTCAAGACCCTGCTGCCCACACAGTCCTCCCTTCCCCACCGCGGCCACGCCGCCCACGTCGACCACGTCGACCACATTGACCGCAGGCGCCGCGCCATCGTCCGCGGCGCCGCCAGCGTGCCGCTGCTCGCCACCGGGATGTTCGTGCGGCCGGCGCTGGCCGATGCCACCGTCACGCGTGCATCGCGACGCTTGCTGGGCACGCGCGTGGACATCGTCGTGCAGGACCACGACCACGGCGCGGTGCAGGCCGCCATCGCCGCGGCCTTTGCAGAGATGATGCGGCTGGAGCAGCTGATGAGCCGCTACCGGCCCGACAGCCAGATCAGCGCGCTGCAGCGCGCGGCGGGGCGTCATCCGCTGCGTGTGGCGCTCGAACTGATGACGGTGCTGCAGGCCGCCGCGGCAGTTTCGGCACGATCCCGCGGCGCCTTCGACATCACCGTCGGAGCCTTCGCCGGCTGGCGCTTCGGCGCGGATGGCAAGCGCGTGCCCGACGCCGCCGAACTGGCGCGGGCGCGCCCGCTGGTGGACTACCGGCAGGTGAGCCTCGACGCCCGCCGCGGCGAAGCCATGCTGGCCCGACCTGGCATGCGCCTGGACCTGGGCGGCATTGCCAAGCTGCCGATCCTCGATGCGGGCATGCAGTTGCTGCGGCGCCATGGCCTGGCGAATGCGATGGTCAACGGTGGCGGCGATGTGCTTGCCATGGGAAAGCTGCAGGGACGCGACTGGCGCATCGGCGTGCGCGACCCGCTCGCGCCGGCACGGCTGCTAGGCGTGCTGCAGGTGAGCGACGCCGTGGTGGCATCGTCGGGTGACTACGAGCGCGGCTTTGTCGCCAGCGGCCGGCGCTATCACCATGTGCTCGATCCCGCCACCGGCCTGCCCTCGGCCGGGCCGCACGGGGTGACGCTGGTGGCGCCGACCGTGGCCGCGGTCAACGGGCTAGGTGCCGCGCTGATGGTGGCCGGCCAGGCGGCCTGGGACCGGCTGGCCGAGGGCAGCGCCGGCGTCGATGGGCTGGTCGTGGGCGACGGCGGCCGATGGATGTCCGCAGGCATGGCGCAAAGGCTGCGGCTGGCTTGAACTCCCGGCCGTGGACAAAAAAAAGCCGCTTCCAGCGAAGCGGCCTGCTTGCCTGCGGCCAGCGCCGCCGGCCGTTACTTCTTCAGCACCAGGTCGCCCGGCAGCGACTCGATGTAGGCGGCCATGTCCTTCAGCTCCTTGCGCGTGAACGGACGCGGCTTGCCATCCTTGTCGGTGACAGCCGGATTGGCATTGACCTGGCCTGCCATGATCGCGTTGGAACGGCCCACCAGCGCATTGCCCGACACCTGGTAGGACATCAGGGCGTGATACAGGTAGTCGGCATGCTGGCCGGCCAGCTTGGGGTAGTCGGGCGAGATCGGCTTGTTCATGCCGGCGCCGTGGCAGGCCACGCAGTTCCCCTTCTCCACCAGGGTCTTGCCGTTGGCAAGGTCGGCGGCCGAGGCCGGCATGGCGGCAGCACCCAGCACGAGTGCGCCGAGCGCGAACGAAAGCGTCTTGAGCGTCTTCATGTGGGGTCTCTTACTTGAGGGAATTGTTCTGCGTGCCGGCGGTCTGCTGCGAGTAGTACGCCGCCACGTTGGCGATGTCCTGCTCGGTCAGCGTCGCGGCAATGCTGCGCATGGTGGGGTGCTTGCGCTCGCCCTTCTGGTAGGCCTTCAGCGCGTTCTCGATGTACTTGGCGCTCTGGCCGCCCAGCAGCGGCACTTCATAGATCTCGGGGAAGGACGCACGGTAGCCCGGAATGCCGTGGCATCCGATGCACATTGCAACCTTGTCCTTGGCAGCGTCTCCATTGCCCTTGACTTCCTGTGCCTGCACGGCCGTTGCAGCCGCGCCCAGCACCACCATCGTGAGGAGCTTTTTCATTGTCTTTGCGGATTGGAAGTTAAACCGTGTGACCTGCCCTGCCGGGCGGAGACGGTTTCAGAATGCTTCTGCGGGGCAACCAGGGCAGCCGGTCGATTGGCCGAGGTGCAACCCGCCAGAGATGTCGCATCCGGTCGGTTTGCCGGGGTGTGGAACACCATTCTGGAACCACCTCGCGCAATCGCCGCGACCCGGAAGGGCCGCTGGGACTTCTGAACGCGGACTGCCGGATACTGGAGAACTGGACGTGGGGCGCGTCAAACCGACGCATTGTACCGCAGCCGGCACCTGCCAGTCCAGCCAGCGGCCAGCACCAGCGGAACCCTGTCGGCGCGCGCCAACACGAACCGCAAAGGTCTTTTATACTGGCCCATCCCGGGAAACCGCACGACCGTTCGCGGACGCTCCGCCAGCGGCGCGCGGGCGCCCGCCACGGACCCTGTTTCCATAACGAAAGCGCGCATCGCAGCGCGAAGAGACCGCGCCCAGCACGCCAACCCGGCCCTCGCCCGCGAGCGGCCGCCACCTCAGGTTGCCTCATGTCAAACACCGCCAACGCCCAAGCCTCCTCCCAGCCGGTCCGCTTCGAAGGCAGCGACCAGTACGTTGCCACCGACGACCTCAAGCTCGCCGTCAATGCCGCGCGCACGCTGCAGCGCCCTCTGCTGATCAAGGGCGAGCCCGGCACCGGCAAGACCATGCTGGCCGAGGAAGTCGCCGCCGCGCTGGGCATGCCGCTGCTGCAATGGCATATCAAGTCGACCACCAAGGCACAGCAGGGCCTGTACGAGTACGACGCCGTGTCGCGCCTGCGCGATTCGCAACTGGGCGACGACCGCGTCCACGACATCCGCAACTACATCGTCAAGGGCGTGCTTTGGCAGGCCTTTGAAGCCGACGAGCAGGTGGTGCTGCTGATCGACGAGATCGACAAGGCCGACATCGAATTCCCCAACGACCTGCTGCGCGAACTCGACCGCATGGAGTTCTACGTGTACGAGACGCGCGAACTGGTCAAGGCGAAGCACCGTCCGCTGGTGATCATCACCTCGAACAACGAGAAGGAGTTGCCCGACGCCTTCCTGCGCCGCTGCTTCTTCCACTACATCAAGTTCCCGGACGCCGACACCATGCAGCAGATCGTCGACGTGCACTATCCCGGCATCAAGCGCGAGCTGGTTGCCGCCGCGCTGGAATCGTTCTACGAGATGCGCAACCTGCCGGGCCTGAAGAAAAAGCCTTCCACTTCCGAGCTGATCGACTGGCTCAAGCTGCTGATGGCCGAGGACATTCCGCCCGAGGCGCTGAAGAGCCCGGACAAGAAGGCTGCGATCCCGCCGCTGCACGGCGCGCTGCTGAAGAACGAGCAGGACGTACACCTGTTCGAGCGCCTGGTGTTCATGAACCGCGCCAACCGCTGATGAGCGACTTCATCCAGCCCGTCACGCTGTCAGGCCAGCACGCCACGCTCGAACCGCTGAAGGCCGAGCACGCGGACGGCCTGCGCGCCGCCGCCGACGACGGCGAACTGTGGAAGCTCTGGTACACCAGCGTGCCCGCCCCCGAGCGCATGGAGGCCGAGATCGCACGTCGCCTGGGCCTGCAGCAACAGGGTTCGATGCTGCCGTTCGCGGTGCGCGATGCCGCCGGCGAGCTGGCCGGCATGACCACCTACATGAACATCGACGCGGCCAACCGGCGCGTCGAGATCGGCTCGACCTGGTATGCGCGCCGCGTCCAGCGCACGCCGCTGAACACGGAATGCAAGCTGATGCTGCTGGGCCATGCCTTCGACCATCTCGACTGCATTGCCGTGGAATTCCGCACGCACTGGATGAACCAGCAAAGCCGCGCCGCGATCGCGCGGCTGGGCGCCAAGCAGGACGGCGTGCTGCGCAACCACCAGCGCATGCCGGACGGCTCGCTGCGCGACACCGTGGTGTTCTCGATCATCGCCAGCGAATGGCCGGCGGTGCGGCAACACCTGCAATTCCAGCTCGACCGGCCGCGCTGAAGCGGCCGCCGACTGAAAGCGAGGCATCATGCTGATCGATTTCTTCTTCTCGCTGCGCCACGCCAAGCTGCCGGTGTCGGTCAAGGAATACCTGACCATGCTGGAAGCACTCAAGGCGCAGGTCATCACGCCCTCCATCGACGAGTTCTACTACCTGTCGCGGATGACGCTGGTGAAGGACGAGAAGCACTTCGACAAGTTCGACCAGACCTTCGCCGCCTACTTCAAGGGCGTGGAGAGCCTGGTCGACTGGAAGTCCGACATCCCGCTCGACTGGCTGCAGAAAACGCTGGAACGCGAGCTGTCGCCCGAGGAAAAGGCCAAGATCGAGGCCATGGGCGGCCTCGACAAGCTGATGGAGCGCCTGAAACAGCTGCTCGAGGAACAGAAGGAAAAGCACGAAGGCGGCAACAAGTGGATCGGCACCGGCGGCACCTCACCGTTCGGCCACGGCGGCTACAACCCCGAAGGCATCCGCATCGGCGGACCGTCCAAGGGCAACCGCACCGCCATCAAGGTGTGGGAGGCGCGCGCCTACAAGGACTATGACGACCAGGTCGAACTGGGCACGCGCAATATCAAGGTCGCGCTGCGCCGGCTGCGCCGCTTCGCCCGCGAAGGCGCCGACACCGAGCTGGACCTCGACGACACCATCCATTCCACCGCGGCCAACGCCGGCCTGCTCGACATCAAGCTGCGGCCCGAGCGCCACAACAAGGTCAAGGTGCTGATGCTGATGGACGTGGGCGGCTCGATGGACGACCACATCAAGCGCGTGGAAGAGCTGTTCTCGGCCACCAAGACCGAGTTCAAGCACCTCGAGTACTACTACTTCCACAACTGCCTGTACGACTACGTGTGGAAGAACAACCGCCGCCGCCACGCCGAGAAGCTGGCGACGTGGGACCTGCTGCACAAGTACACGCCCGACTACAAGATCATCTTCGTCGGCGACGCCACCATGAGCCCGTACGAGATCCTGCAGCCCGGCGGCTCGGTCGAGTACAACAACGCCGAGGCCGGCGCGGTGTGGCTGAACCGGATGACCGAGCAGTTCCCGCACTTCGTCTGGCTCAACCCGGAGCCGGAAGGGCTGTGGCAATACCGGCAGTCGATCACGGTGATCAACCAGCTGATGAAGGGACGGATGTTCCCGGTCACGCTGGCGGGGCTGGAGCAGGCGATGAAGGTGCTGTCGAAGTAAGACTTGAAACGCGAAACGCGCGCCGCAGCCGACGCCGCGCGAACCCGGCTCCCCTCGCCCGCTTGCGGGAGAGGGGTGGGGGAGAGGGCCGGAGTGTCCACGAAGTAAGGCGTATCAGTCTTGCTCCCCCGGCGAGCAAACCGCCGGCATGCCAGCCTCATCGGCCGCCTCAGTCCGTCCGCCTCACCCAGGCCGCGCCAGGTCCGCCCCCTCCATCACCCACGCCCGGAACGTGCGCAGCGCCGGCAGGTGCTGCTTCTGCTCCGGATAGCACAGGTAATAGCCCTTCTTGGCCAGCACCTGCGCCGGATGCGCCACCACCAGCGCGCCGGTGGCAAGTTCTTGTTCAATCAGGCAGCGCGGGATCAATGCGATGCCCAGTCCCGACAGCGCCGCCTGCGTCAGCAGCGAAAACTGGTCGAAGCGCGCGCCGCTCCAGGCGTCTCGCGTGGGCAGTCCCAGCGTGGCAAACCAGTCGGGCCAGGCCTCGGGCACGGTGGTGTGGTGCAGCAGCGGATAGCGCAGCAACGACCCCGGCGTCGGCGCCACGCCGTCGGGCTCGGACGCCAGCAGGCCCGGCCGGCAGACCGGCAAGACTTCGCGGCCGGTCATGTAGTCGGCCAGGCTGCCGGGCCAGACGCCATCGCCGAAGCGAATCGCCGCATCGAGGTCGGGCTCGGAAAAATCGTAGCCCTGGGCATGCGGCACGAATTCCAGCGTCACCTCCGGATGGCGCGCGAAGAACTGCGGCAGGCGCGGGATCAGCCACTTGGCGCCCAGCGTCGGCATGCTGGCGATATGCAGCACGCCGCCCCGCCCCTGCCCGGCCATCAATTCCACCGTGGCGGCTTCCAGCTCGTTCAGGCTGGGCGCAATGCGCTCGAGGTAGCGCTCGCCCGCCGGGGTCAGCACCAGTCGCTGGCGCACCCGCTGGAACAGCTCGACCCCGAGGTAAGCCTCGAGGCTGCGCACCTGCTTGCTGACCGCGCCCTGCGTGACATGGAGCTCACGGGCAGCTACGGTAAAGCTGTTATGGCGCGCCGCTGCCTCGAAGGCGTGCAACTCGGTCAGCGACGGACATAGGCGCCGCATAAATCACCTCTACTTCACGACCAAATGGAATGAGCTAGGGATTTTATTTCGTTTGCGAGGGTTCCGCTTGCACGAGCAGAATCGTGAAAACGCCTTTGTCTCTTCCTTGATACCTTTCGCCACAAAGATCATGCAACGTCGCCACCTTCTCCGCGTCCTGGCCGCCGTTTCGGCCGCCCTCGCCACCGGCCTGTCGTTCAGCGCCGCCGCCCAGTCCGGCTACCCGACCAAGCCGATCACGCTGGTAGTGCCTTTCCCCGCCGGCGGCACCACCGACATCGTCGCGCGCATCGTCGCCGACAAGCTCGGCCAGCAGCTGGGCCAGGCGGTGGTGGTCGACAACCGCGGCGGCGCCGGCGGCAGCATCGGCACCACCTTCCTGTCCAAGGCCGCGCCGGACGGCTACACGCTGGGCATCGCCACGGCCTCGACCCACGGCATCAACCCGGCGGTCTACCCGCGCCTGTCCTACGATGCCACCAAGGACTTCACCCCCATCACCAACCTGGCCTCGGTGCCGAACGTGATGAGCATCCACCCGTCGGTCAAGGCCAACGACATGAAAGCGTTCATCGCGCTGGCGCAGTCCCAGCCGGGCAAGCTGGCCTATGGCTCGGCCGGCAACGGCAGCGTCTCGCACATGATGGGCGAACTGTTCAAGCTGAGCAGCAAGACCGAACTGCTGCACGTGCCGTACAAGGGCGTGGGCCCGGCACTGAACGACGCGCTGGCCGGCCAGGTGCAGGTGCTGTTCGACAACCTGCCGTCGTCGCTGCCGTTCATCGAGGGCGGCAAGCTGCGCGCGCTCGCGGTGGCGGCGCCCAAGCGCGTGGCCGCGCTGCCCAATGTGCCGACCTTTGCCGAACTCGGCCTGGGCGAAGTCAACGACGCCGCCTGGTTCGGGCTGATCGCGCCGGCCAACCTGCCGGCCGAGCTGCAGAACAAGCTGCATGCCGCCGCGGTCAAGGTGCTGGCGCTGCCGGAGGTCAAGGCCAAGCTGGAAAAGCTGGGCGCGACGCCGGTGGGCGACACCCCGGCGCACTTTGCCGCCCAGATCAAGAGCGAAGTGGCCAAGAACAAGCGCGTCGCCGCCGCCGCCAAGATCTCGCTCGACTGAACGCCACGCACACCATGACCGATACCGACCGAACCTTCGCGGACAGTCCGTTCTGCCTGTACCAGCCCGAGGGCGAGCCCGCGGCGCTGTTCCTGGACTCGCCGCACAGCGCGACCACCTACCCCACGGACTTCCGCCCCGATCCCGCGCTGCCGCTGCCGCTGCTGCGCCAGGCCGAGGACACCTTCGTCGACGAGCTCTACGCCGGCGCCCCGGCGCGCGGCATCCCGCTGCTGTGCGCGGGCTTTCCGCGCAGCTACCTCGACGCCAACCGCGCGCTCGAAGAGATCGACGAAGCCCTGCTCGACGCGCCCTGGCCCGGTACGAAGCAGGAGACCGCCAAGACCCGGCTGGGCAAGGGCCTGGTCTGGCGCGTGCTGGACACCGGCGAAGCCATCTACGACCGCAAGCTTAGCGTGGCCGAGGTACAGGCGCGCATCGAGCGCTGCTACCTGCCCTACTACGCGCAGCTGCAGAAGCTGGCCGAGCGCGCCGTCGCCAGCCATGGCAGCGCGTGGCATATCAACTGCCACTCGATGCCCAGCCACGCCGCGCCGTTCGCGACCGAATTCCCGGGGCTGGAGCATCCCGATTTCGTCGTCGGCGACCGCGACGGCACCACCTGCGACAAGCGCTTCACCGACCGGGTCGAGGGACTGCTCAAGGAGATGGGCTACGAGGTCTGGCGCAACCACCCGTACAAGGGCGTAGAGATCGTGCGCGTGGTCGGACAGCCTCAGGCCGGCCGCCACAGCCTGCAGCTGGAGGTCAATCGCAAGCTCTACATGGACGAGGCCGGCCTCACGCATAGCGCCGGCTTTGCCAAGCTGCGGCATGACCTGAACAGCCTGCTCGACGAACTGCTGCGCTTTACGCGCGCGATGCCGTCGCGCGTGGCCTGACACCGCCGCGCGCCGGCGCGCGGTGCCGCCGCCGTGGCGCGGCTCGGACCATTCCCACCCGCGCCGGGAGCACATGGCGCGGGCCGTAACGGGGTGGCGATGCGTTAGAAGAATGGGTAACAAGATTTAGGAACTTTGGCAGAGGGGTTTCCTCTATCATGGCAATCCTTTGCCAACCCAATCCTGGCTGCCGGCCCCGTGCGCCGGCAGGCAATCCCAGGCAAGCACACACGCTCACAACGCTAACACCGTGATCCGACGAATCTCCGCAATGCTCGGCAGCCGGCTGCGCATGGTGGCCGCCGCAGTAGCCGGTGCGATCGCGCTGGCGGGCTGCGCCAACCTGCCGGACGAGTCCGCCGGCACTGCCGCCGCCCCGGCGCCGGCCCCGGTCCCGCCGCAGCTCCCGCCCGCCCCGCCTCCGCACCGGCAGTTTCCGCCCGGCCCCCCACCAAGACCATCAACCTGCCCGACCGCGGCCGCGTCAGCCTGTCCGAATACCGCGCGCGCATGCGCGAGCAGCTGATGAAGACCGAGAACGCCAACAGCGACGTGGCCGACTGCGCCGCCCACGCCAGCTGGGTGGTGCCGCGCTCGGCCACCTACGATGCGCTGAAGATCCCCACCGGCGCGCTCGCCACGGGCCAGGCCAGCACCGAACCCTGGAGCGGGCGTTTCTCGCCGGGCAAGCAGGCGGTGCCGGTCAGCTCGGTGGTCACCTTCGCCGCCACCGCGCACAAGCGCCAGGGCAGCGACGACTGGCAGCCGGTCAAGGTCCGCTGCGGTTATGACGACGGCATGATGCTGGCGTACGAGCTGCTCGACAGCAGCGGCGCCACCATCAGCGAGCCTGCCGCCGCGCCGGCGGTGCCCACCGCCACGCGCACGTCGGCGAGCAAGAGCCGCAAGGGGGCCAAGGGCAAGAGCACGGCGCCGAAGTCCGGCAAGGCTTCTACGTCGAAGTCGGTGAAGTCGAGCTCTGCCAAGTCGACGTCGGCCAAGTCCACGTCGAGCTCGGCCAAGGCGGGCAGCAAGAGCAAGCAGAAGCAGTAGGCGCAGCAAGACAGCGAACGCCGTTGTGGACGCTGGTTGTCTCCCCTCTCCCGCAAGCGGGAGAGGGGAGACAACCAGCAGCGAGCCAACGCTCAGCCCAGATAATCCAGTATCGCCTGCAGCATCGCCGTTCCCAGCAGCGCACTGCGCGCACCATTCCATCCGACCGCCGGATCCGGCAGGTCGGCGTTGTCCTTGAACGGCATCTCCAGCGTCAGTGCCAGGCAGCCGAAGGTATGGCCGATGTACTTCGACGCCAGCTTGAGCGCGTCGGCGTTGTACTTGCTGGCCGCATAGCCATGCACGTCCTGGAAGTCCGGCGAGGCCCGCTTGAAGGCCTCGATAAAGCGCAGCTGCTCGCGCCGGCGCGCTTCGGTGAAACCCGGCAGCATCTCGCTGCCGGCGACGAAGTTGTACGGCAGGCCCTCGTCGCCGTGGATATCGAAGAACATGTCGCAGCCGCTGGCCTCGATCGCGCGGCGCACGTGGTAGACCTCGGGGCTGGTATCCGGGCTCGGCGCCATCCACTCGCGGTTCAGGTTGGCGCCCGCGGCGTTGGTGCGCAGGTTGCCGCGCGCCGAGCCGTCGGGGTTCATGTTCGGCACGATATGGAACACCGCGCGCTCGAGCAGCTTGCGCGCGGCCGGGTCGCCGGCCCACATGCCGGTGCCAGTCAGCCGCTGCAGCACGCCCTCGACAAACCACTCGGCCATGCTCTCGCCCGGGTGCTGGCGCGCGATCATCCAGATGGTCGACTTGCCCGGGCCGGGCTCGCCGATGGTGACGCGCGTCATGTCGCGCCCGTCGACGGTGCTGCCCAGGTGCGACAGCCGCGCCAGCGGCGAGCGCTGGCAGCTTGCCAGCAGCGCCAGGTGGCGCTCGTCCGGATAGGGCTCGAAATACGCGAACCAGATGCTGTCGTGCTCGGGGGTGACCTCCACCGTCATCACCTGCCCGTCGAAGCGCGTCGGCACGCGGAACCAGTTGGCGCGGTCGTACGACGCCACCGCGCGGTAGTCGCGCCAGCCATCCGGATAGGTGCAGTCGCCCGCGTTCAGGAAGTGCATGCGGCAGGCCTGCCCGGCCGCTCCCTGCAGCCGGAAATGGAACCACTGGCGGAAGTCGGCGTGCGAATCGGCACGGATGCGCAGGCGGATATCGTCGGCGCGGTCGAGCGCCTCGACCTCGATGGCACCGGAATCGAAATGCGAAGAGATATGCAGCATGGCTGGCGGTCTCGTGGCGATGGGTTCAGGACGCGTGGTCAGTCTTCGAGGCGGCGGCGGAACACCCAGCGGGTCGCGTCCGAGGCCGCCTGGTCGAAGGCATAGCCGTCTTCGGCGAAGCGCTTGAGCTTTTCCGGCTCGGTCACGCGATGCGTCACCGCGTAGCGCGCCATGGTGCCGCGCGCGCGCTTGGCGTGGAACGAAATGATCTTGTAGCGGCCGCCCTTCCAGTCCTCGAACACCGGCGTGACGATGCGCGCCTGCAGCACCTTGGGCCGCACCACCTTGAAATACTCCTCCGAGGCCAGGTTGACCAGCACCGGCGCGCCTTCCTGCCTGAGCTCCGCCATGTCGGCATTGAGCAGCTGCGTGACATCGTCGCCCCAGAACGCGTACAGGTCCTTGCCGGCGGCATTGTCCAGGCGCGTGCCCATTTCGAGCCGGTACGGCTGCATCCAGTCCAGCGGGCGCAGCACGCCGTACAGGCCGGACAGGATGCGCAGGTGCTTCTGCGCAAAGCCAAGCTCGTCGGCCGATAGCGATTTCGCATCGAGGCCGTCGTAGACATCGCCGTTGAAGGCCAGCACCGCCTGCTTGCTGTTGGCCGCGGTGAACGTTGGCGACCAGTCGGCGTAGCGCGTCACGTTGAGCACCGCGAGCTTGTCGGAGATGTCCATCAGCGCGCCCACGTCCTGCGGCGCCAGCCGGCGCAGGCGCTCGATCAGCGCGGCGGAACGGTCGATGAAGCGCGGCAGCGTGTGGGTCTTGATGCGGGCGGGAGTCTCGTAGTCCAGCGACTTGGCGGGAGACAAAACGATGAGCATGGCAAAATCGCGGCAGTAGCCAAGGACAAACAAGCCCAGATTGTAGCGAATGCGCCTCGACACCACCGCAACCACCCCGTCCGCCGGGAACTCCGGCAGCCCGGCCGGCCGCCCCGCCGGCATCACATCCGCGCCGCGCGTGGTGCTGGACTCCAATATCTGGGTGGACCTGCTGGTCTTCCAGGACCCGCAGGTCGAGCCGATCTGCGCCGCGCTGGAAGCCGGCATCATCGCCCCGGTGATCCGCGCCGACTGCCGCGAGGAACTGCGCCGGGTGCTGGCCTATCCGCAATTTGCCCGTTTTGACGTCGATATCGGCGCAGCGCTGGCCACCGTCGACCGCCTCGCCAGCCTGGAAGCGGCGCCGCCGCAGGCCGCTTGCGACGCGCTGCGCCTGCCGCGCTGCAAGGACACCGACGACCAGAAGTTCGTCGAGCTGGCCCACTTTGCCGGCGCCGCCTGCCTGGTGTCGAAGGACAAGGCCGTGCTCAAGCTGCGCACCCGGCTGCGCCGCAGCAGCGGCGTGGAAGTGATGACGCCGCCGGCATTCGGCGCCTGGCTGGCCGCGCTGGCGCCGGCCGCGGCCGCCGATCCGCTTTAGAATGGCGGCTCGCGGCGCCGCCATGCGCTTGCCGCACGCCTGACCGCCCACCGTTCCTACCGCATCGACTCGCGCTCTATGTCCGCAGACACCACGCTCGCCCCACTGACGCCGCCGCCGTCGCGCCTGCCCGGCGTCGGCACCACCATCTTCACCGTGATGTCGGCGCTCGCCGCCGAGAAGAACGCGGTCAACCTGGGCCAGGGCTTTCCGGACTTCGACTGCGACCCGGGCATCGTCGATGCCGTCGCCGGCGCCATGCGCGCCGGCCATAACCAGTACCCGCCGATGGCGGGCGTGCCGCACCTGCGCCAGGCCATCGCCGCCAAGATCGCCAGCCTGTATGGCCACCAGTACAGCTGGGACAGCGAGATCACCGTCACCGCGGGCGCCACCCAGGGCATCCTCACCGCGATCCTGTGCGCGGTGCATCCGGGCGACGAGGTGATCGTGCTGGAGCCGTGCTACGACAGCTACCTGCCCGCGATCGAACTGGCCGGCGGCACCGCGGTGCCGGTCGCGCTCGAAGCGCCGGAATTCCGCGTGCCCTTCGACAAGCTCGCCGCCGCGATCACGCCGCGCACGCGCATGATCCTTGTCAACACGCCGCACAACCCCACCGGCACGATCTGGCGCGCGGCCGACATGGACCAGCTGGCGCAGATCCTCGCCGGCACCGACATCCTGCTGCTGTCGGACGAGGTCTACGAACACATGGTCTACGATGGCCAGCGGCACGAATCGGTGTCGCGCCATCCCGAGCTGGCGCGCCGCAGCTTCGTCATCTCGAGCTTCGGCAAGACCTATCACGTGACCGGCTGGAAGGTCGGCTACGTGGCCGCGCCGGCCGCGCTGATGGCCGAGTTTCGCAAGGTGCACCAGTTCAACGTGTTCACGGTGAACACGCCGGTGCAGCATGGCCTGGCCGACTACATGGCCGATCCGGCGCCCTACCTGCAGCTGTCGGCGTTCTACCAGGCCAAGCGCGATTTTTTCCGCGCCGGGCTGGCGGGGTCGCGCTTCAAGCTGCTGCCGTCGGACGGCACCTATTTCCAGTGCGTCGATTATTCCGCGATCTCGGACCTGGGCGAGGCCGACTTCGCCATGTGGCTGACGCGCGAGATCGGCGTGGCCGCGATTCCGGTCTCGGCGTTCTACTCGCAGCCGCGCGAGTCGGGCGTGGTGCGGTTCTGCTTCGCGAAGAAGGAAGAGACGCTGGCGCTGGCGCTGGAGCGGCTGGCGAAGCTGTAAGCCAGGACGGAATCGCTCGCGATTCGCGGGCATTTTTGTTGGCCGAGGCGTCTTGCATCCCGGCGGTTTGCTCCCCGCTCCCGCAAGCGGGAGAGGGAGTACTCGAGTGGCAAGGCGAACCGCTTACTTCCTGCTGCGGCTCATCATCAGCTCGGTGTTAGCCTTGCGGTCGGCATTGACCTTCTGCACCGACTCGCGCTGCGACAGCAGCTTCAGGTAGTCCTTGACCGGCAGTTCAGCCAGCATGTCGGTGCCATAGATGATCTTGGTGCACGACGACACCAGCGGCAGGTGCACCGCCGCCGCGCAATCGGCCAGCGTGAAGCCGTCGCCAGCGATGTACGGCGAGAACTTCGCCAGCTTGGCAAATGCCGGGATATAGCGCGTCAGCAGCTTGTGCTGGCGCTCCTTGACACTGTCGCTGACCTTGCCGCCGAAGAACGCCTCCGGGTACAGCTCGCGCGCGGTCAGCTCCAGGTAGAGCTCCAGGAACACGACGATCTCGCGCACCTTGGCGGCCTGGTACGGGTCCGCTGGCAGCAGCGGCGTCTGCGGGTAGGCCGCTTCCACGTATTCGGCGATGGCCGCGGACTCGCACACCGGGCCAGATTCGGTGATGATGTAGGGCACCTTACCAGCGGGCGTGGCCGCTGGATCGGTCTCGCCGATCCAGGCCAGCACTTCTTCGAACGGCACGTTCTTTTCCAGCAGCGCCAGCTTCACTTTGTTGTAGTAGTTGCTGGCGGCAAATCCGCAGAGCTTCAGCATGTCGTCTGTCTCCGTGATGGGATGGGTTCCCGCATCGAATCGCGTGGAACGGGGATTGTGGACCATCCGGCGTCTGCAGTGAACCGGCTGGCCGATCAGCGCACGCGGCCTGCCCTGCCGGTCTGTTGCGGAAGGTGCAAAAAACGTACGATCGTGCTAATTTAACCACAACTTTTGGGACGAATGATGAGCACTTTCACCATCGATACGCTGGGCATCGTCGGCACCGGCGCCATGGGCCGCGGCATCGCGCAGATCGCCGCGCAGGCTGGCCTGACCGTCAACCTGTACGACGCCAACCCGCAGGCGGTGGAAGCCGCGCGCAAGTACCTGCAGGACACGCTGGCCAAGCTGGCCGACAAGGGCAAGCTCAGCGCCGCCGACGCCGAGGCCACGCTGGCCCGCGTCAAGCCGTGCGCTGCGCTGGAGGATCTGGCCAACAGCGACATGGTGCTCGAAGCCATCGTCGAGAAGCTGGAGGTCAAGCGCGACCTGGTCGCCAAGCTGGAAGCGATCCTGCGCGAGGACGCGATCATCGCCTCGAACACCTCGTCGCTGTCGATCACCGCGATCGCCGTCGGATCGAAGCATCCCGGCCGCATCGCCGGCTACCACTTCTTCAACCCGGTGCCGCTGATGAAGGTGGTCGAGGTCATCGACGGCCTGTCGGGCGATCCCGCGGTCGGCGACGCGCTGATGGCGCTGTCGCGCCGCATGGGCCATACGCCGGTGCGCTGCAAGGACATGCCGGGCTTTATCGTCAACCATGCCGGCCGCGGCATGAATATCGAAGGCCTGAAGGTCGCGCAGGAAGGCGTGGCCGAATTCGCCGACATTGACAACATCATGCGCGAGCAGGCCGGCTTCCGCATGGGCCCGTTCGAGCTGATGGACCTGACCGGGCTGGACGTGTCGCACCCGGTGATGGAATCGATCTACAACCAGTTCTACCAGGAGCCGCGCTACCGCCCGTCGCCGATCACCGCGATCCGCGCGGTCGGCGGGCTGATCGGGCGCAAGGCCGGGGCCGGCTTCTATGCCTATGCCGACGGCCAGAAGCAGGTGCCCGCCGCCGCAGCGGTGCCGGCCGCGCGCCCGTCGAGCGTGTGGGTCAGCCACGCCAGCGAGCGCGGCCATGCCATGGTGACCAAGCTGCTGGGCGCGCTCGGCGTGACCCCGGAAGGCGGCAACCAGCCGTCCGCCGACGCGCTGATCATCGTCACGCCGCTGGGCCTGGACGCCACCACCAGCGCGCTGCAGCAAGGCCTGGACCCGGCCCGCACCGTCGCCATCGACACGCTGCTGCCGTTCGAGGCCACCAGGCGCCGCACGCTGATGACCACCCCGGCCACCAGCGCCGCCGCGCGCGACGCCGCGCATGGCCTGTTTGCCAGCGACGGCGTGCCGGTCACGCTGATCCGCGACTCCGCCGGCTTCGTCGCCCAGCGCGTGCTCTGCTGCATCATCAATATCGCCAGCGATATCGCGCAGCAGCGCATCGCCACGCCGGCCGACATCGACCTGGCCGTGAACCTCGGCCTGGGCTACCCGAAGGGCCCCCTGGCGCTGGGCGACGCGGTCGGCCCGCAGCTGGTGCTGGAGACGCTGCGCAACATGGAAGCGCTGACCGGCGACATGCGCTATCGCCCCAGCCCGTGGCTGTGGCGCCGTGCCGGCCTGGGCCTGTCGCTGCTGGCCGAAGAGCAGTAAGCCGTCTGCCGTCGCGTCCGCCCCCCCCACCGACCGCCCCCACCGAGCCACGCCATGCCCGCACAGCTGCTTTCCCGCCGCGTCGATTCGACGCTGGTGCTGACCATCTCCAACCCCGAGGCGCGCAATGCGCTGCACCCCGACATCTACGCGGCCTCGCAGCAGGCGCTGGACCAGGCCGCCACGGATGACTCGCTGCGCGCGGTCATCATCACCGGCGCCGACGGCGTGTTCTGCGCCGGCGGCAACCTGAACCGGCTGCTCGGCAACCGCAGCCAGCCGCCCGAGGTGCAGGCCGCCAGCATCGCGGTGCTGAACGGCTGGATCGAGTCGCTGCACGCCTTTCCCAAGCCGATCATCGCGGCGGTGGAAGGCGCGGCCGCGGGCGCGGGTTTCTCGGTGGTGCTGGCGTGCGACTTCGTAGTGGCGGCCAGCGATGCCAAGTTCGTGATGGCCTACGTCTCGGTGGGCCTGACGCCCGACGGTGGTGGCTCGTACGAGCTCGCGCGCGCACTGCCGCGGCCGCTGGCGAGCGAACTGATGATGGAAGGCAAGCCGGTGGACGCCGCCCGGCTGGCGCAGTTCGGGCTGGTCAACCGCGTCACCGGGCCCGGCCAGGCGCTGGATGAAGCGCTGCGCCTGGCGGCGGGCCTGGCACGGCAGTCGCCGCACGCGGTCGGCCGCATCAAGGCGCTGATCAACCATGCCGCCACCGCCTCGCGCGCCGAGCACTTGCTGGCCGAGCGCGACAGCTTCGTCGCGGCGCTGCACCACCCCGACGGCGGCGAAGGCATCAGCGCCTTCCTGGAGAAGCGCAAGCCACAATACCGCTGATCCGCGCGCGCGGATCATCAACACGGCAAGCCCGCGCAGACGGGCATGCCGGCACAATGCAAGGAGACCACGCATGGAATTGCCGCCGTCCTCGCGCCGCCGCATCTACCTGATGCGGCATGGTGCGGTTTCCTACTTCGACGAAGCCGGGCGCCGCACCGCCCTGCCCGAGCTGGTGCCGCTGAACGAGACCGGCCGCATGCAGGCCAGCGCCGCCGGCCGCGCCTTTGCCGCGGAGCAGATCCGTTTCGACCGCGTCATCGTCAGCGGCCTGCCGCGCACGGTCGAGACCGCGCAATGCGTGCTGGCCGAACTGCCGGAGATGGACGGCATCGCTCCCGAAGTCTGGCCGGAACTGCAGGAAATCCGCGGCGGCGACCTGTCCGCGATTGCAAGCGAGGACCTGCGCGATGCCTTTGTCGGCGCCTTCGAAGGCGAAGTGCCGGAACACAAGCGTTTTCTTAACGGCGAGAGCGTCGGCGCCTTCCTGGACCGGGTGCTGCCCGCGCTGGCGCGCCTGCGCGACGACCCCGACTGGGATACCGTGCTGATGGTGCTGCATGGCGGCACCAACCGCGCCATCCTGTCGCAGGCCATCAGCTGCGGGCGGCGCGTATTCTTCGGCTCGCTGCTGCAGACCGCCGGCTGCATCAATGTGCTCGACATGGGCGACGGCCCGCTCGACTGGGTGGTGCGCATGACCAACTACTCGCCACCCACGCCCGTGCACAGCGGCTCGCGCCACACCACCATGGAAGTGCTGCTGCACCAGTACTTGCGCGGACGACAGCCGCCCGGCTGAGGTTCCCCGCCCCCGCTTTCCTCATCGAACCCGAACAGAAAACCAACGGAGACAGCATGACCAGCAACGTATCGCACTTCGAAGGCACGCGCCCGGTGGCTGACCAGCAGCGTTTCGACACTGCCGCGCTGGAAGCCTGGATGCGGCAGCACGTGGAGGGCTTTGCCGGCCCGCTGACCGTGGAGCAGTTCAAGGGCGGCCAGTCCAACCCGACCTTCAAGCTGGTCACGCCGGGACAGACCTACGTGATGCGCGCCAAGCCCGGACCCAAGAGCAAGCTGCTGCCGTCGGCGCACGCGATCGAGCGCGAGTACCGCGTGATGGCCGCGCTGGCCGGCACCGACGTGCCGGTGGCGCGCATGTACGCGCTGTGCGAGGACGAATCCGTGATCGGACGCGCCTTCTACATCATGGAATTCGTCGCCGGGCGCGTGCTGTGGGACCAGTCGCTGCCGGGCATGGGCACGGCCGAGCGCAGCGCCATCTACGACGAGATGAACCGCGTCATCGCCGCGCTGCACTCGGTCGACTACAACGCCATCGGCCTGGGCGACTACGGCAAGCCCGGCAACTACTTCCAGCGCCAGATCGAGCGCTGGACCAAGCAGTACAAGCTGTCCGAGACCGAATCGATCCCGGCCATGGACGCGCTGATGGACTGGCTGCCCCAGCATATCCCGCAGGAAGACGCCGACCTGACCTCGATCGTGCATGGCGACTACCGCCTCGACAACCTGATGTTCCACCCGACCGAGCCGCGCGTGCTGGCGGTGCTGGACTGGGAGCTGTCGACGCTGGGCCACCCGATGGCCGACTTCAGCTACCACTGCATGAGCTGGCATATCGCCCCCGGCCAGTTCCGCGGCATCGCCGGGCTGGACTTCGCCGCGCTCGGCATCCCCGACGAAGCCAGCTACCGCCGCCTGTACGAGCAGCGCACCGGCCGCCCCATCACCGGCGACTGGAACTTCTACCTGGCCTTCAGCATGTTCCGCATCGCCGGCATCCTGCAGGGCATCATGAAGCGCGTGGTCGACGGCACCGCGTCGTCGGCGCAGGCCACCGACGCCGGCAAGCGCGCGCGGCCGATGGCCGAGATGGGGTGGGAATATGCGAAGAAGGCGAAGGACTGAGACTAAAAGCTAGAGATCAAAGGCTTGCCAAAGGTTTGCTCCCCTCTCCCGCTGGCGGGAGAGGGGCCGGGGGAGAGGGCAGGCCGTGGCATACCGCAGTGCTTGACTTCGTCGATACGCCGGCCACTCCCCGACCCTCTCCCCAAGCGGGAGAGGGAGTACACAGCCGGCATTTTGCAGACAGTGAGCGTATCGCACGCTGCCAGTCTCAATCCCCCAGCGCCACCCCCTCCCGCCGCGGATCCGCACCACCGGCCCACACCATCCTCCCGTCCGGTCCCTGGCGGCGCACGATGGCCTGCGTGCCGCTGGTCATCTCGATCGCCGTCACCTGGTGGCCGCGCGCCTGCAGGGCCTGCACCAGCCCCGGCGACACCAGGCCTTGCTCGACTTCGGTGGGGCCGTTGCGGCTGCCGAAGTTGCCCATGCCGATCGCCGCCTGCGGATCCAGGTTCCAGTCGAGCATGCCGACCAGCGCCTTGGATACGTACTCGATGATCTGCGAGCCGCCCGGCGAACCGACCGTTGCCACCAGCTGGCCGCTCTGGCGGTCGAACACCAGCGTCGGCGCCATCGAAGAACGCGGGCGCTTGCCCGGCTGCACGCGGTTCGCCACCGGCTTGCCGTTTTCGCTGGGCACGAAGGAGAAGTCGGTGAGCTGGTTGTTGAGCATGAAGCCGCGCACCATCAGATGCGAGCCGAAGTACGACTCGATCGTGGTGGTCATCGAGATGGCGCCGCCGCGGTCGTCGACCGCGACGATCTGCGAGGTCGAAATGCGCGGCGGCGAGCGGTCCGGCGCGTAGGCCAGCGTGGCGCCAGGCGGCGTGCCCGGCTGGGCCTTGCCCATGCTCTGCTCGCCGATCAGCTCGGCGCGCGCGGCGAGATAGGAGGGGTTGACCATGCCGCTGACGTCGACCGGCACGAAGTCCGCATCGGCGACGTACAGGCCGCGGTCGGCATAGGCCAGACGGTCGGCCTCGGCAATCGCATGAACGGCGTCGGCATGGGCTTCCAGCTGCGCCGGCGTGTTCACCGCCTGCGGCTTGAGCGCCGCGAGCGCGTATTTGGGATTTTTGGTTTCCAGCGCCTGCAGCGTGCCGAGGATCTGCGCGATGGCGATGCCGCCCGACGACGGCGGCGGCATGCCGCAGACCTTGTAGCGCTTGTAGTCGGTGCATACCGGCACCCGCTGCTTGGCGCGGTAGCTGCCCAGGTCGGCCAGCGACAGCGAGCCGGCGTTGCTGCCGTCGTTGACCTTGGCCACGATATCGCGCGCGATCGGGCCGCCATAGAGCACGCCCGCGCCGCGCCGGGCAATGTCGCGCAGCGTCTGCGCCAGCTTCGGGTTCTTCAGCACCGTGCCGGCCGGCTTGGGCTTGCCCTGGGCGTCAAGGAAGTAAGCGGCCATCTCTGGCGAGTTGGCCAGGAACTTGTCGGCCGCGACCTGCGTGTAGAGCCGCTGCGAGATCGGGAAGCCCTTCTCCGCCAGCTCGATGGCGGGCTGGAACAGCCTGGCCCAGGGCAGGCGGCCATGCTTGCGGTGGACCATCTCCAGCGCGCGCATCACGCCCGGGGTGCCGACCGAGCGCCCGCCGATCTGGGCCTCGCTGAACGACATGGGCTTGCCATCCGGGCGCAGGAACAGGTTTTCGGTCGCGCCGGCGGGAGCGGTCTCGCGGCCGTCGAAGGCCTGCACGTTCTTGCCGTCCCAGTACATGATGAAGGCGCCGCCGCCGATGCCGGTGGCCTGCGGCTCGACCAGCGTCAGCACCGCCTGCATGGCGATGGCGGCATCGATGGCCGAGCCGCCCTGACGCAGCATGGCACGCCCGGCCTCGGTGGCGAGCGGATTGGCCGCGGCTGCCATGTGGCGCTGCGCGTAGACGGTCGCCATGCCGGGGCGGTAGCCGGAGGCCACTTCCGGCGCAGGCGGCATCGCCGCGGGCGTAGTCGCTGTCGCCGGCGTAGTGGAGGCGGCCGGGGTGGCCGTGCTTCCGCCCGGGGTGCCACAGGCGCCGAGCAGCGCCGACAGCGCCAGCGCCAGCGCGCCGCGCCACGCCATCGAAGTGAGGTCAGGGTGAACCATGCGAGATCTCCGGCAGAAGGATCCAACGATTGTAGTGGCGATCGGGGCATCCCGCGAGGACGGGAGTCTGGCGCTCGCCACATCCGGATCGGACAGCTGGCGGCAAAAAAATATCTCGCCCGCCCCAACCCCGCCGGCCCGCATGGCCCGTTACATCGACAGGCGGTCACGCGGCGCCCTGCCCGCGGCCTTCCAGGAGAACAACATGCAAGCACGCGCACCGGTCTTCCTTTCCAGCCTTGCCGCAGCCCTGGCGCTGGCGCTGGCCGCATGCGGCGGTCCTTCGCGGCCGCTGCCCGAGCAGGCCTCCCAGCCTGTGTCCCCGGCGATGGCCCCGGCTCCGCACCCGGACCATGCCGCCAGGGCGGCGCAGCCCGAACCCGCTGCGGAAATGCACAGCATCGAACCGCACGCCACGCTGGCAATGCCGCACCCTTACCCGTTGCCGGCACCCGCGCCGGAGGAGCGCGAACGCTACGGCGCCATCGACGAGAACGGTGTCCGGCTGGTGGCACAGGCATCTGTGTCCACCTTCAGCATCGATGTCGATACCGGCAGCTACAGCAACGTGCGGCGCCTGCTCAATGCCGGCCGCGTGCCGCCGGCCGATGCGGTGCGCGTGGAAGAACTGCTGAACTACTTCCCCTACGACTACGCCCAGCCCGCCGACGGCCGCCCGTTCGCCGTGCACACCGCGCTGGCGCCGGCGCCATGGCATCCGTCCAATGTGCTGCTGCGCATCGGCATCAAGGGCAAGGACGTGGCCAGCGGCGCGCTGCCCGCCGCCAACCTGGTGTTCCTGGTCGACGTGTCGGGCTCGATGAACTCGCCGGACAAGCTGCCGCTGCTGAAGTCATCGCTCAAGCTGCTGGTGAACCAGCTGCGCGCGCAGGACCGCATTACGCTGGTCACCTACGCCGGCAGCACGCGCGTGGCGTTGCCGCCCACGCCGGGCAGCGACAAGGCTGCCATCAGCGCCGCCATCGACCAGCTGGTGGCGGGCGGCAGCACCGCCGGCGCCAGCGGCATTGCGCTGGCCTACCAGGCCGCGCAGCAGAGTTATATCGCCGGCGGCATCAACCGCGTGCTGCTGGCCACCGACGGCGACTTCAATGTGGGCGTGACCGACTTCCGCCAGCTCAAGGGCATGGTCGAGGAAAGGCGCAAGTCGGGGGTCTCGCTGTCGACGCTGGGCTTCGGCACCGGCAACTACAACGAGCAGCTGATGGAGCAGCTGGCCGATGCCGGCGACGGCGCGTATTCCTACATCGACAACCTGATGGAAGGCAACAAGGTGCTGGCCAGCGAGATCAGCTCGACGCTGGCCACGATTGCGCGCGACGTGAAGATACAGGTCGAGTTCAATCCGGCCACGGTGACCGAGTACCGGCTGATCGGCTATGAGAACCGCATGCTGGCGCGCGAGGATTTCAACAACGACAAGGTCGATGCCGGCGATATCGGCGCGGGCCACGCCGTGACCGCGCTGTACGAGCTGACGCTGGCCGGCGAGCCGGGGCTGGTCGACCCGCTGCGCTACCAGCGCGCGGCGCCGGCGCCGGGGCGCGATGGCGAACTCGCGCATGTGCGCCTGCGCTACAAGCTGCCGGCGGCCAGCACCAGCCAGTTGCTCGACGTCACCGTGGCGCGGCAGGCGCTGCGCCCGCTGGCGCAGGGCGACGACGACTTCCGCTTTGCCGCGGCGGTGGCCGGCTTCGGCCAGGTGCTGCGCGGCGGCAAGTTCACCGGCGCCTGGCGCTACGCCGACGCCCGCGCGCTGGCGCAAGGCGCGCGCGGCGCCGACCGCTTCGGCTACCGCGGCGAGTTCGTCAAGCTGGTGGACCTGGCGCAGAGCCTTGCCACCGCGGCGCCGGCCGCTTCCCAGGGCGGCGCGCCGGCCGGACATGCGGCACGCTGAGCCGCACCGCGGCGCGCAGCCGGCGCGGGGTGGCGCGGACTGTCGCCCCGCCCTGCGCTCTCCTATACTCGGGCGCATGCAGGCCCCAGACCCCGCTCCATCCGCAGCTTGCGCTGCCCCCGCCGACGCGCTGGGCGCGCTGCCCGACCACGACCTGATGCTGCTGGTGGCGGGCGGCATCATCGAGCAGCCCGTCACCGAGCTGTTCCGCCGGCATAATCCGGGCCTCTACAACTACCTGGCCTGGCTCTGCCGGGGCAATGCCGGCGAAGCCGAGGACCTCGCGCAGAAGACCTGGGTCAAGCTGATGACCCGCTGCGGCGACTACCAGCCAGACGCGGCGTTTCGCACCTTCCTGTTCCAGATCGCGCGCAATGCCTGGCTCGACCAGGTGCGCCGCGCCGATGCGCGCCAGCGCGACGCGCTGGATGACCACCTGCCCGAACTGCCGGCCGACGACCTGTCGCCGGAAGCGGAACTGCAGCTGCGGCAGCACGCGCAGCACGTCCATCGGGCGCTGCTGCAGTTGCCGGTGTCGCAGCGCGAAGTGGTGGTGCTGCGCTTCTTCAGCAATATGAGCGTCGAAGAGATTGCGGCGATGCTGGGCGAGAAGTTCGAGACCGTGAAGAGCCGGCTGCGCTATGCGTTCGCGCGCCTGCGCGCGGACCTGGCCGGCAGCTTGCCGGAGTCGGGACCATGAGCGCGGGCAACGCCGCAGCGCACGCGGCCGAACGCTTCATCGCGGGCGAGGACCGGCTCTCGGCCCTGCTGAAAGCCTTGCCACCCTACCCGCCGCCGGCCGCACTGGAAGCCGCCGTGCTTGCCGCCGCGCGCGCTGCGCAACACGAGGCCGCGCGCCGCCAGGCCGGTGCCGCCGCCCTGCCGTTTGCCGCGCCGCCGGCGCTGGCCGCGGCCGTGCTGGAAGAAGCCGCGCGCCTGCACGCGGCCCAGTCGGCGCGGCGCGACGCGGTGCTGGCACGGGTCGCCGCCGGCGCCGCCGCGGAGGACGTGCTCGGCGCGCGGCTCGGTCCGGATGCGGCGGCGTGGCTGCGGGCACAGGCTGCGGATTCAACCCGGAACCCCGCACAGCCATCCGCGACGGCGCGGCTCACGCATGCCGCGCGCGCGCGCCGGTGGTGGCGTTCGCTCGGACTGGTCGCCAGCGTCGCGGCGGTGGCCGGACTGACCACCAGCATCGTGCTGCGGCAGATCGACGATGGCGCGCTGTTGCCGACCGGAACGGCCGAGATGGCGTCGGCCGAGATGGCCACGCCCACGCCAGCGCCGGCAGCGTCGACGGCACCATCGCCGCCCTTGCCGGAAACCGCCGCGGCACCGCCCCCAAACCCGCCGCGCCGGCCGCCAAGGCAGCTCCGCCCACGGCCCGCCCCGCACCTCGCGCAGCGCCCGGCACAGAGGCGCCCAGAAGCGTTCCGCGCGAACCCGCGCTTGACCGCGAGGCCCCGGCACAAGCGAGCCCGGCCGCCCCGCAGGCACCCCCTGACGCAGCCATCGCGCAAGCCGCACCATCAGCGCCCGCGCCTGCCGCACCGCCCGCCTATGCCCTCAAGGCTGCCCCTGCGATGGCTGCGCGTGCACCGGCGGCGGCGTCCGCCCTCACCGTCTCGACCCTTGACGATCCCGCGGCCATCGCCGCGCGCCTGGGCATGGCAGCGCCGCTCAGGCTGTGGGCAGCCGAGCCCGACCATGTGGAGATCCGGGAATGGGCGCAACGGCTGTGGCAGGCGGTGCCGGCGGGACAGCGCCCGCCCGGGCCGGTTGCGGTGCAGGCCGATCCCACGCTGGCGCCCGGCCAGGTGCGGATCGAGCTGCGTCGAGAGTTGCCGCCGGGCGCGCCGCAATGAGCGCGCCCCGGCGTGATGATCAGCGCGTGGTGAACGACCAGCCCAGGTCCATCGGCTGCGCGCCGAGCCGGCCAGAGACCCGCACGCTATAGCGCTGCTGGGAGGCCAGCGGCGCCACCGGCGTGCACACCGCCACGCCGCGCGCCGCGCTGCTCAGGCCCGAGGAACGGCTGTCGACCTTGATGCAGTCGACGTTGCCGCCTTGCGCATCGGTGATGACGAAGTTGTCGGCCTCGAACTGCAGCGAGGTATTGATCGCCTGCAGCGACACCGGATAGCCCATGGTGCGGTTTTCATAGCCCGGCGCCGGATTCGGGCTTTCCGTGTTGACCCAGTTGACCGGCACATCGTTCTGGCCGTCGAACGGATAGGCCACCATCTGGTTGTCGCTGCCGCCGTTGACACGGTCGGCGAGGTCGACGGTCTGGTAGTAGCTGGCCGAGGTGCCGCTGCCGTTGGCGCCCACGCGCTCGGCAAAGCCGCTGCCGGCGGAGCCATAGCTGCCCAGCAGCGCGGCGCGGTGGAACGGCGCGTCGACCAGGTCCGACACCAGTGCGTCCTTGGGCGACATCGACAGCTGCGCATTGGCCACCGAGGTCCAGCGGCTGGCGCCGGCCACCACTTCCGCGGTGGCATCGGTCGGATAGGCGGCCTGGATGCGCTCGTCGGCGGTGGCGCCGGTGTAGCCCGGATTGCCGCTGCTTTCGTCGTGCGTCAGCGTGGCATTGGCCAGCATGTAGTCGGTATGCGCCTGCGCGGCGGCATGGAGCGGGTCGCGCGCCGCCAGCGGCGGCAGGCCCACCTGCTCGCGGCGATAGTTGGCGTAGCACAGGCCGGCGCTGCGCGGCTCTTCCAGCACGCGGTAGTTGCTGATCGCGCTGCCGCGCGCCGGCAGCAGCGAGATGCCGCTGCCGGGCGCGGCGGCAGGCGCGGGACCGCTGATGGTGTAGCAGGCGCCAGCAGTGGTGGTGGCAGCGGTCGGGGACGCCGGCGCGGCGGAGCCGGCCTGGCCGCCCCCCGGCGCGCTGGTTTGCGCACCCGCAGGAGCCGAACCGCCGGGCGCGGCACCGGCGGTCGTGCCGCCGTCGCCGCCATCGCCCCCGCCGCAGGCGGCCAGCGCCAGCGCTGCCGCGGTGCAGAGCGTGGTCAGGGCCAGCGTGTTGTGGCGCGCGCGGCGCGGCGGCATGGAAGGGCAATCGGCAGGCAAGCGTTTCCCAAGCATCGGTCTGAGTCGTCGTGGTGGAGTTCGGCGAATTGGTCTGCCCGGGGGATTCGCGAGCGCGGACAGCCGGCGCGACAACCATCGCGGGCACCGTGCAGCACGGGCTCGCTGTGGCTCTGCCGGGGGCAGAAAGACCGGACGATGGTATGGGCCGGGACTGCGAGGGTCTAGCTCGCGAACAATTACTTACGTGTGACCCGCGCGCGCCGCACCTGAACGGAATTCTGGCAGCGGCGGCCTCAGTTGAGCTCCATCAGCCCGCGGCGGCCACGTCGGCCATGCCGCTGCCCAGCGAGGCCATCACCGCCATCAACTGCTCGCGCAGCCAGCGGTTGGCGCCGTCGTTCTCGCCACCCGCGTGCCAGTACAGGTGCAGCTCCAGCGACGGCACCTTGAACGGCAGCGACAGCAGCCGGTTGGCATAGGGCTCGTTGGCGATGCGCGCGTAGCGCAGCGGCAGCGTCGCCAGCAGGTCGGTGCAGCTGACCACGCGGCATGCCGCGGCGTAGTGCTGGCAACGCAGCCGCACACGCCGGGTCAGGCCCATGCGGTGCAAGGCCTGGTCCTCCAGCCCGGCACCGCGGCGGCGCGACGACACATGGACGTGCTCGGCCGCGAGGTAGCGCTCCAGGGTCAGCTCCTTCTTCACCAGCGGATGGTCGCGCCGCGCCAGCACCACCATCGGGTCGGCCATGAACGGCGCATGGTGGATCGCCGGCGACACCGGCAGCAGGATGTCGAGCGCGGCGTCGAGCGTGCCCGCCAGCAGTTCCGATTCCATCTCGCGCCGGTCGAAGCGGATCGCGGCGATCTCCACCTGCGGCGCCATCGCGGTGACGCGACTCATCAGCGGCGGCAGCAGCGTCGACTCGAGCGCGTCGCGCATGCCGATGGTGAAGCGGCGCACGGTGTTGGTGGGATCGAAGTGCGGCGTGTCCTGCAGGGTGCGCGCGAACGACTGGAGTGCGCTGCGCACCTCGGCCGCCAGCGAACGGGCCAGCGGCGTGGGCGCCATGCCCTGCCCGCGCCGCTCGAACAGCGGATCGTCGAACAGCGTGCGCAGCCGCCCCAGCGCGTGGCTGACCGCCGGCTGCGTCAGGTTGAGCTGGCGCGCGGCCGCGGTGATGCTGCCTTCGCTGTAGATGGCGTCAAACACGACGAAGAGGTTGAGATCGATGCGGGAGAGCTGCATGCTGGTGATTCTGGCACGGAATGCAGCGAATTGATACTGGCAAATCCAGAAAATTCATTTTTCTAATTATTGGCTTTCAGATAGAGTGCATTGCATCGGCGAGGTACCGCCCGAAGACCCAGCCAACCGGCGCCGGCGGCGGCCGGCGCCCACCGTTCCCGTAGCGAGGAGACCACATGGATTTCGATTACAGCCCGAAGGTCAAGGAGATGCAGGCCAAGCTGCTGGCCTTCTTCGATCAGCACATCTATCCGAACGAAAAGCGCTTCGCCGAGGAGATCGACGCCAACCGTCGCGCCGGCAACGCCTGGATCCCGACCAAGGTGATCGAGGAACTGAAGCCGCTGGCGCGCGAAGCCGGCCTCTGGAACCTGTTCCTGCCGCGCTCGCCGCGCGCCCCGCAGGGCCTGTCGAACCTGGAATACGCCACCCTGTGCGAGATCATGGGCCGGGTGCCCTGGTCGGCCGAGGTGTTCAACTGCGCGGCCCCGGACACCGGCAACATGGAAACGCTGGAGCGCTACGCCTCGGAAGAACTGAAGGACCAGTGGCTGGAACCGCTGCTGGCCGGCGAGATCCGCTCGGCCTTCCTGATGACCGAACCCGCGGTGGCCTCGTCGGACGCGACCAATATCGAATGCCGCATCGAGCGCGATGGCGACCACTACGTGATCAACGGCACCAAGTGGTGGTCGTCGGGCGCCGGCGACCCGCGCTGCAAGGTCTATATCGTGATGGGCAAGACCGATCCCGAGGCCGGCCGCCATGAGCAGCAGTCGATGGTGGTGGTGCCGGCCGATACCCCGGGCATCACCATCAAGCGCTTCCTGCCGGTGTTCGGCTACGACGACGCGCCGCACGGCCATATGGAGATCGAGCTGAAGAACGTGCGCGTGCCGGTCTCGAACATCCTGCTGGGCGAAGGCCGCGGCTTCGAGATCGCGCAGGGCCGCCTCGGCCCGGGCCGCATCCACCACTGCATGCGCAGCATCGGCGTGGCCGAGCGCGCGCTGGAACTGCTGTGCAAGCGCGCGCTGTCGCGGGTCGCGTTCGGCAAGCCGGTGTCGGCCCAGGGCGTGACGCAGGAGCGCATCGCCGAAGCCCGTTGCGAGATCGAGATGGCGCGCCTGCTGACGCTCAAGGCCGCGTACATGATGGACACGGTCGGCAACAAGGTGGCCAAGGCCGAGATCGCCATGATCAAGGTGGTGGCCCCCAACGTGGCGCTGAAGGTGATCGACTGGGCCATCCAGGTCCACGGCGCCGCCGGCGTTTCCAGCGACTTCCCCCTGGCCAGCTGGTGGGCGCACCAGCGCACGCTGCGCCTGGCCGACGGTCCGGACGAGGTGCACCGCAATGCCATCGCCAAGCTGGAGCTGGCCAAGCACATGAACGTCAACCCCGACACCATCAAAATGCCGGTGGCGCGCGGTTTCTGAGCGCCCGGGAACGCCGGCGGGGCCCCGCCCCTGCCGGCATTGTGGAAAACGCGCAGCCTGCCTGCGCGTTTTTTTCTTCTGTGCTTAAATCGCGCGGTTCGCCACGTCGGTGGTCGATGTGGCCATTCCCATGAATGCAGCCAGGAGATCCCTGCAATGATCGACGTCTACACCTGGGCCACGCCCAATGGGCACAAGGTCCACATCATGCTGGAGGAGTGCGGACTGGAGTACAGGGTCCACCCGATCAACATCGGCGCCGGCGACCAGTTCGGCGAGGACTTCCTGAAGATCAGCCCCAACAACAAGATTCCCGCCATCGTGGACCCGGACGGACCCGACGGCAAGCCGATCTCGCTGTTCGAATCGGGCGCGATCCTGCTCTACCTGGCCGGCAAGACCGGCAAGTTCCTGCCCGACGACGTGCGCGGCAAGTACGAGACGCTGCAGTGGCTGATGTTCCAGATGGGCGGCGTGGGCCCGATGCTGGGCCAGGCGCACCACTTCCGCATCTACGCGCCCGAGCAGATCGAGTACGCGGTGAACCGCTACACCAATGAAGCCAGGCGCCTGTACGGCGTGATCGACACGCAGCTGTCGAAGCACGAATGGCTGGCCGGCGAGCAGTACACCATCGCCGACATCGCCACCTTCCCGTGGCTGCGCAGCTGGCAGAACCAGGGCGTGACGCTGGACGACTACCCGCACCTGAAGCGCTGGTTCAACCAGATCGCCGAGCGCCCTGCGGTCAAGCGCGGCGTGGAGGTGCTGGCCAGCGCGCGCAAGGCGCTGCAGGACGACAAGGCGCGCGAAGTGCTGTTCGGCGCCACGCAGTACAAGCGCCACTGAAGGCCGCGCGGCGGCCGGCGGCTGCGCGGCGTGCGCATGGCGCCGGTCCGCGGCGGCCATCAGGCCATCAGGCCAGCGCCAGCGCGGCGCGCGCCACGGCGTGGCCATCGGCACGCCGGCCGCCGCGCGCGGCCTCGCCATCCTGGGTGGCATCGCCCCCGCCGAAGCAGCACAGCAGGCCGGTGCCCGGCACCAGCACGTCGAGCCGGCATGACTCATGCGCGTCCGGCGCGTAGAGTGCGCCGGGCTGCAGGAAGGCCATGTCACCGCCGCTGCGCACCAGCGCGCCATGCCAGTGCAGGGCAATCGCCCCCCGGTAACACAGCGCCCAGAGCAAGCCGCGCGCCTCCAGGTGCCGGCCCCAGTCATCCACCGAGCCATCCAGCTGGACAAACGCCGGGCGCATGCCCTGCTGCGCCTGCCAGCCATCCGCATCCGGCAGGCCCGCCAGCACATGCGGGCCGGCCATGCCATCGGCATCGGCCCCGGCACCGACGGGAGCCAGGGCGCCCAGCGCGCACTGCCACGCGCCCGCGGGCATGGCCACGGGGCACGAGGCCTCGGCCGGGCCTTGCGGCACCGTGCGCACCAGGATGGTGTCGGCCACCGCCTGCACCTGCATCGGCACCCCGGGCGCGGGCGCGAACAGTTCACCCCCGCCCACCAGCAAGCTGCCGCGGCCGGGCGAATACAGCCGCAGGCCACCGCGCAGGCAGCCCCACCATTCATGGCAATCCGCTGAAAATTCGGGCTGGCGCTCGCCGGCGCAGAGGAAGATGTAGTCGCAGGTGCAGCCGAGGCCGGCAGCGGCGGCAAGCAGGCGAGGCTGGAATCCGGGAAGGAAATCCGACGGCGCACAGCGGTCGGCATCGATGGCGCGCATGCGCGCCTCGAACAGCGTGAAGATCTGCATGGCAATCCCCCTGCAGGGCGACAGGCGCACTGCGCCTGTCCGCGCAGCCGGCGCACGCGTGCCAGCGTGACGCGCGGCGTTGCGCAATAACCCGTCTGGCGCGGCGCTGCGATGCAGGCCGCCCGGTTGATGCCATCGTGCCGCGCCAGTGCCTGGCGCGCCCCTCAATTTGCGGATCGGACACCGATAGTGAGGATGAGGATAAGTTGTCGTGGCCTCAGGGTCAAACCCTTAGCCTCAGACCACTCCGAACTTTTGTTGACCCCATGACCTCTCGAAATCTCAGACTTTTCGGATTGCATCTTGCCTGGCTGCGCAAGCAGCGAGGCTGGTCCCAGGAGACGCTTTCGCTCGAAAGCGGGCTCTCGCGCTCCTACCTGAGCGGCATCGAAAGCGGCAAGCGCAACCTCGCGCTGGCCAACATCTGCCGGCTGGCCGAGACCCTCGCCGTGCCCACCGCCGAGATGCTTGACTTCAGCCGGCACGACGCCAGCCAACTGCAGGTGGAGCAATCGCGCGCGCCGTTCGGCAACCGCCAGCGCGCGGCGATCGAGGCCACGGTGCACCATATGGCGGAGCTGAGCGAGCCCGAGCTCAACCTCGTGGCCGCGGTGGCGCGGGCGCTGGCGGGCAAGGGCAGCTTCCGCCCGGCGCTCGGCCACGGCAGCCCCGGCGCCAGGCCGGCACCCGATGCCGATGCCAGCCAGGACGGCTAGAGCCCGAGCATGCCCTGCCGCTCGATGAAGCGGATCACCTCGTCCAGGCCCTCGCCCGACTTGACGCTGCCCATCACGAACGGCCGGCTGCCGCGCATCTTGCGCGCATCGCTTTCCATCACCGGCAGCGATGCCCCCACATACGGCGCGAGGTCGGTCTTGTTGATCACCAGCAGGTCCGACTTGGTGATGCCCGGCCCGCCCTTCCTAGGAATCTTCTCGCCCCCGGCGACGTCGATCACGTAGATCGTCAGATCAGAAAGTTCTGGGCTGAAGGTCGCGGCCAGGTTGTCGCCGCCGGACTCGATGAAGACCACGTCGGCATCCGGGAAGCGCGCCAGCATGCGCTCGACCGCCTCGAGGTTGATCGATGCGTCCTCGCGGATCGCGGTGTGCGGGCAGCCGCCCGTTTCCACGCCCAGGATGCGCTCGGCCGGCAATGCGCCGGAGATGGTCAGCAGGCGCTGGTCTTCCTTGGTGTAGATATCGTTGGTGATCGCGACCAGGTCATAGCGGTCGCGCATCGCCTTGCACAGCATTTCCAGCAGCGTGGTCTTGCCGGAGCCGACGGGTCCGCCGACGCCGACGCGCAGCGGAGGGTTTTTCTTGGTACGGGCGTGGATCATGGTGCGGTATCGGTTCAGGATCGGAACAGCCGGGAGTACTGCGTTTCGTGGCGTGCGCACAGCAGGCCCAGCATCGGGGAAAAGGTCGACAGTTGCGGCGGCGTGGACTCGGCGCGGCGGCCGGCTTCGTCGACGGTGTCGAGCACGGCGCCATGCAGGCGGCGCAGCATGTGCTGCCCCGCCACCTGGCCCAGCGGCACCGCCTTGATCGCCGCGGCCACCTGGTTCTCCGCCCAGTTGAAACAATAGGCCGCCAGGCCATCGCGCGCACCGATCTCCAGCGCCACGCAGGCGGCGGTGAACGCGGTCGGCAGGCACACCGGCGACAGCGTGGCCAGCGTGTCGCGCAGCGCCGGCGTGCCCCACTCCATCTGCGCGACCAGCCGCGCCAGCGACCAGCCCATCTGCTCGGTCTCCAGCCGCAACTCCGAGCTCTCGCGGGTGGCGTGGAACCAGTCGTTCCAGGTTCGCACTGCCGCCATGTCGCCGGCCTGCCAGTGGTGATGCAGCAGCAGCCACAGCGGCGCCTCGCATTGCGCCTGGACGTGCCGCAGGTTGTCGCGGATCCAGCGCTCGGCAGTTGGCGCGTCATGCACGCTGCCGCATTCGATCGCGGCCTCGAGGCCTTGCGAATAGCTGAAGCCGCCGATGGGCAGCGACGGCGAGGCCAGGTGCAGCAGGGAGATGAGTTGGTGGAGGTTGGTCATGGTTCGCCCCGAGGAAAGGCCCGCTCCAGCACAAACTGACGGATTGTTTCCAATACCGCTTCCGTCTGCGCCAGCACCTCGGAATTCCAGAAGCGCAACACATGGAAACCTTGCTGCCGGAACCAGGCATCGCGAGCCGCGTCCCGGGCATCGCCATGCTGGCCTCCGTCTGCTTCGATCACAAGCTTGGCGTCGATACAAACGAAATCGACGATGAACGGTCCTATCTGGTGTTGCCGCTTGAATTTCAACCCCATGAAGCGGCGGTCGCGTAGTTGATACCAAAGACGCTGCTCAGCGTTGGTCTGGTGCGCACGCAGCAAACGAGCGAACGCCGGCTTCGGCATACGCTCGCCCTCACCCCTGCCCCTCTCCCGCAAGCGGGAGAGGGGAGCAAACCCGCAGCGCCGGACTGGACCACTACAGCGCCTGATACTTGCCGACTGTTGGCTCCCTCTCCCGCGAGCGGGAGAGGGCTGGGGTGAGGGCCGGGAGCGTCTACAAGGTCCCGGCCAGCAGTTTGCCCGCTGGCGGTAGACGTCAGTCTGGATGAGTTGAAATCGTTACCTCTAGCCATCGTTCGCGCCCTTCCCCTCCACACCGACCATACACATCACTGCCGATGCCCACAATGCTCCCCATGGACATGCTCGCCATCATGACCATGCGAGTGCGAGTGCGAGTGCCCGTGATGCTCATGAAACACCGCCTGCGCCGCCGCATAGTCCTCCGCGAACGTCGCGTCGTGCCCATGCTTGTGCCCGCCGCCGTAAGCGCCCGCCTCCGGCTCGAACGGCAGCTCGGCGCGTTGCGCCTGCACGCCCAGCCGCCGCAGCATGTCGGCCAGCACCGCGTCATACTCCAGCCGCAGGTAGTCGCGCCCGATCTCGACCGGCGTGTGGCGGTTGCCGAGGTGGTAGGCCGCGCGCATCAGCGCGTGCGAGTCTTGTGCTCGCACTTCCAGCACGGCCTCGGCGGCGGCCTGGACTTCGATGAAACTGCCGTCCTCGGCCACCAGCAGGTCGCCGCCGCGCAGGACCGTGCCGCGCGGCAGGAACAGCGCGGCATCGGTGCCGTTGTCGAGAACCGCGCGCAGGCGGCTCTTGCTGCGGTCGGCGAACGGCAGCACCAGCTTGAGTGCGCGGCGCACCAGCACGCTGGCGATGCCGTGCGGCGCGGTCAGGCGTTTATCGATCTTCAGCATGGCCATTCCGCCCCATCAAAACAGGAAATAGCGCTGCGCCATCGGCAGCTCGGTGGCGGGCTCGCAGGTCAGCAGCTGGCCGTCGGCGACCACCTGATAGGTCTCGGGATCGACCGTAACATGCGGTTGCCAGTCGTTGTGGATCATGTCGCGCTTGCTGACGGTGCGGGTCCCGCGCACCGCGCAAAGCGTCTTGGCGAGCCCGTAGCGGTCGCCGATGCCGGCCGCCAGCGCCGCCTGTGAGACGAAGGTCAGCGACGAACGATGCAAGGCGCCTCCGGCCGCGGCGAACATGGGCCGGTAGTGCACCGGCTGCGGCGTCGGGATCGATGCATTGGGGTCGCCCATCGCCGCCGCGGCGATCATGCCGCCCTTCAGGATCAGGCTGGGCTTGACGCCGAAGAACGCGGGCCGCCACAGCACCAGGTCGGCCCACTTGCCGACTTCGACCGAGCCCACTTCATGTGCGATGCCATGGGTCAGCGCCGGGTTGATGGTGTACTTGGCGACATAGCGCCGTACGCGGAAGTTGTCGTGCCCGCCGCGCGCATCGTGCGGATCGCCCGGCAGCTTGCCGCGCTGCGCCGCCATCTTGTGCGCGGTCTGCCAGGTTCGGATGATGACTTCGCCGACGCGCCCCATCGCCTGCGAATCGCTCGAGATCATCGAGAACGCGCCGAGGTCGTGCAGGATGTCCTCGGCGGCGATGGTCTCGCGGCGGATGCGGCTTTCGGCGAAGGCGATGTCCTCGGCGATCGACGGATCGAGGTGGTGGCACACCATCAGCATGTCCAGATGCTCGTCGAGCGTGTTGACGGTGTACGGGCGTGTCGGGTTGGTCGACGACGGCAGCACGTTGGCCTCGCCGCACACCTTGATGATGTCCGGCGCATGGCCGCCGCCGGCGCCTTCGGTGTGGTAGGTATGGATGGTGCGGCCCTTGAACGCGGCGATGGTGGCCTCGACGAAGCCGGCCTCGTTGAGCGTATCGGTGTGGATCGCCACCTGGGTGTCGGTCGCGTCGGCCACCGACAGGCAGGTGTCGATCGCCGCCGGCGTGGTGCCCCAGTCTTCATGCAGCTTGAGGCCGATGGCGCCGGCTTGCACCTGTTCCAGGATTGGCCCCGGCTGGCTGGCGTTGCCCTTGCCCAGCAGGCCGATATTCATCGGGTAGGCGTCGGCGGCCTGCAGCATGCGCTCCATGTACCACGGCCCCGGCGTCACGGTGGTGGCGAAGGTGCCGGTGGCGGGCCCGGTGCCGCCGCCGATCATGGTGGTGACCCCGCTCATCAGCGCCTCGTCGATCTGCTGCGGGCAGATGAAGTGGATATGGCTGTCGATGCCGCCGGCGGTGACGATCATGCCCTCGGCCGCGATCACCTCGGTGCCGGGGCCGACCACGATGGTGACGCCGGGCTGGATGTCGGGATTGCCAGCCTTGCCGATCGCCGCGATGCGCCCGTGCTTGAGGCCGATATCGGCCTTGACGACGCCCCAGTGGTCGACGATCAGCGCGTTGGTGATCACGGTGTCGACGCAGTCCTGCGCCATGCGCTGGCTCTGCCCCATGCCGTCGCGGATCACCTTGCCGCCGCCGAACTTCACTTCCTCGCCGTAGACGGTGAAATCCTGCTCGACCTCGATGATCAGCCCGGTATCGGCCAGCCGCAGGCGGTCGCCGGTGGTGGGGCCGAACATCTCGGCATAGGCCTGCCTGGAGATCGATGCCATCACAGCGCTCCCATGATCTTGCCGTTGAAGCCGTAGACGATGCGGTCGCCCGCCAGCGCCACCAGCTCCACGGTGCGGGTCTGCCCGGGCTCGAACCGCACCGCGGTGCCCGCGGCGATGTTCAGGCGGAAGCCGCGCGCGGCCTCGCGCTCGAACGCCAGGGCCGCGTTGGTTTCGTAGAAGTGGAAGTGCGAGCCGACCTGGATCGGCCGGTCGCCGGTATTGGCCACCGTCACGCTGACGGTGGCGCGGCCGACATTGAGTGCGATCTCGCCGTCGGCGGGCATCAGTTCACCGGGGATCATGGCGGTGCTCCTCAGGCCACCAGCAGGCCGGCGCCGTACAGCGCCACGCCCGCGCCGGCCGCGCGCGCGAGCCAGCCGGCGCGGCGGCGCAGCAGCGTGCCGGCGCCGATGCCCAGCAGGTGCAGCGCCATGGTGGCCGCGGCAAACCCGCCCACATAGGCCAGCACCGCCGGCAGCGCGCCGGCACTGGCGGGCAGTTCCGCCCCATGCGCATAGCCATGGAACACGGCAAAGCCGCCCACCAGCAGCGTGCCGGCCCACGCCGGCAGCCTGGCGCGCAGCGCCAGCAGCAAGCCGATCACCAGCAGCGAAGCGGCGATCATCGGCTCCACCGCAGGCAGCGCCATGCCGGAGAGGCCGAGCGCGGCGCCCGCCAGCATCAGGCCCACGAAGGCCAGCGGCAGGCGCAGCGTATCGGCGGCGGAGCGCGCCACCAGTGCGCTCCATACCCCCACCGCCGCCATCGCCAGCAAGTGGTCGGCGCCGGTGAACGGATGCGCCAGGCCGGCCCACAGGCTGGCACCGACGGTGGCGGCATCGTGGCCGGGATGCGCCAGCGCGGCGCCGGCGGCAGCGGTCAGGGAAGCGCCCAGGGCAAGGCGCAGGCAAGCGGTACGGGTCATCGCGGTCATCGGTTTGGCCGGGTTGCCGGCTTCGGTTAGCAATGCGTTTCAGACAATGGGATGGTGGACGGTGACCAGCTTGGTGCCGTCCGGGAAAGTGGCCTCGACCTGGATCTCGGGGATCATCTCGGCCACGCCCTCCATCACCTCGTCGCGCTGCAGCACGGTGGTGCCGGCGTGCATCAGCTCGGCCACGGTGTGGCCGTCGCGCGCGCCCTCCATGATGGCGGCGGTGATCAGCGCCACCGCTTCCGGATAGTTCAGCTTCAGACCGCGGGCCTTGCGCCGCTCGGCCAGCAGCGCGGCGGTGAAGATCAGCAGCTTGTCTTTCTCGCGCGGTGTCAGTTCCATCTCTCGTTCCTGTCTGGTGTTCGATTGCGTCGTGGCGGGCTAGGTCGCCCACAGCCGCAGCGGCCGCGCCGCGACGCCGTGGAGCGGCACGCGCAGCGCCTGCCAGCTGTCGGTCATGACCTGGCGCACCGCCTCCATGTGCCGGCCCAGCACACGCAGCAGCAGCATCGACTGGCCGTTGGCGGCGAGGCAGGTCACGCCGGCGCGCAGCGCCGGCGTATAAGGCAACCGCTCGGCGAGCGTTTCGGCAAGGCCTTGCGTGGCGCCTGCGCCAACGGCCCACAGCGTGCCCAGCACGTTCAACCCGTCCAGGCCTGGCACTGCATGGCGCAGCGGCGATGCCGCCTCGAGATGCGCTTGTTCGATCCACAGCGCGCGCTCGCCGGCGCCGATGCGCGTATCCAGCCACAGCGCACCGCGCGCCCACTGTTCGCCCGATGCCTGGCGGCCAAGCACCACGGCATCCCAGCCGATCGCGCTGCCGCCCGGGGCGACGTCGAGCACGGTGGAAATCCGCGCGCGCGCCTCGTCGAAGACGATGTTCTCCTGCGGCAGCCAGTCGAGTCGCGCGCCCTCGCCCACCGCCAGCCGCACCCGCTGGGCCGCGTCGCGGCCGAGCGACTTGTACCACTTGGTGGCGCCCGGCGTGGCCAGCACCGCATGCGCGCCGGCCTCCACCGCCACGTCGATCTCCAGTCTGTCGCCACCTGCGACGCCGGCCGGCGGGTGCAGGATCACCGCGTGGCAGATGCCACCTTCCGGGTACAGCGCCTTCTGTACCAGCAGCGGGCCCCGATGGCGGCGCTCGGTCAGCACGGTGCGCTCGGCGCGCGGCGCAAAGCGCAGCTGCAGCGTGGCCTGCCAGGCCGCCGGCATGGCGAGGGACGAAGGAAAATCGGGATGGCGCATGGCGGGCGAATGGACTTGCGCGCGCCCTACACGGCGATCAGCTCGCGCACGCCGTCCTGCTCCATGCTGGCGCCGGCGCCGCGCGCCACCACTTCGCCGCGGCTCATCACCACGTAGTAATCGGCGATGTGCCGCGCAAATTCGTAGTACTGCTCGACCAGCAGCACGGTCATGCCGAATTCGTCGACCAGCAGCCGCAACGCGCGGCCGATGTCCTGGATGATCGAGGGCTGGATGCCTTCGGTCGGCTCGTCGAGGATCAGCAGTTGCGGCTCGCTCATCAGCGCGCGGCCGATCGCCAGTTGCTGCTGCTGGCCGCCGGACAGGTCGCCGCCGCGGCGCAGGCGCATGGTGCGCAGCACCGGGAACAGCTGGTAGATGCGCTCCGGCACGCCCGCCGGCCGCGCGCGGCTGGCGGCGCCGATCAGCAGGTTCTCCTCGACCGTCAGCCGCGGAAAGATCTCGCGCCCCTGCGGCACATAGGCCAGCCCGGCCGCGACGCGCTCGTACGGCGCCCTCTTCTCCAGCGGCTCGCCGTCCCAGTGGATGCTGCCGCTGCGCGTCGGCACCACGCCCATCAGGCATTTCAGCAGCGTGCTCTTGCCGACGCCGTTGCGGCCGAGCAGCGTGGTCAGCCTGCCCGCCGGCACCTCGAAGCTGACGTTGCGCAGGATATGGCTGCCGCCGTAGTACTGGTTCAGTCCATGGACCTGCAGCATGCCTATCTCCCCAGGTAGGATTCGATCACGCGCTCGTCGCGCTTGACGCTGTCGAGCGTGCCTTCGGCCAGCACGCTGCCCTCGGCCAGCACCGTGACCTTGCCGGCATCTCCCGCCAGCGCGGCGACAAACTCCATGTCGTGCTCGACCACCATCATCGAGCAGCTGCCGCGCAGGCCGTTGAGCAGGCTGGCGAGCTGCATGGTCTCTTCATCGGTCATGCCGGCAACCGGCTCGTCGAGCAGCAACAGCTGCGGCTGCTGCATCAGCAGCATGCCGATCTCGAGGCGCTGCTTCTGCCCGTGCGACAGCAACCCGGCGGGCCGGTAGGCCTCGGCCTCGAGGCCGGTCAGCGCCAGCGTCTCCTCGATGCGGCGCTGCCCCGTCGCGGTCAGGCGCGCGCGCAGCGACGACCACCAGCGCTTGTCGGCCTGCATCGCCAGCTCCAGGTTCTCCCACACCGCGTGCTGCTCGAACACGGTGGGCTTCTGGAACTTGCGGCCGATGCCGACCTGGGCGATGCGCGGCTCGGTCATCCGCATCAGGTCGATGGTCTGGCCGAGGAACACGCGCCCGCTGACGCTGGCGTTGCGCGGCCCGGTCTTGCCGGTGATCACATCCATCATGGTGGTCTTGCCGGCGCCGTTGGGGCCGATCACGCAGCGCAGCTCGCCGTGGTCGATCGACAGGTTCAGCCGGTTGAGCGCGCGGAAGCCGTCGAACTGCACGGTGAGGTCCTCCAGGTAGAGGATCGGGCCGTGCGAAACGTCGATGGTGCCCGGCTCGACGATGCGGCCAAGGCCGGTGGCATCGCCGCTCTCGGCCTGGCCGTGTTCCAGTGCGGCGCTCACGCTTCACCTCCGCTGCGGCCGGCAACCGCCGGCGTGGCGACCGCCTCCTGCGCGGCCGGGTGCGCGCGGCGCTCGCGCCAGCGCTGCCACAGGCCGGTCACGCCATCGGGCAGGTACAGCGTCACCAGCACGAACATCGCGCCCAGCAGGAACAGCCAGTATTCGGCGAAGTGCGCGGTGAACAGCGTCTTGGCGCCATTGACCAGGAACGCACCGATCACCGGCCCGACCAGCGTGCCGCGCCCGCCCACGGCGACCCACACCGCCATTTCGATCGAGTTGCCGGGCGACATCTCGCCCGGGTTGATGATGCCGACCTGCGGCACGTACAGCGCGCCGGCGATGCCGCACAGCACCGCCGAGAAGGTCCACACGAACAGCTTGTAGCCGAGCGGGCTGTAGCCCGAGAACATCACGCGCATCTCGGCATCGCGCACCGCCGTGACCACGCGGCCGAGCTTGGAGGTGACGATGTAGCGGCAGGCAATAAAGCCGGCCAGCAGCGCCAGGAAGGTCAGCACGAACAGCGCCGTGCGGGTCTGCGGCGCGGCGATGGCAAAGCCGGCGATGCGCTTGAAGTCGGTGAAGCCGTTGTTGCCGCCGAAGCCGGTCTCGTTGCGGAAGAACAGCAGCATCGCCGCATACGTCATCGCCTGCGTGATGATCGACAGGTACACGCCCTTGATGCGCGAGCGGAAGGCGAAGAAGCCGAACAGCCACGCCAGCACGCCCGGCACCAGCACCACCAGCAGCAGCGCATAGCCGAGGTGTTCGGTGCCGTGCCAGAACCAAGGCAGCTCCTTCCAGTCGAGGAACACCATGAAGTCGGGCAGCTCGCTCTGGTACACGCCTTCGCGTCCGATCGAACGCATCAGGTACATGCCCATGGCATAGCCGCCGAGCGCGAAGAACAGGCCATGGCCGAGGCTGAGGATGCCGCAGTAGCCCCACACCAGGTCGAGCGCGATCGCCGCCAGCGCGAAGCACATGATCTTGCCGACCAGCGTCAGCGCATACGCCGACAGGTGCAGCGGATGGCCCTCCGGCAGCAGCAGCGCACACACCGGCACGCCGATGCCGGCGATCACCGTCAGCGCCACCAGCGCGATCCAGCCGCGCGGCGAGAACAGCGCCTGGCGTTCGGGCACGGCCAGCCGGAACGGTGCCGCGGAAGTGTTTGGTTGGAATCGCTGCATCATGCCTCCGCGCTGCGCCCCTTGAGCGCGAACAGTCCCTGCGGCCGCTTCTGGATAAACAGCACGATCAGCACCAGGACCAGGATCTTGGCCAGCACCGCGCCATAGAAGGGCTCGATGAACTTGTTGAGGATGCCCAGCCCGAACGCGCCGACGATGGTGCCGGCCAGCTGCCCGACTCCGCCCAGCACCACCACCATGAACGAATCGATGATGTAGGCCTGGCCCAGGTCGGGACCGACATTGCCGATCTGCGACAGCGCGCAGCCGCCGAGCCCGGCGATGCCGGCACCAAAGGCAAAGGCGTAGCTGTCGACCTGCCAGGTGCGCACGCCCACGCACGCCGCCATGGTGCGGTTCTGCGTGGTGGCGCGCACGAACAGGCCCAGCCGCGTGCGGTTGAGCACCACCCACGCCACCGCCACCACCGCCAGCGCGAACAGGATGATGACCACGCGGTTGTACGGGATCACCAGCCCGGGCAGCCATTCGAAGCCGCCGCTCATCCAGGCGGGATTGGCCACTTCCACGTTCTGCGCGCCGAACAGCGTGCGCACCGCCTGCATCAGCAGCAGGCTCACGCCGAAGGTGGCCAGCAGCGTTTCCAGCGGGCGGCCGTACAGGTGGCGCAGCACCAGCCGCTCCAGCACGAAGCCCACCACCGCGGCCGCCAGGAACGATGCCGGCAGCGCCGCCGGCAGGTACCAGTCGAGCGCGCCCGGCGCATGGGCGCGGAACAGCGACTGCACCACGTAGGTGGCATAGGCGCCGATCATCAGGAATTCGCCGTGCGCCATGTTGATCACGCCGATCAGGCCATAGGTGATGGCCAGGCCCAGCGCGGCCAGCAGCAGCACGCTGCCCAGGCTCAGCCCGGCGAACAGGTTGCCGATCACTTCGGCGCGGCGCTGCTCGCCCTGCAGCGTGTCCAGCGCCTGCTGCGCGGCCAGGCGCACGCTGCCATCGGGCTCACGGTAGCGGCCGGCGCTGTCGCGCTCGACCAGCGGCGCCAGTTTCTGGCGGCTCTGCGGGTTGCTGTCCCGTGCCAGGATGCGGATGGCGTCGAGCCGCGCCTCGCGCGCGGCGGCATCCGCGGCATCCGCGGGCTCCGCCAGCACCAGGTTGGCCCAGATCACGTCCAGGCTGGCGCGCAGGCCGGCATCCGCCTCGGTCTTGCGCGCGGCCTCCACCGCCGCCAGCGACGCGCTTTCCGGCTGGTCGCGCAAGGTGCCGATGGCCTGCGCACGCACCGCGATGTCGGGCGACTGCAGCAGCAGGCTGCTGGCGGCGCTGTCGACCAGCGCGCGCAGGCTGTTGTTCAGGGTCAGGGATTCGAGTTCGTCCGGCTTGACCGTGACCGGCTTGCCGGTGATGGCATCGACCACCTTGTCGCCGTCCTGGCGCACCATGCCGACCGACGCTGCGTATTGCAGGGCGTCATCCTGCAGCGCCTTCAGGATCGGGCCCGCTTCGGCGGGCGCGGCCTTGGCCAAAGCAGACAGCGCGGCGGTCCTGGCGTCGAAGTCGTCCCCGGCCAGCGGCTTCAGGTCGGCCTGCGTCAGTGCCGTGGCCCAGGGCGCTGAGGCCAGCAGCAGCGCTGCCAGCAGGGCGCGCAGCCAGGGCATGGCTCGAACGGATAGTGGATAGCGCATAGGAGCTTGCGATTGGCAGCAATGAAGCGAGCTAACGGTTTGCTCCCCTCTCCCGCCAGCGGGAGAGGGGCGCCGCGTGGTGGCAGGCAAACGAGGCTTACATCACCTTGTCCGGCTTCCCTTCATTGCCCGCGATGAACGGGCTCCACGGCTGCGCGCGCACCGCCTTCGGCGTCTTCCACACCACCGAGAACTGGCCGTCGGCCTTGACCTCGCCGATCATCACCGGCTTGTACAGGTGGTGGTTCTCGCCCATGGTCAGCGTGAAGCCGGCCGGCGCCTTGAAGGTCTGGCCATACATGGCCGCGCGCACCTTGTTGGTATCCGTGCTGCCGGCCTTCTTCACCGCCTGCGCCCACATGTGGATGCCGACGTAGGTGGCTTCCATCGGGTCGTTGGTCACGCGCTTGCCGCCGCCGGGCAGGTTGTTGGCCTTGACCCAGGCCGCCCACTGCTTGCGGAAGGCGTCGTTCTCGGGGTTCTTGACCGACATGAAGTAGTTCCACGCGGCCAGGTGGCCCACCAGCGGCTTGGTGTCGATGCCGCGCAGCTCTTCTTCGCCGACCGAGAACGCCACCACCGGCACGTCCTTGGCCTTGAGCCCGGCGTTGCCCAGCTCCTTGTAGAACGGCACGTTGGAATCGCCGTTGATGGTCGAGATCACCGCGGTCTTGCCGCCCTGCGAGAACTTCTTGATATTGGCGACGATGGTCTGGTAGTCGCTGTGGCCGAACGGGGTGTAGACCTCTTCGATGTCCTTGTCGGCCACGCCCTTGCTCTTCAGGAAGGCGCGCAGGATCTTGTTGGTGGTGCGCGGGTAGACATAGTCGGTGCCGAGCAGGAAGAAGCGCCTGGCGCCGCCGCCCTCCTTGCTCATCAGGTACTCCACCGCCGGGATGGCCTGCTGGTTGGGCGCCGCGCCGGTGTAGAAGACGTTCTTCGACATCTCCTCGCCTTCATACTGCACCGGGTAGAACAGCAGCGAGTTGAGCTCTTCGTAGACCGGCAGCACCGACTTGCGCGACACCGAGGTCCAGCAGCCGAAGGTCACCGCGACCTTGTCCTTGCTGACCAGCTGGCGTGCCTTCTCGGCAAACAGCGGCCAGTTGGAGGCCGGGTCCACCACCACCGGCTCGAGCTTGCGCCCGAGCACGCCGCCGCTCTTGTTGATCTCGTCGATGGTCATCAGGGCCACGTCCTTCAGCGACGTTTCCGAGATCGCCATGGTGCCGGACAGCGAATGCAGGATGCCGACCTTGATCGGCTCCTTGGACTGCGCCAGCGCCAGCGGGCTGGTACCGATCATCGCCGCGGCGGCTAGCGCCGACAGCTTCAGCATGTCACGTCGTTGCATTTGCAGCTCCCGTTTATGGTGTTGGTCAGGGACTACGCTCCCCGGGGTGATGCATCTGCAACTAGCGTGCCACGGCGGTTTCGCGCGCGCGCCGCGGCCACAGGCGGCGCGCGGGGCCGGACAGCGCCGTCCGGGCACGTCCGCACCATCGCCGTGCAGCGCAACGGCGCACTGCGACGGTGCGTGCCGGCCAGCGCGTCCGATCCCGGTGCATGGCGCACATTGCCGGAACCGGCTTGCGCCACCGTGGCGCGATTGGCAAGCGCGAAGGTGCGGGCGCACAGGCCGGCGCCGATTAAGCAAGCGCTTAAACCCGGATTCGAATGCATGTAAATCCGTACATTCAATGATTAAGGCCGGCGCGCCGCGGCACTAGGGTGAAAGATGGCCGCTGTCACCCCTGGCGACCCGCCCCTGGCATTTCCCGGATCCACACAAAAGGAAGGAGAAACCATGCCGTACGCTGCCGACCCCCAAGCATCTCCCGCCGAGCCGCAGCCGCGCCGGCGCGCCATCCCCCACTGGCACCCGCGCCGCGGCAAGCTGGCGCTGGCGGCGCTGGCGCTGACCCTGGGCGCCTGCGGCGGCGGTGACGATTCCCCGCCTCCGCCCCCGCCGACGGTCACGCCTACCGCCGGCTGCGAGCTGGACGGCAGCACCGGCGGCCAGGCCGTGGTGCTGCCGGGCGACCCCAACGCGCCGGAGCAGGCGACCGGCTATGCGCCCAAGGTCACGGTCTACAGCAAGACCTATATGGCGGTCACCAACAACCCGGTCTCGACCAAGGCGGCGTGCGACGTGCTGAAGGCCGGCGGCACCGCCATCGACGCCGCGGTGGCGGCGCAGATGGTGCTGAACCTGGTCGAGCCGCAATCGTCCGGCATCGGCGGCGGCACCTTCATCCTCCATTACGACGCGGCGAGCCGGCAGGTCAGCGCCTACGACGGCCGCGAAACCGCGCCCGCCGCCGCCGATGAAAACTACCTGCGCTGGAAGTCGGCGGCCGACCCGACCACGCCGCTGCCCACCGCGATTCGCAGCGGCCGCTCCATCGGCACGCCCGGCACGCTGCGCGTGCTCGAGCTGGCCCATCGCGACTATGGCAAGACCGCATGGAAGGAACTGTTCGCGCCGGCAATCAAGCTGGCCACCGATGGCTTCGCGATTCCGCCGCGCATGGCTGCCGCGATTTCGGACAGCGCCACCGTGGCCAATATCAAGCGCGATCCGGAGATGGCCGCCTACTTCCTGAATCCCGACGGCACCCCGCGCGCGGTCAACACCATGCTGCGCAATCCGGCGCTGGCGGCGGTGTTTACTGCCGTCGCCGCGGACGGCGCCGACGCCTTCTACAAGAACGGCCCGATCGCGCAGGCCATCGTCGCCAAGATCCAGACCACCTACGACGGCAACACCACGCCGGGCGTGACCACGCTGGACGACCTGGCCAACTACCAGGCCAAGAAGCGCACGCCGGTATGCACCACCTACCGGCAGTTCGAGGTGTGCGGCATGCCGCCGCCGTCGTCGGGCGGCATCGCGGTGGCGCAGATCCTGGGCATCGTCGAGAACTTCGACATGGCGGCGCAAAAGCCCACGCTGGTCGACCAGAACGGCGGCCGGCCCAGCGTGCTGGGCGTCCACCTGATGGGCGAGGCGGGCCACCTGGCCTATGCCGACCGCAACAAGTACGTGGCCGACACCGACTTCATTCCGTTGCCCGGCGGCACCTGGGACACCATGCTGAACAAGCCCTACCTGAGCCAGCGTGCCAGCCTGATCAGCACCATCGGCTCGATGGTGACGCCGGTGGCGGCGGGCAACCTCGGCGACGTGCCGCTGGCGCCCTCGATGGTGGAGGAGCGCGGCACCACGCACCTGTCGCTGCATGACAAGTACGGCAACGTGGTGGCGATGACGACCACCATCGAGTCGGGCCTGGGCTCGTATCACATGACCAACGGCTTCCTGCTCAACAACGAACTGACCGACTTCAATGCCGACCCGGCGCCGGGCGGCGTGCTCGTGGCCAACCGGCTGCAGCCCGGCAAGCGCCCGCGCAGCTCGATGGCGCCGACGCTGGTGTTCAGGCGCAACGGCGACGGCTCGCGCGGCGACTTCTACATGACCACCGGCTCGCCGGGCGGCGCCACCATCATCCAGTACGTGGCCAAGACCCTGGTGGCTTCGCTGGACTGGGGCATGGATGCGCAGCAGGCGGTGTCGATGATCGACTTCGGCGGCTCCAACGGCGCCGGCTCGGCCATGATCGTCGGCGGCGAGCATCCCAACGTCGACACCAGCACGCCGGCCGGCGGCCTGCCGGGCGACAACGACCCGCTGGTCAGGGGCCTGCGCAACCTGGGCCACACCGTCAATGTGGCGGCGCAGTCGAGCGGCCTGAGCGCGATCATCCGCACCACCATCGGCGGCTCGGCGGTGCTGGTGGGCGGCGCCGACCCGCGCCGCGAAGGCGTGGTGCTGGGCGATACCTTCAAGCCCTGACGGCAAGCCGCGGCAAAGAAAAAGGGGCCCCGCGGGGCCCCTTTTCCGGATGCGCGGACGCCAGTCCTTACATCACCATCATGTTGGCGTTCAGGTTGTGCATGATCCACAGCGAACCCGCCACCACGATCACCAGGATCAGCGCCGTGAACAGCAGCGCGATCACGTTGCTGCGCTGCTCGGACGACGAATCCAGGTGCAGGAAGTACTTCAGGTGCACGATCATCTGGACCACGGCCATGCCCAGGATGATCCAGAGCATGGTGCCCTTGTCCATGGTGCCGTCCATCACGATCTTGAACGGGATCACCGTCAGGATCACGGCCAGGATAAAGCCGATCGCGTAGCCCTTGAAGCTGGCATGGCCGCCAGCGTGGCTGTCGTGCGCGTGCGAGTCGTGGGCGCCGTGCGCCGCCGGTGCGTTGTGTTGTGCCATCACAGATGTCCCATCAGGTAGACCACGGTAAACACGCCGATCCAGACCACGTCCAGGAAGTGCCAGAACAGCGACAGGCACATCAGGCGCTTGCTCAGCGTCGGGGTGATGCCCTTCTTGCCCAGCTGCCACATCAGCACGATCATCCACAGCATGCCGCTGGCGACGTGCAGGCCGTGGGTGCCGACCAGCGTGAAGAACGACGACAGGAACGCGCTGCGGCCCGGGCCGGCGCCTTCGGCGATCAGGTGGTGGAACTCGTTGATTTCCATCGCCATGAACGCCAGGCCCAGCAGGAAGGTGATGCCCAGCCAGGTCTGCACGTGCTTGAGGCTGCGGTTCTGCAGCGAGATCATCGCCATGCCGTACGTGATCGAGGAGAACAGCAGGATGAAGGTCTCCACCAGCACGTAGTTGAGCTCGAACAGCTCCCTCGCCGACGGGCCGCCTGCCAGTTCGCCGCGCAGCACGGCGAAGGCCGCGAACAGTCCGGCGAAGATGATGCAGTCGCTCATCAGGTAGATCCAGAAGCCATACACCGTGTTGGCACTGGTATCGTGGTGCGCATGGTCATGGCCGTGCGCGCCGGCGTGAGCCGGGGCGCCTGCCTGCGCGGGGATGCGGTCTAGGACTTGAGTCGACATGGTTCTCAGGCTTGCGAAGCAATGCGCTGCAGATGGCGCGTTTCGATCTGCTCGACCTCGGTGGCCGGCACGTAGTAGTCGATGTGGTCGTCGTTGCTGCGGTGGATGAACGCCCACACCATGCCCACCAGGCCAACGATGGCCAGCCACCAGATGTGCCAGGTCAGGGCAAAGCCGAACACCAGGCTGAAGGCGCCGATGATGAAGCCCGCGCCCGTGTTCTTGGGCATGTGGATCTTCTCGAAGCCATCGGTCGGCAGGGTCTCGCCGCGGGCCTTCATGTCGGCGAACGCGTCCAGGTCACGCACCACCGGGGTGTGCGCGAAGTTGTAGAACGGCGGCGGCGACGAGGTAGCCCACTCCAGCGTGCGGCCGCCCCACGGGTCGCCGGTCACGTCGGCCAGTTTCTTGCGGTCGCGGATCGACACCACGATCTGCAGCACCTGGAAGAAGATGCCCAGCGCCACGAACACCACACCCACCACGGCCAGGTACAGCCACGGCGTCCAGGCCGGGTTGTCGGTGTGGTTCAGGCGGCGGGTCATGCCCATCAGGCCCAGCACGTACAGCGGCATGAAGGCGAAGTAGAAGCCCACCAGCCAGCACCAGAAGGCGCACTTGCCCAGGCGCTCGTTCAGCTTGAAGCCGAACGCCTTAGGCCACCAGTAGGTGATGCCGGCCAGGTAGCCGAACAGCACGCCGCCGATGATCACGTTGTGGAAGTGGGCGATCAGGAACAGGCTGTTGTGCAGCACGAAGTCGGCCGCCGGCACCGCCATCAGCACGCCGGTCATGCCGCCGATCACGAAGGTGATCATGAAGCCCAGCGTCCACAGCACCGGCGAGGTCATCTGCACGCGGCCGCGGTACATGGTGAACAGCCAGTTGAAGATCTTCACCCCGGTCGGGATGGAGATGATCATGGTGGTGATGCCGAAGAACGCGTTGACGTTGGCGCCCGAGCCCATCGTGAAGAAGTGGTGCAGCCACACGATGAACGACAGCACCATGATCGCGGCGGTCGCGTACACCATGCCCTTGTAGCCGAACAGCTTCTTGCCCGAGAACGTGGCGATGACTTCAGAGAAGATGCCGAACGCCGGCAGGATCAGGATGTACACCTCGGGGTGGCCCCAGATCCAGATCAGGTTCACGTACATCATGGCGTTGCCGCCACCGTCGTTGGTGAAGAAATGCATGCCGAGGTAGCGGTCCAGGCCCAGCAGCGCCAGGGTCACGGTCAGCACCGGGAAGGCGGCGACGATCAGCACGTTGGTGCACAGCGCGGTCCAGGTGAACACCGGCATGCGCATCAGCGTCATGCCAGGCGCGCGCATGCGCAGGATCGTCACCAGGAAGTTCACGCCGGTCAGCAAGGTACCCAGGCCCGAGATCTGCAAGCTCCAGAGGTAGTAGTCCACCCCTACGCCCGGGCTGTAGTCCAGGCCCGACAGCGGCGGGTAGGCCAGCCAGCCGGTCTTGGCGAATTCACCGACGCCCAGCGAGATGTTGACCAGCATGGCGCCCGCTACGAACAGCCAGAACGACAGCGTGTTCAGGAACGGGAAGGCCACGTCGCGCGCGCCGATCTGCAGCGGCACGACCAGGTTCATCAGGCCGGTCATCAGCGGCATGGCCACGAAGAAGATCATGATCACGCCGTGGGCGGTGAAGATCTGGTCGTAGTGCTCGGGCGGCAGCACGCCGGTCGCGCCATTGGTGGCGAGCGCCAGCTGGGTGCGCATCATGACCGCGTCGGCAAAGCCGCGCAGCAGCATGATCAGCGCCACCAGGCAGTACATCACGCCGATCTTCTTGTGATCGACGGAGGTGAACCACTCGTTCCAGAGATAGCCCCACTTCTTGAAATAGGTGATCGCGCCCAGCAGCGCGGCACCGCCCAGGGCGACACCGGCCAGCACGACCATGATGATCGGCTCATGAAACGGAATCGCCGACAAACTCAACTTGCCAAACATCATTGCTCCCAGGATTACGCGCCTGCCGGCAGCGCGGCCGGCGTGGTCAAGGACAGCTGCTCTTCACCGAGGGTGTTGCGCGACGTGCAGATCGGGCCGCCCCTGAATCCGTCGGCGGCCAGTGCGGCGCCGCCGTGGCCCATGTACTTGTGCAGGATGTGGCGGAACAGCTGCTCTTCCACCTTGCCGTAGTACGCGACCGGCTCCTTCTCGCTGGGTTGTGCCAGCGTCTGGTAGCCTTCGACGCCCAGTTCGGTCGACGAGGCGCGAACCTTGGCCACCCACTGGTCGAACTCGTAGTTCGACATGGCGATGGCCTTGAACTTCATGCCCGAGAAGCCGCCGCCGCTGTAGTTGGCGGACACGCCGTCATAGCTGCCGGCTTCGTTGGCGATCAGGTGCAGCTTGGTTTCCATCCCGGCCATGGCGTACACCTGGCTGCCCAGTTGCGGGATGAAGAACGAATTCATGATCGAATCCGAGGTGATCTTGAAGTTCACGGGGGTGTCGACCGGGAAGGCGATCTGGTTGACGGTGGCGATCTTCAGTTCCGGATAGATGAACAGCCACTTCCAGTTCAGCGCCACCACCTCGACCGTGACCGGCTTCTTGCTGGATTCCAGCGGCTTGTACGGGTCGAGGTCGTGCGAGGACTTCCAGGTGATGATGCCCAGCGCGATGATGATCAGGCAGGGGATCAGCCACACCACCACTTCGATCGCGGTCGAATGCGACCAGTCGGGTTCATAGCGTGCCGAGGTATTGCTGGCGCGGTACTTCCAGGCGAACACCAGCGTCAGCACGATCACTGGCACCACCACCAGCAGCATCAGCCAGGTGGCGATCAGGATGATGCCTTTGATGTCGACGCCGACCTGCCCTTTCGGGTCGAGCAGCGTCATGTTGCAGCCGGCGAGCAGGAGCAGGCCAAGGCAAGGCAGGAACCGCGTCCACCGCGGCAGTATGGGTTTCTTCATGTCACGACTGGTTTGGTTACACCGCGCTTCGGGCAAAAGCGCGGCTAAACCGCCTGATGCTTGCGCAAGAGGCGTGGGGCTGAGGGAAAACCGGAAGGACGTGTCCTTAGCTGGCGTTGCGGTCTGAGGGCGGATCCTGCGCCCGGGGACCATGCGGCCTTGCAACGCCATGAACACGGAAGGACTGACTGCGCGCGCTGCAGGCCCTGTGGGACCTTGCCGGCGCTGCGGCACCTGGCCGAAACCGCGAACGGTCCCGGCTCAGTACAGCGGCCGGGTAGCGTTGGAATACGAGGCTTTTGCGCCTCCCGACGGACCTGCCGTCAGGGCAGGCGCGGTTTTCGGCCGGGGGGCGCAACACGTAAAACATCGTGGGCGCGACTGTACCGCAACGCAACATTAGGGGTAAACCCAACGCTACGGAACACACTGTTCATTTAAACGGACAATCTGCATCATGGTGCACTGCGCCGCCTTTGATCCACGTCAATAGCACAAAAACGCAGCAAAATATGCAGAAAGCCGCGCGTGGCGCGGCTTTCGGGGGTGCGACACGGCGCTGTGGCATATTGTCGCAGTGCCGCATGCGGCGCCGCAAATCAGCCGTAACGGCGGGTGATCGACTCGGCAATGCACACCGGCCGCTCGCTGCCCTCGCGCTCCACCGTGACCTCCCAGGTGGACTGCGCGCCGATCAGTTCGGGCGACTTCGGCAGCGGATCCAGGCGCTCGACCTTGAGCAGCTTGATGCGCGCGCGCAGCTTGCTGCCAACCGGCACCGGTGCGGTGAAGCGCACCCGGTTGAGGCCGTAGTTGACGCCGATCTTGGACGGCATGCTGAGCGCGTTGTGCATGAACCTGGGCAGCAACGACAGCGTCAGGAAGCCGTGCGCGATGGGGCCGCCATAGGGCGATTCCTTTTTCGCACGCTCCACGTCGATGTGGATCCACTGGTGGTCGCCGGTGGCCTCGGCAAACTGGTTGACCTGCTGCTGGGTCACCTCGATCCAGTCGCTGACCGCGACTTCCTGGCCCTGCAGCCCTTCCAGTTCTTCCAGCGTTGCGATGGTACGCATGTCGATCGTCTCCTCGTGACGGTTAAGTGTTCTTACGCGGGCCGGCGGCCATACATTCCCATGCCCTTGACGGTGCACACCAGCTCGCCGCGCTGGTTGGTGGCCTCCCACTGGGTATGGACCACGCCACGGTCCGGCTTGGACTGCGACGGCCGGCTGTCGAGCACGTTCAGCACGACGGTTAGCGTGTCGCCGGCATAGACCGGCTTGAGCCAGCGGATCTCGTCGACGCCGGGCGAGCCCATGCTGGCCGACTTGCCGGTGGTGCTCAGCACCAGCAGGCGCATCATGATCGAGCATGTCATCCACCCGCTCGAAATCAGCCCGCCGTAGATGCTGCTGGTGGCGGCTTCCTTGTCAATATGGAATGGCTGCGGATCGTACTGGCGCGCGAAGCTCAGGATCTCTTCCTCGGTGACGAGGTAGGAGCCCAGTTCACGGCGGCTGCCGGCTTCAAAATCCTCGAAATACAGCATCGGTTGTCTACTCCGTTGTGGTTGGCCATGGCCTTGTGTTGAGGATGATCGCATGCCTGCCAGGACCGGATGTCCGTATTTGCCGAACCCGCCCCTAACATCTCGCAAAGAAAAAACCGCGCCAAGGCCGATGGCCTATGGCGCGGTTCTACGCTGGACGCAAGCCATCACCGCTGGTGAGGGCTCCCGTCTCCCGCAAGCGGGAGAGGGGAGTCGACCAGCGGTATGCATAAGTCAGCGTCAGGCAGCTTCCTGGAACCCCGGCTGGGCGGCGAAGCGGCCCAGGTGATGATCGACGTCGCCGAAGGTGGTGTTGATCATCGTGAGCCGCTTGAACATGTGCGCGGCCGGCAGTTCGTTGGTCACGCCCATGCCGCCGTGGATCTGCACCGCTTCCTGTCCCACCGTGCGCGCGGCCTGGCCCACGCGGGCCTTGGCGGCGGAGACGTAGCGGCGGCGCTGTTCCGGCGTGGCTTCCTCGAAGCGAGCCGCGGCCAGCAGCGTGATCGAGCGCGACTGCTCGGCATGGATGAACATCTCGACCATGCGGTGCTGCAGCGCCTGGAAACGCGCGATCGGCACGCCGAACTGCTGGCGCGTCTTGGCGTATTCCAGCGTCGCGGCGTTGAGCGTGTCCATCACGCCCACGGCCTCGGCGCACAGCAGCACCGCGGCGTAGTCCGCCACCTGCTCGACCAGCGCGAAGCCCTTGCCGGCTTCGCCCAGCAATTGCGCGGGCGCATCCTGGAAGCTGATATCGGCGGCGCGCAGGTTGTCGATGGTGCGGTAGTCCTTGATGCTGACGCCCGCGCCCTTGGCATCGACCAGGAACAGCGAGATGCCGTCCTGGTCGGCCTCGGCGCCGCTGCTGCGCGCCGACACGATCAGCCGGTCGGCCTGGCCGCCATGCACCACCACGGTCTTGCGGCCGTTGAGCTTGCCGTCGCGGGCGGTGACGCGCACGTGGTTCAGCTCGTAACGCGCCTGCGGCTCGTTGAATGCCACGGCCAGCTTCAGTTCGCCGCCGGCCACCTGCTCCAGCAGTGCGTCCTGGCCGCCGGCCAGGCCCAAAGCGTAGGCACCCACCACCGTGGCCAGGTACGGCTCCACGATCAGGCCGCGTCCCAGTTCCTGCTGCACCACCATCATGTCGAGCGCCTTGCCCGCGAAACCGCCCTGCGCTTCCGGCACCGGCAGCGCGGTCAGGCCAAGCTCGGCCAGCGCGCTCCATGCCGTTTCGCCGTAGCCGGCGGCGCTTTCGTAGTTCTTCTTGCGGTCCTCGAAACCGTAGTCCTTGTCGATGAAACGGCGGACGGCGTCGGCCAGCTGCTTCTGTTCGTCGCTGAGATTGAAGTTCATGATGCGTGTCTCCTCACAGCCCCAGAATCATCTGGCTGATGATGTTCTTCTGAATTTCGTTGGACCCGCCATAGATGGAGGTCTTGCGATAGTTGAAGTAGTACGCGGCCAGCGGCGCGGCGTCGTCGTAGCCGGTCACGGCGTGCTCGGTCTCGCACTCGAGGTAAGCGGTGTCGAACGGCTGCGCGTACGGGCCGACGGCCTCCACCATCAGCTCGGTCAGCAGTTGCTGGATCTCGGTGCCCTTGATCTTGAGCATCGAGGCCTCGGGGCCGGGGCCCTTGCCCGCCGCTTCGCTCGACACCACGCGCAGCACGGTGATCTCCAGCGCCATCAGCTCGATTTCGAGCGCGGCCACCTTGGCGCCGAACACCGGATCTTCCAGCAGCGGCTTGCCGTTCTTCTGCTGCTGGCGCGCCACGCGCTTGAGGAAGCCCAGCTCGCGCTTGGAATTGCCGACGCGGGCAATGCCGGTGCGCTCATGGCCGAGCAGGTACTTGGCGTAGGTCCAGCCCTTGTTCTCTTCGCCGACGCGGTTCTCGACCGGCACCTTGACGTTGTCGAAGAAGACTTCGTTCACCTCGTGCTCTTCGTCGAGCATGATGATCGGGCGCACGGTGATGCCCGGGGTCTTCATGTCGATCAGCAGGAACGAGATGCCCTCCTGCTTTTTGGCCTCGGGATCGGTGCGGACCAGGCAGAAGATCATGTCGGCGTGCTGGCCGAGCGTGGTCCAGGTCTTCTGGCCGTTGACGATGTAGTGCTTGCCGTCCGGGGTCAGTTCGGCGCGGGTCTTGACCGAAGCCAGGTCCGAACCCGAACCCGGCTCGGAGTAGCCCTGGCACCACCAGTCGGTGCAGTCGAGGATGCGCGGCAGGTGGTACGACTTCTGTTGCTCGTTGCCGTACTTCATGATCACCGGCGCGACCATCGCCACGCCGAACGGCAGCACGCCGGGCGCGCCGACGCGGGCATTCTCTTCGTCCCAGATATGGCGCTGGGTGGCGTTCCAGCCGGTGCCGCCGTATTGGACGGGCCAGTGCGGCGCGGACCAACCCTTGCCGGCAAGGATCTTGTGCCAGCGCACGAGGTCGTCGCGGTTCGGACGGCGGTGGTTGAGAATCTTGCTGCGGATGTCCGCCGGCAAGTTGGCTTCGAGCCAGCTACGCACTTCCTCGCGGAAGGCATCGTCGGACGCCGAATAGTTGAGATCCATGCCCGTCTCCAGTGGTGCCGGCATGGCGCGGGCCGCCGGCGGTTTGTTCTGCCTGCGCGTCATGCGCCGACAGCAACGGGCACAGGACGCAATTCAGTGAGCCGTCTGCTTCAGCGCATCCGGCACCACGAGCGGAAAGGTCTCGATGCCCTCCTCGGCCAGCGCCTGCACTTCCTCCGGCGAGGCCGAACCGCGGATGCCGCGTTCCGGCGCCTCGTCGTAGTGCATGCGCCTTGCCTCCTCGGCAAAGCGGTCGCCAACGTCCTCGGTCTGCGCCAGCACCTGTTTCACTGCCTTCATATAGAGCGCTTGCAGTGTCACCGGTGCGGCGGACGGCGGCGCCGGCCTGGCCTTGCCCTCGCGCGCCGTCGCACCCGACAGGTTCAGGCGCGGCGCGCTGGGCAGCCGGGTCACGGCGTGGTCGCCACAGACCGGGCATTGGACCAGGTCACGCGAGATTTGCGAGTGCGCCTCTTCCTCCGAGGCAAACCAGCCCTCGAAACGATGGTCATGCGCGCAGCGCAGGTCGAGCACCTTCATGATCTTTCCAGCCCGTCAAAAGCTATATTATCCGCGAATCCAAATTTTGTGAACGGTCGTGCTAAATTTTTTAGAACGACCGTTCGGAACAGCCTGGCAGCGCCGGCGCGGCACCGTTCACCGGTGTGCCGCCCCGTACTCCGGCATCGGCTGCTCACCCGGTTGCCAGGCACCGGAAATCACTTTTTCCAGCCAGAACGCGCCGATGATCGTCTTCACATCGGTGATGCGGCCGCTGCGCACCCAGTCTAGTACCTGCCCGGCCGGCGCGATAAATGTTTCCAGGAACTCGCCGTCGTCGAGCTGCGCCTCGCCATGCGTCAGGTCGCGTGCCAGCAGGATGTCGATGAATTCGGTCGAATACGAAATGACGGGATGGATGCGCGTCAGGTAGTCCCAGCGCGTGGCGCGGTAGCCGGTTTCCTCGAGCAGCTCGCGCTCGCCGCAGCGCTGCGCGCCCTCTTCGGGATCGAGCTTGCCCGCGGGGAACTCCAGCATCACCTCGCCCACCGGGTAGCGGAACTGGCGCTCCATCAGCACGGTGCCGTCGTCGAACAGCGGGATCATCATGACCGCGCCGGGATGGACCACGTACTCGCGCCCGGTCTGCTTGCCGTCGGGCAGTCTGACGATGTCCTGCTTGAGGGTAAGGAACTTGCCGCGATGGACCGTGGCCGACGCCACGCACACTTCCTTCAGTGCGTCGTCGTTCTCGGACAGGCCGGCGGATGCGGCGGGAAGTTGGGTACCGCGTGGGGTCTTGTCGGTCATGGACGCTCCGGATCAGGCAGGGCCCGGCGCCGACAAGACCGGCTTCAGGCCGTGCGGTGTTTGACGAGGTATTGCCAGGTGAAGCCGGGGAAGGCAAACACCAGCATCATGCAGGCGGTGATGGCGTAGAACTGCCAGCCCTGCGCAACAGTGCCGCCCAGGTTGGCTTCCACCGCGAAGCCGGCTGCGCCGGCCACTCCGAACCAGACGATCAGTTCGAGCAGGCGCAGCCACAGCGGCTTGCGCGCCTGCCGCAGCGGGATCACCACGAACAGGCGCTGGTTGACGAACGGCAGGTTCGCACAGACCAGTGCCAGCAGGATGACAAACCAGCCGCTTGCGGAGGCGCTCATCTTGCGTGGCGGATCAGGAACCCAGGGTCGAGCGGATGGCCTGGTAGCACAGGTTCATCAGCGCGGCCGGGAACAGGCCCAGCAGGATCACCGCGGCGCCATTCACGCTCAGCATCGAACGCAGGCCGAAGGTGGCTTCCAGCTGTTCTTCGCCGGCGGGCGCGTCGAAGTACATCAGCTTGACGATGCGCAGGTAGTAGAACGCTCCGATCAGCGAGAACAGCACCGCCACCACTGCCAGCCAGGTCATGCCGGCCTTGACCACCGCGTCGAGCACCGCCAGCTTGGCATAGAAGCCCACGGTCGGCGGGATGCCCGCCAGCGAGAACATCATCACCAGCATCAGGAAGGCAAACCACGGGTTGCGGCGCGACATGCCCTTCAGGTCTTCCAGGGTCTCGGCCTCGAAGCCCTTGCTGGTACGCAGCAGGATGATGCCGAAGGTGCCCAGCGTGGTCAGCAGGTAGGTCACCGAGTAGAACATCGCCGAGCTGTAGGCGTCGGCGGCGCCGTCGGCCTTGTTGGCGACCACGCCCGAGAGCAGGCCGAGCAGCACGAAGCCCATGTGCGAGATCGTCGAGTACGCCAGCATCCGCTTCAGGTTGCTCTGCACGATCGCGGTCAGGTTGCCGATCGCCAGCGACACGATCGACAGCACCACCAGCATCATCTGCCAGTCGCTGGCCAGCGGCAGCAGGCCTTCCACCAGCACGCGGATAAACAGCGCGAACGCCGCCACCTTCGGGCCGCCGGCGATCAGCAACGTCACCGCGGTCGGCGAGCCCTGGTAGATGTCCGGAATCCACATGTGGAACGGCGCTGCGCCCAGCTTGAACGACAGGCCGGCGACGATGAAGACCACGCCGAAGGCCAGCATGGTGGTGTTGATGCGGCCGGACTCGACCGCGCGGAACACCTCGCCCAGGTTCAGCGAACCGGTGGCGCCGTACATCATCGAGATGCCGTACAGCAGGAAGCCCGAAGCCAGCGCGCCCAGCACGAAGTACTTCATCGCCGATTCGGAGGTCACGCGCGACTCGCGGCGCAGCGCCACCAGCGCGTACGACGACAGCGACAGCAGTTCCAGGCCCAGGTACAGGGTCAGGAAGTTGTTGCCGGTGATCATCACGATCTGGCCGCCCAGCGTGAACAGCGCCAGCATGTAGAACTCGCCGGCAAACATGTCGCGCTCGGCCAGGTAGCGGCGCGTATAGACCAGCGTGACGAACAGGCCGGCGGCGCAGAACGCCGACAGCACGTTGGCCATCGGGTCGATCACGACCAGGTTGGCGAACGCGTAGTGGGTCTCGCCGGTGGCGGCGTTCATGCCGAACCAGGCGGTCAGCACCAGCGTGGTCAGCAGCGACAGCGGGTAGGCCACGCTCTGCTTGCCCTTGCCCCGGGCAAGGTCGATCCAGTTGACCGCGGCGATGGCGATCGCCAGGAAGATGATCGGCGCCACGGGGGCGAGTGTCGAGGACGGTTGCATGTTGATATCTCTCCCCGATTACAGCTTCGACTGCGCCGCGTGCTGCAGCAGGTTGACCACGGACGGGTGCATCACGTCGGTAAAGGGCTTCGGGTGCAGGCCCATGTACAGCGTCATGAGGGCCAGCAGGCCGAGCATGATGAACTCACGCTTGTTCAGGTCGGCCAGTTCGCGCACATGCTGGTGCACGACGTCGCCGAAGATCACGCGCTTGACCATCCACAGCGAGTAGGCGGCGCCAAGGATCAGCGCGGTGGCGGCCAGCAGGCCGATCCAGAAGTTGAACTTGACCGCGCCCAGGATCACCATGAATTCGCCGACGAAACCGGAGGTGGCCGGCAGGCCGCAGTTGGCCATGGCGAAGAACACCGACAGCGCGGCGAACTTGGGCATGGTGTTGACCACGCCGCCGTAGTCGGCGATCTGGCGTGAGTGCACGCGGTCGTACAGCACGCCGATGCACAGGAACATCGCGCCCGAGATAAAGCCGTGCGAGATCATCTGTACGATGCCGCCTTCTACACCGATATCGCTGAAGATGAAGAAGCCCAGCGTGACGAAGCCCATGTGGGCGATCGACGAATACGCCACCAGCTTTTTCATGTCGGCCTGCACCAGCGCCACCAGGCCGATGTAGATCACCGCGATCAGCGAGATGGTGATGATGAACGGGGCCAGGTAGTGGCTGGCGTCGGGCGCGATCGGCAGCGAGAAGCGCAGGAAGCCGTAGGCGCCCAGCTTCAGCATGATCGCAGCCAGCACCACCGAGCCGCCGGTCGGCGCTTCGACGTGGGCGTCGGGCAGCCAGGTATGCACCGGCCACATCGGCACCTTGACCGCGAACGCGACGAAGAAGGCCAGGAACAGCGCGATCTGCTCGTTCATCGACAGCTTGGCCTGGTGCCATTGCAGGATGTCGAAGGTGCCGGTCTTGTTGTACAGGTACAGCAGCGCGACCAGCGTCAGCAGCGAGCCCAGCAGCGTGTACAGGAAGAACTTGAAGGCCGCGTAGACACGGTTCGGACCGCCCCAGACACCGATGATGATGTACATCGGGATCAGCGTGGCTTCGAAGAACACGTAGAACAGCATGCCGTCGAGCGCGCAGAACACACCCACCATCAGGCCGGACAGGATCAGGAACGAGGCCATGTACTCGGCCACGCGCTCCGTGATCACTTCCCAGGCCGAGATCACCACGATCACGGTGATGAAGGCGGTCAGCACCACGAACCACATCGACAGGCCGTCGACGCCCAGCAGGTAGTGGATGTTGAAGCGCTCGATCCAGTTCGCCTTCTCGACGAACTGCATCGCCGCGGTGGCGCGGTCGAAGCTAAATACCAGCGGCAGCGTGACGACGAAGCTGGCGATCGAGCCGAACAGCGACATCCAGCGCACGAAGCCGGGGCTGCGGTCCGAGCCGAAGGCCAGGATCAGCAGGCCGAAGAAGACAGGCAGCCAGATTGAGAAAGACAGAACCATTTCTATGTTTTCCTTACTTGGTGCCTATCACTTGGTGCCGATCACGCCCGTGATCGTCAGCGTCAGCAGCACCAGCATGCCGACGATCATCGCGAACGCGTAGTGGTAGATGTAGCCCGACTGCAGGTAGCGGCTGGCCGAAGCAAACGATGCCACCACGCGCGCCGCGCCGTTGACGAACAGGCCGTCGATCAGGCTCTGGTCGCCGCCCTTCCACAGGCCGGTACCGAGCAGGCGTGCGCCGCGGGCGAACACGGCCTGGTTGATGGCGTCCATGTAGTACTTGTTGTCGAGCAGCTTGTACAGGCCCGAGAAGCGATTGGCGATGGCTTCGGGGATATCCGGGCGCTTCATGTAGAAGAACCACGACAGCACCACCCCGGCGATGGCCAGCCACAGCACCGGCGTGGTCAGCGAGTGGATCGCCATCGGCACCCAGCCGTGGAAGGCTTCCTTCAGCTCGGCCATGGCGTGGTGGTTCTCACCGACGAAGATCACGTCCTTGAAGGCGATGCCCATCTTGAAGAAATTGCCGAACAGCATCGGCTCGATCGCGATCGCACCGATCACCACCGACGGGATCGCCAGCAGCACCAGCGGCAGCGTCACCACCCACGGCGACTCGTGCGGCGTCTCGCCGGCGGCCAGGCCGTGGTGATGGTCGTGCGAGACTTCCTCGTCCGCGTGGTCGCCCTCATGGTGCTGGTGCGCATGGTTCTGGCCCCAGCGCGACTTGCCATGGAACACCAGGAAGTACATGCGGAACGAGTAGAACGCGGTGACGAACACGCCCGCCAGCACGGCGAAGTAGGCAAAGCCCGAACCGGCGATATGCGACTCGGCCACGGCCTCGATGATCGAGTCCTTGGAGTAGAAGCCGGCGAAGAACGGCGTGCCGATCAGCGCCAGCGAACCCACCAGCGAGGTGATCCAGGTGATCGGCATGTGCTTGCGCAGGCCGCCCATGTTGCGGATGTCCTGGTCGTGGTGCATGCCGATGATGACCGAGCCCGCGCCCAGGAACAGCAGCGCCTTGAAGAAGGCGTGCGTCATCAGGTGGAACACCGCCACCGAGTAGGCCGAGGCGCCCAGCGCCACGGTCATGTAGCCCAGCTGCGACAGCGTCGAGTACGCGACCACGCGCTTGATGTCGTTCTGGATGATACCCAGGAAACCCATGAACAGCGCCGTGATGGCACCGATCACCAGCACGAACGACAGCGCGGTGTCCGACAGCTCGAACAGCGGCGACATGCGCGCGACCATGAAGATGCCCGCGGTCACCATGGTTGCGGCGTGGATCAGCGCGGAGATCGGGGTCGGGCCTTCCATCGAGTCAGGCAGCCACACGTGCAGCGGGAACTGCGCCGACTTGCCCATCGCGCCGACGAACAGGCAGATGCAGGCCACGGTGATCATCATCCAGTCGGTGCCCGGGAAAACCACGGTAGCCAGCTGGTCGCGCGCGGCGAATACTTCGGTGTAGTTCATGCTGCCGGCGTAGGCCAGCAGCAGGCCGATGCCCAGGATAAAGCCGAAGTCGCCGACGCGGTTGACCAGGAACGCCTTCATGTTGGCGAAGATCGCCGTCGGGCGGGTGTACCAGAAGCCGATCAGCAGGTACGACACCAGGCCCACCGCTTCCCAGCCGAAGAACAGCTGCAGGAAGTTGTTGCTCATCACCAGCATCAGCATCGAGAAGGTGAACAGCGAGATGTAGGCGAAGAAGCGGTTGTAGCCGGGGTCGCCGTCCATGTAGCCGACGGTGTAGATGTGCACCATCAGCGAGACGAAGGTCACCACCACCATCATCATCGCGGTCAGCGAGTCGACCAGGAAGCCGACCTCCATCTTCAGGCTGCCGATGGCCATCCACTCGTAGACGGTGCCGTTGTAGCCCGCGCCGTTGATCACGTCGAGCAGCACCATCACCGACAGCACGCAGGCAATGGCCACGCCGAGGATGGTCGAGCTGTGGGCCACGATCCGGCCGCCGCGCGACTCCGAGGAAAACAGGCCAAAGAACTTGGTACCGAACAGGCCGGCGATCGCTGAGCCGACTAGCGGCGCCAGCGGGATCGCAAGCAGCAGGTTAGGGTTGAGCGTGGTTGCCATAGGACGCTTAGTGGTGTGCGGTCGGTGAGTCTTGGGTATCTACGTAGTGCGCCACGGATCAGTACTTCAGGGTGTCCATGTCGTCCACGTTGATCGTATCCAGGTTGCGGAACAGCACCACCAGGATTGCCAGACCGATTGCCGACTCGGCGGCGGCCACCGTAAGGATGAAGAAAACGAAAACCTGACCAGCCAGGTCGCCCAGGTAATGCGAGAAGGCAACGAAGTTGATGTTCACCGCAAGCAGCATCAGTTCGATCGCCATCAGCAGCACGATCACGTTCTTGCGGTTCAGGAAGATGCCGACGATGCTGATCGCAAACAGGATCGCACCGAGCACGAGGAAATGAGCGAGAGAGAGCACAGCGATTTCTCCGGGCTTTAGTTCTTATTGGCGGCAGCCGCGGCTTCCGTCTGCTGGGTCTGGCCTTCGGCGGCCATCGGCACCAGGCGCACGCGCTCGTCGCGGCGGGTGCGCAGCTGTGCCGACACGTCCTGGGCCTTGACGTCCTTGCGGCGGCGCAGGGTCAGCGCCACGGCGGCGATGATCGCCACCAGCAGGATGATGCCCGCCACTTCGAAGGCGTAGATGTAGTCCGTGTAGATCAGCTTGCCGAGCGCGGCGGTGTTCGAGTAGCCCGGCTCCTGCGAGCCGCTCGGCGCCACCGGCGTGGTGGTGCCGACGAAGTTGCGCACCAGCACGATCGCCATCTCGGCGATGATCAGCGCACCGACGATCGATGCCATCGGCACGTAGGTCCAGAAGTCGCGGCGCAGGTGCTCGATGTCGATATCGATCATCATCACCACGAACAGGAACAGCACCATCACTGCGCCGACATAGACCAGCACCAGCAGGATGGCGAGGAATTCCGCCTGCAGCAGCATCCAGATCGCCGCGGCCGTGAAGAACGACAGCACGAGGAACAGTGCGGAGTGCACGGGGTTCTTCGCGGTGATGACTTTCAGTGCGGAGAGCACCAGCACCAGCGCAAAGACGTAGAAGATGGTGGTCGTGAGTTCCATGGTCCCTATCGGATCCTCTCTGGGCCGTCCGGCACAAGCCATCCCCTCGGGTGGCCCGCTCCTGCGGCATCCTTGCATTGGCCCCTTGCATTGCAGGGACCGCATTTCAATTCGGTGGCGGCGGCTGCCAGGTCTGCTGCTTGCGGCAGCCGCCAACCGGCGTTACGTCTGTGGCCGAAACTTCCGGCCGGCATCCGGCTTAGCGGTACTTCGCATCGGCCGCCTTGGCCGCGGCGATCTGCGGCTCGTAGCGGTCGCCCACGGCCAGCAGCATGTCCTTGGTGAAGTACAGGTCGCCGCGCTTTTCGCCGTGGTATTCCAGGATCTGCGTCTCGACGATGGCGTCGACCGGGCAGGCCTCTTCGCAGAAGCCGCAGAAGATGCACTTGGTCAGGTCGATGTCATAGCGCGTGGTGCGGCGCGTGCCGTCGGCGCGCGCGTCGGACTCGATCGTGATGGCCAGCGCCGGGCACACCGCCTCGCACAGCTTGCAGGCGATGCAGCGCTCTTCCCCGTTGGGGTAGCGGCGCAGCGCGTGCAGCCCGCGGAAGCGCGGCGAGATCGGCGTCTTCTCTTCCGGGAACTGGACCGTGATCTTGCGCGCGAAGAGATAGCGGCCGGTCAGGGCCATGCCCTTGAAGAGTTCCTTCAGGAGCAGGCTGTTGAAGAAGTCCTTGATGGCGAGCAGCATGATGCTTCCTAGTATTTCCACACGGTGCGCGCCCTGCCGGGCAGGCGCACCGTCGTTTGGCCGTTCAGTGCCAGATGTTCCACGGCGACTTGATCCAGATCGCCACGATGATCAGCCAGGCCACGGTCAGGGGAATGAACACCTTCCAGCCCAGGCGCATGATCTGGTCATAGCGGTAGCGCGGGAACGAGGCACGAATCCAGATAAACACCGACAGCAGCAGGAATACCTTGATCAGCAGCCAGAAGAAGCCGGGGATCGCATTGGTCACCACGCTCTCGAACGGAGGCGCCCAGCCGCCCAGGAACATCAGCGCGGTCATCGTCGAGATGATGATCATGTTGATGTACTCGGCCAGGAAGAACAGCGCGAAGCCCATGCCCGAGTATTCGATCATGTGGCCGGCCACGATTTCCGATTCGCCTTCGACCACGTCGAACGGGTGGCGGTTGGTTTCGGCCACGCCCGAGATGAAGTACACGCCGAACATCGGCAGCAGCGGCAGCCAGTTCCACGACAGGATGTTGATGCCCATGTCGGCGAAGTAGCCGGTGTTCTGGCCGTTGACGATGGCCGACAGGTTCAGGCTGCCGGCAACCATCAGCACCGTCACCAGGGCAAAGCCCATGGCGATTTCATACGACACCATCTGCGCCGCGGCGCGCATCGCGCCGATGAAGGCGTACTTGGAGTTGGAGGCCCAGCCGGCCAGGATCACGCCGTAGACGCCGACCGAGCTGATCGCCATCACGTAAAGCAGGCCGGCGCTGACGTCGGCCATCACCACCTCGGCCTGGAACGGAATCACGGCCCAGACCGCCACGGCCGGCATCAGCACCATCAGCGGGGCGATCAGGTACATGCCCCGGCTGACCTGCGTGGGCATCATGACTTCCTTGAGCAGCAGCTTCAGCACGTCGGCGATCGGCTGCAGCAGGCCCAGCGGACCGACGCGGTTCGGGCCGATACGGACGTGCATCCAGCCGATCAGCTTGCGCTCCCACAGGATCAGGTACGCCACGCACAGCAGCAGCGGCACCACGATGATCACGGCGCGGATCAGGATCCACAGCGGCGTCCAGTACGCGCCCAGTACGCCCTGCCCTTGCGAGGTAATCCAGTCAATCATGTCTTGTTCTCGCTCTTGTTCTTACGCCGTGGCCACGGTGCCGGTGGCCGGCGCCAGGTCAATGGCCTTCTCTACGGTGACGGTGCCGAACATCGCGCCCAGGCTCATCGCCGCCGGCGTTGCCGCCGGCACGCGCACGGTGTTGGCCGGCAGCGTCGCCTCGAGCACGGCCGGCAGCACCACGCTGCCCTGCCCTTGCGTGACCCGCACCGGATCGCCCGACTGGATCCCCAGGCTGGCGAACAGGTCGGCCGGCAGCGCGATCTGCATGGCGCGGCGCGCGGCGGCGCTCAGCTGCAGCGATTCGGCGCGGCGCACGATCGGGTCGGCATGGTAGATCGGCACGTCGGCGATGCGCTCGATGCCATTGGCGACAGCGGCGGAGACGCGGATCGCTGCGTCGGTGGCGTTGTCCAGCTGCGCTTCGACCGGGGCCGACAGCACTTCGGCGCGCACCGCCTCGGCGGTGTCGTAGTCGAAGCCGGCCACGTCCAGCAGGTTGCCCAGCACGCGCAGCACCTTCCAGCCCGGACGCGATTCGCCCAGCGCGCGCACCACGCCGTTGAAGCTCTGCGGCTTGCCCTCGCAGTTGACGAAGGTGCCCGCGGTCTCGGTGAACGGCGTCACCGGCAGGATCACGTCGGCGTACTGCATCGCCGCTTCCGAGCGGAACGGCGACAGCACCACCACCGTGCCGGCCTGGGCCAGGGCGGCCAGCGCCTGGCGCGGGTCGGCGGCGTCGAACTCGGGTTCGGTGTTCAGCAGGATGTAGGCCTTGCGCGGCGTCGCCAGCATGGCCTGCGCATTGGCGCCGCCCTGCTTCGGCAGCGCGCCGGCGATATGGCCGCCGACGGTATTGGCCGCTTCGGTCAGGAAGCCCAGCGTGGCGCCGGTTTCGGTCGCGATCCACTGCGCCAGCGCGTGCAGCCCCGCGAACTGCGGATGACGCACGGCCTCGTTGCCGAGGAACACGGCGCGGCGCTCGCCCGACAGCAGTGCCTCGGCGGCCTTGGCAGCGGCATCGCCACCGTCGAAGCCTTCGGTGCCGGCCGGAGCCGCCACGCCCTTGGCGGCGGCGACGGCACGGGCCACGCCGGCCAGCGCGGCGGTCCAGCCCGACGGGGCCACGTCGATGCGGGTCGCGGGCATCAGCAGGTCTTCACCGCCGGCACCCAGCACGGTCACGCGGGCGCCCTTCTTGGTCGCCTGGCGCAGACGCGAGGCCAGCAGCGGATGATCCTTGCGCAGCGACGAGCCGATCACCAGCGCGCGCTGCAGGTTGGTCACGTCGGCCACCGGCATGCCCAGCCACGGCGCGCCCTTCAGCGCGGCCGAGAAATCGGTCTGGCGCAGGCGGAAGTCGACGTTGTCGCTGCCCAGGCCGCGCATCAGCTTGCCCAGCAGGAACAGTTCTTCCAGCGTGCTGTGCGGGCTGGCCAGCGCGGCGATCTGGTCGGCGCCGTGCTCGCGCTTGATCCCGGCGAGGCCATTGGCGACGTATTCGAGCGCGGTCTGCCAGTCGGTTTCCATCCATTCGCCGCCCTGCTTCAGCAGCGGGCGGGTCAGGCGGTCGGCGCTGTTCAGGCCTTCATACGAGAAGCGGTCCTTGTCGGAGATCCAGCACTCGTTGATGTCTTCGTTTTCCAGCGGCAGCACGCGCATTACGCGCTGGTTCTTGGTCTGCACCACCAGGTTGGCGCCCAGGCCGTCGTGCGGCGACACCGACTTGCGGCGCGCCAGTTCCCAGGTGCGGGCCGAGTAGCGGAACGGCTTGCTGGTCAGCGCGCCGACCGGGCACAGGTCGATCATGTTGCCCGACAGTTCCGAGTCGACGGTCTTGCCGACGAAGGTGGTGATCTCGGAATGCTCGCCGCGGTTGAGCATGCCCAGCTCCATCACGCCGGCCACTTCCTGGCCGAAGCGCACGCAGCGGGTGCAGTGGATGCAGCGGGTCATCTCCTCCATGGAGATCAGCGGGCCCACGTTCTTGTGGAACACCACGCGCTTCTCTTCCTTGTAGCGCGACTCCGAGGCACCGTAGCCCACGGCCAGGTCCTGCAGCTGGCACTCGCCGCCCTGATCGCAGATCGGGCAATCCAGCGGGTGGTTGATCAGCAGGAATTCCATCACCGACTTCTGCGCCTTGACCGCCTTCTCCGAGTTGGTGAAGACCTTCATGCCGGGGGTCACCGGCGTGGCGCAGGCAGGCAGCGCCTTCGGGGCCTTCTCGACCTCGACCAGGCACATGCGGCAGTTGGCCGCGATGGACAGTTTGCGGTGGTAGCAGAAGTGCGGGATGTAGGTGCCCAGCTTGCGGGCCGCTTCCATCACCAGGCTGCCCTCAGCAACCTCAACCTTCTTGCCGTCGATCTCTAGTTCAACCATGTTCTGCCACGCTTAGATGTAGGCCGGAACCATGCACTGCTTGTGTTCGACGTGATATTCGAACTCTTTCCAGTAGTGCTTGAGCATGCCGCGGACCGGCATCGCCGCGGCATCGCCGAGCGCGCAGATGGTGCGGCCCATGATGTTTTCCGCGACGTTGTTGAGCAGGTCCAGGTCTTCCTGGCGCCCTTCTCCGTGTTCGATGCGATTGACCATGCGATACAGCCAGCCGGTGCCTTCGCGGCACGGCGTGCACTGGCCGCACGATTCCTCAAAATAGAAGTACGACAGGCGCAGCAGCGAGCGGACCATGCAGCGCGTCTCGTCCATCACGATCACCGCGCCCGAGCCCAGCATCGAGCCGGCCTTGGCGATCGAGTCGTAGTCCATGTCGGACGCCATCATCAGGTCGCCCGGCACCACCGGCGCGGACGAACCACCGGGGATCACCGCCTTGATGCGCTTGCCGCCGCGCATGCCGCCAGCCAGTTCCAGCAGCTTGGCGAACGGCGTGCCCAGCGGGATCTCGTAGTTGCCGGGGCGCTCGACGTCGCCCGAGATCGAGAAGATCTTGGTGCCGCCGTTGTTCGGCTTGCCCATCTTCAGGTAGTTCTCGGGGCCGACGGCCAGCAGGAACGGCACCGCGGCGAAGGTCTCGGTGTTGTTGATGGTGGTCGGCTTGCCGTACAGGCCGAAGCTGGCGGGGAACGGCGGCTTGAAGCGCGGCTGGCCCTTCTTGCCTTCCAGCGATTCGAGCAGCGCGGTTTCCTCGCCGCAGATATAGGCGCCGTAGCCGTGGTGGGCGTGCAACTGGAAGCTGAAGCCCGAGCCCAGGATGTTGTCGCCCAGGAATCCGGCGGCGCGCGCCTCTTCGAGTGCTTCCTCGAAGATCTTGTATTCGTTCCAGATCTCGCCGTGGATGTAGTTGTAGCCCACGGTGATGCCCATCGCATACGCGCCGATGGCCATGCCCTCGATCAGCGCATGCGGGTTGTAGCGGATGATGTCGCGGTCCTTGAACGTGCCGGGCTCGCCTTCATCGGTGTTGCAGACCAGGTATTTCTGACCCGGGAAGGTGCGCGGCATGAAGCTCCACTTCAGGCCGGTCGGGAAGCCCGCACCGCCACGGCCGCGCAGGCCCGAGGCCTTGACGTCGGCGATCACCTGCTCGGGCGGGATCTTCTCGGTCAGGATGCGCTTCAGTTGCTGGTAGCCGCCGCGCTTGACGTAGTCTTCCAGGTGCCAGTTGTTGCCGTCCAGGCCGGCCAGGATCAGCGGCTGGATATGGCGGTCGTGCAGACAGGTCATGTTACTTGCCCCCTTGGCAGCCTCGGCCTTGAGCTCTTCGACCAGGGCGTCGAGCTTGTCGTCGCTCATCCAGCTGCACATGCGGGTGTTGTTGACGATCATCACCGGGGCGTCGCCGCAGGCGCCCATGCACTCGCCTTCCTTCAGCGTGAAGCAACCGTCCGCGGTGGTTTCGTTGTAGTCGATGCCGAGCTTGCGCTTCAGGTAATCGCCAGCCCGCTCGCCGCCCGACAGGGCGCACGGCAGGTTGGTGCAGACGGTGAGCTTGTACTTGCCCACCGGCTTGGTGTCGTACATGTTGTAGAAGGTCGCCACCTCTTCCACCCACACGGGTGGCATCTCGAGGTAGTTGGCGACGAACTGCATGACTTCGGGGGAAACCCAGCCCACCTCGCCCTGCGCCACGGCAAGCGCCGCCATCACGGCCGACTGCTTCTGGTCGGCCGGATACTTCGCGATCGCGCGATCGATTTCCTTGAGAGCTTCTGCTGATAGCATGGTCATTGCAGTAAAACGCCGGAGACAGCGCCACCGGGCGTCTCTCCGCAGGTTTGCAGCCGTCGCTGCCGTTCCGCCGGCGGGCCTGAGGCCGTGCCGGTCCGCCGCGGGTCTTCCGGGCCGCTCCGCTCGGCGGAGCCCCTCGGAAAGCGCCCGGATCGTCGTCCGGGCCGGCGGTCCGTGATTAGCGGTCGATCTCGCCGAAGACGATGTCTTGCGTGCCGATGATCGTTACCGCGTCAGCAATCATGTGTCCCTTGGCCATTTCGTCCAGCGCGGCCAGGTGCGGGAAGCCAGGCGCACGGATCTTCAGGCGGTACGGCTTGTTCGCGCCGTCCGAGATCGCGTAGATGCCGAACTCGCCCTTGGGGTGTTCCACCGCCGCGTACGCCTCGCCTTCGGGCACGTGCATGCCTTCGGTGAAGAGCTTGAAGTGGTGGATCAGTTCTTCCATGTTGGACTTCATGTCCACGCGCGAGGGTGGCGCCACCTTGTGGTTCTCGGTGATCACCGGGCCCGGGTTGCGGCGCAGCCATTCCACGCACTGCTTGATGATGCGGTTGGACTGGCGCATCTCTTCCACGCGCACCAGGTAGCGCGCGTAGCAGTCGCCGCCCACGCCCACCGGCACGTCGAAGTCCAGCTTGTCGTACACCTCGTACGGCTGCTTCTTGCGCAGGTCCCAGGCAATGCCGGAGCCGCGCAGCATCGGGCCGGTAAAGCCCATCTGCAGCGCGCGTTCCGGGCTGACCACGCCGATGTCCACCAGGCGCTGCTTCCAGATCCGGTTGTCGGTCAGCAGGGTCTCGTACTCGTCGACGTACTTCGGGAAGCGGTTGGTGAAGTCCTCGATGAAGTCCAGCAGCGAGCCCGAACGCGCTTCGTTCATGGCCTTGATGGCACGCTCGTTGTGGATCTTCGAGGCACGATATTGCGGCATCGTGTCAGGCAGGTCGCGGTACACGCCGCCCGGACGGTAGTAGGCCGCGTGCATGCGCGCGCCCGACACCGCCTCGTACATGTCGAACATGTCCTCGCGTTCGCGGAAGGCGTACAGGAACACCGCCATCGCGCCCACGTCGAGCGCGTGCGAGCCGATCCACATCAGGTGGTTCAGCAGGCGGGTGATCTCGTCGAACATCACGCGGATGTACTGCGCGCGCACCGGCACCTCGAGGCCCAGCAGCCGCTCGATCGCCATCACGTAGGCGTGCTCGTTGACCATCATCGACACGTAGTCGAGGCGGTCCATGTACGGCACGCTCTGGATCCAGGTCTTCTGCTCGGCCAGCTTCTCGGTGGCACGGTGCAGCAGGCCGATATGCGGATCGGCGCGCTGGATGACTTCGCCGTCCAGCTCCAGCACCAGGCGCAGCACGCCGTGCGCGGCCGGATGCTGCGGGCCGAAGTTCAGGGTGTAATTCTTGATATCTGCCATGACGCGTTCTCAGTACTCCACGCCGCCGTACTTGTCCTCGCGGATCACGCGCGGCGTGATTTCGCGCGGCTCGATCGTGACCGGCTGGTAGATGACCCGCTTCTGATCGGGGTCGTAGCGCATCTCGACAAAGCCGGAAACCGGGAAGTCCTTGCGGAACGGATGGCCGACGAAACCGTAGTCGGTCAGGATGCGGCGCAGGTCCGGATGGCCGTCGAACACGATGCCGTAGAAATCGAAGGCTTCGCGCTCGAACCAGTTGACCGAGTTCCACACGTTGATCAGCGACGGCAGCACCGGAAAGTCATCGTCGCTGGCGAACGCGCGCAGGCGCAGGCGCCAGTTGTGCGTGACCGACAGCAGCTGCGACACCGCGGCAAAGCGCAGGCCGTCCCAGGCGCCCTCGGCATACTCGGAATAGTCGACGCCGCACAGGTCGATCAGCTGCTCGAAGCGCAGCGACGGATCGTCGCGCAGGATCTGCGCCACTTCGAGGTAGTCGTCGGCCTTGACGATCAGCGTCAGTTCACCGGTCGCCTCGACCAGTTTCTGCACGCGCTTGCCGAGAGCTTTCTCGAGCGCGGCCTTCAGGGTATCGAGCTTCGCCATTTCAGCCCTTGCGCGCGATGGTGTTGGTACGCTTGATCTTGTTCTGCAGCTGGATCACGCCGTAGATCAGCGCCTCGGCCGTCGGCGGGCAGCCCGGCACGTAGATATCCACCGGCACGATGCGGTCGCAGCCGCGCACCACCGAATACGAATAGTGGTAGTAGCCGCCACCGTTGGCGCACGAGCCCATCGAGATCACCCAGCGCGGTTCCGCCATCTGGTCGTAGACCTTGCGCAGCGCGGGGGCCATCTTGTTGCACAGCGTGCCGGCCACGATCATCACGTCCGACTGGCGCGGCGACGGGCGGAAAATCACGCCGAAGCGGTCCATGTCGTAGCGCGCGGCGCCGGCATGCATCATTTCCACGGCACAGCAGGCCAGGCCGAAAGTCATCGGCCACAGCGACCCGGTGCGGGTCCAGTTGATCAGCTTGTCAGCGGTAGTCGTGACAAAGCCTTCGTTGAGAACGCCTTCGATTGCCATTTCACATCACTCCCAATCGAGCGCGCCCTTTTTCCAGATGTAGACGAAGCCCACGATGAATTCCAGCAGAAACACGCCCATGGCGATGAACCCCGGCCAGCCGATGTCCTTCAGGGCAACACCCCACGGAAACAGGAAGGCGGTTTCGAGATCGAACAGGATAAACAGGATGGCGATGAGGTAGTAGCGCACGTCGAACTTCATGCGCGCGTCCTCGAACGCTTCGAAGCCGCACTCGTACGGCGACAGCTTCGCGGGATCGGGCTTGTTCGGACCGAGGATCCGACCGATCGACATCAGTGCCACGCCAAGCACGACACCGAAGATGATGAAGATGAGAACGGGGAAGTAGGCTTCGAGATTCAAGGTACGGCCAGCCTTATCTGGAATGTTGTCAACAGCACCAGCTGAAGCGGCGTCCTGTTGCCCACCCCAGGCGCTAAGCCACGTGAATCATGGCGCGCCGCCTTGCGGACTGCCGGAGCCCCACGCGCGGGTGCATTGCCCGGCCAGGGACTCCGATCAAGTTGTTTGGTGCCGACGGCGAGACTCGAACTCGCACAGCTTTCGCCACTACCCCCTCAAGATAGCGTGTCTACCAATTTCACCACGTCGGCTGGGGGAGAAACAATATTGCCTGGCGCCGGGTTTTCAGGCCCTTCAGGTCCGTTACAAAGGCTTTCGTCTTTGCGTGGAACCCATCGCTGGGGAATCGTTTCAAGCCTTGCATTCTAACCCAAATTTCCTGCTTTGTTCAACGCACAACTGCAAAAAAACTCAGGAATCCGCCGCAAGGCAATCGGATTATTTCGGTACCGCAGGGGCTGCCGGCGCCGAGGCGTCCGCGGCGGCGGCCGGCGCTGCAGCGGGTGCCGAAGCACCGGCCACGGCGGGCGCCGATGCCGGCGCCGCGCCCATCACGCCCAGCGACGCAGCGGGCTTGTAGTTGCCCAGCAGCGTCAGCGCCAGCGTGCAGACAAAGAACAGCGTGGCCAGCACGGCGGTGGTGCGCGACAGGAAGTTTGCCGAGCCGGTGGCGCCGAACAGGCTGCCGGAGGCGCCCGAGCCGAAGGCCGCGCCCACATCGGCGCCCTTGCCATGCTGGATCAGCACCAGGCCGATTACGCCCAGCGCCGACAACACCTGCAGCACCACCAACAAAGTCTTGAAGATTGCCATTTGATTTAAATAAGCTTACTTGCCTGATCGGTCGATCGGAACGGCCGGCATTCAGGCGTTGCCGATCGCGAGAAAATCCTCCGACTTGAGCGAGGCGCCGCCAATCAGGCCCCCGTCGATATCGGTCATCGAAAACAGTTCGGCCGCATTGTCCGGCTTGACGCTGCCACCGTACAAGATTGCCATGCGCCCGGCCACGCCCGCATCGCGCGCGGCAACCTGGCCGCGCAGGAACGCGTGCACCGCCTGCGCCTGCGCGCTGGTGGCGGTCTTGCCGGTGCCGATGGCCCACACCGGCTCATAGGCCAGCACCACGCGGCCCAGTTGCTCCACCGTCAGCGCTTCCAGCACCGCTTGCAGCTGCCGGCCGACCACGGCCTCGGTCTCGCCCGCCTCGCGCTGGGCCAGGGTCTCGCCTACGCAAACCACCGGGACGATACCGAACTCGAGCGCCCGCAGCGCCTTGGCCGCGACCGCCTGGTCGGTCTCGCCATGGTAGGTGCGGCGCTCGGAGTGGCCGACCAGCACATAGGTGCAGCCGAACTCGCCCAGCATGGAGGCCGCCACTTCGCCGGTGAAGGCGCCGCGCGCCTCCGCCGACACGTCTTGCGCACCCCAGGCCACTTTTGAGCCATTCAGCAGCGCCTGGCATTGTGCAAGATAGGGGAACGGCGCGCAGACCGCCAGCGTCGCGCCGGTCACACCAGCGCCAGCCTGGATGGCTTCCAGCAGTGCCGCGTTGGCAGCCAGGCTGCCGTGCATCTTCCAATTGCCGATGACGAGCTTTTGTCTCACGAGGTGCCCCTCCCAAATCAAACCCGCTATTGTAGCGTGTGGCAGGGGCAAGGCGCTACGCCCGCCGATTTACCAGGTCAGCATGATCTTGCCGATATGCTCGCTCGACTCCATCAGCCGATGCGCCTCGGCGGCCTGCGCGGCCGGGAACACCTGGTGGATCACCGGCTTGATCTTGCCGCCAGACAGCAGCGGCCACACCTGTTCGTGCAGCGCCGCGGCGATCTTGCCCTTGAACGATGCCGGGCGCGGGCGCAGGGTCGAGCCGGTCACGGTGATGCGCCGGCGCAGGATGTCGCCCAGCGGAATCTCGGCCTTGGCGCCACCCAGCAGCGCGATGATGACGATGCGGCCATCGTCGGCGATGCACTTCAGCTCGCGCGCCAGGTACGGGCCGGCGACCATGTCGAGGATCACGTCGACGCCCTTGCCGCCGGTCAGCGCGGCCACCTCGGCAACGAAGTCCTGGGTCTTGTAGTTGATGGCGCGATCGGCGCCGAGGTCTTCGCAGGCCTTGCATTTTTCATCGGTGCCGGCGGTGACGAACACCTTGAAGCCCAGCGCCTTGGCGATCTGGATCGCGGTGGTGCCGATGCCGCTGGAGCCACCCTGGATCAGCAGGGTTTCGTCCTTGCCGCGCGGGCCCTGGCCCAGGTAGCCGCGATCGAACACATTGCTCCACACCGTGAAGAAGGTTTCCGGCAGCGCGGCGGCTTCAATATCGCTCAGGCCTTGCGGCGCGGGCAGGACCTGCGCCAGCGGCGCGGTGCACAGTTGTGCGTAGCCGCCGCCCTGCACCAGCGCGCAAACGCGGTCGCCCACCTTGAGGCCGAAGCGGTTGTCGGCATGCGACAGGTCGCCGCCGACCACCACGCCCGCCACTTCCAGGCCAGGCAGCTCCGACGCACCCGGCGGCACCGGATAGTTGCCGGTGCGCTGGAATACGTCCGGGCGATTCACGCCGGCGGCCGCCACGCGGATCAGCACCTCGCCCGCGGCGGGCACCGGATCGGGCCGCTCGGTCAGCTGGAGGACTTCGGGGGCGCCGTATTCGCGGATCTCGATGGCTTGCATGCTTCTTTGCTCCTTGTCTTTGCTCGGTGTGAGCCGTGGCTCGATGGGTTGCCGCAGTGTAAACAAAAAAACGGCCGGGCATCGCCCGGCCGTTTTTCCGCGGCACCGCCTTGCGGCGGCACCATCGGGACAGTCACTGCCCCGCTTTACTGCTGTTCCGAGCCACCGGCGGGTGCTGCCGGGGCGGCGCTCTCGCCGGCGTTGATCGGGCTGATGCTGCCGCCCTCTTCCGCCAGCGCGGCCTTCAGCGACAGGCGCAGGCGGCCCTTCTCGTCGGCCTGGATCAGCTTGACGCGGACCTGCTGGCCTTCCTTCAGCCAGTCCTTGATGTCCTTGACGCGCTCGTTGACGATTTCCGAGATGTGCAGCAGGCCATCCTTGCCAGGCAGGATGTTGACGATGGCACCAAAGTCCAGCAGCTTCAGCACGGTACCGGCGTAGATCTTGCCCACTTCGGCTTCCGCGGTGATGCCCTCGATACGGCGCTTGGCTTCGGCCATGCCTTCGGTCGAGGTCGAGGCGATGGTGATGGTGCCGTCTTCCTGGATGTCGATGGTGGTGCCGGTTTCCTTGGTCAGCGCCTGGATGGTCGAGCCGCCCTTGCCGATCACTTCGCGGATCTTGTCCGGATGGATCTTCATGGTGATCATGCGCGGCGCGTGCGCCGACAGCTCGGTGCGGGCATGGCCCATCGCTTCCTGCATGTTCGACAGGATGTGCAGGCGGCCTTCCTTGGCCTGCGCCAGCGCGACCTGCATGATCTCCTTGGTGATGCCCTGGACCTTGATGTCCATCTGCAGCGCGGTGATGCCGCTGTCGGTGCCGGCCACCTTGAAGTCCATGTCGCCCAGGTGGTCTTCATCGCCCAGGATGTCGGTCAGCACGGCGAACTTGTTGCCTTCCAGGATCAGGCCCATGGCCACGCCGGCCACGTGCGCCTTGACCGGAACGCCGGCGTCCATCAGCGCCAGGCAGCCGCCGCAGACCGAAGCCATCGACGACGAGCCGTTGGACTCGGTGATTTCCGAAACCAGGCGGATGGTGTAGGCGAATTCATCGTCCTTCGGCAGCACCGGGATCAGTGCGCGCTTGGCCAGGCGGCCGTGGCCGATTTCGCGGCGCTTGGGGCTGCCCACGCGGCCGGTCTCGCCGGTGGCGAACGGGGGCATGTTGTAGTGGAGCATGAAGCGGTCGCGGTACTCGCCGGCCAGCGCGTCGATGATCTGCTCGTCGCTCTTGGTGCCCAGCGTGGCCACCACCAGCGCCTGGGTCTCGCCGCGGGTGAACAGCGCCGAGCCGTGCGCGCGCGGCAGCACCGACGAACGGATCTCGATCGGGCGCACGGTGCGGGTGTCGCGGCCGTCGATGCGCGGCTCGCCGTTCAGGATCTGGCCGCGCACGATCTTGGCTTCCAGGTCGAACATGATATTGCCGACCTCGACCTTGTCGGCCTCGACGCCGGCCTCGGCCAGCGCGGCGGCGACGTTGGCCGACACTTCCTTCAGCTTCTGGCTGCGCGCCGACTTCTGGCGCAGCTGGTAGGCTTCCTGCAGCAGCGGCAGCGCGACTTCGGTGACCTTGGCGATCAGCGGCTCGTTCTTGGCGGCCGGGGCCCAGTCCCACTCCGGCTTGCCGCCTTCGCGCACCAGTTCATGGATGGCGTTGATGGCGGTCTGCATCTGCTCGTGGCCGTAGACCACGGCGCCCAGCATCACGTCTTCCGACAGCTGGTTGGCTTCCGATTCGACCATCAGCACGGCGCGCTCGGTGCCGGCGACCACCAGGTCCAGGTCCGAGGTGGCGATCTGCGAGCGGGTCGGGTTGAGCAGGTACTGGCCGTCCTTGTAGCCCACGCGCGCGGCGCCCACCGGGCCGCTGAACGGGATACCGGACACGGCCAGCGCGGCCGACGCGCCGATCAGCGCGGGGATGTCGGCCGGCACTTCCGGATTCAGCGATACCACGTGCACCACCACCTGCACTTCGTTGTAGAAGCCTTCCGGGAACAGCGGACGCAGCGGACGGTCGATCAGGCGCGAGGTCAGGGTCTCGTTTTCCGACGGACGGCCTTCACGCTTGAAGAAGCCGCCGGGGATCTTGCCGGCCGCGTAGGTCTTCTCGATGTAGTCGACGGTCAGCGGGAAGAAGTCCTGGCCCGGCTTCGGGTTCTTGGCGGCGACCACGGTCGCCAGCACCACGGTGTCTTCCACATCGACCAGCACGGCACCGCCGGCCTGGCGGGCGATTTCGCCGGTTTCCATGCGGACCTTGTGCTGGCCCCACTGGAATTCCTTGACGACCTTGTTGAACATGGACATGTGCATTCCTTGACTTGCGTGCTGGCCGCGCGATCTACGCAATGACACGCGCGCGGCCGGCGACGCCTGCGTTCTCAGCCGCAGGCAAACTGCCGGGTTGCCGGTCGCGGTCGCAGGGAAGTGCTATGCCATTCCAGCGCGGCACCGGCATGGCCGATGCCGTGCTGGAATGACACAAAGCCCTGTTTCCTTGCCCGAGCCCGGGTGTTGGATAAAAAGAACAACTTACTCCGTTGCGAGGCTTGCCGCAACGGCGCCCGCGCCATCGACATGGCGGGGCGGCGTGAAGCGAAAATCACTCCATTCACAACCTGCACCCCGGCGACGCGATTCGCGCCGCCAGAAATGCAAAATGCCTGCCCAGCAATGCTGAAGCAGGCATCGAGGCCTCACGCGAAACCGTGCAAACCCTGGAATCGCGCTGCCATCGGACGCAACCTTACTTGCGCAGACCCAGCTTTTCGATCAGGGCGCGGTAACGGTCGGCATCGTTGGACTTGAGGTAGTCCAGCAGGCGGCGACGGCGGCTCACCATGCGCAGCAGGCCGCGGCGGCTGTGGTGGTCCTTCATGTTGGCCTTGAAGTGCGGGGTCAGTTCGTTGATGCGGGTGGTCAGCAAGGCCACTTGCACTTCGGGGCTGCCAGTGTCGTTGGCGCCACGCGCGAACTGCTTGATGACTTCGGACTTGTTGATATCGGCGACTGCCATGATGATTTCCTTTCACTTGCGAACGCCACAGCGCGGGATGCGCCGCATGCGTCGTGCCATGCAATTGACTGGCTGTTGCCGCGACCGGACCGGGGGCCTGGTAACGACAGCGGCGGATTATAGCCGAAAAGCCGTTGCGGGAGTACCCGGCGCGCCGCCGCTCACGGTCGCTCCATCCTGCAGGTGGTCGGCAGCGTGGTTTGCGCGGCCTTGAGCTTGCGCACGGTGCGGAAGCCATAGCCCGAGCCCTCGTTGTCGAAGCGCACCGCGCCGCCCTGGCGCTCCATCACCGACACGTACAGCGGCTGCAGCACCTGGTGGTCGTCGGCCCGCACCGTGGCTTCGTGGAAGTCGTTGACGTAGCGCATGTGCTCGAGCGCGCGCGCCACCTTGACCGCGTCGGTGGAACCGGCCTGCGTGATCGCGCGCGCCAGCATCTCGACCATCATCTGCATGCGCAGGTGGACGTAGTCGTCCCGGGGCTCCGGATAGCGCGCGCGGAATTCCTGGTAGAACGCATCGGACGCCGCCCCGCCCACATTGGGATGCCACTCGGCCACGGCCAGCACGCGGCCGACCCCGGCATCGCCCATCGCCGCCGGCGCGCCCAGGCCATTGCCGTAGAAGGTATAGAACTTGGCCCGCAGCCCGCCCTCGCGCGCGGCCTTGACCATCAGCGTCAGGTCGTTGCCCCAGTTGCCGGTGATGACCGCATCCGCCCCGCTGGCCTTGATCTTGGCGATATAGGGCGCGAAGTCCTTGATCTTGCCGATCGGATGGAATTCGTCGCCGACGATCTGGATATCGGGGCGGCGCGCCGCCAGCATCTCGCGCGCCGAGCGCGCCACCTGGTGGCCGAAGCTGTAGTCCTGATCGATCAGGTAGACGCGGCGCACCGCCTGGTCCTGGCGGATAACCTCGGTCAGCGCCTGCATGCGCATGTCGGCGCTGGCATCGAAACGGAAATGCCAGAAGCTGCAGTTCTCGTTGGTCAGGCTCGGATCGACCGCCGAATAGTTCAGGAACAGCACGCGCGCATCCGGCTGGCGCGCGTTATGGCGGTTGATCGCCGACACCAGCGCCCCCGCCACCGCCGAGCTGTTGCCCTGCAGCACAAAGGGAATGCGCTTGTCGGTCAGCGCGCGCAGCTGGATCAGGCTTTCGTCGACATTGCCCTTGCTGTCGAAGGTGACCAGCTCGAGCGGCCGCGCACCTTCGGCGGTCTTCACGCCGCCGCGCGCGTTGATGCGCTCGATCGCCAGGCGCAGGTTGCGCGCCACCGCCTCGCCGGCATTGGCGAAGGGGCCGGACAGGCCATCGATCATGCCCAGCCGGATCGGCTCCTGCGCCGAGGCGCCCGCCGCTGCCGCCAGCAACAACCCGCCCAGCCATCCCCGCCACCGCGCCGCAACCGTCATTCGTCTCTCCTGGAAAGCGCTGGATGGTAAGGCAGCATGCGGTTGCGGGCAAATGCCGGCGCGAAGCGCGCCCGCATGACCAATTCCAGGGAGAACCGCCCGGGTTATCGGCAGATCCGCACAAAAAGCAGCGTTGGATGCACACACCGCCCGCCGCCGCACTACACTTGCGATATCGACACCCCATCCATCGAGCGAGGTCCAGCCATGAAATCCGTCATCGCCAAGGGCGCGCGCCGTCTCGTGCTGGTGCTGGGCGTCGCCATGCTGTCCGCCTGCGCCACGCTGATGCCGGTGCAGGAGGGGACCCGGCTGGTGGGCCAGCCGCAGGCCGCGGTGCAGGCGATGTTCGGGCCGCCTACCGATGTATTCCCGCTGCGCGACGGCACCACGCGCTGGATCTACTCGAAGCAGCCGATGGGCCAGTATGCCTATGGCGCCGACTTCGACCGCAACGGCAACCTGACCGTGTTCCGCAACATGCTGTCGACGCCCGAGCTGTACAAGGCGCAGGTCAACACCTGGACCAGGCGCGACGTGGCCGAGCACTTCGGCGTGACGCGGCTGCCGGTCAGCTACTACCCGCGCATGCGCAACGAGGTCTGGTCTTACCGCTTCCTCCACGAAGACGTCTGGCCGTCGCTGTTCCACTTCTATTTCGACGATGCCGGCGTGCTGCGCCGGACCCAGATCACGCCCGATCCGCTCTACGACCCCGACGAGCGCCGCTTTTTCTGACGCGCTCGCGCGCAGGCCCACGATGTGCTCGAACTGTGCCATGAAAAAGCCCGCCATCCCCGGGTCGGGAATGGCGGGCCTGGTCCGTACGTTAGGGCCGGGTAGGCCTGCCGCCGTCTGCGCAGGGGGCCTGGATCAGATCTGCGGGTTGATCTTCTGCACGGCCTTGTCGAGCAGCTTGTTCAGCGCGGCCAGGTAGGCCTTGGCCGAGGCCGCGACGATATCCGGGTCGGTGCCCACGCCGTTGACGATGCGGCCGGCCTTGGACAGTCGCACGGTCACTTCACCCTGGGCCTCGGTGCCGCCAGTGATGGCATTGACCGAATACAGCACCATCTCGGCGCCGCTGGCCACGCGCGACTCGATCGCATGCAGGGTGGCGTCGACCGGGCCGTTGCCCTCGCCCTCGCCGCTCTGCTCCTGGCCATCCATGCTGAACACCACGCGCGCATGCGGGCGCTCGCCGGTCTCGGAGCGCTGCGACAGCGAGATGAAGCGGAAGTGTTCGTTGGCGTCGTGCCGGGCCTCGTTCGAAACGATGGCGACGATGTCCTCGTCGAAGATCTCGGCCTTCTGGTCAGCCAGCTCCTTGAAGCGCGTGAAGGCGGCGTTGACCTCGCTCTCGCTGTCGAGCTCGATGCCCAGTTCCTGCAGGCGCTGCTTGAAGGCATTGCGGCCCGACAGCTTGCCCAGCACGATCTTGTTGGCGGTCCAGCCCACGTCTTCGGCGCGCATGATCTCGTAGGTGTCGCGCGCCTTGAGCACGCCATCCTGGTGGATGCCGGAGGCGTGCGCGAAGGCGTTGGCGCCAACCACGGCCTTGTTCGGCTGCACCGCGAAGCCGGTGATCTGCGACACCAGCTTGGATGCCGGCACGATCTGCGTGGTGTCGATGCCCAGGTCCAGGTTGAAGTAGTCGCGGCGCGTCTTCACCGCCATCACCACCTCTTCCAGGCTGGTGTTGCCGGCGCGCTCGCCGAGGCCGTTGATGGTGCACTCGATCTGGCGCGCACCGGCCATCTTGACCGCCGCCAGCGAGTTGGCCACGGCCATGCCGAGGTCGTTATGGCAGTGCACCGACCAGACCGCCTTGTCCGAGTTGGGAATGCGCTCGCGCACCGAGCGGATCAGTTCGGCATAGCCTTCCGGCACGGCGTAACCGACGGTATCGGGCAGGTTGATGGTGGTCGCGCCCTCGGCGATCACGCCTTCGAGCACGCGGCACAGGAAATCCATGTCCGAGCGGCTGCCGTCTTCCGGCGAGAACTCGATATCGTCGGTGAACTGGCGCGCGAAGCGCACCGCCAGGCGCGCCTGCTGGTAGACCTCGTCCGGCGTCATGCGCAGCTTCTTCTCCATGTGCAGCGCCGAGGTGGCGATGAAGGTGTGGATGCGGAACGAGTTGGCCGGCTTGAGCGCCTCGGCGGCGCGGGCAATGTCCTTGTCGTTGGCGCGGGCCAGCGAGCAAATGGTGGAGTCCCTGACCACCTGCGCGATCGCGCGGATCGCCTCGAAGTCGCCGTTGGAGCTCGCCGCGAAACCGGCCTCGATCACATCGACCTTCAGGCGCTCCAGCTGGCGCGCGATGCGGATCTTTTCCTCGCGCGTCATCGAGGCGCCGGGCGATTGCTCGCCGTCACGCAAGGTGGTGTCGAAAATGATGAGTTTGTCAGACATGGTGTGGAGCTCCTGATTACTTGTCGTGTGCTGTCCCCGGCATGCTGCGTCCGGGGCTTTACCGCCTGTTCCGCGCTCCACGGCTGTGGAATGCAAAACGCCCCGGCGTGCATGGAGCAGGCCGGGGCGTTGGAAAATTCCTTGCGGATTCCGCGCTAAGGGGTAAGTCCGTCCTTAGCGCGCGCGCGTCCCGACCTGATGGCCTAGTAGGCCACCTAGGTTGGTGCGGGCGATTAGGACTTGGCGCGAAATCATGGCTGCGACTATAGCCGACTTGGCGTGCACGCGCAACACAGGGTTTTGCCGCACGCGCCGCCCGCAGTGGCGTCAGCCCTTCGGCGGGATGCGCAGCTTCTGGCCCGGATAGATCTTGTCCGGGTGGCTCAGCATCGGCTGGTTGGCTTCGAAGATCTTGTTGTACTCGGCGCCGTTGCCGTAGGCGGCCTGCGCAATCGCCCACAGCGTGTCGCCCTTGACCACGGTGTGCCAGCCCGATTCCGCGGACTCGACGTTGACCGACATCTTGTCCTCGACCTTGTCGACGCCCTCGACATTGCCGGCACACAGGATGATCTTCTCGCGCGTGGCCTGGTCGGGCGCCACGCCGAACACGGTGACGAGACCCTGCGAGCCGTCGACCTGCACCATCAGCCCGGTCGCGTCCAGCCCCATCTTCCTGATATACGCCTCGATCGCATCGCCCGCGGCGCGATTGGCGGCATCGACCTTTTCCGCCGATGCATCCGCCGCGGCCGCTGCCTGCGCGGCCTTGGCCTCGCCGGTGCCGAACAGCTTTTCTCCCGCTTCCTTGATGAAGTCGAACATGCCCATGACATCCTCCTGACGGTGGGTGGAAAACACTGCAGAGTGCCACGCCTCGCTGACCGCGGCAGAAAACAATGGTGAATCCCGCAATGCATGAAGGGCGCCTGGGCGCCCTTCTGCGATCTATTCCCGCGGCTTCTTCTCGATCGCCGGCTTGCCATGCATGGCCCGCCAGGCCCACAGCACATAGCCCGAAATCGCGTAGGCCACGAACAGCCCGAACAGCGCCACCGGCGGATCGGTCGAGACCACCACGAACAGCACCAGGACCAGCACCATCATGCCGAACGGTACGCGGTAGCGCACGTCGAGCGCCTTGCCGCTGTAGAACGGCGCATTCGAGACCATCGACAGCCCGGCGTACAGCGTGATGCCGAACGCCACCCACGGCATCCACAGCTCCTTGACCGGCAGCTTGTTGTCGATCACCAGCCAGACGAAGCCAGCCACCAGCGCCGCCGCGGCCGGGCTGGGCAGGCCCTGGAAGAAGCGCTTGTCGATGACGCCGATATTGGCATTGAAGCGCGCCAGCCGCAGTGCCGCACAAGTGCAGTAGACGAACGCGGCAATCCAGCCCCACTTGCCCAGGTCGTGCAGGATCCATTCGTACATCACCAGCGCCGGCGCAACGCCGAACGAGGTCATGTCCGAGAGCGAGTCATACTGCTCGCCGAAAGCGCTTTGCGTATTGGTGATGCGCGCCACGCGCCCATCCATGCCATCGAGCACCATGGCCGCGAAGATGGCGATGGCGGCCGCATCGAAGCGCATGTTCATCGCCTGCACGATGGCAAAGAATCCGGCGAACAGCGCCGCGGTGGTGAATGCGTTGGGCAGCAGGTAGATGCCGCGCCGGCGCGGGCGCTGGTAGACGATGTCGTGGTCGTCGGCGGCATCGTCGTCGAAGCCGCCGGCGTCGCGCAGCTGGTTATGGCGGAACGGCCGCAGATGAGTCACGTTGCCGCTGCTGCCGCGCTTGTTACGTCGATGGAAGGCAACCATCACAGTCCTCCGGTCAGGCCGCCGCTCACTTCACGTCGAGTTCGGCGAGGATGGTCGACGAGGCCGATACCTTCTCGCCGATGGTCACGCGCGGGCGCGCATCGAGCGGCAGGTAGACGTCCACGCGCGAGCCGAAGCGGATAAAACCGTAGCGCTGGCCGCGCGAGAGGTTGTCGCCGACCTTGGTGTAGCACAGGATGCGGCGGGCCACCAGGCCGGCCACCTGCACCAGCGTCACCATCTGGCCGTCGGCCGCGCGCCGGATCAGCACGGCGTTGCGCTCGTTCTCGGTCGAGGCCTTGTCCAGGTCAGCGTTGACGAACTTGCCGGGAAAGTACTCGACCTTCTCCACCGCGCCGTCGACCGAGACGCGGTTCGAGTGCACGTTGAAGACGTTCATGAAGACGCTGATCTTCAGCGCCTCGCGGTTAGCGTACGGATCCTGCGCCTTTTCGACCACGACAATGCGGCCGTCGGCCGGGGCCAGCACGGCGTTGGGCTGCGACGGGATCGGTCGCGGCGGATCGCGGAAGAACTGCAGCACGAATACCGTGATGATCCACAGCGGCAACGCCCACCAGAAGCCCGCGCTGGCGTGCACCAGCAGCGAGATGACAAAGGCGCCGGCCAGGAACGGCCAGCCTTCACGGGCGATCAGCGGATGAGGATAGTTCATGCAGTACGAGTTTCGATGAGTCAGAACCAAGGCCAGAACGTCGCCGTGGCAAGCCACATGCGCCGCGGCGGTGCCAGCCGGCCCGTTGTAGTGAGGGCAACATCCGGCACGCCTTGCCTGAAAAGTTCGACAAGGATAACAAAAAGCCGTTCAGGTCCCGGCGCATTCCCTATCCGATAATAGAAGGGCGTGGCACGGAACGCTGAACGGCTTCGGCCCGCCGCCGTGCGGCGCGGGCCATCAGACAGCGACTCTGCTTAGTTCTTCGACTGGTCGACCATCTTGTTCTTGGCGATCCACGGCATCATCGCGCGCAGCTTCTCGCCGACCACTTCGATCTCGTGCTCGGCGTTCAGGCGGCGGCGCGAGATCAGGGTCGGGGCGCCGGCCTTGTTCTCCAGCAGGAAGCTCTTGGCGTACTCACCGGTCTGGATGTCCTTCAGGCACTGCTTCATCGCCTTCTTGGTCTCTTCGGTCACCACGCGCGGGCCGGTGACGTACTCACCATATTCCGCGTTGTTGGAGATCGAGTAGTTCATGTTGGCGATGCCGCCTTCGTAGATCAGGTCGACGATCAGCTTCAGTTCGTGCAGGCACTCGAAGTAGGCCATTTCCGGCGCGTAGCCGGCTTCCACCAGGGTCTCGAAGCCAGCCTTGATCAGCTCGACGGTACCGCCGCACAGCACGGCCTGCTCGCCGAACAGGTCGGTCTCGGTTTCTTCGCGGAAGTTGGTCTCGATGATGCCGGCACGGCCGCCGCCGTTGGCGGTGGCGTACGACAGGGCGATGTCACGGGCGGCGCCGGACTTGTTCTGGTGCACGGCGATCAGGTGCGGCACGCCGCCACCTTGCGAGTACGTGGCGCGCACGGTGTGGCCCGGGGCCTTCGGCGCGATCATGATTACGTCCAGGTCGGCGCGCGGGATCACGGCACCGTAGTGCACGTTGAAGCCGTGGGCAAAGGCCAGCGCTGCGCCTTCCTTGATGTTGGCGTGCACTTCGTTCTTGTACACCTCGGCGATCTGCTCGTCCGGCAGCAGGATCATGACCACGTCGGCGCCCTTGACTGCCTCGGCCACTTCCTTGACTTGCAGGCCGGCGTTGGCGGCCTTGTTCCACGACGCGCCGCTCTTGCGCAGGCCGACCGTCACGTTGACGCCCGAATCCTTCAGGTTCAGCGCGTGGGCGTGGCCCTGCGAGCCATAACCGATGATGGTGACGTTCTTGCCCTTGATCAGCGAGAGGTCGGCGTCCTTGTCGTAAAACACTTTCATGATAAATCCTTCAATCTCTGTCTTTTATATGAGGGGGGCGGCATCCTCGTGCGCATTGTGTGCGCACGGATCGCGCCGCCCGGGGGATACTGCTTGAACCTGTGCGAGCGGCGCTGGCTCAGACCTTCAGGATGCGCTCGCCGCGGCCGATGCCCGAGCCGCCGGTACGGACGGTCTCCAGGATGGCGGTACGGTCGATCGCGTCCAGGAACGCATCGAGCTTGACGCCGTTGCCGGTCAGCTCGATGGTGTAGGTCTTCTCGGTGACATCGATGATGCGGCCGCGGAAGATGTCGGCGGTGCGCTTCATTTCCTCGCGCTCCTTGCCGACCGCGCGCACCTTGACGAGCATCAGCTCGCGCTCGATGTGCGCGCCTTCGGTCAGGTCGACCACCTTGACCACTTCCACCAGGCGGTTCAGGTGCTTGGTGATCTGCTCGATCACGTCATCCGAACCGGTGGTGACGATGGTCATGCGCGACAACGAGGAGTCCTCGGTGGGCGCCACGGTCAGCGTCTCGATGTTGTAGCCGCGGGCCGAGAACAGGCCCACCACGCGCGACAGCGCACCGGCTTCGTTTTCCAGCAGGACCGAAATGATGTGTCGCATTACAGGTCCTCCGCGCCGAGCAGCATTTCGGAAATGCCCTTGCCGGCCTGGACCATCGGCCAGACGTTTTCGGTGGGATCGGTCTGGAAGTCCAGGAACACGGTACGGTCCTTCAGGCGGAACGCCTCGCGCAGCGCCGGCTCGACGTCCGAAGTCTTCTCGACGCGCATGCCGACGTGGCCGTAGGCCTCGGCCAGCTTGACGAAATCGGGCAGCGCATCCATGTAGGAGTGCGAGTAGCGGTTGTCGTATTCGATCTCCTGCCACTGGCGCACCATGCCCAGGTAGCCGTTGTTGAGCGAGCAGATCTTCACCGGGGTGTCGTACTGCAGGCAGGTCGACAGCTCCTGGATGCACATCTGGATCGAGCCCTCGCCGGTGATGGTGACGACTTCCTTCTCCGGGAATGCCTTCTTGATGCCCATTGCATACGGCAGGCCCACGCCCATCGTGCCCAGGCCACCGGAGTTGATCCAGCGGCGCGGCTCGTTGAACTTGTAGAACTGCGCGGCCCACATCTGGTGCTGGCCGACGTCCGAGCAGATAAAGGCGTCGCCGTGGGTCAGTTCCCAGATCTTCTCGACCACGTACTGCGGCTTGATGATCTCGGAGCTGCGGTCGTACTTCAGGCAATCGACCGAGCGCCATTGCTCGATCTGCTCCCACCACCTGGCCAGCGCTTCGCGCTTGGGCTTGACGTCGCTGGCCTTGATCTGGGCGATCAGTTCCTGCAGCACGTCCTTGACGTTGCCGACGATGGGGATATCGACCTTGACGCGCTTGGAAATCGACGACGGATCGATGTCGATGTGGATGATCTTGCGCGCCTGCGAGGTGAAGTGCGACGGGTTGCCGATCACGCGGTCGTCGAAGCGGGCACCGATGGCGATCAGCACGTCGCAGTTCTGCATGGCCATGTTGGCTTCATACGTGCCGTGCATGCCGAGCATGCCGACGAACTGCTTGTGGGTGCCGGGGAACGCGCCCAGGCCCATCAGCGTGTTGGTCACCGGGTGGCCGGTCAGCGCCGCCAGCTGGCGCAGCTCGTCGCTGGCATTGGCCAGCACCACGCCGCCGCCGCTGTAGATGTACGGGCGCTCGGCATTCTGGAGCAGCGCCACCGCCTTGCGGATCTGGCCCGAGTGGCCCTTGTTGACCGGGTTGTACGAGCGCATGTCGATCGACTTGGGGTACTCGTACTTGCAGGCATTGCGCGAGACATCCTTGGGGATGTCCACCACCACCGGGCCGGGACGGCCGGTCGAGGCGATGAAGAACGCCTTCTTGATGGTCGCGGCGAGGTCGCGCACGTCCTTCACCAGGAAGTTGTGCTTGACGATCGGGCGGGTAATGCCGACGGTATCGCACTCCTGGAAGGCGTCCTGGCCGATGGCGTGGGTCGGCACGTTGCCGGTGATCACCACCATCGGGATCGAGTCGAGGTACGCGGTGGCGATGCCGGTGACGGCATTGGTCACGCCGGGGCCGGAGGTCACCAGGGCGACGCCCACCTTGCCGGTTGCGCGTGCGTAGCCGTCCGCGGCATGGACCGCGGCCTGCTCGTGGCGCACCAGGATGTGCTCGAACTTGGTTTGCTTGTGGAGCTCGTCGTAGATATACAGCACTGCGCCGCCGGGGTAGCCCCAGACGTACTCGACGCCTTCTTCGGCAAGTGCGTGAACGAGGATTTCCGCACCGATCATTTCGGGTGCGGCAGATGAATTGCTATCGGCGTGGGAGAATTCCGCGCTGGGCATGTTCATTTCAGTCCTTTGCAATTTTCGGCAAAAAATTGTTTGGATGCTCTCTGCCGAACTTGTGGCTCGGGTTCAAGCGGTGCGCGTCTGCATGGAAGACCGCCTCATAAGCGGCCGGATGAGACAACCACTGATGTCGTGTGAACCGTCGATGATACTGCAATGCACCAGCGCGGTCTATGGTTGTTTATGCTCTCCGCGCCGGAAAGTTCCCGGGGAGGCGGGGGGTGGTTTTGCGCACCGCAATGTATGTCGCGCCATACAAAACGGTACAGCGGAGCGAAATTTTGCTAGCATCGCAGCACATCGGGTGTGCCACGCGCCCTCGGCAGCACATTCACCAGAATCGGGCCTTGGTCCCGCCGCAACAAGCCTCAACCGCCTGAATGGCCACCGATCAGGAACTGTCCGCCTTTCTTGCCAGCGTCGAGCGGCGCGCCTTCAAGCAGGCCGTGTTCGCCGTCCGCGACGACGAGGCCGCGCTGGACATCGTCCAGGACGCCATGATCAAGCTGGCCGAAAAGTATGGCGACAAGAGCGCCGCGGAACTCGCGCCGCTGTTCCAGCGCATCCTGCAGAACACCATCCATGACTGGTTCCGGCGCCAGAAGGTGCGCAATACCTGGGTCTCGCTGTTTTCCAGCCTGCGCGACGACCGCGACGGCGGGGACGATAGCGACCTGCTGGAAACGCTCGAGGCGCAGGCCGGCTCTGAATCGGCCGAAAGCAGCGCCGACAAGGTCGAGCGCGCGCAGGTCATGCATATCATCGAGCAGGAGATCCAGCGCCTGCCCACGCGTCAACGCCAGGCATTCCTGATGCGTTACTGGGAAGATATGGACGTCGCCGAAACCGCGTCCGTGATGGGCTGTTCCGAAGGCAGCGTCAAGACGCACTGTTCCCGTGCCACGCATACACTTGCGCAGGCCCTGCGCGCACGGGGGGTCCGACTATGAGCAGAAACGACAAAGAAATCCGCGAGCGCCGGTTTGCGCATGAGGTTCGCGCGGCACTCGACGCCGGCGCCGAAGCCTTGCCGGCCGACATTTCCGAACGGCTCGCCGCCGCGCGGCGGATGGCGGTCGCCCGCAAGAAGGCCGAGGCGCCCGTGCTGGTGCCACAGTTCGCCATGCCGGGCGCACCGGCGCCGCTGTTCGACGACGACGCCTCGCCGCTGCACCGCGCCGGCGCCTGGCTGCGCCGGCTGGGGCTGGTCTGGACGCTGGTGGCGCTGGGCGCCGGCCTGGTGGGCATCTACCACTGGCAGGAGCAGAAGCGCATCGAAGAACTGGCCGATATCGACGCCGCCATGCTGCTCGACGACCTGCCGCCCACGGCCTATGCCGACGAAGGCTTCCACGTGTTCCTGAAGCACGGCCAGTAGCATGACACGCCCGTACCTCCGCCCCGACGCCCTGCGCCGCCGGCTGGCCGCCCTGCTGGCCGGCGCCGGCGCAGCCACCTGCTGGGCCCTGCTGCCCGCCCCGGCGCAGGCACAGGGGGCTTCCGCGGTGGACGGAAGCGCTGGCCCCCATCCGGCCCAGCCGGTCAGCGCCAGGCCCGCCTGGGCCGATCTCAGCCCCGTCAACCAGCGCATCCTGGCACCGCTGCAGCCGCTGTGGGACAGCCTGCCGGAGCTGAACCGCCACAAGTGGCTGCGCATCGCCGCGCGCTATCCGAAGTATTCGCCGGCCGAGCAGGCACGGCTGCAGGCACGCATGGCGGAGTGGGTCAGCATGACGCCGCAGCAGCGGCGGCTGGCACGCGAGAACTACCAGATCACCCGTTCGCTGCCGACCGAAAAGAAGGCCGAGGCCTGGGACAAGTACCAGCAGTTGCCCGAAGAGCAGAAAAAGAAGCTGGCCGCAGCCGACCACGTGCCGCGCCGCCCGGGCGCGGTCAGCGCCTTGCCCACCGGCAAGCGCCTGCCCAGCGACACCAGCCACCAGCTGCGCCACCCGGCCCGGACGGCTACCGCAGCCGTGGGCCAGGCCAGCCGTGCAGCCGCCATGCCCGCCAGCGAAGCCCGGGCGCAAGCCGCCTCTGCGCCGGCGGCAGCCGCCGCACCCTCCCCCGCCTCGGCCGCTGCCGCGCCGCCGGCCGAGGTCGCCACCGAAGCGGCCGCTGCCTCCGACGCCACCGTGCGCCAGTAATACGCGGGCCATTTGGCATAATGGCCGCCTGACGCCGACCCGCGCGCGAGCCGGCCCTCTGCCAGGCCCGCACCGGCATCGGCATGCCGCGCGCCGGTGCCCCCGTTCCCGATCGCCATCCATGCCCGCTGCCATTCTCGACCCCGTGCCGTCCGCCGCGCCGGCCGCCCCGCCGCTGCGCCGCCGCATCGCCTGCATGCTTTATGAAGGCGTGCTGCTGTTTGGCGTGCTGAGCGCCTCGACCGCCGCCTACCTGCTGCTGCGGCCGCTGCTGCAGAAGCTGGGCGTGGACGGGCCGCTGATGATCCAGCTGTGGAGCTTCCTGGTGATGGGGATGTATTTCACCTGGTTCTGGCAGCGCAACGGCCAGACCCTGGCAATGCAGACCTGGCGCATGCGGGTCGAAAACGACGCGGGCGTGCCGCCGCGCTGGCCGCAGGCGGCGCTGCGCTACCTGCTGGCGTGGCTGTGGCTGCCGCCGTCGGCGGCCGTCGGCCATCTGCTCGGGCTGGTCAAGGGGCCGTTCGTCGGCGTGCTGTGCGCCGGCCTGCTGCTCTGGATCCTGCTGGCCTGGCTGGACCCGCGCCGCCAGTTCCTGCATGACCGCCTGGCCGGCACGCGCCTGACCGACCTGCGCGCCAAGCCATGAGCCTGGGCGCCGCCGGCATTCGCCGCGTCGCGGTGACCTTGCAGGCGGCCGCGGCGCTGGGCATTGCCGCTTCGCTGGTACACACCGCCGCGTGGCCGTGGCCCGGCGCGCTCGCCGCCGCCGCGGGGCTGATCCTGGGCGGCTTTGCCGGCGCCATTGCCATTGCTTTCGCGCTCACCGGGCGCGGCCTGTGGGTCGGACACGGCAATCGCCCGCCCGCGCCGCCCGCTGAACTCGCCGCCACCCGCAAGCCGCTGCGGCTTGCCGATGCCATGCGCTGCTACGCGGCGGAATGCCTGGCGGTGCTGCGCATGTTCGACTGGCTGCAGCCCTTTCGCGCGCGGGCGCCGTTTGCGCCGGCCGACCATGCGCGGCCGGGCCGCGATGCCCCGCCGGTGCTGCTGGTCCACGGCTACGCCTGCGGCCAGGCGATCTGGCTCGACATGCAGCCGGCGTTGGCCGCCGCCGGCTACCGCTGCCAGGGGATCGAGCTGGAACCCGTGTTCGGCGACATCGACGACTACGCGCACGCGCTCTTGGCGGCGATGCGGCGCATCCGCGCCGAGGCCGGGCGCGCGCCGCTGCTGCTATGCCACAGCATGGGCGGCCTGGCCGCGCGCGCCGCGCTGCGGCTGGCCGGCGACGAGGACGTCTGCGCTGGCATCGTGACCCTGGGCAGCCCGCACCACGGCAGCGCGCTGGCGCGCTTTGGCGGCGGCCACAATGCGCGCCAGATGCGTTGCGGCAGCCCCTGGCTGCGCGCGCTCGCGGCCGCCGAGACACCGCGGCTGCGCGCGCGCATGATCTCGATCTTCAGCTGGCACGATTCGATCGCGGGCCCGCCCTGCACCGCCTGGCTCGACGGCGCCGGCCATATCCCGTTGTCCGGCATCGGCCATGTGTCGCTGCTGCGCCATCCCGCCGCGGTGCGTGCCGTGCTCGACGCACTGGCCGAGCTGTCCGCCCGCGGCCGCTGAGCCGCTGATGGCCGCGCAGTGCCGCGGCCGCAACGATTCATATGTCAGTCATCTTTTCGTCACGGCGCCGTCACCGCGGGCTGGCTGAATGCAGCCATCGCCGCAACCGGGACTGGCATGGTGCAAGCAATCCGATCTGCCCGCGGGTATCTGTCCAAGGCCTCGCAACTGCCGCCGTGGCGCCGCAGCGCTGACAGCGGCCGCGCCGCGCCGGTGACCGCCTTCATGGCGCCGGCGCTCGATAGCGCCACGCTGGCGCCGCCGCGCGAAGCGCATGAAAGCTACCCGCCCGAGCCGCATCCGATCCAGCGTTACCGCGCCATCTGGCTGTCGGACATCCACCTGGGAACCCCCGGTTGCCAGGCCGATTACCTGCTGGATTTCCTCAAGCACAACGAATCCGACCAGCTCTACCTGGTCGGCGACATCATCGACGGCTGGCAGCTGCGCCGCGGCTGGTACTGGCCGCAAAGCCACAACGACGTGGTGCAGAAGCTGCTGCGCAAGGCGCGCAAGGGCACCGAGGTGATCTACGTCCCCGGCAACCACGACGAAGCCGCGCGCCAGTTCGACGGCATGGCCTTCGGCGACATCACCGTGCGCGAGGAGGCGGTGCACGTGACCGCCACCGGGCGCCGCCTGTGGGTGGTGCATGGCGACCTGTTCGACGGCGTGGTCCAGCACGCGCGCTGGCTGGCCTACCTGGGTGATTCGCTCTACACCATGATCCTGGCGCTGAACCGGCACTTCAACAGCCTGCGCGCGCGCCTGGGCTTTCCGTACTGGTCCCTGTCGCAGTACCTGAAGCACCAGGTCAAGAACGCGGTCAACTACATCGGCGCGTTCGAGAGCGCGATGGTCGACGAGGCGCGCCGCCGCGGCTGCGACGGCGTGGTCTGCGGCCACATCCACAAGGCCGAGATCCGCGAGGTCAACGGCCAGCTCTACTGCAACGACGGCGACTGGGTCGAAAGCCTGTCGGCGCTGGTCGAAACCCTGGAAGGCGAACTGAAGATCGTCTACTGGACCACGCTGCTCGACGCCCCTGCGTCCGCCATGCGCCGGCGGCGCCGCGCTGCCGTGGCCGGCTGAGTCCGGGACGCTTGCGCCATGGTCCGCCTGGCGCCATCCCCATTGCCCTTCCACCGCGCCCAAGGAGGCTGCATGAAGATCCTGATCGTCACCGATGCCTGGGAACCGCAGGTCAATGGCGTGGTGCGCACGCTCAAGTCCACGCGCCGCGAACTGGAGGCGATGGGCCACACGGTCGAGATGATCACGCCGCTGGAATTCCGCACGGTGCCATGCCCGACCTACCCCGAGATCCGGCTGTCGCTGCTGCCGGGCGCGCGCGTGCGGCGGCGCATCGGGGCCTTCGGTCCCGACGCCCTGCACATCGCCACCGAAGGCCCCCTGGGGCTGGCCGCGCGCAGCCATGCGCTGCGCCACAGGCTGCCCTTCACCACCGCCTACCACACGCGCTTCCCGGAGTATGTGCAGGCCCGCTTCGGCATTCCGCTGGCGTGGACCTACCGCTTCCTGCGCTGGTTCCATGGCCCCGCCCAGGCGGTGATGGCGCCGACGCCGGTGGTGCTCGACGACCTGCGGCGCTACGGTATCGACAACGCCGTGCTGTGGACGCGCGGCGTCGACCTGGACGTGTTCACGCCGCAGCGCGCCAATGTGCTCAACACCGCCCACCCGATCTTCCTGTACGTGGGCCGCGTGGCGGTGGAGAAGAACGTCGAGGCGTTCCTGGCGCTGGACCTGCCCGGCTCCAAATGGGTGGTCGGCGACGGCCCGGCGCTGCCGGCGCTGCGCGCGCGCTATCCCGGCGCCAACTACCTGGGCGTGCTGAGCCAGCCCGAGCTGGCGCGGGTGTATGCTTCCGCTGACGTGTTCGTGTTCCCGAGCCGCACCGATACCTTCGGGCTGGTGCTGCTGGAAGCGCTGGCCAGCGGCCTGCCGGTGGCCGCGTATCCCGTCACGGGCCCGATCGACGTGCTCGGCGACAGTCCCGCCGGCGTGATGCACGAAGACCTGCGCGAAGCCTGCCTGGAAGCGTTGCGCATCGACCGCGCCACGGCCCGGGCCCATGCCGAGCGCTTCTCGTGGCGCGCCGCGTCCGAGCAGTTCCTGGCCCACCTGCGGCCGTTCGCCGCCACCAGGCCGGACCGGGGCGGCGCAGCGCCCGCGGCGGCCACAGCCAAGCCTTCCGCCCCGCAAACCCATGCCGAAACCGCATCCGCAACTGCCGTCCGACCCGCCAATGCAGAGGCCGCCGCCCGCCATGCAGAGCGCTGACTACTCGATCGACCAGAATCCGCACAAGGGCAACCGGGGCCTCGCGCGGGCCTGGCATGCGGCCATCAATTCGCTGTCGGGGCTGCGCTATGCGGTGCTGGAGGAGAGCGCGTTCCGCCAGGAGCTGACCCTGGTGGTGATCCTGACGCCGTGCGCCTTCCTGGTGCCGGCGACGGCGGTCGAGCGCATCCTGCTGCTGGGCACGCTGCTGGTGGTGCTGATCGTGGAGCTGCTCAACTCCAGCGTCGAGGCCGCGGTCGACCGCATCTCGCTGGAGCGGCACAGCCTGTCCAAGCGTGCCAAGGACTTCGGCAGCGCCGCGGTGATGCTGGCGCTGGTGCTGTGCGGCGGCACCTGGATCACCATCGCCGGGCCGCACGTGCTGCGGTGGGTGCAGGCGCTGGCGCGCTGATCCTCCCCGGCCCAGGCGTGGCCGGCGCAGAATGGGCAAGGCAGGCCGATTGCTTATAATCGCTACCCTGCCCCCGACTTGCCGATCGCACCGATCGCCCGGACGCCCATGGAACCGAAACCGCAAACCGGACCCCGCCGCACCAGGGACCGCATCCTCGACGTCTCGCTGCGCCTGTTCAACGAAGTCGGCGAGCCCAACGTCACCACCACCACCATCGCGGAAGCGATGGAGATCAGCCCCGGCAATCTCTACTACCACTTCCGCAACAAGGACGACATCATCAACTCGATCTTCGTGCGCTTCGAGCAGGAGATGGAGCGCCGCCTGAAGATGCCGGAAGACCACAAGGCCACGCTCGACGAGAGCTGGGGCTACCTGCAGTACATGTCCGAGTTCCTGTGGAACTACCGCTTCCTGTACCGCGACATCAACGACCTGCTGGCGCGCAACCGGATGCTGGAGACCAACTTCAAGCGCATCGTCGAGCAGAAGCAGCGCTTTGCGCACGAGATCTGCCGCCAGTTCATCGAGGACGGCGAGATGGAAGCCACGCCCGAGCAGGTCGAGGCCATCTGCACCAACATGGTGGTGATCGCCACCTACTGGCTGTCGTTCCAGTTCGTGCAGCATCCGCGCCAGTACAACGACCCCGAGCAGATCCGCGGCTACCTGCACGGCTCGAGCTACCACATCTTCTCGATCCTGGCGCCCTACCTGCGCGGCCGGGCGCGGGAGGCATTCGACCAGCTGGCGCGCGACTACGCGGCCGCCAGGGCCGCCGGCGCGGCAAAGGAAGCAAAGTGAAATCCGTCTGCGTGTATTGCGGGTCCAGTCCCGGCAATCGTCCCGAATATGCCGAGGGCGCGCGCCTGCTCGGCCGCACCCTGGCCGAAAGCGGCCTGACGCTGGTGTACGGCGGCGGCAAGGTCGGCCTGATGGGCATCGTCGCCGACGCCGTGCTGGAACACGGCGGCCATGCCGTCGGCATCATCCCCGAAGCGCTGATGCAGAAGGAAGTCGGCCACCGCGGCCTGACCGAGCTGCACGTGGTGCGCAACATGCACGAACGCAAGCAGATGATGGCCGACCGCGCCGACGCCTTCGTCGCCATGCCCGGCGGCGTGGGCACTTTCGAGGAACTGTTCGAGACCTTCACCTGGCTGCAGCTGGGCTACCACGCCAAGCCGGTGGGCTTGCTGAACCTGGCCGGGTTCTACGACGGCATGCTGGGCTTCCTGTCGCACGCGGTGCGCGAAGGCTTCCTGAAGCAGGTGCATGCCGAGCTGCTGCACGTGGGCGACACGCCCGCCGGCCTGCTGGCGCAGCTGGCGGCCGCGCCGCGCGTGCGCGTCGACAAGTGGCAGCAGGCGCGCGACCAGACCTGAGCGCGCCCCGGGCCTGGCTCAGAACGACGAGCCCGGCTGCCGCAGGAACGCCTGCTCCTCGGCGCTACTGTGCCGGCCCAGCACCGCATTGCGGTGCGGGAAGCGGCCAAAGCGCGCGATGATCACGCGGTGTTTCTCGGCCCACTCGACGGCATCCACCACCCCGCCGCTGGCTTCGCGCAGCTGCGTCATCAGGCGCACCGCCTCGTCCTGGTCTTCCAGCGCCTCGGAATGCTCAAAGGGCATGTAGCAGAACATGCGGTGGTAGTCGGTCGGCAGCGCGCGGTCGATGCCGCTGGCGACGATGCGCTTGGCCAGTGCCAGTGCCTGCGCATCGGTGCCGAAGCTGCGCGCATCGTTGCGGAACATGTTGCGCGGGAACTGGTCCAGCAGCACCACGCGCGCGCAGGCGCCCTCGGGCGTGACCGACCAGTCGTCAGCCCCCCCGTCGCAGGCGACCTGCCAGTCGGACAGGAAGTTCGCGCGAATCTGCGCGTCGAACGCATCCGACTTGGTGAACCATTGCGGCCGCGCCGTATTCCAGGCGGCCGACCCGGGCCGGTCGAACCAGAAATCCAGCACCCGCAGGGCGTCTTCAGGCAGTTGGGCTGTCATCGGCAGGGGCAAGCTCTCGGTGTAGAAACGGCAGCGTGGGCGCCTCAGCGCGCCACGTTGCGCATCCAGTCGGCGGTCTGGTAGAAGGCCTGCATCAGGCGCAGCTGCAGGTCTTCGGGCAGGCCGATGTCCTGCATCGCCAGCGCCATGCAGCGCATCCACTGGTCGCGCTCGCTGACGCCGATCTCGAACGGCATATGCCGCGCGCGCAGGCGCGGATGGCCGAAGCGCTCGATAAAGTGGTTGGGGCCGCCCAGCCAGCCGCACAGGAACCAGAACAGCTTGTCGCGCGAGCCCTCGAGCGACGGCGGGTGCAGCGCGCGCAGCGCCGCGAACTGCGGCTCCAGGTCCATCAGGTCGTAGAAGCGGTCGACCAGTTCGCGCACGCGCGCCTCGCCGCCCACCAGTTCAAAGGCAGTGACCTCGGCATTGCCGGGCTTGTCGTCGGATTCAGTACTCATCACACACTCGGTCTGCGGCGGCGCCGGCACGCGGGCTCAGGCATCGCGCAAGGTTGCCAGCGCGGGCTGGCGCAGCACTTCGCGCAGGCCCAGCCAGCCGCCGGCAAAAGCGCACAGCATGCCAGAAACCACGCCAACCGGCACGATCCACGCATTGAAGCGGTAGGGGAAGTCGAACACGAACTGCGACAGCCCCCAGCCCACCGCGATCGCGCCCAGGCTGGCCAGCAGGCCGGCAAGGCCACCCACCACCAGGAACTCGGCATACTGCGTCTGCCGCACCAGCGCGGCCGAGGCGCCCAGCGCCTTGAGCAGTCCCGCGTCGCGCATGCGCTCGTCGCGCGCGCCGGACAACGCCGCGTACAGCACCGTCACGCCGGCGGCCAGCGTGAACACGAACAGGAACTCCACCGCCGCGATCACCTGGTCCAGGATGTCCTGGATCTGGCGCAGGATCATGTCGGTGTTGACCACGGTGATGTTGGGAAAGGCCGCGATCAGCCGGTTGCCCAGCGCGGCGCTGGCGGCCGGCAGGTGGAACGAGGTGATGTAGGTCTCGGGCATGCCCTGCATTGCCCGCGGCGGCAGGATCACGAAGAAGTTGACGCGCATCGAGCCCCAGTCGAGCTTGCGCAGCGAGGTCACGCGCGCCTGCACCGGCTGGCCGGCGACGTCGAAGCGCAGCGTGTCGCCGAGCCGGATGCCCAGGGTCTTGGCGATGCCCTCTTCCACCGACGCGCCCGCCACGGCGCCGTCGGACCCGTTCGACCAGCGCCCGGCGATGACGCGGTTGCCTTCCGGCAGCGCATCGGTATAGGACAGGTTGAACTCGCGCTCGACCAGGTTGCGCGCGCGCCCGTCCTCGAAGCTGTCGCTGCGGATGGCGCGCTCGCCGATATGGGTCAGGCGCCCGCGCACCATCGGGTACAGCAGGTCGGCGATGCCGGCGCCGGCCAGCATCTGGCGCAGGGGCTCGCGCTGGTCCGGCTGGATATTGATGATGAAGCGGTTGGGGGCGTCGGCCGGCGTGGCGTTGCGCCAGGAATCGACCAGGTCGTTGCGGGTCATGCCGAGCAGCAGCAGCGCCATCAGTCCCACCGCCAGCGCCACGGTCTGCAGCACCGTGACCCCGCGGCGGCGCTCCAGCACCGCCAGCGCAAAACGCCAGCCCATCGCCGCGCGCCCGCGCAGGCGTCCGCGCAGCAGCCGCGACAGCAGCGTCAGCAGGCCCAGCGCCAGCACCCCGAACACCACCCCGGCGGCGACAAAGCCGCCGGCGGTGGTCAGGCCGAGGCGCAGGTCGCGCGCCGCCACCAGCAGCAACGCGACAAAGGCGCCCAGCCCCAGCGCGTAGGCCACCCAGGCCGACACCGGCGGCAGCCCGATATCGCGCCGCAGCACCCGCAGCGGCGCGACCCGCGTCAGCGCCAGCAGCGGCGGCAGCGCAAACCCGGCCAGCAGCACCAGCCCGGCCAGCACGCCCACCAGCGCCGGCAGCAGCGACGGCTGCGGCAGCGACACCTTGAGCAGCCCGCCCAGCGACAGCAGCAGGCCATAGTGCGCCAGGTAGCCGAGCAGCACGCCGGCCAGCGCGCCGCCCGCGCCGACCAGCAGGAATTCCAGCCCGAAGGTTCGCAGGATCTGCCCGCGCGACAGCCCCAGGCACTTGTAGACCGCGCAGGCGTCGGTGTGGCGCTGCATATAGCGGCGCGCCGACATCGCGATCGCCACCGCCGCGATCATCGACGACAGCACCGCCACCAGCGACAGGAAGCGCTCGGCGCGATCCAGCGTGGCACGCATCTGCGGCTGGCCGGATTCCAGCGACTCGACCCGCGTATTGCGCAGCCGGCGGCGTTCGATCTCGTCCTGGGCCCATTTCCGGAAGGCCGCGCCGGCGGCATCGGGGCCCGCCACCAGCAGCCGGTAGGTGACGCGGCTGCCCCAGCCGATCAGGCCGGTGCTGTCCAGGTCCGACAGCGGCATCAGCACGCGCGGCGCGAAATTCATGAAGCCGGTGCCGCGGTCGAGTTCCTGCGTGATGATGCGGTCGATGCGAAAGCTGCGGCTGCCCAGCCGCAGGCTGTCGCCCACCGCTACGCCCAGCGCGCCAAGCAGCGCTTCGTCGACCCATACCGTGCCCGGCGCGGGAATGCCGTCCGCGGGCGCGTCCGGCCCGCCCGGCGCGCCGGCCACCCTGAGCCGGCCACGCAGCGGATAGCCGTCGGTCACCGCCTTGAGCGCGGCCAGCTGGCTGGGCGGCTCGGCGCCGTCGCGCGCGTTGACGTTGGCGGTGGCCATGCTGGGGAAGGTGACGGTCTGCGCCACCACCAGGCCCGCTGCCCGGGCGCGCTGCGCAAACGCGGCGTGGAACGGCTGGTCGGCCACCAGCAGCACATCCGAGGCAATCATCTGCCGCGCGTCGCGCTCAAGGCCCAGCCGCATGCGGTCGGCCATGAAGCCCACGCTGGTCAGCGCGGCCACGGCCAGCACCAGCGCAAACAGCAGCAGGTAGAGTTCGCCCGCGAGCCAGTCGCGCCGGGCCATGCGCAGCGCCTGGCGCCAGGCGGAAAACTTGCCGCCAGCGGCGGCATGCAGTCCGGCGGACTGTGCGGCGGTGGCCGGGACGTCGATGGCGGACTCGGAAGGCATCGGTTGGTTGGTTCTTGGTTGCTGGCGCCGGTGCGCCTCGGGTCAGTCAGGCAATGCAAAAAGCTGGCGGGAACGGCCGCGCCGCTAGCGCGTCACGTCATGCCGGGCCGCGCCGCGCAGGCTGGCATGGAGGCGGCGCACCCCGCGCCACAACTTCGGCAGCAGCCACACCGCGCCCACCAGGAACACCGCCAGCAGGACCAGGAACAGCACCGGCACGAAGAACGCCAGCAGCAGGCTGCCGGTGGCGGTCAGGTCCTCAGTGAATGAGGCCGTCCAGTTGGAAAACGGTTCCGGCGACACGTTGATCAGCGCTCGCGTGCCGGCCTTGACCGCATGCGCGGTGCCGGCCAGCGTGCCGCCGACCAGCCCCGCCGCCACCACCCATTGCGGATCCAGCTGGCCGAACGCGGCGGCCGCCAGGATCGCCCCGGCCGGAATGCGGATGAAGGTATGGATGCCGTCCCAGACGGTGTCGAAAGCCGGCACCTTGTCAGCGACGAACTCGGCCACGGCAAGCACCGCGGCCACGCCGATCACCCACCAGGACTCCAGCGGCTGCAGCCCGGGCGGCAGTTCCAGCCAGCCCAGCCGCGCCAGCACTCCGGCGGCCAGCACGGCCAGATAGAGGCGAAAGCCGCTGGCCCAGGACATGCCCGCGGCCAGCGCGGCGGTTTCCAGCATGGCGCTCCTTGCAAGGGTCCGGCGCGGGCCGGTGCAGACATCGGCGCGCCCTGGCAGGGAGTGTAATACGGACCCGCGCGCGGTGCGCCCGGCCGTGCGCGGTCGGGGAAGGTCAGGCCCTCAGCCGTCTTCCTTGCCGTCCGGGCCGAACCACGGCAGCGCCTCCTGCGGCGTCAGGATGCCCGCCGGCTCGGCCATGGCGTAGCCGGGCAGCGCCTCGATGCGCCGCGCAAAGGCCGGATCGGCCAGCAAGGCCAGCAGCGCGCCCATCCAGCCGGCGGTCTGGTCGTTCTTGCGCAACGCCAGGTAATAGGCCTCGCGCGTCAGCGGCACGAACGCCAGGCCGTGGGCCTCGGCGTTCATGCGCAGCCCGAATCCCGCCTGGGCCCGGCCGCTGTGCACGGCTTCCGCCACTTTTTCGTTGCTGAACTCGGTTTCGTCGTAGCCGGCGATCTGGTCCGGATACAGGCCCTCGGCGGCCAGCAGCTGGTCGAACAGCATGCGCGTGCCCGAACTGCGCTGCCGGTTGACGAAGCGCGCCTGGCTGCGCGCCAGGCCGCGCAGGTCGGGTACCTCGCGCGCCAGCTCCGGCGCCAGGATCAGGCCCTGCTCGCGCCACGCCAGCCGCAGCAGCCGCACCGCGCCTGGCCGCAGCCACTTGCGCAAGGTCACATGCGCCACCGAGCCCGCGGTCTGCACCGGCGAGACATAGAACCCGGCCAGCTCGGACTGGCGCTCCTGCAGGCAGATCAGCCCCTCCACGCTGCCGCAGAACACCGTATCAAGTTGCAGCGGACTCCCGGCCGTGCCCAGCGCGGCGGCCAGCACCTCCACCGCCGGGTCGTGGCTGCCGGTGAAATGCACGCACGACTGCGGCTGCTGGGCATCGTCCAGCTCGGCAATGAACTCCGCCATGGCGCGCTGCACCGCCGGCTCGATCGACTCGCGCAGGCGCAGCTCGGCGCGCAGCAGCCGCTCGCCGAAGCGCGTCAGCGAGGCGCCGCGCCCGCGCTCCATATCCAGCATGCTGCGGCCAAGCATCTCTTCCCACGACCGCATCACCCCCCAGGCGTGGCGGTACGACAGCCCGATCTCGCGCGCGGCGCGGTGCAGCGATCCGGTTTCGCGCACGGCCTTGAGCAGCTGGAACACCTTGGCATTGGCGCGCGGATTGTCGTCGGAGGCGATCACCGGAAACAGGTCGAAGCGGAAGGTCATAGGTTCCCCGCTACATATTTACTTGTCGATCTCGGCTGGACCACAATGAATACCCCATTCTTATGTTGTTTTGCCGGATTCTCCGTGAGATCCGAAGGCAAAATCAATTATGTCGGTAAAAACATAATAACGAGGAGATCGCCCATGTCCCGCCGTGCCCAATCCTTGCGCCGCCGCGCGCGCCACCTCGCCGTGCCGCTGCTCTGCCTCGGCCTGCTGTCGGCCGCGCATGCCGGCGAGATCAAGCTCGCCACCACCACCAGCACCGACAACTCCGGCCTGCTCAAATACCTGCTGCCGCGTTTCGAGCACCAATCAGGCGTCACCGTGAAAGTCATCGCGGTGGGCTCGGGCAAGGCCATGAAGATGGGCGAGATGGGCGATGTCGACGTGTTGCTGGTGCACGCGCGCAAGCTGGAAGACGCCTTCGTCGCCGCCGGCTACGGCGTCAACCGGCGCGACGTGATGTACAACGATTTCATCGTGGTCGGGCCCGCCAGCGACCCGGCCGGCCTCAAGGGCGTGCAGGGCGGCAAGGACGTGCTGGCCGGGTTCCGCAAGCTCGCCGCCAGCGGCAGCAAGTTCATCTCGCGCGGCGACAATTCCGGCACCGACGTGATGGAGAAGGACTACTGGAAACAGATCGGCATCGAGCCCAAGGGCCAGCCGTGGTACGTCAACGCCGGCCTGGGCATGGGCGAGGTGCTGACCATGGCGGCGCAGATGCCGGCCTATACGCTGTCGGACCGCGCCACCTACGGCGCCTACCGTGCCAAGACCGGCCTGGCGATCGCCATCGAGGGCGATCCGAAGATGTTCAATCCCTACGGCATCATCGCGGTCAACCCGGCCAAACATCCGGGCACCAACTACAAGGACGCGATGAAGCTGGTCGAGTGGATCACGTCAAGAGAAGGGCAGGAGGCGATTGCGGGGTATAAGGTGGATGGGGAGCAGCTGTTTTTTCCGGACCACAAGGCCAAATGACGTCCTATTGAGTGGCTGTCGCCTTGCCGGCTGCGCCCAGCACCTGCTCAATAAAGGCCGATTTGGCTGCGCGGTAGTCGCTCATTGCCGCGCCATCGTAGCTGCGCTTCAGCGCATTGTAGTGCTCGACCAATACGGGATCAGCCCGCAGGCAATCACGGAAGCGAACAAATACGTCTAGGGGCGCGCCACGCGCCACCAGCTGGATGCCCACTGTTGGCCGCAGGCCGTCGTGCTTGAAGGCGGAAAAATCAGCCGTACGCACCGAGTCCAGGTTTCTTTCATACAGAGCGCCCAGCGCCCGATCGGCCTCGGCAAACGTTTCCTCGCTGACCCGCACGCAGATATCGAGATCACCCTTGGTCAGGCAGCCGCCCACTGCCGTGGCACCGACATGCTCTATGACGGCGTCGGCCGGCAGGATCGCGGCGAGGCGACGACGGAGCGCCCGGAATAAGCGCTCCGCGGCGCCACCGGTCGCTGCGGAAGGATCGAGCCGCAACCGTTCCCCGCCATCACCGGACATCGCGCCGCCTCAGCCCGCCTCGGCCTCCAGCCTCGGCAACTGCGGCAGATCCGCCGCTACCTCCGCGATCATGCGCCGGATCCACATCACGTCCGGCGCGGCATGGCAGCGCTCGTGCCATAGCTGGTAGAAGCGCATGCGGGGGAACGATACCGGCGACGGCACCATCCGGATCGGCAGGTACTGCGCATAGTGCGCGGCGAACTGCCGGCCGGTGGTGAAGACCATGTCGGTCTTCATCAGCACGTACGGCACCAGCCCGAAATACGGCAGCGTGACCTGGATATTGCGCTTGTAGCCCTGCTCGGCGAGCGCCTGGTCGATCATGCTGCGCTGCATCGACGCATAGGGCGCCGGCGCCAAGTGCGGCATCTCCAGGTAGTGCTTGAGCGTCAGCCCCTTGCGCGCCAGCGGGTGCTGGGCGCCCAGCATGCACACCACCTCATCGTCGAACAGCGGCGAGATATGCAGATGCTCGGGCGGCGACAGCCAGTTGCCGACCACGATATCCAGCTGCCCTTGCTCGAGGTCGTCGAGGAAATCCGACGACGACGTCATCGGATGCACGAACAGCTTGGCACCCGGCGCCAGCCGCCGCACGCGCTCGACGATATTGGGCAGGAAGAAGGCGTCCAGGTAGTCGGGGGCGCCAAGGTGGAAGGTGCGCGTCGTGGTGGCCGGGTCGAACTGCTGCGGCGGCCGCGCGATGCGGTCCATCGCCGCCAGGCTCTGCTCGGCCAGGGCCAGCAGTTCGCGGCCGCGCTCGGTGGGCACCATGCCGTTTTTGCCCCGCACCAAAATGGCATCGCCGGTGATCTCGCGCAGGCGCTTCAGGGTATTGCTGATGGCGGGCTGGGACTGGCCTAGGCGCACGGCGGTGCGGGTCACGCTCTGCTCGGTGAGCAGGGTATGGAGCACCCGCAGCAAATAGGTATCGAGATGGTCGCGTCCGTGCATGGCGATGGCGGCCCTCCGGCGCGGCCGGATGGGTGGCGTGGGGGATGGGAACGGCGCATAGTGTATGACAGGCACCCCACAATCGGTCAAATCACCCACTGCCGGGGGGCGCCGCCTGGTGCGGCGGCGCACCGTCCAGGGTGCCCGCTGATGGGGCATATCACCTGGGCCGAATATTGCTGGAAAGTCCCGGGTGCTATGTTTCCGCCATCACCAAGAGAGAGAAGACCATGGAGACGCAAACCATCCGCTTTTTCCATCGCGGCCAGGTCAAGGAAGTATCCGACGCCCCCATTACCCGCACCGTGCTGCAGTATCTGCGTGAAGACGCGCGCTGCACCGGCACCAAGGAAGGCTGCGCCGAAGGCGACTGCGGCGCCTGCACCGTCGTGATCGGCGAGCTGCAGGACGGCGGCGACGTCGAATTCAAGGCGGTCAACGCCTGCATCCAGTTCCTGCCCACGCTCGACGGCAAGGCCCTGATCACGGTCGAGGACCTGCGCCAGGCCGACGGCAACCTGCATCCGGTACAGGAGGCCATGGTCGAGTGCCACGGCTCGCAGTGCGGCTTCTGCACCCCGGGCTTCGTGATGTCGCTGTGGGCACTGTACCAGCAGCACACGCCGGGCGGCGCGGCGTCCTCGCGCCAGACCATCTGCGACGCGCTGACCGGCAACCTGTGCCGCTGCACCGGCTACCGCCCGATCATCGATGCCGGCGAACGCATGATGGCCCTGCCCGCCCCCAGCGCGGACAAGCTCGACCCCCGCCAGATCGCCGACACGCTGCGCAACCTCAAGCGCGGCGAAACCTTCCGCTACCGCGCGCAGGGGCAGGAGTTCTTCGCCCCGCGCACCGCGGCCGAGTTCGGCGCGATCAAGGCGGCGCAGCCCGACATCCGCATCCTCGCCGGCAGCACCGACGTGGGCCTGTGGGTCACCAAGCAGTTCCGCGAGCTCGGCAGCCTGCTCTACGTGGGCCAGGTCGAAGACCTGAACCAGATCGAGCAACGCGACGGCATGATCGAGATCGGCGCCGCGGTGACGCTGGAAAAGGCCTACGCCGCACTCAACGCCGCGCATCCCGAGCTGGAAGAACTGTGGAAGCGCTTCGCCTCGCTGCCGATCCGCAATGCCGGCACGCTGGGCGGCAATATCGCCAACGGCTCTCCCATCGGCGATTCGATGCCGGCGCTGATCGCACTGGGCGCGCAAGTGGTGCTGCAGCACGGCGAGACGCGCCGCACGCTGCCGCTCGAAGACCTGTACCTGGCGTACCAGAAGACCGCGATGCAGCCAGGCGAGTTCGTCGCCGCGCTGCGCGTGCCGGTGGCCGGCCCGCAGCACTTCCGCACCTACAAGCTGTCCAAACGCTTTGACGAGGATATTTCCGCGGTGTGCGCCGCGTTCGGCATCATCGTGCAGGACGGCATCGTCACGCAGGCCCGCATCGCCTTCGGCGGCATGGCCGCGACGCCCAAGCGCGCCGCCGCGACCGAGGCGGCGCTGACCGGCCAGCCGTGGAACGAAGCCACCGCCCGCGCCGGCATGGCCGCGCTGGCGCAGGACTACACGCCGCTCACCGACATGCGCGCGACCGCGTCGTACCGCAGCCGCGGTGCCGCCAACCTGCTGTACCGGTTCTGGCTGGAAACCAACGCCGACGCGATGCCCGCCGCAGCCGTCAATGTCCGCGCCCCCGGCGCCGGCATCAACCAAACCGCCACGGCCTGAGCCGGAGAACAAGGAACGACATCGGCATGAACAAGCAAACCGAACCCTTCCTGCTCGACGCCGCCGCCGAACAGGTACCGCAGGTCGGCATCTCGCGTCCGCACGAATCCGCCCACCTGCATGTGGCCGGCACCGCCACCTACACCGACGACATCCCCGAGCTGGCCGGCACGCTGCACGCCGCGCTCGGCATGAGCACCCGCGCGCACGCGCGCATCAAGTCGGTCTCGCTCGACAAGGTGCGCGCCGCGCCGGGCGTGGTCGACGTGCTGACGGTGGACGACATCCCCGGCACCAACGACTGCGGCCCGATCATCCACGACGACCCGATCCTGGCGCGCGACGTGGTGCAGTTCATCGGCCAGCCGGTCTTTATCGTGGTGGCGACCTCGCATGACGCGGCCCGCCGCGCCGCCCGCCTCGGCGTGATCGACTATGAAGACCTGCCGCCGGTGCTGTCGCCGCAGGCCGCGCACGAGGCCGGCAGCTATGTGCTGCCGCCGATGCACCTGACCCGCGGCGAACCGGCCGCGCGCATTGCCGGCGCCACCCACCAGGACAGCGGCGAGATCCACCTGGGTGGCCAGGAGCAGTTCTACCTGGAAGGCCAGATCTCCTACGCCGCGCCGCGCGAGAACGACGGCATGCAAGTGTGGTGCTCGACCCAGCACCCGACCGAGATGCAGCACGCGGTGTGCCATATGCTGGGCTGGCAGGCGCACCAGGTGCTGGTCGAATGCCGCCGCATGGGCGGCGGCTTCGGCGGCAAGGAATCGCAGTCGGCGCTGTTTGCGTGCTGCGCCGCGCTGGCGGCGTGGAAGCTGATGTGCCCGGTCAAGCTGCGCCCGGACCGCGACGACGACATGATGATCACCGGCAAGCGCCATGACTTCGTGTTCGACTACAGCGTCGGCCACGACGACGAGGGCCATATCGAAGGCGTCAAGGTCGAGATGGTGTCGCGCGCCGGCTTCTCGGCCGACCTGTCGGGCCCGGTGATGACCCGCGCCATCTGCCACTTCGACAACGCCTACTGGCTGCCGAACGTGCAGATCGACGGCTACTGCGGCAAGACCAATACGCAGAGCAACACCGCCTTTCGCGGCTTCGGCGGCCCGCAGGGCGCGTTCGCGGTCGAGTACATCCTGGACAATATCGCCCGCACGGTCGGCAAGGATTCGCTGGACGTGCGCCGCGCCAACTTCTACGGCAAGGGCGAGAACAACGTCACGCCTTACGGCCAGACCGTGGAAGACAACGTCATCCACGAGCTGATCGACGAGCTGGTGGCCAGCAGCGAATACCGCGCCCGCCGCGAGGCCACGCGCGCGTTCAACGCCACCAGCCCGGTGCTGAAGAAGGGCATCGCCATCACCCCGGTGAAGTTCGGCATCTCCTTCAACGTGGCCCACTTCAACCAGGCCGGCGCGCTGGTGCACGTCTACAACGACGGTTCGGTGCTGGTGAACCACGGCGGCACTGAAATGGGCCAGGGCCTGAACACCAAGGTGGCGATGGTGGTGGCGCACGAGCTCGGCATCCGCATGGAGCGCGTGCGCGTGACCGCGACCGATACCAGCAAGGTGGCCAATACCTCGGCCACCGCGGCATCGACCGGCGCCGACCTTAACGGCAAGGCCGCGCAGGACGCCGCGCGCCAGATCCGCGAGCGCCTGGCCGCGTTTGCCGCGCGCAAGGCGGGGGTGGAGTCGTCCGCGGTGCGTTTCAACGACGATGTGGTCAGCGCCGGCGAGCTGCGCCTGTCGTTCGGCGAGCTGGCGCGCGAAGCCTACGTGGCGCGCGTGCAGCTGTGGTCCGACGGCTTCTACACCACGCCCAAGCTGCACTGGGACCAGAAGACGCTGCAGGGCCGCCCGTTCTACTACTTCGCCTACGGCGCCGCGTGCTCCGAGGTGCTGGTCGACACGCTCACCGGCGAATGGAAGCTGCTGCGCGCCGACGCGCTGCACGACGCCGGCCGCTCGCTGAACCCGGCGCTGGACATCGGCCAGGTCGAAGGCGCCTTTATCCAGGGCATGGGCTGGCTGACCACCGAGGAACTGTGGTGGAACAAGGACGGCAAGCTGATGACGCACGCCCCGTCGACGTACAAGATCCCGACGGTCAACGACTGCCCGGAAGCCTTCAACGTGCGCCTGTTCCAGAACCGCAACGTCGAGGACAGCATCCACCGTTCCAAGGCCGTGGGCGAGCCGCCGCTGCTGCTGCCGTTCTCGGTGTTCTTCGCGATTCGCGATGCCGTGGCCGCGCTGGGCGACTATCGCATCAACCCGCCGCTGAAGGCTCCGGCCACCAGCGAGGCTATCCTCGACGCCGTCGACGCCGTGCGCGCGGCGGCGGCGCAAGGGGCTGCGCAGGCAGCCTGAACGGTGGCAAGGAAGCGCGCGCCTGCGGACCCCCCGGACTTTCCCCCCTCGACTGCGTTGACAGGCGAGGGGCCGGCGGAAGAAGCAGGCGCGCGCCACCGCTGACACAACGCAACGCCAGACATCACCCGCATCTCCCCGAGGCCACGACCATGCAGGACGCACCGCTCAAACCCTTCCGCTTCGCCGACGCCGCCCGCATGGTGCGCGCCGGCGTGCCGGTGGCGATGGTCACCATCGTCGAGGTCAAGGGCTCGGCGCCGCGCGAGGCCGGCATCCGCATGCTGGTCAGCGCCGACGACCTGGTCGGCACCATCGGCGGCGGCCACCTGGAATGGCGCGGCATGGACATCGCCCGCGCGATGCTGGTGGACGGCGAGCCGCGCCGGATCGAGCGCATTCCGCTCGGCCCGGCGCTGGGGCAGTGCTGCGGCGGGGTGGTGCAGCTCGCCTTCGAAGTGCTGGGCCCGGCCGACCTGGCCTGGCTCGATGCGGTCGAGCGCAATTTCGCCGCGCAGCGCGCGCTGCAACGCCGGGTGCCGGCCAGCGGCGCGGTGACTTTTTGCGACAGCCGCGCCGTGCTCGCCGGCGTGGAACTGGAAGCGGACGGCAGCTGGACCGACACGCTGGTGCCCGACACCATGCACGTGGTGCTGTTCGGCGCCGGCCACGTCGGCCATGCGCTGGTCAAGGTGCTGGCCACGCTGCCGTGCCGCGTACACTGGGTCGACGAGCGCGACACGCTGTTCCCCGGCGGCCTGCCCGACAACGTCGAGGCCGAGGCCAGCGACACGCCCGAGGCCGTGGTAGCGCAGGCGCCGGCGGGCAGCTACTTCCTGGTGATGACGCACAGCCATGCGCTCGACCAGACCCTGTGCGAGGAAATCCTCAAGCGCACCGATTTCGCCTACTTCGGCCTGATCGGCTCCAAGACCAAGCGCGCGCGCTTTGAACACCGCATGGCCGAGCACGGCATCGACCCGGCCCGGTTTGCGGAAATGACATGCCCCATGGGGGTTCCCGGGATCACCGACAAGGCTCCGGCTATGATTGCGGTAGCCATCGTCGCCCAGCTGCTCCAGGTCCGCGAACAGCGCCTTGCCGCGCTGCGTGCGGGACGCACGGAGACGGTGCATCCCTGAACCCGTGCCGCCGGCGCTGCCGGCCGGCACAGAAAAGCCCAGAAACGAGGCCCCCATGACCATCGATGCCGCGCTCGCGGACCAGATCCGCCGCACCCCCAAGGCCGAACTGCATGTGCATATCGAAGGCACGCTTGAGCCGGAACTGATCTTCCGGCTGGCGCAGCGCAACCAGGTGGCGCTGCCCTACCCCAGCGTCGACGCGCTGCGCGCCGCCTATGCCTTCACCGACCTGCAGTCGTTCCTGGACATCTACTATGCCGGCGCCAGCGTGCTGCTGACCGAGGAAGATTTCTTCGACATGACCATGGACTACGTCAAGCGCGCGGTCGCCGACAATGTCCGCCACGCCGAGATCTTCTTCGATCCGCAGACCCATACCGCGCGTGGCGTGCCGATCGGCGTGGTGATCGACGGCATTGCCGATGCGCTGGCGCAGGCGCGCACCGAGTACGACTTCTCCAGCAGCCTGATCCTGTGCTTCCTGCGCCATCTGTCGGAAGAGGATGCGTTCGCCACGCTGGAAGCAGCGCTGCCCTACCGCGACCGCTTCGTCGGGGTCGGACTCGATTCGTCGGAAAAAGGCAATCCGCCCGAGAAATTCGCGCGCGTGTTCGCCCGCGCGCGCGAGCTCGGCCTGCACCTGGTGGCGCACGCGGGCGAGGAAGGCCCGGCGCAATACGTGACCGATGCCCTCGACATCCTCAAGGCGGAGCGCATCGATCACGGCGTGCGCGCCATCGACGATGCCGCGCTGGTCGAGCGCCTGGCGCGCGAGCGCGTGGCGCTGACGGTGTGCCCGCTGTCGAACGTCAAGCTCAAGGTCTACCCCGACCTGCGCGACCACCCGCTCAAGCGCATGCTGGACGCGGGCGTCGCGATCACCCTGCATTCGGACGACCCGGCCTACTTCGGCGGCTATATGAATGCAAACTGGGAAGCCACCTTCGACGCGCTGCCGCTGGATGCGGCCGACGCGCACAAGCTGGCCCGCAACAGTTTTGAAGCGGCCTTCCTGCCTGCCATGCAGAAGGCCGAGTTCCTGGCGGAAGTCGACCACTTCTGGTCCGCTCCACCCAAGTCCCCGCCCGCGACGGCCCCCGCGGCCTGAGCCCGGCGCATGCCAATAGCCCGGCCTGCTGCTTGCACCATGCGGTGCCGCGCGGGCCGGCCACGAGAGACAAAGCAATGACGACGCACCCCACCACTGACTCCCGTACCCGTGCCATCCGCGGCCGCGTGCTGCATTTCCTGCGCGACCCGCAATTCCATGAGGACGCGTATCAGTATTGGGACGACGGGGTGCTGATCGTCACCGACGGCCGCATCGCCGCCGCCGGCGACTACGCGCAGCTGTCGGCGCGCATCCCGGCCGGCGCCGAGGTCATCGACCACCGCGGCAAGCTGATCGTGCCCGGCTTTATCGACACCCACGTGCACTTCCCGCAGACCGACATGATCGCGTCGCCGTCGCCCGGCCTGCTGCACTGGCTCGACACCTACACCTTCCCCGAAGAGCGCCGCTTCGCCGATCACGACTATGCGCGCGGCGTGGCCGGCTTCTTCACCGAGGAACTGCTGCGCAACGGCACCACCAGCGCGGTGGTCTGGAGCACGGTGCACAAGGCCTCGGCCGAGGCCCTCTTCGCCGAAAGCGAGGCGCGCAACCTGCGCATGGTCACCGGCAAGGTAATGATGGACCGCAACTGTCCCGAATTCCTGCGCGACACCGCCGAAAGCGGCGCCCGGGATTCCGCAGACCTGTTGTCGCGCTGGCATAACAAGGGACGGCTGTCGTATGCGATCACGCCGCGCTTCGCGCCGACCTCGACCGAGGCGCAGCTGGCCGCCTGCGGCGAACTGGCGCGCGCCTATCCGGACGCCTTTATCCAGACCCACGTGGCGGAGAACCGCGACGAGGTCAAATGGGTGGCCGAGCTGTTCCCGGACGCGCGCAGCTACCTCGACGTCTACGACCGCTACGGCCTGCTGCGCCCCGGCGCGATGTACGGCCACGCCATCTACCTGGACCAGGACGACCGCCGCCGGCTGGCCGACAGCGGCGCCGCGGTGGCGCACTGCCCGACTTCCAACCTGTTCCTCGGCAGCGGCTTTTATGACTTCCACCAGTCCGATGCCAACCGCCTGAACGTGACCTTGGCCACTGACGTCGGCGGCGGCACCTCGTTCTCGATGTTCCGCACCATGAACGCCGCGCACAAGGTGGCGCGCATGGGCGGCTACTACCTGACCGCGCTGCGCATGTTCTATCTCGCCACCCGCGCCGCGGCGGAGGCGCTGGGCTGGACCGGCCGCGTCGGCAGCTTCAGCGAGGGCTGCGAGGCGGACTTCATCGTGCTGGATCCGCAGGCCACGCCGCTGATCGCACGCCGCAGCAACCGCTCCGAAACGCTGGAGGAAGAACTGTTCGCCTTTGCCATGCTGGGCGACGACCGCGTGATCGACAGCGTCTATGTGATGGGCGAGCCGGCCAGCGTCCCGGCAGCCTGATCCGCCACACCGCAGCATCTCGGGCCCGCCGCACCTGCGGCGGACCCGCCTTTACCGCTTCCGCCGTCCCACCGGCTTGACGACCGTCAAGACTGCCTTCGACAAAGCCTTCTAACCTTGCGGTTCCGCCGCGGCCACTCTTGCCGCGCACCGATACCCAACGACCGCAATCAGAAGGTTCTGCATGACCGCATATCAATCCGTTGACCCCGCCCCCGGGCACGTCCAGTCGCATGCCGGCGCGCGCGCCCAGGCCCGGCACCAGGCGCCGCTGCCCGAACCGATCGCAGCGGACGCGCCGCTGCCCTCGCGCAAGATCATCCGCGGCTGGCTGATCCCGCTGGGCCAGCGCAGCACGCCGCGCGCGCTGATGCTGTTCGGGTTCGATTACCTGCTGTTCGGCGCCGTGCTGGCCGGCGTGGTGCTGGCGCCGCACTGGGCCGCCAAGCTGGCGCTGGGCGTGCTGGCCGGGCTGGTGATCGCGCGCCTGTTTATCATCGGCCACGATGCCTGCCACCAGAGCCTGACCCCGCGCCGGGGCCTGAACAAGTGGCTGGGCCGGCTGACCTTCCTGCCGTCGCTGACGCCATACAGCCTGTGGGAAGTCGGCCACAACGTGGTGCACCACGGCTACACCAACCTGAAGGGCTTCGACTTCGTCTGGGCGCCGTATTCGCTCGAGGAATTCAACGCGCTGCCACGCTGGCGCCGCGTGATGGAGCGCATCTACCGCACCGGCTTCGGCCCGGGCCTGTATTACCTGGTGGAGATCTGGTGGTGCAAGCTGTTCTTCCCCAGCAAGCGCCAGATGGCCACGCGCCGCCCGATCTTTACCGGCGACTGCGTGCTGGTCGCAGTGTTCGGGCTGGCCTGGATCGGCGCGCTGGCGGGCCTCGCGCTGGCCACGCAGCAATCGGTGTGGATGCTGGTCGGCGCCGGTTTCGTGCTGCCCTTCCTGGTGTGGAACATCACCGTCGGCTTCGTGCTGTACGTGCACCATACCCACACCAGCGTCGCCTGGTACGACACCAAGACGATGTGGGCGCGGGCCCAGCCCTTCGTCTCGACCACCGTGCACCTGCGCTTCCGCCATGGCATCGGCGCGGCGCTGCACCACATCATGGAACACACCGCGCACCACGTCGACATGAGCGTGCCGCTGTACCGCCTCAAGCGCGCGCAGGCGCTGCTGGAACACGCGCTGCCGGGCCGCATCATCATCGAGAACTTCTCCTGGCGCTGGTATTTCGACACCGCGCGTCGCTGCAAGCTCTATGACTTCAAGGCGCTGTGCTGGACCGATTTCCGCGGCCGCCAGACCAGCGAGAACGCGCCGGTGCCGGCCTGATCGCCTTGCCAGCCGCGGCGGTGGTGGACGATCCAGCGCCGCCGCGGTTATAATCGCCGCTTCCATTGGGGAGTAGCCGCCCTGCTCTCACCGCGCCGCGCAATGCGGATTCCCGGGGACAGGGGCGTACGTCAACAGACTTGACCGCTTGCGGTTATGGCGTGCGCAGCTCCGGACCCGCCTGGCCAGACGGCCCAGGCAGCGTCCATGCCTGGCGAGACCGATGACCATCCCTTTCTGGCCGGGCCGGGAAAGGGTTGCGTCATTGGCATCTCGCGATGCATTGCGGCCCGGTTACCCCACAAGACCAATATGGAAGCCTTCCTCGTCTCCACAGGCATCGTCGCCCTCGCAGAAATGGGCGACAAGACGCAATTGCTGTCACTGGTGCTGGCCGCGCGCTACCGCAAGCCGGTGCCCATCATCCTCGGCATCCTGATCGCCACGCTGTTCAACCACGGCTTCGCCGGCGCGCTCGGCGGCTGGCTCACGCAGGTGGTGGGCGAGAGCCTGCTGCGCTGGATCCTGGGCCTCGGCTTTATCGCGATGGCCGCGTGGATGCTGATCCCCGACAAGCTCGACGACGCCGAGCAGGCGCGGCCGGTCAAGGGCTTTATTGGTATCCTCGGCACCACGCTGATTGCCTTCTTCTTCGCCGAGATGGGCGACAAGACCCAGATCGCCACGGTGGCGCTGGCGGCGCGCTTCAGCGATGCGGTGCTCGCGGTGGTGGCCGGCACGACCTTCGGCATGATGGTCGCCAATGCGCCGGCGGTTCTGCTTGGCGACAAGTTCGCCAACAAGATGCCGATCGGGCTGGTGCACAAGATTGCGGCCGTGATCTTCCTGGCGCTGGGTGTGCTGGCGCTGCTGAATATCGGCGGATAACTCGCCAGGCGAAAAAAAACGGGGCACGAGGCCCCGTTCAAACCCTCGCCGGTCCGGTACTGACGGCTGCCAATTGCTCAGCCCTCCGGACCGTCGATCACCGATGCTCGGATTTCCGAGGCCAGCTCTGCAAGAGCCAGCCCCGATGCTTCTCGATTCAGAACGCGTTAATTCGTAGTCTTGGCACCGCCTTCGAACCACTGCCCCAGCAGCGCCCGCTCGTCGTCGGTAATCTGCGTCACGTTGCCCAGCGGCATCGCCTTCTGCTGCACCGCTTGCTGGTAGATCAGCTGGGCGTGGGCCTTGATGTCCTCGGCGGTATCGAGCTTGATGCCCTTGGCCGCGGTCGGCATCATCTTCGGCTGCTCGGCGTGGCACTGCACGCAGCGCGCGTTCATCACTTCCTGCACCTTGGCGAAGCTCACGCTGGTCGCTGCGGCGTCGGCACCTTCGGCCTTGGCCACTGCAGGTCGCGGCTGCGGCGCGATCATCACCGCCACCACGGCCAGCGCGGCGACGCCGGCGGCAGGCCACAGCACGTTGATCTTGCCCTTGTGCTTCAGGATGAAGAACTGGCGGATCAGCACGCCCGACAGCATGATCAGGATCAGCACCACCCAGTTGTACTTGTGGGCGTAGGTCATGCTGTAGTGGTTCGACAGCATCGCGAACAGCACCGGCAGCGTGAAGTAGGTGTTGTGCACGCTGCGCTGCTTGCCGCGCTTGCCGTGGATCGGATCCACCGGCTGGCCGGCCTTCAGTGCCGCCACCACCTTGCGCTGGCCCGGGATGATCCACGCCAGCACGTTTGCGCTCATGATCGTCGCGATCATCGCGCCGGTCAGCAGGAACGCCGCGCGGCCCGAGAAGATATGGCACGCAACGTAGGCGGCGGCGGCGATGTAGATCGCCACCAGGATGCCGACCAGGCGATCGTTCTTGTTGAACAGGCGGCAGATGCTGTCATAGACGATCCAGCCGATCAGCAGGTACGACACCGCGAACCCGACCGCCGCGCCGGGCGACATGTCGAACACGTTCTTGTCGATCAGGAACGTGCTGGCGTTGAACAGGTACAGCACCACCAGCAGCGCAAAGCCGCTCATCCAGGTCGAGTACGACTCCCAGTAGAACCAGTGCAGGTTTTCCGGCAGCTGCTTGGGCGCGGTCAGGTACTTCTGCGGGTTGTAGAAGCCGCCGCCGTGCACGGCCCACAGTTCGCCGTCGACACCCTTGTCCTTCAGGTCCGGCGCGGTGGGCTTGGTCAGGCTGTTGTCCAGCCACACGAAATAGAACGAAGAGCCGATCCATGCGATGGCGGTGATGACGTGCACCCACCGCAGCAGCATATTGGCCCAGTCGAGGATATAGCCTTCCATGTCTTGTCTCCTGTTTCCCTATGCCACCGCTTCAGCTGCCGCGGTAGGTCGAGTACGACCAGGGCGAAACCAGGAGGGGCACGTGATAGTGCGCGTTGACGTCGGCAATGCCGAAGCGCAGCGGCACCACGTCGAGGAAGGCCGGCTCGGGCAGCTTCACGCCCTGGGCGCGGAAGTAGTCGCCGGCGGCGAACTCCAGCTCGTACACCCCCGCGGCAAGGTCGGCGCCTTCCAGCAGGGGCTGGTCGCAGCGGCCGTCGTGGTTGGTGACCACGGTCTTGAGGGTTTCCCTACGATTGTCGACAATTTTATGGAGAGTAATCGACATGCCCTGCCCGGGCGTGCCCGCAGCGGTGTCGAGAACATGGGTGGTCAAGCGTCCCATCGTATTTGTCCTTTTGCGATTGGGTTGTGAGGGGCGCCGCTGCCTTCACTAGCACCATGTGTGGGATGGTGCCCGCTCGGTACGTCTGGTAACGCATCCCGGCGCTGGGTTGGTGCGTGGCGACAATGCGCCTGCACTTCCCCGTTGGCAATTCAGGGATTTCCCTGAGTTGTCGAAAACCTGAGTTGGTTTTGTTGACAATATTGAGGCCGTAACCAAATAATTGTCAACAATTTTTGGATCACCGTACCCTGATACGCAGGATTTACGGTGCCCTGCCTGACCTGCTGGTGCCACGATGTCCAAGAGCCTGAAGCTGATTGCCGCCAACGCCGAATCCAAGGCCGAATCCAACGTCGGCGAGCCGACCGAGACCGCGGGCAAGCCCGCCAAGCCCGCGCGCAAGGGCTCGGTCGAGGAGCGCATGTACCACGAGATCTACGACGCGATCATGGAGCACCGGCTGCCGCCGCGCACCAAGCTCACCGAGCATTCGCTTTGCGAGATCTATGCCACCGCGCGCCACACCGTGCGCAAGGTGCTGTCGCACCTGGCGGCGGACGGCATGGTCGACCTCGAGCCCAACCGCGGCGCCTTTATCGCCAGCCCGTCCACCGACGAAGCGCACGACATGTTCGAGCTGCGCCAGATGCTGGAGCGCGCGGTGCTGGAAAAGCTGGCCGGCATGCCTGACGTCAAGGCCGTGATCGCGCCGCTGCGCCAGATGGTGGCCAACGAGCGCCAGGCCTTCCTGACGCACGACCGCCCCAAGTGGATCCGCCTCTCCGCCGAATTCCACACCGCGCTGGCGGAACTGTCGGGCAATGCGCTGCTGGTCAACATGATGCGCCGCCTGGTGTCGCGCACCACGCTGATGATCGCCAGCGTGGAAGCGCCGGGCAACAACGCCTGCTCGTTCGACGAGCACGAAGAAATCCTCGACGCCCTCGAACAGGGCAACGCCGCACTGGCCCAGTCGCGCATGGCGCACCACCTTGGCGCCTGCGCCGACCGCGTGCAGCCCGACGAACCCGGCAACTTCGATCTTCGCAGCGTACTAGGCCGCTCCACCTAGCACGGTGTTCCCGTCACGCCCCCGCAAGAAGAAGGCAGCAGGCCCGTCGTCAGTACCGCGCCCAGGCAGTGCAAACGAGAGCGCGGCGACGATGGGCCCATAACAACACCGACCAAACTGCCGGCACCGGACGTGGCGTTCCCATCAAACCAAAGGAGAGGAGACGCACCAATGAATTCCGCAAGCACCACGGTCCCGACGGACCTCACCAACGAGCGTTTGCCTTCCGGGCGCCTGCTCGCGCTCGGGTTGCAGCACGTTCTGGTGATGTACGCCGGCACGGTTGCCGTGCCACTGATCGTGGGTGGCGCGCTCAAGCTGCCCAAGGACCAGCTGGCCTTCCTGATCAACGCCGACCTGTTCGCCGCCGGCCTGGCCACGCTGATCCAGGCCATCGGCTTCTGGAAATTCGGTATCCGCCTGCCGGTGATGATGGGCGTGACCTTCGCCTCGGTGGCGCCGATGATCGCCATCGGCACCGATCCCAACGTCGGCCTGCTCGGCATCTACGGCGCAGTGATTGCGTCAGGGATCTTCGGCATCCTGATTTCGCCGATGATGGGGCGCATGCTCGGCCTGTTCCCGCCGGTGGTGACCGGCACGGTGATCACGCTGATCGGCGTGTCGCTGATGCGCGTGGCCATCAACTGGTCGGCCGGCGGCCAGCCCACAACGCGCGCGGTCATCGACGGCGTCGCCAAGGAAGTGCCCAACCTCGCCTATGGCGACCTGGCCAACCTTGGCATCGCGGGCCTGACGCTGGTCATCATCCTGCTGCTGACCAAGTACGGCCGCGGCCTGGTGGCCAACTGCGCGGTGCTGCTGGGCATTATCGCCGGCACGCTGGCGGCAATGGCGATGGGCAAGGTGTCGTTCGACGGCCTAGATGAAGCCAGCCTCGTCGCCGTCATCACGCCGCTGCACTTCGGCATGCCGACCTTCGAAGTGACCGCGATCCTGTCGATGTGCATCGTCATGCTGATCACGCTGGTGGAGTCGACCGGCATGTTCCTGGCCCTGTCGGACATCACCGGCAAGAAGCTGAGCAACCAGGACCTGACCCGCGGCCTGCGCGCCGACGGCCTGGGCACGGTGATCGGCGGCATCTTCAACACCTTCCCCTACACCTCGTTCTCGCAGAACGTGGGCCTGGTGACGGTGACCGGCGTGCGCTCGCGCTACGTGGCGGCGGCCGGCGGCATCATCCTGATCGCCTTCGGCCTGTTCCCCAAGATGGCCCACGTGGTGGCCTCGGTGCCGCAGTTCGTGCTGGGCGGCGCCGGCATCGTGATGTTCGGCATGGTGGCAGCCACCGGCATCCGCATCCTGGGCGCGTGCGATTTCAACCGCAACCGCCACAACCTGTTCATCGTCGCCATCTCGATCGGCTTCGGCATGATCCCGACGCTGGCGCCGACGTTCTTCCAGTACCTGCCCAAGTGGACCAGCCCGTTCACTCACAGCGGCATCGTGCTCGGCACCATCGTCGCGGTGGCGCTGAACCTGTTCTACAACGGCATCCAGTCGCGCGAAGAGGCCATGCGCAACGCCGCGGCCAACTCGCACGGCACCGAGTAATCGAAGTACCGGCAAGGCTGGGCCGCCGCCCCCGCAGGGGGCCGGCCCGAAGCAGTACCGGCGCCGACGCTGGCACCACTGGCACGCTCATTGCGTGACGGTGGCGCCTGCGGCGGGACGGCGGTGCCGGGTGGTTTCCTGAAGCAAGCAACGACACATGACCAACGATAACTATCCACGCGATCTCATCGGTTACGGCGCCCGTCCGCCGCACGCCCGCTGGCCGGGCGGCGCGCGCGTCGCGCTGCAGTTCGTGCTCAACTACGAAGAAGGCGGCGAGAACTGCGTGCTGCACGGCGACGCCGCCTCCGAGCAGTTCCTGTCCGAGATCGTCGGCGCCGCGGCCTATCCCGACCGCCACATGAGCATGGAGGGCATCTACGAATACGGCTCGCGCGCCGGCGTCTGGCGCCTCCTGCGCGAATTCGAAAAGCGCGGCCTGCCGCTGACCATCTTCGGCGTGTCGATGGCGCTGCAGCGCCATCCGGAGCTGACCCGCGCCTTCGTCGAGCTGGGCCACGAGATCGCCTGCCACGGCTGGCGCTGGATCCACTACCAGAACATCGACGAAGCCACCGAGCGCGAGCACATGCGCATCGGCATGCAGATCATCAAGGACCTGACCGGCGAGTTGCCGCTGGGCTGGTACACCGGCCGCGACAGCCCCAACACGCGCCGCCTGGTGGTCGAGCACGGCGGCTTCCTCTATGACTCCGACTACTACGGCGACGACCTGCCGTTCTGGACCGAGGTCGAAGTCACCGGCGGCGAGAAGAAGCCGCACCTGGTGGTGCCGTACACGCTCGACTCGAACGACATGCGCTTCGCCACGCCGCAGGGCTTCAACACCGGCGAGCACTTCTTCCAGTACCTGAAGGACGCGTTCGACGTGCTGTACGAGGAAGGCGACCCGAGCGGCCAGGACAGCCCCAAGATGCTGTCGATCGGCATGCACTGCCGCCTGCTCGGCCGCCCGGGCCGCTTCCGCGCGCTGCAGCGCTTTCTTGATTACGTGCAGGGGCACGACAAGGTGTGGATCTGCCGCCGTGTCGACATCGCCCGGCACTGGGCCGCCATCCATCCCTACACTCCCCGGAACCAAGCATGAGCCAGACCTACACCATCGCCCAACTCAACACCATGCCGGTCGCGGAATTCGTGCAGGTGCTGGGCGGCATCTACGAACATTCGCCGTGGTTTGCCGAGACCGCGGCCGCGCAACGGCCCTTCGCCGATGGCGCCGCGCTGGCGCAGGCGCTGCGCCAGGCTGTCGATGAAGCCGGCGAGGCGGCGCAGTTGAAGCTGGTGCGCGCCCACCCGGAGCTGGCTGGCAAGGCCGCCGTGCGCGGCGAGCTGACCGCCGAATCGACGCGCGAGCAGGGCGGCGCCGGCCTGAACCAGTGCACGCCCGAGGAGTTCGAGCGCCTGCAGTCACTCAACGCGGCGTACAACCAGAAATTTGGCTTCCCGTTCATCCTGGCGGTGCGCGGCTACGACCGCCACGGCATCATCGCCGAGTTCGCGCGCCGCATCGAAAACACGCCGCAGCAGGAGTTGCAAACTTGCATCAACCAGATCCATCGCATTGCGCAGTTCCGTCTTGACGACTTAGTATCCGCGTGAGCAAAAAAGCGTCACCTGTATAACAAAAAACGCTGTACCCCGATGCCGCCGGCCCCCCACAGCAACACACACCGAGCCCTGGCCAGGCGGCACGAATAAAAGCACAAAGACATGACAAGAACCCGTCAGGGACCCAGTACACAACGTTCCAAGCAGGATCAAAACCACGGAGGTCTAACAATGCAGAAGCAGTACAAGCCGGCGCTCAAGCTGGCGGCGGTAGCGGCTACCCTTTTTTCCGGCGCTGCCATGGCCCAGTCCAGCGTCACGCTGTACGGCCAGGCTGACATGTTCGTCGGCGGCGTGAAAAGCCCGGGTTCGGGCGAGCGCGCCTGGGTAGCCAATTCGGGCGGCATGCAGACGTCCTACTGGGGCATCAAGGGCACCGAAGACCTGGGCGGCGGCACCAAGGCGATCTTCGACCTGAACGGCTTCTTCCGCACTGACAGCGGCAGCAGCGGCCGCTTCAACGGCGACTCGATGTTCAGCCGCAACGCCTATGTCGGCCTGCAGAACGACAAGGCCGGCACCATCAAGCTGGGCCGCAACACCACGCCGTACTTCATCTCGACCATCCTGTTCAACCCGCTGGTCGACTCCTACGTGTTCTCGCCGACGATCTTCCACACCTACTTCGGCGCGGTCAGCGGCGCCGTTGCCGATCCCGGCATCATCGGCGATTCGGGCTGGAACAACTCGGTGGTGTACAGCACGCCGAACTTCGGCGGCCTGACCGCCAACTTCATCTACGGCTTCGGCGAGCAGCCGGGCGCCGCGGGCAAGCAGAAGTTCGGCGGCAACGTCCTGTACTTCAACGGCCCGTTCGCCGCGACCGTGGCCTACCAGCAGGTGCGCTTCAACAACGTGCCGACCGACATGTCCGACATCGGCCTGTCGCGCCAGGACGCCGCGCAGCTCGGCCTGTCCTATGACTTCAAGGTGGTCAAGCTGTTCGCGCAGGGCCAGTACATCAAGACCCGCGCCACCACCGCGCCGTCGGGCGACATCAAGCACATCGACGGCCAGTTCGGCGCCTCGGTGCCGATCGGCGCCGGCAACCTGCTGGCGTCGTACGCCTACGGCAAGGTCGACAACTCGCTGGGCGACTTCAAGCGCAACACCTTTGCCGTCGCCTACGACTACAACCTGTCCAAGCGCACCGACGTGTACGCCGCCTATTACTACGACAAGATCACCGGCATCGAGCACGGCGATACCTTCGGCGTTGGCGTGCGCCACAAATTCTGATGCGCTGAGCGCGTCACCGGCAGCACTGGAGCCCGCCTTTCCGGCGGGCTTTTTCTATTGGCGACGAGGCGCCTCGCGCGTCACCGGTGGCGCGCAGCCATGCTGCGCTGCGCCATGCCGTGGCGGATGGGAAACTGCCGCTCCATAGGCGGATTCAATTGGAATGGCCCCGGCGCGCTTCCTAGATTGGTGTTCCAGGCCTCAAAAACCATGACAGCGAGGTGACACATGCGGCGATACGCGAAGACCCGTTCGGAACTGATGGCCATCCTGAACCAGTGCCTCGACAACAACCCCGAGTGCGGCGAATGCGAGCTGCACGCGGTGCGAATGCACCAGCCTGACCATACCGGTTGCAACTGGAGCGCGGAGGTCGATTTCCCGCAGGAGTCCGTCGACAACCTGGGTCACCAGCTCGCAGCGGCGAAATCGATCATCGTGGTCATGCGCGAGCAGTACAACGTGCTGCAGTAGCCACCACCCCAACCGCCCCTTGCCGCACCGATGCGGCGGGGCAACAAACAAAAAGCCGGGTCATCGACCCGGCTTTTTGCATGGCGGACTGCGCGCCGAATCAGCGCACCGCGTTGGACTCGGCCACGGCGACGGCCGTCATGTTGACGATCCGGCGGGTGGTGGCCTGCGGGTTGAGGATGTGCACGGGCTTGGCCGCGCCCAGCAGGATCGGCCCCACCGTCACGCCCTGCCCGCCCGTGATCTTGAGCAGGTTGAAGGCAATGTTGGCGGCGTCCAGCGTCGGCATCACCAGCAGGTTGGCGCTGCCGGCCAGCTTGGTAGACGGCAGGAAGTGGCGGCGCACGTCCTCGACCAGGGCGGCATCGCCCTGCATCTCGCCTTCGACTTCCAGGTGCGGCGCCTCGCGCGCAAGGATCTGCGCGGCCTCGCGCATTTTTCGCGCCGACGGCCGCGTCGACGAGCCGAACATCGAGTGCGACATCAGCGCCACCTTGGGCTGCAGGCCGAAGCGCGCGATCTCTTCCGCGGCCAGTTGGGCGATGGCCGCCAGCTGTTCCGCGCTGGGGTCGTCGTTGACGAAGGTGTCGGTGATGAACAGCGTGTACTTCTCCAGCATCAGCGCGTTCATCGCGGCGAACACATGCGCGCCCGGCGCCAGGCCGATCACGTCGCGCACGTGCTCGAGGTGCGCCTCGAAGCGGCCCACGGTGCCGCAAAGCAGCGCGTCGGCGTCGCCCATGTGCATCAGCATGGTGCCGATCAGCGTGTTGGAGCGGCGCAGCGCCACCTTGGCCATGTCCGGCGTCACGCCGTCGCGGCCGCGCAGCGCGTGGTAGGCCTCGTGGTAGGCGCGGTAGCGCGGATCGTCCTCGGGGTTGATCAGCTCGAAGTCAACGCCCGGCTTCAGGCGCAGGCCGGCCTTGTCGATGCGCATCTGGATCACGTGCGGGCGGCCGATCAGGATCGGACGCGCCAGGCCTTCGTCGACCACCGACTGCACCGCGCGCAGCACGCGCTCTTCCTCGCCCTCGGCATAGGCCACGCGCTTGGGCGCGGCCTTGGCGGCCGAGAACACCGGCTTCATGATCAGGCCGGTGTGGTAGACGTAGGTGGACAGCTGCTGGCGATACGCTTCCAGGTCCTGGATCGGGCGCGTGGCCACGCCGGACTCTGCGGCGGCCTTGGCCACCGCCGGCGCGATCTTCTCGATCAGGCGCTGGTCGAACGGCGTCGGGATGATGTAGTCGGGGCCGAACTTCAGCTCGCGGCCACCGTAGGCGGCGGCGACGGCGTCGTTGAGCTCGGCCTCGGCCAGCTCGGCGATGGCCTTGACGCAGGCCAGCTTCATCGCTTCCGTGATCTTGGTGGCGCCGCAATCGAGCGCGCCGCGGAAGATGTACGGGAAGCACAGCACGTTGTTGACCTGGTTCGGGTAGTCCGAACGGCCGGTGGCGATGATGCAGTCCGGCCGCGCGGCCTTGGCCACTTCCGGGCGGATCTCGGGCTCGGGGTTGGCCAGCGCCAGGATGATGGGCTGGTCGGCCATGGTCTTGACCATGTCGCCGGTCAGCACGCCGGCGGTCGAGCAGCCCAGGAACACGTCGGCGCCCTTGACGATGTCGGCCAGCGTGCGCGCCGAGGTGTCCTGCGCGTAGCGCGCCTTGTTGGCTTCCATGTTGGCGTCGCGGCCCACATGGATCACGCCCTTGGAATCGACCACCGAGATGTTCTCGCGCTTCACGCCCAGGCTCACCATGGTGTCCAGGCAGGCGATCGCGGCAGCGCCGGCGCCCGACACCGCCATCCTGACCTTGGCGATGTCCTTGCCGACCACCTTCAGGCCGTTCAGCAGCGCCGCCGCCGAGATGATCGCGGTGCCATGCTGGTCGTCGTGGAACACGGGGATGTTCATGCGCTCGCGCAGCTTCTGCTCGATGTAGAAGCACTCGGGCGCCTTGATGTCTTCCAGGTTGACGCCGCCCAGCGTGGGCTCGAGCGCGGCGACGATCTCGACGATCTGGTCCGGATCGCGCGCGTCGAGCTCGATGTCGAACACGTCGATGCCGGCGAACTTCTTGAACAGGCAGCCCTTGCCCTCCATCACCGGCTTGCCGGCAAGCGGGCCGATGTCGCCCAGGCCCAGCACGGCGGTGCCGTTGGTGATCACGGCCACCAGGTTGGCGCGCGAGGTGTATTCGGCGGCGGTGGCGGGATCCTTGGCAATCTCCTCGCAGGCGTACGCTACGCCCGGCGAGTAGGCCAGCGACAGGTCGCGCTGGTTGGACAGCGCCTTGGTCGCGGTGACCTGGATCTTGCCCTTGGTCGGGCTGCGGTGGTATTCCAGCGCGGCGAGGCGCAGCTGCGCTTCAGGACTGTTCGGGGCATGTTGCGGTGCATCACCGCCGTTCTTGCTGCTCATTGGCTCGTCCGGAAAATGGCCCGGACCGGAAGCGCCCCTCTCCCGCCATGGTTCGGCGCGGCTCAAGCGACAAGCCGGCAGCGAAGGACAAGCTCTGGCAGCGAAACTGACGACTCCGGCAGCCAGGCCGGAAAAATCGAGCAGCTATTCTAGCCCACGCGCCCGCGCAAAGTACCACCGCGGCACGCCTGCAGGCCGCATTTTGCGCGGATTCTGGCCGTTAAACAGCTTTTACCATTGGGTATGCAATAGCGATGCAAAAGCATGCTCCTGCATGCATCCGCACGCATTGCGCTGGCGGGCCTACTTGCCGTTCTCTTTTTCTACCTCCAGCGTCACCCGGCGCGGCCGGCCGCTGTCGGACGGGAAGTCGGTGAAGGCGCTGCGGATCAGGTAGGGCATCATCGCCGGCAAACTTCCGTTCTCGGTCTGGTTCTGCGCCGTGACCTGCCAGACCCGCTTGCCGCTGGCCGCGTCCTTGAAATACACCCGCAGGCTCGAGAACGTCACCGGCACGTCGCGCACCACCGTCTGGGGCGGCCAGTAGCCCGGGCCCCACGGCCCCCAAGGGCCCCACGGCCGGTAGTAGCCCGGTCCCCAGTATGGGCCCCAGTACGGGCCCCACGGCCCGTACCACGGGTCCGGGTAGATCGTCTCGACCACGCGCACCAGACCTGGTGCCGAGTCGTAGTCCATGCTGACCAGGTAGCGCGCCTGCCGGGCCGGCACCTGCTCGAAGCCGACCCCGGCCAGCGCCGCCGCCAGCCACTGTTCATAGGTCTGGCGGTCGAGCTGGGCCGCCTGCTCGGCGCTGCGATCGAAGCTGTAGGTGCGCGGCGCGTCGTTCTGCCAGCCCGGCAGGCGGAACGCCGTGACATCGGTGGTCACGGTGCTGGCGCACCCCGTCAGCAGCAGCGCCGCCAGCAGCGCCAACGCGCCCCACGTTCCGCGCAGCCCCGGCCACCGGCCCGCTGCCCCATCCTTGCCGACACCGCCTGCGCGCTGCCACATAGTGCTACCTCGCTCTTCTGTCTGCTGAACCCTGCGTGTCTCTGAGACCACGCCGGTGCCGCGGAATTCCCTGCAGCGCTTGGTGCGGCGCCCGCCAGACCGCGCCCCAACCCCTTGGCTACAATGAGGACTTCAGCGCCATGCTTTGCTTGCACGCGCGTGGCCGCCCCCTTTTTCCTAACGGTCTTCCGAAGACAGGATCCCTCCATGCTGCGCACCGACACGCCCGTTACCGTCTATCGCAAGGACTATACCCCGCCGCCGTTCGCCATCGACCACGCCGAACTGGTGCTGGAACTCGATCCCCGGCGCACCGTGGTCACCAGTACGCTGCGCTTTGCGCGCACGGCCGGCGCCCCCGACGCGCCGCTGGTGCTGGCCGGCGAAGAACTCGAGCTGATCGGCGTCAGCCTGGACGGCAAGCCGGTGGCCAACGCCACCCAGGACGGCGGCACGCTGACACTGCCCGGGCTGCCGGCGCAGGGCACGCTGGAAATCACCACCGCGTGCCAGCCCGCGGCCAACACCACGCTGTCGGGCCTCTATGTGTCCAACGGCAACTTCTTTACCCAGTGCGAAGCCGAGGGCTTTCGCCGCATCACCTATTTCCTCGACCGCCCCGACGTGATGGCGACCTACCGCGTCACGCTGCGCGCCGACCGCGCCGCCTATCCGGTGCTGCTGTCCAACGGCAACCTGGTGAGCCAGCGCGAACTGCCCGACGGCCGCCACGAGGCCGTGTGGGAAGACCCGTTCCCCAAGCCGTCCTACCTGTTCGCGCTGGTGGCGGGCAAGCTCCAATGCATCGAGCAACGGATCCAGTCCGCCTCGGGCAAGGACAAGCTGCTGCAGGTGTGGGTCGAGCCGCGCGACCTCGACAAGACCCGGCACGCGATGGATTCGCTGGTCCATTCGATCCGCTGGGACGAGCAGCGCTTCGGCCTTGAGCTCGATCTCGACCGCTTCATGATCGTCGCCGTCGGCGACTTCAACATGGGCGCGATGGAGAACAAGGGCCTGAACATTTTCAACACCAAGTACGTGCTGGCCAATGCGGAAACCGCCACCGACACCGACTTCGCCAATATCGAGGCAGTGGTCGGCCACGAGTACTTCCACAACTGGACCGGCAACCGCGTGACCTGCCGCGACTGGTTCCAGCTGTCGCTGAAGGAAGGCCTGACCGTGTTCCGCGACCAGGAGTTCTCGGCCGACATGATGGGCTCGGAATCGGGCCGCGCGGTCAAGCGCATCGAGGACGTGCGCGTGCTGCGCCAGGTGCAGTTCCCCGAGGACGCCGGCCCGATGGCGCACCCGGTGCGCCCCGACAGCTACGAAGAGATCAACAATTTCTACACCGTCACGGTGTACGAGAAAGGCGCCGAGGTGGTGCGCATGTACCAGACCCTGCTCGGCCGCGACGGCTTCCGCAAGGGCATGGACCTGTACTTCGAGCGCCACGACGGCCAGGCCGTGACCTGCGATGACTTCCGCGCCGCCATGGCCGATGCCAATGGCCGCGACCTGAACCAGTTCGGCCTGTGGTACAGCCAGGCCGGCACGCCGGTGGTGACCGCGCGCACCGCGTGGAACGGCGACGACGGCAGCCTGACGCTGACGCTGTCGCAGCGCTGCCCCAAGGTCGGCATCGAGACCCGCGCCGGCACGCCCGAGAAGCAGCCCTTCCATATTCCCTTCGCGCTCGGCCTGCTCGGCGCCGACGGCAACGACCTGCCGCTGCAGCTCGAGGGCGAGAGCGCGCCCGCCGGCACCACGCGCGTGCTCGACTTCACGCAGGCCGAGCAGAGCTTTCGCTTCATCAACCTGCCGCGCGGCACCGACGCGCCGCTGCCTTCGCTGCTGCGCAATTTCTCCGCGCCGGTGATCGTCGATGCCGAATACACCGACACGCAGCTGACCTTCCAGCTGTCGCACGACGGCGACGCCTTCAACCGCTGGGAAGCCGGCCAGCGCCTGGCCACGCGCGCGCTGCTGCAGCTGGTGGCCGATGTGCAGGCCGGCCGCCAGCTCGAGCTCGATCCCGCGCTGGTGCGCGCCATGCGCGCGGTGCTGACCGACGACACGCTCAACCCCGCCTTCCGCGAGCAGGCGCTGGTGCTGCCGGCCGAGGCCTACCTGGCCGAGCGCATGGGCGTGGCCGATCCCGCCGCCATCCACCGCGCCCGCCAGTTCATGCGCGAAGGCCTGGCGCGCGCGCTGCAGGCCGACTGGCTCGCCGCCTACGACGCCAATGCCACGCCTGGCCTGTATTCGCCCGATGCCGCCTCGGCGGCGAAGCGCGCGCTGCGCAACCTCGCGCTCGGCTACCTGGCCGACAGCGGCGACGCCGCGCTGCAGGCGCTGGCCGACCAGCAATACCAGCAGGCCGACAACATGACCGACCGCTTCGCCGCGCTGTCGGCGCTGGTCAACAGCTTCGCCCCCGGCCGCGAGCATGCGCTGGCTGACTTCTACCAACGCTTCGAAGACGACCCGCTGGTGATCGACAAGTGGTTCTCGCTGCAGGGCATGCAGCGCGGCAGCGTTGGCCCGCAGCCCGGCGGCCCGCACGCCGGCAAGCGCACCATCGATACCGTGCGCGCGCTGATGGAGCATCCCGCCTTCAACCTGCGCAACCCCAACCGCGCGCGCTCGCTGATCTTCAGCTTCTGCTCGGGCAACCCGGCGCAGTTCCACGCCGAGGACGGCTCGGGCTACCGCTTCTGGGCCGACCAGGTGCTGGCGCTGGACGCCATCAACCCGCAGGTGGCGGCGCGCCTGGCACGCGTGATGGACCGCTGGCAGAAATACGAACTGGCGTTGCGCGACCGCATGCGCGCCGAGCTGGAACGCGTCGCCGCCTGCAGCACGCTGTCGCGCGACGTGCGCGAGATCGTCGGCAAGGCGCTGGCCGGCTGAGCGCGACCGGCCCACGCCCCCAATGCCCGGCCCTGGCGCGGCCGGGCATGTAGAATTGCGGCCATCCAAGGAGAACCAACCATGACTCGCATCAGCCTGACCCGCTACCTGGTCGAGGAACAGCGCAAGCACAACACCATCCAGCCCGAACTGCGGCTGCTGATCGAAGTGGTCGCTCGTGCCTGCAAGGCCATTTCGAACGCCGTCAGCAAGGGCGCCCTCGCCGGCGTGCTGGGCTCGGCCGGCACCGGCAACGTCCAGGGCGAAACCCAGCAGAAGCTGGACGTGATTGCCAACGAAGTGCTGCTCGACGCCAACGAATGGGGCGGCCACCTGGCCGCAATGGCGTCGGAAGAAATGGAATCGTTCTACGAGATTCCCAACCGCTACCCGAAGGGCGAATACCTGCTGATGTTCGACCCGCTCGACGGCTCGTCGAACATCGACGTCAATGTCTCGATCGGCACCATCTTCTCGGTGCTGCACATGCCCAAGCCCGGCCAGACCGTGACCGAGGCCGACTTCCTGCAGCCCGGCACGCACCAGGTCGCCGCCGGCTACGCGGTGTACGGCCCGCAGACCACGCTGGTGCTGACGGTCGGCAACGGCGTGCACATGTTCACGCTGGACCGCGAGGCCGGCAGCTTCGTGCTGACCCAGTCCAACGTCACGATTCCGGAAGACACCAGGGAATTCGCCATCAACATGTCGAACATGCGCCACTGGGCCCCGCCGGTGCGCAAGTACATCGACGAGTGCCTGGCCGGCGACGAAGGCCCGCGCGGCAAGAATTTCAACATGCGCTGGGTCGCGTCGATGGTCGCCGACGTGCACCGCATCCTGACCCGCGGCGGCATCTTCATGTACCCGTGGGACAAGCGCGAGCCGGAAAAGCCCGGCAAGCTGCGCCTGATGTACGAGGCCAACCCGATGGCGATGCTGGTCGAGCAGGCCGGCGGCGCCGCCACCAACGGCGAGCAGCGCATCCTCGACGTGCAGCCGACCAAGCTGCACCAGCGCGTATCGGTGATCCTGGGCTCGAAGAACGAAGTGGAACGCGTCACGCGCTACCATCAGGAAGCGCAAGCCAAGGCCTGATTCCGGCCGCCACCGCATTGAACGGGGCGCTGCGCGCCCCGTTTTTCCGTGCCGGCCCCGGATGGCATCGGCGACACAAAGGGCTTCACAAGGCCGGAAAACGCTGCTACTATTGCGGGCTGTTCCAGATCAACGGAACATGTTGCCGAAGTAGCTCAGTCGGTAGAGCAGCTCATTCGTAATGAGAAGGTCGGGGGTTCGATTCCTCTCTTCGGCACCACCAGAATTCCAGGGCCCAGCCCGCGCAAACCCGGACAGCGTCACGCTCTCCGGGTTTTTTGTTGCCCGCGTTCCGGTGGGGATGGCAATGGCGCCGACTGGCGCCCCAGCCGTTGCGCCCACCAGTAGCGGAAGGGGTGGTCCAGATCGGGATAGAGCACCGGCTGGCTGAAGCAGCCGGCACGCTTCATTAGAAGATAGGCGGCAAGCATGGCCGCCCAGAAGGCTAGCAGTTCCACGATCACGGCCGCCGCGGATGTCGGGGTGGCCGCTTTCATTATAGGTAGCTGCCTCCGGCATGGGGCCGATGGCGCACCCCGTGGATACCCTAGGCCCGGGGCATCGCTCAGTACACCTCCGGCACGATCATCTCCTTGGGCACCGGCTGGCGCACGTAGTCTTCATGGCGCTCGCGGCCGGGCAGCACTACCGTGGGGGTCTCCACTTCGGCATACGGCACCAGGCTCAGCAAGTGATGGATGCAGTTCAGCCGCGCGCGCTTCTTGTCGTCGGCCTGCACCACCCACCACGGCGCCTCGGGGATGTGGGTGCGCTCGAGCATGATCTCCTTGGCCCGGGTGTAGTCTTCCCAGCGGCGCTGCGATTCCAGGTCCATCGGGCTGAGCTTCCACTGCTTGAGCGGGTCATGGATGCGGCTGAGGAAGCGCAGGCGCTGCTCTTCGTGCGTGATCGAGAACCAGTACTTGATCACCTGGATGCCGGAACGCACCAGCATCTTTTCGAATTCGGGCACGGAGCGGAAGAATTCTTCGTACTGGTCGTCGCTGCAGAAGCCCATCACGCGCTCGACGCCGGCGCGGTTGTACCAGCTGCGGTCGAACAGCACGATCTCGCCGGCGGCGGGCAGGTGCGCGACGTAGCGCTGGAAATACCACTGGGTGCGTTCACGGTCGTTCGGCGCGGGCAGCGCGGCGACACGGCACACGCGCGGGTTCAGCCGCTGCGTGATGCGCTTGATCACGCCGCCCTTGCCGGCGGCGTCGCGCCCCTCGAACAGGATCACCACCTTGTGCCCGCTGGCGGCGACCCAGCTTTGCAGCCGCACCAGCTCGCCCTGCAGCCGGAACAGCTCGCGGAAATAGCGCCGGCGGCTTTCCTGCGCGGCCTGGTCGTCCAGCTGCACAGGATCGCCGAAGGCCTCGCTGGCCTCGCGGTCGTCCAGTTCCAGTTCGATCTCTTCGTCGTAGTAGTCGGCCACCTCGTTGTGGATGCGCCGCACCAGTTCTGCTTCGCCCGGTCTCATCTGATCTGCTCTCCCTGTCGATACAACGCGGTCGCGGCGATGCTGGCACGGCTGTATTGCAGCCGCGTGAAGGCGGAGCAGGCACCCTGCTCCGCTCCGGCCCGCCACGGGTTACGGCTTTCAGCCCGCGGGATTGATGTTGTGGTTATGGCGGAACAGGTTGTCGGGATCGTAGCGCCGCTTCACTGCCACCAGCCGGTCGTAGTTCGGCCCATAGGCGGCGCCGACGCGGTCGACCTCCTCCTGAGTGAGGAAGTTGACATAGACGCTGCCGAGCGCATACGGCGCCGCCGCGCGGAACACCTCGCGCGCCCAGCCGATGCACCGGTCGTCATCGGCGGGGCTATCCCAGCGCCCGTGTAGGTTCATGATGAACTTGGCGTCGCGGGCGGCGTAGGCGGTGGCGTCGGGCGCGACGCGGTTGGTCTGCCCGCCCATCGCGCCGATAAACACCTCGCATTGCGGCGACGGCAGCTTGCCGATCTGCTCGATCAGCATCGCGATCAGCCCGTCGTCCAGGCCCGCGAAGTTATGCGACTTCCAGTAGTTGCGCGCGCCCGGCGTCAGCAGCGGATCGAAGGCCTGCTGCCACGCGGTGAGCGGCATCGGCCCCAGGTGCTCGCCATACGGGGTGCCGAGCCGGCGCAGCGGCTCGACCAGTTCCGGCCCCTTCTCCGGCGGACCGATATAGCAGATCGCCAGCGCCGCCACCGGCTTGCCGTGCACCTCGGGCGGCAGGAACGGCAGCGGCGGCGCCTGGCGCAGCACCACCCATACCGTCAGTTCATCGGGCATCGATTCATACAGCTCGCGATAGGCCGGCAGCACGCTGGCGGCCTGCTCCAGCGGATAGACGATCAGTCCGCCATAGACCTGCGGCCCGACCGGATGCAGCCGGAACTCGAACATCGTCACCACGCCGAAGTTGCCGCCGCCGCCGCGCAGCGCCCAGAACAGGTCGGCGTTCTCGTCGCTGCTGGCGCGCACCAGCTTGCCGTCGGCGGTGACGACCTGCGCCGACATCAGGTTGTCGACGGTGGTGCCGAACTTGCGGCTGAGCCAGCCGAAGCCGCCGCCGAGCGTCAGCCCGGCCACGCCGGTGGTGGAGTTGATGCCGAGCGGCGTGGCCAGGCCCTGGGCCTGCGCTTCGTGGTCGAAGTCGCGCAGCGTGGCGCCCGGCTCTACCCACGCGCGCTGGGCGTGGGGATCGATGCGCACCGAGCGCATCGGCGACAGGTCCAGCACCATGCCGCTCTCGCAGATCGCCAGCCCGCCGATATTGTGGCCGCCACCGCGGACCGACATCAGCACGCCGTGCTCGCGCGCGAAGTTCACCGCCGCGGCAACGTCGGCCGCGCCCGCGGCCTGCACGATCCACTGCGGATGGCGGTCAATCATCGCGTTCCAGATCCGGCGCGCGTCGTCGTAGCCGCCGTCGCCCGGCTGCAGCAAGCGCCCGCGCAGCTGCGCCTTGAGTGCCTCAATATGTTCCTGCGATGGCTGGGCCATGATCTGCCTCCCGATGCTGGTTGGAAACATCGGACGGCACGCGGCGCCAGGAGCGAAAAAATGGCCACGAGGACCGATGACTTCATCATTTAAGGCAGGCACCGCGGGAATGTAAATGCGCGCTGCACATGGCGCATTGCGCGGGTGGCTCCGAGATCGTGTCGTGGCCGCGCGGCCTATCATGGAGGCACGGCGGCACGGTGCCGCGCGCCGTGCGCCTGCACAATGGACCCTGCCAGCCAACCTCCCCTGTTCCTGTGCGGCGACGTGATGACAGGTCGCGGCATCGACCAGATCCTGGCGCATCCCAGCCAGCCGCTGCTGCATGAATCGTATGTGCATTCCGCGCTCGACTACGTGCGCCTGGCGGAACGCAAGGCCGGCCCGATCGCGCGCCCCGCCGGGCCGGACTATCCGTGGGGCGATGCGCTGGCGGAACTGGCAAGCCGCGCCGCGCAGCCGCGCATCGTCAACCTGGAAACCGCCATCACCACCAGCGACGATGCCTGGCCCGGCAAGTCCGTGCACTACCGCATGCATCCGCGCAACGTCGATTGCCTGCAGGCCGCCGGCATCGACTGCGCGGTGCTCGCCAACAACCATGTGCTCGACTGGGGCCGCGCCGGCCTGGCCGATACGCTCGACGCGCTGGATCGCGCGCACATCGCGCACGCCGGCGCCGGTCCCGACGAGGCCAGCGCGGCACGCGCCGCGGTGCTGGCGCGGCCCGGCGGCGGCCGCGTGGTGGTGCTCGCCTGCGCCATGCCAAATGCCGGCACGCCGGCGGCGTGGCGCGCCACCGCCGGGCACTCGGGCGTGAACCTGCTGGACGACTGGTGCACGGACGCGCAGCAGCGCATTGCCGCGCAGGCCCTGCAATTGCGGCGCCCCGGCGATGTGATGGTGCTGTCGATCCACTGGGGCCCGAACTGGGGCTACCACATCGACCCCGCGCAGCGCGCCTTCGCCCGCGCGCTGGTCGAGCACGCCGGCATCGACATCGTGCACGGGCATTCCTCGCATCATCCGCTGGGCATCGAGCTGCATGCCGGCAAGCCGATCCTGTATGGCTGCGGCGATTTCATCAACGACTACGAGGGCATCGGCGGATACGATGACTACCGCCCGGACCTGGCGCTGATGGCATTCGTCGGCTTCGATCGCGGCGGCAGCGCGGAGCTGCGGCTGGTGCCCTTGCGGCGCAGCCACTTCCGGCTGGCGTATGCGCGCGAAGTCGACATGGCATGGCTGCAAGCCATGTTCGAAGCACAAGGACGCGCGCTTGGCACACGCGTGGCGCGTAGCGGACTGCATGAGTTGCGGCTGGGGGCGGCATGAGCGCAGGCCGTACCTGCCACGATCCCGGTAGCTGCCAATCCGGCCGCAGGAAAACAGAAAGGCCAGCGCGATGGCTGGCCTTCCCGTTGATTCAAGTGCCACGTGCGTCGGTTCGGTGTAACGCTTCCACAGAGTGCTGATCCGCTTCTGCATTCATTGCCCAACGCTAGCTCGGTCGCCCATCCTGCGGCACCCCAGGACATACCTGCAGGATAGTACAAATCCCCGCGGATCAAAGCAGGATCAGGAAAGCGCGCGTTATCAGCCGACCGTAATGCGGTCGTCGAGCAGGCGGACCTGGCCGCCGGGCTTGTCTTCCATCACTTTGAGCACGCGGCTGCCCACCTGCAGCATGACCCCGCCGTGGATACGGCGCGGAGCATCGATGACGGCATCGGCGGTCGGCTGCATCTGCTGCCCCAGTTCGGTCACGCGCGCCTCCAGCTCGAACAGGTCGCGCGACAGCTTGAACAGCGTCGCGCGCGCCTTTTCGCGCAGGTCGCCAACGGCGCGCTCGGGGTGCCTGGCAAAGAAGTCCACTAGCTGCCTGACCTTGTTCTGCTCCTCCAGCATGCGCCGGCGCTCGGCCTCGAGCGCGGCGCGCTGGGCGTCGGCATAGGGATTGAGGCCGACCTGGATGCTGGTGGCGGTGCCGGCCGGCGCGCCCAGCACCGCGGCCCGCACCGCCAGCAAGGCGCGGCTGCGGCCGCCGCTGATGCTGCCCTGCATGCCGGTGCCGCCCACCACGATGCGCTGGCCCGCGGCGACGTCGCTCTGGCGGATGCCACTGTCGACGGTGACTTCGGTGCCGGCCTCGACCACCGCATTCTCGATGAAGCGCGCCTTCACCGCGCCCTTGCAGCGCACGCTGGCGCGGCGGATGCCGCCTTCGGCATGGACGCTTTCGGACTTGCCGATAATGCCGCCCTTGACGATGACGTTGCCGCCGGCCTCGACGCTGGCGGCTTCGATGGTGCCTTCGACCACCACGTCGCCGCTGACGTTGACCGACATGCCGGTGCGGATGTCGCCCGACACGCGCAGCGTGCCGTCGAACGCCACGTTGCCGGAGTGCAGGTCCACCGATTCCACCTGCACCACGGGGCTGACCGAGATGCCGCAGATGCCGACCACCGGCGCTCCGGCTATCGTCGCGCGCAGCAGTCCGGGGTCGTCCGCATCGGCCGCGGCGCCGGTCAGGCCCTCGGCAAATGGCGGGTCGTCGACCGCATCGGCGGCAATCGGCTGGCCGAACACGTCGACGCCGGCATGGCCCGGCACCGCCGCAATGCGCCGCATCAGCGGCGTGCCGGGGCTGACCAGCAGCAGGTTGCCCAGCTCGCGCAGGTCGACCTTGCCGGCATCGTCGTCGCTCTGCGCCGGCTTGCGCGGCTCGAGCAGGTTGATGAAGCGCGCCGGCTCGCCCTGCCGCGGCGCAATGCCTGCGGCGATGGTGCGCAATTCGCAGCCGCCCTCGGCCAGTGCGTCGTCCAGCGCGAGCGCCTGGATCGGCGCCACCACGCCGCGCTCCGCCACGGCGCGGCGGATCTCTTCCGCGCTGACCGGCCGGCCGCCCTCCGCCGGCATCAGCGTCAGCCGCACGGCGAGGCCGTCATTGCTGATGTCGAGCTCGAATGCGCCATCGATCAGCGCGCCGATGGTGGCGTCGATCTCATGCTCGGCACCCTGGCATTGCGCCAGGAACCGCGCCACCGCACGCGCATCGAGCCGCGCGCCGGACCAGCCCAGCCCCTCCAGGCATTGCTGCAGACTGCCGGGGTCCGGCGGCAGCCGGCCCGGCTGCGGCGTGTAGCGTGCATGCACCTGTTCGCCCGGCTCGGCAAGCTCCAGGCTCAGTCCCGATTCATGCATCATGCGTCCCCTGAATCGTCTGGCGGCGACGGCGATTGCCGGCGCTCTGCTTGTTATCGATACATCACCAACGGCCGGCGCGCTGGGAACTTTAGCGCACCCGGTCCCCGCGGCGGGCTCCGCGCGACTTTTCGGTAAACTGTCGCCATTCCCGGGCGCGCCGCGCCCCGCAGCCTTGTGCAGTCCCTCCATGTCAAATACCCACGAAATCCGCCCCGGCCAGTCCATCGAACTGCTCAAGGAACTCCATATCCTGACGCGCGACGGCAAGATGAACCAGGACAGCCGGCGCAAGCTCAAGCAGGTCTACCACCTGTTCCAGTTCATCGAACCGCTGCTGCAGGAGGTCAAGGCCGCGCGCGGCCGCGTCACGCTGGTGGACCACGGCGCCGGCAAGTCCTATCTCGGTTTCATCCTCTATGACCTGTTCTTCAAGGCCCTGCAGGACGACTCGCACATCTACGGCATCGAGACCCGTGAAGAACTGGTGAAGACTTCGCAGGCGCTGGCGGCGCGGCTGGGCTTTGCGGGGATGTCGTTCCTGAACCTGTCGGTGGCGGACTCGATCGCCTCGCCGCAGTTGCCGCCCACCGTCGACGTGGTCACCGCGCTGCATGCGTGCAATACCGCGACCGACGACGCGATCCGCTTCGCGCTGGCCAGGCACGCGCAGCACATCGTGCTGGTACCTTGCTGCCAGGCCGAAGTGGCCGGCGTGCTGCGCAAGCACAAGGGCAAGCTGCTGGCTGGCAATCCGCTGACCGAGATCTGGCGCCATCCGCTGCACACGCGCGAGTTCGGCAGCCAGGTGACCAACGTGCTGCGCTGCCTGCAGCTGGAGGCGCACGGCTACCAGGTCAGCGTGACCGAGCTGGTGGGCTGGGAACACTCGATGAAGAACGAACTGATCATCGCCCAGTACAAGGACCTGCCGCGCCGCCGCCCGGCCGAGCGGCTGGAGGAGGTGCTGGGGCGGCTGGGACTGGAAGAACTGCGCGAGCGCTTCTTCACCGCGCCGGCAGCGGTGGCGTAACTACGCCTTCCGGGGCTCGATGCCGGGCTCGGTCCGGGGCTCATCCTCGCCAGCCATCCAGCGTTGCCAGCCCTCGTGGCCGAGGCGGCGCATGACCGCCTGGTTGCGCTCGTAGATGTCCGCCGCATCGGGGAAGGCCGCCGCCGCGCGCGCGATCGAGTCCTCGCGCAGCAGATGCAGGATCGGGTATGGCGCGCGGTTGGTGTAGTTCTCGATATCGTCCGGCTCGGTTCCGGCAAACTGGTACTGCGGATGGAAGCTGGCGATCTGCAGCGTGCCTTCCAGCCCCAGGCTGGCGAGCAGGCGCTCGGCAAAGTACAGCAGGTCGTTGAAGTCCAGAAAATCGGCCACCGCATGCGGCAGGATCAGCAGGGTGGTGTCGATCTGCGCCGGGTCGGCAGCGGCCAGCAGGCGCAGCTCGCGCTCGAGCTCATCCATCACATCCGGCGCCTCGGTGACGGCGCTGACCACATAGCGCACCTGCTCCTTCACGTACACGCTCTTGGCGAACGGGCACAGGTTGAGCCCGATCACCGCGCGCTCGAGCCAGTGGCGGGTGGCGGCAATGACGGCATCGTCGGGCTGGCTGTCGGAGTGCATGGGGGAAGACATGATGGCAAGGCGCGGCAAAGCCTCATTCTAGCGCTGCCGCAGGCTCTATAATCCGCGGCGGAAACACCCCCGCCCTGCCGAGTCCTGCCGAGTCCTGCCGAGTCCTGCCGAGTCCTGCCGAGTCCTGCCGATGCCCGCTGCCACCACGCCCGCCCCTGACTATGCCACTGCCGACGTTGCCGTCATCGGCGGCGGCCCGGCCGGCCTGATGGCGGCCGAAGTGCTGGCGGCGCAGGGCGCCGGCGTGGCGGTCTATGACGCGATGCCGTCGGTCGGCCGCAAGTTCCTGATGGCCGGCAAGGGCGGCATGAACCTGACCCATGCCGAGCCCGAGCCGGCCTTCCTGGGCCGCTACGGCGCGCGCACGGCGCAGCTGGCGCCGATGCTGGCCGGCTTCGGCGCGCAGGCGCTGCGCGACTGGGTCCATGGGCTGGGCATCGACACCTTCGTCGGCAGCTCCGGGCGCGTCTTTCCGACCGACATGAAGGCCGCGCCGATGCTGCGCGCGTGGCTGCACCGGCTGCGCGAGTCCGGCGTGCAGTTCCATATGCGCCATCGCTGGCTCGGCTGGGAGGATGGCGACGCCGCGCCGCATGCGCTGCGCTTTGCCACGCCGCAGGGTGACACGATCGTACGCGCGCGCGCCGTGGTGCTGGCGCTGGGCGGTGCCAGCTGGGCCAGGCTGGGCTCAGATGGCGCATGGGTGCCGCGGCTGGCCGAGCGCGGCGTCGGGATCGACCCGCTGCGGCCAGCCAATTGCGGCTTCGACGTGGCGTGGAGCGAGGCCTTCGCGGAGCGCTTTGCCGGCGCGCCGGTCAAGCCGGTGGCGATCGCGCTGAATGACCGTGATGGCCACGCACACTACCGTCAGGGTGAATTCGTGATCAGCCGCGACGGCATCGAAGGCAGCCTGGTCTACGCGCTGTCGGCACCGATCCGCGACCGCATCGAAGCCGATGGCGAGGCCACCGTCCACCTCGACCTGCTGCCGTCGCACAGCGCCGAACAGGTCAGCGCGCAGGTGGAGCATCCGCGCGGCTCGCGTTCGCTATCCAGCCATCTGCAAAGCCGGCTCGGCATTACCGGCGTCAAGGCCGGGCTGCTGCGCGAATGCCTGACGAAAGATGCGATGCAGGACCCTGGCACGCTGGCCGTGTCGCTGAAGGCGCTGCCGTTGCGCCTGCTGCGCCCGCGCCCGATCGACGAGGTCATCAGCAGCGCCGGCGGCGTGCGCTTCGAGGCGATGGATGCCAGCCTGATGCTGCGCGCCCTGCCCGGCGTGTTCTGCGCGGGCGAGATGCTGGACTGGGAAGCGCCCACCGGCGGCTACCTGCTGACGGCTTGCTTCGCCAGCGGCCGCACCGCGGCGCTGGGGGCCGCGGCTTATCTGAAGCAACAGGCTTAGGCAGCCCTGCCGCCGGCGATGCTGAGCGCCACCGCCTCGGCCACTTCGATGCCATCGATCGCCGCCGAGTAGATGCCGCCCGCATAGCCCGCGCCCTCGCCGGCCGGGTACAGGCCCTTGACGTTGATGCTCTGGTAGTCGTCGTGATTGCGGCGGATGCGCAGCGGCGACGAGGTGCGCGTCTCGACCCCGGTCAGCACCGCATCATGCAGGGCGAAGCCAGGCAACTTCTTGTCGATTTCGGGAATGCCTTCGCGGATCGCCTCGATCACGTAGTCGGGCAACGACGTGCTCAGGTCGGTGGGCGTCACGCCTGGCTTGTAGGAAGGCTCGACCGAGCCCAGCGCGGTCGACGCGCGGCCGGCGATAAAGTCGCCGACCAGCTGGCCCGGCGCGTTGTAGTTGCCGCCGCCCAGCTCGAACGCGCGCTCTTCCCACTTGCGCTGGAACTCGATGCCGGCGAGCGGGCCGCCCGGGTAGTCTTCCGGCGTGATGCCGACCACGATGCCGGCATTGGCATTGCGCTCGGCGCGCTTGTACTGGCTCATGCCGTTGGTCACCACGCGCCCCGGCTCCGACGCCGCTGCCACCACCGTGCCGCCCGGGCACATGCAGAAGCTGTACACCGAGCGGCCGTTGCTGCAGTGGTGCACCACCTTGTAGTCGGCCGCGCCCAGCAGCTTGTTGCCGGCGAACTTGCCGAAGCGGCTGCGATTGATCAGCCCCTGCGGATGCTCGATGCGGAAACCCAGCGAGAACGGCTTGGCCTCCATGAACACGCCGCGGTCATGCAGCATCTGGAAGGTATCGCGCGCGCTGTGGCCGACCGCCATGATGACGTGGTCGGCTTCGAGGTACTCGCCATTCGACAGCTTCAGGCCGCGCACCTTGCCGCCGTCGATGTCGATATCGTCGACGCGGGTTTCGAAGCGGATCTCCCCGCCCAGCTCGATGATCTCGGCGCGCATCTTCTCGACCATGCTGACCAGCCGGAAGGTGCCGATATGCGGGCGTGCCTTGTACAGGATGTCTTCCGGCGCGCCCGCGCGCACGAACTCGTTCAGCACCTTGCGCCCGTAGTGCTTCGGGTCCTTGATCTGGCTGTACAGCTTGCCGTCCGAGAAGGTGCCGGCGCCGCCTTCGCCGAACTGCACGTTCGACTCCGGGTTGAGCACGCTCTTGCGCCACAGGCCGAAGGTGTCCTTGGTGCGCTCGCGCACTTCCTTGCCGCGCTCGAGGATGATCGGGCGGAAGCCCGACTGTGCCAGGATCAGGCCGGCCAGCAGGCCGCACGGGCCCATGCCGATGACCACCGGGCGCGGATGCGTGCCGCCCTGCGGCGCGCGCGCGACGAAGTGGTACGCCATGTCGGGCGTCACGCTCCAGTTCGGCTTGCCGGCCATGCGGCGGATGGCCGTGGCCTCGTCGCGCACCTCGATATCGATGATGTAGGTCAGCTTGATATCCGAGCGCTTGCGCGCATCGTGGGCACGGCGGAATACGGTATAGCCGATCAGGCCGTCGCCCTTGACGCCGATCTGCGCGGCACCGGCGCGCACGGCGGCGTCGAGGTCGCTTTCGGTATGGTCGAGCGGGAGTTTGACTTCACTTAGACGTAGCATGGGGAACCCGGGAACTGCGGCCGGGGGTTGGGCACACCAATGTGCCAGGCCGGCCGGAGCGCAATTTTATCGTCTTTGGCGCGCGGGGTCGGGAATCCGCTGCGGGGCCGGCCGGGAGGCCGGACCAGGACCGCGCCACGGTAGCGCCAGCCGCGCCCGCAGCCGCGCCAGCCACCCCGGCGGGACCGTGACCGACAACGCCCCGCTCTGGCTCGCCGACACCGTCAGCCAGCCGCGCTCGGGCACGATCCAGGTGTCGCCCGTGCGCAGGCGCCGCCGCGGCATGTGGCAGTGGCCGGCGAGCCATTGCATCGGCCCGGCCAGCGCCATTTCGCCCGTCAGGGCGTGCAGCACGGTGCCGGCCGCCACCTGCAGGCGCAAGGCCTGGCCGGCCGGCAGTGGCATCACGGTCGGGATGTCGTCGAGATTGCTTGGCATGGCAGGACTCCGGTAGCAGGCACAGGACTCCAGCGTATCGATCGCCTCAAACGCGCGGCAGGCACAAGGCCGCATTGCGGCGACCGGAACAGCAACCGGGATTTTCGCCTGTTACGATACAGAGCGCCCGCCTCTGTATCTGTACCGATGCGGCCGGCCACGCCACGATGCCGCCATGGATACCTCCCCGCTCTATCGCCAGCTTGCCAGCCATTACCGCCGCGCCATCGACTCCGGCACGCTCGCCGCCGGCGACCGCATGCCGTCGGTGCGCGCGCTGATGGCGCTGCATGGCGTGAGCCTGTCGACGGCGCTGCAGGCCTGCCGGCAGCTGGAAAGCGACGGCATGCTCGAAGCGCGGCCGCGCTCGGGCTACTTCGTTGCCGCGCCGCGGCGCGCCGCGCTGGCCGCGCTGTCCGAGCCCGCCGCCGCGCTGCCCGATCCGGCCCAGTACGTCGGCATCCACCAGCGCATCTCCGGCCTGCTCGCGCGCGGCCAGCACGAGCACGTGCACACCAACCTCGGCGGCGCCTACTGTGCGCCCTCGCTGTACCCGACCGAGGCCCTGCGCAGTGCCGCGTTGCGCGCGCTGCGCCGGCATCCGCAGCTGTTCGGCGAGGGCGTCGAGCCCGATGGCTACCATCCGCTGCGCGCCGCGATCGCCCGGCAGGCGCTGCGCCACCGCGTGCAGCTGGCGCCGGAGGAGATCGTCATCACCAACGGCTGCACCGAGGCGCTGAACCTCGCGTTGCGCGCGGTCGCGGGACCGGGCGATGTGATCGCGGTGGAGTCCCCCACCTACTACGGCCTGCTGCAGATCCTGGAAAGCCTGGGCATGCGCGCGCTGGAGATCCCGTGCAGCCCGCAGACCGGCATCTCGCTCGAAGCGCTGGAGCTGGCCGCGCAGCACTACGACAACATCCGCGCGGTCGCGGTGGTGCCGAACCTGCAGAACCCGCTCGGCTGCATCATGCCCGACGCGCACAAGGCGCGGTTGGTGCAGTGGTGCGAGGCGCGCGGCATCGCGCTGATCGAGGACGACTGCTTCTCGGCCACCGCCGACGGCGACGCGCCGCCGGCGGCGGCCAAGGCCTGGGACGGCAGCGGCAACGTGATTCACTGCGCCTCGCTGCACAAGGTGCTGGCGCCCGGCATGCGGCTGGGCTGGATCGCCGCGGGCAGATGGCAGGCGCGCGTCGAGATGCTGAAGTTCGGCCTGTCGCGGCCCAACGAGATGCTGTCGCAGATGGCGGCGGCCGAGTTCCTGGCATCGGGCGCGCACGACCGCCACCTGCGCCGGCTGCGCACGCGGCTGCGCGCGCAGCGCGAATGGTTCGCGCAGGCCATCGGCGCCAGTTTTCCCGCCGGCACGCGGCTGGGCGCGCCGCGCGGCGGCATGCACCTGTGGGTGGAACTGCCCGCGCAGGTCTCGTCCGAGGCGGTGTTCGACCAGGCGCTGCAGGCCGGCATCCGCGTGATGCCGGGCGTGATGTTCTCCAACGCCGGGCGCTTCGACCACTGCCTGCGCATCAACTGCGGCGCGCCGCGCTCCGCGCAGATCGAGCGCGCGCTCGGCACGCTGGCCGCGATCGTGCAGCGGCTGGCGGGCTGAGCGATGCGGAGGTCGGCGCCGCTGCTCGCTCCGATTTGCAACAACCCTCCCTTTTTGCCGGCGCCTCGCCTATCCTAGTGCGCTGGTGTGCGGGCGCCCGTCCGGCTGGTCCCCGGAGGCCTGATCGCATCGGTTGGCCGCGGCCGCCGCGCACCTTCACAACAAGAACAAGGAGAATGGCCTTGACCAGTACATCCGTGGCGCCTTCCGCCGGCCAGGGTAGCGGCGACCCTGCCCGCGCCCTGGCTGACGATTACCAGGCCCTGTTCCAGCTGGCGCCGGTGTCGCTGTGGCTGGAGGATTTCAGCGCGGTGCGCGAGTGCTTCGCGCAATGGCGGCAGCAGGGCATCACCGACGTGCGCGCGCATTTGCGCGCCGAGCCCCGGCGGGTGGCGCAGTGTTCCGCGCTGATCAGCGTGATCGCGGTGAACCGGCGCACGCTGGAGCTGTTCCGCGCGGCCGACCTCGACGAGCTGGTAGCCAACCTCGACACCGTCTTCCGCGACGACATGTTCGAGCAGCATGTCGAAGAACTCGGCCAGCTGTGGGACGGCGCCGACGGCTTTGCCAGCCAGACCGTCAACTACGCGCTGGACGGCACGCGGCTCGACATCCAGCTCGAGGCCACGGTGATGCCGGGCCACGAACAGACCTGGGAACGCGTGCTGCTGTCGATCAAGGACATCACCCCGCGCCTGCGCACCGAGCGCGAGCTGCGCCGCAGCGAACAGTACGCGCTGGGCCTGTTCGAGCATTCGCCGGTGTCGCTGTGGGTGGAGGACTTCAGCCCGGTCAAGGTGCTGATCGACGAGGTGCGCGCCGCCGGCATCACCGACTTTCGCACCTTCCTCAACGTGCATCCGGACTTCGTCTCGCGCTGCATGCAGGAAATCCGCGTGCTCGATGTCAACCAGCAGACCTTGCTGATGTTCGGCGCCGACAGCAAGGCGACGCTGCTGTCGCGGCTCGGCGACGTGTTTCGCGACGACATGCGCATCCATTTTGCCGAGCAGCTGATCGACCTGTGGCATGGCCGGCTGTGGAAGCAGCGCGAGGTCATCAACTACGCGCTCGATGGCCGCGCCGTCGACGTGTTCATGCAGTGGTCGGTGTTTCCCGGGCGCGAAGCGGACTGGGACCAGGTGCTGGTGTCGCTGACCGATATCACGGCGCGCAAGAAGGCCGAGGCCTATGTCGAGTTCCTCGGCAAGCATGACGTGCTGACCAAGCTCTACAACCGCGCCTACTATGAGGACGAACTGGCGCGGCTGGGCCGCAAGGGCCCGTGGCCGGTGAGCGTGGTGGCGGTCGACCTGAACGGGCTCAAGGTCGTCAACGACCAGTTCGGCCACGCCGACGGCGACAGCCTGCTGCGCCGCACCGGCGAGGTGCTGAAGAAAGCCGTGGGCGAGCAGGCCTGCGTGGCGCGCATCGGCGGCGACGAGTTCATGGTGCTGCTGCCCGGGCGCGACGAGCGCGGCGCCGCCACCGTAATCGAGCAGATCGACAAGGTGGTGGAGCTGAACAACCAGTTCTACCCCGGCACGCGGCTCAGCTTCTCCATCGGCCAGGCCACCTGCCACGAAGGCGAACGCCTCGCCGACATCGTCAAGCTGGCCGACAGCCGCATGTACCAGGCCAAGCGCGACCACTACGCCGCGCTCGCCAACGAACGCCGCCGCGACTGAAGGCCAGGCGCTTCAGCGGTGTCGCTTCAGCGGTGTCGCTTCAGGGCGTCACCTCAGCCCGGCGTGCACTCGCCGCGCATCAGCGCCCATTCCTCGCACTGCTTGCCCGAAGGGAAGGTGCAGATGCCGGTCTGGCCCGCCGGCGTCGACACGATCTGCAGCTTGCCACCGCGCTGCGCGCAGTTGACCGAGGCGGGGTTGGCCATGCCGACGGCGGCCCCGCTGCTGGCTGGGCTGGCGGCACGCTCGGCAGGCGTGGTGCTGCAAGCGGCCGCCGCAAGGCTGGCAGCCAGCCCGAGGGCTACGGCAAGAAAGCGCATCGACATCTCCGGCAGGCGCAAACAGGTCAGCAAAACGAAAGAGCCGGCTGGCGCCGGCTCTCGTGCTGCTTACAGGTAGACGATCAACCCCACGCCCAGCACGATCAGGCCGAACTTGGCCACGTAGTAGAGCTGGCGGTTCCAGGCCTTGAAGCGGCGGCGATACTGGCCGCCCAGCCAGACAAAGCGGAACAGGCGGTTGATCATGCCGGTCTGGTCGTGCTCGTCGTTGGGCGAGCTGGCCGCGGTCATGACCTTGCGGCCCATCCAGTGGTTGAATTTCGCGGCCCAGCCGTAGCGCATCGGGCGCTCGATATCGCAGAACAGGATCAGCCGGTTCGCGTCGCTGCGGTTCTCGGCCCAGTGCAGGTAGGTCTCGTCGAACACCACGCCCTCGCCGTCGCGCCAGCTGTGGCGCTCGCCGTCGACCTCGATAAAGCAGCGGTCATCGTTGGGCGTGGCCAGGCCCAGGTGATAGCGCAGCGAGCCGGCAAACGGATCGCGGTGCGGATTGAGCTTGCCGCCCGGCGGCAGCTCGGCGAACATCGCCGCCTTGACCGTGGGCAACTCGCGCAGCAGCGCCACGGTCTTGGGGCACAGCTGCTCGGCCGACGGGTGCTGGGCCTCGTACCATTTCAGGTAGAAGCGCTTCCAGCCGTACTTGAAGAAGGAATTGAAGCCGGCATCGTCGTTCTTGTCGGCGGCCTTGATCTTGCGCATCGCCGCCAGGGCCAGGCCTTCATCGCGGATCTCCGGCCAGGCCGCGCGCAGCTTTTCCAGGTCGGGGAAATCGTCGACCGGGATGTACGGGGTGCGCGGCACGCCCGAGAACGCGTACATGAAGCAGTTGATCGGGGCCACCAGGGCCGAATGGTCCAGCAGCTGGCGCCACAGGCGCAGGCGCACCTTGCCGCGGAAGTGCACATACAGGATGGCACCGAGGTAGCCCGCGACGATTATCCACTTGATCACCGAAATCCTCCTGGTCAGCCGCCTGCGCCGCACGGCGTGCCGCGGCCCGGCTGGGTGAAAACCCGCATTTTAGCGAAACGGCGGGAGCACCGCAGCTTGCGCCGGCTGCGGCACATGGCGAGGCCGGCGCAAGCGCCGGCCGATAGCGTCGGATAGCAGCGAATCAGGTGTCGCCGCGCGACTGGCGGGCGATGCGCTCGATCAGCGCGCGCGCGTCGCCGGGCTGTCCCTGCAGCGTCAGCAGGCGCGCATTGAGCACCAGGTTCTCCAGCACCAGCTTGGCGGTCGAGGCCCACATCGTGGCCAGCAGCGCCTCCACCGGCAGGCCGGAGGCTTCGAGCTCGCTGGAGCGCTCGGCGATCAGGCGGCAAGCCAGCCGGCGCAGCGCGGCGTCGTCGAACGGCAGGTCGGCGTAGTCGATCGGGTCTTCCTTTTCGACTTCGGTCATCAGTTGCAGCAGGGTGTCTTCGGTCATGGGCAGACTCCTGGCGGGCCAAGTCAACTACACGCGGAAATCCGCGGCCATGTCGGCATCGGTGCGCGCTTCCAGCCGCCCCGAGCGGCAGGCAGCGACAGACTGATCGTAGTCGCGCTCGGCCTGGTCGGCATAGCCACTGGCATAGCCTACCATCACGTCGGCCTTGCGGTCCGGCGCGGCCGGCTGTTGCCCGATGTGGTGTTGCTGCAACGGGAGCCAATGCAGCGCGCCGGCTTGTCAAGCGACCAGGCGTGCCGGCTTCAGAGCGCCGGCGGCTGGCGGCGGAAGCCGACGCCAAAGCGGTTCCACGCGTTGATGGCCGAGATCAGCAGCGTCAGGTCGGCCATTTCCTTTTCCGAGAACTGCTCGCACAGGGCCTGGTAGTCCGCATCCGGCGCCTGGCTCTGCGGCAGCAGCGTCAGCGCCTCGGTCCAGGCCAGCGCGGCGCGCTCGCGCGGGGTGAACCAGCCCACTTCGCGCCAGGCCGGCAGCAGGTTCAGGCGGCGCTCGCTTTCGCCGTGCTTGCGCGCGTCGGTCACGTGCATGTCGAGGCAGAAGGCGCAGCCGTTGATCTGCGAGGCGCGGATCTTGACCAGTTCCTTCAGCGTGGTTTCCAGCGAGCAGCGCGCCAGGTAGACCTCGACCCCGATCATTGCCTTGTAGGCGTCGGGGGCCACGTCTTGCCAGTTCATCCGTTCTTCCATGATCGATCTCCTTGAGCAGGTTCAGCAGGTTGGATTCCGGTTCGATGCAGCGGGCGCTGGTTCGGCGCCCGACGGAATGAACGATAGACCCGAACATTGGCTCCGTACACTGCCAATTTTTGGCAAAATCAGTAGACCAATCGCGATCGACGCTACCCGCCATGGAACTGCATCTGGCCCTGGATCACGCCGGCGACCTGACCGCGCAGATCGTCCACCACATCCGCGACGCGATCCAGGGCGGCCGGCTCGAAGCCGGCGCGCGCATGCCACCCTCGCGCCTGCTCGGCACGCAACTGGGCGTGGCGCGCAAGACCGTGACCACGGCCTATGAGCGGCTGGTGGCGGAGGGCTGGCTGCACGCGCGCATCGGCGACGGCACCTATGTCGCGCACGGCCTGGCGCGCTCGGCGGTGCGGATCGCCGCAGCGCCGGTGCAGCCGCCGGCGGTGCAGCGCTGGCTGGCGGTGCCGACGCCGTTCCTGGCTCCGTCCGGTGGCGCACGCTACGCCTTCCAGCCCGGCCAGGCGGATACCACCCGCTTTCCGCATGAAGCCTGGGCACGTTGCGTGCGCGCGGCGCTGGCGGCCGAGCGCGTGCGCGCACCCGGCCCGGCCGACGCCGCGGGCGAGATGCCGCTGCGCCAGGCAATCGCGCGCCATATCGCCTTTACCCGCGGCGTGCAGAGCGCCCCGACCGACATCCTGGTCACCAGCGGCGCGCAGCAGGGCATCGACCTGCTGGCGCGGCTGCTGCTCGGGCCGGGCGCGGTGGTGGCGATGGAGGATCCGGGCTATCCGATGGCGCGCGCCCTGTTCCAGGGCCTTGGTGCCCCGGTGGTGCCGGTGCCGGTCGATGCGGAAGGACTGGTGGTGGCGGCGCTGCCCAGTGACGCCACCCTGGTCTATGTCACGCCCTCGCACCAGTCGCCGCTGGGCGTGCCGATGAGCCTGGCGCGGCGCCAGGCCCTGCTCGACTGGGCCGCGCGCCGCCATGCGGTGATCCTGGAAGACGACTATGACAGCGAGTTCCGCTACGGCGGCCAGGCGCTGGACGCGCTGCAGACGCTGGACCGGCACGGCCGCGTGGTCTACCTGGGCACGTTTTCCAAGACCCTGGCGGCCAACCTGCGCGGCGGCTATGTGGTGGTGCCGCCCTGGCTGATGCCGGCGGCGCGCAAGGTCAAGCACCTGATGGACTGGTACACGCCGACGCTGCTGCAGCAGGCGCTGGCGCGCTTCCTGTCGGAAGGCCACCTGCTGCGCCATATCCGGCGTTCGCATGCGCGCCATGCCCAGCGCCGCGCGCGGCTGCTGGCGCGGCTGCAGGGCGACCTGTCGCCGTGGCTGGAGCCGTTACCGGCGGTGGCCGGCTTCCACCTGGCGGCACGACTGCGCGTGCCGGTGGCAACCGAGGCGCTGGTGTCGATGGCGCGGCTGGCGGATCTGGAGCTGGCCACGCTGGACCCCTGCTATGCCAGTCCGCCCGCCAGTTGCGCCGGGCTGCTGCTGGGCTTTGGCGCGATCGACCTGCTGGATATCGACCCTGCCCTGGACCGGCTGGCAATGGTACTCTCTGCCTTGGCTCCGGCCCCGCCGCCCATTGCGCCGTCCATTGCGTGACGGGGCCGGCACCGGGAGACGCCAGCCTCGCACGGCAAGCAGGTGACACACCTTCGACATGGCGCCTCAGTCATACTTGCCCGGCGAATTTGCTGTGAACAAATCGGATGTCCGAAAGTCTCATTCGCACTTCCAACCAACCCGAGTCGCGTTCATGACCAAGCGTTTGTTGTCCGCCATGCGTCAGTACGCATGGTTTGCAGGGGTGAAGCACCATGTCGTGCAGGGCGTCGAGGCCCTGGCGGAGCTGCTCAAGTCCCCGTCCGCCGCGGCGCGCGCCGTCGCGGCCATCGTTGCCGAAACCGAGCAGGGCGTACAGGTCTGGGTCTCGTACTTCGGCAAACCGCTGGACCCGCACACCAACTACGTGCTGTGGCCGAACCGGGCGCTGCGTCCGGCGCGACGGCGCATCCAGCCCTCTCCCATCGAGCTGCTGCAGAACCAGCGGCGGCGCGACCAATAGTCGCGTTTCGCAGCCTGGCTGATCCAGCGCCGCGCGCCCACCCGGGCGCCGGCAGCGCTCACGCGTCCGCCCAGCGCCGCAGCAGGTTGTGATAGACGCCGGTCAGGCCAATCACCGCTTCGTGCGCCTGGCCGAGTTGCTGCGCCACGTGGCGGATGCGCCCATCGAGCTCGAACAGCATCGCGCGCTGGCCGTCGTCGCGGACCATGCTCTGGATCCAGAAGAACGACGACACCCGCGCCCCGCGCGTGACCGGTGTCACGTGGTGGATGCTGGTGGCCGGGTACAGCACCATGTGCCCGGCCGGCAGCTTCACGCGCTGCTGGCCGTAGGTGTCCTCGACCACCAGCTCGCCGCCGTCATAGTCCTCCGGTTCGGTCAGGAACAGCGTCGCCGACAGGTCGCTGCGGATGCGGAAGCTGGTGCCGCGCAGATAGCGGATCGCGTTGTCGACATGGTTGGCAAAGGTATGCCCGCCTTCGTAGCGGTTGAACAGCGGCGGATAAACCTTCAGCGGCAGCGCCGCCGAGAAGAACAGGGCATGGTTGCCCAATGCATCCTGGATCAGGTCGCCGACCTGCCGCGCCGCCGGCGAGCCCTCGGGCAACTGCAGGTTGCGCTTGGCCAGCGCCGACTGGTAGCCGGAAGTTTCATTGCCGTCGGCCCACGGCGCCGCGTCGATGATCTCGCGCACTTGCGCGACCTGGGCCTTGGTCAGTACATCGGGAATCTGCAGCATCATGATGGCTTCTACGTCGGGATAAATCGGCAGGCGCCCATTGTATGGGAAGCCGATACAGGCCGATAACAAGAATCATTATTGTTTGATCCCGGGCAGGCGGCGGCTTCACTACAATGGTTGATGCATGCCGCCATCGACAAGGAGAAGACATGTCCGAACCGCTACACGACGAAGCGCTGGTCAATCTCTACCTGGAACGCATCTCGGCCCTTTCGGTCAGCGCCTTCGATGGCGCCGACGTCAGCGGCGAACTCGATGCGGTGATGCGCGAAGCCGTGACCAAATGCCAGGCCGCCGGCGGGCCGCAGGCGCAGGGAACGCTGACGGTGCTGGCCGCGCGCCTGCGCGATCGCGCCGATGCCGCCGAACGCGAAGACCAGCCGCTGGTACGCGATACCTTCAGGCTTGCGGCGCAACGCGTGCCGGCCTGACGTGAATGCGCCGCGAGTCCATGCGTGCACTGGCCGCATTGGCATCGATGTCAAAACACTAAGGGAATCCGGCCGGTCGGCCTGTGGAACAACGCTTGAGGGACTGTGGCGGATGCCAGGCGTTGGTTGCGGGGGCAGGACTTGAACCTGCGACCTTCGGGTTATGAGCCCGACGAGCTGCCAACTGCTCCACCCCGCGTCTGAAGGAGATGGATTATGGGCGATCCAGCGGCGCATGGCAAGCACTATTTGTGTCGCTGGTTCAATTCGTTCGCCGCTGCGGGCAAGTCAATCCATCACAACGTGATATGAATCGCTGCCAGCGCGATGGCGCAATGGCGCGGTGCGCTCACTCGGCGGGCCCCAGCAAGCGATCGACCAGCGCATAGCCCGCGCCGAACGCCGCCACCTCGGCCGCATGGCGCGTGGCGAACTGCTGCGGCCCGCTGGCAAGCAGCTCGGTGTCGCCCGCGTCCGCCGGATCGGCTCCTTCCTGCGATACGCGCACTTCGTAACCCCAACGGCCGATGCTGCCCTGCCCTTGCGGCGACACCAGGACGTAGACGTCCATGCCGCGATACGCCTCGACGCGCCAGTCTGCGTTGTCCATGTGCGCGACTCCCGGATCCGTGATGGTTCTTCGAGACTAGGAGGCGCCACGCGCGACCGCAAGGCATAACGCGAGCACGTGACAACGCGGCCTGCATGCCGTAGCGGCAATGACATCGGCAAAGCATGCAGCAAAGCAAAAAGGGCTTCCGTTTCCGGAAGCCCTCTTCTTTCTGCATAGGTGGCGCGGCTGGCAGGATTCGAACCCACGACCCCTTGGTTCGTAGCCAAGTACTCTATCCAACTGAGCTACAGCCGCACGCGAGAAAAAGATTATAACCCAGTTTTCGTTTTTGTGAAGCCCCCTCCCAACTTTTTTGTGATCTTTATTGGGACGGGTCGAAGCGGCACGGCCCGCAGGCAGCCTGCCAGCGGGCTTTTCCTATAATGGCAGACTGAAGAAGTGATCCAGACCATGAACAAGGCATTTGTCAAAGAGTCCTCTGGCGACGAGGACGACGATCTTCCCGAAGGCGCAGCGCCGCTGCCACCCGGCACCAAGAACTACATCACCGCGGCAGGCTATACGCGCCTGCGCGATGAGCTGATGCACCTGATCGATGTCGAGCGGCCCGACGTGGTGCAGATCGTCTCGTGGGCGGCGTCCAATGGCGACCGCTCCGAGAATGGCGACTATCTCTATGGCAAGAAGCGCCTGCGCGAGATCGACCGCCGCATCCGCTTCCTGACGCGCCGCCTGGACAAGGCCGAAGTGGTCGACCCGTCCCTGCAGGGCGACAACGACCAGATCTTCTTTGGCGCCACCGTCACCTACGCGCACGCCTCGGGCGAAGAGACCACCATCACCATCGTCGGGATGGACGAGGTCGACCTCGACCACAACCACGTCAGCTGGATCTCGCCGATCGCCAAGGCGCTGCTCAAGGCCCGCGAAGGCGACACCGTGCCGTTGCGCACGCCGGCCGGCGTCGAGCAGATCGATATCCTGGAAGTCCGCTACCCGGTGCGCAAGCAGTAAGCCGGCGCCGGCGCCTTAATTATCGTTGCGGTCGCGGAAGATGCGGATGACGTCCGGGTTGCGGCGCAGCCCGCGCATCACGTTGGCCAGATGCAGGCGGTTCTGCACCTGGATGATAAACTGCATGTAGGTGGCTTCCTGATGGCCGGCGTCCTGCTGCTCCATCGCCACGTGGGCAACGTTGGCGTCGGCCGCGGTCAGGTCCGCCGCCACGCGCGCGACGATGCCCTTGACGTTGCGCACCATCACCTTGATCGAAACGTCGAAGGCACGCGTGGTCTTCTTGGCCCACATCACGTCGATCCAGTGCTCCGGATCCTTGCTGTGCAGGCGCTTGGCGATCTTGCAGTCCTGCACGTGGATCTGCAGCCCTTCGCCCTTGCCCAGGTAGCCGACGATCGAATCGCCGGGGATCGGGCGGCAGCACGCCGAGAAGATCATCGACATGCCTTCGTCGCCGGTGATCGGCACCGCGGGCGCTTCCTCGCCGGCAAAGGTCTGCACCGCCGCCAGCAGCGCGCTGTCGACGTCGCCGGACAGCTCCTGCAGCAGGATCTCCATGCGCTTCGCCACCACCGCCGGCACGCGCCGGCCCAGCGCCAGGTCGGCGAAGATATCTTCGCGCTGCTTGTTGCCGGTCCACTGGATCATGCGGTCCCACACCGACTGCGGCACCGCTTTCAGTTCGATGCCGAGCTGGCGCGCCGACTGCTCCAGCAGGCGCTCGCCCAGCTGGATCGCCTCGTCCAGCTTGGTGGTCTTGAGATAATGGCGGATCGCCGCGCGCGCCTTGCCGGTGCGCACGAACGACAGCCAGGCGGGGTTCGGCTTGGAGTATGGCGCGGTCACCACCTCGACGATGTCGCCGCTCTTGAGCTCGGTGCGCAGCGGCAGCATCTCGTTGTTGATCTTGACCGCGACGCACTGGTTGCCCAGGTCGCTGTGCACCGCGTAGGCGAAATCCAGTGCGGTGGCGCCGCGCGGCAGCGCGCGGATATGGCCCTTGGGCGTAAACACGTAGACCGCGTCGGGGAACAGGTCGATCTTGACGTGCTCGAGGAATTCCTGCGAATCGCCGGTCTGGCTCTGGATATCGAGCAGCGACTGCAGCCACTGGTGCGCCTGCTGCTGGATATCGTTGGCGTGATCGGCCTGGTGCTTGTACATCCAGTGCGCCGCCACGCCGGCCTCGGCGATCTGGTGCATGTCGCGCGTGCGGATCTGGAACTCCACCGGCGTGCCGAACGGTCCCACCAGCGTCGTGTGCAGCGACTGGTAGCCGTTGATCTTGGGGATCGCGATGTAGTCCTTGAACTTGCCCGGCATCGGCTTGTACAGGCCGTGCAGCGCGCCCATCGCCATGTAGCAGTGCATCTGCGTTTCCACCACCACGCGGAAACCGTATACATCCAGCACCTGCGAGAACGACAGCTGCTTGTCGTGCATCTTGCGGTAGATGCTGTACAGCGTTTTCTCGCGGCCGGAAAGCTCGGCGACGATGCCGGCATCTGCCAGCCCCTTCTGCGCGGCCTCGAGGATGCGCTTGACCACCTCGCGCCGGTTCCCGCGCGCGGCCTTGACGGCCTTTTCGAGCGTGGCGTAGCGGAACGGCGAGCCGACCTTGAACGACAGTTCCTGCAGCTCGCGATAGATCGTGTTGAGACCGAGACGGTGCGCGATCGGCGCATAGATCTCCATGGTCTCGAGCGCGATGCGGCGGCGTTTCTCCGGCGGCACGAAGTCGAGCGTGCGCATGTTGTGCGTACGGTCCGCCAGCTTCACCAGGATCACGCGCACGTCGCGCGCCATCGCCAGCAGCATCTTGCGGAAACTTTCCGCCTGCGCCTGCTCGCGGCTCTGGAATTCGAGCTTGTCCAGCTTGGTCAGGCCATCGACCAGTTCGGCGACCTTGGGGCCGAATTTCTCGGCCAGCTCGCTCTTGGTGATGCCCTGGTCTTCCATCACGTCGTGCAGCAGCGCCGCCATGATGGACTGCACGTCCAGCTTCCAGTCCGCGCACAGCTCGGCCACCGCCACCGGATGGGTGATGTAGGGCTCGCCGCTCTGGCGGTACTGGCCGAGGTGGGCCTCGTCGGAAAACTGGAAAGCCTCGCGTACGCGCGCCAGGTCGGGCGCCTTCAGGTACGCGAGCTTCCCCATCAGCCGGGTGATGGAAATGACCTGCTGGCGCGGCGGCACCGCCGGCTGCGAGGTCGGGCCGAAGAAGTGCCGGTATGACTGCGCCAGCACAGCATCGATAAACAGGCTGTCGGCCACCGGCGGCGCCACGGGCTGCACCGTGGCCAGTTCGTCGTGCACGGCGGCGCCGCGGGCCTTCCCAGGCGCCAGCGCGGGCGCGACCGCGCGCTCGCCGACAACATCGTCGCCGAGCGGATCGGGAAGATTGGGAGCGCCGGTGCGCGCGTTCACGGAAGACTGGCCCGGAATGGTGCGCTTACGCGCCGCGGGCGGGGCCGCATCGCCAGGCGCCGGCGCGACGGCGGTCGGCGACGGCTGGGATGGAGGCTTGGAGGGCGGATGCGGCGATGGCATGGCGGCGGCCCGGGAAATCCGGCTGGAGAGCCTGGAACAATGCTGGCACGATGCAGGAATGAGCCATGGGCCGCCTGGTCGATCAGGTCGGGACCTTTTTCAGCATCTCGATGCCGACCTGGCCCGACGCGATCTCGCGCAGTGCCACCACGGTCGGCTTGTCCTTCGCTTCGACCTTGGGCGTGTGGCCCTGCACCAGCTGGCGCGCACGGTACGTGGCCGCCAGCGCGAGCTCGAAACGATTCGGAATGTGTTTCAGACAATCTTCGACGGTAATACGCGCCATATCAAATCCACCTTGGGACAAAACCTTACGTTGGGTTGCTATTTTACAGCACGCGGCGGGAAACGCCGGTGGCGCCCCGCGCGACTGTCATCGGCGGGCACGGTTTCAGTGGATGCCCAGCTCGATGAACAGCTCCGCATGCCGCGCCTTCTGCGACGAAAAGCGCAGCCGCGTGGCGCTGATCACGTTGCGCAGCTGCTCCAGCGCATCGTCGAACACCTCGTTGATGATGACGTAGTCCGACTCCGAGGCGTGGGCCATTTCGCTGCCCGCGGCCAGCAGGCGGCGCACGATCACGTTGGGCTCGTCCTGGCCGCGCTTTTTCAGGCGCTCTTCCAGCGCGGTCAGCGACGGCGGCAGGATGAAGATCTCCACCGCGTTGGAAAAGCGCTGGTGCACCTGCTGCGCGCCCTGCCAGTCGATCTCGAGCAGCACGTCGTTGCCTTGCGCCATCTGCTGCTCGATCCACACGCGCGAGGTCGCGTAGTAGTTGCCGTGCACTTCGGCCCATTCCAGGAAATCGCCGCGGTCGCGCGCGGCGCGGAACGCATCGACCGTCACGAAGTGATACTCGCGGCCGTCCTCCTCGCCTGGGCGCGGTGCACGCGTGGTGTGCGAGATCGACAGGCGGATGGCCGGGTCCTGCGCCAGCAGCGCGTTGACCAGCGTCGACTTGCCCGCGCCCGAGGGCGCCACCACCATGAAGAGGTTGCCGGGATAGACCGTGTCGATGGCCGTGTGGGAGGTCGCCGGGGAGGTCGGATTGGCGGCCGATGGAGAAGTTTGGCTCATGATGATTCGGTGACTGTCTTACTCTAGATTCTGGACCTGCTCGCGCATCTGCTCGATCAGCAGCTTGAGCTCCATCGAGGCATCGGCCAGCTCCTTGGCGGCGGCCTTGGAGCCCAGCGTGTTGGCCTCGCGGTTGAGCTCCTGCATCATGAAGTCCAGGCGCTTGCCGACCTGGCCGCCCTTCTTCAGGATATGGCGCGTTTCGTTCAGGTGGGCCTGCAGCCGCGACAATTCTTCGGCGATATCGATGCGGATGCCGTAGACGGTGGCTTCCTGGCGGATGCGCTCGGCGATCTCGTCGCGGTTCATCGACGGCATGCCGTTGGGCGCGGCCAGGTTGAAGGCTTCCTGCAGGCGCTCGGTCAGCTTTTCCTGGTGGTGCGCGATCAGCTGCGGGATGGTCGGGGTCAGGCGCTCGACGATCGCCAGCATGGCGTCGATGCGCTCCGTCAGCGTGGCCTTGAGCGCGTCGCCCTCGCGGCGGCGCGCTTCCAGCAGCTGCTCGAGCGCCTCGCGCGCGGCGCCAAGCACGGCCTCGCGCAGCGCCTCCTGCGACAGCTCGGGCTCGACCAGCACGCCGGGCCAGCGCAGGATCTCGCCCATGCGCAACGTGCCGGCAGTGCTGAAGGTGGCGGCCACGGTGGTTTCGAGCGCGCGGATCTGCGCCAGCAGCCCGTCGTTCAGCGCCAGCGTGGCGCCGCCGGCATCGGTGCGCTGCAGGTTGATGCGGCATTCCAGCTTGCCGCGCGACAGCTCGGCCATCAGCATCTCGCGCAACGCCGGCTCGAACGCGCGGCACTCCTCGGGGGCCCGGAACAACAGGTCGAGGAAACGCGAATTGACAGTGCGGAATTCCACCGAGACGGACGCGGTGCGCCCGCTGGGCTCGCCCTGCGCGTTGGTCAATGGCGCCTGGCGCGTCGCCAGGCCGTAGCCTGTCATGCTGTGGATCATTGGTTGTTCTCGTGATTGGCGCCGCGCCAGCCGGAAGCTGCGGCGGCCTGCCGGCGCCCGCCCGCCCGGCCGGCGCGCGGCGCAGCCTGTGGGGGCGCCCTCAAAACGTTGAAAGGCGGGCAATAACGCCCGTATTTGTGTTCTTTACAAGTGACCGATTAGCCCGGACAATCCGGAGGCAAATCCGTCCGGAGGCAAATCCGCGGGGGCAACTCCGGTCCTATTCCCATGACAGAGCCAAAGGGCACGCCACAACCGAAGAGTGCACCGCTGCCCGTCGGCACGCTGCTGTCCAACTATCGTATTGTAAAGAAGTTGGCCAGCGGGGGGTTCAGTTTCGTCTACCTGGCCACCGACGAAACCGGCGCGCCGGTCGCCATCAAGGAGTACCTGCCGTCGTCGCTGGCGCGGCGCAACCCGGGCGAACTGATCCCCGTGGTGCCCGAGGAAAACGCCGCGGCGTTCCGGCTGGGCCTGAAGTACTTCTTCGAAGAGGGCCGCTCGCTGGCCCGCATTTCCCATCCCAGCGTGGTGCGCGTGGTGAACTTCTTCCGCGAGAACGCCACCGTCTACATGGTGATGAACTACGAGCTGGGCAAGACGCTGCAGGAACACGTGCTGGCGGCCCGGCAGCAGGGGCGCGCCAAGGTGCTGCGCGAGCATTTCATCCGCAAGGTCTTCCACGACCTGATGAGCGGCCTGCGCGAAGTGCATATCCACAAGCTGCTGCACCTGGACATCAAGCCCGGCAACATCTACCTGCGCGAGGACGAGTCGCCGATCCTGCTGGATTTCGGCGCGGCGCGGCAGACCCTGACCATGGAGGCGGCGCGCTTCCAGCCGATGTACACGCCTGGCTTTGCCGCGCCGGAACTGTACGGCAAGCACACTGACCTGGGCCCGTGGACCGACATCTACAGCCTGGGCGCGACGCTCTACGCCTGCATGGCCGGATTGCCGCCGCAGGAAGCCAACCAGCGCGAAAAGGACGACCGCATGGGCGAGGCACTGATGCGGCTGCGCAGCAGCTACACCAATGGCCTGGTCGACCTGGTCGAGTGGTGCCTGAGGCTGGAGCCGTCGGGACGCCCGCAGAGCGTATTCCGGCTGCAGAAGGAGTTGCGCGAGCAGACCAACGCGCTGGGCGAGCAGGCGCTGGCGCCCGCGACCCAGGCGCCCGCCACCGCCGCCGCGCCGCCGGAAAAAGCGCCCGCGACCTCGCGCTTCCTGACGTTGCTGCGCCGGCGTGACGAGCCGGCTCCCGGCGCAAGCGTCGACTGAATCACAAACCCGGCCGCAGCGGCTCCGCGCGCTGCCGGGCCATCGAACCCCAGGAAAGCCAACCAGCCAACATGCGATTCTCTGTCTACCAGGAAAGCAGGAAAGGCGGCCGCCGCATCAACCAGGACCGCATGGGCTATTGCTTCACGCGCGACGCGCTGCTGATGGTGCTGGCCGACGGCCTGGGCGGCCACGCCCACGGCGAAGTTGCCGCGCAGCAGGCCCTGCAGACGCTGGCGCGCCAGTTCCAGCTGCAGGCGCGGCCCGCGGTGCGCAACCCGGCCGAGTTCCTGCAGGACACCATCATGCTGGCGCACCGCGAGATCCACCGTTATGCCGAGGCCAACCAGATGGCCGACGTACCCCGCACCACGGTGGTCTGCTGCCTGGTGCAGCACGGCCAGATCCACTGGGCACATGCCGGCGATTCGCGCTATTACCTGCTGCGCAAGGGCCGGCTGCTGACGCGCACGCGCGACCACTCCAAGATCGAGAACCTGTTGCAGCAGGAGCGCGTGCTGCCGATGGAGGTGGCCAACCACCCCGAGCGCAACAAGCTCTACAACTGCCTGGGCTCCCCCAACCTGCCGCTGATCGACCTGGGCGGGCCGGTGCGACTGGACCCGGGCGACGTCGCCCTGCTGTGCTCCGACGGCCTGTGGGGCCCACTGGACGAGCCGGTGCTGGTGGACAAGCTGTCGCGGCTGTCGGTGGTGCAGGCGGTGCCGGCGCTGATCGACCAGGCGCTGCAGCAGGCCGGCGAAGGTGCCGACAACACCACCGGCATCGCCATGATGTGGGAGCTGGACAACAACACCGCCGGCCAGGATGCGGTGATGACCGACACCCTGCCGCTCAATGCCTTCACCACTTCGATCCTGGAGCGCACCGGCACCGACAGCGACCTGCTGTCCGAGGAAGAGATCGAGCGCTCCATCGCCGAGATCCGCGCCGCCATCGACAAGACCAGCAACCTGATGCGGTGATGGCGCCCCGCAGGGGGCCGGCACGGGTCGGCGCGCCAGCGCGCGGCGGCCGGCAGCGGTAGAATCGCGGACTCTCCCCTCTACCCCTTGCGGACAAACCATCTCATGCGACCCAGCGGCCGCGCAGCCGATGCGCTGCGTTCCATCAGCCTTACCCGCCACTACACCCGCCACGCCGAAGGCTCCGTGCTGTGCGCCTTCGGCGATACCAAGGTGCTGTGCACCGCCAGCGTGCTGGCCAAGGTGCCGCCGCACAAGAAAGGCAGCGGCGAAGGCTGGGTCACGGCCGAATACGGCATGCTGCCGCGCGCCACGCATACGCGTTCCGACCGCGAGGCCGCGCGCGGCAAGCAGACCGGCCGCACCCAGGAAATCCAGCGCCTGATCGGCCGCGCCATGCGCTCGGTGTTCGACCTGGCGGCGCTGGGCGAACACACCCTCCACCTCGACTGCGACGTGCTGCAGGCCGACGGCGGCACCCGCACCGCGGCCATCACCGGCGCCTTTGTCGCCGCCCATGACGCGGTCGCGACCATGCTGCGCGACGGCCTGATCGCCACCAGCCCGATCCGCGACCATGTCGCCGCGGTCTCGGTCGGCATGGTCGACGGCGTGCCGGTGCTGGACCTCGACTACGCCGAGGACAGCAACTGCGACACCGACATGAACGTGGTCATGACCGGCAGCGGCGGCTTTGTCGAGGTGCAGGGCACCGCCGAAGGCGCGCCCTTCAGCCGCGCCGACCTCGACGCCATGACGCGCCTGGCCGAAGCCGGCATCGCCCGCCTGGTGCAACGCCAGCGCGAAGCGCTGGGCCTGGCCTGAGCCACGGAGCCCCGCGATGCAACGCCTGGTACTGGCCTCCAACAATCCCGGCAAGCTGCGCGAATTCGGCGCACTGCTGGCCCCGCTCGGCTTTGACGTGGTGACCCAGGGCGAGCTCGGCATCCCCGAGGCCGAAGAACCCTTTGCCACTTTCGTCGAGAACGCGCTGGCCAAGGCCCGTCATGCCAGCCGGCTCGCCGGCCTGCCCGCGCTGGCGGACGACTCCGGCATCTGCGTGCAGGCGCTGGGCGGCGCGCCCGGGGTCTATTCCGCCCGCTATGCGCAGATGGCGGGGCAGGCCCGGTCGGATACGGCCAACAACGCCTACTTGGTCTCGCAGCTGGCCGGCAAGCTCAACCGCCACGCGTACTACTACTGCGTGCTGGTGTTCGTGCGCCACGCCGAGGACCCGTGCCCGATCATCGCCGAAGGGGTGTGGCATGGCGAGGTCGTCGACGCGCCGCGCGGCGCCGGCGGCTTCGGCTATGACCCGCACTTCCTGCTGCCGGCGCTGGGCAAGACCGCGGCGGAGCTGCCGCCGGAAGAGAAGAACCGCGTCAGCCACCGCGCCCAGGCGCTGCGCGCACTGGTGGCCCGGCTGCAGGCCGAGGCCGCGGAGCCTGTCACGCGATGATTCCGATCGTACCGGCCTCGGCGGCCATGCCCGTCGACAGCAAGCAGCTGTGGCTCAAGCCCGGGCAGATCAGCCTGCCCGGCTCGCCGCCGCTGTCGCTGTACGTGCATATCCCGTGGTGCGTGCGCAAGTGCCCGTATTGCGATTTCAATTCGCACGCCGCGCCCGGCGCCGACAGCCACGAGATTCCGGAAGACCTCTACCTTGACGCGCTGCGCGCCGACCTGGAGCAGTCGTTGCCGCTGGTATGGGGGCGCCCGGTGCATACGGTCTTTATCGGCGGCGGCACGCCCAGCCTGCTGTCGGCGGCGGGCATGGACCGGCTGCTGTCGGATATCCGCGCCCTGCTGCCGCTCGACGCCGATGCCGAGATCACGATGGAGGCCAATCCCGGCACCTTTGAAGCCGACAAGTTCGCCAGCTACCGCGCCAGCGGCATCAACCGGCTGTCGATCGGCATCCAGAGCTTCAACGACCGCCACCTGCAGGCACTGGGCCGCATCCACGGCGGCACCGAAGCGCGCCGCGCCATCGACATCGCCCAGGCCAGCTTCGACAACATCAACCTGGACCTGATGTACGCGCTGCCGGGCCAGACCCTCCAGGAATGCCAGGCGGACGTCGAGGCCGCGCTGGCCTACGGCACCACGCACCTGTCGCTGTACCACCTGACGCTGGAGCCGAACACGCTGTTCGCGAAATTTCCGCCAGCGCTGCCCGACGACGACACCGCGTACGAGATGCAGGACTGGATCGAAGCGCGCACCGCCGCGGCGGGCTATCGGCACTACGAGACCTCGGCCTATGCCAGGCCGCATCGCGAGGCGCGCCACAACCTGAACTACTGGCGCTTCGGCGACTACCTTGGCATCGGCGCCGGCGCGCACGGCAAGCTGTCGTTCCCGCAGCGCGTGCTGCGCCAGATGCGGCACAAGCATCCGGCGACCTACATGGCGCAGGCCATGGCCGGCAACGCGGTGCAGGAAGCGCGCGACGTCGGCGCTGACGAGCTGCCGTTCGAGTTCATGCTCAACGCGCTGCGCCTGACCGACGGCGTGCCGGCCTCGAGCTTCCACGACTACACCGGGCTGCCGCTGCACACCATCAGCCGGCAGTTGGCCGAGGCCGAGAAAAAAGGCTTGCTGGAAGCCGACCTGACCACCATCCGCCCCACCGAGCTGGGCCGGCGCTTTCTCAACGACCTGCAGGAGATGTTCCTGAAGGACTGAGCGGCCCGCACGCCGGCAGCGTTAAAAAAAAGGCCACGCAAGCGCGTGGCCTTTCACTTCTGGCAAACGTCAGGCTGGCAGGTCAGTACGGCGTGGCCATGTCGTTGGCCACGCGCGCGCGCATGCCCACTTGCAGGCTGCCCAGGTTGGACTGCGTCACCGTGGCGAGGCGTCCGTCATCGAGCCGCACGTTGACGCGATAGACCGTCTGCGTATTGCTGCCCGCGCGCTTCTCGACCTGGTTGCCGGCCACGGCACCGAGCACGGCACCGCCGATGGTCGCTGCGGTCTGGCCGCTCCCGCCGCCGATCTGGTGGCCCAGCAAGCCGCCCGCGGCGCCGCCGATGACGGTGCCGAGCAGGCCCGAGCTGCCCTGCGTGGTGGTGATCGGTTCGATCGATTCAACCCGGCCGTAGTAGACCGCGCCGGCCGGGGCCTGCGAGGCGTTGGGGGTCTGGTAACCCGGAGGCGGCGCGTTGGAGCCGGTGTTGTAGCCCTGGTCGTAGCCGCTGTTGTAGGGCGCCGCACAACCGGCCAGCGCAGCCGCCGCGGCCACCGGAACGATCAGCCATGTCTTGCTAGGGATTCGCATTTTGAGTTCTCCTCTGTTGCCAGGTCAAAGCCGGGGATGCGGCACACACCGCAGTGCCCGGCACGACAATATGAGCGATGGCGCGATGTGAAGGTTCCGCCTTGTCAGACAGAGCCCGACAGCGCGGCAACCCAGGTGGCAGCGAATTTGCGGCTGCGCGCTTGCCGCGATGCAAGTCCCCATCAGGGCACGCGGGCCTTGTATAATGCGCGGCCAGACCGTTGCGTCTCCATGCGGCAATGCGCCGGAGGCCCCGCCCTTTCGCGCTACAATGCCCGCACTTTTCCGGAAGCGTGGCCGAGTGGTTTAAGGCAGCAGTCTTGAAAACTGCCGATGGGGTGACCCATCCGTGAGTTCGAATCTCACCGCTTCCGCCAGACAAGAAAACGGCCCGCACCAGCCACTGGCGCGGGCCGTTTTTCATTCGGCGTCGTCGATCCCCCGCTTCAGCAAACGGTAGGCGTCGGCTTCGGAAATCCCGAGCCGGTACTTGGTGGCCAGCACGCGCGCCAGCCCGCGGGCGGCGCCCGGAGGGCTGTGGCGCAGCTGCTCCCGGTAGGCCTCGACTTCGTAGCGCAGGCGCCAGCGCCGGCTGCCCAGGTAGAGCACGCCCATCAGGCCCCAGCTGCGCCAGAACTGGCGCACGTGGACCTTTTCATGTTCGATCAGCGCCTCGCTGGCGCCGGGGCGCAGCAGGATCAGCGGACCGGGCGTGAAGCCGTCAAACCCGCGCGGGATCAGCCAGCGGGTTTCGATGACCAGGCACAGGGGCGAGCGGCAGCAGCGGAGCATGTCTCTAGCATAGCGCGCATGCCGCGCTCGCGCCGTGGCGTGGGGCGCGTTCAGGCCGCCGCGCGCAGCGGCGTGGCGGCGGCCGGGTTCGCCGGCGCACCGGCCTGGCCGCGCGAGCGGCCGGAGCTCAGGTAGCCGGCGATCGATTCCTGCGTGACCTCGCCCAGATAGGCGCCATCGGCGCCCATCACCGGCAGCCAGCTGGTGTTGTGCTGGTACATGCGCGACAGCACGATGCGCAGGTGCTCGTCGAACGCGGCCGTGGCGGCGAACGGGCGCATCGCGTCGCGGCACAGGCCCTGGCCCGCGCGCGCGTCGCGGCGCGTGACGTAGCCCAGCGCCACCTGGGCGTCGTCCACCACCGGCAGGTGGCGCACGTCGGCGTCGTCCATCACCGCCAGGGCTTCGGCCAGCGGCATGCCGGGGCGGCAGCTCGGCGGCATGGTGGCGGCATCGCCGGCGCGCACCAGCAACAGGCGCTTGAGCGTGTTGTCATGTCCGACGAAGGCCTGCACGAACTCGTCGGCGGGATGCGCCAGCAGCGCGTCGGGGTGGTCGAACTGCACCAGCTTGCCACGGCGGAACACCGCCACCTTGTCGGCCAGCTTGATGGCTTCGTCGATATCGTGCGAGACCATGATCACGGTCTTGCCGAGCTGGCGCTGCATCTGCAGGAACTCGTTCTGGATGCTCTCGCGGTTGATCGGGTCGACCGCGCCGAAGGGCTCGTCCATCAGCAGCAGCGGCGCGTCGGCGGCCAGCGCGCGGATCACGCCGATGCGCTGCTGCTGCCCGCCGGACAGCTCGCGCGGATAGCGCGACAGCAGCCGGTTGGGATCGAGCTGCACCATCGCCATCAGCTCGCGCGCGCGCTCGCGGCACTGCTTGAAGTCCCAGCCCAGCAGGCGCGGCACCACCATGATGTTCTCTTCGATGGTCATGTTGGGGAACAGGCCGATCTGCTGGATCACATAGCCGATCTTGCGACGCAGCGTCACGCCATCGAGGCCACGCGTATCCTCGCCCTCGATGCGCACCGTGCCCGAGGTCGGCTCGATCAGCCGGTTGATCATCTTCAGCGTGGTGGTCTTGCCGCAGCCCGAGGGGCCCAGGAAGACGCAGATCTCGCCGCGCGGCACCGTCAGCGAGACGGCGTCGACGGCGCGCATCTCGGTGCCGTCCTTCTGCGGGAAGGACTTGGTGAGTTGGTCGAGTTCGATCATAGCCGGATTCCTTTCGGCGTCAGCGCCCGCTGCAACCACTGCAGCAAGGCGTCCGCCACCATGGCGAGCAGGCTGACCAGGACCGCGCCCACCGCCAGCTTGCTCATGTTGCTCTGGCTGATCGCCTGCAGGATCAGCACCCCAAGGCCACCCGCGCCGATGATGGCGGCGATGGTGGCAACCCCGATATTCATCACCACGGCGGTGCGCACGCCGCCGAGGATCACCGGCACCGCCAGCGGCAGGTCCACCAGCCGCATCCGTTGCCAGGTGGTCATGCCGATGCCGCGGCCCGCTTCCTGGATGCCGGGGTCGACATTGGCCAGCGCGGTGTAGGTGTTGCGCATGATCGGCAGCAGCGAGTACAGGAACACCGCGGTCACCGCCGGCACGTAGCCGAGCGCGTGGCCGAAGCGGGCGAACACCGGGATCATCAGCCCGAACAGCGCGATCGACGGCAGCGTCAGCACGATCGTCGCCAGCGCCAGCAGCGGCGTCGCCAGTGCGCGGAAGCGCGTGATCAGGATGCCCAGCGGCACCCCGATCAGGATCGCCAGTCCCACCGCCGAGCTCACCAGCGCCAGGTGCTCGCCGGTCAGCCTGAGCAGCGTGGGCCAGCCGTGTTGCAGGTATGCGAACAACTCCATGCGACCCTCCTCAGATCAGTCCGTGGCCGTGCAGGAAGTCCTCCGCCACCTTGTCCACCGGCTGCTGGCCGATGTCCACCTTGTAGTTCATCTCGGTCATGCTCTGGTTGTCGAGCTTGGCCGCGAGCGCATTGAGCAGGCCCGCCAGTTCCGGATGCCGGTCCAGCACGGGCTTGCGCACCACCGGCACCGCGTTGTACGGCGGGAAGAAATGCTGGTCATCCTCGAGCAGCACCAGGTCGAAGCCCTTGACGCGGCCGTCGGTAGCGTACACCAGGCCCAGCTCGACCTGGTTGTTCTTCAGCGCGGTATAGACCAGGCCCGGATCGAGCTGGATCACGTCGCGGCGCGAGAACGGCAGCTGGTACAGCGCCTTGAGCGGCTCCAGCCCGTCCGGGCGCGCGGCGAATTCCATGTCGACGGCAAACGGATGGCTGGCGTCGGCGCGGCGCATCTGCTCGGCAAAGGCCGACAGCGTAGTCGCGCCGCTGGCGGCGGCGCGCTCCTTCGGCATCGCCAGCGCGTAGGTGTTGTTGATGCCCGAGGCCTCGAGCCACACCAGCCCGCGCGCGCCGTCAAGCTGCTTGACGCGCGCATAGCTTGCCTGCGCGTCGAGCTTCTCCTCGACCTTGTTGAACACGATCAGCGCGGTGCCGGTGTAGTCCCACACCACGTCGAGCTGGTCGTTCTCCATGGCCTGGCGCATCAGCGTGCTGCCCAGGCCGGCGGTCAGCTCGGCGTCGAAGCCCTTCGCGCGCAGGTACTTGGCGGTCATCGACGACAGCAGCAGCTGTTCGGTGAAGTTCTTGCCGCCCACGCGGACGGGCGCGCCCGCGGCCCGGGCCCCGGGCGCGGTGGCCAGCGCCAGGCCGGCGGCGAAGGCGGTGACCGCCGCCACCAGCAGCATCGCCCGGCGGGCGCGGCGGCGCAGGTATTGCATCTGTTTTTCCATTTCGGTGTCCCCGGTTCAGCGCGCCAGGCCGCGGCGGCGCAGGTACAGCTGGCCGGCGGCGGCGAACAGTGCATCGAGCGCCAGCGCCAGCAGCGCGGTGGCGGCGGCGCCCAGCAGCAGCAGCGGCTGGTTGTTCAGGTAGATACCCGGGAAGATCAGCTCGCCCAGGCTGTTGGCGCCGATCAGAAACGACAGCGGCACGGTGCCGACGTTGATCACCAGCGCGATGCGGATGCCGGCCAGCATCACCGGCAGCGCGTTGGGCAGTTCCACCCGCGCCAGGCGCTGCACCGGGGTCATGCCGATGCCGCGCGCCGCTTCGAGCAGCGTGGGCGAGACATTGCGCAGGCCCTCGTAGGTGTTGCGCACGATCGGCAGCAGCGAGGCCAGCCACAGCGCCAGGATGGCGGGCCGCTCGCCGATGCCGAGCACGGCCAGCGCCAGCGCCAGCACCGCCAGCGACGGCACGGTATTGCCGACATTGAAGACCTGCATCAGCCGGTCGGCCCAGCGGCGCATGCACGGGCGGCTCAGCGCGATGCCGGCCGGGATGCCGGTGGCCAGCGCCAGCGCCATCGACAGCACCACCAGCCGCAGGTGGTCGGCGACGTCGTAGAGCAGGCGCTCCTGGTACTGGCGAATCACATCGACGCCGATCCACGCCACCAGTGCGGCCAGCGCGGCAAGCGTCAGTCCTGCCCAGGCCATGGCCCGTGCCGATTGCTTTGACATACTCTCCCCTTTCCAACCCCGGAAAGCGCGCAGCACGCCACTTCCCGGCGACGGAAAACAATATGGGCTGGTGCGTGCGGAGAAGGGGCGCCACCAGGCCCGGTTCAGATTGCATTGCCGCCATGACCGGCACGATTGCCGGCGGACGGTCTGTGGATTCGTCCGCCGTGGGCGGGGAATCGCGATTGACGGGATGCCGTTGGGCGGCACTCCCTGAAGCGGCGCAACCGGCGGTGCAAGCACATCGCGGGCGGTTGGCCAGTGGCAACGCAAGTATTGAAGTTTTCCGACGCGCCGCCGGTCCATCGGCCGTTGACTGGCAAGGGCTGGCGGGAGTTTCCCCACCCTGCTTCTCGCATCAACGGATGACAAAGAGAGCGCTATTATAGCGATCTTCATCGATCTTGTCACCTTCGGCGATTTCGGAGCGGATCTGCCGCCGATCTTCTGGGTTTTTGCGAGCCGGGCTAGGGGCAGCGGGCAGCGCACATGGCAGTCGGCCATCGTTCTGAATTTGGTCCGCCATGGATCAATTTGCCGCATGAGCGGAACAATCTGTTGCCCTGGCACCCTCTACTCTTTCCCGGCCAAACCACTAAATTGGCGAGGTAGCTGAAACGACGGACCGGCCAGCCATCAGCCGCGCCGGACCTCCCCACAGGAGCAAGACATGGATAACCGTACCCTCGCCACCATTCCCGCCGCCGCCGCGGAAAGCGTGCAGCGCTCGCGCACCGTCGACCGCGTGGTGCGCGGCATCGCCACTTCGGACGGCGCCGGCGTCAAGCTGACGCGCGTGCTGACGCAGAACCTGCAGCGCCGGCTCGACCCGTTCCTGATGCTCGATGCCTTCGGCACCGACAGCAAGGACGATTACATCGGCGGCTTCCCCGATCATCCGCATCGCGGCTTCGAGACCATCACCTACATGCTGGCCGGACGCATGCGCCATCGCGACAGCGCCGGCAACGAAGGCCTGCTGCAGAACGGCGGCGCGCAATGGATGGTGGCGGGCGCCGGCGTGGTGCACTCGGAAATGCCCGAGCAGGAAGACGGCCGCATGGAAGGCTTCCAGCTGTGGCTGAACCTGCCGGCCGCCGACAAGATGACGGCGCCGTGGTACCGCGACCTGCCCGCCGCCGAGATCCCGACGGTAGCGCTGGAGCATGGCGCCACCGTGCGCGTTCTGGCCGGCGCGAGCCATGGCGTGGCGGGTGCGATCACGCGGCCGGTGACCGAGCCGGTCTACCTGGACGTCGACCTGCCGGCCGGCCAGGCCTTTGCGCAGTCGCTGCCGGCCGGGCACAACGCCTTTATCTACGTGTACCGGGGCCAGGTCTCGGTGGGCGCAGGCGACGATCGCGCCGTGATCGAAGCGCAGCGCATGGGCGTGCTGGACAACGCCGGCCAGTCCGACGGCGTCATCGTCACGGCCGACGCCGACGCGCGCTTCCTGCTGATCGCCGGCCGCCCGCTGAACGAGCCGATCGCGCAGTACGGCCCGTTCGTGATGAACACGCAAGAGCAGATCTACCAGACGCTGGCGGATTTCCGCGATGGGCGCTTTGCGACGATCGCGGCGGGTTCCGGGGCGTGACGCTGGCCGGAGCCCGGGGGCGTCCGTGCTTCGGCTGGTTTGCTCCCCTCTCCTGCTGGCGGGAGAGGAAAGAATCCCCTCGCAGTTCCGGCGTCGTCTGCAACCACAAGCCGCCGCCTCCACCAGGAGGCGGCGGTTTTTTTCGTGCCGTTGCCGGCATGCGACTTGCAACCTGCCTGCAACCGTTGCGGGGACTGGACACTCGCCCGTTTCGGGCCTTCCAGACCCCGCACACTTATATAATTCGTCGCAAATATCAAGCATCACCCGTTCATGATGAATGCTGCAATGCGTCGCGGCGATGCTGCGCCACGCACTGCCGCGCTTTGACGCATCCCCCGTTGCTGCCACAACAACAACCCGAGCCGCCTCAGTGACATCACAACTCCCTCCCCGGCTGGCGCTGGCCCATATCAGCAAGCGTTACCCGGGCGTCGTCGCCAACGACGACGTCAGCCTCAGCGTTGCACCCGGCGAGATCCATGCCGTGCTGGGCGAAAACGGCGCCGGCAAGTCCACCCTGATGAAGATCATTTTCGGCGCGGTCCGTCCGGATGCCGGCGAGATGCACTTCAACGGGGCACCGGTCAGCATCGGCAGCCCGCACGACGCGCGCAACCTGGGCATCGCCATGGTGTTCCAGCATTTCTCGCTGTTCGACACGCTCACCGTCACGGAAAACATTGCGCTGGGCCTGCCCGCCGCGCAGCAGGGCAACATGAAGCAGCTGGCCGAGCGCATCCGCGCCACCGCCGAGCGCTACGGCCTGCCGCTGGAGCCCAACCGCCATGTGCACACGCTGTCGGTCGGCGAGCGCCAGCGCGTCGAGATCGTGCGTGCGCTGCTGGCCAGCCCGCAGCTGCTGATCCTGGACGAGCCCACTTCGGTGCTGACGCCGCAGGCCGTGGAAACGCTGTTCGTCACGCTGCGCCAGCTGGCCGCCGAAGGCACCAGCATCCTCTATATCAGCCACAAGCTCGACGAGATCCGCGCGCTGTGCCATCACGCCACCGTGATGCGCATGGGCAAGGTCACCGGCGTGTGCGATCCGCGCCAGGAAACCGCGGCGTCGCTGTCGCGCCTGATGATCGGCGGCGAGCCGCCGCGCGAGGCGCGCGTGGCCGCGCAGCGCGGCCCGGTGCGCCTGAGCGTGCAGGGCCTGTCGCTGCCGCGCGCGCATGCGTTCGCGACCGAGCTGAGCGGGGTTTCGCTCGATGTGCACGCGGGCGAGATCGTCGGCATTGCCGGGGTCTCGGGCAACGGCCAGCAGGAGTTGCTGGCGGCGCTGTCCGGCGAGGACACGCGCGCCGACGCCGCCTCGGTGCAGTTCGATGGCAAGCCGGCGGGCCGCCTCGATGCGCGCCAGCGCCGCCGCGTCGGGCTGGCCTTCGTGCCGGAAGAGCGCCTGGGCCGCGGCGCGGTGCCGGGCATGAGCCTGGCCACCAATATCCTGCTGTCGCACCAGACCCCGCCCTATGTCCGGCAAGGCATGATCTCGCCCGGCGCCGCCAGCGGGCTGGCGTCGGCCGTGATCGGCCGCTTCCGCGTCAAGGCCAGCGGGCCGCAGGCGCTGGCGCGCAGCCTGTCGGGCGGCAACCTGCAGAAATTCATTGTCGGGCGCGAGATCGAAAGCGGCCCGAAGGTGCTGATCGTGGCGCAACCGACCTGGGGCGTAGACGTCGGCGCCGCGGCGCAGATCCACAACGAGATCCTGGCGCTGAAGGCCACCGGCTGCGCCATCCTGGTGGTGTCGGAAGAGCTCGACGAGCTGTTCGCGATTTGCGACCGGCTCCACGTGATCGCCAAGGGGCGGCTGTCGCCGTCGGTGTCCGCCGAGACCGCCACGCGCGAGCAGGTCGGGCTGTGGATGAGCGGATTGTGGCAAGGCGGCCCGGCCCCGGCCCATGCCGGCACGGAGGTGGCAAGCCATGGCTGAGGTGCGCACCCTGATGCCCCGTTCTCCCCTGACGCTGGCGCCGCGCGGCGTGCCCTCGCGCGCGATGGCGTACGCCTCGCCGGTGCTGGCGCTGGCGCTGACGCTGCTGTTCGGCGCGCTGCTGTTCCTGGCGCTCGGCAAGGATCCCGTGGCCGCGCTCAAGGTGTTTCTGGCCGATCCGCTGCGCGACCGGCGCGCCATCGGCGAGGTGCTGCTCAAGACCGTGCCGCTGGTGCTGTGCGCGCTGGGCCTGTCGGTGTGCTACCGCGCCAACGTGTGGAATATCGGCGCCGACGGCCAGCTGATTGCCGGCGGCATCTGCGCCGGCGCGGCGGTGCTGTATTTCGATGTGCCGGGACAAGCGATGAGCGGCACCGTGGTGCTGGGGCTGGCGTCGCTGGCCGGCATCGCCGGCGGCATGGCGTGGGCTTCGCTCACCGCGCTGCTCAAGGACCGCTTCAACGCCAACGAGATCCTGGTCTCGCTGATGCTGACCTATATCGCGCAGCAGCTGCTGCTGTGGGTGGTCAACGGGCCGCTGAAGGACCCCAACGGCATGAACTTCCCGCAATCGAAGGTGTTCTCGTCCGAGTACCTGCTGCCCAACCTGATGTCGGGCTCGCGGCTGCATGCCGGCTTTGTGGTGATGCTGGTGCTGGTGGCGGTGATGACGGTGTTCGTGTTCCGCAGCTTTGCCGGCTACCGGCTGCAGGTGGGCGGCACCGCGCCGGCCGCGGCGCGCTATGCGGGCTTTTCGGCGCGCAGCGCGCTGTGGAGTGCGCTGCTGATCTCGGGCGCCACCGCGGGACTGGCCGGCGCGTTCGAAGTGGTCGGCCCGATCGGCCAGCTGCTGCCGTCGATCTCGCCGGGCTATGGCTTCACCGCCATCATCGTCGCCTTTATCGGCCGGCTGCATCCGGTCGGCACCGTGTTCGGCGGCATCATGATGTCGTTGTTCTATATCGGCGGAGAAATGGCGCAGTCGCGGCTGGGCCTGCCTTCGGCCATCGGCTGGGTGTTCCAGGGCATGCTGCTGTTCTTTTTGCTGGCGTGCGACACGCTGATCGACAACCGCCTGCGCTGGCGCGCCACCACGGCCTGAGCGGAGCCCACCAAGACCATGGAACAACTCGCTCCCCTCATCGCCACCGCCATCAACGCCGGCACGCCGCTGCTGCTGGCGGCGCTGGGCCTGCTGATCAACGAACGCTCGGGCGTGCTCAACCTGGGCGCCGAAGGCATGATGCTGGTCGCCGCGGTGGCCGGCTTCATGGTGGGCTACCAGACCCAGTCGCCGCTGCTCGGCTTTGCCGCCGGCGCGCTGGCGGGCATGCTGATGGCCACGCTGTTCTCGTGGCTGGCGCTGGTGCTGGCCACCAACCAGGTGGCTACCGGGCTGGCGCTGTCGATCTTCGGCACCGGGCTGTCAGCCTTCATGGGCCAGCGCTTCGTCGGCTTCGCCATGCCGGCGCAGGCCAAGGCCGTGCCTGGCCTGGCCGACCTGCCCTTTATCGGGCCGGCCTTCTTCCAGCATCACTGGATGGTGTATTTCAGCCTGCTGCTGTGCTGCGCCATCATGTGGTTCCTGTTCCGCACGCGCGCCGGGCTGACGCTGCGCGCGATCGGCGAATCGCCCGAGTCGGCGCATGCGCTGGGCTACCCCGTGCGCACCATCCGCTTCGGCGCGCTGCTGTTCGGCGGTGCCTGCTGCGGGCTGGCGGGCGCCTACCTGTCGCTGGTCTACACCCCGATGTGGGTCGAGAACCTGGTGGCGGGCCGGGGCTGGATCGCGCTGGCGCTGACCACCTTTGCGACATGGCGGCCGGGCCGCGTGCTGGTGGGCGCGTGGCTGTTCGGCGCCGTCACCATCCTGCAGTTCTACCTGCAGGGCGTGGGCGTGTCGGTGCCGTCGCAGTTCCTGTCGATGCTGCCCTACGCCGCCACCATCGTGGTGCTGGCGCTGATCTCGCGCAATCCGGCGTGGATACGCCTGAACATGCCGGCGTCGCTGGGCAAGCCGTTCCGCCCCGGCAACGCCTGATCGTTTTTCTGACGGAAATCCCGAGCCATCAACGATTCACACAAGGAGAAATCATGATCGTCACGCGCAGGAAGACCCTGGCGGCGCTGGCCGCCACCGCCGTGCTGGCCCTGGCAGGCTGCGGCAAGAAAGAGGCCGACAAGCCCGCCGAACCCTCCGGCGCCGCTTCCGCGCCCGCTGCCGGGCAGGCGGCCGAGCCGCTCAAGGTCGCCTTCGTCTATATCGGCCCGGTCGGCGACGCCGGCTGGACCTTTGCGCATGACAACGGCCGCAAGGCGGTCGAAGAGAAGTTCGGCAACAAGGTCAAGACCACCTTCGTCGAGAACGTGCCCGAGTCCGCCGCCGACGCCGAGCGCGTGTTCCGCGACCTCGCCAGCCAGGGCAACAAGCTGATCTTCGGCACCACCTTCGGCTACATGGAGTCGATGCTCAAGGTGGCGAAGGAATTCCCGGACGTGAAGTTCGAGCACGCCACCGGCTTCAAGACCGCCGATAACCTGGCCCAGTATGACGTGCGCACCTATGAGGGCGCCTACCTGGCGGGCGTGGTCGCCGGCAAGATGAGCAAGACCGGCAAGATGGGCGTGGTCGCGTCGGTGCCGATCCCCGAGGTGATCCGCAATATCGACTCGTTCACGCTGGGCGCGCGCAGCGTCAACCCGAACGCGACGGTCAAGGTGGTGTGGGTCAACAAGTGGTTCGATCCGGGCAAGGAACGCGAAGCCGCGACCACGCTGATCGGCCAGGGCGTCGACATGCTGATGCAGAACACTGACTCCGCCGCCGTGGTGCAGACCGCGCAGGAGAAAGGCGTGCATGCCTTCGGCTGGGACAGCGACATGACCAAGTTCGGCGACAAGGCCCACCTGGCCGCGTCGGTGATCTCGTGGGGCGTGTACTACAACAAGGTGGTCGAAGACGTGCTGAACCAGCAGTGGAAGAACAGCACCACGTGGTGGGGCCTGAAGGAAGGCATGATCGACCTGAAGAGCTACAACGCCGAGGTGCCGGCTGGGGTCAAGGCACTGGTCGACGAGCGCAAGAAGGGCATCATCGACGGCACCGCACCAATCTGGAAGGGCCCGATCAAGGACAACACCGGCAAGGAGCAGCTGGCCAAGGACCAGGTCGCGGACGACAAATTCCTGCACGGCGTGAAGTTCTATGTCGAGGGCGTGGAAGGAAAGATTCCGGGTTGAGCATCGGCGCGCACCTCCGGAACTTGAAGCCCGCGGGACCGGCCCAACCTCTCTGCGTATGCGCCAGTGTCAGGCGCCCGCCATGTGAAGGAGGCCTCTCATGTTGAAGCGTTTTTCGGCCCTGTGGACGCTGGTTCGCCGCGACGGCCGCCTGTTCTGGTACGCGCTGCGCCATCCGGACGCGCCGGCGTGGCTCAAGCCAGCCGCCATCGGCCTGCTGCTCTACGCGATCTCGCCGGTCGACCTGGTGCCTGACGTGGTCGCGGGCCTCGGCATCATCGACGACGTGGTGCTGATCCCGCTGGCGGTGCACCTGATCCTGAAGCGCCTGCCGCCGCATATCCTGCGCCAGGCGCAGGCGCGCGCCACGGCGACCACGGTGCGGCCGCACTGACGCCGCCAACAGAAAATCCCCGGGACACGCGCTGTCCCGGGGATTTTTCATGGCCGCGCCGAACCGGTATCAGTGCGGCAGCAGGATGGTCGAGCCGGTGGTCTTGCGCGCTTCCAGGTCGCGGTGCGCCTGCGCCACCTCGGACAGCGCGTAGCGCTGGCGGATGTCGATCTTGACCTTGCCGGTGGTGACGGCGTCGAACAGGTCGGCCACCATCGGCTCGAGCAGTTCGCGGTGCACCACGTAGGTCATCAGCGTCGGCCGCGTCAGCCGCAGCGAGCCCTTGTTGCCCAGCACCGACAGGTCGAACGGCGGCACCGGCCCGGAGGCGTTGCCGAAGCTGACCATGGTGCCGCGCGGCGCCAGGCAGTCGAGCGAGCCGCGGAAGGTATCGGCGCCGATCGAATCATAGACCGCCGGCACGCCCTTGCCGTTGGTGATCTCCCTGACCCGCTCGACGAACGACTCGCGCGTATAGACGATGGTGTGGGCACAGCCGTTGGCGCGCGCCAGTTCGGCCTTCTCGTCGCTGCCGACGGTGCCGATCACGGTCACGCCCAGCGCCTTCAGCCACTGGCACGCGATCAGGCCGACGCCGCCCGCGGCCGCGTGCAGCAGCACGGTGTCTCCCGGCTGCACCGGGTAGCTGTCGCGGATCAGGTACTGCGCCGTCAGCCCCTGCAGCATCATCGCCGCGGCGGTGTCGAACGGGATCGCGTCGGGCAGCCGCACCACGATGTCGGCCGGCATCACCCGCACCTGCGCATAGGCGCCGGTGGGACGGCCGGCATAGGCCACGCGGTCGCCCACGGCAACGTGGCGCACGCCCTCGCCCACCGCCTCGACCACGCCGGCGCCTTCCATGCCGAGCCCGCCCGGCAGCGGCTGCTTGTACAGCCCGGTGCGGAAATAGACATCGATATAGTTCAGGCCCACTGCCTCGTGGCGCACGCGCACTTCGCCGGGGCCGGGATCGCCCACCTGTACATCGACCCACTGCATGACTTCGGGACCGCCGGTCTGCTCGATCCGGATGGCTTTGCTCATCTGCGTCGCTCCTTGTTTTGGTGAGGCATCGATCGGGGATGTGGGGAACTTCAGCCGGCCTGCGCCGCGCCGTTCTCGCGCGCAAGCCCCGCCAGCAGCAACTCGGCGCTGGCCACGTTGGTGGCGCACGGCACGTTGTGCACGTCGCAGGCGCGCACCAGTGCGTTGATATCGGGTTCGTGCGGCTGCGGTGTCATCGGGTCGCGCAGGAACACCACGGCGTTGACGCGGCCTTCGGCCAGCTGCGCGCCGATCTGCAGGTCGCCGCCCCACGGGCCCGACAGCATGCGGGTGACGTCCAGGCCGACTTCGTCGATCAGGCGCCCGCCGGTGGTGCCGGTGGCAAGCAGTTCGCACTGCGACAGGAAGTCGCGATGGCGTGCGGCGAAGGCGACGATGTCGTCCTTCTTGTGGTCATGGGCGATCAGCGCTATACGCGGCATAGAGGGCCGGGTCATCAGGGCTTCCTTTCTTCCTTTTGCGGGGTACGGGTAAGGTCAGGACACTGCGGATCAGAACGTGCCGGGAAAGGCGCCGCCGTCGAGCAGGATGTTCTGTCCGGTGATGTAGCCGGCATGGCGGCTGCACAGGAAGGCGCAGGTGGCACCGAACTCGGCGGGCTCGCCGAAGCGGCGCGACGGGTTGGCCGCGGCGCGGCGCTGCGCCACTTCCTCGATGCTCAGGCCGGCCTTCTTCGCGCCGCCCTCCATGGTCTTGAACAGGCGGTCGGTATTGAACGGGCCCGGCAGCAGGTTGTTGATGGTGACGCCGTGCTGCGCCACTTCGCGCGCGACGCCGGCAACGAAGCCGGTCAGGCCGGAGCGCGCGCCATTGGACAGGCCCAGCACATCGATCGGCGCCTTGACCGCGCCGCTGGTGATATTGATGATGCGGCCCCACTTGCGCGCGATCATGCCGTCGACGGTGGCCTTGATCAGCTCGATCGGGGTCAGCATGTTGGCGTCGAGCGCGGCCAGCCAGTCGCTGCGCTCCCAGTCGCGGAAATTGCCCGGCGGGGGGCCGCCGGCGTTGTTGACCAGGATGTCGAGCTCGCCGAGCTTGGCGGCGGCGGCGAGCGCCGCCTTGCGGCCCTCGGGCGTGGTGATGTCGGTCGCCACCGCGATCACGCGGCGGCCATGGCGCGCGCGCAGGTCGGCCGCGGCCTTTTCCAGCGCCTCGGCGCCGCGCGCCACGATCACCACGTCGACGCCCTCGGCCGCCAGCGCATCGGCGCAGGCGAAGCCCAGGCCCTTGCTGGCGCCGCATACCAGCGCATGCTTGCCGCGCAGTCCCAGATCCATGTGTTTCTCCCTTGTCTGTTGTCTGTGACCGGCCCGTCTCCGGGCCGGCCCGATTCAGGTTTTCCTTGCCGACAGCAAATACATGCCGCCCATCACCAGCGCGCTACCGGCCAGCTGCACGCCGCTGACAGGCTCGCCGAGCAGCCAGAAGGCGAGGAACAGCGTCGACACCGGCCCGATCATGCCGGCCTGCGACGCCATCGGCGCGCCGATGCGCGCCACCGCAACCATGGTCAGCGACACCGGCAGCACGGTACAGAACACCGCATTGACCAGCGACAGCCACAGTACCGGCGCCGGCTGCGCCAGCTCCGCCAGCGGCCGGCCAAGCACCAGGTACTGGATCACGCAGCAGGCGGTCGACACGCACATGGCATACGCCACCAGGCGCAGCGAACCGATGCGCTGGACCAGCTCGCCGCTCAGGATCAGGTAGATGCCGTAGGTGATGGCGCTGCCCAGCACCAATGCACCCCCCAGCCACACCTGGCTGCCGCTGACATCGAGGTCATGCGCGAACACCAGCACGATGCCGGCATAGGCCAGCAGCAGCGACAGCCACTGGCGCGTGCCGATGGGCCGGCGGAATACCAGCGCGGTGGCCAGCAGCACGAACGACGGCGTCAGGAACAGGATCAGCCGCTCCAGCCCGGCGGTGATGTACTGCAGGCCGATGAAGTCCAGGAAGCTGGACAGGTAGTAGCCGATAAAACCCAGAAACACCACCTGGCCACGGTCCGCCCATGACAGCGGCGCCAGCCGGCGCGACTGCCACCAGCCGATCGCCATGAACAGCGGCACCGCGAACAGCATGCGCAGCGTCAGCACCATCACCGCATCGACGTGGTAGCGGTACATCAGCTTGGCGACGATCGCCTTGGCCGAGAACAGCACCGCGCCCACGGCGGCGATGACGAGCCCCGAGCGCTGCGGCGACGGCAGCGCGGCGGGCACGGCGAGAGACTTCTGGGAGGTGGGCACGAAGAATACGGGGAAAGCGGGCCGGCACGGCGGCCCCGCAAAACGACCCGACGATTGTATTCGAAAAGGCGCGAGGGCATCGGACGCCGCCCCGGCCGCGCGCCCCCCTGTTCCGGGGCTTCCTCGGTATACTCTGGGTCACACTCCAGCCACCGCACCTGTTTCGTGCCCCAGCCCGCCGCCACGCCTTCCGGCAAGCCCGCCGCCGACTATGACTTCACCGAGCAGGTGGGCCACCTGCTGCGGCGCGCCTACCAGCGCCATGTGGCGATCTTCCAGCAGACCATCCCCGATTCGCAGCTGACCGCGGCGCAGTTCGTGGTGCTGTGCGCGGTGCGCGACCGGCAGCCGTGTTCGATGAACGAGGTGGTGCGCGCCACCGCGATCGACCAGGCCACGGTGCGCGGCATCATCGACCGGCTCAAGTCGCGCAAGCTGATCGCGGTCTCGCACGATCCCAACGACCGACGCAAGGTGGTGGTGACGGTCACGCCGGCCGGGCTGGCCCTGATCGACGAGACCGTGCCGTTCGCCAAGGAAATCTCGGAGCAGACCTTCGGCAGCCTCAATCCGGCCGAGCGCGTGGCGGTGACTTACCTGCTGCGCAAGATGAGCGAGATCGACGAAGGGAATGGGCCCTAGGGCCGCAGATATCGAGGGTTGTCTCCCTCTCCCCAACCCTCTCCCGCAAGCGGGAGAGGGAGTACACCGTCAGCCTTTGGTAGATGCCGCCGCTGTCATCGATGCCATCGCCGCCAGCACCGTTTCCGGCACGAACGGCGGCCGGCGCAGGCGCACCCCCAGCGCATCGAACAGTGCATTGGCAAGCGCCGGCGCGCCTGGCAGCGAGGCCGATTCGCCTGCGCCCAGGGGCGGCTCTGACTGGCGCGGCATCAGCACCACCTCGATCGGCGGGATCTCCGGGAAGGTCAGCAGCGGATAGCTGCCCCATTCGCGGCTGGCGACGCCGTCGGCATCGAAGCGGACCTGTTCCTTCAGCACGCGGCTGAGGGTCTGAACCACGTTGCCGTGGACCTGGTGGCGCACGCCGTCGGGATTGACGACCATGCCGGTGTCCTGCCCCACCACCACCTTGTCGATGGTGATGCGGCCCGTGCCCGCGTCCACGGACAGGTCCACTACCCAGGCGGCCCAGGCCGCGCCGAAGCCGGGGAAACGGCTGTGGATATAGCGCGCATAGGCCACGCCCCGTCCGCGCAGCTGGCCGTCGGCATCCGGCACGCCGCGCGTTCCGGCCGCGCCGCGCTGCCAGCCGGCCGCCTCGGCGACGGCGCGCAGCAAATCCGCGGCGCGCTGGTCCGGCAGGTGGCGCAGCCGGAAATCCACCGGATCGGCGCCCGCCGCCAGCGCCAGCTCGTCGATCACGCACTCGTGCGCGAACGCATTGGGCAGCGCCGACACGCCGCGCAGCCACGACGCGCGCACGATCGCCGGCGTGTCGTCGCAGCCGATACGGCGCGCGGTATAAGCGTAGGGCGGCACGGCGGTGCGGTCGCCCATCTCCAGCGTGCGCGGCGCGTTGGGCACGACGCCGGTCAGCACCAGCGCCAGCGTGGGCGCGTCATTCGAGGGATAGCGGCTGGTGAAGTCATAGCCGAGCAGCGCGCCGTCGGCGCCGAGCGTGGCGCTGACATCCATCAGCTGCGCCGCGCCCTTGGGCTCCCACAAGTGCTCCTGCTCGCGCGACAGCTGCACGCGCACCGGCCGCCCCACCGCGCGCGACAGCAGCGCCGCGTCGGCGCAGACGTCGTCGGCGCAATTGCGCCCGTAGCAGCCGGCGGCCTCCATGCGCACGATCTCGATGCGGTCCTCGCCCAGTCCGCACAGCCGGGACAGGTCGATGCGCAGCATGTGCGGGTTCTGCGTGCCGGACCAGACCGTCAGGCCCTCTTCATGCCAGTCGGCCACGGCGCAGGACGGGCCAATGGATCCGTGCATCTGGTACGGCCACACGTAGCGGCGCCGCAATACCGTGCCGGCGCCGTCGGCGGGCAGCTCGCCCTCGCTCAGCAGCTCGCGCCGCGTGGCCGGGTTGGCGCGCAGCGCCGGCTCCGGGTCGTCCAGCGCGGGCAACGGCGGCACCGGCTGCCAGCGCACGCGCAGCCGGCGCGCGGCCTGCACCGCATATTCCTCGCGCTCGGCCACCACGCCGACGAAGTCGCCCTGCACCACCACCTCGACCAGGCCGGGCACGTCGCGCACCGAGTCCCGGTCTATGGCCAGCAGGCTGTTGCCGACGAAGGCGCCGCTGTCGCGCCCGGCATACGGCGGGCGCACCACGCGGCCGTGCAGCATGCCGGGCACGCGCACGTCGTGGACAAAGGTCAGCGCCCCGCGCGCCTTGTCGGGGATATCGACGCGCGGCGCCGCGTGGCCGACGATGCGATAGGCGTCGACCGGCTTGGTCGGCACGTCTTCGGCCAGCGGCAGCTCCACGTGCGCGCCGGCAACCAGCGCCGCGTAGCGGATGCCGGCCTGCGTGCCAGGCACGCGGAATACGCCGTTCTCCGCTGCCAGCGCGGCGGCGTCGACGCCGAGCTGTTGCGCCGCGCGCGCCTGCAGCCACGCGCGCGCCTGTGCCGCGGCGCGGCGCAGCGGCAGCGCCGAGATCTGGATCGAGGCGCTGGCGATGGTCGGGCCCTGGTTGGGCGTGGCTTCGGTATGGCCCAGCACCATGCGAACGCTCTCGAGCGGCACATCGAGTTCTTCGGCGACGATCTGCGCCAGCGCGGTGCGGATGCCGGTGCCGAGGTCGACGTGGCCGTTGAAGGCCAGCACCTCGCCGCTGTCGCGCACGGCGATAAACAGGTCCGGCAGCGCCGGCACATAGTCGGACGCCGCGCCTGGCTGGCCCGGCGCCGGGCGCGCGGCCGCCTGCGGGGCCCGCGTCACCAGCAGCACGCCGGTGGCCTGCAGCAGTGCCAGCCGCAGCGCGCGCGGCGTGGCGGCGTCGGCCTGTGCCGGTGGTTGCAGCTGGGTTGCCGTCATCGTTCCATTCTCTCCGTTAGCAGCCGCCGCGCATGTCGCCGCGCATGTCACCGCGCATGTCACCGCGCATGTCACCGTTATACTGCGAGCCAACAGGCACACAGCACAACCACCCACCATGACCACCAAGACTGCGGCCGCGCCCGCCGCCCGGCGGGCGGCAGCCGGCACCCGGGCCAGGCAGGCGCAGGACAGCCGCGAGCGCATCCTCAAGGCTGCCATCAAGGTCTTCGCCCAGCGCGGCTACGACGGCGGCCGCGTCGAGCGCATCTCGTCGCTGGCCAAGACCTATGACCGGATGATCTACTACTACTTCGGCAGCAAGGAAAAGCTGTTCGTCGAAGTGCTGGAGACCATCTACCTGCAGCTCAACCAGGCCGAGCAGCAGCTGGAGCACGAGCTCGACGCCGCCGACCCCGTGCGCGCGCTGTCGCAGCTGATCGACTTCGTCTGGCAGTACTACCTCGACCATCCCGAGTTCGTCGCCATCCTGACCAGCGAGAACATGAGCCAGGGCAGGCACGCGAAAAAGTCGGTGCGGCTGCGCGAGATCTCCAGCTATGCGCTGGCGGTGCTCGACGGCATCCTCGCGCGCGGCAAGGACGCCGGGCTGTTCCGCGCTGACGCCGGCGCGCGCGACGTCTATATGGTGATCGCTTCGCTTGGCTACTTCTACAACTCCAACCATCATACGCTCAGCGCTTTCCTGGGCGAGCCCATGATGAGCCCGCCCGCGCTGGCGCACTGGCGCGATGTGATCCAGCAGACCGTGCTGCGCACGGTGGCCGTGCCCGGCGCCGTGGCGGAGGCACATGTGCCACCCGCCGCCCCGCCGCGCAAGGCGGCACGCGGCAGGCGCGCGGCCGGCTGAAGCCCGCCCCACGGCCCCGCCACGTCCTCAGGCGGCGGCGCGCACGCCTGCCACCTGCGCCAGCGCCTGGTCGCGCGTCAGCACCGTGGCGTATTTCTGCGCCATGTCGAACAGGTTGGCCTCGTGCGGTCCCAGCGCGCGGTCGCCAACGCAATCCGAAACCACAAGCGGGCGGAATCCCAGCGACATCGCATCGACCACGCTGGCGCGCACGCAGCCGCTGGTGACGCAGCCGGCCACCAGCAGCGTCTGCACGCCGCGCTGCGTCAGCCATGCCGCCAGCGAGGTGCCGAAGAACGCCGACGGCACCGTCTTGCGCACCACCAGCTCGCCCGCCGCGGGCGCCAGCTCGGGCACGATCTGGCTGTTGTGGCCATCTTCCTTCAGCGTCAGCATGCCCGGCACCTTAAGCGTGAAGATGTTGTGGTCGCTGTCGTCGTCGGCGAACACGATGCGACTGTGCGCCACCGGCCAGCCGTGCTCGCGCGCGGCGCGCAGCAACGGCTGGGTGTTGCGGATGGCCTCGGCAATATTGCCGCCACCGAACACCGCCGGATCGGCAAAGCCATTGACGAAGTCGATGATCAGCAGGCCGTACGGCGCCTTTAGCTCCATCGAGGCGCCGAAGCCCTGGCGCTGGTAAGTCTGCACTGCGTCATCCATGGCGCGAATCCTTGTCAGCCTGGTAGAGCGATGCGGCGGGCGCATGGTGCCCGTCCATCACCTTGCCGCGCACCACCACCGGCTCGCCGTCGAGGCTGACGGTGCAGTGGCGCACGGGAATATCGATATGGCAGGCGGTGGTGCGGCTGCCGCCGGCTTCGTTGTTGGGGCCGAACGAGCACAGGAAATTGCCCTCGTAGGCGCGCGCGTCCATGCCGATGGTGGCCTCGCGGTCGTACATCGCCAGCGCCGACCAACTGGCGCGCGGCTGCAGGCCCCAGCCGATATGCGACATCGCATACGCTTCGGGATCGTTGAACGAGGCCATGTAGTCGGCCAGCAGCTCGGCATCGACGCCGCCTTCGATGCGGCGCACGTAGCCGGCCTCGACCGTGATGCGGACCGGCGCCTGCAGGTAGGACTTCATCGGCAGCAGGATGTCGCCGCGGTCCAGCACGATGGTGCCGTCGGTGCCGCCCTCGTCGGGCCAGGTCAGCACGAAGCCGCTCGGCCAGTGGTCCCAGCGCCCGGGCTCGTCGACAAAGCCGTATTCGCTGATCGCGGGGAACTCGCCCAGCCGGCAGCGCAGGTCCATGCCGACATCGGACACGATATGCATCTCGCGCGCCTTGCCCAGCCGCTGCGTGGCGGCCTGGACGCGTGCGCGGTCGGCCTCGGTCGGCACCAGCCGCGCCAGCACTTCGGGCGGCTCCACCGCCAGCAGGATCTTGGTGCCGCCGGCCAGTATCTCGTGCTGCTCGGGCGAGAACAGCAGCGTCATCAGGTCCAGCACCAGGTCGCTCGCCTTGAGCGCGGCGATCGCCGCGGGATTGCCGGTCAGCGGCGTGGTGCCGAGGTAGGCCAGCGCATCGCGGCTGAGCGCTTTCTCGCCGTTGACCGGCGGCAGGTCGAGCCGGTTGACGATGGCGCCCATCGACGCCGCCGCCACCATCGCCGTGCGCAGCGTCTGCGGATGCGTGGCCGCGCCGGTCAGCACCGTGACGGTCTGCCCCGGCTGCAGCTTCGACAGCGTCAGCACCTGCTGCCACGCCACGGTCAGGTCGTAATCGCTTACGGGCATGTTCGCTCCTTGATCAAGTCAGCGCCGCGCCGAGGAAGTCGCCGAAGGCGCGGTAGAAGCCGGGCTCGTCGTCCCACGGGATCATGTGGCCGGCATCGGCCACGTGCGCGACCAGCAAGGCCGGCAGCAGCGAGCGCATTTCCTGCACGTCTTGCGCGCGGATCACGTCGCCACGCCCGGCGGTCATCAGCAGCGCCGGCACGGCGACCTGCGGCAGGTCGGCATGGATATCGTCCTCGTGGAAGCCGTTGAAGCTGGCCAGTACCGCGCGCTCGTCGCAGGTATGCAGCCATTGCGCCCGCAGGCGCAGCTGGTCTTCGTTCCAGCTCGGGCAGAAAGCGCGCATGCCTTCGGCGTCGATGCCCTGCCGCGCCAGCCGGATCGAATCGATGTACCACGGCAGTTGCGATGGGTAGGCGCGGCGCCCCGGGCCGGATACCGGCGGATCCACCAGCACCAGCCGCGTCAGGCCCGCGGGCTTGCCGCGCGCGGCGCGGATGCCGATGCGCGCGCCCATCGAATGGCCGACCACGGCATAGCGCTGCAGTCCCAGCGCCGCGGCAAAGGCAACCACGTCGGCGGCCTGCGCATCGAGGCTGTAGTCCAGCTCCGCGCCGGCCTGCGACAAGCCGCGGCCGCGCACGTCGAGCACATAGGTATCGAACTGCTGCCCGAAGCGCTCGCCGACAAAGCCCCAGGTCACCGCGGGACTGGTGATGCCCGGCACGATGATGACCGCATCGCGCTGCGCGCGCACGCCCGCCTGCCCGCCATAGCGCAGGTAGTGCTGGCGGATGCCGTTGGCGTGGACGTTGGCGCCGTAGAGAAAGGTGCTGGTCGTCATGTCCGCCTCCTTCAGTAGGCGCCGGACAGCAGCGCGCCGGCGCCCGGCACCACCGGCTCCAGGCCCAGGCGCTTGAGCAGCGCATAGGTGGTGGCGACGGCGGCGGTGACCACCGGCTTGCCGGTCATGGCCTCGACCTTGGCCACCGCCGGCAGCGACGGCATCTGCACGCAGGCCGACAGCACGATCACGTCGGCATCGGCGTAATCCATCTGCGCGACGATCTCCGGCAGCTTCGCCGGGTCGTGGCGGCCCACGTCGAGGTTGTCGGGGATCTCGAGCGCGCGGTAGTCGACCACCTCGTAGCCTTCGTTGCGGATGTAGTCAACCACCAGCTCGGTCAGCGGCTTCATGTACGGCGCCACCACCGCGATGCGCTTCGCGCCCAACACCTTGAGCGCATCGACCAGCGCGCCGGCGCTGGTGATCACCGGCGCATCGCCGCCGTTCTCCGCGGTATGCGCCTGCAGGCGCTGCTCGGAGACGCGGTGGTAGCCGTGGCCCATCGCCATGATCGCCACCAGGCAGGCGTAGCCGAGCACGTCGACGCGGGCGTCGCTCAGTTCCACCGCGCAGCGGTCGGATTCCGCATCCATGGCGGCCAGCTCTTCCTTGACCACCTTCTTCATGCGCATCCGGCTCGAGTGGAAGGTGAAGCGCTCCGGGCGCACCAGCTGGCGCGCGGCCAGCATGGCGGGAATTTCGGTTTCCATGGTGGTGTTGGAGCTCGGCACGATCTGGCCGATTCGGAAAACTTTCTGCACTGTCGACTCCGTCATCTGTTTGTCTGCCCTTGGTTGCGCCTTGGTAGCGCTCGCGGTCTGTCTGCCTGCAGCGGCCGGGGGCCTGCATGCTGCGACTGATTGTAGTGTACACACTTTATATAGGCAAACAGATTCTGCGCCCGCGGAGATTCACTGGTTCAGTGCACGCTGAATCAATGAAGCCCGTTTTTGCGCCGGTTTTCCCCATCGCAGCGCATCATTGCGGTACGATCACATCGACATCAGGGTTTTCCATAGGTTCGCAAAATTTCGCCTTTACCTCGATATTTTGAGTGTGTACACTCGTTTTCAACGGTCGGCCGCGTGGCCGCCCCAGCCCCCCATCGACCTTGTGTCATTGCCAGGAGAAATAACGTGCAAGGCAAACCGCGAATCGCAGTTGTCGGCGCCGGACTCGGAGGGACGGCCGCGGCCGCCCTGCTGCAGCGAGCCGGCTTCCAAGTCAGGTTGTATGAACAGGCACCGGCGTTCTCGCGCCTGGGCGCGGGCATCCACGTCGGGCCCAACGTGATGAAGATCATGCGGCGCATCGGCATCGAGGACGCGCTCAACGACATGGGTTGCCACCCCGACTACTGGTACAGCCGCGACGGCCTCACCGGCGAGGTGATCGCGCAGATCCCGCTGGGCGACTATGCGGTGCGCCATTACGGCGCCAGCTACCTGACCGTGCACCGTGGCGACTTCCACAAGCTGCTGACCGACGCGGTGGCGCCCGGCACGCTGTTCTTCGACAAGAAGCTGGAAAGCGTCACTGACCAGGGCGATGTGGTGCAACTGCGCTTCACCGACGGCACGGTCGAAGAAGCCGATATCGTGATCGGCGCCGACGGCGTCAACTCGCGCATCCGCGAGACCCTGCTGGGCGCCGAGCCGCCCAAGTACACCGGCTACGTCGCGCACCGCGCGGTCTTCCCGATCGCGCGCGTCAAGGGCTTCACGCACGAGCGCTGCACCAAGTGGTGGACCGACGACCGCCACATGATGGTCTACTTCGACACCAGCAAGCTCGACGAGATCTACTACGTCACCGGCGTGCCCGAGCCCGAATGGGACATGAGCAAGAGCTGGGTGCCGAGCAGCGTCGAAGAAATGCGCGCGGCCTTCGACGGCTGGCACGAAGGCGTGCAATCGCTGATCGAAGGCACGGTCGAAGTGACCAAGTGGCCGCTGCTGGAGCGCGACCCGCTGCCGCTGTGGAGCCGGGGCCGCCTGGTACTGCTGGGCGATGCCTGCCACCCGATGAAGCCGCACATGGCGCAGGGCGCCGCGATGGCGATCGAAGATGCCGCCATGCTGACGCGCTGCTTCACCGAAGCCGGCACCGACGACTACGCCAGTGCCTTCGCGCTGTATGAAGCCAACCGCGCCGAGCGCGCCGGCAAGGTCCAGCTGGTCTCGCACAACAATACCTGGTTGCGCAGCAACGAGAACCCGGACTGGTGTTTCGGCTACGATGTGTTCAACGTGCCGCTGGTGTCGGCCGGGAGCAAGCCGCTGTCCGAAGCCGCCTGACCGCCTGACCACCCCTGCCCGCCGCCGCCCCTCGCCAAGAATGGGGCGCGGCGCCGCGATGCGTGATGTTCAAACCGCCCCCCAGCTCCCGATGAACGCGCCCCGCCCCCTGACCCTGCAGGTCAACCACGTCGAGCACACCCTCGAGGTGGCGCCTGACACGCCGCTGCTCTACATCCTGCGCAACGACCTGTGCTGCAACGGGCCCAAGTACGGTTGCGGCCTGGGCCAGTGCGGTGCCTGCACGGTGCTGGTGGACGGCCTGCCCGCACGTTCCTGCGTGCTGCCGGTCAGGGCCGCCGTGGGGCACGCGGTCACCACGCTGGAGGGGCTGGGCACGGCACAGCATCCCGACCCGGTGCAGCAGGCCTTTATCGAAGAACAGGCCGCGCAATGCGGCTACTGCCTGAACGGCATGATCATGACCGCCAAGGCACTGCTGGCGCAGAACCCCGACCCCGACGAAACGCAGATCCGCGAGGCCTTGCGCTTCAACCTGTGCCGTTGCGGCACGCATGTGGAAATCGTGCGCGCGGTCAGGCGGGCCGCCGTGCTGCAGCGACAAGCCGCGCAAGGGGCGGCATCGTGAGCGCGGCCATCGTGCCAGCCGCCACGCACGCGACGGCGCTGGCCGCCGGCGTGCCGCCGCACGCGGCCGATTGCCTGGTGGCCCATGTCCTGACCCCGCCCGGCCTGCGCTGGGTGGGCGGCGAGCCGCTCGCGGCGCGCCTGCTGCACGCCGCGCGCGACGCCGCGCTGGCGCTGCCCGGCATCCGCGCGGTAGTGGTCCGCAATAACTTTGCCGGCGTGGCCGCGGTCTCTGCCGCCCAGGCCGCCGACGCGGCGCGGGCGCTGCGGGCGCGCTGGTCCGCCCCGCCGCGCGCCGACGCCACACCCGCGGCGCGCCACACGCTGGCGCAATGCGGCCATGCCGCCGAGGCACTGGCGCGTGCCGGCGCACGCGATACGCAGCATTACCAGTGGCCACTGGCAAGCACCGGCGACGAGGCCTGCTGCACCGCTGTCGCCGACTGGCGCGATGGCACGCTGACGCTATGGCTGCCCGCCACGCGCCCTGGCGCCCTGCGCACCGAACTTGCTGCCCTGCTGGGCATCGCGCCAACACAAGTGCAGATGGTTTGCTGGCAAGCGCACGACGACCGTGGCGACCCCGCGCTGCTGGCACCACACGCCGCCGCCGATGCGGCCTTGCTCGCCCACGCCAGCGGGCAACCGGTGGTGCGCCGACTGTGCGCCGCCGAGGCCGGCCTGGCCGATGCCGCGCTCGATGTCCGCGTCGATAGCGCGCGCAGCGGCGCCACCGTCGATGCCTACGCCGCCACGCTGGCGGGCACGCCGCCGCCGGCAGCGTCGCTGGCGCTGTGGCTGACGCGAACGCCCGTGCCGGTGACGGACAGCATCGACGCGGGCAACACTGCCGGCGCGGCGCTGCCGCCGTATGGCATCCCCCATGTCGAGCTCGCGCTGTGCGGCGACCCGGCGGCATTCGCAGCCGCGCCGCTGACGGCAGCCCGCGCGCAGTTGTTCGCGCGCGAATCGCATCTCGACGAGCTTGCCGCCGCCAGCGGCGCCGATCCGGTGGCGCTGCGCCTCGCGCATCTGCACGACCCGCGCGGCGCCGCGCTGGTGCGGCAGGTAGCCGAGCGCGCCGGCTGGGACCTGGACAGCACTGCCGCCGCGCCACGCGCCAACTCCGCCGCGGGCAATGTGCGGCGCGGCCGCGGCTTTGCCTACGCCCACACCATCGACCACGACGCCGGCCGGAGCTGGTCGGCGTGGGTCGCGGAAGTCGAGGTCGACCGCAGCACCGGCGAGCTGGCGGTCACGCGCGTTACCGTAGGCCACGACAGCGAATCGCTGGCGCCTCTGCAAGCCACAGCAGCGACGCGCTCGATCGAGCAGGACGTGGCCGCCGCCGCGCTGCGGCTGACTGCCGCCACGCCGGGGTTCGACACCTGGCCAGCCGCCACGCATGGTGCCGGAGATACCTTGCCTGCCGTGCCGGCACAGGCCCTGCCGGAAGTGCGGCTGGCCGGCACGCTGGCCACCCACGACGCGCTCGCTGCCGGCGCCACCGATTCGCTGCCCGCAGCCGCGGCGGTGGCCAATGCCATCTACAATGCCACCGGCGTGCGCCTGCGCAAGCCACCGTTCAGCGCCGAACGCATCCGCCTGGCACTGGCCGAGGCCAGCCCCCGCGACAAACGCAAGCAGCGCGGCTGGATCGCGGCGGCGGCCGCCGCCGCGGCCGGCGTGTGCGCCACGCTGTTGCCGTGGCGCGCGCCGATCGCGCCGGTGGCGCCGCCCGAGCCCGGCTTCTATTCCGCCGCCACGCTCGAACGCGGCCGGCTGGTGGCCGCCGCCGGCGACTGCGCGGTCTGCCATACCGCGCCGGGCGGCGCGAAGAACGCCGGCGGACTGCCGCTGGAAACGCCCTTCGGCACGGTCTACAGCACCAACATCACGCCGGATGTGCAGACCGGCATCGGCAACTGGTCGTTCGCCGCCTTTGAGCGCGCCATGCGCGAAGGCATCCACCGCGACGGGCGGCGCCTGTATCCGGCGTTCCCGTACACCGCCTTCGCCAAAATCAGCGATGGCGACATGCAGGCGCTATATGGCTACCTGATGTCGGCCGAGCCGGTGACATCCGCGGTGCCGCCGACGCAGCTCGCCTTCCCCTTCAACCTGCGCCCGCTGCTGGCCGGCTGGAACCTGCTGTTCCATCGCAATGAACGCTTTGCGCCGGACCCGTCGCGCTCGGCGCAATGGAATCGCGGCGCCTACCTGGCCGAGGGGCTGGGTCACTGCAGCGCCTGCCATTCGCCGCGCAACCCGCTCGGCGCCGAGCAAGGCGGGCGCCGCTACCTGACCGGCGGCAGCGCCGAAGGCTGGGAAGCGCCGGCCCTGACCGCGCTGTCGCAGGCGCCGGTGCCGTGGACCGAGGCCGCGCTGTTCACCTACCTGCGCGGCGGCTATGCGCCGCACCATGGCGCCGCGGCGGGACCGATGGCGCCGGTGGTGGAAGAACTCGCGCAACTGCCCGAGGACGACGTGCGCGCGATCGCGCATTACGTGGCCTCGTTCGGCGTGCCCGCCCCGGCGCCATCGATACTGGCGGCGCAGGCGGCGCAGTTCGAACAACGCAGCCAGCAGGCCGCGCGCACGCTCGGCGGCCCCGCCGAGCGCCTGTACCAGAGCGCCTGCGCGGTCTGCCACCAGTCCGACCAGGGCATCGCGCAGTTCGGCGTGAAGCCGTCGCTGGCGCTCAATACCAACCTGCACAGCAAGCTGCCGGACAACGTGATCCAGGTGCTGCTGCGCGGCATGCCGGCACCGCCCAACAGCGAACTGGGCGCGATGCCGTCCTATGCCGACACGCTCGACGACCGGCAGATCGCGCAACTGGCGCAGTACCTGCGCGCGCGCTTTGCGCCCGACAAACCCGCCTGGCAGGACCTGGAGAAAACCGTCGCGCGCCTGCGCGCGACGCCTGCCCACTGAACCACCGGAGCACCGTGCCCACGCTGGCGGGCCTTGCGCATCGGCGCCGGGCGCGTGGGCGCGTGGGCGCGTGCGTGACCGACCCTGCGCCAGCGCGCTTGCGCGCGGGAAAACCCCGAGGAGAGAAACCGCAATTCGGCCTTGCCCGCCAGTTTCATGTAGCTTACGCTGAACGATCATGTAGCGCGCACTACATGAGTGCCGACAGGCACGCAGCGGTGCCTCCCCGCACAAGGACGGCGCGCCGCAAGCGGCAAACAAGAACACAAAACCATAAGACCGGCCCGATACATCACCGGACGCGCTGGCGCGGGGCTTGCATGGTCCGCCAGACCACCGGGACACCGGGCCTGACCAAACCAAGGGTAGACAACCAGGAGTGACTATGTCGTATCAGTACCAGGAAGCTGTTGCAGGCGTGCTACCGGGCTAGTTCCAGCCTCGCCAGGTGGAAGCCATCGCCCCTCGCCGGGACGCCGTGCGGTGCCATCAGCCCGGCGCCGTTGCATTGCGCAGCAGCCGGCATCGCGTGCCGGCCTGTTTCGCTCCACGCGTGCTTCCGAGTTCCAGAACCAGCCTATAAAGACAGGTAGACAAACATGTCGTCATCCATTTCATCCATGGCCACCACGACCATCCCGGACGCCACGCTGGGCTCGTCGCCCCAGCCCAGCGCGCGCGCAGCGTCGTCGCAATCCATCACGATCGAGCAAGGCATCCGCGCCGCCGGCGTCGGCCGCTTCCAGTATCGGCTGTTCGTCATATTCGGACTGGTCTGGCTCGCCGACGCCATGCAGGTGCTGTCGATCGGCTTCACCGCGCCGTCGATTGCGGCGACCTTCGGCATCCCGGTGCCGACGGCGCTGCAGACCGGCACCATGTTCTTCGTCGGCATGCTGATCGGCGCCTTCGTGTTCGGCCGGCTGGCCGACCGCATCGGCCGCCGCCCGGTGCTGATGATGGCGGTGGTCATCGATGCCATCTGCGGCGTGGCCTCGGCCTTCGCGCCCGACTTCCAGTGGCTGCTGCTGTTGCGCTTCCTGACCGGCATCGGCGTCGGCGGCACCCTGCCGGTCGACTACACCATGATGGCCGAGTTCCTGCCGTCGGACCGGCGCGGCCGCTGGCTGGTGCTGCTGGAGTCGTTCTGGGCGGTCGGCACCATCCTGCTGGCGATCCTGGCGCTGATTGCAGTGTCGCGCGGCGACGATGCCTGGCGACTGATCTTCCTGGTCACCGGCATCCCGGCGCTGGTCGGCGTGGTGTTCCGCTTCTTCGTGCCCGAGTCGCCGCTCTACCTCAATAAATCGGGGCGCTCGGAGGAGGCCCGCGCGGTACTGCAGCGGGTGGCCGCGGCCAACCGCGTGTCGGTGGAGATCGGCGCGCTCGAGCCGCAGAAGATGGAGCGCAAATCGGTGTTCGCGCTGTTCGCGGCCGGCTGCCGGCGCCGCACCATCTGTCTGCTGGCCGCCTGGATGCTGATCTCGATCGCCTACTACGGGGTCTTCGTCTATCTGCCGGTGAAGCTGGCGGGCCAGGGCTTCGGCTTCATGCGCGGCCAGGTGTTCCTGATCGTGCTGGCGCTGGTGCAGCTGCCAGGCTTCGCGCTGGCCGCGCACGGCGTCGAGCGCTGGGGCCGCAAGCCGACCCTGATCGGCTTCCTGCTGCTGAGCGCGGCGGGCTGCATGCTGTACAGCCTGGGCCAGGCGCCGGCGCTGGTGATCGGCTCGACCCTGCTGATGAGCTTCTCGCTGCTCGGCACCTGGGGCGCGCTGTACGCCTTCACGCCGGAGGTGTATCCGACCGACCTGCGCGCCAGCGGCATGGGCACCGCGGGCGCGATGGCGCGCTTCGGCGGCCTGTTCGCCCCGTCCATCGTCGCGCCCATCATGGCCAGCCAGTTCACGCTGGCGCTGGCGCTGCTGTCCTCGTTCCTGGCCGTGGCGGCGCTCGCCATCTTCATGGTCGATATCGAATCGAAGAACCGCGCGCTCGACTAGCCCAGGGCGCCACGGGGCCGCCGCCGGGCGCGGCGGCCCGCTTCCATTACAATCCGGCTGCAACGGCGCGGCGCGCGAGTCCATCCGATCTCGCGCGCCCGCTTCACTCGCCATCCCGCCGAGCCCTCGCCGCCAGCCATGAAACAAGATCCGCGCTTTCCCAACCTCTTCATCCTCGACCACCCGCTGATCCAGCACAAGCTCTCGCACATGCGCGACAAGGAAACGTCGACGCGCACGTTCCGCGAGCTGCTGCGCGAGATCACGCTGCTGATGGGCTACGAAATCACCCGCAACCTGCCGCTGACCACCCGCCGCATCGAGACCCCGCTGGTCGAGCTGGACGCGCCGGTGATCGCCGGCAAGAAGCTGACCATCGTGCCGGTGCTGCGCGCGGGCGTGGGCATGAGCGATGGCCTGGTCGAGCTGATCCCGTCGGCGCGCATCGGCCATATCGGCGTGTACCGCGACGAGCAGCACCGCCCGGTGGAATACCTGGTGCGCCTGCCGGCGCTGGAAGACCGCAGCTTCATCCTGTGCGATCCGATGGTCGCTACCGGCTATTCGGCAGCGCACGCGGTGGAGGTGCTCAAGCGCCGCGGCGTCAAGGACGAGGCCATCACCTTCGTCGCGCTGGTGGCCGCGCCAGAGGGCGTGGAAGTGTTCCAGAAGGCGCATCCGGGGGTGAAGCTGTTCGTCGCCTCGCTCGACAGCCACCTCGATGCCGATGCCTATATCGTGCCCGGGCTGGGCGATGCGGGCGACCGCCTGTTCGGCACCAAGAACTGACGGCGCGCGGGCGGGCTGGCCGGCGCTTGACCCGCCTCAATAGCCCGCCCGGGGCGGCTCCCTACACTGGCGGCAAGCGCCGGCGAGACCTCGCCGCGTGCCACCGTCCACACCTAAAGGGAGCCACGCATGGAAGCCTTCAAGATCCTGTTCAGTACCAGCACCGGGCTGATGAGCCTGGCCGTGATCGTCTTCATCATCGGCATGGGCTGGTTCTTCGCCCGCATGTTCGCGCGCAAGATGCGCGAGGACGCTGAAGCGGCGAAGGCGCGCGACGCGGCGCAGCGGCGCTGACCCATCAATGACCGCTGGTGTACGCCCTCTCCCGCGCGCGGGCGAGGGGAGCGAACCGGCAGGACGCTCCTACTTCTTCTTTCCCAGCAGACTCCCCAGCACGCCCCGAATCAGCTCGCGCCCGACCTGCGAGCCCACCGTGCGCGCCGCCGACTTGGCCATCGATTCCAGGATCGAATCGCCGCGGCCGCTCTTGCCGGTGCCCTTGGTCAGCGTGCCGAAGATTTCGCCGGCGGTGCCCAGCCAGCCGCCGTCCTGCGCGCCGGCCGGCTGCCCGGCCGGTGCGCCGCCCGCGCCCTTGCCGCCATTCGCCACCGTCGGCACGCTGCCGCGCAGCTTTTCATAGGCGGATTCGCGGTCGACGGTCTGCTCGTAGGCGCCCGCCACCAGCGAGTTCGCGATCAGCTGCTTGCGCTCGTCCTCGGTGGCCGGGCCGATGCGGCTGCCGGGCGCCAGCACCCAGGCGCGCTCGGTCACGCACGGCGTGCCCTTGGCGTCGAGGAAAGACACCAGCGCCTCGCCCACGCCCAGTTCGCCGATCGCGGTTTCCAGGTCCAGCTTCGGGTTGGCGCGCATGGTGGTGGCCGCCACCTTGACCGCCTTCTGGTCGCGCGGGGTGAAGGCGCGCAGCGCATGCTGCACGCGGTTGCCCAGTTGCCCCAGCACGGTATCCGGGATATCGACCGGGTTCTGCGTGACGAAGTACACGCCCACGCCCTTGGAGCGCACCAGGCGCACCACCTGCTCGATCTTGTCGAGCAGCGCCTTGGGCGCATCGTTGAACAGCAGGTGGGCCTCGTCGAAGAAGAACACCAGCTTGGGCTGGTCCAGGTCGCCAGCCTCGGGCAGCTTCTCGAACAGCTCGGACAGCATCCACAGCAGGAAGGTCGCGTACAGCCGCGGCGAGTTCATCAGCCTGTCCGCGGCCAGGATATTGATCACGCCCTGGCCCTCGTCGGTCTGGATGAAGTCTTCCAGGTTCAGCATGGGCTCGCCGAAGAACACGTCGCCGCCCTGCGACTCCAGCGCGATCAGCCCGCGCTGGATCGCGCCGACCGAGGCGGCCGAGATATTGCCGTATTCGGTGGTGAACTGGCCGGCGTTGTCGCCGACGTACTGCAGCATCGCGCGCAGGTCCTTGGCGTCGAGCAGCAGCAGGCCGTTGGCGTCGGCAATGCGGAACACCAGGTTCAGCACGCCCTGCTGGGTATCGTTCAGCTCCAGCATGCGCGACAGCAACAGCGGCCCCATGTGCGAGACCGTGGCGCGCACCGGGTGCCCCTTCTCGCCGAATACATCCCACAGCGTGGTGGGGCAGCCGCCCCAGACCGGCTCGGGCAGGTTCAGGTCGGCGAGCCGCTGCTTGAGCTTGTCCGACGGCTGGCCCGGTTGCGAAATGCCGGTCAGGTCACCTTTGACATCGGCCATGAATACCGGCACGCCCAGGCGCGAGAACCCCTGCGCCAGCGTCTGCAGCGTGACCGTCTTGCCGGTGCCGGTGGCGCCGGTGATCAGCCCGTGCCGGTTACCCATCTGCGGCAGCAGCACCAGTTCATGTTCGGCGTTCTTGGCGATGAGGATGGGGTCGGCCATGATGTTCCTGGATTCCGTGAGGGTGGGTTCGGTCTGGGCGGCGCAGGCAGGCCCGCGTGATAAAATCCTGGGCTGATTATAGCCAGCCGCCAGGCATATCCGTCACCTGGCGCGCGCCGCGCGCCCGCCTTGCCGATGCAGCCGCGGCGCGCCTGGCGACCCCGCACAACATCACCGCAGATCACCGCATTCCGCTTCGGAGAGAATCATGGCCGGTCACTCGAAATGGGCCAATATCAAACACAAGAAAGCTGCCGCCGACGCCAAGCGCGGCAAGATCTGGACCCGCCTGATCAAGGAAATCACCGTGGCCGCCAAGCTCGGCGGCGGTGATCCCGACTCCAACCCGCGCCTGCGCCTGTCCATGGACAAGGCCATGGACGCCAACATGCCCAAGGACAACATCCAGCGCGCGATCCAGCGCGGCGTGGGTGGCCTGGAAGGCGTGAACTACGAGGAAATCCGCTACGAAGGCTACGGCCTGAGCGGCGCGGCGATCATCGTCGACTGCCTGACCGACAACCGCACCCGCACCGTGGCCGAAGTGCGCCACGCCTTTTCCAAGCACGGCGGCAACATGGGCACCGAGGGCTCGGTGGCCTTCATGTTCACCCACTGCGGCCAGTTCCTGTTTGCGCCAGGCACGCCGGAAGACAAGCTGATGGAAGCCGCGCTGGAAGCCGGCGCCGACGATATCGTCACCAATGACGACGGCTCGATCGAAGTCACCTGCCCGCCCAACGATTTTTCCGCGGTCAAGGCGGCCCTGGAGGCCGCCGGCTTCAAGGCGGAAGTTGCCGACGTGGTGATGAAGCCGCAGAACGAAGTCAGCTTCAGCGGCGACGACGCGGCCAGGATGCAGAAACTGCTCGACGCCCTGGAAAACCTGGACGACGTGCAGGAAGTCTTCACCAACGCGGTGATCGAAGACTAAAACGGTAACAAGCTCCCAACGGCGGCAGCCCGGCTCCCAAGACCAAGCTGCCGCCTTTTTTGCATGCGTTTCTTTTCTGGCAGTGGATCATGAAAGTATTGGTTGTCGGCTCGGGTGGACGTGAACACGCGCTGGCCTGGAAATTGGCCCAGTCGCCCAAGGTGCAGGTGGTGTACGTCGCGCCGGGCAACGGCGGAACCGCGCTCGACAAGCGCCTGCAGAATGTTCCGCTGACCGATCCCGAGGTCATCGCGGCGTTCGCCGAGCGTGAAGGCGTGGCCTTCACCGTGGTCGGCCCCGAGGCCCCGCTCGCCGCGGGCATCGTCGATATCTTCCGCGCCAAGGGGCTGCGCATCTTCGGCCCGACCCAGGCCGCGGCGCAGCTGGAATCGTCCAAGGATTTCGCCAAGGCGTTCATGCAGCGCCACGGCATTCCCACTGCCGCCTACCAGACCTTCGCCGACGCCGCCCAGGCGCATGCCTACATCGACGCGCAGGGCGCGCCGATCGTGATCAAGGCCGACGGCCTGGCCGCCGGCAAGGGCGTGGTGGTGGCGATGACGCTGGAGGAAGCGCACCAGGCCGTCGACATGATGCTGGACGGCAACAAGCTCGGCGACGCCGGCGCGCGCGTGGTGATCGAAGAGTTCCTGGAGGGCGAGGAAGCCAGCTTTATCGTGCTGGTCGACGGCAAGAACGTGCTGGCGCTGGCCACCAGCCAGGACCACAAGCGCCTGCTCGACGCCGACGTCGGCCCCAACACCGGCGGCATGGGCGCGTATTCGCCGGCGCCGGTGGTCACGCCCGCGCTGCACGCGCGCGCGCTGCGCGAGATCATCCTGCCAACCGTGCGCGGCATGGAAAAGGACGGCATCCCGTACACCGGCTTCCTCTACGCCGGGCTGATGATCGACCAGGACGGCAACCCCAGGACGCTGGAATTCAACTGCCGCATGGGCGATCCCGAGACCCAGCCGATCCTGGCGCGCCTGAAGACCGACCTGGTCGACGTGATGGAAGCCGCCGTCTCCGGCAAGCTCGACAGCATCGAGCTGGACTGGGACCGCCGCACCGCGCTGGGCGTGGTAATGGCCGCCCACGGCTATCCGGACGACCCGCGCAAGGGCGATGCCATCACCGGCATCCCGGCCGAAACCGACGACAGCGTGACCTTCCACGCCGGCACCACGCTCAAGGACGGCACCCTGCTGACCTCGGGCGGGCGCGTGCTGTGCGTGGTCGGCCTGGCCGACACCGTCAAGGCCGCGCAGCGTGCCGCCTATGCCGCGGTCGAGCAGATCCGCTTCGACGGCATGCAGTACCGCACCGACATCGGCTACCGCGCCATCAAGCGCTGACTGGCCGCGGCCGCTGGCGACCCAACCGCCGCCCAGCCAGTACAATCGTGACAATGCTGTGACGCACCCGGCAGCCGACTGGCTGCCGGACTGCCATCCGGCCGGTCCATTCGCCGGTTTATCCGATTCAGCCCACCATGATCGATTCCCAGGCAGTCCGTGCCTATCTGCTCGGTCTGCAAGACCGCATCACCGATGCCATCGGTGCCATCGACGGCCAGCCGTTCCTGACCGACGCCTGGGAGAAACCGCCCACCGAACGCCTGCGCGGCAGCGGCCGCACCCGTATCCTGGAAGGCGGCGCGGTGATGGAGCGCGCCGGCGTGGGCTTCTCGCACGTCAGCGGCGACACCCTGCCGCCATCGGCCACGGCCAACCGTCCCGAACTGGCGGGGCGCAGCTTCGAGGCCATGGGCGTGTCGCTGGTGTTCCATCCGCGCAATCCCCACGTGCCCACGGTGCATATGAACGTGCGCTGCTTCCTGGCGGTAAAGCCGGGCGCGGAACCGGTCTGGTGGTTCGGCGGCGGCATGGACCTGACGCCCTACTACGGCAACGCCGAAGACTGCACGCACTTCCACCGCACCTGCCAGCAGGCGCTGGCGCCGTTCGGCGACGAACTGTATCCGCGCTTCAAGCAGTGGTGCGACGAGTATTTCTTCCTGAAGCACCGCAACGAGGCGCGCGGCATCGGCGGGATCTTCTTTGACGACTTCTCGGCGCTCGGCTTCGAGCGCAGCTTCGCCATGATGCAGGCGGTCGGCGATGCCTTCCTGGATGCCTACCTGCCGATTCTGCAAGCGCGCAAGGACACGCCCTACGGCGAGCGCGAGCGCGCTTTCCAGGCCTACCGGCGCGGGCGCTACGTCGAATTCAACCTGGTGTTCGACCGCGGCACGCTGTTCGGCCTGCAATCGGGCGGGCGCGCCGAATCGATCCTGATGTCGATGCCGCCGCTGGCGGCCTGGCGCTATGACTGGCAAGCGGAACCGGGCAGCCCCGAAGCGGCGCTGTACACCGAGTTCCTGCCGGCGCGCCCCTGGGCCTGACGGCTGAGCCATGGCCCATCCCCCGCACCTCCGCACACCCGCCGCCGACGCGGGCGCCTCGCCACAGGCTGGCGCCGCCCGCCCCTATCGCCTGGGTATCCTGGGCGGCACCTTCGATCCGCCCCACGTCGGCCACCTGGCCCTGGCGCGGCTGTGCATCGACCACCTGGGCCTGGACGAGCTGGTGTGGATTCCCACCGGCCAGTCCTGGCAGAAGGGCGACGACGTGACCCCGGCCGCCGACCGCCTGGCGATGACCGAGCTGGCCGCCGCGGCGCTGGGCGACAGCGGCGCCAAAGTCCGCGTCAGCCGCATGGAAGTCGATCGCGCCGGCCCCAGCTACACCATCGACACGGTGCGCCAGTTGCGCGACGAATACGGTCCCGAGGCCTCGCTGTGCTGGCTGATGGGCGCCGACCAGCTGCTGCGCCTGCACACCTGGCATGGCTGGCAGGAACTGTTCGCGCACGTGCACTTGTGCACCGCGACACGGCCGCGCTTCGCACTGGCAGCGCTGGAGGGTCCGGTGCTGGCCGCGCTGGCCGAGCGCCAGGCCGACACGCACCTGATACAATGCACGCCCTCCGGCCGGATGTGGATCGACCAGACGCTCGCCGTCGACCTCTCTTCCACCCATCTGCGCCAGCGGCTGGCGGCCGGCCAGCCGGCAGATGACCAACTGCCGCCCGGCGTGGCACACTACATTGCCAGCCACGGGCTGTACCGCAACGCCCCGGCACGGGCATGACCAGGCTTGCATCGCCCCGGCGCCCACCCCCAAACCGATCTCAGCTGAACAAGAAGACACCCATGGATATTCGTAAACTGCAACGCGCCATCGTCGACGGCCTCGAGGATGTCAAAGCGCAGGACATCAAGGTGTACGACACCAGCCACCTGACGGAACTGTTCGACCGGGTGGTGATTGCCAGCGGCACATCCAACCGCCAGACCAAGGCGCTGGCAGCGTCGGTGCGGGATACGGTAAAGGAAGCGGGCGGCCATATCGTCGCGGTCGAGGGCCTGGAAACCGGGGAATGGGTGCTGGTCGACTGCGGCGACGCCGTGGTCCACATCCTGCAGCCGCAGCTGCGCCTGTACTACAACCTCGAAGAGATCTGGGGCGACAAGCCGGTGCGCATGAAGCTGGCCGCCGGTGCCCGCCTGGCCAAGGCCAGCGAGCCCATCGACGAAGACGAGGACGAAACCCCGGTGCGCACGGTGCGCCGTGCCAGCAACCTGCGTCCGGCGCTGGCGCGCCTGCCCGAAGGCATGAAGGAGCCGTCGCCGCCGATGGGCCATGAGGACACCGACGCCGACGCCATCGCCACCATCCGCAAGCCGGCCCGCAAGACCGCCACCAAGACCGCAGCCGGCAAGACCGCCGGCACTCGCGCCGCCGCGCCGCGCAAGACCGCCACCGGCACCACCGCGCGCAAGACCGCCACCAAGACCGCCACCAAGACCCCGGCAAAGAAGGCGCCCGCCAGGACCGCAGCGGCCAAGCCGGCCGCGCGCAAGCGCGCCACGCGCTCGGCCTGAGTCCGGTGCGCGGCCGTCCGGCGGCCGCCGCCCCATCCCATCACTGACCCATGCAACTGGTGATCGTGGCCGTCGGCCACAAGATGCCCGGCTGGATCGAAACCGGCTTCAGCGAGTACGCCAAGCGCATGCCGCCCGAGCTTCGCATCGAGCTGCGCGAGGTCAAGCCGGAAACGCGCTCGTCCAGCAACAACGCCGCCACCGTGATGCAGCGCGAAGCCGCGCGCATCGAGTCGGTGCTGGGCAGCCTGTCGAAGCAGTGCCGCATCGTCGCGCTGGACGAACGCGGACGCGACTTCACCACGGTGCAACTCGCCGCGCAGCTGACCGACTGGCAGCGCGAGGGCGGCGACGTGGCCTTCCTGATCGGCGGCGCCGATGGGCTCGATCCCGCGCTCAAGGCCCGCGCCAGCACCCTGATCCGGCTTTCGAGCCTGACCCTGCCGCACGGCATGGTGCGCGTGCTGCTGGCCGAACAGCTGTACCGCGCGTGGTCCGTCACGCAGAACCACCCCTACCATCGGGCCTGATCCCGGCCGTCGCCGGAAGGCCCTCGCCGCGATGCCCGACACCCTGCACGACTACCTCTACCTCGCCTCGCAAAGCCCGCGCCGACGTGAGCTGCTGACCCAGCTCGGCGTGCGCTACGAACTGCTGCTGGCCGACGACGACGAAGACGCCGAAGCGCTCGAAGCGACGCTGCCCGACGAGACCCCCGACGACTATGTCCAGCGCGTATGCGCGCTCAAGGCCGAAGCCGCGCTGCGCCGGCGCGAGCGCCACGCGCTGCCCGATGCGCCGGTGCTGACCTCGGACACCACGGTCTGCCTCGGCGGCCGCATCCTCGGCAAGCCCGCCGACGGCGCCGACGCCGCAGCCATGCTGGGCGCGCTGGCGGGCACCACCCATCGCGTGCTGACCGCGGTGACGGTGGTGTCGACCACCGGCATGCGCCATGCGCTGTCGGTTTCGGAAGTCACCTTCCGCCCGCTGCAGCCCGCCGAGATCGAGCGCTACGTCGCCAGCGGCGAGCCCCTGGGCAAGGCCGGCGCCTACGGCATCCAGGGCCGCGCAGCCGAGTTCGTGGCGCGGATTGCAGGCAGCTATTCAGGTATCATGGGCTTGCCCTTGTTTGAGACGGCCGCGTTACTTCGCCAGGCCCGCCTGCGGTTCTGAGCGGCACCGCCGGCCAACCGTATTCCGCCGCTTATCCGGCCGCTTATCGGCCACCGAACCGACCACCGATCCGGTCGCTTACCCGCCGCAGATCCGACCCCTCGCCGGGCCGGTCCCGGCGACGCGTTTCACCCGCTATGACTGAAGACATACTCGTCAACATCACGCCCCAAGAGACCCGCGTCGCCATCGTGCAGCAGGCCGCCGTCCAGGAACTCCATGTCGAACGCACGCTCACGCGCGGGCTGGTCGGCAATATCTATCTTGGCAAGGTGGTGCGCGTGCTGCCCGGCATGCAGTCGGCCTTTATCGACATCGGCCTGGAGCGCGCCGCCTTCCTGCACGTCGCCGACATCTGGCATCCGCGCGACCCGGACCGCAACAACTCCACCCCCCAGCTCGCCATCGAGAAGACCCTGTTCGAGGGCCAGGCGCTGATGGTGCAGGTGATCAAGGACCCGATCGGCACCAAGGGCGCGCGGCTGTCGACCCAGGTCAGCATCGCCGGACGCACGCTGGTGTACCTGCCGCAAGACCCGCATATCGGCATCTCGCAGCGCATCGAAGGCGAGGTCGACCGCGAGGCGCTGCGCAGCCGCGTGCAGGGGCTGGTGCCCGCCGACGAGCGCGGCGGCTTTATCGTGCGCACCATCGCCGAGGAAGCGACCGACGAGGAACTCGGCAACGATATCGCCTACCTGCGCAAGATCTGGGGCGCGATCCGCCAGAACGCCACCACCCTGCCCGCCCCCAGCCTGCTGTACCAGGACCTGAACCTGGCTCAGCGCGTGCTGCGCGATTTCATCAACGACGCCACCGGCGTGATCCAGATCGACTCGCGCGAGAACTACCAGATGCTGCTGGAGTTCGCCAAGGAATACACCCCGGCGGTGCTGCCGCGGCTGTCGCACTACACCGGCGAGCGGCCGATCTTCGACCTATTCAATATCGACGCCGAGATCGAGAAGGCGCTGTCGCGCCGGGTCGACCTGAAGTCCGGCGGCTACCTGATGATCGACCAGACCGAGGCGATGACGACCATCGACGTCAACACCGGCGGCTACGTGGGCGCGCGCAACTTCGACGACACCATCTTCAAGACCAACCTGGAGGCAGCCCACACCATCGCGCGCCAGCTGCGGCTGCGCAACCTCGGCGGCATCATCATCATCGACTTCATCGACATGGAGAACGCCGAGCATCGCGACGCGGTGCTGTCCGAGCTCAAGCGCGCGCTGTCGCGCGACCGCACCCGCATCACCGTCAACAGCTTCTCGCAGCTGGGCCTGGTCGAGATGACGCGCAAGCGCACGCGCGAGTCGCTGGCGCATGTGCTGTGCGAACAATGCCCGGTCTGCCAGGGCAAGGGCCAGGTCAAGACGCCGCGCACGGTCTGCTACGACATCCTGCGCGAGATCATGCGCGAATCGCGCCAGTTCAACCCGCGCGAGTTCCGCATCCTGGCCTCGCAGGAAGTGATCGACCTGTTCCTCGAAGAGGAAAGCCAGCACCTGGCGATGCTGGGCGACTTCATTGGCAAGCCGATTTCGCTGCAGGTCGAATCGACCTTCCATCAGGAACAGTACGACATCATCCTGATGTGAAGCGGCCGGCGCGCCTTGCCGCCGCCTTCGTCGCCTTTTCGTCGCCATAGCGAAACAGCCCGCCAACTTGGCGGGCTGTTTCGCTTTACGGCCGGATCACGACGTGCGGGCTGATCACCAGCGCCGGTTCGGGCTGGTAATACACCGGCGGCGGCGGCTGGTACACGACCGGACGGCCCTTGCACTTGCGCTCTTCCTTGTACTCGCCGTTGTCCTTCCACTTGCGCTTGATCTTGCAGTTGCCGACCCAGAATTCTTCCTTGTAATCGTCGCCCTTGTGATAGCGGCCATAGTGCCGCCCATGGTAACGGTCATCGTCGTCCCAGTCGTCGTCGGCATGGGCGGCGGCGCAGAAGGAGCCGAGAAGCATGGGCAGGACCACAAGGGATACCAGGAGGCGGGGCTTCATGTCGGGATGGGCAAGAACAGGTTGGGGCGAGGCTAGCACGCGCCTGCGCAGTGCAGTGTTTCAAGCTGTTTAATTACGTAACCGCGAACGTAACCGCGATGCATCGACGGCGCCTGTCCGAAGGCTGCAGGGCCAGCCATTCTGGACTCGGTAATGGCCCTACCCCTTTTCCGTTTGCCATCCGCTATAACTAAACGAAGGTAGTCAGCGGCCTTCGCACGAGGGCCGCACCCGGCTGTCCGCGCGAGCTGTTCTGGCGCGTATGGCCGCTCGGCAAGCAAGGAGTCCGGCATGAACGCCACGAACCATGGGGCCTGTGTGCTGGCTCTCCTGTTGACGGTGGCGTGCGCGCCATTGCCGATCGCCAGGCGCGCGCCGCCGCCGCCGCCCGCAGCCAAGGTAGAAGTCCCCGAGACGCCCAAGGAGCGGGCCACGCCGATCGCGCCCAAGGTCATCAACCTTGCCGCGGCCTGCAAGCGCACCGAAGAAGACGGCTTCCGCGAAGACGCGTTGATGGACGTCCGGGCCAACGAGGTGCATGCGCTGAAATGGAAGCTGTGGGTATCGCGGCGCGGCAGTTGCGAATTCAATCTGGTGCAGTTCCGCCAGGTCCGCTCGACCCCGCACATCGAGCTGCAGGCGATCGACGGCAGCCAGTGCAAGCTGCTGGTCTGGCAGGATCCGCGCCGCGTCACGCTGGCGCATAACCGTTGCGAGAAGTACTGCACGCCCGGCATCTACGAGCAGGCGTGGCCGGTGCTGTTCGATCCCAAGAGCGGTGCCTGCGCCGAAGTGCGCTGAGCCACCCGGCGCCGCGGCACCGCGGCGCCGCTACTTCGCCTTCGGTACCCGTCCCATCAGGTAGAACTCGTCGTTCGGGCGCATGCCGATGGTATTGGCCATGCGGTTGGACAGGCCGAAGAACGCGGTGATGGCGGCAATATCCCAGGCGTCCTCGTCGGAAAAGCCGTGCGCGCGCAGCGCGTCGAAATCGGCCTCGCCGACTTCATGCGAAGCGGTGCAGACCTTCATGGCGAAGTCGAGCATGGCGCGCTGGCGCGGCGGGATGTCGGCCTTCAGGTAGTTCACCGCGACCTGGTCCGCGACCAGCGGCTTCTTCTCGTAGATGCGCAGGATCGCGCCATGCGCCACCACGCAATACAGGCACTGGTTGGCGGCGGACGTGGCGACCACGATCATCTCGCGCTCGCCCTTGGTCAGGCCGCCGTCCTTGAGCATCAGCGCATCGTGATAGGCGAAGAAGGCGCGGAATTCGTCCGGACGGTACGCCAGCGCCAGAAAGACGTTGGGAACGAAGCCGGCTTTCTCCTGGACTTCCAGGATGCGCGCGCGGATATCGTCGGGGAGGTCGGCCAGCGCCGGAACGGCGTAGCGGCTGATCGGGAATGCCGTGTCTGACATGGTGGTCTCCGGTTGGAATGGCATCATCATCGTGAGGCTTCTGGCACCAATACTAACGGATCGCGCGCCAGCCGGCGGGCCGCATGTCGCCCATGGATCGCACGGACAGATGTCCACCGGATCAGGCATACTACGCACCTTCCGAACCAGGCGGCCCCCCTGGCCGCGCTACTGTTCCCGATGAAACGTATTCTCATCGTCAAGCTGACCTCGCTCGGCGACATGGTGTTCACCCAGCCGCTGGTGGCTGACCTGCAGCGCGCCTTTCCCGGCGTCAAGATCGACTGGATCGCCGACTCCTATTGCGCCGACGTGCCGCGCTGGAATCCCAATATCGAGCGCGTGATCGCCGCGCCGCTGCGCGGCTTCAAGAAGGCGCGCAGCTGGGCCGGCGTGCGCGAGATCTTCGCTGCGCTGCGCGCCCTGCGCCGCGAAAAATACGATGCGGTGCTGGACGTCCACGGCGTCTACAAGAGCGCCATCGTCACCTTCCTCGCCCGCACGCGCCACCGCTATGGCTACCCGGTCCAGGAACTGGGCGAGAGCGGCGCACGCTTTGCCTACAACCATGTGTTCCAGCCGTTCGTGGAAGAGGATTGCGCGCGCAACCGCATGCGCCGCGCGGTCAGCCGCGCGCTAGGCTACGCCATGACCCGGGACATGGACTACGGCCTGGAAATGCCGGCGGACACGCCCGCGGCGGCCGGCAAGGGTCCCTACGCGATGCTGTTCCACGCCACTTCCAGCGAAGAAAAGAAGTGGCCGGTGGCCGACTGGATCAGCGTGGGCAGCGCCATCTCGGCGCGCGGGCTGCGCGTGCTGGTGCCCTGGGGCAATGACGCCGAGCGCCTGGAAGCCGAAACCATCGCCGCCAGCGTGCCCGGCGCCGAGGTGATGCCGCGCCTGAGCATCACTGGCGTGGCGCAGGTGGTGGGCAAGGCGTCGCTGGTGGTCGGGATGGACACCGGCTTCGTGCATATTGCCGACGCGCTGCGCCGGCCGACGGTAATCCTGTTCACGACCACCTCGCGCCACCTCTATGGCGTCGATACGCCGGGCCGCGCGGTGTCGCTGGGCGGCGGCGGCGTGGTGCCGCAACGGGACGAGGTGCTGGCTGCCATCGACGAAGTGATGCCGCAGGTCACTTCGACCAACTGATCCCGCCGTCACGGCGAAAAAAAAGGGCCGGTGCATTCGCACCGGCCCTTTTTTGCTGGATGGTCCGCAACCGCCTAATGGCTGGCGAACTGGATCCGGTGCAGCCCGGCGTACAGGCCATTGGCCGCGAGCAGCTGCGCGTGGGTGCCGGTCTCGGCGACGCGGCCGTGGTCGAGCACGGCGATGCGGTCGGCATTCTCGATGGTCGACAGCCGGTGCGCAATCACCAGCGTGGTGCGGCCCTTCATCAGCTCTTCCAGCGCCGCCTGCACCTGGCGCTCCGATTCCGAGTCCAGCGCCGAGGTGGCCTCGTCCAGGATCAGGATCGGTGCATCCTTGTACAGCGCGCGCGCGATCGCCAGGCGCTGGCGCTGGCCGCCGGACAGCTTCATGCCGTTGTCGCCGATATTGGTCTGCACGCCCTCGGGCAGGCCCTTGACGGTCTCGGTCAGGTAGGCCGCCGCCAGCGCGCGCTCGACGCGCCCCATGTCGATCTCGCTGCCGGGCTGCGCGCCATAGGCCACATTGGCCGCGACCGTGTCGTTGAACAGCACCACGTCCTGGCTGACGAAGGCGATCTGGTTGCGCAGGTCCTTGAGCGCCAGCTCGGTCAGCGGCACCCCGTCGAGCAGGATGCGCCCGGAGGTCGGGTCGAAGAAGCGCGGCACCAGGTTGACCAGCGTGGTCTTGCCGCTGCCCGACGGCCCCACCAGCGCCACCACCTCGCCCGGGCTGACGCGCAGGTCGATGCCTTCGAGCGCGGCCCGCGGCGCCTCGCCATAGCGGAAGCCGATCTGCTCGAACGCCAGTTCGCCGCGGGCGCGGGCGAGCGCCTTGCCGCCATCCTGCGGCTCGACCGGTTCGTCGATCAGCCGGAAGATCATCTCGGCGGCGGTGATGCCGCGCGTCAGCGGCTGGTTAATATCGGTCAGGTGCTTGAGCGGCGAGATCAGCAGCAGCATCGCCATCACGAAGCCGGTAAAGCCGCCCACCGTGGTCTGGTTGGCCTGCGCCTGCACCATGGCGATGGTGATGATCACCGACAGCGCCAGCGCCGCCAGGAACGCCGTGACCGGCTGGTTCAGCCCGCCCGCGACCGCCATGCGCATCGAGTAGTTCTTGAGCCGCTCGGCCACGGTGCGGAAGCGCCGCAGCTCATAGGCCTCGCCGCCATGCAGCTTGACCACCTTGTAGCCGCCCACGGCCTCTTCGACCACATAGGCGGCATTGTTGGTATAGGTCTGGTGATCGCGGTTGAGCTTGCGCAGCCGGCGGTTGATCTTCGACATCAGGTAGCCGATCACCGGCAGGATCACCGCGACGATCAGCGTCAGGCGCCAGTTGGTGTAGAACAGGTAGATCAGCAGCGCGACCACGGTCAGCGAATCGCGCACCAGCGTGATGAACACGCTGGTCAGGATCTGCAGCACCTGGTTGACCTCGAAGATCACCGCGTTGATCAGCGACGCCGCGGTATTGCGGTGGTAGAACGACGCCGGCGCCTGCAGCAGGCGCTCGAACATCTGCAGCCGCATCTTCAGCAGCACGCGGTTCGAGATCAGGTTGAGCAGGTAGCCCGAGGCAAACTGCGCCACGCCGCGGATCAGCGCGACGCCGGTCAGGATCGCCGGCACATGCCACAGCGTGCCGGCGTAGTCGCCGCCGAAGCCCTTGTCGAGCAGGTCGTTGACCACCTTGGGGATCACCCCTTCGCTGGCGGCCACCACCGCCATGGCGAGGATGGCGCCGATGAAGATGCGCAACTCGGGGCGCAGGTAAGACCAGAGCCGGCTGGCCATGCTGGACGGCACGGCGGCACCTGGCGAAATGGGCGGTTTGGATGTGGTCACTGGGTTTTCTACTGGATGAAGGCGGCGTTGCGGCACCAGGGCATCGCGCTAGCCCGGCCGCTTCTGGCGCGCGACGCGCAGGAAGGGCCTGACGAAGACCTGGAACAGGAAGCGCTGGTAGACATAGCGGCGCAGATAATAGCCGACACTGCGGCGCGCCTTGTCGGTGGCGTCGAGGTCGGCGCGATGCGTTTCCAGCGACGAGGCCTCGGCCAGTTCGGTCAGGCCGATGCAGTACGGGACCACGGCGCGCACCGACACCAGCCCGCGCCGCTCGAACGCGGACCAGTAGTCGGCAGCGCACCAGGTCGGCTGCAGCCCGGCCACCAGCCGCTCGGCCGCGGCACGGGTGACGACATAGCCATGGGCGCGCCACCATTCGCCATAGCGTCGCACCAGCTTGCGCCCCGGGCCCAGCGGCCGGGTGCCCCAGCGGGTGAATTTGTCGACATGCGACAGCAGCACGACGTCCGGGCGGGCCGGGTCCATCTCGGCCGCCAGCGCCGCCAGCACCGCCGGCACGTCATCGCCCAGCAGCGCATCGTCTTCCAGCACCAGGGCCAGGCTGGCGCCGTCTTCGAGCATCTTGCGGTAGACCCCGAGATGGCTCAGCGCGCAGCCGATCTCGCCGCGGCTCATCGGGCGGTAGCTGGCGCTGGCGGCCTGCGCATCGTAGCGGCGCGCGACTTCATCCTCGGACAAGGCGCGGCCGTTCACGGCGGGGAACACCTGGAACGGCACGCCGAGACGAGTCAGCTGGCCGGCAATGCGCTGGCGGCGGGCCTCGGCGCTTTCGAGATTGATCACGTAGGCGCCGATCATGCCGCCACCGCCCCTGCGTGCTGGCCGATCCGGCGTGAAAGGGAGATCGATGCGGCACACGCCACCAGGGATAAAACCGTTTCCATCCCTGTGAATCGGGACCAATGTGCTCGTGTCATCAAGTTGGCAACTGAGATCTGGCTTCGACGCGCCGCCGGCCACCGAGGGCGGGCGGCTGCGGGGCCACTGCGCCGGTGCGGTAGAATACGCGCTCTTCCATCAGCGCCCGGCTGGCGGCGACGCCGGCGTCCCGCCGGCCTGGCCCGGACGGGGCGCGCCCCTACGTTCCATGAAAGTCTCCGCCGTCATCATTACCAGGAATGAAGCTCACAATATCGGGCCATGCCTTGAAAGCGTGTCCTGGTGCGAAGAGGCGATTATAGTGGATTGGGCCAGCACGGACGACACGGTGGCGATTGCGCGTGCCGCCGGTGCCACCGTGATCCAGACCGACGACTGGCCGGGTTTCGGCCCGCAGAAAAACCGCGCGGTCCAGGCCGCCAGCGGCGACTGGATCCTCAGCCTGGACGCCGATGAGCGCGTCACCCCCGCGCTGCGCGACGAAATCCTGCACCACTTGCAGCAGGCCGATGCCCAGGCGCTGGCGCTGCCGCGCCTGTCTGCGTTCTGCGGCACGTTCGTGCGCCACGCCGGCTGGTATCCCGACTACGTCACCCGGGTCTTCCGCAAGGGCCGCGGCCGCTTCACCGACGATCTCGTGCACGAACACCTCAAGGTGGACGACCCGGTCACGCGGCTGCGCGAGCCGCTGGTGCACTACAGCTACCGCTCGCTGTCCGACGTGCTGCGCAAGATCGACAGCTATTCCAGCGCCGGCGCTCAGCAGGCCTACGCCCGTGGCAAGCGCAGTTCGGTCGCGTCGGCGGCGGGCCACGGCCTGTGGGCATTCGTGCGCACCTACCTGCTCAAGCGCGGCTTCCTCGACGGCGGCGCCGGCTTCGGCGTCGCGCTGATGAATGCGCAGGCGAGCTACTACAAGTACGCCAAGCTGGCGCAGCTGCACGCCGCGGCGGACAACCGGGCCGCCGGCTGAAGCGCCCGACGCGGCCGCGCCGCCCCATCCCTTACCTTACCTTCTCGATCGATGAAAGTTGGCATCTCCTGCAATCGCTTCGGCGCCGGCGGCGGCCTGGAGCGCTACGCGCTGGACATCAGCCGGGCCATGGCGAAGCGCGCCGATACCGAAGTCTCGGTCTACGCGCGCCGGTTCGACGCCGGCGTGGCCGCGTCGGCCGGGATTGCCGCGCATCGGATCGTGGTGTCGTGGCTGCCGGGCAAGCTGCGCGACCGCTATTTCTCGTGGCGGCTACAAGCGCGGCGCGATGCCGGCGAAGTGCTGATCGGCTGCAACCGCGTGCGCGGTTCCGATATCGCCATCTGCGGCGGCACCCATCGCGGCTACCTTGCCGCGCGCGGCACGCCGGCACGGCGCTCGGACCAGTGGCAGATCGATCTGGAAAGCGCGCAGTATGCCGGCGCGGACCGCGTGGTGGCGCATTCCGCGCTGATGCGGCGGGAGGTGATCGAGCTGTATGGCATCGCCCCCGAGCGCGTCGAGCTGGTCTACCCGCCGGTCGACACGCAGCGTTTCACACCGGTCGATGCCGGCGCGCGCGCGGCACTGCGGCGCGAGTTCGGCTTCGGCGACGACGAGATCGTGTTCCTGTTCCCGTCGTCGGGCCATGCGCGCAAGGGCTTCGACCTGCTCGCCGATTACTTCTCCCGCTCGGACCTGCCGATCACGCTGGCGGTGGCGGGCCGCCCGGTCGGGCGCACCATCGCGCGCGTGCGCGAGCTGGGCTACAGCAGCCGCATCGACGCGCTCTATCGCGCCGCCGATTTCACCATCCTGGCCTCGGGCTATGAGCCGTTCGGGCTGGTGGGGGTGGAATCGGTGCTGTGCGGCACGCCGCTGGTGTTTGCCGACAATATCGCCTGCCTGGAAGTGATCCGCCCGCAGGCCGTGCATGCGTTCGCGCGCGAGCGCAGCGAGACGCTGGACCATGCCATCCGCGCCGCGGTTGCATCGGTGCGCAGCGGCCAGGCGCGGCTGGCAGACCCGCTGGCGCTGCTCGACTACGATCCGGATATCGAGGTCCATGTCGACACCCTGCTGCGGCTCGCCGCCGCCGCACAGCGCGCCGCCTGAAGCCGCACCCGGCGCGAACGCCGGCAGCGCTTAGTCGTAGACCGTGCTGACGGCATCCGCCGACAGCACCTGGCGCAGCGCGGTCAGGGCCTCGTCGGAAGGCACCACCTGCCAGTCGGCGCCGAGCATGGCCTCGCAGCTGGCGGACTTCGCCTCGTAGCGAATCCGCACCGGCAAGCCCTGCGCGCCGCTGGCGCGCGCCAGATGGGGCATCAGCAGCTCGCGCAGCATGCCGGTCGAGGAATTGCCGTTCATCGACAGCCGCACCGCACTGGCAAAGCGCACGCGCGCGCCGACCAGGTCCATCACCGATTCGGCGGTGAAGCGGACCCCGCCGGTGAAGGTATCGTGGCGCGCATTGCCGGTGGCGATCAGCAGTTCGTCCTCCCGGAACATCTGCCGGTTGGCGTCGAAGACCTCGTTGAACACCGTCATCTCGACCAGGCCGGTGCCATCGTCGAGCGTGACGATCAGCATCTTGCCGCGCTGGGTCATCTGCGTGCGCATGCCGCTGATCACGCCGGCGATGGTCTTGCCGCGCACGTCGCGGCCGAAGCCGCCGCCGTTGCCCTGCACTTCCTTTTCCAGCGCTGCCAGCGTGCCCTTGTTGAAGCGGCGCACCTCGTCGCGGTAGGCGTCGAACAGGTGGCCCGAGAAGTAGTAGCCGAGCGCCTGCTTTTCTTCCTGCAGCGTGCGCTTGGGACTCCAGCGCGGCTCGTCGAGCAGCTCCGGGCGGTGCGCGTCGCCGGCATCGCCCATCAGGTCGAACAGCGACACCTGGTTGGCGGATTCGGCCTTCTGCTCGGCGGCTTCCATCGCGATCGGCACCGACGCCAGCAGCTGGGCGCGGTTGTCGTTGAGGCTGTCGAAGGCACCGGCGCGGATCAGCGCCTCGATGGTGCGGCGGTTGACCTGGCGGCGGTCGACGCGCTCGCAGAAATCGAACAGGTCGGTGAACGGCCGCTCCTCGCGCGCGCGCAGGATGTCTTCGATGGCGCCCTGCCCGCTGCCCTTGATGCCGCCCAGGCCATAGCGGATGGTCTTGGGGTCGGTCGGCGCGAAGCGGTATTCGCTGGCGTTGACGTCCGGCGGCAGCACCGCGATCTTGTTGAGCTTGCAGTCCTCGTAGAGGATCTTGACCTTGTCGGTGTCGTCCATGGCCAGCGACATGTTGGCTGCCATGAATTCGGCCGGATGGTGGGCCTTGAGCCAGGCGGTGTAGTACGCCAGCAGCGCATAGGCGGCCGCGTGCGACTTGTTGAAGCCGTAGCCGGCGAACTTCTCCATCAGGTCGAAGATGTCGTCGGCCTGCTGCGCGGACAACCCGTTCTTGTCGGCGCCCTCGCGGAACATCACGCGGTGCTGCGCCATTTCCTCGGGCTTCTTCTTGCCCATGGCGCGGCGCAGCAGGTCGGCGCCGCCGAGCGAGTAGCCGCCGATGATCTGCGCCATCTGCATCACCTGCTCCTGGTAGACCATGATGCCGTAGGTCTCTTTCAGGACGGGCTCGACGCGCGGATCGGGATACTCGACCTTCTCGCGGCCGTGCTTGCGCGCGCAGAAGCTGGGGATCAGGTCCATCGGGCCCGGGCGGTACAGCGCCACCAGCGCGATGATGTCCTCGAAGCGGTCAGGCTTGGCGTCCTTCAACATGCCCTGCATGCCGCGGCTTTCCAGCTGGAACACGGCGACCGTGTTGGCGGTCTTCAGGATGTCGAAGGCGGGCCCGTCGGCGAGCGGGATCTGGCTGCAGTTCCAGTCGGCCTTGCTCGGGTCGAGGCGACGGATATAGCGCTCGGCCCAGTCCAGGATGGTTAGCGTGGTCAGGCCCAGGAAGTCGAACTTGACCAGGCCGGCGGCCTCGACGTCGTCCTTGTCGTACTGGCTGACCACGCCGCTCATGCCGTCGTTCTGCGCGCCCTGCGTGTACAGCGGGCAGAAATCGGTCAGCCGGCCGGGCGCGATCAGCACGCCGCCGGCGTGCATGCCGACGTTGCGGGTCATGCCCTCGACACGCTGCGCCAGCTCCAGCAGCTGGCGCACTTCTTCCTCGTTGCGCTCGCGCTCGGTCAGCAGCGGCTCTTCCTTCTTCGCCTCTTCGATGGTGACCAGCTTGCCCGGCTTGAACGGGATCAGCTTGGCGATGCCGTCGACAAAGCCGTAGCCGAGGTCGAGCACGCGGCCTACGTCGCGCACCGCGGCCTTGGCCGCCATGGTGCCGAAGGTGGCGATCTGCGACACCGCGTCCTTGCCGTACTTCTCCTTCACGTAGGTGATCACGCGATCGCGGCCGTGCTGGCAGAAGTCGATGTCGAAGTCGGGCATCGACACCCGTTCCGGGTTCAGGAAACGCTCGAACAGCAGCGCGTACTTGAGCGGATCCAGGTCGGTAATGCCGAGCGCATACGCCACCAGCGAACCGGCGCCGGAGCCGCGGCCCGGACCGACCGGCACGCCGTTGTTCTTGGCCCAGTTGATAAAGTCCGCCACGATCAGGAAGTAGCCGGGGAAGCCCATCTTGATGATGGTGCCGGTCTCGAACTCCAGCCGCGCGTAGTATTCCGGGCGCTTCGACTCGCGCACCGCCTCGTCCGGGAACAGCACCGCCAGGCGCTTCTCCAGGCCCTCCTTGGCCATGAACACCAGGTAGTCGTCGAGCGACATCCCGTCCGGCGTCGGGAACAGCGGCAGGCGGGGCTTGCCCAGCTCCAGCGTCAGGTTGCAGCGGCGCGCGATCTCGACCGCGTTCTCCAGCGCCGAGGGGATATCCGCGAACAGCGCGCACATCTCGTCCTGGGTCTTGAAGTACTGGTCGGTGGTGAAGCGCCGGGTGCGGCGCGGGTTGGCCAGCAGCTCGCCCTCGGCGATGCACACGCGCGCCTCGTGCGCGGTGTAGTCGTCCGGCGTCATGAACTGCACCGGGTGCGTGGCCACCACCGGCAACTGCAGCTCGGCCGCCAGTTGCACGGCCTGCTGCACGTAGGCATCGGTGCCGGCATGGCCGGCACGCTGCAGTTCGACATAGAAGCGCTGCGGGAACACCGACGCCCAGTGCTGCGCGGCGCGGCGCGCGCCTTCAGCGTTGCCGTTGGCGAGCGCCATGCCGATATCGCCACCCATCGCGCCCGACAGCGCGATCAGGCCAGTGGCCAACGGCAGGTCGTCTTCGCCCGGCTCCTGGAACCAGGCCGGGTCGATCTCGGCGCGGCCGCGGTGCTGGTTGCCCAGCCACGCGCGCGACAGCAGCATGCACAGGTTCAGGTAACCGCGGCGATCCTGCACCAGCAGCAGCAGGCGCGTGGGCTTGTCGCGATCCTCGGCGTTGGTGAGCCAGACGTCGGCGCCGACCACCGGCTTCACGCCCTTGCCGCGCGCTTCCTTGTAGTAGCGGATCAGCCCGAAGGCGTTGGCAAGATCCGTCAGGGCGAGCGCGCCCATGCCATCGGCGGCGGCGGCCTTGACGGCATCATCGAGGCGGACGATGCCGTCGACGATGGAGTATTCGGAATGCAGGCGGAGGTGTACGAAGCGGGGTGCAGACATGGGCGACATTGTACCGGCTCGGCCCGCCCGCATGCCGCCAATGTTGCGCGCCGCGGCTGCGCCCGCGCGCGCCGCAAAGCTGATCGGCGTGCTCGGAAATGCGCCACGCGGCGGTTGCGCGCAGGCTATAATTTCGCCTTTCCAATCAGGCAGTTATCGCAGGCAGTCGGCGCCCCTCGGGACGCCGCCGCGGCGCCGCAGGGTCCCATGCAGATCGTCAATATTTCCGCTTACAAGTTTGTCTCGCTGGACGACATCGAGACCCTGCGCCCGGCCATGCGCGAGCGCTGCGAGGCGGCCGGCCTGAAGGGCACGATCCTGCTCGCGCCGGAAGGCATCAATATGTTCCTGGCCGGCCCGCGCGACGCGATCGACGACTTCATGGCCTGGCTGCATGCCGATGCGCGCTTTGCCGATATCGCGCCCAAGGAAAGCCTGTCGGACCACCAGCCCTTCAAGCGCATGCTGGTGCGCGCCAAGAAGGAAATCATCACCATGAAGATGCCGCTGATCCGCCCCGAGGCGGGGCGCGCGCCGTCGGTGCGGCCGGTGGACCTGAAGCGCTGGCTGGACCAGGGGCACGACGACGAAGGCCGCCCGGTGGTGATGCTCGATACGCGCAATGATTTCGAGGTGGCGGTCGGCACCTTCGAGAACGCGGTCGAGTACGACATCGCCAAGTTCAGCGAGTTTCCCGACGCCGTCGCCGCGCATAAGGCAGACCTGGCAGGCAAGACCGTGGTCTCGTTCTGCACCGGCGGCATCCGCTGCGAGAAGGCCGCGATCCATATGCAGGAAGCCGGCATCGAGCGCGTCTACCAGCTCGAAGGCGGCATCCTGAAGTATTTCGAGGAAGTCGGCGGCAGCCACTATCGCGGCGACTGTTTTGTCTTCGACTACCGCACCGCGCTGAACCCCAGCCTGGAGCCGGCCGGGCCCAAGCAGTGCTTTGCCTGCCGCGCCGTGGTCACGCCCGAGCAGCAGCAAAGCCCGCACTATGTGGTCGGCAAGAGCTGCCCGCACTGCATCGGCGGCAAGGACCGGGCCGCCGCCTGAGGATTCCCGCGCGCCTCAGGCCGCCAGCAGGTGGTAGAGGTTGCGCAGCATGCCGGCGGTGGCACCCCAGATAAAGCGCTGGCCGCCGTTCTCGCGCGGATAGGGCATGGCGTAGAACATGCGTTCACCGTCGACCCAGCGGAACAGGCGCCGCTCGTGGTGCGACGGGTCCATCAGAAAGGCCAGCGGCACTTCGAAGACATCGGCCACTTCCGAGGCGTCGGGGCGCAGCGTGAAGCCATCGCGCACCAGCCCCACCACCGGGCTCACATGGAAGCCGGTGCCGGTGATGTAGTCCGGCAGCGCGCCCAGCACCTCGACATAGTCGCGTGCCAGCCCCACTTCTTCTTCCGTCTCGCGCAGCGCGGTGTCGATGCGGTTGACGTCCCACGTCTCCTGCCGCCCGCCGGGGAAGCTGATCTGCCCGGCATGCGCGCTGAGGTTGGCATTGCGCTGCGTCAGCAGCACCGTCAGGCCATCGCTGCGCTCGACCAGCGGCACCAGCACCGCGGCATCGCGCAGCCCGCGGCTGCGATCGTAGACCCGCGACTCGTCGGTCAGCTCGGGCGCCCACGTCGGCGGGGCCTGGAAGCGGTGGCGGATAAAGTCCACCTGCAGGCGCGGCGCGCTCAGCGCACCATTGCGCAGGTCGGTATCGATGACGGGAAGGGATTCGGGATCGAAGGCGGGACGCATAACATCGCAAGTATGACAGAAGCGCGCGATCTGGCGCCGCAGCAAAGCGCGGCCGCAGAGCCGCGCGACCATGCAAAAAGGGCACCCTGGGGTGCCCTTCCTGAGGAAACGCTGGCCGGGTCGCCCCGGCCGGCATGCCCGGCTTACTGCGCAGCCTTGGCGGCGACAGCAGCCTTCGACACCAGCTTTTCCTTGATACGTGCGGACTTGCCCGAACGCTGGCGCAGGTAGTACAGCTTGGCGCGACGCACGTCGCCGCGGCGCTTCACTTCGATGCCGGCGATCAGCGGCGAGTACAGCTGGAACGTACGCTCCACGCCTTCACCCGACGAGATCTTGCGCACGATGAAGGACGAGTTCAGGCCGCGGTTGCGCTTGGCAATCACCACGCCTTCGTAGGCCTGCACGCGCTTGCGGTTACCTTCCACCACGTTGACGCTGACGACGACGGTGTCGCCGGGCGCGAATGCGGGGATGGTCTTGTTCGCGGTAAGGCGCGCAATCTCTTCCTTCTCGATCTGTTCGATGAGGTTCATCGTTTCTTCTCCGTAACCATCGTGCCGGCGTTGTATGCCCCAGGACTTCCCGGGCCCCGGCAGAGGATGGGGTTTTACCTGGCGGGAGTTTCCCCCCGCCCTTCCTTCACCGCCCATTCCGACAGGAATTTCTCGTCGGCACGGGTCAGCAAACCTTGCGCGCGGGCCGCCTCGATCAGGTCGGGGCGCTTGCTCGCGGTATTGGCCAGCGCCTGCTGGCGCCGCCATTTTTCGATCTCGGCATGATGGCCCCCGAGCAGGATGTCGGGAACCCGCACGCCTTCATATTCTTCCGGCCGGGTGTAATGCGGGCAATCGAGCAGGCCATTGACGAAACTGTCCTGCACCGCCGACTGCGCGTCGCCCAGCACGCCGGGCAGGTGGCGCACCACCGCGTCGATCAGCGCCATCGCCGGCAACTCGCCGCCCGACAGCACGAAATCGCCGAGGCTGATTTCCTCGTCAACGCGGCGGTCGATCAGCCGCTGGTCGATCGCCTCGTACCTGCCGCACAGCAACACCAGGCCCGGCCGCTGCGCCAGCTCCATGACCTTGGCATGCGTCAGCGTCTTGCCCTGCGGCGACATCAGCACCACATGCGGCTGCGGCACGCCGGCCTGCGCCTGCGCCGCCACCGCGGCATCGATCGCATCGTCCAGCGGCTTGGCCAGCATCACCATGCCGGGACCGCCGCCATAGGGCCGGTCATCGATGGTGCGGTAGTTGTCGACGGTGAAATCGCGCGGATTCCAGCTGCGCAACGCATACCGCTGCTGCTTGGCCGCCCGGCTGGTAATGCCCCAGTCGGTCAGCGCGCGAAACATGTCGGGAAACAGCGTGATCACGTCGAACTGCATCCGCTCTCTCCCTTCCCTATTCCGCACATAACCTGCACCTGCGCAGGCACGGTTCAGTAATCGAGCCCCCAGTCCACCACGATGCGCTTGCCCGCGGTATCCACCGTGCGCAGGAACGCGTCGACAAATGGAATCAGCCGTTCGCCGGCCGTGCCGTCGGGCTGCACGAAGGCAACCTGCAGGATCTGGTGGGCACCGTTGTCGATCAGCCCGGACACTTCGCCCAGCAATTCGCCTTGCTCGTTGCTGACGCTGCAGCCGATCAGGTCGACCCAATAGAACTCATCTTCTTCCGGCGCCGGAAAATCCGCTCGCCGGATCCACACGCGACGGCCACGCAACGCTTCCGCAAGATTGCGGTCGGCCACGCCGGCAGCCTGCGCCACCACCGTGCCGCTATGCTCGCGCGACTGCGCGATCTTCACGCAGACGGGCTCGGCCCGCGCCGCTTCGGCCGCCACCAATCCCGCCTGCGGCGGGCTCAGCAGCCACCAGCGGGGGGCATGCAGCAGCGCCGACGCATCGTCGGCATGCGGCTGGACCTTGATCCAGCCACGGATGCCATAGGCAGCGCTGACATAGCCGACCTCCACCAGGTCCTCCGGCAGCGGATCGGCATACAGCAGCGCCGCGGGCAGCCTGAGCGCCTTGGCCGGCTCGCCTTGCGGCCGGTTCATGGACCGATTCAGCGGCGGCCGCGTCGGCCGCCCGGCGTCCTGCTTTCGCTCAGTCACGGGTGCGCGTGGTCCAATGCAAACGCGCCCCGCCGGTTACGGCAGGGCGCGTTGCAAGTGGCAATCAGGCAGCAGCCTTGGCGCCTTGCTTGACCAGGCGAGCAACGGTCGGCGACAGCTGGGCGCCGACGCCTTGCCAGTAGGTCAGGCGGTCTTGCGACAGGCGCAGGCCTTCTTCACCTTCGGCTGCCAGCGGGTTGTAGAAACCAACGCGCTCAATGAAACGACCATCGCGACGGTTGCGCGAGTCGGTGGCGACGATGTTGAAGAACGGGCGCTTCTTGCTGCCGCCGCGAGCCAGACGGATAACGACCATGGAATGATTCCTCAGAAAACGGGGTGTTCAAGGGCGTTCGAACACGAAACGTAAGAGTATAGCCCAATTCCCGAGGCCAAACAAACACTTAGGTGGTTGACGCGTGAACGCGGCGCGGGCATCGTGGCAAAAACCGCGACAGGAGGCCCCACATGCGCCCCGCTCTGCACTTCATGGTTGGCATGTTACCGCGTGCGCTGCTGGCGCTCATGGTACTGGCAACGAGCCAGTCCGCGCTGGCCGCCCTGCCGCTGGACCAGTTGCGCCTGCCGCCCGGCTTCCGCATCGAGGTGCTGACCGACGACGTTCCGGGCGCGCGCGCCATGGCGATGTCGCCGTCGGGCACGCTGTTCGTGGGATCGCGCAGCGAAGGCAAGCTCTATGCGGTCAGCGATGCGCTCGGCACGCGCCCGCGGGTGCGCACCGTCGCCACCGGCTTGCGCAATCCGCTGGGGGTGGCATTCCATGACGGTAGCCTGTACGCGTCCTCGGTCTCGAAGATCGTGCGACTCGACCAGATCGAATCCCGCCTGGAACAGCCGCCTGCGCCCAACGTGGTGAGTGACCGCTTTCCCCCGGACGGCCACCACGGGGGCAAATTCATCGGTTTTGGCCCTGACGGCTACCTGTACGTCGCGACCGGTGCCCCGTGCAATGTGTGCGAGCCCGACGAAAGCCGCTATGCCAACATCGTCAGGATGAAGCCCGACGGCACCGGCCTGGAGGTGGTGGCGCGCGGCGTGCGCAACACCGTCGGCTTCGACTGGCACCCCGCCACGCGCGAACTGTGGTTCACGGACAACGGCCGCGACCGCATGGGCGACGACGTGCCCGACGACGAACTGAACCGCGTCACCGCGCCCGGCCAGCATTTCGGCTACCCGTACTGCCACGCCGGCAACGTCGCCGACCCCGAATATGGCGGCAAGCGCCCCTGCTCCGAATTCGTGCCGCCGGTGGCCCGGCTGGGCGCGCACGTCGCCGCGCTGGGCATGCGCTTCTACACCGGCACGCAGTTCCCGCCGGACTACCGCAACAACGTGCTGATCGCCGAACACGGCAGTTGGGACCGCAGCGAGCCTTCCGGCTACCGCGTGGTCCGGGTGGTGCTGGACGGCGCCGGCAAGGCCGTGCGCCAGGAGGTGTTCGCCCAGGGCTGGCTGCGCGGCGGCAGGGCTTGGGGCCGGCCCGCCGATGTCCTGGTCGCGCCGGACGGCTCGCTGCTGGTCAGCGACGACCACGCGGGGGCGATTTACCGCATCCGCTACCAACCCTGAATCCGCCTGAAAGCCCCGCCCGACGGGGCTTTGTGCGTGCGAAACAATCCGTTACACCGGTAACGGGATTGGCATAGGCGCCCCGATGCCCCATGCGTACCATGAACCCATCTTCCAACAGCAACACAGCGCGACAGGACCCTGGGAATCCGCATGCTCACCCGCTCTCTCCTGCGCGACCTGGTGGCTGGCATCCTGGTGGCCTCGGGCCTGGTCGGCGCGGTAGCCGCCAGCCATGCCCAGGTCGCGTTCTGGCAACAAGTCCGTTCCGAGGGCCGCCCCAACCGGGTCCAGTCCGGCGATGGCTGGCAGATGGCCAGCGTGCGCGCCGAAAGCCGTGAACACGTACAGGCCCAGATCGACCGCATGGAGGCGCGCGCCCGCGCCGACGACCGCCTCAGCGGCCGCCGCGCCGCGCTCGCCGGCGCCCGCGACGACAACCGCGGCCGCGGCCAGGAACGCAATGCCGCCAATGACGTCCGCAACGAGCCGCGCGAGGGCCAGGTAGGTCCCGGCTGGCAGGCGCGCGGCCGCGACAACGGCCGCTGAGCGCCGCTGGCGCCGTCCCCGGCGCTGAAACCGCGCGCCGCCACCTCGCTGCGGAACTCCTCCCCCGCCCGGCCTGTCTTTACTTAAGTGTGTGCCCGATTCCAGGCGCGCGCACAGGCTGCCGCCCGGCGCTGTCCGGGGCTCACAGCGTGCCGTCATGTGCGGACGGCAATCGAACTGACCTGCCTCTGCCCGACACCTCCTGCCGGGACCCGACCAAGACGGCCCGGGCGCAGCCTCCAGAATGACAATAATTCTGTGAGGTTTGTCATGTCACCCCTGCTTAGCGACCTGGCCGAACACGCGGGCCAGCTATCGCTGTCGATCCTGTTCATGGGCATCCTGACCCTGGTTCTCTACGGCGAAACCCACATCAGCGAGCACGCTTCGGCCTTTATCCGTGGCCTGATCGCCGGCGGCTGGCATTAGCGCCGCTGGCGCCTTTTGACGCACTTCCCTTCCTTGCGTTGACTGCCGGCGTACAATGTGGGCCGGCCGGTACCCTTGTGCCGCCACCTTCCGTGCCGGCGCAACGCCGGCCTGCACCCGAGGCCCGAAACTCTCTTTCCGACCATGCCCGCAGCCACGCCAGCCCGCCACGCCTCTCCGCTCGCCGCGCCGTCCGTGCGCGGAAAATCGAAGCTGCTGACGGTGGCGCTGGCCTTCCTGTTCGGCAGCCTGGGCGCGCACCGCTTCTACCTGGGCGGCCTGCGCGACCTGTATGGCTGGGCGCACCTGCTGGCGCTGCTGGCGGGCGCCATCGGCGTGGCCTCGATGGCCACCGGCGCGGGCGGCCCGGCACTGAACTGGACCTTTGCCGTGGCCGGCGGCATTTCCGTCATCAGCGCCTTCCTGGCGGCCATCGTCTATGGGCTGCGCCCGGATGACAAATGGGACGCCCGCTTCAACCCGCACGGCAAAGCCACGCGCTCGGGCTGGCCGGTGGTGATCCTGGTAATCCTGTCGCTGCTGATCGGTACTGGCCTGCTGATGGCGGGGCTGGCCATCAGTTTCCAGACCTTCTTCGAAGCCCAGGTCGAGGCTGCCCGCGAACTGTCGCAGTAAGCGCCTGCGCACTGCCCTGTTCGCGCATCGGATTTGTCCCCGGTCAAGGCGGCCGCAATCGCCGGTTCCCCTTTCGGCCAATTCGCCCATACTGGTAGAGCCGTCCGATCCTGGCGGCGCGATGCGCGGCGAGGCCAAGCCCCGGCAGCGCAAAGGAGCAACAATCGACATGCCAAGTTATGAGGAAGGACGCCTGGCGGCGATCGCCGTCCGGCTGGCGCTGTCCTCGGGACTGCCGCCATCGAGCGCCAAGGCCGCGCTGGAACTCGCCAGCAGCATGATCGGCGACCAGCTGGCCACGGCAGCCGCTCTGAAGGCTCAGAACAGCGAACCCTGCGGATCGTCCTTGCCGCTGGGAGCCGCCGCCGGCGGCCGAAAACGCGAAGTATCCAGTTCAAACCGGTTGTAGCGGAAGCCGAGCCGTTCGGCGGCCTTGTAGAAGCGCTGGCGCAGCAAGTCCGCCCACACGCCGGTCCCGCGCATGCGCGTGGCAAAGCTGGCATCGTAGTCTTTGCCTTCGCGCATGTCCCGCACGCGGTTCATGACCCGTTCGGCCCGATCTGGGAAGTGCGCCTGCAGCCACTCCTCGAACAGCGGTCGCACTTCCCACGGCAACCTCAGCACGATGTAGTTCGCATAGACGGCGCCCGCCTCGCGCGCCGCTTCGAGCACGCGCTCCAGATCGGGTTCGGTGATGAAGGGGATCACCGGGGCAATGCTGACCCCCACCGGGATGCCGGCGTCGGTCAGCGTGCGGATGGTGCGCAGCCGCCGCGACGGCGTCGCCGCGCGCGGCTCGAGCGTGCGTGCGATGCCGGCGTCCAGCGTGGTGATGGTGAGCGCCGCCACCGCCAGCCGCTTGGCCGCCATCGGCGCGAGCAGTTCGATATCGCGCTCGATCAACGATGACTTGGTGATCAGCGCCACCGGGTGGTCGCATTCGTGCAGGACCTCCAGCAGGCTGCGCGTGATGCGCTGTTCACGCTCGATCGGCTGGTAGGCGTCGGTGTTGACGCCCAGCGCGATGGTCTCGCACCGGTACGACGACCGCGAAAGCACTTCGCGCAGGCGCTCGGCGGCATTGGCCTTGGCATAGAGCCGGGTTTCGAAATCCAGCCCGGGCGACAGGTCGAGGTAGGCGTGCGTCGGACGCGCGAAGCAATAAATGCAGCCATGCTCACAGCCGCGGTAGGGATTGAGCGAAACATCGAACGGGACATCCGGCGAGGCATTGCGCGTCAGCACGGAACGGGCACGCTCGAGATGGACCTCGGTGCGCAGCGGTGGCAGCGGAGCGTCGTCCGCACCGGTCACGGCCTCAGGGGTAGTGGCGGCGTCTTCCGGCACGGCGCCCCAGCCATCGTCGAACGCCTCGCGCTGGTCATGCTCGAAACGTCCCTGCAGATTGCTGACGGCTCCGCGGCCCTTGCGCGCAACGGGCGGGCGCACAAGGGCCGGCGGCGCCTGCGCGTCCGGGTCGGCCTCGCGCCGCGTCGCGCTGGCGAGGTGTCGGGGGAATTTGGGTTTTGGCGGGGGGCGCTCCATGCTGGCCTTCGTCACGCGGCCTGGCTCTTCTCCTCGACCGAGATGGCCAGTGTCTCCTTGATCTCTTCCATCACCACATAGCTCTTCGACTGCGCGGCGCCGGGCAGCTGCAGCAGGATGTCGCCCAGCAGCCGGCGGTATTCGCCGATCTCGCGGATGCGCGCCTTGATCAGGTAGTCGAAATCGCCCGATACCAGGTGGCATTCCAGCACCTCCGGAATGCGCAGGACCTCGCGGCGGAACTGCTCGAACATATTGCCCGACTTGTTGCCCAGCGAGATCTCGACGAACACCAGCAGCGCGCTGCCCAGCAAGGCCGGATTCAGCCGTGCGTAGTAGCCCATGATGACACCATCGCGCTCCAAGCGCTTGACGCGCTCGATGCACGGCGTGATGGTCAGCCCGACCGCCTCGGCCAGGTCTTTCATCGACATCCTGCCGTCGCTCTGCAGCGCGGCCAGGATCTTGCGGTCGAGCCGGTCGAGCGTGCGTTGGGGCTGGCGACTCGTTCTCATGAGTTTTTTCTGTTTTCCTCAAAAATTCGGTAACTATGACTGGAATGCATTCAATAGTATAGAGACAAATCCTTTATACCGCAGTCATCGCAGTTGGAGCCCCCCCGAAATGCGCGTTCTCGTACTTGGCAGTGGCGTGATTGGCATTACCAGTGCGTGGTACCTGGCCAAGGCCGGTCACGAAGTGACCGTGGTTGACCGCGAAGCCGGCCCCGCCCTCGGCACCAGCTTTGCCAACGCGGGCCAGATCTCGCCCGGCTACGCGTCGCCGTGGGCGGCGCCCGGCGTGCCGCTCAAGGCGATCAAGTGGATGTTCCAGGAACACGCGCCGCTCAGCATCCGCCCCGACGGCACGCTGTTCCAGCTGCAATGGATGTGGCAGATGCTGCTGAACTGCAGCGCCGGCCGCTATGCCGTCAACAAGGAGCGCATGGTGCGGCTGGCCGAGTACAGCCGCGACTGCATCCGCGCGCTGCGCGCGGAAACCGGCATCGCCTACGAAGGCCGCCAGCAAGGCACGCTGCAGGTGTTCCGAACCGACGAGCAGATGCACGGCGCGGCCAAGGACATCGCGGTGCTGGAGCAGGCCGGGGTTCCGTACCAGTTGCTTTCGCGCGAGGAACTCGCCGCGAGCGAACCGGCGCTGGCCGCCGTCCGCCACAAGCTGGCCGGCGGCCTGCGCCTCCCCAACGACGAAACCGGCGACTGCGCGCTGTTCACGCAACGCCTGGCCGGCATGGCCGGCACGCTCGGCGTCCGCTTCCTGTACAACCGCTCGATCGACGGCCTGATGAGCCAGGGCGACGCCGTCACCGGCGCCGTGGTCGATGGCGAGCCGATGTCGGCGGACCTGGTGGTGGTGGCGCTGGGCAGCTGGTCGACGCAGCTGGTCAAGCCCTTCCTGCGCGGCATGTCCAACCTGCCGGTGTATCCGCTCAAGGGCTTCTCGATCACCGTGCCGCTCAGCGATGCCTCGCGCGGCCCGGTCTCGACGGTGCTGGACGAGACCTACAAGGTGGCCCTGACCCGCTTCGATGACCGCATCCGCGTCGGCGGCATGGCGCAGATCGTCGGCTATGACCGCAGCCTCGACCCGGCCAAGCGCCGCACGCTCGAGCATGTGGTGACCGACCTGTTCCCGGGCGCCGGCGATGTCAGCCAGGCCACCTTCTGGACCGGCCTGCGCCCGATGACGCCGGACGGCACGCCCATCGTCGGCCCGACCCAGGTGCGCGGCCTGTGGCTGAACACCGGCCACGGCACGCTCGGCTGGACCATGGCCTGCGGCTCGGGCAAGCTGCTGTCGGACCTGGTGTCGGGCAAGTCGCCGGCGATCCGCGCCGACGACCTGTCGGTCAGCCGCTACCTGAAGCCGGCGCGCCATCACCTGGCGCCGCGCCCGGCGGCCGCCTGATACAAGGCCAGTCCCGCCAGCAAAAAGGGCGACCCTGCAGGGTCGCCCTTTTGCCATGACTGCTTTGCGCGCGCCCGCGCGCAGCACTCAGAACTGCTCGGCGCTCAACGCATTGACCGGCGCGCCGCCACTGACCACGGCATCGCGCAAGGCCCCTGCCTGCGACAGGATGTGCTCGGCGAAGAAATGCGCGGTCGCGATCTTGGCTTCGTGGAATGCCGGATCGTCCGCACGCTTTGCATCGGCGGCCAGCATGGCGCGGCCGAACTGCCAGCCGGAGAACACGATGCCGCACAGCTTCAGGTAAGGCACGCTGCCGGCAAACACCGCGTTCGGATCGGACTTGGCGTTGGCGACGACGAACTCGACCACGGCTTCGAGCGCGGCACGGCCCCTGGCCAGCTGCGCCTGCACCGCGGTGAAGGCGGCGCCGCCGTGCCGGCCCAGCGCGGCCTCGGTCTCGGCGATCTGCGCGCAGATCGCGCGCGCCACCGCGCCACCGTCGCGCACGGTCTTGCGGCCGACCAGGTCATTGGCCTGGATCGCCGTGGTGCCTTCGTAGATCGGCAGGATGCGCGCGTCGCGGTAGTGCTGCGCCGCGCCGGTTTCCTCGATGAAGCCCATGCCGCCGTGCACCTGCACGCCGAGGCTGGTGACATCGATCGACAGCTCGGTGCTCCAGCCCTTGACCACCGGGACCATGAACTCGTAGAACGCCTGATTCTGCCTGCGCACGGCTTCGTCGGGATGCTGGTGCGCCGCATCGCTGGCGGCAGCGGCGACGTACGCCACCGCGCGCGCGCCTTCGGTCAGCGCGCGCATGGTCATCAGCATGCGCTTGACGTCGGGATGGTGGATGATGGTCACGGCCTCGCGCGCCGAACCATCGACCGGGCGGCTCTGCACGCGCTCGCGCGCATAGGCCACCGCGTGCTGGTAGGCGCGCTCGGACACCGCGATGCCCTGCATGCCGACCGAGAAGCGCGCCGAGTTCATCATGATGAACATGTACTCGAGACCGCGGTTCTCTTCGCCGACCAGCGTGCCGATCGCGCCGCCATGGTCGCCGAACTGCAGCACCGCGGTGGGGCTGGCCTTGATGCCCAGCTTGTGTTCGATCGAGACGCAATGCACATCGTTGCGCGCGCCGGTGCTGCCATCGGCATTGACCAGGAACTTGGGCACGATGAACAGCGAGATGCCCTTCACGCCTTCGGGCGCGGTGGGCGTGCGCGCCAGCACGAGATGGACGATGTTCTGCGCCATGTCGTGCTCACCATAGGTGATGAAGATCTTGGTGCCGAACACCTTGTAGGTGCCGTCGCCCTGCGGCTCGGCGCGGGTGCGCACCGCGGCCAGGTCCGAGCCGGCCTGCGGCTCGGTCAGGTTCATGGTGCCGGTCCACTCGCCCGAGATCAGCCGGGGCAGGAAGGTGGCCTTCTGCGCATCGGAACCTGCCGTCAGCAGCGCCTCGATGGCGCCGTCGGTCAGCAGCGGGCACAGCGCGAACGACAGGTTCGCGCTGTTCAGCATCTCGTTGCAGGCCGTGGCGATCAGCTTGGGCAGGCCCTGGCCGCCAAACTCCTGCGCATGCAGCACGCCCTGCCAGCCGCCCTCGCCGAACTGGCGGAACGCCTCCTTGAAGCCAGGCGTGGTGGTGACCACGCCATCCTTCCAGCTGCTCGGGTCCAGGTCGCCGGCGCGGTTCAGCGGCGCGAGCACCTGCTCGTTGAACTTGGCCGCCTCGTCGAGCACGGCCTCGACCGTCTCGGGGGTGGCTTCCTCGAAGCCTGGCAGCTGGCTGACGGCCTCAAGGCCGGCCAGTTCGTTCATGACGAACAGCATGTCCTTGATCGGCGCACGGTAGGTCATCGATGTCTCCCAACATGTATGAAAAAGCCGTTCGCGGGTTGCTCCCGGAACGGCTCGTTGCTTGCTGCCTGCTGCTGTCCGTACCGGCCGCAGTGCGGCCGGCGCGGCATCAGCCCAGTGCTGCCACCAGCTCCGGCACCACGGTGTTCAGATCGCCCACCAGGCCGTAGTCGGCCACGGAGAAGATCGGGGCCTCGGCATCCTTGTTGATCGCGACGATCACCTTGGAGTCCTTCATGCCGGCCAGGTGCTGGATCGCGCCGGAGATACCGACGGCGATGTACAGCTGCGGCGCGACGATCTTGCCGGTCTGGCCGACCTGGTAGTCGTTGGGCACGAAGCCGGCGTCCACGGCGGCGCGCGAGGCGCCCAGCGCGGCGTTGAGCTTGTCGGCCAGCGGCGTCAGCACCTTGGTGTAGTTCTCGCCCGAACCCACGCCACGGCCACCCGAGACGATGATCTTGGCGGCGGTCAGTTCCGGACGGTCGCTCTTGGCCACTTCGCGCGAAACGAACTGCGAAACGCCCGCGTCGGCCACGGCCGGCAGGGTCTCGACGGCGGCCGAGCCACCTTCGGCGGCGGCGGCGTCAAAGGCGGTGCCGCGCACGGTGATGACCTTGATCTTGTCTTCCGACTTGACCGTGGCGATGGCATTGCCGGCGTAGATCGGACGCTCGAAGGTGTCCGGGGCGTCGACCTTGGAGATTTCCGAGATCTGGGCCACGTCCAGCTTGGCGGCCACGCGCGGCAGGATGTTCTTGCCGTACGGGGTGGCCGGGGCCAGGATGTGCGAGTAGTCGTTGGCGATAGCCAGCGCCTGCTCGGCAACGTTTTCGGCCAGGCCGTCGCCGAAGTAGGCGGCGTCGGCCAGCAGGACCTTGGTCACGCCGGCGATCCTGGCGGCGGCGTCCGCCGCGGCCTTGGCGTTGGAACCGGCCACCAGCACGTGCACGTCGCCGCCGCACTGGGCTGCGGCGGTCACGGTGTTGAGCGTGGCGCCCTTGATCGATTGATTGTCGTGTTCAGCAATGACGAGTGCAGTCATGTTCTATCTCCCCCGCGCTCAGATAACCTTGGCTTCGTTCTTCAGCTTCTGCACCAGCGTCGCGACGTCCGGCACCATCACACCCGCGCTGCGCTTGGGCGGCTCGACCACTTTCAGGGTCGACAGGCGCGGCTTGACGTCGACGCCGAGGTCTTCCGGCTTGACGGTGTCGAGCGGCTTCTTCTTCGCCTTCATGATGTTCGGCAGCGTGACGTAGCGCGGCTCGTTCAGGCGCAGGTCGGTGGTCACCACCGCCGGCAGGTTCAGCGACAGCGTTTCCAGGCCGCCGTCGACTTCACGCGTGACCGAGGCCTTGCCATCGGCCACCACCACCTTCGAGGCGAACGTGGCTTGCGGCAGGTTGGCCAGCGCGGCCACCATCTGGCCGGTCTGGTTGGAGTCGTCGTCGATGGCCTGCTTGCCCAGGATCACCAGTTGCGGCTGTTCCTTGTCGATCAGCGCCTTCAGCAGCTTGGCCACGGCCAGCGGTTGCAGGTCTTCGGTCGATTCCACCAGGATGCCGCGGTCGGCACCGATGGCCATCGCGGTGCGCAGGGTTTCCTGGCACTGCGTGACACCGCACGACACGGCGACCACTTCGGTGGCAACGCCGGCTTCCTTCAGGCGCACGGCCTCTTCCACGGCGATTTCGTCGAAGGGGTTCATGCTCATCTTGACGTTGGCCAGATCGACGCCCGAGCCGTCCGCCTTGACGCGGACCTTGACGTTGTAATCCACCACCCGCTTGACTGCGACGAGTACTTTCATGCGCTCACTCCACTGATTGCTGATAGTCAGAAATTTTGTTCGCTCGTCATTATAACCACCGGGTCGGCGGCTCTCCTGTTTTTCGAACGATCGTACTATTTTATCGGCAAAATGATGCCGGGCATAGGCCCGGCACCTTTTTTACCGGTCAGGCGATTGTGCTGCAAAGCCAGGCCGGCAGGCCTCGTCCGATTGGATGAAACCCGGAGTGACGCCGGCTTACCAGGCCGTGATCACCGATTCCTTGAAAGCCGATGTGACGTATTGCTTGATTTCCGGCGAATGGTACGCCTTCACCAGCTTGGCCACCCAGGGCTTGCTCTTGTCGGCCTCGCGGATCGCGATCAGGTTGGCGTAAGGCCCCTTCGGGCCTTCCATGGCAATCGCGTCCCTGGTCGGCGACAGGCCCGCGGACTCGGCATAGTTGCCATTGATGGCGGCGGCATCCAGGTCATCCAGCGAGCGCGGCAGCTGCGCGGCATCGAGCTCGACGATGCGGATCTTCTTCGGATTCTCCGCGATGTCCAGCGGAGTCGCCTTCAGGCCGGCGTTGGGCTTGAGCTTGATCACGCCCTTGCTCTGCAGCAGCAACAGCCCGCGGCCACCGTTGGTCGGGTCGTTGGGCACGCCCACGCGCGCGCCCTGCTTGAGCTGGTCGAGCGACTTGATCTTCTTCGAGTACACGCCCATCGGGAACGTCACGGTGTAGGCGATATGCGTGAACTTGTAGCCGCGGTCCTTGATCTGGGCTTCCAGGTACGGCAGGTGCTGGTAGCTGTTGGCATCCAGGTCGCCGGCGGCCAGCGCGGCGTTGGGCTGGATGTAGTCGCTGAACTCGACCACCTGGATATTGAGGCCGTCCTTGGCGGCGACCTTCTTCACCTGTTCCATGATCTGGGCGTGCGGGCCGCCGGTGACGCCGATCCGGATCGGCTTGTCCTGGGCGACCGCGCCGGTGGCCAGCGAGGCGCCGAGCGCGGCGCCGAGGATCCATTGCAGCAGGCTGCGACGTTGCATGATGTACGTTCCTATCTCGATAAAGTTGGGGTTCAGCGATGGCTGATGCGGCGGACCAGCCAGTCGCCGAAACTCTGCACCGCCTGCACGAACACGATCAGGATCACCACCACCGCCACCATCACCTCGGTGATGTAGCGCTGGTAGCCATAGCGGATGCCCAGGTCGCCCAGGCCGCCGCCGCCGATCGCGCCGGCCATGGCCGAATAGCCGACCAGGCTGACGAAGGTAATGGTCAGGCCGGCGACGATGCCGGGCATGGCCTCGGGCAGCAGCACCTTCCACACGATCTGGCCGGTGGTGGCGCCCATCGACTGGGCCGCCTCGACCAGACCCCTGTCGACCTCGCGCAGCGCGCTTTCGACCAGGCGCGCGATAAACGGGATCGCCGCGATGGTGAGCGGCACGATCGCCGCGGTGGTGCCGATCGACGAGCCGACGATAAAGCGCGTGAACGGGATCACCACCACCAGCAGGATGATGAACGGAATCGAGCGCACCGCGTTGACCATCACGCCGATGGTGCGGTTGAACAGCGGGTGCGACAGCACGCCGCCGCGGTTGGTCAGGTGCAGCAGCACCCCCAGCGGCACGCCCAGCAGCGCGCCGACCACGCCCGAGATCGCCACCATCAGCAGGGTCTCGTTGAACGAGGTCAGGAACAGATCAAACATTTCAGACCACATGCTCGAACTCCTCCACCACGACGCCTTGCGCCTGCAGGTATTCCATCGCCGCCTTCACGTCGGCCAGCTCGCCGGTGGCCATGATCGCCAGCGAGCCGAAGGCCTGGCCCTGGATTTCGTCGATATGGCCGTGCAGGATGTTGAAGTCCAGCCCGTAGCGGCGGATCGCCTGCGCCAGCACCGGCTGGTCGACGCCCTCGCCGGTGAAGGCGAGGCGGTAGACGTGGTCGCGCCCGTTGCCGAGCCGGCTTTCGACGCGCTTGAGCACGCTCGCCGGCAGCTCCTGCGAGATGACGTCACCGATCATGGCGCGAGTGACCTCGTGCTGCGGGCGCAGGAAGACGTCGATCACGCGCCCGCTCTCCACCACCTGGCCGGCCTCGAGCACGGCGACGCGGTCGCACACCTGCTTGATGACTTCCATCTGGTGCGTGATCATCACGATCGTCAGGCCCAGCTCGCGGTTGATCTGCTTGAGCAACTCCAGGATGGAACGCGTGGTTTCCGGGTCCAGCGCGGAAGTGGCCTCGTCCGACAGCAGCACCTTGGGCTTGCTCGCCAGCGCGCGCGCAATGCCCACGCGCTGCTTCTGCCCGCCGCTGATCTGCGCCGGGTAGCGGTCCTTCAGCGCCGACAGGCCGACCAGGTCCAGCAGCGGCAGCACGGTGGCGGCGATTTCCGCCTTGGGCTTGCCCGCCAGCTCCAGCGGCAGCGCCACGTTGTCATAGACGGTGCGCGACGACAGCAGGTTGAAGTGCTGGAAGATCATGCCGATGTCGCGGCGGGCCAGGCGCAGCGCGCTGTTATCCAGCGCGGTCAGGTCCTGGCCGGCGACCACCACGCGGCCGCTGGTGGGCCGGTTCAGCAGGTTGATGGCGCGGACCAGCGTGCTCTTGCCCGCGCCGCTGCGGCCGATGATGCCGAAGACTTCGCCCGCCGCAATCGACAGGCTGACGTCCCGCAATGCATGCACGTCGCCAGACGCGCCCGGGAAGCGCTGCGACAGTCCTTGCAGTTCGATCATGGAAAAGGTGACCAAAAGAAAACGGCAACAGGCGAGGGATCTCCAGCGCTGTTGCCGCTCGTTATTTTTCTGAAGCGCGTATTTTATGCGATTCGCTTCATACCATAAACGACTTTTTGCCGATGTCTTTATGCGTTCCCGGCATATAAAGACGGTAAAAGTCGGTCAGGCGCCACGCCAGGACGGCAGCCGCTTGTCGATGAAGGCCTGCACGCCCTCCAGCGCCGCATCGTCCATCATGTTGCAGGCCATGGTCTGGCCGGCAAGCTGGTAGGCCGCCTCGATGCCCATCTCGAGCTGGCGGTAGAACAGCCCCTTGCCGGCGGCGACGGCGGCGGCCGGCTTGGCGCAGATGCTGGCGGCCAGCCGCGCCACTTCGGCGTCCAGTTCGCCGGCCGGCACCACCCGGTTGACCAGCCCGCGCTCGCGCGCGCCGGCCGCGTCGATCATGTCGCCGGTCAGCAGCATCTCCATGGCCTGCTTGCGGTGCAGGTTGCGTGACAGCGCCACGCCGGGGGTCGAACAGAACAGCCCCAGGTTGACGCCCGACACGGCAAAGCGCGCATCGTCCGCCGCCACCGCCAGGTCGCACATCGCCACCAGCTGGCAGCCGGCCGCGGTGGCGATGCCGTGGACCCGCGCGATCACCGGCTGCGGCATCTGCTGGATCGCCATCATCATGCGCGTGCAGCGGTCGAACAAACGCCGGTAGTAATCATGCGACGGCGACGCGCGCATCTCGCGCAGGTCATGCCCGGCGCAGAAGGCCTTGCCGGCGCCAGCCAGCACCACCACGCGCACGCTGTGATCGGCGGCGAGCCGGCGCAGCGCATCGGTAAGCGCATCGAGCAGCCCCTCGGACAAGGCGTTGAACGCCTGCGGCCGGTTCATGGTCAGGCGCGCCACGCCGGCGGCGTCGCGCGATTCGGTCAGCAGCGGCGCGTCGACGCGCGCATCGTTCTCGGCCATGGCGGCGGTCTCCTAATGCTCCAGCAACACCTTCAGGTGAGCCAGCACGCTGCGGCCCAGCGCGCTGAGGTTGTAGCCGCCCTCCAGGCAACTGACGATGCGGCCCTGCGCATGAGTGCGCGCGACCTCGACCAGCTGGCCGGTGATCCAGGCATAGTCCTGCTCCACCAGGCCCATCTGGCCCAGGTCGTCCTCGCGGTGCGCGTCGAAACCTGCCGAAATGAACAGCATCTGCGGACGGAATTCATTGAGGCGCGGCAGCCAGATGGTCTCGACCACTTCGCGCACCGCCATGCCGTTGCTGTAGGCCGGCAGCGGGATGTTGACCATGTTCGGCGCCAGGTGCTCGGTGCCGCTGTAGGGATAGAACGGGTGCTGGAAGATGCTGCACATCATCACGCGCTCGTCGCCGCGGAACGCGGCTTCGGTGCCGTTGCCGTGGTGCACGTCGAAGTCGATGATCGCCACGCGCTCGAGCCCGTGCGCCTGCAGTGCGTGGCGCGCGGCGATGGCCACGTTGTTGTAGAAGCAGAAGCCCATGGCGCGGTCGGGTTCGGCGTGGTGGCCGGGCGGGCGCACGCAGCAGAATGCGTTCTCGAACTCGCCGGCGATGACCGCGTCGGTGGCGGCCACGGCCGCGCCCGCGGCCAGCGTCGCCGCGGCCAGCGTGTGGGCGTTCATCGAGGTGTCCGGATCGATCGCGTGGTAACCGCTCGACGGGCTGGCGCTTTGCAGCGCGTCGACGTGCTCGGGACAGTGCACGCGCTCGAGTTGCTCGCGCGTGGCGGGCGGCGCCTCGCGGCGCTCCAGCAGCCCGTCCAGGCCATGCGAAATCAGGTGATCCTCGATCGCCTGCAGGCGCTCCGGGCACTCGGGGTGGAAGTGCCCCATCTCGTGCCGCTGGAACTCAGGGTGCGTGTAATAGCCTGTCGGCATCTCTTATCGTCGCAATGGATCGCAATGCGTCGCCATGTTGTCTCCAAACGTTACGTTAGCACACGCACGGCCATGGCACCCAGCGGCGCTGGCGCGCCAGATGGTGTCCGCCCCGACGCGGATGGCGCAGTGGCATCCGCTATACTCGGTGCGACTTGCAAAGGACACCATGACCGACACCCAGCGCTCACTGCGACGCCCCCTGCTGGGCGCCGCGCTTTCCGCTGCCGCACTCGGACTCTGCGGCCTCTCTCCGACCCTGCTCGCCGCCGACAAACGCCGCGTCAGCGTGCGCGAGGAAGAAATCGAACCCGGCCGCTATCGCGACAACCCGCAAGCAGGTGCCTTCATCGACGAGATGGTGGCGCGCCACGGCTTTGACCGCGGCATGCTGCAGGAGTGGTTCGGACAGGCGGTCTACTCGGCCACCGTAGTCAGGCTGATCATGCCGCCCGCCACCACCGGCCGCAAAAGCTGGCGCACCTACCGCTCGCGCTTTATCGAGCCGATCCGCATCAATGCTGGCGTGCGCTTCTGGCAGGACAACCGCGACACGCTGCGCCGCGCCGAAGCCGAGTTCGGCGTGCCGGCTTCGGTCATCGTCGGCATCATCGGCGTCGAAACCATCTACGGCCGCGACATGGGCACCTTCCGCGTGCTCGATTCGCTGTCGACGCTGGCCTTCGACTACCCGGCCACGCCCAACCGCGAAGCCCGCAGCACGCTGTTCCGCAACCAGCTCGCCGACTACCTGGTGTGGTGCCGCGACACCCGTACCGACGTCTACTCGGTGCTGGGCTCGTACGCCGGCGCCATCGGCATTCCGCAGTTCATGCCGACCAGCCTGCGCGAATACGCGATCGACTACGACAACAACGGCCACATCGACCTGCGCAACAGCCCCACCGACGCCATCGGCAGCGTGGCGCGCTTCCTGCAACTGCACGGCTGGGAGCCGGGCCGTCCGGTGGTGTGGCGCATCGCCCCTGACGCCGGCAGCCTGGGCGTCGCCACCGCGGCGGCTGATGGCGAGCCGTGGCCGACACGCACCCTCAACCAGCTGACCCGCGCCGGCTTGCGCGTGGACGAGCCCATCAACCTGGCGCGCGAAGGCGAGACCGGCGTGCTGGTGGTGGACCTGCCCACGCCCGACCAGCCCACCGAGTACCTGCTCGGCCTGCGCAACTTCTATGTGCTGACGCGGTACAACCGCAGCTTCTTCTATGCGCTGGCGGTGTACCAGCTGGGCGAGGCGGTCAAGGCAGCGATGGGCTGAGGTGGCACGGCCAAAGCACAAAGGCCTCGCATGAGCGAGGCCTTTGTTGTTTTGCGGCGGCGCTGCGGGTCAGGCCGGGAACACGCCGGTCGACAGGTAGCGGTCGCCACGGTCGCACACCACGAAGACGATGGTGGCGTTCTCGACTTCCTCGGCGACGCGCAATGCCACGCACAGTGCGCCGGCGGCGGAAATGCCGCAGAAGATGCCCTCCTCGGATGCCATGCGGCGCGCCATGTGCTCGGCGTCGCCCTGACTGACCGGCTCGGTGCGGTCGATAAACTTGGGATCGTAGATCTTGGGCAGATAGGCTTCGGGCCACTTGCGGATGCCGGGGATGCGCGAGCCTTCGGCCGGCTGCGCGCCGACGATCTGGATCCCGGGATTCTGCTCCTTGAGGAAGCGCGACACGCCGGTGATGGTGCCGGTGGTACCCATCGCCGAAACGAAGTGGGTGATGCGACCGTCGGTATCGCGCCAGATCTCGGGGCCGGTGCCCTCGTAGTGCGCCTGCGGGTTGTCCGGGTTGGCGAACTGGTCGAGTATCACGCCCTTGCCGTCGCGCTCCATCGAATCGGCCAGGTCGCGCGCATACTCCATGCCGCCCTTGACCGGAGTCAGGATGATCTCGGCGCCGTAGGCGGCCATGCTCTGGCGACGCTCGAGGCTCAGGTCCTCGGGCATGATCAGCACCATCTTGTAGCCGCGGATGGCGGCCGCCATGGCCAGCGCGATGCCGGTATTGCCAGAGGTCGCCTCGATCAGGGTATCGCCCGGCCTGATGCGGCCGCGCGCTTCGGCCCGGGCGATCATCGACACCGCCGGGCGGTCCTTGACGGAACCGGCCGGGTTATTGCCTTCGAGCTTGCCGAGGATCACATTGCCGCGCGCGTCGTTGGCGGCGCCGGGGATGCGCTGCAGTCTGACCAGCGGCGTATTGCCGATGGTGTCTTCAATTGTCTTGTAGGCCATGGGGCGAAGGAAGGTCAAAACGGAGGATGCCGGGGGATGCCAATTCGCCGGCCATTGTAATCCAGACCCCTATCCCTCGCCGGCAGGCGGGATTTGCCCCACCCGCCCGCATCCGCGGTGGCTCAGGCCTCTTCGCGGTTGCCTTCGCCCAGCAGGTGGTACAGCAGAATGCAGCCGAAGGTGGCGGTGCCGATGCCACCCAGCGTCATGCCGCCCAGCTTCAGCGTCAGGTCGCCGGCGGCCACCGTCAGCGTGGCGCCCACGGTGATCAGGTTGCGCGAACTGGAGAAATCCACATGGTTCTGCACCCAGATGCGGCCCGCGGTGGCGGCGATCAGGCCGAACACGACGATGGTCAGGCCGCCGATCACCGGTCCCGGGATGGTCAGGATCAAGGCACCGAACTTGGGCGAGAAGCCCAGCAGGATGGCCACCGCAGCCGCCACCACGAAGATCAGCGTCGAATAGATCTTGGTGACCGCCATCACCCCCATGTTCTCGGCATAGGTGGTCACGCCGGTGCCGCCACCGCTGGCCGACAGCATGGTGGCGATGCCATCGCCGATAAAGGCGCGGCCGATGTAGGGGTCCAGGTTGCGGCCCGTCATCACGCCGATGGCCTTGATATGGCCAAGGTTCTCGGCCACCAGCACAATCGCCACCGGCGCGATCAGCAGCATTGCGCCCAGCTCGAACGTCGGCGCGGTGAACGCCGGCAGGCCGAACCAGGTGGCGGCGGCCACGCCGGAGAAATCGATCGGCTTGCCCAGCCCCATCACATTGGTACCCAGGTAGTAGGCAACGTAGCCGGCCAGGCCGCCGATCAGCACCGGCAGGCGGCCGATCATGCCGGGCGCGCGGACCGCGACCAGCCCCACCGCGACCACGGTGAGCAGCCCCACCCAGGTATCGAGCGCCGCGCCGCTGACCGCCTTGACCGCCACCGGGGCCAGGTTCAGCCCGATCGCCGCGACGATGGCGCCGGTCACCACCGGCGGCATCAGCTTTTCCACCCAGGCGTAGCCCGCCGCCTGCACCACCAGGCCGATCACGGTGTACAGCGCACCGGCGGCAATGATGCCGCCCAGCGCCACCGGGATGTTGAGGTTGGGGCCGCTGCCGGCATAGCCGGTGGCGGCGATCACCACTGCAATGAAGGCGAAGCTGGAGCCCAGGTAGCTGGGCACCCGGCCGCGCACGCACAGGAAGAAGATCAGCGTGCCGATGCCGGAAAACAGGATGGCGATATTCGGGTTGAAGCCCATCAGGATCGGCGCGATGGCGGTCGAGCCGAACATCGCCACCACGTGCTGGATCCCGGCCAGCAGGGTCTGCCCCGCGGGCAGTCGCTCGTCGGGGCCGATCACGCCCTCGGTCTTGAGCCGCCATTGCGGCAGGAATCCCGCGTCCTCGCCATTCGCCATATTGTCTTGCTCCCTGTGGTCCGGGCTGGCCACCGGATCGGCGGCCGCCGCGCTTGTGCCTGGTTGTTAGGTTGTGGAATGCCGGTCGGCAGCCGCACGGCAGGTCCTGCCTGCGCGGCGTCCGCATGATACTCCGCCGCCACGGGGGCTGCGAAGCCGGCAACGTTTAGCACAACGCGTACCAGCCACAACGCACCCGGCCGCAGCACGGCCGGGCACAGGGCAGCGCCGACAGGCTAGCGGGCCGGCTTTGCCGGCGCGGGCGTGGCCTTTGCCCCTTTGGTGGACGCGGCGGGCGAGGCCGTGGCCGGCGGCGCTGCGGAGAGTGCGGCAGCGGGCGCGCCCTTGCCGGCGATGGTCAGGCCGGCGTCCTGCAGCTTGGCCACGGACTTCGGCCCGATGCCGCTGACGCGCTCGGCCAGGTCGGCGGCGTCCTTGTATGGTCCGCGCTTGTTGCGCTCTTCGACGATGTGGCGGGCCGTGGCCGGGCCTACGCCCTTGACCGAGGTCAGCGCCGCCTCGTCCGCGGTGTTGACGTCGACCGCGGCACGGGCGGTGCCGCCGGCAAGCAGGCACAAGGTTGCCGCGAGCGAGATCAGGGAAAAATGCCGGGCTAGTTGCCGGATCCAGTGCTTGGCCATGAAGGCTCTCCTTTCCTGTGGATGGTCTGAGGTACCACCCCGCCGGGGCGGCGAGGTCAGGTCAGGATAGGGGCGCGCCGCGAGGGCGGCGCATGCGGCAACAAAAGTTGACACCGGCCGCACGAAAGCGTGTCGGCCGAGGTGAGACAGTGACGATGCGGGGCTCAGCCGTTGCGCTCGAGCAGCCAGCGGCAGTAGCGCGCCACGCCTTCCTCCACGGTCAGGAAGCGCTCGCCGTAGCCGGCGCCGCGCAGCTTGGACACATCCGACTGCGTGAAGCACTGGTACTTGCCGCGCAGTGCGTCGGGAAACTTGACATACTCGACCAGCCCTTCCTGCACCAGGTCGTCCAGCGACAGTGGCGGCTTGTCTTCGGCTTCGCGCAGCGTGTTGACCACGGTGGTGGCGATGTCGTTGAACGGCTGCGCGCGGCCCGTGCCCAGGTTGAAGATGCCGGACTTCTCCGGATGGTCGAAGAAGAACAGGTTGACCTTGACCACATCCTCGACCGAGATGAAGTCGCGGCTCTGCATGCCGGGACCATAGCCGCCGTATTCGCCGAACAGCTTCACCGTGCCGTCGGCGCGGAACTGGTTGAAGTTGTGGAACGCCACCGAGGCCATGCGACCCTTGTGCGTTTCGCGCGGACCGTACACGTTGAAGTAACGAAAGCCGACGATCTGCGACAGCGCCGACGGCAGCCGGCGCCGCACGATCTGGTCGAACAGGAACTTGGAGTAGCCGTACACGTTGAGCGGGCGCTCGAACTCGCGGTCTTCGCGGAACACCTGCGAGGCACCGTAGGTCGCCGCCGACGATGCATAGAGGAATTGCGTGCCCTGCTCCAGGCAGCTCTCCATCAGCGACAGCGTGTAGCGGTAGTTGTTCTCCATCATGTAGCGGCCGTCGGTCTCCATGGTGTCGGAGCACGCGCCTTCATGGAATACCGCGCGGACCTTGCCGAACTCGCCGCGGGCAAAGCGCGCGAGGAAGTCCTGCTTGTCCAGGTAATCGGAGATCTCGCAGTCGACCAGGTTGTGGAACTTGTCGGCGCGGGTCAGGTTGTCGACGGCGATGACATTGGTCTCGCCGCGTTCGTTCAGGCCCTTGACGAGATTGCTGCCGATAAAACCCGCGGCACCGGTGACGATGATGGTCATGGTCGGATCAGGATGGGGCGCCGCGCCTCAGGCAGCGGCGCCGAACAATTCGGGATAAGTGACGACGGCGGTGCCCAGCTTGCCGACCACGATGCCGCCGGCGCGATTGGCATGCTGCACGGCTTCCTTGAGCGGCACGCCGGCACCCATCATGGTGGCGAGCGTGGCGATCACGGTGTCGCCGGCACCGGATACATCATAGACCTCGCGGGCCTGGGCCGAGACGTGCAGCACTTCGGCCTCGGTATAGAGCGTCATGCCCTCTTCCGAGCGCGTCAGCAGCAGCGCTTCGAGCTGCAGCGCGCGGCGCAGGTTCTGCGCGCGGATGGTCAGGTCGGCCTCGGTCTTCCAGGCCCCGACCACGGCGCGCATTTCGGCCCGGTTGGGGGTGATGAGCGTGGCGCCGCGGTAGCGCGAGTAGTCGTCGCCCTTGGGGTCGACCAGCACCTTGCGGCCGGCCGCGCGGCCGGCATCGATCATGCGCGTGACATGGGTCAGCCCGCCCTTGCCGTAGTCGGACAGCACCAGCACCTGGTAATCGTTGACCAGGCTCTGGAAGCGGTCCTGTACCGCGAGCAGCACTTCGTGTGCCGGCGCGTTCTCGAAATCGACGCGCAGCAGCTGCTGCTGGTGCGCCACCACGCGCAGCTTGATGGTGGTGTTGATCTTGGCATCGCGGTGCAGATAGGGCTGCACGTGGCTTTCGGCCAGCAACGCCTCGAGCGTGCGCGCCGGCTCGTCGTCGCCGACCACGCCCAGCATGCCGACGCGCGCGCCCAGCGCCGCGGCGTTGCGCGCCACGTTGGCGGCGCCACCCAGGCGCTCGTCGCTGCGCTTGACCTGCACCACCGGCACCGGCGCTTCGGGCGAAATGCGCTCGACGTCGCCGAACCAATAGCGGTCCAGCATCATGTCGCCGACCACCAGGATATGGGACTGCCGGATCTGCTCCTGCGGAATGACGGTCTTGTTCATGAAGATCCTTGGCAAGATCGCGGCGGCAGCAGCCGCCGCGTTAGCTTATCGGTTGATGAGTCCGTTGACCCGCGCGGCTTATTCGTTCGCCGCCGGCGCGGCCTTGCGGGTGGGGCGGCCGATGGCGTGGTATTCCACGCCGGTCTCGCGCATCGCCTCGGGCTCATACAGATTGCGTCCATCGAAGATCACCGGCGACTTCAGCCGCCGCTTGATCTGCCCGAAGTCCGGGCTGCGGAACACCTTCCATTCGGTCACGATCGCCAGGGCGTCGGCGCCGTCGAGCGCATCCATCTGGTGCTGGTGGAAGCTCACGCGCGCCGCGCCGCCCGGCACGTCGGCCAGGTCGGCCTCCAGCACCCGGCGCCCCTCGGCCATCGAGACCGGGTCATGCACGCGCAGCGACGCGCCGCGCGACACCAGCTCGCGCGCCAGCACGCGCGACGGCGCCTCGCGCATGTCGTCGGTATTGGGCTTGAAGGCCAGGCCCCATACCGCGAACACGCGACCGCTCAGGTCGTCGCCGAAGCGGCCCACGATCTTCTCGCCCAGTACGCGCTTCTGCGCGCCGTTGACGGCTTCCACCGCCTCGAGCACGCGCATCGGCTTGCCGTGGTCGGCGGCGGTGCGCATCAGCGCCTGCACATCCTTGGGGAAGCACGACCCGCCATAGCCGGCGCCGGCATACAGGAAACTGTAGCCGATGCGCGGATCCGAGCCGATGCCCATGCGCACCAGCTCGATATCGGCACCGACCTCGTCGGCGAGGTTGGCGAGCTCGTTCATGAACGAGATGCGCGTGGCCAGCATCGAATTGGCGGCGTACTTGGTGAACTCGGCCGAACGCACGTCCATGTAGAACGTGCGCTCATGATGGCGGTTGAACGGCGCGTACAGCTGCCGCATGGTGGCCTGCGCGTGCCGGCCGGCGGCGTCGGCATTGCAGCCCAGCACGATGCGGTCGGGGCGCATGAAGTCCTCGACCGCGGCGCCCTCTTTCAGGAATTCGGGGTTCGACACCACCGAGAATTGCAGGTCTTCCAGCCCGCGTGCGGCCAGTTCCTCGCGGATCGCGGCGGTGACGCGGTCGCCGGTGCCCACCGGCACCGTCGACTTGTCGACCACCACCTTGAAGCCGGTCATGTGGCGGCCGATATTGCGGGCCGCCGCCAGTACGTACTTGAGGTCGGCCGAGCCATCCTCGTCCGGCGGCGTACCTACGGCGATGAACTGCACGTCGGCATGCTCCACGCTGGCCGCCACGTCGGTTGAAAACGTCAGGCGGCCGGCCTCGCGGTTGCGCTGGATCAGCTCCTGCAGGCCTGGCTCGTAGATCGGCACGCCGCCCGCGTTGAGCAGCGCGATCTTCTGCTCGTCCAGGTCCAGGCAGAACACATCGTTGCCCTGCTCCGCCAGGCAGGCGCCGGTGACAAGACCGACGTAGCCGCTGCCGATAATGGTGACTTTCATAGCATCAATTCACATCCGTTGCACGGCCAGCGAGATCAGCCGAGCGTTTCGGAACGCCGCGGGGCATAGGTTTCCCAGCGGTTGCAACCCGGGCACTGCCAATAGAACAGCCGCGCACGGAACCCGCATTCGCGACAGGTATAGCGCGCCAGGTTGCGCGTGCGCAGTTGCAGCAGGTCGCGGATGGCGGTGGTTTCCCTGGCCTCGTCGCCGTCTTCGGCGCCTTCGCCCTGTCCGGCCGCGGCCTCGACCGCCGCGGCCTGCGCGGCGGGCACGGCGGCCACTGCCGCCTGCGCCTCGAAGTACTTGGTCAGCGCCAGCAGCGTGGGCTGGCGGCGCAGCTGCTCGCGCATCAGGCGCGCCGCGGCCTCAGGACCATTCACTTCCAGCTCCGCCTTGTACGCGGTGTCGAGCACCTCGGGCGCGAGCTTGCCCTTGAGCAGCCCGCGCAGCCATTCCAGCGCCACGCCTTGCTCGTTCAGGGTGGCGTAAGCCTTGACCACGCGCTCGGCCACCAGCGGCAGGAAGGAGGCGTCCTGGCGCTCGATGCCGAGCCAGTGGCCCAGCGCCGCGCGCGCATCGCCCGCCGCCGCGGCGACGTCGCCCAGCAGGATTGGTGCGCGCACGTTGGCGGGATTTTCGGCCACGGCCTGGTTCAGCCATTTCACTGCGTCTTCCGGGCGCTTGCGCTGCAGCGCGTCCTGCGCCAGTTCGCAGCAGAACTGCGCGATCTGCAGGCTGTAGCTCTTCTGCTCCAGCGTCCGCAGCTCACGCGCGGCATCGATCGCCTTCTGCCACTCCTTTTCGACTTCATAGAGTTCGAGCAGCACGCGCTTGGCCGACGCGGCGTAGGGGCCCGACATCAGCCGGCGCAGCGATTCCTCGGCTCGGTCAAGCAGGCCCGCGCGCAGGTAGTCCTCGCCCAGCTCGAACAGCGCGTGCTCGCGCTCTGGCTCGGGCAGGTCGGGGCGCGTGGCCAGGTTCTGGTGCACGCGGATGGCGCGCTCGGTTTCGCCGCGGCGGCGGAACAGCGCGCCCAGCGCAAAGTGCAGTTCGGTGGTTTCCGGATCCAGCCGGGCGACTTCGACAAAGGCGTCGATGGCCTTGTCGGGCTGCTCGTTGAGCAGGAAATTGAGTCCCTTGAAGTAGGAGCGCGGCAAGGCGCCCTGCTCGCTCATCATCTGGCGCACATCGAAGCGCGCCGCCATCCAGCCAAGGCCAAAGACAAGTGGCAGCGCCAACAGCCACCAGGTTTCGAACATCATGGATCAGACTTTCGGGCCGACTACGTTATAGGGAGACTTGCCTTCGCGCGGCACCGGGGAGGCACCTGCCGGTGGCGCCGATGACGCCGCCATCGACCCCCGTGCGTCCGCGGCCGCGCGCCGCAACCTGGCCAGTTCCATGCGCTGGCGCATCAGTCCCGGCGCCACCGAGGCCAGCGCCGCCACCGCGCCCAGTGCAAACGCGGCAAACAGGATCAGGATCAGCGGCGCATGCCAGACGGCATTGAAGAACAGCTGCAGCGAGGCTTCTGCGGTATTGCGCAGGGCCAGCACGAACAGCAGCACGAATACGACGATGCGGACGATCCAGGCAAACAGTTTCATGCGGGTAGGCGGCGAGGCAGCATGGCGTTGGGGCGGGCGAGCACAAAGACTGCGGCTGGCAGGACGCCCTGTGCAAGGCCCGGCAAAGACCCCGGCATTGTAACGGAATCACTTCACGGATTCGGTAACGTGGCGGTAATGGTGTTTCGGCTCGGGCCTCGCGGGCGCCGACGCTCTGGCTTGCAGACGCTGCGGCATGCCGCACCGGCTCGCATCGACCATAAAAAAAAGCGCCCCAAGGAGCGCTTATTTTGACAGGTCAGCAGCAGGCAGTGCCAGGTCAGGAACGAATGAAATCCAGTCCGCTCTCGTGCAACCCCGTCGGCGCGGCGGATGCCGCGCCCTGGCCTGCCTTGCCCGGCAGGGCTTGCGCCGTGCCGCCGGAATGGCCGTTGCCGTTGGCGCCCGCAGGCACCGGCTGGCTACGGTCAACCCGTTCGCGCAATTCCTTGCCCGCCTTGAAGTGCGGCACCCGTTTTTCGGGTACCAGCACTCGCTCGCCGGATTTGGGATTGCGCCCCACGCGAGGCGGACGCCGGTTCAGACCAAAACTGCCGAATCCGCGGATCTCGATGCGGTGGCCGTCAGCCAGCGCTTCGGACATCGCGTCGAGTATCGTTTTCACCGAGATGTCCGCATCCCGCAGCAGCAGCTGGGGGAAGCGGGCAGCCAGCTTTTCGACGAGCTCCGACTTGGTCATGGGCATACGCGCAAGCGCGGGGGCCTGCGATTACTGGTTGTCCTGGCCGAGCTTGGCCTTCAGCAGGGCGCCGAGGTTGGTCGTGCCAGCCGTGCCGGTGTCGGCCTGGAACTTCTGCATCGCTTCCTGCTGCTCCGCGCTGTCCTTGGCCTTGATCGACAGGTTGATGTTGCGCGACTTGCGGTCGACGTTCACCACCAGGGCGGTGATCTGCTCGCCTTCCTTCAGCACGTTGCGGGCGTCTTCCACGCGGTCAGCGGAGATTTCCGATGCGCGCAGGTAGCCTTCCACGTCGTCGGCCAGCTGAACCACGGCACCCTTGGCGTCAACCGCCTTGATCGTGCCCTGAACCAGCGAGCCCTTGTCGTTGGCCGAGATGAAGTTGTTGAACGGATCGCCCGACAGCTGCTTGATGCCCAGCGAGATGCGTTCCTTGTCGACGTCGATGCCCAGCACCACGGCCTCGACTTCGTCGCCCTTCTTGTACTTGCGCACGGCCTCTTCGCCGGACTCTTGCCAGGACAGGTCGGACAGGTGCACCAGGCCGTCGATGCCGCCCGGCAGGCCGATGAACACGCCGAAGTCGGTGATCGACTTGATCTGGCCGCTCAGCTTGTCGCCCTTCTTGTGGTTGCGCGAGAAATCGTCCCACGGGTTGGCCTTGCACTGCTTCATGCCCAGGCTGATACGACGCTTGTCTTCGTCGATATCCAGCACCATGACTTCGACTTCGTCGCCCAGCTGGACAACCTTCGACGGAGCCACGTTCTTGTTGGTCCAGTCCATTTCCGACACGTGCACCAGGCCTTCGATGCCGGCTTCGATCTCGACGAACGCGCCGTAGTCGGTCAGGTTGGTCACCTTGCCGAACAGGCGGGTGCCTTGCGGGTAGCGGCGCGAGATGCCGACCCACGGATCTTCGCCCAGTTGCTTCACGCCCAGCGAGACGCGGTTCTTTTCCTGGTCGAACTTGAGGATCTTGGCGGTGATTTCCTGGCCAACCGACAGCACTTCGCTCGGGTGGCGGACACGGCGCCAGGCCAGGTCGGTGATGTGCAGCAGGCCGTCGATACCGCCCAGGTCAACGAACGCACCGTAGTCGGTGATGTTCTTGACGATACCGTTGACGATGGCGCCTTCCTTCAGGGTTTCCATCAGCTTCTGGCGCTCTTCGCCCAGCGTGGCTTCGACCACGGCACGGCGCGACAGCACAACGTTGTTGCGCTTGCGGTCCAGCTTGATGACCTTGAATTCCAGGGTCTTGCCTTCGTACGGGGTGGTGTCCTTGATCGGACGCACGTCGACCAGCGAGCCCGGCAGGAACGCACGGATGCCGTTGACCATGACCGTCAGGCCGCCCTTGACCTTGCCGGTCACGGTACCCGAGATGATCTCGCCGTCTTCCAGCGCCTTCTCGAGGTTCAGCCACGATGCCAGGCGCTTGGCCTTGTCGCGGGAAAGAATGGTGTCGCCATAGCCGTTCTCGAGTGCATCGATGGCCACGGAGACATAGTCGCCGGCCTGCACTTCGAGTTCGCCCTGGTCGTTCAGGAACTCCTCCACCGGCACAAATGCCTCGGACTTGAGGCCGGCATTGACGACCACGAAGTTGTGGTCGATGCGCACGACTTCAGCGGAGATCACTTCGCCAGCCTTCATATTGGAGCGGGCGATCGATTCCTCGAACAGTGCGGCAAAGGATTCGTTAGTTTGCAGGTCGGACATAAACGTAAGGTGAAATCCGCGGTACGCTGGCCGGCGCGACGATCGCGCTCAGTCTGCCAGGGCAGCGGGGTCAGGTTTGACAAAAGCCAGCACGGGCACGGGCCCGGACTGGCGCCATCGGGTACGGAAGGGGCGCGCCGCTTCTACGGATGCGCCCGATGCATTCATGCATCGGGCCGCACAGCGGCAAACCACTCCAGCACCTGCGCCACTGCCTGATCCACCGTCATGTCGGAGGTATCGAGCAGCTTTGCATCCTCGGCGGGACGCAGCGGCGCGGCGGCACGGGTGCGATCCCGCGTGTCGCGCGCCTCGAGGTCACGCAAAAGGTCTTCGATATTAGCAGAAATTCCCTTATCAATCAATTGTTTATAGCGCCTGCGCGCGCGCGCCTCGACACTTGCGGTCAGGAACACCTTGAGCTGGGCGTCCGGGAAGATCACGGTGCCCATGTCGCGGCCGTCCGCCACCAGCCCGGGCAGCTTGCGGAAGCTGCGCTGCAGCTGGGTCAGCGCGTCGCGCACCGGCTGGTGCACGGCGATCGCCGAGGCGCGGTTGCCGATCGCCTCGGCGCGGATCGCCAGGCTGACCTCCTCGCCCTGCAGCCAGACCCGGTCGGGGCCGAATTTCACATCGAGGCGCGCAGCAATCCGCGCCAGGGTGTCCATGTCGGCCAGGTCAACACCCGCGCGGTCGCTGGCCAGCGCTACCAGCCGGTACAGCGCGCCGCTGTCGAGCAGGTGGAAGCCCACCGCGTCGGCAACCTTGTGCGCAACCGTGCCCTTGCCGGAGGCGGTCGGTCCGTCAATGGTGATGACGTTGACGATAGTCATTGCTTATGGCACCCAGTGAAACGATTGATTGTTAATTCTATTGCGAATCATTATCATTTGATCCATGGCATAGTGCCGCGGCAAGCGCGGCGCATCCCTCAGTATTGGTCGCGAGGCAATCTACCATGGCAAAAACCCTGACGTTCGGCATCATGCACCTCGGCATCGCGTTCAGCGTGACCTATGCGCTGACCGGTAGCCTGGCCGTGAGCGGTGCCGTCACCTTCATCGAGCCGGCCGTCAATACCGTGGCCCACTACTTCTTCGACAAGTACTGGGACAAGCGCCGGCACCGCCATGCGCCGGCCACCCGCGACAGCGCGGCAACCTCCGCCAGCCCTGGCGCCGAGGCCGGCCTGGTCAGCGCGTGACGCCCGCGAACACGCTGAAGTAGTCCGGGAACGTTTTCGCCACGCAGCCCGGATCATTGATCCGCACCGGCAGCGGGCCGAACGCCGCCAGCGAGAAACACATCGCCATGCGATGGTCATCATAGGTGCCAATGCCGTCGGCCGGGGTCTGCCACGGCTGCGGCGGCGTCACGCGCAGGTAGTCGGCGCCCTCCTCCACCACGGCGCCCAGCTTGCGCAGTTCGGTCGCCATCGCCGCGATGCGGTCGGTTTCCTTGACGCGCCAGCTGGCAATATTGGTCAGGGTCGTGGTGCCTTCGGCAAACAGCGCCGCCACCGCCAGCGTCATGGCGGCATCGGGGATATGGTTGCAGTCCAGTTCGATGCCGTGCAGGCGCCCGTCGTCGCGCTCGGTGCCGCGCACCTCGATCCAGTTGTCGCCCGCCATCACGTTGGCGCCCATGCGGTTGAGCGCCTCGGCAAAGCGGACATCGCCCTGGATGCTGGCCATGCCGACGCCTTCGACCCGCACCGGCCCGCCGCCGATCGCGCCGGCGGCCAGGAAATACGAAGCCGACGACGCATCGCCCTCGACGAAGATCTCGCCCGGCGAACGGTAAGCCGCCCCCGCGGGCAAAATGAAACGCTCCCAGCCCTGCCGCTCCACCTCGATGCCGAAGCGCGCCAGCAGGTTCAGCGTGATCTCGATATACGGCTTCGAGATCAGCTCGCCCACCACCTCGATCTCGATCCGGCCGCTGGCCGCCTGCGCCAGCGGCAGGCTCATCAGCAGCGCGGTCAGGAACTGGCTCGAGACATCGCCGCGCACGCGGATCGGCGCGTCGATGCGCACGCTGGCAGGCTGGATCTGCAGCGGCGGGAAGCCTTCGTTGCCAAGGTAGTCGATCACCGCGCCGACCTGGCGCAGGCCATCGACGAGGTCGCCGATCGGCCGCTCGTGCATGCGCGGCACGCCGGACAGCTTGTAGCTGCCGCCCTGCAGCGCCAGCGCGGCGGTCAGCGGACGGATCGCGGTGCCGGCATTGCCCATGAACAGCTCGGCCGACTTGTTGGGGAAGTTGCCCCCGGCGCCGGTGACGATGTAGTCGGCGCCCTCCTGCCGCCAGGCCACGCCCAGCGCGCGCAGCGCCTGCAGCATCACGCGCGTGTCGTCGGAGTCGAGCAGGTCGCGCACGCGGGTCTCGCCGTTGGCCAGCGCGGCCAGCAGCAGCACGCGATTGGAGATGCTCTTCGAGCCCGGCAGCCGGACGGTGCCGTGGGCGCGGGTCAGGGGGCCTAGCGTCAGGTGTTCCATGGATGTCGTGGGCGCCGGGGCGCCGTGTTCAGGCGATGGGCCGGGGCCATCAGGGTTCGATATGGTTGCTGCCCGCGGCACGCTCGGCGCCCCAGGCCAGGCGGGTCTTGCTGGCGCGCGTGAAGATGCGCTCGAGCGCGTCGCCGTCGCCCTTTTCGATCAACGTCTTCAGGTGCGCCAGCACCGACTGGTAGGTATTCAGTTCGCGCAGCAGCGCGTCGCGGTTGGCGACGCAGATGTCGCGCCACATCTCCGGGGACGAGGCCGCAATCCGCGTGAAGTCGCGGAAGCCGCCGCCGGCGAAATCCAGCTTCAGCGCCGCATCCTCGGCATTGGCCACCTGCGCCACCAGCGCGTACGACAGCACGTGAGGCAGATGGCTGACCGCGGCGAACACCGCGTCGTGCTGGACCGCCGACATCACATGGCAATGGGCGCCGGCGCTTTCCCACATGGCGCGCACGGCGGCAACATCTGCGCGCCCGTTTTCCTGCAGCGGACAGAGCACGGTCTTCTTGCCGTGGTACAGGTCCGGCAGCGCGGCCTCGACGCCGTTGAGCTCGCGTCCGGCGATCGGATGGGCGGGCACGAACTGCGCCGCCTTGTCGCCCAGCGCGGTCTTGGCGGCGATGATCACGTCGGACTTGGTGCTGCCGGCATCGGTGACGATGGTGCCGGGCTGCAGGTGCGGCTCGAGCGCATGCAGCAGGGCAAAATTCTGCGCCACCGGCGCGCACAGCACGATCACGCTGGCGCCGCGCGCGGCATCGGCCAGCGACGCGGCCTCGTCGATCACGCCCAGGTCCAGCGCCTTCTGCAGCGAAGCCGCCGAGCGCCCGACCCCGACCACCGAGCCCACCACGCCGGCGCGCTTGAGCGCGAGCGCGAGCGAGCCGCCGATCAGGCCGACGCCGACAATGACAACACGGGAAAAATGCAATGCACTCACAATCACAGGCCGCAAGCGGCGGTAGTTCGGTCCAGACCGAGGTCAATCAATGGGCGGCGCAACCCGCGGCGTTCGCCGCGGCCGGCCTCAGGCCAGCGCCCGCTCCAGCGCCGCGATAAACGCCGCGTTCTCTTCCGGCAAGCCGATGGTCACGCGCAGCCAGCGCGGCAGGTTGTAGTTGCCCACCGGGCGCACGATCACGCCCTGCCTGAGCAACGCCAGGTTCACGCGCGCGCCGGCGCCGTCATCGTCGCCAACGCGCACCAGCACGAAGTTTCCGGACGACGGCACGTATTCCAGGCCCAGCCGCTCGAACGCCTGCGTCAGTTGCCGCTTGCCGTCGCGGTTCAGCTCGGCGCTGCGGCGCAGGAAGCCGGCATCGGCCAGCGCGGCGATGGCCGCGGCCTGCGCCACGCTGTTGACGTTGAACGGCTGGCGGATGCGGTTCAGCAGGTCGGTCAGCTCCGGCTGCGCCACCGCGTAGCCGATGCGCAGCCCCGCCAGGCCATAGGCCTTGGAGAACGTGCGCGACACCATCAGGTTGGGGTAGCGGCGCACCCAGGCAATCGCGTCGTATTGCTGGTCGGCGTCGAGGTACTCGTTGTAGGCGTCGTCCAGCACCACCACGACTTGGCGTGGCACGCGCTGCAGGAAGGCCTCGATCTGCGCCGCCGGCAGGAAGGTGCCGGTCGGGTTGTTGGGGTTGGCGATAAAGACCAGGCGCGTATCCGGGGCGATCGCAGCGGCCATCGCGTCGAGGTCGTGGCCGTAGGCGCGCGCGGGCACTTCGATGGCGCGGGCGCCGATCTCCTGCGTTGCCAGCGCGTACACCGCGAACGAGTACTCGGCATAGACGATCGACTGGCCCGGCTCCACCAGCGCATGCGCGGCCAGTTCCAGGATGTCGTTGCTGCCGTTGCCCAGCGTCAGCCAGTCGGCCGGGACGCCGAAACGCGCCGACAGCGCGCCCTTCAGCGCAAAGCCGTTGGCATCGGGATAGCGGCCCAGTTCGGCCACGGCCTCGGCCACCGCCAGGCGGGCCGATTCCGGCATGCCCAGCGGATTCTCGTTGGAAGCGAGCTTGACGATGCCGGCCTCGTCCAGGCCGAACTCGCGCGCGACTTCGGCAATCGGCTTGCCCGCCACGTATGGCGAAATCGCCCGCACATAATCCGGCCCGAAAGCCGTTGCGCCGCCCTGCTTGCCCTGCTCTGCCATCTCGTCTCCTTTTGCGTTGCGGCTGCCTTACTTGCTCGACGGATACGAGCCCAGCACCTTCAGGTAGGCGGCGTTGCGGCGCAGTTCTTCGATCGCGCGGGCCACCGCCGGCTCATGCTGGTGCCCTTCCACGTCGACGTAGAAGTAGTATTCCCACGCGCCGCTGCGCGCCGGACGCGACTCGAAGCGGCACATCGACACGCCGTTCGCCGCCAGCGGCGCCAGCAGCTGGTACACCGCGCCGGCCTTGTTCGGCACCGACAGGATCAGCGAAGTCTGGTCGCTGCCCGAGGGCTCGGTCTCATAGCGGCCGATCACGGCGAAGCGCGTGCGGTTGTGCGGATCGTCCTGGATATGCGTGCGCACCAGGTGCAGGTGGTAGCGGTTGGCGGCGGACTCGCCGGCGATCGCGGCCACGGTCGGATCTTCGCTGGCCATGCGCGCCGCTTCGGCGTTGCTCGACACCGCCTGGCGCTCGAGCTGCGGATAGTTGGCGGTCAGCCAGTGCTGGCACTGCGCCAGCGCCTGCGCATGCGCGCGCACCACCGTGACGCCCCTCATGTCGGGCGTCGACGCCATCAGGTTGTGGTGCACCTTGAGGGCGATCTCGCCGCTGATCTTCAGCGAGGTCTGCAGGAACAGGTCAAGCGTGCGCGACACCGCGCCTTCGGTGGAATTCTCGACCGGCACCACGCCGTATTCGACCGTGCCTGCCTCGACCGCGCGGAACACCTCGTCGATGCTGGGGCAGGGTACGCCCGACACCTCGTGGCCGAAATGCGCGTACAGCGCCTGCTCCGAGAACGTGCCGGCCGGACCCAGGAACGCGACTTCAAGCGGCTTCTCCAGCCCGCGGCAGGCGGACATCACCTCGCGCCAGATTGCCGCCACGCTTTCGCCGAGCAGCGGACCGGGGTTGGCCCCCTGCACCTTGCGGATGACCTGCAGCTCGCGCTCCGGCCGGAACACCGGCGCGCCGTACTTCTTCTTGACCTCGCCCACCTCGAGCGCCAGCCTGGCGCGGCGGTTCAGCATCGCCAGCAGTTCGCGGTCGACGGTATCGATCTGCTCGCGCAGCGGCCCCAATTCGACCGACAGCTTGCGCTCGGCATCACTCAGGTGGCTGTCGCCGTTCTGCGGCGCATTGGGCGGCGTCTCCTCGCGCGCGGGGGTGCGGTCTTCGCTTGTCATGTTGTATCAATCCGATGGACCGCCGGGCGCGGCGGCCAGAAAACTGCCCGCGCGGGCCGGCATGCCGTGCCTGGCATGCGCGCGCCCGCCAGCGGGAATGCGCGTCAGGCGGAAGTCCGCTCGAACTCGCGCATGAATTCGATCAGGGCCATCACGCCTTCCAGCGGCATGGCGTTGTAGATGCTGGCGCGCATGCCGCCCACGGTCTTGTGCCCCTTCAGCTGCACCAGGCCGTTGGCCCGGGCCTGCTGCAGGAAGGCCTCGTTGCGCGACTCGTCGCCCAGGAAGAACGGCACGTTCATGCGCGAGCGGCAGCTGGGGTGGATCTCGTTGCGATAAAAATCGCTCTGGTCGAGGTAGTCGTACAGCGCCGAGGCCTTGGCGATATTGCGCTGCTCGATCGCCGGCACGCCGCCCTGGCGCTTGAGCCACTGGAACACCAGGCCGGCAATATAGATCGCATAGGTCGGCGGCGTGTTGTACATCGAGTTGTGCTCGGCCACCAGGCGCCAGTTGAATGCCGACGGGCACAGCGGATGGGCATGGCCGATCAGGTCTTCGCGCACGATCACGATGGTGACGCCGGCCGGACCGATGTTCTTCTGCGCGCCACCGTAGACCACCTGCACGCGCGACCAGTCGATCGGGCGCGACAGGATGTGGCTGGAAGCATCCGCCACCACGACGCGGTCGCCCTTGACCTGGCCGATATCGGGGATGTCCTGGAATTCAACGCCGACGATGGTCTCGTTGGTGCAAAGGTGCACGTAACCCGCGTCGTCCGACAGCTTCCAGTCGGCCACGTCCGGAATGCGGTGGTATTTCTGCGCCTCGCTGCTGGCGGCGATATTGACCGCGCCGTAGCGGCGGGCTTCCTGCTCGGTCTTGACCGACCAGGTGCCGGTGACGACGAAGTCGGCCTTGGGCGCGTCGGCATGGCGCAGGCGCATCAGATTCAGCGGCACGATGCCGTTTTCGCCGATGGCGCCGCCCTGCAGGAACAGCACGCGGTAGTTGGCGGGAATATGGAGCAGTTCGCGCAGGTCGGCGATGGCCTGGTTGTGGATACCCTCGAATTCGCGGCTGCGGTGGCTCATCTCCATCACCGAGACCCCGGTCCCGCGCCAGGACAGCATCTCCTCGGCGGCCTGCTGCAGCACTTCGGCAGGCAGCGCTGCCGGGCCGGGCGAGAAGTTGTGGACGCGTTCGGCCAATGCACGCTGCATCATGCCGGCAAGAGCGGGATTCTGGGGATCGTTCATGAGACGGGGGGATGGAAAAATGGCTGCCGGTGTTACCCAAGCAGCCATTATCCCTCAAACCCGCGCCCCGTTGGGCACCCGGGGTTCAGCCCGGGTTGCCGCACCCGGCCGGATGCGATCGGGCGGGTGGCGGGCGGATCCGTTGCGGATCACGCCGGCATCACTTCGAAGCGGCGGTGATTTCCTTCTCGGCGGCGTCGCGCATCGACTTGCCGACCTGCGGGCCGTACTTCTGCATCATCGAGCCCCAGATTTCCTGCGTTGCCTTGCCCTGGTTGGCCATGAACTTCTGGCCGGTCGGCGACTTCAGGAAGGTGGTCAGGTCCTTCAGTTCCTGCGTCGTGTAGTACTTGCCGAAGGCATCATAGTGCGCCTGGATGGCATCCTTGCGGAAACCATCGGTGGTGAACGCCGTGCCGGCGCCGTCCACGACGCGCTGGACCGCGCCGTTCTTCTTCAGCTTTTCAACCGCGGCCTGCTTCTGCTTGTCGCTCAGGGTCTTGTTTTCGACCAGCACCTGCTCGAGGACCAGCGGCGCTTCCTGCTTGGCGCCCTGTTGCCAGTTCTCTGCCTGGCCCTTCACAGCCTGGTCTGCCTGCATGACGGAAAGCAGTTCCTTGATGGCTGCCGTCTTTTCCGCGTCCTGTGCGTGGGCATGCTGCGCCATCATGAAGGTCGGAACGAAAGCAGCCAGAACAGCGATACGTCGATAGGTTTTGAGCATTGTGACTCCCTGGTAAATACGTCCGTTTTAGTCCGGACAGCCGCGAGGCGAGTTCCGGCTGGCGTCCTTTTGTTGCAACAATTTACGTTTGGTCTTAAGGCTTCGCGTCGGCATCCGCACCTGCGGCACCTTCAGCGCCCTCGGCGCGTTCCGCACCCTCGGCCTCGTCCGGCTCCTCGCCGTTGCCGCCGTTGTCGGCATCGCTTTCGACGATGCGCTGCAGTCCGGACAGCTTGGTGCCCTCGTCGACGTTGATCAGCGTGACACCCTGGGTGGCGCGGCCCATCTCGCGGATTTCCGCCACGCGGGTACGGATCAGTACGCCGCCGGTAGTGATCAGCATGATTTCGTCCTCGGGCGAAACCAGTGCAGCGGCCACCACACGGCCGTTGCGCTCACTCGTCTGGATCGCAATCATGCCCTTGGTGCCACGGCCATGTCGAGTGTACTCGGCGATGGGGGTACGCTTGCCGTAGCCGTTCTCGGTCGCGGTCAGCACGCTGCCGCGCACGCCCGCGTCGGCTGACTCTTCAGCGGTCTCGGCCGGCGCCACCAGCATCGCGATCACGGCCTGGCCGTCTTCCAGGTTCATGCCGCGCACGCCGCGCGCCTGGCGGCCCATCGGACGCACATCGTTCTCGTCGAAACGCACCGCCTTGCCGGCATCCGAGAACAGCATCACGTCGTGCTGGCCGTCGGTCACCGCCGCACCAATCAAGTAGTCGCCTTCGTCGAGGTCGACCGCGATGATGCCGGCCTTGCGCGGGTTGGAGAATTCCGTCAGCGCGGTCTTCTTGACCGTGCCGCGCGCGGTCGCCATGAAGATGAAGTGCTCGGCGTCGAACTGCCGCACCGGCAGGATGACATTGATCTTCTCGCCTTCCGACAACGGGAACATGTTGACGATCGGCCGGCCGCGCGAGTTGCGCGAGCCCTGCGGCACCTCATAGACCTTCAGCCAGTACAGCCGGCCGCGGTTGGAGAAGCACAGGATGTAGTCATGGGTATTGGCCACGAACAGCGTGTCGATCCAGTCGTCTTCCTTGGTCGCCGTCGCCTGCTTGCCCCGGCCGCCGCGCTTCTGCGCACGGTATTCGGAGATCGGCTGGCTCTTCATATAGCCGCTGTGCGACAGCGTGACCACCATGTCTTGTGGAGTGATCAGGTCCTCGGTGTCCAGCTCGGTAGCGTTCAGCTCGATCTGCGAGCGCCGCTCATCGCCGAATTCGGCGCGGATCGCCGTGAGTTCGTCGATGATGATGGTGGTAATGCGCTCCGGACGTGCCAGGATATCGAGCAGGTCGGCGATTTCCGCCATGATGTCGCGATATTCCTGGACGATCTTGTCTTGTTCAAGGCCAGTGAGGCGTTGCAGGCGCATTTGCAGGATTTCCTGCGCCTGGCCGTCGGACAGCCTGTACAGGCCGTCGGCCTGCATGCCGAACACCGCCGGCAGCCCGTCCGGCCGGTACGACGAGCGCCCACCCGGGGTTTCGCCCTCGGCCCGGGCCAGCATCTCGCGGACCAGCGCGGAGTCCCACGCCTTGCTCATCAGTTCCTGCTTGGCGATCGGCGGCGTCGGGGCGGCCTTGATGATGGCGATGAATTCATCGATGTTGGCCAGCGCCACCGCCAGGCCTTCCAGCACATGGCCGCGCTCGCGTGCCTTGCGCAGCTCGAACACCGTGCGGCGGGTAACGACCTCGCGGCGGTGCGCCAGGAAGTACTCCAGCATCTGGCGCAGGTTCAGCAGGCGAGGCTGGCGGTCAACCAGCGCCACCATGTTCATGCCGAAGGTATCCTGCAGCTGGGTGTTCTTATACAGGTTGTTGAGAACGACCTCGGGCACCTCGTTGCGCTTGAGCTCGATCACCACCCGCATGCCGGACTTGTCCGACTCGTCGCGGATATCCGAGATGCCTTCGATCTTCTTCTCGGTGACCAGCTCGGCGATGCGCTCCAGCAGGGTGCGCTTGTTGACCTGGTACGGCAGCTCGTCGACGATGATGGCCTGGCGCTGGCCGCGATCGATATCCTCGAAGTGCGTCTTGGCCCGCATCACCACGCGGCCGCGGCCCGTGCGGTAGCCTTCGCGGACGCCCTGAATGCCATAGATAATGCCGGCGGTCGGAAAATCCGGAGCCGGAATCAATTCAATCAGCTCGTCCACGGTCGCCTGCGGGTTGCGCAACAGGTGCAGGCAACCGTCGACGATTTCATTCAGGTTATGCGGCGGGATATTGGTGGCCATGCCCACCGCAATACCCGACGAACCATTGATTAGCAGATTGGGAATACGCGCGGGGAGAATCGAAGGCTCTTTTTCGGAGCCGTCGTAGTTGCTGTCGAAATCGACGGTTTCCTTGTCGATGTCATGCAGCATCTCGTGGGCGATTTTCGACAGGCGGATTTCGGTATAACGCATGGCCGCGGCGTTATCACCGTCCACCGAACCGAAATTCCCCTGGCCGTCGACCAGCATGTAGCGCAGCGAGAAGTCCTGCGCCATGCGCACGATGGTGTCGTAGACTGCGGTATCGCCGTGCGGGTGGTACTTACCGATCACATCCCCGACGATACGGGCCGACTTCTTGTAGGCGCGGTTCCAGTCGTTGTTGAGCTCGTGCATCGCAAACAGCACGCGCCGGTGCACCGGTTTCAGGCCATCCCGGACATCGGGAAGCGCGCGCCCGACGATCACGCTCATGGCGTAATCCAGGTAGGAGCGGCGCATTTCCTCTTCTAGGGAGACCGGAAGGGTTTCTTTTGCGAATGGATCCATTGCGGCGTGGTTTATGCGGCAGGTTTAAGCAAATGACAGGCCGTTGGCACGTGGCGCCGATGGGCGCCCGACGGCTGGGCAACGTGCCATTCTAACATGCCGGCACCCCCTGCCCGGCGCTCTCCGGACAGGGCCCGCAGCGCCCCGCGGAGGCCGCCGCCGAAACCCGGAATCCCTGATGCCACAAGGCTTTGCGGGTGACACAAGACCCATGTTGCACAAACACCACAGGCCCAAAACCCATGCGGCGAATCGAATATATTTACTTCTTAGGAAACGACCCTTGTGGCACAATTCCCCAGCGAAGAGCCAGACATTGTTCGAAGTGGAGCATCCGCCACATCGAGAATGTTATACTCCGAAGAATGTATGACTTGTTTTCGTCCATTTGCTCGCAGTAACCCTGCGGTGATCTCATCCTGAGAGGAGAAATATGAAAAAATTTGCCAAGCTCGCGCTCGTTGCAGCTACCGCAGTAATGGCTGCATCCGCTCAAGCTCAGTCCGTCCCTTATGAAAAGAAGGCAGTGAACGACAACTGGGGCAACGGTACGAGCGAGTACGTGTGGAAGAATGGCACGAACGAGCTCTGCTGGCGCGACAGCTCCTGGACCCCGGCCACGGCCAACGCGCTGTGCGATGGCGCCCTGGCCCCGGCCGTAGCGGCACCGGCCCCGGCTCCGGTGGCCCCGCCGGTCGTCTCGAGCGAGAAGGTCACTTTCGCTGCTGACACCCTGTTCGACTTCGACAAGGCTGTGCTGAAGCCCGAAGGCAAGGCCAAGCTGGACGACCTGGTCTCGAAGCTGCAAGGCATCACCCTGGAAGTCATCATCGCCGTTGGCCACACCGACTCGTTCGGCTCGGACAAGTACAACGATCGCCTGTCGATCCGCCGCGCTGAATCGGTCAAGGCTTACCTGGTGAGCAAGGGCGTCGAAGCCAACCGCGTCTACACCGAAGGCAAGGGCAAGCGCCAGCTGAAGGTTGATCCGAAGTCGTGCAAGGGCAACCGCAAGTCGCAGATCGCCTGCCAGCAGCCGAACCGCCGCGTGGAAGTCGAAGTGGTCGGCACCCGCAGCGCACGTTAATCGGAACCCTTCCGATCCAAGAAGCCCAGCGCAAGCTGGGCTTTTTTTTTGGTACAGTTGCCCCGACTGTCCTTTCCTTCACCCGCCCGGCCAGCGCCGCCGGACTCGCATACGATGACGTTGCAATCGCAAACCCTCCCCGCAGCCGACGCCGCCAGCCAGCACCCGCCGCGCCGGAATGCCGACCCCAAGGAAATCGACAAGTTCAGCGAACTGGCCCACCGCTGGTGGGATCCGCAGAGCGAGTTCAAGCCGCTGCACGAGCTGAACCCGCTGCGCCTGGGCTGGATCGATGGCATCGCCGGACTGGCGGGCAAGCGGGTGGTCGACGTGGGCTGCGGCGGCGGCATCCTGTCCGAGAGCATGGCCCGCCTCGGCGCCACCGTGCGCGGCATCGATCTCTCCAGCAAGGCGCTGAAGGTGGCCGACCTGCACAGCCTGGAGTCCGGCGTCGCCGTGACCTACGAAGAGATCGCTGCCGAAGCGCTGGCCGCGCGCGAGCCAGCCGGCGTGGATGTGGTCACTTGCATGGAAATGCTGGAACACGTGCCGGACCCGGCCTCCATCGTGCAGGCGTGCGCGATGCTGGTGCGGCCGGGCGGCCATGTGTTCTTCTCGACCATCAACCGCAACCTGAAGGCGTACCTGCTGGCCATCGTCGGCGCCGAATACGTGCTCAACATGCTGCCGCGCGGCACCCACGACTACGAAAAGTTCATCACGCCCTCCGAACTGGCCCGCTTCGCGCGCCACGCCGGCCTGGACCTGGTCGAGATGCGGGGCATGACCTACAACCCGCTGTCGCAGGTCTATACGCTGGGCCGCGACACGGACGTGAACTACCTGATGGCGTTCCGCCGGGTGGCTGCATGAGCGCGGCAATCGCAGGCGTCTTCTTCGACCTCGACGGCACCCTCGCCGACACCGCGCCGGACCTCGCTGCGGCGGCAAACCGGCTGGTGGTCGAGCACGGCCGCGCGCCCGTGGCCTATGACAAGCTGCGCCCCGTGGCCTCGCATGGCGCGCGCGGACTGCTGGGCGCCGCTTTCGGCCTGCGTCCGGAAGACGCGGAATTTCCCGCCCTGCGCGATACCTTCCTGGATTACTACGAAGCCGAAATCGCGGTGCACACGCGCCTGTTCGACGGCATGCCGCAGGTGCTGGCCGCGCTGGAGGCGGCGGGCATCCCGTGGGGGATCGTGACCAACAAGATCGCGCGCTTCACGGTGCCGCTGGTCGCCGCGATCGGCCTGGCGCCCCGCGCCAGCGCCGTGGTCAGCGGCGACACCACGCCGCACGCAAAGCCCCACCCCGCCCCGCTGCTGCACGCCGCCGCGAGTGCCGGCGTCGACCCGAGCCGCTGCGTCTATGTGGGCGACGACCTGCGCGATATCCAGGCCGGCAAGGCTGCCGGCATGATCACCGTGACCGCCGCCTATGGCTACTGCGGCGACGGCGACCCGCCCGAGGCCTGGGGCGCGGACCACCTGGTCCGCCACCCGGCGGAGCTGATCCCGCTGCTGGTGCCCGCCGCGATCGCCTGAAAGTGCGCTGGCAGTATCCGCGGACCCGGCCTGGAACTCCCCAAGACAGCTTGCGTCCAACCGGGTACAATCCAGCTTCCTCACTGGGGCCGACCTGGTTTCGACGTGGGTTACAAAGCAGTGGAGGGCATACCGAGGACCCGTCACCTCGTTAATCAATGGGAATGCAATAACTGCTAACGACGAACGTTACGCACTGGCAGCCTAAGGGCCGCCGTCCTCGCACTGGCTCGCTGACGGGCTAGGGTCGCAAGACCACGCGAGGTCATTTACGTCAGATAAGCTCCGGAAGGGTCACGAAGCCGGGGACGAAAACCTAGTGACTCGCCGTCGTAGAGCGTGTTCGTCCGCGATGCGCCGGTTAAATCAAATGACAGAACTAAGTATGTAGAACTCTCTGTGGAGGGCTTGCGGACGCGGGTTCGATTCCCGCCGGCTCCACCATCTTTCCCCCTTGAAAAACAAGCACTTGCCTTACTTTTCAAGGGGTTGCACAAGCTAACATGTGTGCTCGTATGTGTGCATGCGTTTCCACATTCGCCCAAATCGGCAAACTTGGGCGATAACTTCCCAGATGATGTATGTGCGAGGGCGTGTGCGATTAGCACACGTCCTCGCATACGCTTTATCAGTATCACCCCTCAGTCAGCGTCGCCGTTCCAATCACTGGGATTCGCCGAACGATTTTCCCTTCGGCCGCCGCTACCTCTAATTCGTTGTTGAGGTTCTGGGACAAGGCCACGCCAACCTGGCAGAGCGATTCCACCTCCGGGTCGGACACGCAGAGCGCCTGCATCGCACTGAAGATCCCGGCGACCCCCTCCGCGATCCTCTTGGCTTCCTCCAGTCCACCGCCTTCTCTCAAATCTTCAGTCGTCATTTTTTTGCCCCTCTGCGCATGATTCTTACCAACGTGGCCAACCCGGCGGCGCCTCGCCTTGGTGCCGTCGGTACTGTATATTTGTACAGTATAGCCATGGCACTGTGCTGTTGCCAGTACCTGACAAGGAGGGTCCACAATGCCCCGTCTCTCGCCCATGCCTCGGCCGCACGAGCCCGCTGATGGCTACGAGCCATGCCCAATCGACCTGAACTGGGATCGCAAGTACATCCTGGACGCAACTGGTACGCCGGTGCGCGTCTATGACTTCGGCGCCTACGCGCGATGGACGAGTTGGGAGGGAAAGGGCTATCAGATACGGGATGAACTCCCCGAGCGGAACGCCACTGTCTGGACCTACTTTTCGGGCTGGGGCAGCATGCACGATGAGAAGCCACCGATGTTCTGGACCTGCCTTCGGGCAGGCGGGATCAATCAGACGTTCGAATCGCTGACTTGGGAGGAGGCGCAGGAGAAGCACGAACGCGTGGTCGAGAAGGCTCGGCGCGTCATACCGGTCCGGCCCGGCATGTCGGACAGCGCCTGATACCGCCGGCCGGAGGCGCGGGCTGACACTAGGCGCATACCAGAACCTCTACCGCCACTCCAATTCCTTCTACTGCGGCGGTCGGCGGTTCACAGATTCACTACGCAGGAGGCAGACCATGGTCGCGCCGACGCTGGCCGAACTGCAGCCTATGCTGCTGACGGAGCGGAAGACGCTGCCGGCCACCGGCCAATGGCTGTGGGAGATCAAGTACGACGGCTACAGGGCGCTGGCCAGCACGGGACAGGTGCAACTGAAGACCAAAGGCGGCGCGGACGCGACGCGATGGTTTCCGGAACTGATCGACACGCTCTCGGCCCTGCCGGAAGGCAACATCATCGACGGCGAGGTCTGCGTCCTAGATGATCTGGGCCGCTCGGACTTCAACCTGTTGCACGCGCGGGCGCTTCGCCGCGGCTGGCATGCGGGCGCAAATCCGGTCGTCTATTGCGTCTTCGACCTATTGGTGGGCGGGGGAAAGGATCTACGCGGCCTGCCCGTTGAGAAACGCAAGGCGGCGCTGCGCAAACTGCTAGCAGGCGAGCGGCCCAGTCTGCTGTACGTACAAGACGTCGAGAACGGCGTCTGGCTATACGAGGCAGTACTGGGGCTGCACTTGGAGGGGATGGTTGGAAAGCGCACCGGGTCGGTGTACCGGGCTGGAGAGCGGTCTATCGACTGGATTAAGGTGAAGAGGCCGGGCGCTGTCCCGGCGAAGCGGTTCAGGCGGTAGGCTACTGCGCCGGCGTCAGCGCGTCGTAGCTACGCTCGCAGGCAAGGCCGGCGATTCGAGCGGCGTCAGCGTATTCAGCCAGGATTCCCGCGCGGCGGTCAGCGCGCTCGAGCACGTTGGCAAGCATTCCGATGGGATCGCCGGCTGGCGGGCTGCCGGTTGCAGCGGCGGGATGGCCGGCGCTGGCGATGAGATCAGCGATTCGCTGGCGCAGGCGGTCAGAAGTAGCGGCAGCAGTGCGAGCATCATCCCGCGCGCGCTCGGCGTCCTTGATGGCGACATTGGCAATCTCCGTCTGAGCCGCAGTGCGGCGTTGTTCTTCGGCGCGGGCCCGGTCGACGGCTTTGACCTGGTCGAAGGCAGCTGACTTGGCGGCCCTCTCTCGGTCGCCCCTCATTTGCTCGAGCTGAGCGCCCACGCGCCAGCCATTGACGACCCAGCCGCCTGAGAACAGGGCCGCGGCCAGCGCGCCGGCGCCGATCGCGCGCCATGGGATGTTTGCGGGGATCGGGATCATGACTCGGCGATCTCTGGAAGTTCGACCGTCTGGCCGGCCAGCGCGTGCGTGCTGTCGCCCAAGAACGTGATCTGGCCAGGTGCAGCGCCATTGCATCCGACGAACGAATGACACGTGTACTGGCCTTCAGGCCGCGGATAAGTGCTCAGAACGGACGGCCCGAAGACCGGCTTATCGAAGTCACCATTGAACGACCAGTGGGGCTTGCTGGCTGAGTGAGGCGATTCTTGTGTTTCACCTTCGGGACGCCACGTTACCGGCAGGATGCGCGTCATTGGGGTGCCGTCATCCCAAGTGCAGCCAGGGCACAGAAACTTGATGCCGTAGAACAGCCCGTCGCTGTCGCGGACGATCTTTGCTTTGCTCATGCTGCAACCCCCAGCGCGACCTTCGCGCGCGCCCAGTACTTCAGTCGGTCATCCCAGCCGTTCGGCAGGCCCGTTGCTTTGTTCCGCCCGTTGATCGCGATGCTCAGCGCCTTGAAGTCGCCGGAGTCGGCGAACCGGTTCAGGTTGTTCGACTGCCAGTACCAGCCGGCGGACGCCGCCGCAGCCATCGGCTGTTCGAGCAGTTCCGGCATCGTCACCAGGTCAAGGCCGAGGCCGCGGCCGCAAAGCAGGTAGTTCCGGCGCCCGGTGATCTGGATCAGACCCCGGCCCATGAACCGCTTGCCGTCACCGGCCTGCGTGTTTCCGAGATCCGCCCTGCCCTCGTACCGGCGCTGGGAGCCGGTCGGCCCCCAGATCTCCTTCACGTAGACCAGTTGGCCGGACTCGTGGGCGACTTGCGCAAGGAAAGCAGCCGCGCGAGCCGGCGTGTCGATGTCAAAACGGGTCATGGCGTCGGTCAGCGGCACGAGGAACGTATCGGCTCGACGGCCCGCGCCGGGCATGATCGCGCTCAAGATCTTCGAGGTGATCATTTGCCCAGCCCCTTGCGGACTTCCTCGATCACCTCGGACAGATCCATTGCCTTCCGCTTCTCGATGAAGTTGAACAGCCACCGGACGATCGCCCAGCCCGGCAGCCCGCAGGCGAAGACAACGCCGAACAGGGCAACCAGTCCGATGTAGTCATGCGTCCAGGCCTGCAACTCGAACTTCTGCACAACAAACGCGCCGCCGGCGACGCTCGATACGACGGTAGAGATCATCCCTACCGCCCATTCTCGTGGGCTTCGTGGTGTCATCATCATCATCACAACGAGTGCGGCAAGGCCTGATGCACCAGCGGCTACCGCCGCCGGCCCACCAAAGGCTTTGAATGCAGCAGCGCCCGCCGCGCCGGCCGCGGCGCTGCCGCTGATTGGTTCGGACATGTAAGACCCCAGATGTGAAAAAGCCCGCTCTTTGGCGGGCAATGCAGTTGACGCTCGGCGCCGTTGCAGGGTGATTGAGGCAGCGAATTAGCCCCAACCGCCAATCAAAGCCGAGCATAGTGTTTTGCTATACTCGGCCGCGACCATCAAAAATTCTATGAAGAAGGCACCTGAATGCGCGTAAAGGACTTGGTTCGGGAGACAGTATGGCTACCAGGCGCAACCTACGACGCGAGCATAAAACCTCGGGTCTCTGTGCTGCTGCCGACGTTTCGCCGCGGCAAGAGCGGCTTGTTCAGGCGCTGCGTAGAATCGTTGCTTTCGCAAACGCTCGAAGATCTTGAGCTGATCATCATCGATGACGCGAGCACCGATGGAACAGCCGACCAAATCGCCGAGTTCCAAGAACGGGATGGTCGGGTCAGCTGCTTGCGTCATACAAAGAATATCGGTCTTCCGGCAATCTCCGAATACGAAGGTTTCTTACGGGCTCGCGCCGACAGGTTTGCCTTTGCCTTCGACGACACGTCCTTCAATAAGGACGCGCTCGAAAAGCTCGTAGAGGAATCAGAAAAGACTCCCCACGCGATGATCTACGGCCACATTGAGTGGTCATATAAGGAGCCGAAGACGGGTGAGATCGTCACCATGCGCCTCGGTTCAAATAGGTCCCAGGGACTGCTACGCACGGGGAACGCAATACCTAACAACGGTGTGCTGCTACCCCGAAAGATCATCGAGGATGTAGGCTTCTATGATCCACATGCCATCATCGCCCGCGTCTGCGACTGGGATCTGTGGTGCCGCGTGGCTGAGCGCTACGAAATTCGTTTTGTCGACGTCGCCGTGGGCCGTGAAGATGGCCCATTGACCAACGACAGCCTGGGTAACACCTACGCGCTGGATAGCTGGGCCGTCTCTGAATGGATGCGCAGCCCGCGAAACGAGCAACTGAAGCCGGACAATCTCGGCGAATACGAAGTACTGGCTGGTGACCCGTCGTTCAGCTTAAATACTCAGGCGGTCATTGAGTCAACCGCGAAAAAACACGCGACTCCGCGCGGGTGGCCATTGCCTGTGCGCTATGGCAACGCCAATGAGGAAGGTTGCATTCTCGTCGTAACGCTCCACTACGACGCCTCCACCTATCTTTGCTTCGACATGCTGCCTCATGAGGTGGCGCGACGCATACGGGTGATCACGTACAACAGCTGGTTCGGCGTCGAAGAGATGGCGCGGGCAACATGCGTGATATTCGTTAGGCACATCAATGCCTTCAGGTCGTGGGTCGACGCCGGGAAAGCTCTTGGCGTTCCGATGTACCTGTACATGGACGACAATCTCCCCCTGCTAGTCGAGCAGGGTGAAATGACTGTTCCATACGAAGACTATCGACTGGTCAAGTTCCGTGAGGACGTAAGGCTCTTTGATGGGGTGTTACTGACGAGCAGGGCGCTTGTCTCTTACTTCGAAGAAAATCTGCTCCACAAGAACCCCTTCTACTTCCCCGTTTCGTTCGCCGCCCAAAATCCAGTCAGCGTCGACCACGTTGAGCCGAAAATAAAGGGCGAGGTAACCATTGTCTTTGCAGGCGGGTCGCACCGCGCGCGAGGACTATGGGAGATCGTTGTACCGGCTTTGAAGCGGCTCGCCGAAGAAGGCGCAATGATCCATTTGGTCGCGCCAGAATCAGACGCGCTTCATTACGAAGATGCGACGAAGACGCTCCCTGACAATTTGCGGATCACTTCCCTCCCATTCGAGACCGGATATCTCTTTGCGATGCGGAGGTTTGCGCGCTTTCAGCCGGACTTCATGGTGCATGCGCCAAGCGATACGAAGAACAACGCATACAAGACTCTGCACCCGATGGTAGCAGCGCGTCTTCTTGATACTGTGGCGGTTGTACCTGACGGGCAACCATATGATCAGATCACAGAATTCGGCAACGCCGTCGTTGTCACGGATGCACTAAAACCGATTTCCTGGTATCGAACCTTCAACGCGTTGCTCGGTGGCAAGTTCAATCTCACTGAGATCAAAGACCGAAACAAGAAGTTTTGTGCCGACAGCTTCTCCGGCTCGGATAACGTCATCTCGATTCGGAACATGATGAGCCGGCATGGCGGCGAAACCAGCTGGGCCGAACAGGCCCGGCGCTTGCATGGACTGGCCGCGTGGTTCAGGCAAACCACCGGACTGCCATCTATCGAGGAGAGCGCAGCACCCATCGACAACCAGGCGGCCCAGCTATCCGAGTATCGCCGGATGATGCGCTATTCGTGGCGCCACCGGATATTGCGGAAGAGCACCGATTTGTGGGAAGCGGTCTCTCCGAACTTCTACTTGCTGAAAAAATCGAGCGAGAAGAACGGATGGCGCCGGGCAGGCTCATCGTTGGAACTCAGCGATTCTCTCCACGAGACGACCTACCGCGAATACGTAATCACCCCCCCTGCCGGAAAGCTCGAGGCAGTCCTCTTTGCGCTCTCCGTAGATGCCGTGCAGCGCGGGCAAATCGGGGTAGAGATCATTACTCCGGACAACGAAATCAAAGACCACCGCGTTCTCGACCTGAAGTTACTGAAGTTGGATGAGCCGGTGCGGTTCGAGCTTTCCAATGTACACATCAAAAACGGCGAGTCATGGGCGATCCGCCTGTTCGTCAAATCGACTACGCCGGTGTACGTCTATGAGTTCATCAACCGTAAATGGCTTGGCATGAAATTCCTGCAGCCAACGCCATTCATGCAACTGGCCTACGAGAAGTGAAGATAGGGCGGCTTTATGCCGCCCTTCTCATTTTGGTCACTCAGCAGTCGGCGCAGGGAGGTATTGCCGGAAGGTCTCCGGCAGGCTCTCATAGTATGCGTGCCAGCGCGGATCATCGCTGGTCACGACCCCTTGGTTGGGCCAGTATTCCGGGTCTTGCGACGTATTGAAGCAACTGACGATCACTGCCTGTTGCTCATCGGAGAACTGAACATGGATAGTCATGTTTAAATCCTGTACCCAGAAATGTTGGCAATGAAGGTCGGCGTACCGGCAGTGTTTGTCGATGTGTAATAGATCGTTTGCGGAGTGAGAATCTGAATCTCCGGCATCGGCACCGTGTACGCTTGGGCGCTGTTCGTTGCGAACGATGCCGAAACTCCGCCGGCATGACTGCTGTGCCCAGAAATAGTCAACGCAACGGTTGACGTAGCGGTCGAACCCGCTTGCATTGAGCCGCTTGTCACAGCTTTCGCGTTGGCGGGGATGATGCCAGAAACCGATACGGGCGTCGGAGAGCCTACGGTGCCGTTGGTGGTAAATGCTTGCGTAGCAGCAATGCCGATGACGCGCCCGACCTGAAAGCCGGCGACGAGTTGGCCGCTACCGTTGGTGCGCCACACGCTGACAAGCGCCGTTGCCGTGTACCCCGCCGGCGCATTGACACCCCCATACACGTTGCCGACTGCGCCAGCCGTGGCGTTTTGGGCGAATATCGTTCGGGCGTTGGTCGTGGGGTTATACGCCGCGTATAGCGCGACGTAGCCGTTCGCCGGCGCAGAACCCGTGTCCATGCCACCCGCGCCCGTGGTTCCCAGGTTGATGGCTTGGCTGAAATTTGCCAGACAGTACCGCACCCCTCCCAAGGCCGTCTCGACGACGATTTCGTCAGCCGTCAAGGTTGCCGTGGCGGATGCCGAGGGCACGCTCATTGCGAGGTTTCGAGCGGCGCCAGCGATGCCCGAAACCTGGCTCATGTTTGGAGCATGGTTGCTTGCCGACCCAGCTCCGACCTGAACAGCCCCACCCGTGCACTTCAGAAGCACCCACGAGCTGATGTCAGCCCGCCAGACTGCGCAGGCTTTCCCGTTGGCAACGATCTCGCCGCCTTGCAGCGCCGAGTGAGCACCCCCGACCATGGGCGAGGCGCCCAGTCCATTGACGTTCAGCGTCGAGGCGCCGGTATTCGCGGTCTTGGCCTTGAACCACAGCACCATGCCGTCGGTCAGCGCGGTGACCGCAGGCGAGAAACTGACGACGTAGGTGTTCGCCGAGCCGGTGTCGACCGCGGTGACCAGCGAGTTGGCCTGAATGGCGTGCAGCAGGTCGGTCGGCAGGATCGGCGCGTTTGCCGCCTGCGTGATGTTCGCCGCGGTGATTGTCGACTGGCCGTTGGCCACCGTCACAACGTAGAGGCCGGTGTAGCCAGCATCCGGCGCCGGGGTCGTCTGGCTGCCGGTCGTGGCCGCAACGCCAGCCTTTGCCGAGATGTTGACGATGCCCTTGCGCACGGTTGCCTGCTGGGCGCCCGAGTTACCCGGCCCGGACCACGCCTGCGACGGGTTGCTGGCGTTGTAGTAGGGCAGCGTCACGAGGCCCTGATCCGAGTCCGAGTAGGATGCCTGGATCAGATAGTTGACGCTCTGGCCGGCGGTCACAGGCGCCGGGCAGCTCAGCGTGACCGCGTCGAGCGAGATGCCCTGCTTCAGGATGCTGTGGGCGGTGTCCGCAGGCACCGACGAATAGGCCGTCGCATCGACGTTGGCCAGGCTGTACATCTCGCCCGGGTTCACGTTCACCTGCAGCGACGCCGGGCTGGTCGGCACGGTCGCGAGGCCATTCACCACCGTCGCAGTGCCGAGCAGCGCAGCGGCCAGCTTCGCCACCGCGATCATGGTGTTCTTGTTCGTGTTCAGCAGATCCGTCTCAAGGGGGATCTGGCCCGGGTAAATGATCTGACGATCCATTGCGGCTCCGGAAATGAAAAAGGCCACCGGAGTCGGCGGCCTTGTAATGCGTTGCGGGTGATTAGGCGGTCAGCGCCTGGAGTTCGGCGTCCGAGAGGCGGCGTGGGTAGTAGCGCAGCGCTCGAATCCAGCCATTCCAGAAGCGCGTGTTGCCGACTTGCGAGCCGATCCAGAGGGTATCAACATCAACCGGCCATGTCCTTGAGGTGATAGCAGCACTCACAGAACCATTCCGGGCCGCCACGATGCTTGCACCTTGACCTGCCGCTGCCACTTTCTCGGTCGCGCCAACGGTGGTTGCGCTGCCGGGCGGCACCACGCTGTTGAATACTCCAGCGTTTCCTACGTTGACGTGGACTGCGTCTGGCTGAGAAATCCGCAGCCCGATATAGTCGCCCACCCCAATGTTTGCCCCTTTTGCGAAGCAAGCCATGTGAGGGAAAGTATTGGCTGAGGCGCTATTGCCAAGCGCGCCGACCCTAGTTTCCGCATATAGCGTCCCTTGAGCCGGATTGAATCCGATTTTCCCAAGATCAGTGATGCTGGCGACGTCTGCGGCCCGTGTTGCAGTTGCGCCTACCGTAGTGATGTAGCTCGTTGGGAATGCTCCCTGTTCGAGCTGGGCCCCAAACACATAGAGCCCACTGGTACCATCACCGGAGAAAGTCGCCCCCCCGGTGTTGTCATACACCCAAACGCCGTGCGTGATGCTTGTCGGTGACGCATTGGTAGTGAATCCGATTGTCAGGCGATACCACCCACCCCCCAATGGCTGCGCAATCGCCGTTGGCGACGGGTTGGAAATGATCCCCGTCGTAAGATCAACGATCATGTCGCCCAGGAAACCTACAGAATCCGCGGCGCGGAGGCGGACGTTTTTGTACTCCCCTGCTTTTGCGAACACGGACCAGTAGTACATAGTGCTGCCGGACACCGTTGAACTGGAGTTGTTCACGCCATGCGTGCCACTGGTGGTCGTCGGGATGATCTTCTCTGCCGACATCGCGCCGTCTGGCCCAGTGGCAGCGTTTGCCGTCACGGACATGTTTGATTTCGACCATGAAGCGTTATCGAACTCAGACGATCGGAGGACCAAGTTCGTCCTCGCCTCCTCGATCAGCATCCCGCGCGGCTGCAGCGTGACAGGGTCATAGTCGAATCGCGGCACACCGTCAGTCTCTTGCACCAAGATGCCGGACGAATTAAACCGCCACGCCGGCGAAGACCGCGAGAAGGTGATGAGGTCGACGAAATTGCGAGAGACAAGCATCTTTTTTCCTGTTAGCCGACGACGCCGTAGAACTGGCCGATCGACTGATAGGTTTGTCCGGTGAATTCCATCACCAAGTTCACGCCGGATGGGTCATCCGAGGCGCCAGCGAAGTCCAGCACGAGCGAGGGGCCGTCGATGCCCGGAATCACCGCAGGAGGCGACGGCAGCGATTGAACGATCGATGTCCAGACGATGGTTGCCACCGGCTTGACGCTGTCGATTGCCGCGTAGATGTCGGCGTCCGTCACGCCGCCTTGGATCATCGACAGCGAGGCGTATTCGGCCTGCGAGGCGGTGTTGTAGGCACCGGTCGAGATGCCATAGCCCGCGACGTTCGGGATGCCTGTCCCGGCGGGACGGAAGGCGATCACGAACGCCTGGAACGGCATCGACAGCGAACCATAGGCGCCCGCATAGCCGTAGCCGCTGGTCGGCACACCATACGCACCAGTGTCAGCCGGCCGCGTCGGCTCGATCACGATCGGCGTCCGGCCAGTCAGGTCTTCCAGAACCCGGATGAGCCCCAGCCGCGTTGCCCTCTCACGAAACAGATTAAGGATGATCCGCGCGCGGAAGGAATCGTCCGACTGGTTCGCAGCCCGCAGCAGCGTGTCGCCGAAGAAATCGGCCGCGATCATGTCGAGCCAGCCGTCGGTCGCGGTCTTGATACGGGTCTGCAGCCTTGCGTAGCTCAGTAGGCCGTAGACATACGCGCCGGCATAGGCAAGGCCATTCAGCAGCCCATTTATGATCGGCGTGTCGGCCTCATCGCCGAACCACGGCGGCAGGTAGCCGCGTAGCCGGCGGTACACATCGTCTTGATCGCCGATTGCCATTTATGCCACCGTCACGGAGGACCACTTGACAACTTCTTTTGCCGTCGCCGTCAGGTCGGCCGTGCCGCCGTTCAACGTCACGCCGGTGACGTTCGTCACGCCGGGCGATGCATCGTAGGCAACCTGCGCCAAGCGCGAGTAGCGCAGCGCCTGGCCGAGCGACAGCGAATTGATGTAGCTCTTGAGCGCGTCCGAGACCAGCGTCTTCGTCGCCGCGGCGTCATAGCCGGCGGCGATGGCCACCGTCATGGCGACGGAGGCATTCACAACCACCGGCGCGAAGACACCGAAGCTGCTGCACAGCGGACGGACGGCGTCGATCGCGTTGGCTACCGTCGACAGAAACGTACTGCCCGGGGCGCCGGTGCCGTCATCGACCACCGCGTAGAAGTAGCCCATCTGGGCAGTGCCGCCGTAGGTCTCGTTCTCGACCAGCGAGTACGTCACGCCCTGCTGCAGCGAGGTGATCGCGTAGCCGACGGCGGCCTTCGTGGCTTTCGACAGGCTCGCCACGTAGGCGATGAAGCGCGTGCGCAGCGCGGGGTCGCTTTCGGCGTCGGAGCCGTTCGTGAAGCTGACGGCGTTGGTGACAGTGTCCACGCCAGAGATCGCACCAGCGATGGTCGAGACTGCGCCGGCAATGGCATTGCCGGCCGAGCCCGCCGTCACGGCGACCACGGGCGCGCTGACGCTCGACACACCCGGCGCCATGACATAGCCGCCGAGCGTGCCGTTGTACGCGGGGTTGGTCGTGTCGGCCGTCACGGTGTACTGCTGGGTGCCATCGCCGGTCTGGACGACGGAGCCGACCGGCACGACAGCCTGCAGCGTCGCCGTGAAGCGTGAGAACGTGACCTGACCGGTTGCGAAGGTGGCCGGCAGACGAGAGACCCCGAAGTCAGCGACCCATGAATCGAGGTCGGCGCCGCTCGACGTCGCCGCGCGAGTGATCGCCAGCACCTGAAGGATCAGGCTCTGCAGCCAGATCGTTACCGCGGCGTTCGCCTCGACGATCGCGCGCAGGATCGATCCGACGGTGAGGTCGACTAGAACCTTGGCATAGCCCTGGATGGCCGTGACCTGGTTTCGGACGAGGGTGACAAAATCGAGGGTGCTTAGTGCCATGTCAGCGGTTCACGTCGAAACTGAGGGTGATGGGCTTGCGCGTGTCGGCGCTGGTGTAGCGGATGGTGATCGAGAAGCCGGAGTTGATCTGCACTAGATCGACCTCAGGTTCGGGCAGCCGCGCCACGGCCGCTTCCATCAGCACCTGCGTGCGGATCAGCGCGCGCAGCGCCGGTAGGTCGGCGTTCTCGCCGATCTTGGCTGGCAGGCCTGCGCCGTACTTAGGGTGGAACATGTAGTCGCCCGGGTTCGTCACCAAGCGCCGCACGATCCGCTGCTGGGTCCGCGTCTCGCCGCTGGACCGGCCAAGATCGCCGGTCGCGGACACGCCGATGTCCACGCCGGCCCAGTGGTCGATGTCGTTCAGGAGTTGCTGCGTCATACCACCGGTCCCGTATTGCTGCCGCCGCTCTGTACGCCAGAGTGACCGTGCGTGTCGTCGATGCGCTTACCGTTGGCCGATACCTGGCCGGCGAATTGCGTATCGCCGCTGATGCTCATGGACTTTCCTGTCCCGTTGTCGCCGGTCACGGCCATGCCACCCTGACCTGTGATCGTGTCCTCGACCAGTAGCGTGTCATCCATCTGCACCGGCCCGATGAAGTGATGCAACTGCGCCGTGTACTTGGCCGTCGTGTGCGCGACCACCTCGACCGTGCCGTCGTTCTTGAACTTCAGCGAAGAGCCGGACTTGTGGACCACCCAGAACTCACCGGAAGGCGCGCCAGGCGGCCGGTCGGCGTCGCTGTACAAGCGCCCGCAGACATAGCCGTTCTCGACGCTGCCGCCGAAGAACTTCACTTCGACCTGATCGCCGGGGCTCGGCGGCGCATCCATGCCCCAGCCGTTGCCCACCCACGGCGATGTCACCGGAAGCCATCCGGAGATGAACAGCGCTTCGTCGTCGCTCGTATTGGAGCGGTCGACGAACTCCACGCGCGCCGCGGCCCGGTCCGGGTCGTAGCTGCGCACGATGCCCGCGCGCGACTCGGCCACATCACCCCGGGCAAGCTGCGCGGCCATCGCCATCTGGTTTCGAATGGCCTGCATCATGGCGAGGGCACCGTCTCAGGGTTGGAATTCTTGGCCTCGACGCGCATCGAGTAGCCAGCAATCAGGCTCATCTGGCGCGTCACCGAGACCGGGTAGTAGGCTTGGTCAAATTTCGTCCCGGTGCCCTCGACCTGGACCATCATCGTCGGATTGAGGATGTTGTCGGCCGGCATCCGCGCCCAGAACTTCATTTCGTGCGAGGTGATCTCGCGGTGCAGCTCGATCGCCTTCTGCGTCGCCTGGTCTTGCGTGAGGCCCGGGAAGACGAAGCTGTAGACCTGCACACCACCGAACGGCACGGCCTTGCCCGCCTGAATCGACTTGCCCTTGCTCGGGTAGTAGGCGGTGAATCCCTGCTTCTGCTTGGCGTTCCACGACCGCACGACGACAGACACGCCCTTGGCGACGGTCAGGCTGCGCGAGAACTCCATTTCCTGCACGTTGGCCTGCCGAGCCGCGCGCTCATCGGTTGGCGGCTCCCAGCGGATCACGTAGGGGTCGCCCTGATCGGTCGGCCGCGGGTGGAAGTACAGCGTCTTGCCCTTGACGTAGCAGAGATAGCCCTCGTTCACCGCAAGGTAGGTCAGCAGATCCCATTCGCTGCGCTCTTCCACAATGCGGGCATGATCGCGCGCGTAGTAGGTGCCGACCAGTTCCTTCGTCGGCGTAACGTCCGCAGTCAGGCCATGCGATTCAGCCAGCTTCGTCGCGATCTGCGACGAGGTCAGGTTCTGGAACTGGAGCGAGGTCTTGGCGTCGATGAAGACCGCCGTCAGGTCGCGCCCGATGAGCTCAATCGTGCGTCGCGCCGGGTCGTACTCGATGTCATCGATCCGGCCGTAGATCAGGCTGTCGAGGTCGGTCTCGGTGTAGTTCTCCGGGTCCAGCGGGAAGCCGCCGAAGACCTCGACGAAACCTTCCGTCAGCGCCGAGAACCACGCCGCGTCGCGCTGCGGTGAGAGCAGCGATTCCGCGAACTTCACCCGAAAGGTGTCAGCCTGGTAGTAGGTATTGACCGAGACGGTCCAGCTTTCCCAGCCCTGCACCTGCTCGCCAGAGATCTGCACGATCCCGCGCGGCGCCCGGACGGCCGGGACGACGGGTAGCGTGTTCTGCATAGCACCTCTACGAGATCAGAATGCCGCCGTTCGTATCTGCGGTGGCTGGGATAGTCAGTTCCTGAATGCCGGTCACGGCCGGATCGGTCATGCCGTTGGCCTTGGCGAGGCCAGTCCATGCCATCGCGTCGCCGTAGATCTGCGCGGCCATGTCCATCAGGTTGCCGCCGGCGACAGTCTCGCGGCGCGCGCTGTTGTAGACGCTGCCGACGTTGCCCTGTACGCGCCCCATGACGCGATCGAGGTTCACCAGCGCCGGGAGCTGCTGCGCGGCCAGGATCTGGCTGGAGATCTTCTGTACCTGCTGCGCGATCGGCGTGTTCGGCAGGATGCCTCCCACCGTGACCACGTTCACCAGCACGTTATTCACCTGCGCGACGATCGTCTGCGCTTCATTGCGCAGCGCCGCGATCGGCTGCAGGACACCATTGAGCGTCGACTGCGCGGCATTGGCGAACGAGGAAACGCCGTCCACCGCGGTCTGTACCGCGCCGAACAGGCTGGTGATACTGGGCATACCCAGGGCATCCACGATGCCGCCGGCCGTCAGCATGTCGCCGCCAATCAGGCTGTCGATGCTGGCCTCTGACAGAGACCTGACCGGCTGGCCAAGATCCTCGACTACCTCCAGCACGATGCTGTATGGCATCTGGTAGAACCGCTGGAAGTCAGCCCGGAAGGTCCGGATCACAACGGCATAGATGAACTCGGACCACGTCAGGGCCAGCGGCTTGCCCTGCGCCCGCATGGTGTCGAGGTAGCGCGCGCGCTGCATCGCATCCTGCCCGCGCAGCCAGCCCGACCACTCGATCGGCAGGCAGAAGCCTCCCATGGCATCCACCACGCGCAGCCCGCCGACCAAGTCATGCGTCACGAGCCGCTGCTCGCCGCCAATGGCGATCTGCTGGGGGATCTCAGTTCCATCGAACTGCATTTCCCCCAGGTAAAGCGCTAGATCAGCCATTCATTCACCTCATAGACGGCGGCGGTAGCGACATGGACGGGTCAAATCCGCTTGGCCCGGTTTGCGGACGCTGCAGCTCCCGCGACTGATGCCAGGTCAGAGCCTCGGCCACCACGCGGCTATCCAGCTTGATCTGGCTGCTGACTTGGACCATTGACGTATTGCTCTGGCCGACAGGGTTGGCATTGGCAAGCCGGTCGTTCTTGTCGGTGCCCTTGGTTGGGTCGCCACCAAACATCGCCTTGCCAGCACGCCAGGCCCAACCCAGCACGCCGCCAGAGCCGATGTCGCGAGGATCCAGAGAAAACGGCGAGCCGGCAGATTGCAGACGCGCATTCATGTCGGCGTTCTTTTGCCCCCAGTCGTTGACCGACCGGAAGAACTCCGTACCTGCGTTCAGGATCTTCGTGACCGTCGGCAGCACACCGCGGCCCATCTCAGCCTTCATGGATTCCCATGCCGCGATGAAATCCGCCTCGGCGCCCGGCGCGGTCTTCTTGAACTCTTCGATCGTGCCTTGGGTGCCCTTGGCGTTCTTGACCAGCTTGGCGTCACGCAGCGCCTGTTCCTGCTGCGTGGTGAAGTTGGCGCCCATGTTGGACGCCTGCCGATTGGACAGAAGCTGGTTGGTGAAGGCGATCTTCTCGGAGTCAGTCTTGGCGCCGGCCTTGATGGCTGCCGCGTCGACGTACTTCATGATCCACGCCGCCGGATCTTCCCGGAGCAGCTTCTCGTCGACGATGTTCTTAAGCGCAGTGGACTTGATCTGCTTGCCGCCCACGCTGCCGCTCGTGACCTCTGTCAACTCGGCCAAGCCGGCGTCTGCCAGCGCGGCCATCGTCTTCTTCGGCGTCCGGCCGGCTACCAGGTTCTGGTACAGCGACATTAGCGCGGTACCGGTTCGAGCGCCGCCCTGTTCCTGCATCAGGGTGGCCATGTTCATGATGCCCTGATCGCTCAGTCCCTTGAACGCGGCGCCGCCGGTCTTGGCGAATTGCTCGAGATCGGCGAACTTCAGTGCACCGCCCGAGCCGGTGACCATGCGCTGGGCTAGATCCAGGCTGCTGAGGAAGTCCTCTTTCGAGTTGGTCTTGCCGCGCATGTCATTGAAGCGCATGACAGCGCGAACGGCGCCTTCGTCGAGCGCGCCAACCTTGCCGCTGAACAGGCCGGAATTTGCCGCATTCAGGGCGGCCAGCGTCGGCGCGACCTCTTTGGCGAGATCCAGGCCGCCGAACATGCCGACCGACTCGCGCAGCGTCTCCATCAGCTGGGCGCTCGACGTGCCGAATACCCGCGTGCCGCGCGCAAACTGGTCGGCTTGCTTGTTGACCTCTTCGCCCAGATTCAAGGTCTTGAACCGGGTGTAGGCGACCTGATACTCCTTGCCGGCGTCGTACATGGCCTTGGTCATGTAGAGGCCAGCCATCCCAGCCGCCACAGGCGCCAGAGCGCCGCCGGGAATGCCCATGCCGATCGCGCCGACACCGAATCCGCCGGGGCCGACGTGGATATTGCCGCCGTGACCGCCGCCCATGCCGCCACCACCGGCCGCCGCACCGCCGCGGCGACGGGGCAAGCCGGAGATGTAGCCGCCAGGGCCAGGCAGAGCCGGACGACCACCGCCGCCACCAGCGCCGCCGCCAAGATGCCCCATGAACGATGACCGCGAAGCGGCGACGCCCGCCATGTGGATGGCGTGGATGTTCCGGGCAAGCTGCGCGGACTCGGCGTTGGCGCGGACCATCTCGGCCTCGATCCCGAGACTAGCCGGGACGGCGCGACGAATGCGCCGGAGATTCCGCTCAACCAGCAGCGCATTGCCGCCGACGCCCCGCAATCCGCCTTCCAGCTGCTTAGTCGCCGTGACGAGGTTGCGCACGCCGGCCGCCTCTGCCCCCATCGCCTTCAGGCGCTTGTTGACCTGCAGGGCCAGCGCGTCGACCTTCTTGAACTCGGCCGCCAGCTTCAGCAGTTGAGGCGCGATCAGGTCGTTCAGGACCAGCGTGGCGCCGATCTTATATGCGTCGATCATGGTGACCTATACTTATCGTTCCTGAACCCGAAATCGGCCTATGCGATCCCTGACGATCCGCGCTCATGAGTGGTTGGCTGACCACATTTCATGGGTGCAATACCCGAAGCCCAAGCCTCCGCGGCCCAAGCCAGAACTGACCGAATGGCAGCGCCTGGACCGGCGCGCGCGGCGCATCACCGGCGCGATTGCCGTCGTCGTGTTCGGCTTTCCCTTCCTTGGAGGGGCGATAGCCGGGCTATTTGAGTCGCGGCAAGCGCCAACTCCGGCCAGCCAGCCAAGCGGCGATGGTGCGGCTAAATCGCGGCTTCAAGTCCTCGTTGGCTCGGATGGCAGCCGGGCCTAACACCGCGCGCGGCGGCATTTTCGGCGTGCCTTGCTCATGCCAGACCATCTTTTGGTCATCAGAGCCGATGACAGCCGCATTCCGCTCGAGACTGACGACGTAACTGATGCTGTCGCGCATCTCCCCGGTGCGCAGAAGGGGCGCATCCACCGGGTAACCCAGGCGGATCTTCTCGAACTCCGTTTCAGCGGTCAGTTCTTCCCACTTTGCAAACGGGCCCACGGCTGGCTGGTAGTGGGCAATCTCCGACTTGGCGATCTTCTGGATCGACTCGGCGCCCTTCTCGACCATGTAGCCGGTGACCACCTTGGATTCGGCGGCCATCACGGTCAAATGGTTTGCGAAGTCGGCGAGGCTGCGAAAGTTCTTCACGGTCGATCCTTGTAGGACATCGCTTCCCAGTCGAAGGTGGCGCCCTCAAGCTCGCGGAATACCACGCAGGCGGCGAACCGCTCGGCATCGGTGTAGGAGAACGCGACGTCATAGGGCACGCCGTTCTTGATGAGCCACAGCGCCTGCCGAAACGCCGGGGCCCGGGCTAGTTTTTTGCGGTGTCCGCGCCTCCGCCGTCTCCGCCCTCGACCTTGGCCATGCCGAGTTGGACGGCCATCAATCCGGCCTCGTCAAGCTGACTGATCAGCGCCTCCAGTTCCAGCTTGCTGGTCGGCGGGATGATCGGCTCGCCATCGATGGCCGCCACGTAGATCACCGGCATGCACATCGTGCGGTAGACGGCGTTCTCAGCCGCATCGGGGCCCATGGCCTCGACCAAGCGGAATTGCGCCAGGATGCCCGGCTTCTTCAGCGTGATCTGGCGCCCGTTCGTGTCCGTGACGGTATGCTCGGCCGCGGCGCGCGCGACAACCTCTTCGGACGGGCGGAGGGTGACTTTTGCCATGGGTTACAGGATCCGGATGCGGCGCGAGGCCATGAAGGTGAGCGAGAGCTTGACGGACGCGTCGCCGGCCGCCTCGCCGCCGTCGTCGAGTGACAGCACGACGCCGTCATAGCGCCACTTCGAGATGGCGCCGCTCGGCTCGGAAACCGTCTCGTAGATCTGGCACGGCTGCTCGTTGATGCCCGAGTAGTAGTCGGTTTCCAGTTGATCGAAGTAGCCCTCGATCTCCGGGCCGGCGCGGTTGATGCTGAACGAGCCCGACCAGCCGTCGAAGAATCGCAGGTGCTGCGAGACGCCGTTGATCAGCTTCACGCGCTCCTGCGAGGTGTCCTGCTTCTTGCGGAAGGCAGTCAGCTTGGGGATCGGAAGCGACCCGGTGGGGGTCTGGATGACCAGCGTGGTATCGCGCCCGACGGAAAGCCCTTGTTGCGGCATGTGTTTCTCCAGTGAGAGAGGCGCCCGGCGTACCGGGCGGATTCATCGGGTGCTTACCGCACGATCACGGTCGTTTGACCGCCTTGCAAGTTCACGAGGAAGTTGCGGACCACGGCCAGGTAGCGCACCTGGACGTCGCCCTGCATCCAGCCAGAGCGGATCCGCGCGTCCGGGTTGTTCGTCTTGTCGAGCACGACCTTGTAGTTGTCGATCATCCTGGGCCGGACGCCCTTCATGTTCGCGAGGAACTGGTCGAGGCCGGCGAAGGCGTTCGCGCGGGTTTCGTCCTCGTCGTCGAAGCCCTGCAGCTCACCGACGAACTTGCCGCCCCAGGCATCGATGCTGTAGGCGATGTAGTTGGTCAGGCGGGTGTAGCTATCCTCGCGCTGGCCTTGGTCGCTGCTGGTGTTCACGCCCAGCACGAAGCTGAAGTACTTGCCACCCGGCGACGGGTTGGTCAGCACGTCGATGCCGGCCTGCACCAGTTGCAGCAGTTCGGCCTGCGAATACGGCTGGTTGCTGTAGGTGCGCTGCGTGGCGACGATGCCCTGCAGTTGCTTGTTCAGCGTGCTCTTCTCGGGCGACTGGTTGACCATCAGGCCCAGCGCGAAGGCTTGCGGCGAGATGAGGCGGACTTGGTTGTTCACCGTGTCGTTGACGTACACCCAGTCACCGAAGATCACCTTGCCGGCATAGCTGTCGATGCCAGCCGAGGCCTTTGCGGTCAAGGCGGTGCTGATGGCATCGCCGGCCGGGCCGACCAGCTGCATGTAGGCACCCTCGCCCAAGCCGTAGGCGATCTGCGAGGACCAGGTCGTCGTGTCGTCACAGTCGGCCAGCGCGATCACGCTTGCGCCAGACTTGCGCAGGGCATACAGCCCCTTGCGCGGCGCGGTGTCGGTACCCAGCAGGACCGAGCCGGTGATGGTCGTTGCGCCGTCAGTGCCGCCGGTCAGGTTGATCGTCGCCGGGAGGGTCGGGCCGGTCGAGCCGGCGCCGGCCGTGGCCACGCAGATCGTCGAGGGGCCGCGGAACTGGCTGTTGCCGAGATTCACCGCCTTGACGATGTTGTCGCGCTGCGTCGCGCCAGAGCCCGGGATGTTGTCGAAGACCTCGGGCTGGAAGCCGGCCAGGGTGATGGTCAGCTTGACGGTGTTCGCCGCGGTACCAGCCGCCAGAATGGCGCTGATGCTGTTGCCCAGCGTGCCGGTGTACTTCGAGGTCAGCGTGACGAAGTTGGTGGCGAAGATCGCCGACGCGGCGACGTCAGTGCCGTCGGTCACGCGCACCAGCGAAAAGGCGCCGACATTACCCTGCATGGCCGCCCAACGCAGGAGGGTCATCATGTCGTACTTGCGGGCCTGCATCTGGCCAAAGACGGCCGCGCCGCCGGCATAGTCCGACACCATGACGGGAACGCCCACAGGACCCCAGGTCGCGGTGCCGACGATGCCGCCGATATTGCTCGGCACGCCGTTGATGGGGGCCGGGCCCGGCGGTTGAATGGCAACGATGATGCCGGGCACCTGTTGCGCGGTCAGGTTCACCTGCCCTGCTTGGACTACGGTCATTTGGATGGCTCCAGAAACGAAAAGAGCCACCCAAAGGTGGCTCGCAGTATGCGATGTGGGGTTACTTCGACTTCGCGGCCGGCGCAGCGACCTTGACGACGTTGGCGGCCTGCTCGGACGCCAGGATGTCGGCGACGGCCTTCTCGTCGGTGATCTCGTCACCGACCTGGTAGCCGTTGAATGGGGTGATAACGCGGAGGATCATGGTTGGCTCACAGAATTTTGGTTCTCAGCACGGTGCCGAGGTCATCGGAAACGATCACCTCGCCCTGCGTCACTTCGTACTGCTCCTGCACTTCGGTGGTCGCGTATTCGACCCAGCAGCACAGGTCGCGGCGGTAGATGCCTTCCTTCTGGCCACTGTCGTCCCACGGATTCGAGAGCGGACGCGATCGCAGGTTGGCAAACGAGCCATCAGGCAGGGTCAGCCGCTGTCGACTGGCCAGCGCCACGTCTAGTGCATCACCCAAGGGCTCGCGCGTCTCGTGGCAGTTTGCCCAGACGGTGATCAGGAACTCCTGATCCTGCCGGCGGACGTCTCGGATGCGCGTTGCCATGCCGCCGACACGCGGCGAGATGTCTTTGGCGCCAGGGATGGTCACCACAGCCCCGGCTGACGTCGCCGGTTGGTCTACGCTGATCAGCGCAGCTAGCGCGGTTGCGATCGTCGTCAGCGTGTCGCCCGTTTGGACGGCATACGGGTATGCGTGCCCATCGATCCACAGCGACACGTTCTGCGGCGTCGAGATCGTGCCGCCGACGGTCACGGCCTGGCCGGCGACGGTCAGCGTCACGGTGTGCTCAGCCGCGGTGAGCGCCGCCCACTTCGACTTGGCGCTCTGGAGGTACTTCACCGCGCGCGGGAAGACGCTGACATGCGCCTTTCCGGCCTTCAGGTCCGCCGTCAGGACAGCCGGAACTGGCCACCCCGCATAGACCTTGACCCCCTGCCCGGTGATCGACGGCTGGCTCGTCCCGTTCGGGTAGGCGATCTGCGCGATCAGCGCCACCAGGGCGTTCGATACGTCTGCGAGGCCGGCCATTACGTGTGAACCTCAGTCAAATCCAGCCGCCACATCTGCTCCGACCGCTCCGCGCCGCCGATGCTGAGCCGCCGGCCGAGGTCGTCGATAACGATGTCGCCGGAGGCGAGCACGATCGGCACGCTGACTGGCAGCCAGATACGGAATCCATGCTCATCGCCCGATGCGGCGAGCTCGGCATGCGTCCGCGTCTTGCCGCCGAACAGTTCAGCGCAGGGCCAGCCGCCCGCGCCGCCAGGCGAGCCGAGCACGAACTCGTCATCGCCAGCACAGAGGCCGGAATAGCCGACGTTGCCGACGCCGTCGTTCGCCGGCGGCCGCGTCACCCAGATCCGGCGATTGCACTCCACCGCGACGATCGGCAGGTTGTCTTGCATGCCGCCGATGAAGTAGATCTGCTCGCCGCGCACCAGGTAGTCGCCCAACTGGGTCTGCCGACCATCGATCAGGCAGTACCAGTACGGCTTTTCGGGCAGGCCAGGACGGGTGTACGACCACTCCTGCGCCGAAAACGAAGCGTTCAAGCTCGCTACGACCGCCGTCAGCGGGTTCGCCGCGGCCGCCGGCCGGTACACGTCATAGACGTAGCCGATCCGCTTCGCAGCCTTGGCATAGCCGGCGTAGATCTTGTCTTGAAGCTTGGCTGCGTCCATCAGAACCTCATGCGTCCCACCAGTCGGCCTTTCGCATCCGCTTGGTCATGCCGTGCTCGAAGATCAGGCTGGTGCCGTAGTCATGGCAGACCAGGCGGCCGTCGTAGAGCCCGTAGTTCGTGCGTTTGAAGTCGCACAGGAAGACCGGCATTTTCTCCGGGTATGCGATTGCCGGCGTGGTCCGCGCCATCACGAGGACGCTGCCGTTCGGGCTGATCCAGCGACACGGCGCGAACCACTTTTCGACGTCGGTTCCCTGTACGCGCTGCCAGGTCTCCCACTCGACGATGTTCTGGAAGCGGCCAGCGTCTTCCTCGACCTTCACCACGCAATCTGGAAGCAGGCGGCTGGAGAACACCGACCGGCTCATGCCGTAGCCAATGCGATCGCCGCACAGCAGGTTGAATGCGTCGCGATGAATGAACGAGTTGTCGCTCACGGTTCGACCTCCAACGCCACCGGCGGCATCGTTCCGCCGATCACCCAGAGCGATACCGAGCCGCCAGCGTTCAGGCGGGCCAGTTCTTCGGGCGAGGGCTTCCAGAACGACGTGACAGCCGGGATGCCGTTGACCTCAGTGCGCGTGATCGGAAGCGCCGAGACCAGCAGTTCCTTCTGATCCCATCCCGCCGGCGCGCCAAGCACGTCGTTGTTCGATGGATGCTGAATTCGCTGCATATCAACCCCTTCCGATGCTCAACCCGCCCTGCCCTAGCGCCGGACCAGGCTCAATGCCGAGGAATCCGCACAGCCGACGGCGCCACTGGTCGAAAAGCGCCGACCGGTCGCGCACTTCCTTCGGGTTGTGCGTCCAGACAGCCGCCTGAGCGGTGTCCAGATTGTCGCCAGAGGCCGGAATCGCTGCCTCAAGCTGGTTCAGGGTGGTCAGGTACGTGACGATGACCGCCTCTTCGGCCGCGCTCAGGTGCTCCAACCGATGATTCAGGGTCTGCCACAGTGCCGGCGCTACCCAACCCCAGGCCAGATCGCGGTAATCGTCGACAACCGTGTCACCGACGAGCGAATACCCGGCGTAGCGGCGGACGTCCACCTTCTGCGCGTCCGTCAGCATGGATTACTCCTTGCTGACCGGGTCTTGTGCCGGTGCTGCGGGCTTCTTGCCGCCCTTCTTGGCGCCTTCGTCGATGCGTTCATGCACCGATTCGTCGAAATCTTCTTCGTTGATCAGGACGAAATCGCCCTGATCCTTGCCCCACGGCTTCACTTGGATGGTCTTCATGCGTTCCTCCGGTGTCGGGACAGCCCCGGGGCCGGAGCCCCGGGACAGACGGGCTATCAGCCCAGCAGCAGCGCCAGATGCTCGCGCTTCGTGACTGCTTGGCCCCACGCCAGGGCGATTTCGTACTGCATCTGGCGGTACTGGGCGTACATCGACACCTCGAAGGCCAGGCCGCTCACCGGATCGATGACGATCTGGCGGTCGATCGCGCTGTCGCCTTGCGGCGGCAGGGCCGGCGCGCGCGTGGCGAGCACGATGGCCGAGCGGGTGAACGCCATGTTGCGGGCCGCTGCGGCCACGACGGTGACGGCGGTCGCCGATGCGGCGATGGCCTTGCGCAGACCAGGCGCTGCGAGGGTGATCGTGCCGCCGTTCGACACGTCGGTATCGCCCGAGGCGACGACGTACTTGTTCGTGTCACCGGCAAAGGTGACCACGTCGCCCGCGACGATCGTGCCGGTGCCGGCAGCAGCCAGGGTGATGACCGTCGCGCCGACCGCATAGCCGGCGTTGTTGGTGGTCGCCGAGGCGCCGGTGCCAGCAACCGAGGTCTTGATCTGCGCCGACTCGCGCATGGCAAAGCCGTGCACGTCCAGCAGGACACCGCGACGCAGCAGACTGTTGTCGTCCGCTTCGTTTGCCTTGGTCAGCTGGGTCAGCGTGCGCATCTTGGCGCCGGCCGAGGTGTCAAACACCATTTGCAGGTCGCTCATCGGCGCGCCGTTGTCGGCGAGAATCTTGCGCATCTGCGCCGTATCGGACAGGTCCGACGCGAACGGCGTGGTGCCGGCGGTGCCGTAGGCGCGCGACGCGTTGACGTGCAGCGCGGCCAGGTCCGATTCGACTTCGTTCACCAGGGTACGCATGCCTTGGGCGAACTGGTCGCGCAGGATGACGTTGAAGCTGGCGCCGTTGTTGTCGAGGCCCTTCTTTTCCTCGCCGTTCCAGCGGATCGGCACGCGGCGGGCCTTGGTGATCGTCATCGAGATGGTACCGATGGTCTGATCACCGTCGTTCGGGGGGGTCACGGCCGGCGTGATATCCGAGGCAGTCGCGGCGGGCGCAACGGGCGATGTCACGGTCTGTCCTACAGCCGCTCGGGTATAGCCGAAGTCCGACGACACTGCCGGGATCAGGCCGACCAACTCGCGCGAGACGACGTCCAGCGCGTTGTAGATGGTCGGAATCAGGCCGGTCAGCGTGTTGGCCGCGGCAACGCCGTACTGCGCGGGGCGCGTGACCGCGTCCTGCATCAGTTCGTACATGCGGCCGGCGACCTTGGCCACCGTCGCCACCGGGTACATGGCGACGACGAACGCCACCGTTGCCAGCGCCATCACGCGCAGCTTCGAGAATGTGCTCTTCATTTTGGTAGACCCTCAAAAGAAAACGGCCGCTCTAGGCGGCCTTGGGATTGCTTGGGCGGACGTTTCAGTCCGTGATCGAGACGTTGGGATCTCGCGCAGCCTTCGCCTGGTCAACAGGGTCCAGCGCGGAGAACTGCTCACGCGTGAGCGTGCGCTTGCCATTGCCACCATTGCCGCCGCCTTGCGCCCCGCCACCGTTGGCGCCCGTCCCCTTCAGGATGTGCGCCTTGTGGGGGTACGCATCGACCATGATCTCGATCGCTTCCTCTGCGTCGGCTAGTTCGCCGTGCCGGGTGCGCGAGAAGATCTTGCCGCCCTGGGCGTCGTAGGCCACGACCTTGCCGTCTTCGACCTTGAACCGGCTCTGGAAGAGCGCTTGCGCGATCTCCACGCCGGCCGGGCCTTCCGCGGCAAACTTCTCGGCAATGAACTTGGAGCGCGAGAACGCGCCACCGATGAGGTGACCGTTCAGTTGCGCCTCGAGATCGCCGGCCTTCTTCACGACAGGGGCGTACTTTTCCTCCACCGACTTGATCGCCTCGGACTTCACCCGCTCGACTTCGCCGGCGTCCACCAGCTTCTTGTCGTCCAGGTTCTTCACCGTATTCAGCGCCTTGATGGCCGCTGCCGGATCCGTGATGCCCTCGAAGGTCTTCAGGGTGCCCTCGGCCTTCTCCGCGCGCTCGCGATGACCCTTCGCCTCGCCATTGAGGCGGGAGATTGTCGCCACCGTGCTGTCACCGTCGAAAGGCGCTTCCTTGCCCTCGGCGTTGACGAATACGGGGAGCTTTTGGCCGTTGACTTCCTGCAGAACGATATGACCGTCGGCGTCGTACTTGAATGGCATGTTGGCTTTCCTCGGGCATCCGCCCTTGATTGCTATACGGCATCCGCCGCGTTGCGCCCTGCAGCGTCCGCTGCGTGGGCAAAGAAGAGGCCGCAGGGGTTAGTCTGCGGCCGGGTTGCTCGGTTTGGTCGGGGGCTTCTTCGGAGCGTTCTTCTTGATCCGCTCCTTCTCCTCCTTCCACTTGCGCTCAGGGCTGATCACCCCGCGACGCTGCGTCTCATCGAAAAGCGTCTCATCCGAGAGCGTTCCGGCGACGTTCATTTCGAGCAGCAGCTCGAGCGACGCCTCGGATAGGGAGGCGACGCCGAAGTCCTTGAACAGTTGGATGTGGCCGCCGGTTTTCTCGCCGACCCACTCAGCCATCAGCTGCAGAGCCGCGTCGATCGCGTCCTCTACGTCCTCAGTGATGCGCTGGAGCACACACATACCGGGCTCGTTGTCGGCCTCGGTCTGCTTGACCGTCGTATTGCCAGGCTTGATGACCAGCAACTCGGCGCCGATCTGGCGCATCATGTGCTCGAGGTCTTGCAGAGACAGCCGACCGGCCTCGATGGCCTTGCCGGTGTGCTCGACGTACCGCAGGTCGCCATGCTCGTTCGAGCTGGTGACCGCCGACGATGCGCCGACGACCAACTTCATGTTGCCGGCCTCGTCGGTGTCGAGGTTCTTCGCGAACAGGATCGGCACCCGCGCGACGTGCAGAATGGTCTGCTGGTCGCTCTTTGACTGCCAGTGCTCGACGTTCAGGTGCGCCAGCTCGAGCAGCGGAGGCGTGCCAATCATGAAGCCCGTGCGCTTGCCGTAGGTCGGCACGAACGGGATTTTCTGCAGGCTGACGACGCCTTCGTCGTGCTTCTGCCACTCCTTGCGGCCCTCGCCGGTCTCGACCTCGCGCCAGGTTTCCCAGCGCCCGGGGTACAGCACCCGCACCTGCTCAATTTCACGTTCGTGAAAATCGCCCTCATCTTCTACAGCGCACTCCAGCAGACGCAACTGCGTCAGCGTCTCGACGCCCTCAATGCGCTCCGACTTCCAGCCGAGCACGTTCTCGTACTTGATCTGGACGAAGTACGGTCGCACGCCCGCCTTCTGCTCCAATGCCTGGGTCGGGTACAGCGCGTTGCCGTCCTTGTCCTTCGTGGGCGGGTGATCGACCAGGATGCCGACGACACCGTCCGACAGGGCATCCGTGAAGATCGCCGCGGCGAAGGCATGCAAGTTCCGACCTTGCAGGTCGATGTTCTCGCACCACGCCTTCAGCCTGGCCGGCACGTCGTCGCCGATGGTGATCGGCTTCGAGAACGGCTTGCCGGCCAGCACCTCGACCGTGCGACCGAATGCCGGGAACAGCGTGGCGGTCGCAAGCCGGTTCGTGTAGGCGGCGTCGACCTCGTTCGGCCACTTGGGCAGGAACGTCTTGCCGGCGGCTCGCATAGCGGCAGTGCCACTCAGCAAAGCCGTGAGGATGGCCCAGTTCGCGGCCATCTTTTCGGCCGCCTTCGAGCGAGTGCGGACGTTTGGCTGCTGATTCATGGCTTACATGGTGAGTGGTGCGACGCGCGTCTGACGCTTCACGATGGGATACATGCGAACGATCGGATACGTGCCGGCGTCATTTACGTGGTCAACACCGCTTTTCTTGTCCGGCTCGCCGTGCTCGTCGTATGCCTGCTGCTCAAGCCCTTCAGTGAACTTCGGGCAGCGCCGCGTGTTCACCTTCATGCGCCGCTCGCCGCTACCGTTGTGCAGCATGGCGTTCGTCGACAGCACGCGGTCTTTCACGGCCGGGTTCGTCGATCCGACGTTGATCGTGAATCCCGCCTGCTTGAGGATCGAGATGTCCGATTCGGATGCTTTCTTGCTGCTCGTGTTCTGCCCGCTCGCATCCGGATAGATCGTGATCGCGTGGCCGCGCTGCTTCCAGCGTTCGTCGATCATCCGCGCCATATCCGGCGTGTCGCGCACGTCGACCAGCTCGTCCACAGCGATCGGGTTGCCGTCACGAATGACGTACACAACCGAAGCCATGCGGAGCACGTTGAAGTCCATGCCGATGTGGAGCGACTCACCAGGCTTGATCTCCGCGTCGCTGTGATTCAGCTTGCGATCGAAGTTCGGATAGACGCTGCCGCTCGTCAGGTTGCAGAACTGGCCGCGCAGATACGCGTCGATCAGTTGCGGCGGATACGTCTGGAACAGCGAGTCGATGTAGTCATCGGGCAGGTTCGCTTCGTTGTCGTACGTGCTCGCTTGGATCAGGCCGTACATCGCGCCAAGCGTCGGCTTTTCGCTCAACTGCTTGACGAACTGGCTGTGCACGAAGCGGAAACCTTCCGGCGTGGTCGTCACGTCGACGCCGTTCTTCAGGTTGTCCACCTTGTAGCGCATACGGGCGATGATCTTCCGCCATGCCTGCTGCGCCTTGTCGGCCTTCATGACGTCCAGCTCGTCACACAGAGCCTTGCCGATCTTGAAGCCGACGATCGTGTCAGGCCGCTCCATCGAACGGCAGATGACCGTGCCGCGGGACTTGCGCCCCTCAAAGAGGTGAACTTCCTTGTTCGACTCGTTGACCTTGGTTGTCAGCCCCCAATCGAAGGCAACCTCGTCGACGGTCGGGTAGAAGATGTCCCGAATCTGGGGATACGACGGCGCGAAGTAGCCGGCATTGATGCGCGGATATTCCCAGAAGTGCTGCATCAGGCCGCCACACCCGACCCAAGTCTTTCCAGAGCCGAACCCAGCCACATAGGCGCGGAACTTGTGCTCCATCGCCAGGAACTGAGCCTGCGGAACATTAAGGCTCGGCATCGTCGCGCTTCCTTGCGTCACGCACCTCGATCACGAACTTGCGCGACTCGGGAGGCGTGTCGTCCGGATCGTCGATCTCCTTGCGCAGCTGCTCGTTTTCCATCCTCAGGCGCTCGGCGTTCAATGCCTTGCTTTCGTCGTCGCGCTTGTCGTTGAACATGCCCAGGTGACGGGCGACATTCTCAAGCGCCTTGCCACGGTCCTCGAGCAGGACCTTGAGCCCGTCTTTGCCCTGGTGGACGCCGGCGTATAGAGCGCGTGCGGCACCCTTCAGGCGGCGCGTATCGTGGACGTGGACTTTCCCGCGCCCCTCGCCGCCGCATTCCGGGCACTCGGCGTTGGGCTCGCGGTGATGGTCAAAGCCGAAGCCGCCGTCGCATCTGGGCGATTCCTTCCCCTCGGCTTCAGCTTCGCGCTGCGCCTTCTCGTACTCGCCGTGAGTCCACTGGTATCCGAACTCGATGCCCCAGCAATGCCGGCAGTTCTGGCGGCGGTACTCGACCAGCTCGTTGACGTCGACGTTGGCGAGATCCCACCAGCGCTGAAGCACCTTGTCAGCGGTGATCTGGGTGCGCTCAGACCGCTTGGCCTGCGCCCGCTCAATCGCCGCGGCGACCTTAACATTTCCTAACAGGCGCGATGACTGCTCTGATGCCGTCCTTTCGCTATACCCCGCCCGAATCGCCGCTTGCGTGGCGTTCAGGTCAATCAGGTACTCATCCACGAAGCGGCGCTGTTTGTCTGTCAGCGCCATGCTTACCCTTTTAGTCGTTGGTTATCGCCTGCGCCCGCTCGGCGGATACTCGCCCGCGATTTGGGAGACTTTTTACGTCCAGCGATAGACGCGGCCTATCGGCATCGCTACTTCCCGCAGCCATCAAGCGCCTTGGCATGCCGGCCCAGCGCATTGTGGGCGTCTGCCCTCTCGTGCAACTCGTCCGACGAGCCTGGCAGCGGATGCGCCTCGCCAGTCTTCCGGTTCAGCACGATGCCTGGCGTGTCGAGCAGCGCGGCCTGGGCGATGCGGAGTGCTTCGGTCAGGGTCATGTCAGCCGGCCTTGTACGCTGCGCTGAATTCGTGCATCAGCATGATGGCGACCACTCGGAAGACCTCTGCTTCCGTTTTCCCTTTGAAGCGATCCGCATGTTCGCCGAACAATGGCTTATCCGTCAGGACAAGCAAAAGCTCAAGCCACGAAAGCCCGCCGCGCTGAGCCAACCGCTCGACCGACTGCCCGTGGTTTGCTAGCGCCTGCGCCTCATGGCGCTTCACCAGATCGAACGAGACGACCAGAGGCGACGAGAAATGCTGCTCGCGGCAGCGCCTCACGCAGGATTCCAGAATCGGGAAGGTCTTCATGCCTCAACCGTCGTTGTTCGGCCACATGGGCACGCCGCACATGAGCAGCCAGAAGCCGAAGCAATACCCGGCGTATACAGGACCCCACATGGACGCACCTCAGGAATAAGAGACCCCGCCGAAGCGGGGAAGGCCCGCCTTTCGGGCGAGCGGAGGAGACACTGGTTGCGGCAACCCGAATCGAACAGGTGACCTCGGGGTTATGAGCCCCACGCTCTACCGCTGAGCTATGCCGCAAATGTTTTGAGGGAGCCTTCCGTCCGACCCGTGCTCAGGTCACCCGCGGTCAATCGCTTGCGCGTCCGCTGCCGGCTCCTGCGCTCCATGGCCTCCAAGGCGTTGCCATGCCACAGCGCATCTCTGCGCCATCCCTCACGCCATGACGCCTACGTAGACTGGATTTCAGGTCCAGCCGCTTCAGGCTTCTCATAAGCGCCATGCGTGAGGCGCCTCGTTTCGTGAGGCTGACGGCCATCCGCGTCCGGTGGCGCCTATCTCGGATCAGGCCGCGACAGTCGCAGCCATACCGGGTCATAACGGGTTCGTCTTGGAAGGGTTGCGACCGCAACGAGGGACACACTTCAAGCTCAGCAACCATTGCTCCGCGCTTTATCGTTGCGCGGTCACGGGCTGGTCAGCCACCCGAGTAAGCCGGTCACGCTCGCGCGGAGCCGGACTTAGATGCTTGGGTACTGGCATTGCGCGGATAGTGCGCTGCGATCGCCAAGCATATACGGGTGAGGGAATCCACTAGCACCTGCACTCAAAGGCTGACGGGCTGCGTGGCGGGCCAATCCTTGGAGCCGCACCCATGCGGCGATGCCCTTACCTTTGAACCCTTGCGGGTAGGCACCCTTCGGACATCGATGGTGGGTTGGCGCTGTCACCCTCAGAGCTGAGGCCGCCGGGATGGTCCGGCGCCGCGAGGCGCCAGCAACAGCCCCAGCTCTGAAGGCCTTCGTGCGGCGTTTCATTTCCGCAACGCACAAAGTATTTGCATTTTGCTAACGCGTGCGCTATCTTCACAACTAACAGCACATGCATTAGCAACCAGTTTCGCCGGATCATCCGGCAAGGAGATACAGGCCTATGAACGACGACCTTCACCAGCCCACCTGCGCCAGAAGACCACGGGCGCGCGAGGGCAAGAAAAGAAGAGATGGCGCGCGGCCCCAAGTCATGGCGCACGGGCTGCGCGCTATCTAACGGCCAAGGTGGGGGAACACCGGCGACGCGCCTGCCCAAAACAACAGAGAAGAGAGCCTCGCAACTACTGCGGGGCTTTTTTCATTTCGGCGGGCTACCATTTCTTCGGCATGGCGACTCTCCAGAAACGCCGAGAGCCCGACTGTGCGGGCTCTCGTGAGGCAATCTCATGTTTTATGGGTGACCTCTGTCTAATCTACGCGCATATTAGCAAACACGGCGCACACTGTCAATCTATTTGCACACGTGTTATCAGCCACCTGAAAAAAATCGCCGCGACAGGGTTACGTCCAGGTGTTTGACCTGGTCCATCGCGGCGCCGATGTCCTCCGCGAAGGAGTCCAGCAGCATGTGTTCCGGCCTGCCATCCTCGTTGATGAACGAGATGATGGCCCCTCTTAGCTTTCCTGTTCGTCGACGCTCGACGAATCTATCGACTTCGGCATCAGCCGCCGTGCCCCGGTTTTGTTGATTGACCACGCTTGGTTGTTTTTTTGTTGCCATCGTCCTCTAGGGTGATTACCCGACCTTTGGTTTCATGGGATGTTGCTCCATCCTGGTTCAACTGCTCGAATCCTTCCACTGCTCCTCGCTTCATGTCGAGGAGTTCAGCAATGGCTTGTAGCTTGGGGGCGGGGGTCTGAAGCAACCGGTCATAGATCTGACGAGCCAACGCGACCTGCCCCTCCTCCATGTGCCCTTCGTCCATCCAGCCATGCGGCTTCTTCATGGCGTGCTCAAGCCTGCGGGCCATTTCGTCGCCGATGCTCCGGAATGCGTTAGGACCAACGCATTGGGATAGATAGGACTGCGACGTCCCTGCGAGCCGAGCCAGACCTGATAGGCTCCCTATCTCGCGCTCCAGGATGCGCACGTTCATTTTGCGAATAGTTTTGATGTCCATGGCGGCTATTCTAGGCTGTCCTTAAGGGCTGTCAATACGTTCGCGTCAAGCTAACTCATGTTCTCTGCTAAACTGTTAGCGGCTAGTTCACACGTGAAAGGAACCCTTATGAACCTGGCGCAATGGTTGGATGCAACCGGAATCAACGCTCCCAGCATCACCCCGGGCGAGAGAGAGCGGCGCCGCCGCGAAAGAGCGGCGGTCTTGAAACGTGCTGGCACCTCGATCAGCACGATCCGCAACGCGGTCAGCCGGGGCACTGTAGGCATCAAGCTCACCACCCGCATGGAGAAGGCAACCAAGGGCACCAGCGCCGAAGTGAAGGTCATCGACCAGATGCCGGAGCTTCAGAAGCAACCCGCCGGCTAAAAAATTTCTACTGCATGCACACATGTGTGCGCTTGTTTTAGCATCAATCGGGCAGGCGGTGGCCACCGCCGCGCGGGCTTTGCCTCCGGCTCGCGCCGCCCGACCCCTTTTCCGAGGCATGGAGCAATGATATGGCAGCAACAAAGCGTAAGCCGATCAGCAAGAAACTGCGGTTTGAGGTTTTCAAGCGGGACTCGTTCAAGTGCCAGTACTGCGGGAAGTGCGCGCCCGACGTGATCCTCGAGGTGGACCACATCGACCCGGTCGCCAATGGCGGCGACAACGATGTGATGAACCTCATAACCTCCTGCGTCGACTGCAACGCCGGCAAGTCGGACAGACTCCTTTCTGACGACTCCGTGGTTGCCAAGCAGCGCCAGCAATTGGCTGAGCTCAACGAGCGCCGCGAGCAGTTGGAAATGATGCTCAAGTGGCGCGACGGCCTGAAGGCTATTGACGAGACATCCCTGGCCGCGATTCAGGATGCCTGGGGCGAAGCCGTGCCCGGGTTCCACCTCAATGACAGCGGGCTACGCCAGGCCCGGACTCACCTGAAGAAATACGGCCTCGCGGCGATTCTGGATGCCATCGGGACGGCCGGCGCTCAATACATCAAGACCGACAGCGACGGCAAGGTGACGAGGGAATCAGCCGGCCTTGCGTGGGAAAAGGTGGCCGGGATCCTCCGGATGTCCCAGCAGCCGGACTACATGCGCGACCTGTTCTATGCCCGCGGCATCCTCCGTAATCGCATCAGCTATTGCGATGAGCGCCATTGCATTGAACTCATGAAGGACGCAGTGGCGCGCGGCGTGCAGGTCGAGGCAATCAAGGATCTGGCCCGCTCAGTCCGGAACTGGACGGAATTCAAGAACGAAATCGCGGATCTGAGCTGGGACTGAAGCCATGGCTAGAGCTAGAAACATCAAGCCCGGGTTCTTCAAGAACTACGAACTGGCGGACCTCGGCCCCATGTGCCAGGTTCTCTTTGCTGGTCTGTGGTGCCTTGCGGACAAGGAAGGTCGACTCGAGGACAAGCCTCGGCTGATCAAGGCCGAGGTCTTCCCCTATTACGACTGCGACACTAACGGTGAACTCACGAAACTAGAACGGTGTGGCTTCGTGAGACGTTACCGTGCTCGCGGCGTGGCCGTCATCGAGATCCTCAACTTCAAGCGCCACCAGTCTCCTCACCATACGGAGAGGGCGTCTGAGTTGCCGGGCTACGACGAGCGCGAGAGCGTAAGTGATTGTTCTGAAACGGAAATGGATATTCACCGTGAGGTAACGGTGAACTCACAGAGCATGGACGGTGAAAATCCTCCTGATTGTCTGATTCCTGATTGTCTGATTCCTGATTCTCCGAATCCTGATTCTCTGATCCCGGATACCCTAGGAACACCCTTGTCCGGCAAGCCGGACGACGACGCCGAGCAGATCCTCGCTCACCTGAACGCCAAAGCGAACCGCGACTACAGACCGGTGCAGTCGAACCTGAAGCTCATCCGCGCTCGCCTCAAGGAGGGCGCCACGCCTGCAGAGATGCGCGCAGTGATCGACCTGAAGGTCGCGCAATGGGCCAGGGATCCGAAGATGGCCCAGTACCTGCGGCCTGACACCCTCTTCAATGCCACAAAGTTCGCTCAGTACGTCGGGCAGTTGAAAGCCGGGGTGCCCGTTGGCGAGCGGAGCGTCGAGGGGTTCCTGGCGACGTTTGGCGAAGACGATGGAATGACGATCGACATGGAGGCGAGCCATGCTTGAGCAGGACAAGAAGGAATTCGCGGAAGTGATCCGCGCGACATTCGACAACTACCACCGCGAGCAGCCGATGAACGCCACCCTCCGGTTGTGGTGGGAGATGCTGGCCGGATTCGACATCGCCGCTGTACGTGGCGCCTGCCTGAAGCACATCGCCACAGAGCTGCGGTATGCGCCGACCATCGGGCAATTGCTCGAGAACCTGCGGGGCCCTGCCGGCGCCGATGGCCGCCTTGGCGCTGACGAAGCTTGGGCGAAAGCGCTGATCGGGCTGGACGAATCCGAAACGGTCGTGACGACGCCCGAGATCATGGAGGCCTTCGCCATTGCCCGCCCGGTGTTGGAGGGTGGCGATGAGGTAGGCGCCCGCATGGCGTTCAAGGATTCCTACAACCGGATCGTCGCCGAGGCTCGCTCTGCGGGTAAGCCCGTCGCCCGGCAAGCGTCGCTCGGATGGGATCCGCAGAAGCGCGAATACGCTGTCAGCGAAGCCGTCAATGCAGGCCTGCTACCGGCCCCCACGGCATCCGCCCTGCTGCCGCCGCCCGCGCCCAGGAAAGCCGAAACTGACCCCGAAGGCCTCCAACGCCTGCGGGAAGCAATCTCCCAGCTGAAGCCGGCCAGCCAAAAGATCCGAGAAGCCCGCGAGGCCGCATCTGCCGCCGAGCGCGCAAAGCTCGAAGACGCCAAGCGCGAGACACAAGCCAAAGTCGACGCAGCAAAGGGCGACAGCGAAAAAGCCCCACAAGCGCCGTCATTTTGACTATCATGCACATATGTTAGCGTTATGCACACGCATTCAATCATGCCGATCTGCCTCACCTGCCAGCACTGCGACCTGAAAGCCGATACCGCGATGGCTCGCCTGGGCTATGGCAAGTGCGAACTGGACGATCAGGCCGGCAGGTTCCGGCCGTTCGACCGCGAGATTGAGTGCAAGCAGTTCGAGCGCCTGCCGGCTGACCGCGAGCAAGCGCGCCGCGCGTGGGCTGACGGACGACGCTGAGGAGATCGACATGGCAAGAGCGAAAAAACCGTACCGTCCGCGCCCGCAAGGCACGGCGAAGCTGTCCACCCAGCCATGGCGCGTCGCCGCGGTGTTCGGCCCGTTGGAGGCGATTCTCCGCCAGATCGAGCAGGACGGCACCGTCACGACGGACAAGCAGGGCATGCCGATCTTCAAGGACCCCGGCGACGGCCACTGGTACGCCACCGTTCCGGCCGTCGAAGGAATCGTCGACGCTTACGCCACGCACGCCACCCGCTGCGGCCGCGCGATGCCACTCGACAGCCTCCGTAGGCTCGCCAACAAGCTCGAGTACTCCAGCCCGCTCACCGTGGACGACTGCGCCGCGGTGAAGCGCGACCTCGCCGTCCTCCGCCGCGAAACGATGTCCATGACGCTCGCCTACGCGTCGAGCCTTGTCACCACCACCCAACTGAAGATCGAACTCGAACAACAAGAGAGGAGTGCTGCATGACCGCTGCCGTACTGAAAGACGTCTCGGCCAATAAGGCGAGACCGGTGAAGATGCTTGAGGTAGTCGACGCGCTCATGGCGCGCGCCGGTGAGCAATTCACCGTCGACGACCTGCTCCATCGCTTCGGCTCGACCGCCAAGAAGCTTGGCAACCTCGTCGACAAGGCAGCCAATAGCGCCCTCCTCCGCAAGGGCCGTAACGTCGCCGGCCACGTCGTGTACTGGGCGCCGACCGTGGCAGAGCAAGAGCTCGCTCGCCTGACCGCCGCATACACCGGAACGATGCGCGGCTACGAGGACTACCTGCATTCGCACTGGCGCCTGGCTGAGTCGGTTCAGTGGGAGCGGCGATGAAACCGGTCGATCAAACGAAGCTGCACGACCCTGAAAACGGTGTCTATGGGAACTGCTTCACGGCCTGCATAGCATCCCTTCTTTCGCTGCCAATCAGCGAAGTGCCGCAGTTTTGCAATGGCGACGATGACGACGGCAAGTGGTGCCGGCGGGCAAACGAGTGGCTTGCCCAGCGTGGCCTTGCGTTCTTGGAATTTCCGTTCACCGGGCCGGATTACTGGAAGCAAGCTGGATCGGACTGCTTTCACACAATCACCGGAACGTCGCCACGTGGCCCAGAAACACTTCACTGCGTAGTTGGTCGAGGCAGCGAGATTGTCTTCGACCCACACCCTTCGCGCGCTGGCTTGGTCGGCGACCCATCGACGTGGCTGCTCGGCGTCCTCATCAAGACCAACCGCGACGAGGTGCCCGCATGAACGCGCTCTTCCCCTTCTTCATCCCGACGAAGATTCTGACGCCGATCGTGAATCTCATGCTCTGGCATCTGCCAGAGTTCGATTACAACCGCTACTGGCGCGAGCAGACGATGCGCAGCCACGTGCTGCCGCACATCCCGGGGATTTGAACGTGACCATCACATTCTTCGTCCCCGGCCAACCTGTCGCCAAAGGCCGCCCTATCGCCGGCCGTGGCTTCAATGGCCGCACGACGCTGCGCACGCCGGAGAAGACGGCGAACTATGAATCGCTGGTCAAGCTGGCATGCAGTCAGGCCATGGCCGGAGATGGCCCACTTACCGAGCCTCTGGCGATCGATCTTCAGGTGAACGTCCAGATCCCGGCGTCATGGCCTAAGAAGCGCCAGCAGGCTGCGGAAATGGGCGACATCGGCGCAACCAAGAAGCCCGATCTCGACAACATCGTCAAGGCGCTGTGCGACGGCATGAATGGCATCGCATACGCGGACGACGCGCAGATCGTGACGCTCAGCGCGCGCAAGGTTTATTCGACAACTCCAGGCGTGCATGTCGTCGTCCGGGCTCTGGGCGTGGAGGCAGCATGACCAAGGAAGTGCAAATTATCGTCAGCGGCCCCGTCGGCTGCGGGAAGTCTGCTCTGCTTGGTGAAATCGAAATCCTCATGAAGGCGCTGGGCGTTCCCTGCCGATACGCCGATGAGGCGGCTGCCAAGCAGGAGAAGAACCTAACGCACGCAGACTGGACCGAGGCGCTTGAGATGTACAAGCCCAGCGTGGTGCTAGTCGAGGATATGCCGTGGCTTCGCGAGGTCACCGCACAGACGGCGCCCACTTGGATTCCAGTGTCGGATCGGCTGCCGGCGAATGGGAGCGAAGTACTTGCCGCGCTGAGCACGGGAAAGACCGTGCTGGCCTACCACTTTGCGCATCACGCCTGGGATTGGGCGGAGTCGGATAACGAGGCCGACAACGAGGCGCACATCACGCACTGGATGCCGCTTCCCCTCGCGCCTAAGGCCTGCACCGAGCCAGCATGATCCGCCCCGCCATCCCCTTTCCCACGGTCGAAGACGACGGCTTCAAGGCCTTCCGTCTAGGCCGTCGCGCGAAGGTCTACCGGCCCTACGGCTTCGCCTTCTGCCCCCATGACCGCGGCACGACTCTGCATGCCAACTGGGTGCAGGGCTATGCCAAGGCTTTCAATGCACTGACGAGATCATGAGCGCCACCCCTCTGTATCGGGAATTCGTCCTGAGAGGCCCGTCTGTGTGGGCCGGCTTCGTGGCGCTGGTCAAGGCCAACGCCAAGACCTTCGCGGACAAGGGCGAGCCGCTGCGGATCATCCTCACCAGCGAGGAGCGGAAGCGGAACAACGAGCAGAACCGCTTCTATTGGGGGGTCGCGCTACGCGATATCAGCGAGCAGGCGTGGGTGAATGGGCGCCAGTTCGACAAGGACACCTGGCACGAGTACTTCGCGCGCATGTACGGCGTCTGCGAGGACGTGACCCTGCCTGACGGCGAGATCGTCAGCCGGCGCAAGAGCACCACGCAGATGACCGTGGGCGAGTTCAGTGCCTACACCGCCGCCGTTCAGGCATACGCGGCCAATAACCTGGGGGTGAGTTTCGAATGAATGTCAGAGAACTGTACGAGCGGATCTTCAACGCCGAGGAAATGAAGAAGGCGCGGCCCACTGAGGATATGTGCGTTTGGGTATTCGCCATCGGAGTGCAAGAGGGGATGCGTCAAGCCGCGAAGCTGCTGGACGGGGAGTGGTTCAAAACGCAGCAGGAATGCACCGATGCCATCCAGAGGGCGGCGAGCAAGCTATGAGCAAGACCGCCACCAAAGCCGAGTCCCGCCACATCGAGCGCGTCAAGAACATGGACTGCGCTGTCTGCGGTGCCGCCGGCCCGAGCGACGCGCACCACATCCTCGAAGGCCGGACGCCGGGGCGCAAGAGCCCGAATTTCTGCGTCATCCCGCTCTGCAAGGACTGTCATCAGGGCAGCTTCAACGGGATCCACGGCCAGCGGCGCATGTGGGAGGTCATGAAGGTCAGCGAACTGGATTGTCTGGCATGGACGATCCAGCAACTCTACGGCGGTCGCTGATGGCGTTTCCGCAGCATCAATACCGTGACCCGCTGGAGCAGATGCTCAAAGCCGAATCCTTCACCTGTCGTGGGTGCGTCCTTGAGGTGCGCAACGAGCTGTTCGGCACCGTCCTGATGACATGCGGCCTCAAGAACGCCGACGGCACGCCCAAGAAGCACGGCAAGAGGTGCAAAAACTACCAGGAGAGCAAATGAAGGTATTCCGCGACACCGACGCAGTCCTGCGCTGGGCCTATGCCATCGCCCAGCAGCCTATCTGCAAGGTCAGCGACGCCCAGCGCGCGATGGCCGGCGCCAGCGCCACGAATAAAAGCGCCGACGGCGACCTGAGCATTCAGGACCAGCACGGCCAGGCGGCCATGATTCGCGGCCACGTCGAGAGCCTGCCCGAGCTGCTCAGCGCCTACGGTTGGGCGGCGTACTCGTGGGAGGACAGCGAGCGCCGGACGGGCAATCAGGTTCTGAGCGAGCACCTTGCCACCACTACCGGCGTCGTCAATGGGCAAATGCGTTTCCTCCTGATGCGCCGCCACATCGAACTGGGGCAGGCGCGCTGCATGTCCTGCGAGCGGATCGCCGAGAAGGTCGGCGTGCACAAGAGGACGATCCAGCGCTATGAGCCCAAGATCAATCAGGCCATGGGCGCCGTTGCCGGCCGATTCTTTGACCACCTCGACCCCTACTTCAAACGCTCTGGGCTGATCCGCTGAAAATTCTTTGCTAACGTCCTTGCACACATGTTATCTCGTTGCTATAGTGTGCACATACGTTAGCAAACCGGAGCGAGCCATGTACCAAGTCATCGACATCAAGACAAAGGCAGTCGTCAGCAGCCACAAGGACCGCAAGCAGGCCCGCAACAAAGCCAACCGGCTCGACAACGTCTATGGCGCTGTGCGGTACGTCGTTCGTTTCGTCGCCTGATTCGGGGTCAGCCATGACTGTATTCGGACTTGCAATGCTGACGGCGACGGTTCTGGTTGGTGGCGTCGCAGTACTCGCCCTCGCCGTGTGGGAGAGCCGGCCGTGACCCCCAACCCCAACGGCTGCCGCTTCTACGCCAGCCCCGATCGCTCCGAATACCGCTGGCTCCATCCGCTGGAACAGCCACTGAACCACCCCGACTGGATCGACTGCACGGACATGGATGACGAGCAGTTCGAGGCCTTCGTTACTGGAGCCTGACATGCCCAACGCATTCACCCCCGCCGAAAGGCAAGTAGCCGAGGCCGTGTCGGCTGACCCGACGAACGTCGCCAACGACAACGACATCGAGGCCGGCACGTATATGGCGGCGGTCGCTCGCATCGTGCTGATGGGCGATCTCTCCGACCGGATGATGGCCAGCCTGGGCCGCGAGCTGCTGCAGCAGTACGAGCGCGACGTCAAAGGCCTAGTGCTGAGTGCCGAGCGGCAGATCGGCGAAGAAGAATCCGAGCGTGCAGCCCGCACCCGGCGCGCGATCGCTGAACTGCCGGCGGCCGTCACCTTCCGCCTCCACTGACCTGTTTTCGCGGCGCCTTCACACCCCCGCGGGGCGCTGCTCTTTTATTCCGAGGAGAGAACCCATGACTTGCACGCAGGAGAGATTCGAGCGCGACGTGGCCAAGCACGAGATGACGGTGATCCGCGACGACGGCGTGAACCGTCATCTCATGTTCCGCGAGCCGGGTTGCAGCAGCTACTGGTTTGAGATCGTGACGTGGGCCGGCACGCTCTGCATCAAGGGCGACATGGGGACTTACGTTTTCTCCCGCACTCCTGACATGTTCGAGTTCTTCCGGACGGCACGGGATGAGGGTCAAGGCCAACTCTACATCAACGAGGACTACTGGTGCGAAAAGCTCCAGGCAGTCAGCTCCAATGGCTACGGCCAAGGGTCCGCCAAGACGTTCGACGCCGACGCTTTCAAGCGCCATGTTGTGAGCGAGTTCCGCGACTACTGCCGCGACCGCTCGCTCGAGCATGCGGACCGCAAGGACATGTGGTACTGGCTCAGGTGCGACGTGCTGGACTCAGTGTGCGATGGGGACACCGACGCTAGCAGCCGGCTCGGAAGCTGGTTCCTCGCAAAGGACCACCCCGACCTTTTCAGCGAATGGTGGGAGTGGGACTGCGAGAAGTACAAGCACCACTATGTCTGGAACCTGTACGCCATCGCCTGGGCGATCCGCCAGTACGACGCTGCAAAGCTTCCAGTGCAGGAGGCAGCATGAGCGAGAACAGCAAGATCGAGTGGACTGACCACACCTTCAACCCGTGGGAAGGCTGCCAGAAGGTCGGGCCCGGCTGCGACCACTGCTACGCCGAGACGCGCAATGCCCGCTTCGCCGGCGGCACGGCGGTGAATTGGGGGGGGCCGGGGGCGCCGCGGCGCCGCACGTCGGCCGCCAACTGGCGCAAGCCGCTGGCGTGGAACGCTCAGCACGAGAAGTTCTTCGCCGAGCATGGCCGCCGGCAGCGCGTGTTCTGCGCCTCGCTGGCGGATGTCTTTGACAACGCGGTCAGCGTGCAATGGCGCTATGACCTCCTGCGCCTCATCATGGCCACGCCGAACTTGGACTGGCTGCTGCTGACGAAGCGAATAGGAAATGCGGGGCCCATGCTCGAGCAGGCAATGCGCGCGCTCACCGTCGGCCGCGAAGGCTGGCGCGACAACTACCTGTCGAACGTCTGGATCGGCGCAACGATCGTCAACCAAGCCGAGGCCGACCGGGACATTCCGAAGCTGCTGACGACCCCGGCCGCAGTGCGCTTTCTGTCTATGGAGCCGCTTCTCGGGCCGGTGGACCTGCGCAATGTGGCCGTGCCTGCGGAGCATGATCAACTGCGCCGACCGTGGGACTACGAAGGGTACAAGTTCAATGCCCTTTCATCGCACGACGACGACAGGTTCCACCAGGCTCCCGCGACCATTGACTGGGTGATTGTTGGGGGAGAATCCGGCCCGGCCGCTCGCCCTATGCATCCGGACTGGGCGATTAGGCTGCGGGATCAGTGCGAGGGTGCCGGCGTGCCGTTCCTTTTCAAGCAATGGGGAGAGCACGCGCCGAACGACCGCACGATGGCCGAGGTCGAGGCTTCGCAGCGGGGCTACACATTCGTCCCCTACAGCGAAGATCAGCCCTACCCGATCGCAGCTATGGACCATGTCGGCAAGAAGGCCGCCGGCAGGCTGCTCGACGGCGTACAGCACGACGGATTCCCCGGAGCCGCAGCATGAAACTTTTCACCGTAGAAGTGAGCGTCATCGCTGTGGTGATGGCGGAGAGCCTGATGGACGCCCATTCGGTGGCCGTCAGCGAGATGCGCGACATCGTGCGCGACACCGACCCGGACATCGATGTGCACGGCGAGCTCAAGGCGCTCGACCGCCTGCCGGAAGGCTGGGACCCGATGTGCCTGCCCTACGGCGGCGACGGCGAGACGCGCCTGAAGGATCTGCTGCCGGGAACGGAGCCGGTGCGCGACACCCACACCATCGACATGTTTGAGACGGAAGCGACTGGGAGCCCAGCATGAAACCCATCAAGGCATACGAGGTCTATGACGGCGGCGACAACTGGACTATCGTGTTCGCCACGAATTCGGCCACAGCGCGCCGCGAGGGTGCGGGCGAGATCGGCTGCGAATGGGAAGACGTCGACCATTGCCGTCGCAAGCCGGCGTTGGATCAGTACGCGCCTGGCCCGGTCCCGCCACTTGCGCTCATCGAGCAAGGCTGGTGGTACGAGTGCGGGCACTGCGGCTGCCGCGTAGACGAAGACATGGATGACGCCGAGCCGGATCCGCACTTCGACGCATCGGAAATTGGCGCCGTGGCAGTTGGCCAGATTGTGTACTGCAGCCACTCATGCGCGGCAATGGAGCTCGCCGAGAAGCGATCGCGCAAAGTGGCCCAGTCGGCGCTGATCGAGCTCGTGGAAACCAAGTTCCCGGGCAGCACGGTGACTCATGTCAACGTCTACGGCCACCACCTGGACGCCAAGCAAGGTCACGACCTGGCCTACTTCACCTTTCCCGGCGGCCAGCATCACGCCACGTACAAATTCGGTGAAGGCGACAGCGCCTGGGTGTCGCAGTGCGATCAGGACGCGTTCCGTGCGGCGTATCGCGGCGGTGAGGAGTCGCCATGCTGACCATCCGCCTACCCCGCCCAGTCGATGAGACCCCAATAACCGTGCTTGCCCCGGTCGCCGAGCCCGAAAAGAAGCGCACGCGCCGGCGCCCCGAGGAGATCGTCCGGTGGCGCTGCACGGAATGCTACGAAGAGCACGACGATGAAGACGACGCGGCCGAGTGCTGTCCAGAAGAGGACGAGGAAGTCGGCTGCGGCGGCATGCTGCTAGAAACCGGCGAGGTGCGCTGCCCGCGCTGCGGCAATGCGAACGACGACTACGAAGAGGCCGTCGACTGCTGCATGTGGAAAACGCATGGGCCAGCGGAGCGCCGCGAGCTGGCCCAGCAGATGCGCACCTATGGCTATCTGCTGGATAGCGCGCTAGTCGGCGTAGTGACAGACGGGCCGCTGGTTACTTAGAGGCGGTCGTGAGCAAATCTCGCGAGAGCTCAAAGGCGTGCATGAAGCTCTCGTTTTGTGAATTCGCCAAGTGACCGGAGTAATGCTGTTCGAGCCTCTTACCGACAAATTCGGCAACCGCAGGATACTCCTTCGCCGCCATGAGGATTCCTGTCAGCGCGGCATACATCGCATCAAGCTGTCCACCCTGCTGCGAGACCGTGTGTGCCAGCAGTGCAATTTGTTCGTTCGTATCCATGTCCGTTCCAAGTTTTCTGACTCGGAGAATCCTAGCATGACCCAAGAACGCCTTATCCTTGGCGGTCGCACGGAAATGAACTCGCCATGACCCGCGCAATAATCCCCTGCGCCAGATGCGGCAGCCAGCCAAGGCTAGAGATCAAGCAGGAGGCGCCCTGCTCGATCTCGAAGGATGGCCGGTGGTTTCGGCTGGCCTGTTGCTCAGGCGGCCGGTTCTTCCTCACGCCAGGCCGGGCGCTGCGGGCTTGGAATGGGACGCAGATTGGGCGTCTGAAGTTGGCGCGGGAGGCGGCGTAATGCAACGCTAGGTCAGCGGCTCCCAGCGAACCGATCCAGTGCCCGTGTTCTCGATGCGCCGCCATTCTGTGCCGCATTCCTCGCAAAAGAGCGGCTGCATCAACGACCCAATGGGATTCCTGCGCCCCACTAGCCCTGTGAAGTTGTGATCGTAGTCCCGGCCCGGATTCGCCTTGATAGCGGCGCAGAGATGGCAAGGTTCGTTGGCTTCCATGTTATCTCCTAAGCAATGACGCAGAGTAGCAGACGGAAGGGCCGCCGATTCGGGCGTCTCCTCCAACTACTGAGCGAGTCCCTGCGGAATCCCCGGATCAATCCGCCGCACCGCAGCCAGATCCGCAGCATCGTCCCGGCTGATCGGCATTTTGCTCTCCGCGTACTTCCGCTGCAGTTCGACATAGTGCGCGCGACTGAGCGATTCGACCTGCCACAGCCCCGGCGCCTTGCCGCGCTCGGCAAAAATGATCTCCGCCGGCCGCGGTATCAGGCTATGCGAGACCGTGAACTCGCAGTGATAGAAGCCCATGTCAGCGCCGCAGGTGTTCGGCTTGATGGCTTTGCCGTCGACCGAAAGGCTGGCCGAGATCTTCCCCGCGCCCTGCTGCAGCCAGACGATCTGAACGTACTCGGAATCCTTGGGCTTTGCCGGCCGGCCGAGCTTTCGATCCGCTGGCACGCCGACAACGATTGACGCCGACACCTGGCGCAGCTTCGTGCCGCCCACCTGGACCTGCACGTCGTTCTTGCTGATGTAGGTCTTCCCGATGCCGGCCAGCGCCACCTCTTCATGGCCCGCGCTGGCGGCGTAGTCCTTGATAAGTCCGCGCGTGTACTGCTCCTCCGGCACCACGAAGAGCGTTCCCGCCTGCTTGATCGCCAGATAGTCGCCCCACGGCGTGGTGATCCGAATGTTGCCGCCCGGCCCCGGCCCGGTCTGGATGACCTGCGCTGACGCCACGGCCGGCAAGAACGCCGCGGCAATGACCCAACCCGTTATTGATCGCATCTTCCCCTCCTGTTTTGGCGAATTCTACGAAGCGGGCAGAAATTTCTAAACTCACGTTCTTGCACATGTGTTATCTGCGTGCTAATCTTCGTGCATACGGTTTAGCAAGCCCTTAGACATGTGCCCTGTGAGGAGAAGATGACCAATACCGCAATCGTCGCCGCGCCGCAAGCCGCCCCGACCCAGATCATCACCATCGACCCGGCGACATACGTCGCAGCGGTGTACCAGCCGTTCTACGACAAGCTGAGCGCAGCGAAGGCTGCCGCCGACAGCGCCGAGTTCGACATCACCACGACCGCCGGCATGGAAGTCGCCAAGAAGCATCGCGCGGTGTTCCGTGATGAGTTCCGCCTTGCCATTGAGGCCGCGCGCACCGAGCGCAAGGCGCCCATTCTGGAGATTGGCCGGCTGATCGACAGCAAGGCCAAGGAGATCAACGCCGAGGTCGCGCCGTATGAAAAGCGCTTCGACGACGCCATCAAAGGCGAGGAGCAGCGCAAGGCCAGCGAGAAGGCAGCCAAGGAAGCCGCCGAACGTGAGCGCGTTGCCGGCATCCGCGCGCGCATCGCGAAGCTGCAGCAACTTCCGGTCGATTGCGTCGGCCTGGACGTCGAACAGATCGCGGCAAAGCTGCGCGCCGTCGAGGCGGCTGTCATTGACGATGCCTTCGCCGAGTTCAAGGGCGAGGCCGAACTTGCCCGCGACGGCGTCGTCGAGAAGCTGAGCGCCATGCACCGCGCCGCCGTCGCCGCTGCGGAAGAGGCGCAGCGCCTGGCTGCCGAGCGCGCGGAACTGGATCGCCGCCAGCGCGAGGAGGAAGAGCGCCTCGCCGCCGAGCGCTCCGCCCAAGACGCACGCCTCAAGGCCGAGCGCGAACAGCAGGAGCGCGAGCTCGCCGAGCAGCGCGCCAAGCAAGCCGAGGCCGATCGCATCGCCCGCGAAGCCCGTGAGGCCGAAGAGGCCCGCCTTGCTGAGCAGCGCGCCGAACTCCAGCGCCAGCAGGACGAGATCAACGCCGCTCGGGCCGAGCAGGAGCGCAAGGAGCGAGAAGCACGCGAAGCCGCCGAGGCAGAAGCCCGCGCCAAGCGTGAGGCCGATGAAGCCGCCGCGCGCGCCGAGGCCGAGCGCATCCAGGCGGAAAAGGATGCGGCTGAAGACGAGCGCATCCGCCGCGAGCGCGTGCAATTCGAACTGAACGGCCCGGAAGCCAGCGAGATCGTGTTCGTCATCGCTGCGCACTACATGGTCGATCAAGAAACCGCCCTGAACTGGATGAACCGCCATGTCTGGGCTGACGTCGAGGTGGCAGCATGAACGCACTGCAGATTGTCACTGGAACCATTCAGGAAGCGCGGGAGAGCTTCTCCGCAGCACTCACCGACCGCTCACTGAACTTTGAGCGCGAGGCCGGCTTCGCCATCCAGATCCTGACGGCGAACGACTATGCGATGGGCATCGCGCAGAGTAACCGGCAGTCCGTCATCAACGCAGTGACGAACATCGCCGCCATCGGCATCAGCCTTAATCCGGCCAAGAAGCAGGCATACCTGGTGCCGCGAGACGGCAAGATCTGCCTGGACATCAGCTATATGGGGCTGTTGGACTTGGCCATCTCGTCGGGCTCGCTTCGCTGGGGGCAGGCTGAGCTCGTGCATGAGTCCGACGCCTTCTCGCTGAATGGCTTTGATCAGCCGCCGACGCACAACCGCAACCCGTTTGCGAAAGACCGCGGCCCGGTGGTTGGCGTCTATGTCGTCGTCAAGACGGCCGATGGCGACTACCTCACCACGACCATGAGCATTGACGAAGTGAATGCTATCCGTGATCGCTCCGAATCGTGGAAGCGCGGCCAGAAAGGCCCGTGGAAGAGCGATCCGGGCGAGATGACGAAGAAGACCGTCATCAAGCGCGCCTACAAGCTCTGGCCGAAAACTGACCGGCTGGAGCAGGCCATCCACCACTTGAACACCGATGGCGGCGAAGGACTGTCCTTTGACAACTCGCCGGCAGTGAAGGCTGAGGACTGGAACGACGTCACTCCAATGATTGCAGAAGCCCTTGCTACCAAGACGGACGCCGATGCCCTCGCCTATTGGAAAGCAAACAACGGGCGCCTTTCCAAGCAGCCGCAGGACCATGCGCGTCTGAAGAAGGTCGTCCAAGACCACCGCACCGCGCTGCGAGCCGCCGCCGCAGCCGCCGAAGAGGCGCGCACAGTGGAAGCGCAGCCGGCCACGAAGACGCAGGCCGAGCCGACGCCGGTTGACAATGAATTTGTCGCGGCAATGGATGCCGCAGGGAGCGAGCAATGATTCTGATCAACTGTGTGCAGGGCTCGCCGGAATGGCTGAGCGCGAGGGCTGGCGTGATCACCGCCAGCAAGTTCCGAGATGCGGTGGACTGCCTTAAGAGCGGTGCGCCGTCCGCGAAATCGACGCTCTACGCCGCCCAGGTGGCAATTGAAAGGATCAGCGAGGAGCCGTGCGAGGAAGGCTTCAACTCGTGGCAGATGAAGCGTGGGCAAGAACTGGAGCCCGCCGCGCGCATGGCGTACGAGGCCCGCACCGGCAACCTGGCTAGCGAGTCTGGTGTCGTGCTGACCGATGACCGCCTGTTCGGCTACTCGACGGACGGCCTCATCGAGGACGACGGCCTCATCGAAATCAAGTCGCTGGTGAGCGCGATCGGCGTGCTGGAGATGTGGCGCACCGGCGATCTGTCCGACTACATCCACCAGATTCAGGGCGGCATGTGGCTGACGGGCAGGAAGTGGTGCGACTTCATCATGTACGCGCCCCAGCTCAAGAACGTCGGCAAGGAACTCTACTACCGCCGCGTGATGCGAGACGACGCCTTCATCGAGAAGATGGAGCCGCAGTTGATGGCTTTCGCCGCCCGCGTGCAAGAGAACGAGCATGTCCTCCGCCAGCAAGCCGCCTAACCCGGAGCCCTCAGCCATGGAAAGAAGACAGCCGCAGTACATCGAATGCGCGCGCGCCCTGATGCGGGATCACTTCGAAGCGATGCCCGACAGCTTCAACGTGCGCATGCTTGCCACCCGGATGCCGGAGCATAAGCCAGCCATGATCACGAACGCCTTGCGCCACCTGGAAGGGAACGGCATTTGCCACGCCCCTGGCGAAAAGACCTACGACGGAGCCGCCGGCCAGCGCCGCGTGGCTGTCATGGTTTGGCGCAAGGGGCCGGCGACCGGCCCGCGAGTCGTGGCGCGCAAGGGCGGCGATTCTCACGTGCCGCCGAGCGAAGCGCTGAAACGTCTTGGCCTGCCCTCTCCGCACGACAAGGCCGCCGAGCTGCAGCAGTGCATGGCCGCCGGCGTGCCGCTGGAGAACATCGCCGAGCCGGCCGAGCAGCCGGTGTACTACGTGCCGCGCGCCTGGCTGGATGAGCGTGCGCCGGCTGTCGAGGAGGCCCAGCCGCCGGTGGCGTCCGAGCCGGAGCAGCCCGAATCGCTGGCGGCACTCATCGCGGAAGGCGTTGCCCTGCTCCGCACGCTGGTAACCATGGCGCAGCGCGGGCAGACGCGGCTGCCGTTTTGAGGAGAGGATAGATGGCTGATTTCGCAAACCAACTGGCCGGCATCCTCGACGAGGTATGCGGCACTCACGATCACAGCATGAGCCGCAATCGCCCCTACTCTGGCCAGCCGCACACGGTCACTGGCGAGCGAGGCTCAACGGAGATTCGAGGCATCACGTTCCGCGACCTGCGCGATTGCTTCTTGCGCGCTTTCGTTCAAAGCCATTCCGTCTATCGCGACGGAACGATCGAGCCGCTGCAGCCGAACCATGCTCTGTCGAACGAGGCGAGCAAAGGTGAGCGCGCCTGCATCTGCGAAGGCGACATCTACGCACTGAAAGGGGATTTCGACCCGATAGCTGTGGTGCAGAACTTGTGCTGCGAGGTCGAGAAGCTCATGCGTATATATCCGAACGTTCCACGACTGCGGGCCGAAAAGGGGGTGTCCAAATGAAGATGGCACGAGCATCGGAAGCCGACATGGAGGCCGCGCTGGACGTGTCCCGCATCCTTGGCGATCTGGAGAAGGGCTACATGCCCGCCAGTGATGACGATGAGGAAGACGAGGGCGAGACCTGGTTCGACCGCGACGACGCGGAGCAGTGCAAGGCTGTGCTCGGGAAGCTGCTCGACGCAGCCGACAAGGGCAGCATCTTCCGCGTGATTTTCGGCATGGCCGTCGTGCTGGATCCGCGCAATGAACTACTGGACCCGGCCGCCGACTCGCTGGAAAAGCATCCGAAGATCACCGCCATTGAGACCGATGCGTCTCGGTATCGGTGGCTGCGAGAACAGCACTGGAACACAGCCGATATGGCTGTCGTCTGTCGCCCAAAAGAATCGGTCAAGCTGGGTTTCGATTGCCCAAGCGGCCAGCGCCTGGACGAAGCCATCGATGCCGCGCTCGCAACCAAGGACCCATCATGAACCTAACCCACCTGACCTTCGACTTCGACGGCCACACGGTCGACGTCCTTGGCTACCACTATGCCGGCTATTCCGGCAATGCCTCGCCGCCCGAGCCCGAATCGTTTTCGGTCACCAAGGTGGAGATCGTCAAACAGGCATATCCCGACGAGCCGGTTGCCGCCGATGAACTGGACGAGGAAGCGCTGGCTGACGCCGCCTTGCGTGCCTGGCGAGACCGCGAGGAGTACTACAAGTGCGAACACGCGGACGCGGTACGTGAAGATCGCTGGATGGAGTCGAGGGGCTACCTGTGAGCGACGACGCCAGAGCGTTCCTCGCTGGCGGCGCCTACGGCCTGGTGCTGGCTCTGCTGACTTTCGCCTTCATTTTTCGCCATATCGGCTAACACATGTGCAATACGCACACGGAGAAACATGGATCACAAACCTGACCTGAGCGGCTGGACCAACCCGGACCTGTCGCTGCCCGATGAGCCGGCCGTCGAGCCCGAGAGGACTTGCCTCGGCTGCGGCGCTCCTGCGACGGCCGGCGAAGCGCCGCCCTGCGGCCACTGAGCAATGGAAAGCCTGACCACCGGCCACTGGCTACCGGATGAGCACGGCGACGTCGTGCACGCCCGCCTGTTGCCCGACGTCAGGCTTCTGGTGCACGGGGAGTTCGACACGTTGGAGAGGAAGGTCGCCGCGGCACGCTGGATCGCGCATTGCCTGAACGTGGCGATCGACGCGACGCCAGCCGACGAGAACCCGGCTGCGGAGCGAATCTATGTCGGCGGTGATGGAGTCAGCCTGTCGCCGACACCAGGCGCCGTTGCCTACGTACGCGCCGACGTCGCGGCGACCCTCTCGCAGATGACCGGGCAGCTGGCGGAACTGATCAATTCCACTGTCGTGGCCCACAACGCCGAGCTGGGCCGGATTCTCGATGCCTTAGAGGTTCCGGCGCACGTGGCGGTCTCGCCAGACGAGTGCCAAGGCTATTCGACGGACAAGTGTTTCGAGATGGGCGCCCGTCAGGGTGGCACAGCAGTGCGGCTGGCGATCAAGGACGCAGTCGCGCAAGCAATGAAATATTCCGAGGGGTGACCATGCGCCCGAGGAGAAGACAAGCGGGAGGTACCATGGATAAAGGGATCAGAAAGCGTGCCGTTGGGGCCGAGGCGGCCCGGCTCAAGCGGTGCATCATCCGGGCGATTAGGGCTGCTGGTGAAGCCGGCATGCCGCAGATGGAACTGGTCCGCAAGCTGGACCTAGGGGAGAAGGCTGCAAATCGCCTGATCAAGATGCTCATGGAGCCGGACTGCAAGCGCGTGTACATCGCCAGATGGAGGCTGGTGGCATGCAGATATTCTCCGGTCCTCATGCTTGGCGACCTGCCCGACGCGCCCCGCCCTGAGCGGAAAACGCGGACGATGGACAGCGACGCGCTGGAGAACGCTGAAGCCATGGCCAAGAAGGACATCGACAAGGCCCACAAAGAATGGCTGAGAACGTGGGTGCCGCATTGCGATCCGGCTGCGGCTTGGATCGGGAGGGCCGCCGCATGATCTGGGTCCGGCTGGAGAAGTACCTGGAGATGAGCGGCGAGACGCGCGACACAGTCATGCACAAACGCCGCTCTGGCATCTGGGCCGAGGGGCGCGAATGGAAGACGGCCGGAGACGGCCGCATTTGGATCAACACTGAGGCAGTAGATCAATGGGTGCAGACAAGCTCACCAAGCGAGAAGGCATCGAAGTCCGGGACGGCGCGCGTGGAACGACGATCCGCATCCGCTTCCAGTTCCAGGGCCGCGAGTGCCGCGAGACCCTGAAGCTTGAGGCTACGACCGCGAACCTGCGGTATGCCGAGCGCCTGCGCGGCGAGATCCTGAATGCGATCGGCCGCGGCACCTTCAGCTATGCCGACTACTTCCCGGACAGCAAGCGCGCCAAGCTCGAGGGCGCTCCGGCCAAGAAGGCGACCATCGGCGAGCGCCTGGACGACTTCATGAAGGAAGCCACCCTCTCCGTGCATCGCGGCGCCATGTCGCCCAGCACGTTGAACGGGTACCGCAAGATCGTTGACGGGCTGCTGAAGCCGAAATGGGGAAAGACACTCATTACCGAGGCCCAGCCTTCCGCCCTGCGCTCGTGGATCGCCTCCATGGACGTGACCGCCAAGACCGCGCGCAACGTCATCTCGCCCCTGCGCAGCATTTTTCAAGACGCGCTCAATGAAGACCTGATCGAACAGAACCCGCTCGACAGGATCGCTCTGGACAAGATCCTGACGAAGACCAAGAGGAAGTCCACCTACGAGGTCGACCCGTTCAGTCTGGACGAGATCACAGCCATCCTCGCCGCCTGCGACGGGCCGGCGCGCAACCTCTTCCAGTTCGCCTTCTGGGCTGGGCTGCGCACGTCCGAGCTGATCGGCCTGCGCTGGAAGGACGTCGACTTCGAGGCCGGGCTAATACATGTGCGCCAGGCTGTGGTCGTCAAGACCGAGAAGACCACCAAGACCGACGCCGGCACGCGGGACGTGCTGATGCTGCCGAGCGCGCGCGCCGCGCTGGAAGCCCAGAAGCAGTGGTCCGCCCTGATGCCGCATGGCAGGGTCTTTACGTGCCCGTGGAACGGAAAGCCATGGACCGGCGATAAGCAAATCAGGGTCAACTGCTGGACGCACATTCTGAAGAAGGCCGAAGTCCGGTATCGGAACCCGTACCAGACGCGCCACACCTACGCCTCCACCCTGCTGTCGAGGGGAGAGAACCCGCTCTGGGTCGCGCAGCAGATGGGCCACGTCGATACCGAAATGATCATCAAGCATTACGGGCGCTGGATTCCGGAGCACGACGCCAAGGCAGGCTACACGCCGAAGAACGCCTGGGACGAGTTTTCGGCCTCATCTAAGTAAGCGGCTGGCGCGAGAAATCGCTTGCGCCTGCTAACCCGTGTGCTAACATGTGTGCATGTTGATAACGAACGCGCGGGAGACGGCGATGACGAACGAACAGGCGGCGGCCAGACAAGCGGCGCAGCAGAACCTGACACACGAGCTGACAGAGGCGCTGCAGTGGACTGCATCTGCCTTGCAGGCCGCTACGAATGGCGGTAGCGCTGCGCATGAGAAGGACCTCATCAGCATGAAGGATGGGAGCGGCGCCAAGACGATTGGGCAGATTCTCGATCAGGCCGACGCCGCCCTCGGTCGCGCAAAGGAACCGCAATGACCTTCGCCAAGGTGACGGACGACTTCGGCTTCAGCCACGACCTGCTGATGCCGGTCGGTCAATACAACGACTTCCCCCGGGAAACCTACGAGCGGCACTGCCAGCAGCGCTACAGCTGGCATCAAGACCCGGACTACAGCGAGTTCTATTGGAGGCAGGCATGAGCGAGCAGATCAAAGACGGTGGGCCGGCGTTTCCGCGCCTGCAGTCGCTCAGCAACCGGACGCCGGCGTATGCGGTGGCCGAAAGCACTGAAGGCATGACCCTGCGCGACTACTTCATCGCGCACGCGCCGGACGAGCCGCAGCCGTGGTTCCGGCCGGTGATGCCGACCGCGCGCATGAAGATGCCGCCTGCGCTTCATGACCTCACCGAGGAAGAGAAATCCGATCTGTACGCGTGGGACGAGGGATATGTGAGCGCGACTGACATCACGAGCCCTCGAGTCCGTGACTACGCGCTGGCACACGAGCGCGCCCGGTCCGAGAGTGCCCGGTGGGACAAAGAACATGAGAAGCAGCGCTACGTCCAGTGGCCCTCCGCTTGGGCAGACGCCATGCTTGCCGCCAGGGAGCCGCAATCGTGATCCACCCCGACGACCCCACGTACCTCCGCCTGCGACAGTCCCGCGCATGCCGACGCCTCCGCGATTTCGCACTGTTCGTCAGCGTGTGCGTTGCGGCCGCCGAGATCTACCGAGCCTGGAGCTAATCATGGCCAGAAGATGCGAAACCTGCGCCCACTTGAGGGCAGAGTCCTATCCCATGTGCGGAGCCCCGCAGCGCGACGGGCAGCGCATTGTCATCGCCTACTTCGCGCGCTCGATGTTCACCGATTGCGGCACGGACGGCGCCTGGCACACGCCGGCGCGCCCCTCCCTCCTGCGCCGGATCCTCAAAAGGCTGGGGCTGTGATGGACGACCTCATCCTGATCTGGGCCGGCCTCGTCATGCTGGCCATCATTGGAATCCCCTTTGGGGGCACGCGATGAAGACCTGTTGCCTGTGCGGCGGCTCTGGTCACCGGCCGGCCGACTGCCCTCTAAAAGACGGCGTAAGTATCGCGCGCCCTCCCATCACAACACCTGGGAATTGAAATGAGCGAAAACATCAAGGTATGCACCGACAAGATACGCAACGTGGCGCGGGTGATGCTGGACATCAGCGACAACATCGAAATTCAGGGCGCGCTGCATCTGGAGCCTGAGAGCAACGAGCGCAAGTTTCTGCTGGGCTCCTATCATTTGCTGTTCGAGCTGGCCGACAAGTTCGATGCCGCGCTCTCCAATGCGGCACCTGTCGCCGCACCAGCGGGCATGGTGGCCGCCAATGCCATCATCGCAAAACACTTTGCGGATGACCCTGCGAACGCAGTGCGCGCCCATGCGGCCATCACGGAAATCCTTGCCAGCGCCGCACCATCCAGCGGGGAAGCGGGGGCGCCGATTGGCAAGATTCTGTCCGCCGAAGAAATGGGCATTGGCGTCGAGACTAGAACGTCTGTGCCTGCAATCTGGTTTGGCACGCCGAAGCCCGGCTATATCTACGCCGACCCTATCGCCGCCGACCATATTGCGGATGCCCGCGAAATGGTGCGGAAGCTGGACCGAGAAGATGCCTATCTGAAATGGAAGGCGAGCGGGAATTTCCGCCAGTACAACAAGAACGGCTTCGACGCTGGATGGGAGGCTGCGTTATTGGCCCTGCTCGCCACGCCAACCATTAAGGAACCCTTAAAGGTTGACGCGGTGGGGGTGGAGGAAGCGAGGGAAATCCTGCCGGGTTATGAATTCGTGTCGCGTAACGGCGGAGTATGGATGGTGCTGCCGCCAACCGGTGACTACTGGACCGCATTCGCTGACACTCCATCCGGCAATCTCATTTCAGCAATTGTCGAGGAACGCGCCGCCCTGCGCGCACAGGAGGGCGAGAACGACGCCGCGCCCCAGCGCGGGAGGGGGGAGTGATGATCGACGCCAACGCAAAGCGCATCGTCTGCTGGTTCTCTTGCGGCGCCGCATCCAAGGAGATTGAAGTAATGGACGACTTTGGAAACCAGATCGGGGCGGCAATGCCCGGCGTACCGCGCCGAAATGTTTGGGCTTTTCATCGCTTTCACCTGACTGGGATTGAGGGCGAGGTAAGCGAGCACGCTCTGATTTTTTATGGGCTGGCCAATGCACCCGCCTGCGCGGATAAGCCTGCGAATACCGATAAACCTCGCGGATCGAATGCTTGGCCATTCACTGCCTAACCACAGCCCGCCCGCTACGGCGAGTAAGACAGGTCCGGCTCATGCTCTCGGACTGCCTGGCGCTGCTCCAGCGCGCTGGCATTGCCCTGCCGGCCATGTATGGCCTGGGCTATAAGCACAACAACTGCATCGGTTGCGTGAAGGGTGGCGCCGGCTACTGGAACAAGATCCGCGTTGATTTCCCGCCGGCCTTCCACCGCATGGCAAAGCTGAGCCGCGCCATGGGCGTGAAGCTAGTCAAGCATGGCGATGAGCGCGTATTCCTGGATGAGCTGGATCCAAGCGCCGGTGATTACCAGAAGGAGCCAGAGGTGCAGTGCGGCATCTTCTGCGAACTCGCCGAGCGGGAAATGCAAGCCGCCTAACCCCACAGGCCACCGCCTGTGATCCGGATTTACAAGCTATACCCTGTATGCAGCAGCAAGCAGCACATATCATCGAGACGACCCGCCGCGCTTGGCGGGTCGCAGAAACTGGTTCGGAGGAGTGATGGAAGATCGAGATTTATTGGAACTGGCGGCGAAGGCGGCTGGAATCCCGGGCGCATACCAGACGGCCCATTGGGTTGATGACCACGTCGCCTATGAGGAGGCCGAGCCGAAAATCGGCTTGCTTATTACCTATGTCGGCGCAGGAGTGGAAATGCTCTGGAATCCACTGGAAGATGATGGCGACGCACTGCGGTTGGCGTGCATTCTTAACATCGACATCCAGTTCAACCGCGCGGAAGACGAACAAACTGTTCAGGCGATCTGGCCTGACCCTACGGATTGCTATGCTGGCGGCACCTTCACCGAGTCGTTTGATCCAGACAAGAATGCCGCGACCCGCCGCGCCATCGTCCGCGCCGCCGCTGAGATTGGGAGGGTGATTGATGAAGGTAAGTGAACTGGAAGGCGCCGCCCTGGACTATTGGGTGGCCAAGGCGCTTGGCGATCGAGAGTTCCGGATGCGGGATGGAATTTGCGAGACGAGGTTTCACCCGGATTTCGACTTCTACCGGTTCTCGCCCACCATCACCTGGCATGAGGGTGGACGAATCATCGACCGCGAGCGGATCGGCGTGATGCCACGCAATGGCGGGTGGGCCGCCTGGCCGAGCGGCGAGATGGATCCGACGGGGGCGGGGAAGACCGCCCTGGAGGCCGCAATGCGCGCGTACGTGCATTCGAAGTTCGGTGCGGAGGTGGAGTGACTCCGGACGCCGGTTCGATTCCCTTTCGGAAACCGGACTGACCGGCCTGCTAACGGCCGAGGGGTGTTAGCACGAGGGGCTTCGGCCCCTTTTTCTATGGTCGCCCAAGTTTCGCCCAAGAAATCGGGGTGTATGGTAAAACCATAATCAGATCAGATACTTACTGAAAATGGCGTGGCGGGTTCGATTCCCGCCGGCTCCACCAGTATTCCGTCCGATGCAGTAGCAGTAGCAGCAGGACCAGAAACCCGCGACAGCTCACGCTGCGCGGGTTTTTTCTTTGCCCGGCGGCACCCCCCGGCATGCGCCGGGGAAAAGCGACATCCCCAGATTTGGGGATGCCGGGCCGCGCCATGCAGGCGCATGATTCGATGCGGGCGATCCGCGACTCGCCCGCTGCCACTTCGGGCCCTCGTCCACCCGGCCGAGGGCTTTTTCTTTTGGCGCGGCGGCCACGGACGGGAAAATTTCCGACCGCAAAATAGGCCAAGCCTTATCGCTTCACGAGTGTGCGGGTCCTATCGTAGCAAGGAACTTTGACTGGCATGCCGCTGGTGGTCATTGGCTGGTTCCCGCGCACCGCGGGATTTTGGCAAGGCAGGCCGCATCCCTGATCCCGCTATGAACCGAATCGAACTCTTCCGTCTCCTGCGCCGCTGGCTGCTCGTGATGGCGTGCTTTGCGGCACCGCACCTTGCCCATGCGAAATGCAGTGCCATGCCATCGTTGCCCTATGACCAGACCCTCGACAGCATGGCCATCGCGGTCAACCTTGCCGAGGGCGGCACGATTCCCGGAACGTTGCGCAGCTACCAGTTCAGCGGCAGCTGCACCAACGTGCTGCCCTGGGTGGTGCCAGGCGCGCCGATCGTCTCGTGCTACTACGGCTCCGGTACCGAAGTGAAGCCAGGCGTCTATTCCACCGGCATCCCGGGTGTCGGCATCCGCCTGCGCAATGCCGCCGGCCAGCCGATGACCAATGCTTCTGGCGTCTGGTGCGACACCCGCTCGGCCAACCTCGGCCACCTCAATGCCGACCTGACGTATTCCGTGTCGGTGACGATCGAGTTCGTCAAGACCGGGCCGATTTCGACCGGTAACCTCGACCCCGCGCAGACCCGCTTCGGCTTCGGCGTCTATAACGGGTCGGTGGAAGGCGCGCTGGGCGGCACGGGCAACCGCGACAACTACATCGGCTTTTCCGGCACCATCGCGACCCGGGAGATCGCCTGCAATGTCCTCGCTCCCCCTGCCGTGAGCCTGCCTGCCATCAGCGCCAGGGCGCTTGCGACGCAAAGCTCCGGCGGCAACACGCCGTTCGCCATCCAGCTGAGCTGCAACAGCGCGGCCATTGTCGGCATGACCCTGGACGGGGCCGGCGACACACCGGTGATCTCGGCCCCCAGCGGCATTCTTGGCCTCAGCAATTCCGGGGATCCCGGCGCAGCACGTGGCGCCGGCGTGCAAATCGTCAACGCCAGCGGGACCGCGCCGGTGCCACTGCAGGTGCGCAATGCCATGGGAAGCATCCAGGCCAACGTACCTGCCACCTATCGCTTCGGCGCCCGCTATGCCAGCCTCGGCGGCACCCCTTCGCCGGGGAACGTCACCAGCTCGATGGTGTTTACGCTGGACTACCAGTAGCCGTTATCGCGCCAGTGACGTAGCGGCGGCAAGGTTCATCGCTACATCCGGGAATCGAAGGACTACAATAGCCCGCTGCAGTCCTTCAAGGCTTTCGCGATGTCCGACCATCCCCGCTTCACCATCAACCGCTCCATGATCGCCCTGGTTCCGGAACAGCCGTTCCTGGACTGGATCCAGGCGGTCGATCCCCAGCCCGTGGCCGGCCTCACGCTGGAGCAGGTGCGCGAAGACCAGAGCGTGTTCCTGCTGCCCGAGGAGCTCGCCGACACGCACGAGAACGCCGTGCGCTGGGTCGAGAAACGCTGGCAGGACTTCTTCGAATTCATGCTTGGCGAATGGTTCGATGACTCGGCATGGCCCGAGGAACTGTCGCTGAAGATGTTTCGCGAGTGGTTCAGCGTGCGCTATCACTCGATGGTGTTCGACATGGCGCCCGACGTGCCGGTGATGCACGACGACTGGGACGACGAGGACGATTCGTCCGAGCTGCTGCACTGAGCTTCCGGCTGCGCCGGACGGGCGCGGCGGAAGCCTTCCGCGCCCCTGCCCCTCAAAGGAAGCGGTCCAGGATCTTGCGGCTGTGCTTGTCCAGCGCCATCAGGTCGCGGATCAGGTAGTGGATGCCGTGCGTGTCCGATATCAGCAGCGTGCTGCCGGCCAGGCGCCGGATCGCTTCTTCGCCGCGCAGCACCAGGTCGGTCTGGCCACGGTCGGTCTTCACCGTCCACACGCTGGGCGTGGCATAGGTCGAGACACTGACGATGCGCTCGATCTCCGGCATGAATTCCCGCGAAGCGAGCTCCGCCTCGATCATGTCGCGCTCGGCGATCGGCAGGTCTTCCAGCCGCGGAATCCATACCACCTCATGCCCGTCTGCGCTCATCATGCCGATGCCCCCCTGCGGCGCCGAGATCGGGAAGGCGCGCACCGGCACCACGCCTTCATGGACGGTGCCGTCCGCGGCGATCAGCACCAGGCGGCCGAAGGGATTGCGGTCCAGCGTGAACACGGGGGTCGGCGCGGCGGCGGCGATGTCATTGGGCATGGGCAGTCTCCGGGATCTGGATGGCCTCTTCGGTGTCGTCGTCTTCGGTATCGACATTGCGCGCCTGCGCCTGGTAAAGCTTGAAGTACGCGCCCTCACGCGGCAGCAGTTCGTCGTGGCTGCCCACTTCGACGATCTGGCCGCGGTCCATCACCACCAGCCGGTCCGCCTTGCGCAGCGTCGACAGGCGGTGCGCGATGGCAATGGTGGTACGGCCCTGCACCAGGTTGTCGAGCGCCTTCTGGATTTCCTTTTCGGTGGCGGTGTCGACCGACGAGGTGGCCTCGTCCATGATCAGGATGCGCGGGTTGATCAGCAGCGCGCGCGCAATCGAGATGCGCTGGCGCTCGCCGCCCGACAGCGCCTGGCCGCGCTCACCGACCAGCGAGTCATAACCGTGCGGCAGCCGCAGGATGAACTCGTGCGCATGCGCGGCCCGCGCGGCGGCAATGATCTCATCGCGCGTGGCGCCTGGCTTGCCGTAGGCGATATTGTCGGCAATCGTGCCGAAGAACAGGAACGGCTCCTGCAGCACCAGGCCGATATGGCGGCGGTACTCCGATACCGGCAGTGAGCGGATATCGACCCCGTCGACTCGGATCGCGCCCTCCGAGACATCGTAGAAGCGGCAGATCAGGTTGACCAGCGTACTCTTGCCCGAGCCGCTGTGGCCGACCAGCCCGATCATTTCGCCCGGCGCGATCGACAGGTTCAGCCCGCGAATCACCGCGCGGTTGCCGTAGCGGAAGCCAAGGTCGCTCATGTCGATGGCGCCCTCGACCCGCTCCAGCCGGGCCGGCCGCGCCGGCTCGGGCACGCTCGACACATGGTCGAGGATGTCGAAGATGCGCTTGGCCCCGGCGGCGGCTTTCTGCGTCACCGAGACGATGCGGCTCATCGAATCCAGGCGCGTATAGAAGCGGCTGATATAGGTCAGGAACGCCACCAGCACGCCCACGGTAATGGCACTGTGCGATACCTGCCAGATGCCGAACACCCACACGATCAGCAGCCCGATCTCGGTCAGCAGCGTCACCGTCGGCGTGAACAGCGACCACACCGCGTTGACGCGGTCGTTGATCGCGAGGTTGTGCTTGTTGGCCTCGCGGAAGCGCGTGACTTCGCGCTTTTCCTGGGCAAACGCCTTGACCACGCGGATGCCGGGGATGGTATCGGCGAGCACGTTGGTGATTTCCGACCAGATCCGGTCGATCTTCTCGAAGCCGTGGCGCAGGCGGTCGCGCACCAGGTGGATCATCCAGGCGATAAACGGCAATGGCACCAGCGTGACCAGCGCGAGCCACGGGTTGATCGAGACCAGGATCACCGCCGTCATCAGGATCATCAGCACGTCGGTGGCGAAGTCCAGCAGGTGCAGCGACAGGAACACGCAGATGCGGTCGCTTTCCGAGCCGATGCGCGCCATCAGGTCGCCGGTGCGCTTGCCGCCGAAATACTCCAGCGACAGCTTTAGCAAATGTTCATACGTTGTCGTGCGCAGATCCGCGCCGATGCGCTCCGACACCCTGGCCAGCAGGTAGGTGCGCGCCCATCCCAGTGACCACGCCACCAGCGCCGCTCCGAGCAGCCCCGCCAGGTACAGGCGCACCAGCCCATAGTCGATCGGCACGCCGTTCTGGAAGGGGATCAGGACCCGGTCCATCAGCGGCATGGTCAGGTAAGGCGGCACCAGCGTGGCCGCGGTCGACAGCAGCGTCAGCATGAAGCCGCCCAGCAGCTGCCAGCGGTATGGGTGGGCAAAGCGCCATAGCCGCAGCAGCGCCCAGGTCGACGGCGGCGTCTCAAGCTCGCGGCTGCATTGCGGGCACTGTTCCTCGTCCGGCGGCAGCGGCGCCTTGCAGGTCGGGCACAACACCTCGCCCGCCGCGGTGGCCGGGCGCGAGGTGGCCGCATCGCGCTGGGCCTCGAACTGGTCCGCCAGCCGCAGGGCCGCGGGATTGTAACCAAGCGTATATCGCCAGGTGGCGAGCCGGCCCGCCGGGCCGCTCAGTTCCAGCGTCCCCACCCCCGCGTGGTCGGTATGCGACAGGCGCAGTGCCGGGGCGATGTTCCATTCCCGCACATTTTTTTCGCCGGGGGCGCGGGCAACGATGCGCTGGTCGGTCACAACCAGCCACCCTTGGGTAAAATGCAGCCTCGCGTCGAGGTCCAGTGCCAGTCCGGCCAGGACGGTCTCGCCGGGTCGGAGCCACGATCCGGCTTCAGCCCGCCAGGGTTCATCGGCGGCAGTGGCGGTAGGGACAGGCAGGGTGGACTGGGTCATGGATGGCGCGGCGTGCGTCCAGGGGTTGCGGACATAACTTGAAACAATTTAGGCCGGGCACGCGCTGGCGGCCCGCGAATTCGCCCGCAGTATACATAACGACGAACGCGCGGGTAGCCCTGATGCATTGCACAATCACTTTTACACCAAGAAAGTCAACCCGCTTCGTGCTGTAACGTTACTGAAAGGTTAGGCTTCCATTTCTCGGGCGTTCCGCCCACTGCCTCAAGCTAATTCAATGAAAAAGAAGGACATTGAGATTTTCGATGTCATGTCGCTGCGCGGCCCGAATATGTGGACATATCGGCCCGTTCTGGAGGCATGGGTCGATATCGGGGAACTGGAGGACTTTCCCTCCAACACGATTCCGGGGTTCTACGAGCGCCTGTCGGCCTGGCTGCCGTCGCTGGTCGAGCATCGCTGCAGCATCGGCGAGCGCGGCGGCTTCCTGCAGCGGCTGAAGGAAGGCACCTGGCCGGGCCATATCCTGGAACACGTGACGCTCGAGCTGCAAAACCTGGCGGGCATGCCGGGCGGCTTCGGCAAGGCGCGCGAAACGCCGGTGCGCGGCGTCTACAAGGTGATCGTGCGCGCCTGGCATGAGGAGGTCACCCGCGCCGCCCTGTTCGCCGCGCGCGACCTGGTCATGGCCGCGATCGAGGACCGCCCCTACGATGTCCCCGCCACGGTGGACCACCTGCGCCGCCTGGTCGACAAGCATTGCCTTGGCCCCAGCACCGCCTGCATCGTCGATGCCGCGGACGACCGCGACATCCCGGCGCTGCGCCTGTCGGATGGCAACCTGGTGCAACTGGGCTACGGCGCGCGCCAGCGCCGCATCTGGACCGCCGAGACCGACCGCACCAGCGCCATCGGCGAAAGCATCTCGCGCGACAAGGACCTGACCAAGAGCCTGCTGGAATCGTGCGGCGTACCGGTGCCGGAAGGCCGCATGGTCGAGTCGCCCGAGGATGCCTGGGACGCCGCCGAGGACATCGGCGTGCCGGTGGTGGTCAAGCCCTATGACGGCAACCATGGCCGCGGCGTGTTTACCAACCTGATGACCCGCGAGGAAGTCGAGACCGCCTATGGCGTGGCCATCGACGAAGGCAGCGGCGTCATCGTCGAGCGCTTCATCCCCGGCAACGAGCACCGCCTGCTGGTGGTGGGCGGCCGCCTGGTCGCCGCCGCCATGGGCGAGACCGCCAGCGTGGTCGGCGACGGCAGGTCCACCATCGACGAGCTGATCGAGCTGCAGATCAATTCCGATCCGCGCCGCGGCAGCACCGAGGACCACCCGCTCAACCGCGTTCGGCTCGACTCCGCCGCGCGGCTTGAACTGAAGCGCCAGGGCATGGACGGCAGTTCGGTGCCGCCGGAAGGCCGCCCGGTGCTGATCCAGCGCAACGGCAACGTCGCCTTCGACGTCACCGACCGCGTGCACCCCAGCGTCGCCGCGCATGCCGCGCTGGCCGCGCGCGTGGTGGGGCTGGATATCGCCGGCGTGGACCTTGTGGCCGAGGACATCTCGCGCCCGCTGCACGAACAGCGCGGCGCCATCGTCGAAGTCAACGCCGGCCCCGGCCTGCTGATGCATATCAAGCCGGCCGAAGGCACGCCGCGCCCGGTGGGCCGCGCCATCGTCAACCACCTGTTCCCTGAGTCGGAAGACGACCACGGCCGCATTCCGGTGGTGGGCGTGACCGGCACCAACGGCAAGACCGTGGTGGCGCGCCTGGTGGCGCGCCTGCTGCAACTGTCGGGCAAGCATACCGGCCTGGCCTGCAGCGATGGCCTGTTCCTGGATCGCCGCCAGGTCGAAAGCGGCGACCGCGCCAACTGGGAAGCCGCCCACCGCATCCTGATGAACCGCGCGGTCGAGGCCGCCGTGTTCGAGAACGACAGCGGCAGCATCCTGTCCGAGGGCCTGGCCTATGACCGCTGCCAGGTCGGCGTGGTCACCAACTTCGACCGGCCGGATCATCTCGGCGACTATTACGTCGAAGACGAAGACCGCATGTACAACGTGCTGCGCACGCAGGTCGACGTGGTGCTGCAGAACGGCGCCGCGGTGCTCAACGCGCGCGACGAACGCCTGGTCGAGATGGCCGAACTGTGCGACGGCGACGTGATCTTCTTCGGCCTGACCTCGGAGCTGAGTGCGATCATGTCGCACCGCGCCGCCGGCAAGCGCGCGGTGTACGTGCGCGAAGGCAAGATCGTGCTGGCCACCGGCAACAGCGAGACCGCGCTGGTCGACGTGGCCGCGGTGCCGCTGACCTACGCCGGCCGTGTCGCGTTCCAGGTCGAGAACGTGCTCGCCGCGGTCGCCGCCGGCTGGGCGCTGGGCATCTCCAATGACCTGATCCGCGCCGGCGTGGTGACCTTCGATGTCGGCCAGGTCGACGTGCCGGGCCGCTTCACGCTGTTCGAGCGCAACGGCGCCACGGTGGTGGTCGACGACGCCCACAACGCCCCCGCGCTGGAAGCGCTGGCGACCGCGCTGGACCGCTTCCCGGCCGAGCGCCGCATGGTGGTCTACGGCGCCGGCGTGCAGCGCCGCGACGACGACCTGGTGCGCCAGGGCAAGGTCCTGGGCCAGCATTTCGACCGCGTGTTCCTGTGCGAGGACCGCAGCGTCAAGCGCGCCCTGCCCGACGCCGAGGCGCGCGCGCTGCTCAAGCAGGGCCTGTACGAAGGCCGGCGCGTGACCAAGATCATCGACGAAGGCTCGCGCGCCAGCGCCATCGAAAACGCCCTGGGACAGCTGGTGCCGGGCGACCTGCTGGTCTTGCAGTGCGACGAGGCCGCCACCGGCGCCACCGTCGACCTGGTGCACCACTGGATGGGCCAGCCCGCCCGCCGCGCCTGACGCCCCCAGCCCAACCGCGCATAGAAGACACGGAAACCGTTCTATGGAAGTCTCCCGTATCCGGGCCCTGCGGGGCCCGAACCTGTGGTGCCGCCACACCGCCATCGAAGCGATCGTGGCCTGCCAGGACACCGCCAACATGCTGTCGGCCCTGCCCGGCTTCGAAGACCGGCTGCGCGCCCGCTTCCCCGAGATCGGGCCGCTGCGCCCGGACGAAGAGTCGGTCGAGCTGTCGCTTGCCCACGTGCTGGAAGTAACCGCGCTGCGCCTGCAGGCCGCCGCCGGCTGCCCGGTGACGTTCAGCCGCACCGCGCAGACGGTCGAGCCCGGCATCTACCAGGTGATCGTGCAATACAGCGAGGAAGAAGTCGGCCGGCTCGCGTTTGAACTTGCCGAAGCGCTGTGCAATGCCGCGCGCCACGACACCCCGTTCGACCTGGCCGACGCGCTGCACCGCCTGCGCGAGCTGGACGAGGACGTGCGCCTCGGGCCGAGCACCGGCTCGATCGTCTACGCCGCGGTCGCGCGCGGCATCCCGTACCGGCGCCTGACGCAGGGCTCGATGGTGCAGTTCGGCTGGGGCAGCAAGCAGCGCCGCATCCAGGCGGCCGAGACCGACCGCACCAGCGCCGTGGCCGAATCGATCGCGCAGGACAAGGACCTGACCAAGACCCTGCTGCACGCCGCCGGCGTGCCGGTGCCGCTGGGCCGCTCGGTGCGCAGCGCCGACGAAGCCTGGGCGGCGGCGCAGGAAATCGACGCCCCGGTGGTGGTCAAGCCGCGCGACGGCAACCAGGGCAAGGGCGTGGCGGTGCGCATCCGCACCCGCGAGGAAGTGATGACGGCCTATGAGGTCGCCTCGGACATCAGCTCCGACGTGATCGTCGAGCGCTATATCCCTGGCCATGATTTCCGCTTGCTCGTGGTCGGCAAGCAGCTGGTCGCGGCCGCGCGCCGCGATCCGCCGCAGGTGATCGGCGACGGCGTGCATACCGTGCGCCAGCTGGTCGAGGAAGTGAACCGCGACCCGCGCCGCGGCGAAGGCCATGCCACCTCGCTGACCAAGATCCGCTTCGACGATATCGCGCTGGCGACGCTGGCCAAGCAGAACCTGACCGCGGATTCCGTGCCGGCCGCCGGCACCCGCGTGGTGCTGCGCAACAACGCCAACCTGTCCACCGGCGGCAGCGCCACCGACGTGACCGACGACGTCCACCCGGACATCGCCGCGCGCGCCGTGGCGGCGGCGCAGATGGTGGGCCTGGACATCGCCGGCGTCGACGCGGTCTGCGAAACCATGCTCAAGCCGTTCGAGGAGCAGGCCGGCGGCATTGTCGAGGTCAATGCCGCGCCGGGCCTGCGCATGCACCTGCAGCCGTCGTACGGCAAGGGCCGCGCGGTCGGCGAAGCCATCGTCTCCACCATGTTTGCCGACGGCGACGACGGCCGCATCCCGGTGGTGGCGGTGTCGGGCACCAACGGCAAGACCACCACGGTGCGGCTGATTACCCACGTCATGGCCGGCAGCGGCCTGCGCATGGGCATGACCGGCACCGACGGCGTCTATATCCAGGGCGAGCGCATCGATACCGGCGACTGCAGCGGCCCGCGCAGCGCGCGCAACGTGCTGCTGCACCCCGACGTCGACGCCGCCGTGTTCGAGACCGCGCGCGGCGGCCTGTTGCGCGAGGGCCTGGCCTTCGACCGCTGCGATGTGGCGGTGGTGACCAACGTCGGCGAAGGCGACCACCTGGGCCTCTCCTACATCAATTCGGTGGAAGACCTGGCGGTGCTCAAGAGCGTGATCGTGCAGAACGTCGCGCCGCACGGCATGGCCGTGCTCAACGCCGCCGACCCGATGGTGGTGCGCATGGCCGATGCCTGCCCCGGCAGCGTCACCTTCTTCGCGCACGATCCCGACCAGCCGGCCATGGCCACGCACCGCGCGCAGGGCAAGCGCGTGGTGTTCGTCGACGGCGCCGACATCGTCGCCGCGGAAGGCGATGCCGAGGTGCGCATCGCGCTGGCGGAGATTCCGCTGACGCGCAACGGCACCATCGGCTTCCAGGTCGAGAATGCGATGTCATCGATCGCCGCCGCATGGGCGCTGGGCATCGACTGGCCGGTGATCCGCCGCGGGCTGGCCACCTTCGTCAACGATGCGCAGACCGCGCCCGGGCGCTTCAATGTGTTCGACTACCGCGGCGCGACGCTGATCGCCGACTACGGCCACAACCCGGATGCAATCCTGGCGCTGTGCAACGCGATCGAATCGATTCCCGCCAGGCGGCGGGTGGTGGTGATCAGCGGCGCGGGCGACCGCCGCGACGACGACATCCGGCGCCAGACCCAGATCCTGGGCGGCGCGTTCGATGAGGTCGTGATGTACCAGGACCAGTGCCAGCGCGGCCGCGCCGACGGCGAGGTGCTGGCGCTGCTGCGCGAAGGCCTGCAGGGCGCGCAACGCGCCAGCCAGGTCGAGGAAATCCGTGGCGAGTTCCTGGCCATCGATACCGCGCTGTCGCACCTGCAAGCTGGCGACCTGTGCCTGATCCTGGTGGACCAGGTGGAAGAGGCGCTGGGGCATATCGCCGGGCGCATCGCCCAGGGCTGAATTGGCTCCGCCTCCACGTGCGCAATTGCGCCGGCGGTTTGCTCCCCTCTCCCGCTTGCGGGAGAGGGCCTGGGGGAGAGGGCAGGAGGTCGTTATGCCGACGCACTTCGTCGACACGCCCGCCCTCTCCCCAACCCCTCTCCCAGAGGGAGAGGGGAGATAACACGCGCAATTCGAGCTTCCAACTAAAAGGCCAGTTCTTCAGAGCTGGCCTTTTAGCATGTAACCAGGCGAATTTTCAATGCCGCCCTGGCAGCGCCAACCTGCGCTCCAGCCTGTGCTGCAGCCCGGACAACCCCGTGCTCAGCACCCAGTAGATCGCCGCCACCGCCAGGTACAGCGGCAACGGCTGGTAGGTGGCGGCGATCACCTCCTGCGCCGTGCGCAGCAGCTCGGTGACGGTGATGACCGACACCAGCGACGTATCCTTGATCAGGCTGATCAGGCTGTTCGACAGGCTCGGCACCGCCAGCCGCAGCGCCTGCGGGCCTACCACGTAGCGCAGCGCCTGCGCCGGCGTCAGGCCCAGGCTGTAGGCCGCCAGCCACTGCCCGCGCGCCACCCCCAGGATGGCGCCGCGCATGCTCTCCGACAAATACGCGCCGACGTTCAGGCTCAGCGTCAGCACGCCCGCGGGTGTCGGCTCCAGCGCGATGCCGATGCCGGGCAGCCCGTAATAGACCACGAAGATCTGCACCAGCAGCGGCGTGCCGCGCATGATGCTGACGTAGCCCCGCGCCACTGCCTTGAGCGCACGGCTATGGCTGATGCCCATCAGCGCCACCACCGTGCCCAGCATCAGCCCGAACACCATCGACCACAACGCGAACTTGATGGTCAGCAGCGTGCCCTGCAGCAGCACGGGCAGGGAGTCGATGACGAGCTGGAGAGCGGACATGGGCGGCGCGAAAAAAAGAATCAGCAATAAAAGGCACAAAGCAAAGCGGCGCGGCAGCCATGCAGGCCGCCGCGCCGCGACATGATAACGCCGTGCTTGCCGGCCGGCTTACTTGATCGGCTTGCCGGCGGGCTTGGTCACATCGGTGCCGAACCACTTCACCGACAGCTTGCCGAGCGTGCCGTCCTTGGCCAGGTCTTCCAGCGCGTGGTTGATGGCCTGCGCGAACTTGGGATTGTTCTTGCGGAACGGGATGGCCACCTGCGTGGTGGCACCCGCCACGATCGCGCCGGGGCGCAGCGGCAGGTTGGCGGTCTTGACCAGGTAGGCCACCATCAGCCGGTCGTTCAGCGCGGCATCGACGCGCTGCGCTGCCAGGTCGCGCAGGTACTCGGGTGCGCCGGGATAGGTCTTGACCTCGATGCCGGCCACGGACTTGGCCAGGTCGTTGTAGTTGCTGCCCAGGCTGACGCCCAGCTTGTGGCCTTTCAAATCTTCCAGCGACTTGAACTGGCGCTTGTCATCCTTGCGCTGGATCAGCTGCGCATCCGAGTAGACGTAGGGCGTGGAAAAATCCAGCACCTGCTGGCGCTGCGGCGTGACATTGACCTGGTTGACGATGACGTCGAACTTGCCCGCCTGCAGGCCGGCGATGATGCCGCTCCATTCGGTGGTGACGAACTCCGGCTTGACGCCGAGCTTGCCCGCCACCGCCCGTGCCACGTCGACGTCGAAGCCTTCCAGCTCGTTCTTTGCGCCACGGAAGCCGAACGGGGGATAGGTGCCCTCCAGCCCGATCTTCAGCACGCCGGCCTGCTTGACGGTGTCGAGCAGGTCGGCGGCATGGGCCGCGCTGGCCGCCAGGCCGGCGCCGGCCACCAGGGAAGCGGCCAGCAGGGATTTGAACCAGCCAGTACGAAGCGATCGCATATGTTCTCCAGTCGATGCGGATAAGCAGTGTGAGGCAGCGCCGGCCGGCCTCTTGTGGAGCGCCGCCGGCTGTTGTGCTGCTATGAGCCTATATCGGGCTCAACACTACCGCAAACACTATCGAATGCTAAATATCGATTCATCATGGCTAAATAACCGCGGAACCCGGTTCCGCCCCGCGCGGCCCGCCCGCCCTACTGGTAGGCCTTGTCGTTGGGCGCCGCGAACAGTGCCTTCATGTCGGCCGACAGCGGGTAGTTCATGTTGATGCCGCGCGGCGGAATCGGCGTCATGAACCACTTGTTGTACAACTTCTCGGCGCGGCCGCTGGTCTGCAGGTCGGCGATCACGCCATCGGCCAGCTTCTTGAACGAGGGGTCGTCCTTGCGGAACATGCAGGCGTAGTTCTCGGTCTGCAGCGGCGCGCCCACCACCACCCAGTCGGCCGCGTTCTTGGCCTTGGTGCGCTCGCCGTACAGCAGCGGCTCATCCATCACGAACGCCGCGGCACGGCCGGTTTCCAGGATCAGGAAGGACTGGCCGTGGTCCTTGGTGCTGATCAGGTTCATGTTCATGGCCTTCTCGCCGTTCATCTTGACCAGCAGGCGCTCGCCGGTGGTGCCTGCCGTGGTGACCACGTTGCGGTCCTTCAGGTCGGCAAACTCCTTCACGCCCGAGTCCTTCTTGGTCAGCATCTTGATGCCGTAGACGAACAGGCTGTTGGAAAAGGCCACCTGCTTCTGCCGCTCCAGGTTGTTGGTGGTGCTGCCGCATTCGATGTCGATGGTGCCGTTCTGCACCAGCGGGATGCGGTTCTGCGAGGTGATCGGCGTCAGGCGCACCTGCAGGTTGGGCATCTTCAGCTCGCTTTTCACCTTGTCGACGATCTGCAGCAGGATCTCGTGCGAGTAGCCCATGACCTCTTTGCCGTCGGTGTACGAGAACGGGATCGACGATTCGCGGTAGCCGAGCGAGATCACGCCGCTGTCCTTGATCTTCTTCAGCGTGTCGCCGTCGGCGGCATGGGCGGCGCCGGCGGCCAGCAGCAGCGTGGCAGCGGCAAGCGCGCGGCGGGTGGCGGATCGATGGGGGTGCAGCGTTTGCATGTGGCGCTCCTTGTAGTGGGGCTTGGTCATTGAGGCATGCTTCATGGACAGCTTCAGGTACTGCAGAATTGCCGGTACGGCAACAACCCATGCTCGGCCGCGGCGCTAGGCGCGCGCGGCGTCGAAATCTTCTGCGTCGATGGCGGGACGGCGTCCCGCCAGGCGGTCGGCCAGCAGGCCGGCACTGCCCATTGCCAGCGTGAATCCCAGCGCGCCGTGGCCGAGGTTGAGCCACAGCCCGGACACCCGCGACGGCCCCACCAGCGGCAGGCCGTCCGGCGTGGCCGGACGCAGCCCGGCCCACGGCTGCAACTGCGCCAGCGGCTGGTCCGGCACGATGCCGGGAAACAGCGCGCGGGTCTGGGCCACCAGCGTGCCGACCCGTTCCGGGTCGATGCGGGTGCCGCCGCGCACCAGGTCGGCCATGCCCGCCACCCGCAGTGTATTGCCGATCCGGGCATAAACGATCTTGTTGGCAAAATCCGTCACGCTGATATGCGGCGCGGGCGCGCCGCCGGCCAGCGGCACCGTGATGCTGTAGCCCTTGAGCGGCCACAGCAGCGGGCGTACCCCGAGCGGACGCAGCAGCGGCACGCTGCCGATGCCGCCCGACATGATCACCACGTCGGCGGGCACCACCCCGGCCGGCGTGCGCACCCCGGTGACGCGCCCGCCCTGCTGCACCAGCCCCTGCACGACGGTGCCAAAGCGCATCGACACACCCGCGTACGCGCCGTCTTGCAGCAACCGTGCCAGCGACAGGCAGAAGCGATGGCAATCGCCCACTTCCTCGCTCGGGGTATGGATGGCGCCGGCGATCTGGTCGCGGATGCCGGCCAGCGCGGGCTCCAGCGCCACGCAGGCATCGCGGTCCAGCGCCTGCTGCTCGCAGCCCAGGCTGGCCTGGTAGTCCAGCAGCCGGCAGGCCGAAGCGAACGCCGCCGCGTCGCGGTGCACCACCAGCTTGCCGCGCCGCGCAAAATGGAAGCCGGCGCCGCCGTCGTCATGCTGGTGCCGGGCCACGAAGGCCTGCATCAGGTCGCGGGAGTAGAAGCCCAGCCGCAGCAGCTTGCGCGTGGTCGCCTCGCTGGTGGCGCTGTTGCAGGCGGACATGAAGGCGGCCAGCCAGCGCCACTGCGCCGGGTCCGCCGCGGGCCGGAAGCGCATCGGCGAATCGCGCCGCAGCAGCCAGCCCGGCACCTTGGCCATCACGCCCGGCCCCGCCAGCGGCGCCACGTAGCTGTAGCTGAGTTGCCCGCCATTGGCAAAGCTGGTTTCCTCGCCGGGGCCGTCGTGGCGCTCGAGCACCGTCACCTGGTGCCCATCCTCGGCCAGGCGCCATGCCGTCGTCATGCCCACCACGCCCGCGCCCACGATCACCACCTGCATTGCGTTTCCCTTGCTTGCGTCCATCAGGCAGAGCGTAGTGCAAGCGTGCCGGCCTGCCCAATGCGAATACGTGCCAGAATATGTCTCCAGGCTATGGCTGGTTTTCCCCAGCCTGCGCCCCTCTCCACCAACGACCGAGCCGCCATGCGCCTGCGCCAGATCGAAGTGTTCCGCGCCGTGATGCTGACCGGCACCGTCAGCGAGGCCGCGCGCCTGCTGCACGTGTCGCAGCCGGTGGTCACGCGCGTGCTGCAGCATGCCGAGTCCTCGCTCGGCTTCCGGCTGTTCGAGCGGGTGCGCGGACGGCTGCAGGCCACGCCCGAGGCCAATGCGCTGTATGGGGATGTCGAAAGGCTATATGGCGAGATCGAACGCGTGCGCCGGGTCTCGGAAAGCCTGCGCCACAAGGGCGCCGGCCGGCTGCGCGTGGCCGCCACGCCGAGCCTCGCCAACCCCCTGCTGGTGCCGGCGGTGCGCAGCTTTTGCGCGCGCCACCCCGACACCCAGGTGCAGGTGCTGACGCACCATACCGACGAGATCGTCGGCGCGCTGCTGGCCAATCAGATCGACCTGGGCTTTGCCTTTGCCCCGCCACGCCACGAGGCCATCTCGAGCGAGCCGGTGGCGAGCGGCCGCATGCTGCTGGCGGTGCCGCGCGCGCAGCCCCTGCCCGCCGGCGGGCGCCGCCTCGTGGTGCCGATGCAGCGGCTGATGGAGCGTGCCTTCATCGGCTATGACGACAACAGCTCGCTCGGACTGCTGGTGCGCCAGACCCTGGCGCGCCATGCGCTGGAGCCGCGCTCGACGCTGGAGGTGCAGACCTACTCGCTGGCGCTGGCGCTGGTCGACGCCGGCCTGGGCATGACGCTGCTGGACCAGTACACCGCGCTCAGCGCCAGCCCGGAGCGCGTCGCGCTGCATGACGTGGCGCCGGTGCTGCCGTTCGAGATCCAGATGCTGCGCGCCAGCCACCGCGCCGGCTCGAGCCTGGCCGACGACCTGCGCGCGCAGTTCGCGCAGGCCGCCGCCGCGCTCGCGGCAACGCTGCCGCAACGGCTGGAAGCGCCGACGGCAAGCTTCGACGCCGGCCCCGCCAGGCGCCAAGCCTGAGGCGGAGCACAGATTGACAGCCGCGCGCGCCGTGCACCATCATCAAGCCGCCTGCAGGCACAAGCTGCCAGCGCAATCCTCCCATGTTCGTCCTGACCCTGATCCTGCTCGTCCTTGTCAGCGCGTTCTTCTCGATCTCCGAGATCGCGCTGACCGCTGCCCGCCGCACCAAGCTGCAAGTGCTGTCCGAACGCGGCGACGGCCGCGCCACGCGCGTGCTGCTGCTGAAGGAGGAGCCCGGCAACTTCTTCACCATCGTGCAGATCGGCGTCAACAGCGTCGCCATCCTGGCCGGTATCCTGGGCGAGAAGCATGTGTCCGACCTGCTGCTGGAAACGCTGTCGCCCTACATGCAGGTGGTGCATGCGCAGCGCGTCGCCAATATCGGCTCGTTCCTGATCGTGACGCTGCTGTTCATCCAGTTTGCCGACCTGATTCCCAAGCGCATCGCCATGACCTTTCCCGAGGCCTGCGCGCTGGCGGTGATCGACCCGATGCTGACGCTGCTGCGCGTGCTCAGGCCGCTGGTGTGGATCTTCAACGCCGCAGCCGATGCCATGCTGCGGCTGCTGCGGCTGCCGACCAAGCCGGTCGACCAGATCACCACCGAGGACATCGCCGCGATGGTCGACGCGGGCGCCGAGGCCGGCGTGCTGCACAAGCATGAGCTGCACCTGATCGAGAACGTGTTCGAGCTCGACTTCAAGGGCATCACCGCGATCATGACGCCGCGCGACGAAGTGGTCTACCTGAGCCTGGACGAGCCCGCCGACAGCGTGCGCCGCAAGCTGGTCAACCAGCCGCACGCGCAATACCCGGTGTGCGGGCACGATCTCGACGACGTGCAGGGCTATATCGATTCCAAGGACATCCTGCAGCTGCTGCTGGCCGATGAAAGCGCCGCGGTGATGGGCAATATCGGCCGCCACCACGACAAGAACGTGCTGGTGATCCCCGACACGCTGACCCTGTCCGAGGCGCTGACGCGCTTCCGCGAGATGCACCAGAGCTTTGCCGTGGTCATGAACGAGTACGGGCTGGTGGTGGGCATCGTTACGCTGGACGACATCGTCGGCGCGCTGATGGGCGACATCCTCTACTCCAGCGAAGACGAGCAGATCGTGCGCCGCGACGACAGCTCGTGGCTGGTCGATGGCCTGACGCCGCTGGTCGACCTGAAGAAGGCGCTGGAGCTCGACACCCTGCCCGGTGAGGATTACGTCGATACCGCGGCCGGGCTGGTGATCTATGCGCTCAAGCGCATCCCGAAGAAATCCGAGTCGATCACCGTGGCGGGCCATCGCTTCGAAGTGCTGGACATCGACCATCACAAGATCGACCAGCTGCTGGTGTCGCGCCTGCCGCCAGCACCCGAGGCTGGGGCGGCGGCAACGACAGCGTAGCGGCGCCGGCCTGGCGATAGCGCTCGAGCGTATCCGGCAGCCGGAACCACGCCACATAAGCGAACGCCGCCACCACCGCAACCGCCGCCACCACGCCGAGCCGCGACGGCGCCACCGAGCCCTGCGGCGCCGGCCCGTGCAGCGTGCGGTAGGCCGTGCCCAGCAGCGCGATCCACGCCAGCCCGAGCGCATAGCCCGCGGCCACGTCGGACAGCCAGTGCATGCCCAGGTACAGCCGCGACACGCCGATCGCCGCCACCGCCACCACCGTCAGCGCCAGCACCGGAATGCGCACGCGCCACGGCTGGCGCAGGCACATCAGGAAGGCCAGGAAGCCGTACGCGACCATGCTGCTGGTGGCGTGGCCACTGGGGAAGGAATACGATTCCAGGCCGCTGTAGATGCTGGCCGGACGCACGCGCGCCATGCCCAGCTTGAGCGCCATCACGCAGGCGCGCGCGCCGAGCAGCGCGGCAGCCCAGTACAGCGCCACGATCCAGGCCCGGCGCCAGCACAGCCACGCGAACACCGCCACGCCCACCGCCACGGAAATACGACCGCCGCCGAGCTCGGTCACGGCCACCATCGCCAGGTCGAGCCAGTCGCTGCGCAAGGCGCGCAGGCCCGCGTACACCTTCTGGTCGAGGCGCACCACGTCGGCGTTCTGCGCGACCTCGCCGGCCAGCCAGAACAGCGCGCTGCCGCAGGCCAGAAGCACGGCGCCGGCCAGCAGCACCAGCAGCAGCTCGGCCACGTCGCGCTCGAGCACGCGCAGCGTAAGCGCGTCCAGCCGCCGCGGCCGCTCCGCCACGCGTGACGACAGCGCGCCGGCACCCCACACGCGCCAGCGGTCCAGCCAGTGCACCACGGGCCGCAACAGCGCTACCAGCAGCGGCACCAGGCTCAGCAGCAGCAACGTCACCAGCGTGAACAGCGCAAGCAGCCCCAGCGCCGTGCCCGGCGTAAGCCAGGCCTGGACCAGCTCGCTCGCGCGCGCCGGCGCGTCAGTCACCGGAGTCCTCCGCCGTGCCGGCGCCGCCGACGATCCTGGCGAGATTGGCGCGGGCCGGGGCCTCGCAATCAGCAAACGCCGCGGTCAGGAACAGTCGCGGGCGCTGCGCCAGGTGGTCCAGGAATGCCGCGCGGCGGCGCATGAACTCGGCCCACAGCGCATCGCCCTGCAAGCCGGTGCGCGCCGCCAGCAGGGCGCGGTTCTCGGCGAATACGTCCTGGCTGTGGGCATCGAACACGTCCGGCGGCGCGGCCAGCCTGAGCAGGTCGAGATCGAGCACGGTGTCCGCGCCCGCGCAGCCGGGTCGATGGCCGCGCGTATCGAGCACGATCTGCGCGGCACGGTCCAGCACCGCACGGGCCTCGCCCGGCGCGACCGTTTCGATCAGGGCGGCCGAGGCGGCTTCGTTGTGCTCGCAGCCGGCCACATAGACGGCGTCGTGGCACAGCACCGCCAGCGCCTGGGCACGGTCCAGCGCCACGCCGCGCGCATGGGCGGCCTCGAACATCTCGAGGATATGGCGGCGGTCGTGGTAACGGCGGTACGGCGTGTCGTGCAGCGACAGCACGTCGAGCACGGCCTGGCGCGGCAGGAAATCCAGGCAGGCCAGCGCCGCGGGCCAGTCGGGCGCGAAGCGCGGCACCTCGCCCTGGGGCGTGGCCACCGGTTCGCTGAACACATCGGCGCGGCGCACCCACAGCAGCGACGGATCGCGCATGGCGCGGTAGACCACCACCGGCGCCAGGTCGGCCTCGAAGCGCCCGATGCCTACCGCCGTGTAGGCGCCGCCCTTGTAGTGCCGGTACGGCATGCCGTAGACAAGGTCGGGATCGGCCGGCAGTTCGGACGGATCGCCGTGGAAGGCCGGTGCGGCGGCTAAATTGTCGGGGGGCTGGGTCATGGTGCGGCATCCTGCGTGGCGGATCGCCATGATAGTGCACCAGCCGGCGCGTGCCGTGGCCGCGGCACAAGACCGGCCGCCGAAAAAACAAAACCGACGCGCACTGTCGTGGGCGTCGGCCTGAGTTTTACTACACTGTTGTTGCCTGTCCGGTGGTCGAGACCGGGCAGCTTCTTGTCTGGCGGAGAGGGTGGGATTCGAACCCACGGTACCGTCGCCGGTACGCCTGATTTCGAGTCAGGTACATTCGACCACTCTGCCACCTCTCCGGTAACTGCTTTGCCGTGTGGCGAAACCAAGATTATAGCCACACGGCGCCGGGCAGTGCAAGAGGCCGACAACAGATTTTTTTACAGCTCCGGTTCCAGGCGGGTGATGCCGCCCATGTACGGCTGCAGCGCGGCCGGCACCGTGACCGAGCCGTCGGCGTTCTGGTAGTTCTCGAGGATCGCCACCAGGGTGCGGCCCACGGCCAGGCCCGAGCCATTCAACGTGTGCACCAGCTCCGGCTTGCCCTGCCCGGTGCGCATGCGCGCCTGCATCCGGCGCGCCTGGAAATCACCCATGTTGGAGCACGAGCTGATCTCGCGGTAGGTGTTCTGCGCGGGAATCCACACTTCCAGGTCGTAGGTCTTGGTGCTGCCGAAGCCCATGTCGCCAGTGCACAGCACGATGGTGCGGAACGCCAGCTCCAGCTTCTTCAGGATTGCCTCGGCGTGGCCGGTCAGCTCTTCCAGCGCGTCGAACGATTGCGCGGCTGGAACGATCTGCACCATCTCGACCTTGTCGAACTGGTGCTGGCGGATCATGCCGCGGGTGTCCTTGCCGTACGAGCCAGCTTCGGAACGGAAGCACGGCGTATGGGCGACGAAGCGCAGCGGCAGCTTCTCGCCGGCGACGATGGCGTCGCGCACGATATTGGTCAGCGGCACCTCGGCGGTCGGGATCAGGTAGAAGTTCTCGATGCGCTCGCCTTCCTCGCTACCTACCTTGCGCGGCACCCTGAACAGGTCTTCCTCGAACTTGGGCAGCTGGCCGGTGCCGCGCATCGACGCGGCGTTGACGATGTACGGCACGTACATCTCGGTGTAGCCGTGTTCCTGCGTATGGGTGTCGAGCATCAGCTGCACCAGCGCGCGGTGCAGGCGCGCCACGCCGCCGCGCAGCATCGAGAATCGCGAGCCGGTCACCTTGACCGCGGTGTCGAAGTCCAGGCCCAGCTTCTCGCCCACGTCGACGTGGTCGCGCACGGCAAAGTCGAACTGGCGCGGCTCGCCCACGCGGCGCACCTCGACGTTCTGCGTCTCGTCGTTGCCCACCGGCACGCTTTCGTGCGGCAGGTTGGGAATCGACAGCATCAGCTCCGACAGATGCGCCTGGATCTCGTCAAGCCGCGCGGCCGAGGCCTTGAGCGTGTCGCCGATGCCACCCACTTCCGCCATCACTGCCGAGGCGTCCTCGCCCTTGCCCTTGAGCATGCCGATCTGCTTGGACAGGCTGTTGCGGCGCGCCTGCAGTTCCTCGGTCTGGGTCTGCAGTTGCTTGCGTTCGGCCTCGAGTGCCTGGAACGCCGCCACGTCGAGTTGGAAGCCGCGCGTGGCAAGGCGTTGCGCCACGGCGTCGATGTCTTTGCGGAACAGCTGGATGTCGAGCATGTTGCTTGTGGTGAAGTGCAGGGCCAGCGACATGCCGGCGGACCCGCCATTTTACTGCACCCGCGTTAGCGAACAGGCAACCTATTCGCTGGTCTTGCCGCCCTTGCCGCCGTCCTTCGGCTTCGCGGCGCGCTGCTCGCGGTGCCAGGCCTCGTCCAGTTCGCGCAAGTGACGCAGCTTCTCGGCAATCTTGCCTTCCAGCCCGCGCGGCACCGGCTGGTACCAGCCCTGCGCCTTGAGGTCGTCCGGGAAGTAATGCTCGCCGGCGGCATAGGCCCCGGGCTCGTCGTGCGCGTAGCGGTAGGCGTGGCCGTAGCCAAGCTCCTTCATCAGCCGGGTCGGCGCATTGCGCAGGTGCACCGGCACCGCGCGCGACTTGTCCTTGGCGACGAAGGCACGCGCCGCGTTGTACGCGTTGTAGCCGGCATTGGACTTGGGCGCGACCGCCAGGTAGATCAGCGCCTGGCCCAGCGCCAGCTCCCCTTCGGGCGAACCCAGCCGCTCGTAGGTTTCCGCCGCATCCAGCGTGATGCGCGCGGCGCGCGGATCGGCCAGCCCGATGTCTTCCCACGCCATGCGCACAATGCGGCGCGCCAGGTAGCGCGGGTCGGCACCGCCATCGATCATGCGGCAGAACCAGTACAGCGCGGCGTCGGGGTCGGAGCCGCGCACCGACTTGTGCAGCGCGCTGATCTGGTCGTAGAAGGCATCGCCGCCCTTGTCGAAGCGGCGCAGGTTCTCCGACAGCGCACTGCCGAGCAGCGCGGTATCGATCTGCGCGGCGCCGGCATTGCGCGCGGCGCGCGCGACGATCTCGATGTTGTTCAGCAGCTTGCGCCCGTCGCCATCGGCCGACGCCACGATCAGTTGCAGCGCTTCATCCTGCCAGCCGATGCCGCCCAGCTCCGCGGAGGCGCGCAGCGCCAGCCGGGTCAGCTCGGCATCGTCCAGGCTCTTGAGCACGTAGACCGCCGCGCGCGACAGCAAGGCGCCGTTGACCTCGAACGACGGGTTCTCGGTGGTGGCGCCGATAAACGTGAACAGGCCGCTTTCCACATGCGGCAGGAACGCGTCCTGCTGGCTCTTGTTGAAGCGGTGCACCTCGTCGACGAACACCAGCGTGCGCCGGCCATGGGCGCGGAACTGCTCGGCCCGCTCGACCGCCTCGCGGATGTCCTTGACCCCCGACAGCACCGCCGACAGCGCGATGAATTCGGCTTCGAACGCGTCCGCCATCAGCCGCGCCAGCGTGGTCTTGCCCACGCCGGGCGGCCCCCACAGGATCATCGAATGCGGCTCGCCCGACTCGAACGCCACGCGCAGCGGCTTGCCCGCGCCCAGCAGGTGCTGCTGGCCGATCACCTCGTCGATGGTGCGAGGGCGCAGGCGCTCCGCCAGCGGTTGCCGGGAACGGTCGGGAGATTCGGAAAACAGCGTGTCCGCCACGGTAGTCAGGCCCTGTCAGTGCGCAAGATGCAGAACGCCACAGTGTAGACCATCGGCGCCTGCCGCCTGCACGCGCGCTCAGGCGGCAAACGCCACCACGTCCTCGATCTCGACGCGGATGCCGATGCGCTCGCCCACGGCGTGGTTGTGGTGCGAAGGCACCAGCGCCAGCACGCGCCCGCCGCTGGCCAGGCGCAGCGTGTACAGGATCTCGGCGCCGCGGAAGGCCTTGTGCACCACCTCGGCCCGCATCGGGCTGGCGTCGTCGTGGATGATGTCGTCGGGACGCACCAGCACGTCGACCGCCGCGCCGGCCGGCAGGTCCAGCGGCACGGCCGGGCGCAGCAGGCCCAGCTCCAGCTCGATCTGCGCGGCATCACGCATCCGCCCCGCCATCAGCACGCCCTGTCCGATAAAGCCGGCGACAAAGCGCGACGCCGGGCGGTGGTACAGGTCGTGCGCGCTGCCCCATTGCTCGATCACGCCGTCGTGCATCACGCCGATCTCGTCGGCCATGGCGAAGGCTTCGTGCTGGTCGTGCGTGACCAGGATGGCGGTGGTGCCCTGCGCCTTCAGGATCGACCGGACTTCCAGGCTCAGGCGTTCGCGCAGGTCCACATCGAGGTTGGAGAACGGCTCGTCGAGCAGCAGCAGTTCCGGGCGCGGCGCCAGTGCGCGCGCCAGCGCGACGCGCTGCTGCTGGCCGCCGGACAGTTCGTGCGGATACTGGCGGCCGGCGCCATCCAGGCCCACCAGCTGCAGCACCTCGCCGACCCGCGCCGCGCGCTCGGACCGGCTGGCGCGGGTCAGGCCGAAGCCGACGTTGGCGGCAACGTCCAGGTGCGGAAACAGCGCGTAGTCCTGGAACACCATGCCGATGCGGCGCTGCTCCGGCGCCAGCAGCGTGCCCGACGAGGACACCGTCTGTCCGTCCAGCACGATGCGCCCGTCCTGCAGCGGCTCGAAGCCGGCAATCGCCCGCAGCACCGTGGTCTTGCCGCAGCCGCTCGGGCCCAGCAGGCAGGCGATATGGCCGCGCGCCACCGAGAACGACAGGCCCTTGACCACGGCATGGCGGCCGAAGGCATGACGGATACGCTCCACCTCGATGACGGCCGGGGCGGGCACGGCGGCGCCCAGGGCATCGGCGCGGGTGGCCGGACGGCTGCGGGCCTGGGCGCCCGGCAGTCGTGAATAGGAATCGGTTCGCATGTGCGCATTATAGGGACGTGTCAGGGAACCGGGACCGCGCTTGTCCGGTTCCGGCGGGCCGGCGGCGCCGGCATTGCTAGAATGCGTCAGCCCGCATACCGCGCCACCAGGCACAGGTCCGGCGGGCCGCATTCTGCTCACTGTTCCCGCGCATGCTCCTGACCAGCCGCCGCCGCTTCCATCCCCTGACCCTGGCCACCGTGGCGATGGCGCTGCTGATCGCCGTGCCCGTGCTCGTGATCGCCTCGGCCGTGCTGCTGCCCGCCGGCGACACCTGGCGCCACCTGATCGACACGGTGCTGGCCGAGTACGTGCTCAACACCGTCTGGCTGCTGGGCGGCGTCGGCGCGGGCGTGCTGCTGCTGGGCGTGACCACCGCCTGGCTGGTCTCGACCTACCGCTTCCCCGGCCACGCCGTGATGGAATGGGCGCTGGTGTTGCCGATGGCGATGCCGGCCTATGTGATCGCCTACGCCTACACCGATGCGCTGCAGTTCGCCGGCCCGGTGCAGGGCTGGCTGCGCGAACTGACCGGCTGGCGCGCGCGTGAGTACTGGTTTCCGGAAATCCGCTCGCTCGGCGGCGCGATCGCGCTGTTCTCGCTGGTGCTGTACCCGTACGTCTACCTGACCGAGCGCGCCGCGTTCCTGCAGCAGACCCAGAACACGCTCGAGGCCGCGCGCCTGCTCGGCCACGGCGGCTGGAGCCGGCTCTGGCGCGTGGTGCTGCCGCTGGCACGCCCGGGCATCGTCGCCGGCACCGCGCTGGCGATGATGGAAACGCTGGCGGACTTCGGCACCGTCGCCTATTTCGCCATCCCGACCTTCTCCACCGGCATCTACCGCGCGTGGTTCTCGCTGGGCGACAAGAACGCCGCGGCGCAGTTGTCCGCCTGCATGCTGCTGTTCGTCGCCGCCATCCTGCTGATGGAGCGCGCCAGCCGCGGCCGCGCGCAGGTGTTCGGCAACCAGCGCCGCGCCGCGACCTGGACCCTGGACGGCGCGCGCGGCGGGCTGGCGCTGGCGGCATGCCTGGTGCCGGTGCTGCTGGGCTTCGTGGTGCCCGCGCTGATGCTGTGCCGCATGGCCTTTACCGATGGCGACGCGCAGTTCGGCCCGCGCTTTGTCGGCCTGGTGCGCAACAGCTTCCTGCTGGCCAGCGCCACCGCACTGGCGGCGGTGGCGGTGGCGCTGGCGGTGGGCTATGCCGCGCGCGCGGTCAACGGCAAGCGCGGCTGGCTGATGCGCGCCCTGACCCGGGTGTGCGGCATGGGCTATGCGCTGCCGGGCTCGGTTATCGCGGTGGGCGTGCTGGTGCCGGTGGCGCGGCTGGACAATGCGCTGTCGGCCTGGCTGCAGCAGCAGTTCGGGGTTTCGGTGGGGCTGCTGCTGACCGGCGGCATCGCCGCGCTGGTCTATGCGCTGCTGGTGCGCTTCCTGGGGGTGGCGCTGCAGGCCGTTAACGCCGGGCTGGGCAAGATCACGCCCAGCATGGACGCCGCCGCGCGCAGCCTGGGCCACGGTCCCGGCGCCACGCTGCGGCGCGTGCATCTGCCGATGCTGCGCGGCAGCTTGCTGACCGCCGCGCTGATCGTCTTTGTCGACGTGATGAAGGAACTGCCGGCCACTTTCGTGATGCGGCCGTTCAATTTCGACACGCTGGCGGTGCAGGCCTACAACCTGGCCGCCGACGAGCGCCTGACCGAGGCCGCCACCGCCTCGCTGGTGATCGTGGCAGTCGGGCTGCTGCCGGTGATCGTGCTGTCGCGCACGATCCGCCGCCAGGCGCAGCGCTGAGCCGCGCGCGCCGGCCGCGCTAAAGTCGCGCGCGCCTCGCGCCGATAGCCTCTTATGGCCCGGCACCCGCCCGGGCGCGACCCGCGGCATGCCCGCCGCGCAAGAGCCCATGCTGCGATATCACATCCTGCTGTTCAAGTTGAACCGGCTCAGCCGCACCAGGCTGAGCGGCGTGGAAGAAGTCTCGCTGGCCGGACAGCTGGCCGAGATGATCGGCTCGGCCGACACCGCCACGCGCGTGATCGATGACCTGTTCGACCATGCCAACCCGCAGGTACGCCGCATCGCCCTCAACGCGGTGCGCCGCGCGCGGCAATTCTCCGCGCCCGCGCTGCAGCCGGCGCTGGTGCGCCGCATGGCCGATGCCGAGGCGGCGGTGCGCCATGATGCCGTCTGGATCGTGCAGGAAACCCGCATGGACGGGGCGGAACTGCGCGCCGCGCTGCGTCGCCTGGCCGGCAAGGTGCTGCTGCCGTGGCACGCCGAGCGCGCCCGCGCCAACCCGGGCGATACCGCGCTGGCCGCACAGGTGCGCGCGCGCATGGCGCTGGACAAGCTGCTGGAAAAAAGTGCCGCAGAGCGCAACCAGGCGCTGGCGGCGATGGCGCTGGGCTCGACCTCGGACCAGCCCTATGCCGAAGGCACGGTCGGTCACAAGGGCCTGCTGCACCGGGCGCTGGTGCGCAGGCAGGCGGGGCGGCGGCTCAACAGCAGCGTCAAGCTGACGTTCCGCAAGGTCGAGCCGGCGCAGGTGACGGGGAACAAGCGGTTCTTGCTGTAACAGACAACTGAAGAGCTGAGAGCTGGTGCACCGCGGCCAGCTTTTCCATCATCGTTCTGGGTGCTTTGCTGCCTGTCCCGCGTGCGGGAGACGGTTGAGGTGACGGCGTGAGCGGCCACGAAGTAAAGCCTGCAGTATGCCAGCGCCTGCCCTCACCCCCTGCCCCTCTCCCGCAAGCGGGACAGGGGAGAAAACACCCGCAGTTTGCTTACTTGAACCCCGCCCGATCCACCAGCTTCTGCGCCTGCGGCTGGTACTTGCCCAGCTCGGCCACGTTGATGGTGTCGGACTTGAACTCGCCCAGCGCTTCCAGCACGGGGTTGCTGACTTTCACGCCCTTCACCACCGGCCATTCGTTGTTGCCGTCGGCAAAGTAGCGCTGCGCCTCGTCGCTGGCCAGGTACTCCAGGAACTTGACCGCCGCGTCCTTGTTGGGCGCGTGCTTGAGCATGCCGCCGCCGGAGACGTTCATGTGCACGCCCTGGCTCGACTGATTGGGCCAGACCACGCCCAGCTTCTCGGCCACGGCCTTGTCTTCGGGCTTGGTCGACTTCAGCAGCCGCGCGATGTAGTAGGTATTGGCGATGGCCACGTCGCACTCGCCGGCGGCGACCGCCTTGAGCTGGTCAGTGTCGCCGCCCTTGGGCACGCGTGCCAGGTTGGCGGCGACGCCGCGCGCCCATTGCTCGGTGCGGGCTTCGCCGTCGTGGGCGATCAGGCTGGAAATCAGCGACAGGTTGTAGACATGGCCGCTGGAACGCGTGCAGAGCTTGCCCTTCCACTTGGGATCCGCCAGGTCTTCATAGCTGGCGATATCGCCCGCCTTGACCGCGGCCTTGTTGTAGGCGATCACGCGGCCGCGTGCCGAGAAGCCGAACCACTCGCCATTGGGATCGCGATAGTTGGCCGGGATGCGCGATTCCAGCACCTTCGACTTCACTGGCGCAAACACGCCGGCCTGCTGGGCGCGCCACAGGCGCCCGATATCCACCGTGATGAACACGTCCGCCGGGCTGTTGGCGCCTTCATTGCGGATGCGCTCCAGCAGCGGATCTTCCTGGCCTTCGATGCGGTTGATCCTGATGCCGGTCTGCTTGGTGAAGTTGGCGTACAGCGCCTCGTCGGTCTGGTAGTGCCGCGCGGTGTAGAGGTTGAGCACCTTTTCCTGGGCCGCCGCCGCAAGCGGCAGCGTCAGCAGGGCCAGTGCCGCGGCGCGCGGCAGCAAGGTTCGGATGGTGGTTTTCACGCGGTTGGCTCCCCAGCATGGTTCGGGCAGCCGCCGGACACCCCCGACGCCGCCCGGTGTTTGGACTCCGGTCAGCGGAAAACAATATTGATTCTTGTTCAGGTGGTCAAATTACATTTCTGTCATGTTGGGCGACGCTTGCGCCGGGTCAAGATGACCCGTCAACAGCGGCATGGACGCGGCCTCAGCCGCGCCGCACCCACACCACCTTGCCGGCCTGGATCCCGAGCGTGCGCCGCTGCGGGTTGTAGTCCATGGTGCCGGGGAACTGCTGGCCGTCGCGCTCGCCCAGGCGCCAGGCACAGCCCTGCAGCAGGCCGATGGCTTCGGCCTCGGGCTTGCCGACCAGCGCGTCATCGGCCAGCTTGTCTGCCGCACAGCCGGCCGCCGTGCCGCGCGAACCTTGCGGGCCCGGCGCCGCCGGCTCCGCCGGAGTGGCCGCGCAGCCGGCCAGCAACGCGCCGCCCGCGGCCAGCCACAGCAGTTGGTGGGTCCGGCTGCGCATCATGGCAAGCATGGAGGCTCCTGTCAGGGTTGGCGAGTCAGAGGATTCTGGGACACATGGCGCCGCATGGGGTTCCGTTTCCTTTCACCCAGATCTGAAACTTTTGCTGAATCGGCGCGGCAGCGGGCTTTTGCTGACCAGGTCCGCGCTTGACCTGGATAAAGCAGCCTATAACCCATGCGTGCTATCAAGGATCAGGCAGGCCCGGCGACCGCCGGGCCCATTCGCCCCACCCGTACCCACTGGGAGCAACGCATGACCGCAATGATGAAAGCCGCCATCTTTGTCGAGCCCGGCCGGATCGAACTGGCCGACAAGCCCATCCCCGATGTCGGTCCCAACGATGCACTGGTCCGCATCACCACCACCACGATCTGTGGCACCGACGTGCATATCCTCAAGGGCGAATACCCGGTCGCCCCGGGCCTGACGGTGGGGCACGAGCCCGTCGGCGTGATCGAGAAGCTGGGCAGCGCGGTGGCCGGCTACCGCGAAGGCCAGCGCGTCATTGCCGGCGCAATCTGCCCGAACTTCAACTCCTATGCCGCGCAGGATGGCGTGGCGTCGCAGGACGGCAGCTACCTGGTGCCGCAGGGGCTGTGCGGCTGCCATGGCTACAAGGCCACCGCGGGCTGGCGCTTCGGCAACCTGATCGACGGCACCCAGGCGGAATATGTGCTGGTGCCCGATGCGCAGGCGAACCTCGCGCCGATCCCGGACGGGCTCACCGACGAGCAGGTGCTGATGTGCCCCGACATCATGTCGACCGGCTTCAAGGGCGCGGAGAATGCCAACATCCGCATCGGCGACACCGTCGCGGTGTTCGCCCAGGGCCCGATCGGCCTGTGCGCGACCGCCGGCGCGCGGCTCTGCGGCGCGACCACCATCATCGCCATCGACGGCAACGACCACCGGCTCGGGATCGCGCGCAAGATGGGCGCGGACGTCGCGCTGAATTTCCGCAACTGCGACGTGGTGGATGAAATCATGAAGCTGACCGGCGGCCGCGGCGTCGATGCCTCGATCGAGGCGCTCGGCACCCAGGCCACCTTCGAGCAGGCCTTGCGCGTACTCAAGCCCGGCGGCACGCTGTCCAGCCTGGGGGTGTATTCGAGCGACCTGACCATCCCGCTGGCGGCGTTTGCCGCGGGGCTGGGCGACCACAAGATCAACACGGCGCTGTGCCCCGGCGGCAAGGAACGCATGCGCCGGCTGGTCAACGTGATCGAGTCGGGCCGCGTCGACCTGGGCCTGCTGGTAACCCACCACTATCCGCTCGAAGATATCGTCGCGGCGTACGACCTGTTCGCCAGCCAGCGCGACGGCGTGCTGAAGATCGCCATCAAGCCGCACTGAGCCGCGGCGCGCGCCGGCTCGCGACCGACTCAGCCCCTGGCGCGGGTGGCCAGGGTCTTCATCGCATCGGCCGGCAGCGGCCCGTGGCAGGTGCGTTCGCCGCCGGCCTCGCTGACCACCAGCCAGACCTGGCCCTGCTGGTCCTTCGGGTGCAGCAGCCAGGCCGGGCCGCGCGCGTTGCTGCTCGGCGGCAGGTCCTCCAGCACGCCGGTGCTGGCCGATTGCAGCATCACCGCGCAGTCGGTGGCGGACACGCGGGTAGCCGCGAGGAAGGCCGGATTGCCGACCACCTCGGGCAACGCCGAGTCCGGCGCGCGCAGGAAGGCATCGACATCGAACTTGCTGGCGCCGCCGCCGCTGCTGGCGCACGCCGCCAGCGCGAGCACGCCAGCGCCCGCCAGCAACGTCACGACACGGCGGCAAAAGGTTCCGCCCGATCCTGCCGATCCATCGTGCGCATCCATCATGGCGGTCCTCATTGCTTCATCACGTCGGCGCCCTTGGGCACCGTGAACCGGAACGCATCGGCCGCCAGCGGCGGGTTCTTCTGCATGCCGGTAAAGGTCAGCAGCGTGGTGTTGCCGAACGCGTCGCGCAGCTCCATCGCCTCGAGATTGCCGCCCTTGAAGCCGATGCCGATGCGCTCGAACTGCGTGTCCTTGGCCTTGGGCGTCAGCTCCAGCCATTCCACGCCATCGCGCGTCGGCCCGTTCTTGACCACGAAGTTCTGGTCCAGGTCGTTGCTGCCGAACAGGATCGCCGCCGGGCTCGAGCCCAGCGCGCCGTCGAGCTTGCGCTCGGTCACCTGGTTCAGGTCCTTGTCATAGATGTACAGGGTCTGGCCGTCGGCCTGCAGCAGCTGCTCGTAGGGCCTGGTATAGCGCCAGGTGAACTTGCCCGGGCGCGAGAACACGAAGGTGCCGCTGGAGGTGCCGGTCACCTTGACGTTGGCGCCCTGCCCCTTGACCTGGCGCTGCGTGAATTCGCCGCGCGCGCTCTTCACGCCGGTGACAAAGCTCTGCAGCTGGTCGGTCGCGGCGGCGTGGGCCGGCGCCTGCAGCGCAAACATCGCCAGCGCGGCGCAAGCCGACACGAGGATGCGGTTTGGCATGGTTCGGGTCCTGGTAGTTGAAGGGGTGGTGCTGCGCCGCCGTCTCGCATACGGGCCGGGCGCATGCGACCTGTCCTGTTAGAGCCGCCGCCAGCGCGGTGATTCCGCGCCCCGCGCGCCGGCGGGTAACTGGATATTACGAGGGATTACGAAGGCCGCGCGAGCGGCGCTCAGTCATCTTCGCGCGCGGCGCCGCCACCCTGCGCCAGGATGTCGCGGTTGCCATTGCCCGACATGGCCGAGACCAGCCCGGCCTTCTCCATGTCCTCGAGCAGCCGCGCGGCACGGTTATAGCCGATGCGCAGGTGGCGCTGCACCAGCGAGATCGACGCGCGCCGGTTCTTCAGCACCACCTCGACCGCCTGGTCGTACAGCGGATCGGCTTCGCCGCCGCCACCACCGATGCCGGCGCCGCCGCCGAAACCGTCGCCGCCGCCGTCATCGGTCAGGCCGCCTTCGAGGATTCCCTCGATGTAGTTGGCCTCGCCCGATTCCTTGAGCTTTTCCACTACCCGGTGGACTTCGTCGTCCGAGACAAAGGCGCCGTGCACGCGCACCGGCAGCCCCGTGCCGGGGGCCAGGTAGAGCATGTCGCCCATGCCCAGCAGCGTTTCGGCGCCCTGCTGGTCGAGGATGGTGCGCGAATCGATCTTGCTGCTGACCTGGAACGCGATCCGGGTCGGCACGTTGGCCTTGATCAGCCCGGTGATCACGTCCACCGACGGGCGCTGCGTGGCCAGCACCAGGTGCAGGCCGGCGGCGCGCGCCTTCTGCGCGATGCGCGCGATCAGTTCTTCCACCTTCTTGCCGACCACCATCATCAGGTCGGCCAGCTCGTCGATGACGATGACGATGGTCGGCAGCTTGTCCAGCGGCTCCGGCGCGTCCGGGGTCAGGCTGAACGGGTTCGGGATCTTCTCTTCCTTCGCCGCGGCCTCGTCGATCTTCTTGTTGTAGCCGGCCAGGTTGCGCACGCCCAGCTTGCTCATCAGCTTGTAGCGGCGCTCCATCTCGCCGACCGCCCAGTTCAGCGCGTTGCCGGCCTGGCGCATGTCGGTCACCACCGGGCACAGCAGGTGCGGGATGCCCTCGTAGACGCTCATTTCCAGCATCTTCGGGTCGATCAGGATCAGGCGCACGCTTTCGGGCTTGGCCTTGTACAGCAGCGACAGGATCATCGCGTTGATGCCCACCGACTTGCCCGAGCCGGTGGTGCCGGCCACCATGCAGTGCGGCATGCGCGCCAGGTCGGCCACCATCGGCTTGCCGGCAATGTCCTTGCCCAGCGCCATGGTCAGGCTGGACGCGCTCTCGTTGTAGACCTGCGACCCCAGGATTTCCGACAGGCGCACGGTCTGGCGCTTCGGGTTGGGCAGCTCCAGCCCCATGTAGTTCTTGCCCGGGATGGTCTCGACCACGCGGATCGACACCAGCGACAGCGAACGCGCCAGGTCGCGCGCCAGGTTCACCACCTGGCTGCCCTTGACCCCGGTGGCGGGCTCGATCTCGTACCGGGTAATGACCGGGCCCGGGTAGGCCGCCACCACCTTGACCTCGACGCCGAAGTCCTTGAGCTTTTTCTCGATCAGGCGCGAGGTGAATTCCAGGGTCTCGGCACTGACGGTTTCCTGGTGCGGCGGGATCGGGTCCAGCAGCGACAGCGGCGGCAGGTCCGAGTCCTGGATATCGGCGAACAGCGGCTGCTGCTTCTCGCGCTCGACCCGTTCGTGCTTGGGCACCGCCTGCGGGCGCACGATCTGCACCGGCGCCGCCTCTTCGATGCGCACGCGCTGGACCTCGACGGTTTCCTTGCGCTCGGTCTTGGCGGCCTCGCCGATGATGCGGTCCTGCTTGCTCTCGCGGCGGGCCTTGAAGCCCAGGAACAGGGTCTCGACAAAGCCACCGATCTGCTCGGCCACGCTCAGCCACGAGAAATGGAAGAACAGCGACAGCCCGATCGCGAGCAGCAGCAACAGCAACAGGGTTGCACCGGTAAAGCCCAGCGCCACCTGCAGCCAGCCGCCGAGCAGGTCGCCCAGCACCCCGCCCGGCGCGCGCGGCAGCGCGGCGCGCAGCGGATACATGCGGATCGCCTCCAGCCCCATGCTGGAGAACAGGGTCAGCACGAAGCCGATCCAGCTGACGGTGACGCCCTGGCGGTGCAGGCTGTGGTCGGTACGTTCGGGCAGTTCGGCGGTCAGCGTGCGCCAGCCGCGCCAGCAGCGGCGCACCAGCAGCACCGCCAGCCAGTAGGCGGAAAAGCCGAAGATGAAGAACAGCACATCCGCTACCCAGGCGCCGACGCGGCCGCCCAGGTTATGGATATCGGCCACCTGGTTGGCATGCGACCAGCCGGGATCGGTCTTGCTGTAGCTGGCCAGCACGCACAGGAAACCGAGCGTGACGGCAAGCAGCAGGAACCAGCGGACTTCGCCCAGCAGTTTGCCGATGCGGGATGGCAAGGCTGAGGGATCGGTGCGGGTGGTCGTGGTAGCTCGGGCCATGCCTGGTTGAAACTCGCGTGTTAGGGATTCCGGATCGGTTTCGGACCGATGCCGCCGGCGGCCGGCGTGCGCTCGCCGGGTGACGGGCAGGCATCGTGGCGGCCATTTTAACGTGGCCCGAGACTATCGCACCCATTGGAATTTGCAACAGTGAGCAAATGCGGCTCCTCTTATAATGTCGCTTTCGAGCAATGCCGGTGGGCACGATGCCGCACCGGCCACAGGAACGCATCATGGCAAAACACGCAAAAGTGCTGATTCTCGGTTCCGGTCCCGCCGGCTACACCGCCGCGGTCTACGCGGCCCGCGCCAACCTGGAACCGGTGCTGATCACCGGCCTGGCCCAGGGCGGCCAGCTGATGACCACCACCGACGTCGAGAACTGGCCGGGCGATGCCAAGGGCGTGCAGGGCCCCGAGCTGATGCAGCGCCTGCTGGCGCATGCCGAGGAATTCAAGACCGAAATCATCTTCGATCACATCCATACCGCGAAGCTGGTCGACGAACACGGCCAGCCGGCCCGCCCGTTCACGCTGATCGGCGACGCCGGCGAGTACACCTGTGACGCGCTGATCATCGCCACCGGCGCCTCGGCCCAGTATCTGGGCCTGCCGTCGGAAGAATCGTTCATGGGCCGCGGCGTGTCGGCGTGCGCCACCTGCGACGGCTTCTTCTACAAGAACCAGGAAGTGGCCGTGGTCGGCGGCGGCAATACCGCCGTCGAAGAAGCGCTGTACCTGTCGCATATCGCCAGCAAGGTCACCGTGATCCACCGCCGCGACAGCTTCCGCGCCGAGCCGATCCTGGTCGACCGCCTGCTGCAACGTGAAAAGGAAGGCCGCGTGGTGATCCGCTACGACAGCGTGCTGGACGAAGTGCTGGGTGACGACTCCGGCGTGACCGGCATCCGCGTGCGCGGCACCAAGACCGGCCAGACCGAAGACCTGAAGCTGGCCGGCGTGTTCATCGCCATCGGCCACAAGCCCAACACCGACCTGTTCACCGGCCAGCTGGCCATGGAGAACGGCTACCTGGTGACCAAGTCGGGCCTGCAGGGCGATGCCACCGCCACCAGCGTGCCCGGCGTGTTCGCCGCGGGCGACGTGCAGGACCATGTCTACCGCCAGGCCATCACCAGCGCCGGCACCGGCTGCATGGCCGCGCTGGACGCGCAACGCTTCGTCGAAGCCTTGAAGTAAGCCCTCCTCGCAAGCACCTCTCTGCGCCGGCAGCCATCACCGCCGCCGGCGCGCGCACGGGCGCGGGCCCCGCCCGCGGCCGCGCCAGTCGATATAATCGGCGCCGAGCCTCCGGAGATTTTTTCAATGACGCACGGCGCCCGCAAACCCGACCGACCGCCCCAACGCCTCGGCCTGAACGACCTTGCCAGGCTGCGCGACACTCTCAAGGCCGATACCGAGCGTCGCGAAGCCGAGCGCCTCGCCGCCGAGCAGGCGGCCGAGCGTGCCCGCGCCGAAGCGGATGTGTTCCGCGCCAGCGTGGGCCAGGTCAGCCAGCTGCGCGACCGCAACCGCGCCCACCATCCTCCCAGCAAGCCCGCGCCTGTGCCGGTGCAGTCGCAGCGCAACGACCAGGCGGTGCTGCAGGCGTCGCTGTCCGACGAGTTCGATGTCGAAAGCCTGCTCGAAACCGACGAGACGCTGTCATTCCGCCGGCCCGGCATCGGCATGGACGTGGTGCGCAAGCTGCGCCGCGGGGAATGGGTGCCGCAGGACAAGGTCGACCTGCACGGCCTGCGCAGCGACGAGGCGCGCGAGGCGCTGGCCGAGTTCCTGCGCCGCTCGGTGCGCAACGGCGTGCGCTGCGTGCGCGTGATCCACGGCAAGGGCCTGGGCTCGCCCGACAAGCTGCCGGTGCTCAAGGGCAAGGTGCGCAGCTGGCTGGTGCAGAAGGAGGAAGTGCTGGCCTTCGTGCAGGCGCGCGAGGCCGAAGGCGGCGCCGGCGCGCTGATGGTGCTGCTGCGCCAGCCGCGCGCCTGACGCCGCGCCCGGATGCACGTTCCGCTCGAGTTGCTGATGGGGCGCCTGCCCCTGATCCTCCACATCATGGAGGTGATCGGCGTGCTCGCCTTCGCGGTCTCGGGGGTGGTCGATGCGCGCAAGCAGCGCCTGGACGTGGTCGGCACCTTCGTGGTGGCCTTTGCCACCGCCTTCGGCGGCGGCACCGTGCGCGACGTGCTGCTGGACCGGCGCCCGTTTTACTGGGTCGACCACGAAGGCTATGTGCTGCTGATCTTCGTGATGTCGTTCGGCGCGTCGTTCGTGCTGCGCGTGGTCAGCCGCGTGGCATCGGACCGGGCCATGATCGTCGCCGACGCGATCGGGCTGGGGCTGTTCTCGGTGACCGGCGCCTCGCTGGCGCTGGTGGCGCAGATGACGCCGACCGTGGCGGTGATGATGGGGATCATCTCGGCCGTGTTCGGCGGCGTGGTGCGCGACGTGCTGTGCAATGAAGTGCCGATGATCCTGCGCGACCGCTCGCCTTATGCCACCTGCTCCTTCGTCGGCTGCTGGATCTATATCGGCCTGACCTGGGTCGAGGTGCAGCAGGAGGCGGCGCTGCTGACCGGCGCGCTGGCGATCATCGCCATGCGCCTGGCGTCGGTGCGCTACGGCTGGAAGCTGCCCAGCTGAGCGGCGCCTGCAGCGGCCGCACCAATGAAAACGCCGCCCTGCAAGGCGGCGTGTTGCTGCACTGGCCGCTCCGGCCGGTGGCTCAGACCGCGGCTTCGTCCTGCTCGCCGGTGCGGATGCGGATCACGCGCTCGATCTCGGTGACGAAGATCTTGCCGTCGCCGATCTTGCCGGTATGGGCGGCCTTGACGATGGCATCGAGCACGGTGTCCAGCTGGTTCTCGGCCACCACCACCTCGATCTTGATCTTGGGCAGGAAGTCGACCACGTACTCGGCACCGCGGTACAGCTCGGTATGCCCTTTCTGGCGGCCAAATCCCTTTACTTCGGTCACCGTCAGCCCGGTCACGCCGACGTCAGCCAGGGCTTCACGCACCTCGTCGAGCTTGAACGGTTTGATGATGGCGGTAATCTGCTTCATGACTGGCCCCTGTTTATCGTTTGTTCACGCGCCCGGCGGCGCATCGCCGCGGACGCGGCGCTCTCCGGAGGGCATTTTAACAGCCCTTGGACGCTTGCATTTCCGCCCGCGCCCAGGCCGGGGCGGCGACTGCGTGGGCTGACGCGCATCCGGCGCCGTCCGCGCCTGTGGATAACTCTGTGGGCAGTCCCTGGAAAACCTGTGTACAAAGCGCCACTACAGGGCCACGTCCAGCGGGCCCGGCGCTCAATCCGGCACCTTCTCCAGATCCGCCAGCCACACCACCGACTCCGAGTCGCTGGGCGCGCGCCAGTCGCCGCGCGGCGACAGCGAGCCGCCCGATCCCACCTTGGGCGCATTCGGCACGCACGAGCGCTTGAACTGGCTGGTGCGGAAGAAGCGGTCCAGGAAAATTGCCAGGTTGCGCTTGATGTCGGGCAGGCCGTACTGGTTGCGCACCACGTGCGGGCCGTTGGGCCAGATGCCGCGCTCGCGGTCGCACCAGGCATGCTGCGCCAGGAAGGCGATCTTGGATGGAGCAAAACCGAAGCGCAGCGTGTAGTAGAGGTTGAAGTCCTGCAGCTCGTACGGGCCGATGGTGCTTTCGGTCTTCTGTTCCGGGCCGTGGTTGCTGTCGCCGGGGATCAGCTCGGGACTGATGTCGGTATCGAGCACCGCCAGCAGCACGTCAGAGCCGCCCTCGCCCACCTGCCCGGTCTCGGCGACCCAGCGCACCAGGTGCGAGATCAGCGTCTTGGGCACGCTGGCGTTGACGTTGTAGTGCGACATGTGGTCGCCCACGCCGTAGGTGCACCAGCCCAGCGCCAGTTCGCTCAGGTCGCCGGTGCCGATCACGATGGCGTGGTGGAAGTTGGCCAGGCGGAACAGGTGGTTGGTGCGCTCGCCCGCCTGCACGTTCTCGAAGGTCACGTCGTAGACCTTCTCGCCGGCGGCATAGGGATGGCCGAGGTCCTTCAGCATCGCCAGGCACGACGGCCGGATATCGATCTCGGTCGCGGTGCAGCCCACTACCTGCATCAGCTGGCGCGCCTGCTGCAGCGTCCGCCCGCTGGTAGCAAAGCCGGGCATGGTGTACGCGAGGATATTGGCGCGCGGCAGGCCCAGACGGTCCATCGCCTTGGCGCAGACCAGCAGCGCGTGGGTGGAATCGAGCCCGCCCGAGACGCCGATCACCACCTTGCTGATCCTGCTCGCCGACAGCCGCTGCACCAGCGCCTGCACCTGGATGTTGTAGACCTCCATGCAGCGTTCGTCGCGCTGGCGCGGATCGGCCGGCACGTAGGGGAAACGCGCCACGTTGCGCTCCAGCGGCAGCGACTTCTCCAGCGTCAGGTCGAGCGGGAAGCGCACCACGCGGAACCGGTCGACCTCGTCCTTGTGCCGCCGCACCGAGTGGCCGAAGGTGACCTGGTGCATGCGCTCGCGCGACAGCCGCTCGACGTCGATATCGGCAAACAGCAGGTGCGAGGTGTCGGCGAAGCGCTCGGACTCCGCCAGCAGTTCGCCGTTCTCGCAGATCAGCGCCTGGCCGTCCCAGGCCAGGTCGGTGGAAGACTCGCCCTTGCCGGCCGAGGTGTACAGGTAGGCCGCCAGGCAGCGCGCCGATTGCTGCGACACCAGCTGGTGCCGGTAGCCCGACTTGCCCACCACGATATTCGATGCCGACAGGTTGACCAGCACCGTGGCCCCGGCCAGCGCCGCGAACGACGACGGTGGGATCGGCACCCACACGTCCTCGCAGATTTCGGCATGGAAGCGGAAATTGGGGATGTCCTCGAGCTCGAACAGCAGGCCGGCGCCGAACGGCACCTGCTGGCCCAGCAATTCGATCGAATCGACCGCGGCGTTGTCGGCGGCGCTGAACTGGCGTGCCTCGTAGAACTCCCAGTAGTTGGGCAGGTAGGTCTTTGGTACGACCCCCTGGATGCGCCCGCGCGCCACCACTACGGCGCAGTTGAACAACTGGTGCTCGACCCGCAGCGGCATGCCCACGATCAACGCCGCGGGCAGCTTGCGCGAGGCCTCGACGATGGTCGCCAGCGCCGCCTGGCAGGCATCCAGCAGCGCGCGCTGGTGGAACAGATCGTCGCAGGTGTAAGCCGACAGCCCCAGTTCCGGGAACGCGACCAGCACGGCGCCGCGCTGCGCCGCCTGCGTCGCCAGCACGATCGTCTCGTTGGCGTTGAAGGCCGGGTCGGCCACCCGGCAGACCGGCACGCCCACCGCGACGCGCGCAAAGCCGTGCGAATACAGGTTGAAAAACAGGTTTTTCATATCGGGCCCTGGTGTTGGGAGTGGCGCGGCGGCCCGTTGGACCAGCCGCAAGCGTGCGGGTCGCCCGCAGCATCCGCGGATGCCTGGGAAAGCACTATTGAACAGGATGCTCCATTTTACGATGCCGGCCCCGCCGCTGCCGCGACGCTCAGCCGGGGCGCAGGGTTTCCGGTAGACTCGACCGGTCCATAGAGGGAACCGTGCAATGCAGTCTGAACCATGCGTGCCCGGCCAGGGCCAGCCGGCACCAGCATCGCGCGACCAGGCCGGCGCCGCCGCCGCGCAATACCGTACCGAGATCGTGTCTGACCTGGGCCAGGTCGACGCGGCCACCTGGGACGCGCTGGTGGCCCGCCACGCCGATGCCACGCCCTTCCTCAAGCATGCCTTCCTGCACGCGCTGCACGCCAGCGGCAGCGCCTGCCCGGAGACCGGATGGCATCCGCGCTACCTGACCTTGTGGGCGCCGCCCGCGGCAGGCCGCCCGCAACGGCTGGCCGCCGCCATGCCGCTCTACGCCAAGGCGCACTCCTATGGCGAGTATGTCTTCGACTGGGCCTGGGCCGATGCCTATGCCCGCAACGGCCTCGAGTACTACCCCAAGTGGCTGGCGGCGATCCCGTTCACGCCGGTGCGCGGCGCGCGGCTGCTGGCCGAAGATGCCGAGGCGCGCCGGCTGCTGCTGCAGATGGCACTGGCGCTGGCCGCCGACAGCCAGATGTCGTCGCTGCACATCCTGTTTCCGGACGAGGCCGAGGCCGCGCTGATGGCGCAGGCCGGCATGCTGATGCGGCACGGCGTGCAGTTCCACTGGACCAACGACGGCTACGGCAGCTTCGACGACTTTCTCGCCACGCTGTCGCAGAAGAAGCGCAAGAACATCCGCGCCGAGCGCCGGCACGTGGCCGAGGCCGGCATCACCTTCCGCCGCCTGCGCGGCGCGGAGATCGACGACGAGGCCTGGAAGTTCTTCAACCGCTGCTATCGCCAGACCTACCACGAGCACCATTCCACGCCCTACCTGAACCTGGACTTCTTCCGCCGCATCGGTGCCGCCATGCCGCAGCACCTGCTGCTGGTGATCGCCGAGCGCGCCGGCCAGCCCATTGCCAGCTCGCTGCTGGTCTATGACGCGGCGCCTGCGGTCAGCACGCTCTACGGGCGCTACTGGGGCGCGCTGGAATACCACCCCTGCCTGCATTTCGAGACCGCTTACTACCAGCCGCTCGAGTTCTGCATCGAACACGGCATCGGCACCTTCGAGGGCGGCGCGCAGGGCGAGCACAAGATGGCGCGCGGCTTCCTGCCGGTGGCCACGCGCTCGGCCCACTGGCTGGCGCACCCGGCCTTTGCCGATGCCGTCGAGCGCTTCCTGGCGCGCGAGCGCCAGGGCATCGACGCCTACCTGGACGAGCTGGGCGAGCGCAACCCGTTCGCGCGTGCCTGATGCCGCGGCGCGGCGCTCAGCGCCACATGCGCCGCAGCGTGTCGTCGCCCAGCATGTAGTGATGGAACAGCGAGGCCATCGCGTGCAGGCCGATGACCAGGTAGAACGCGGTGCCGAGGGTCTCGTGGATGTCCTTGACGCTGTCCTTGAGCGCCGGGGCGGGCGCGACCAGCGCCGGCACTTCGATGCCCAGTGCCGGCAGCGACAGCAGATGGCCACCGGCATTCATCGCCAGCAGGCCCAGCAGCGGCTGCGCCAGGATAAACAGATACAGTACCCAGTGCATGGCCGCGCCGGCCAGCTGCATCCAGCGCGCGCCCGGCTCCGGCGCCGGGGCGCCGCGCAGCAGGCGCCACAGCAGGCGCGGCACGGCCAGCACCAGCACCAGCGCGCCGGCCCATTCGTGCACCGCCATGGCCAGCGCGCGCGGCGGCGTGCCTCTGGCGAAGCTGCCCTTCAGCTCGATCGCGGCATAGGTCAGCGCCACCAGCACGAACACGATCCAGTGGAAGGACACGGCCAGCCGGTCATAGCGGCGCGACGAAGGCAGGGTCTGCGGCAGTGGTCGGATTTCGGTGACGGGATGCATGGGGACTCCTGTGGTCAGTACCCGCCCAGCGTAGCGCACGCCACCTGGCCGGGTGCTAACGCGCATCAAGCGCGCGGCAATAAAAAACCCCGCCTAAGCGGGGCTGCAGCGGGCTGGTTCAGCGACGGTTCAGCTTACTTCTTGTAGTTGGCAACGCCGTCGGTGATTTCCTTGTGGGCTTCCTCGATGCCGGCCCAGCCTTCGACCTTGACCCACTTGCCGGCTTCCAGTGCCTTGTAGTGCTCAAAGAAGTGCTTGATCTGGTCCAGCAGGTTTTGCGGCACGTCGGACAGGCCCTTCATGTAGGCGGTGGCAGGCGACAGCTTGTCGACCGGCACGGCTACCAGCTTGGCGTCGACGCCGGACTCGTCGGTCATCTTCAGCATGCCGAGTGCGCGGCAGCGCACCACCGCGCCGGCCAGGATCGGGAACGGCGACAGCACCAGCACGTCCACCGGGTCGCCGTCGCCCGACAGGGTCTGCGGGATGTAGCCGTAGTTGGCCGGATAGCGCATGCCGGTGCCGATGAAGCGGTCGACGAACAGCAGGCCGGTTTCCTTGTCGGCCTCGTACTTCACCGGATCGCTCTGGGCCGAGATCTCGATGATGACGTTGAAATCGTTGGGAATGTCCTTGCCCGGGGATACGAGGTTGAAGCTCATGCGGTTCTCCAGATGCCTGCGCTGTGTTGTCGGATGGCGGGCATTATAGCGGCTCGCGCCTGACCGGTTGCTGACAGGCGGTCGCCCGGTCCGACTTGCCCGGCCCGCTGCAACGCGTTGCAGCGATGCCGGCGTCGGCGATAATGGCGCATTCTTCAGCCGACACTGAATAGCCGCAGCCCTTATGCTGCCCCGGAGCCACCCATGCACGCCCAGCACTTCGTCGCCAACCGCCTGATCGCGCCCGACAACGGCCTGCGCATCAAGGTCTTCGATCCCTCCAACGGCGAGCCCTTCGCCGAGATTGCACGCGGCAACGGCACCGATATCAACGTCGCCGTCCATGCGGCACGCCAGGCCGCCGACGGCGCCTGGGGCCAGATGGCGCCGGCCGAGCGGGTGCGCCTGCTCAACCGCGTCGCCGTGGCGCTGATCGCCCATGAAGAGGAACTGGCCGCGCTCGAGGCCCGCGACACCGGCAAGCCGCTGCGCCAGGCGCGCGCCGACGCCCGCGCGGTGGCGCGCTATTTCGAGTTCTACGCCGGCGCGGTCGACAAGCTGCACGGCCAGACCATCCCCTACAACCCCGGCTACACCGTGCTGACGGTGCGCGAGCCCCACGGCGTGACCGGCCACATCATTCCGTGGAACTACCCGCTGCAGATCTTCGGGCGCAGCGTGGGCGCGGCGCTGGCCGCCGGCAACGCCTGCGTGGTCAAGCCGGCCGAGGACGCCTGCCTGTCGCTGCTGCGCGTGGCCGAGATCGCCGCCGAGGCCGGCCTGCCCGAAGGCGCGCTCAATCTCATCACCGGCTACGGCCACGAGGCCGGCGCCGCGCTGGCACGCCATCCCGGCATCAACCATATTTCGTTCACCGGCTCGCCGCAGACCGGCAAGCTGGTGTCGCAGCTTGCCGCCGAGAACCACGTGCCGGTCACGCTTGAGCTCGGCGGCAAGTCGCCGCAGATCGTGTTTGCCGATGCCGACCTCGACGCGCTGGTGCCGGTGGTGGTCAACGGCATCGTGCAGAACGCCGGCCAGACCTGCTCGGCCGGCAGCCGCCTGCTGGTGGAGCGCCCGGTCTATGACCTGCTGCTGGACCGGCTGGCGTCGGTGTTCGAATCGCTGCGCGTGGGCCCGTCCGAGCTGGACCTGGAATGCGGCCCGCTGATCAGCCGCAAGCAGCAGCAGCGCGTGTGGGACTTTGTCTCGGACGCGCAGCACGCCGGCGTGGCGGTGATGGCGCAGGGCCAGATCGTGGCCGAGGCGCCCGAGGCCGGCTACTACCAGGTGCCGATGCTGTTCCGCGACGTGCCGCCCGCGCACCGGCTGGCACAGGAAGAGGTGTTCGGCCCGCTGCTGGCCGCGATGCCGTTCGACACCGAGGCCGAAGCCATCGCACTCGCCAACGGCACGCCCTACGGGCTGGTCGCCGGGGTCTGGACGCGCGACGGCGGGCGCCAGCTGCGGCTCGCGCACAAGCTGCGCGCGGGCCAGGTCTTTATCAACAACTACGGCGCCGGGGGCGGCGTGGAGCTGCCCTTCGGCGGCAGCGGCCAGTCCGGCTACGGCCGCGAAAAGGGCTTCGAGGCCCTGTACGGATTCACCACCCTGAAAACCATCGCCATTCAACATGGGTAACATCAATTTCCTGTCCGTCGCCTTCGCCATCTTCTTTTTCTGGATGGCCTGGCATGTCCGCAACAAGCGCGCCACCAATCCTTCCGGCATGCCGCGGCTGCAGGTGTTCAAGCGCAAGTGGGGCGACGTGGTCGGCGACCGCGTGCACTGGTGCCTGTACGTGGCGCTGCCGTTTTTGCTCGCGCTGATGATGGTGGCGAATGCCTTGAGGGGGCGCGGGCCGTTTTCGCATTGACGAAGTCCTCCCGCGCAGGCTGGCTGACGAGGCCTGAATAGATCTGCCACCCGTCGTGGACGCTCCCCTCTCCCGCGCCGTGGGAGAGGGGTGGGGGTGAGGGCCGGAGCATCCACGAAGTAAAGCGCGTCGGTATGCCAGCGCCTGCCCTCACCCCCGGCCCCTCTCCCGCAAGCGGGAGAGGGGAGCAAGCAAGCGAGCATCAAAACTCTTTCAGCGATCACCAAGACAAACTACCCAAGGAGACAAGCATGAGACTGGCCAACAAGGTAGCGATCGTCACCGGCGGCGGTTCCGGCTTCGGCGAAGGCATTGCCCACACCTTTGCGCGCGAGGGTGCCAACGTGGTGGTGGCCGACCTGCGCGAGGATGCGGCCGAGCGTGTCGCCGCGGCGATCCGCGACGCCGGCGGGCGCGCCCGCGCAGTGCGCGCCGATGTCTCGCGCGAAGCCGACACCGAGGCCATGCGCGAGGCCGCGCTGGCCACCTTCGGCGACGTGCATATCGTGGTCAACAACGCCGGCACCACCCATCGCAACAAGCCCGTCCTGGAAGTCACCGAAGACGAGTTCGACCGCGTCTATGCCGTCAACGTCAAGAGCATCTACTGGTCGGCGCGCACCTTTATCCCGCATTTCCGCCGGCGCGGCGGCGGCGTGTTCGTCAACATCGCCTCCACCGCCGGCATCCGGCCGCGTCCGGGGCTGGTCTGGTACAACGGCAGCAAGGGCGCGGTGATCACCGCCAGCAAGGCCATGGCCGCGGAGCTGGGCCCGGACAATATCCGCGTCAACTGCGTCAACCCGGTGATCGGCGCCACTGCGCTGCTCGAGGAATTCATGGGCATGCCCGACACGCCCGAGAACCGCGCCAGGTTCCTCGCCACCATCCCGATGGGGCGCATGTCGACGCCGCAGGACGTGGCCAACGCCTGCCTGTACCTGGCCTCGGACGAGGCCGCCTTCATCACCGGCACCTGCATCGAAGTCGACGGCGGCCGCTGCGTCTGAAGCCGGGCCGCTTTCTTCTTTCTGCTTGCTCAGTCGTACGGTAGCTGTAAGAACGCGTCATACAGAAACGCATTTCCTCAGGAGACAGCATGACAACGACCGCAGTGAACCCGGGCGTCAGCGACGCCGCCTTTGAAGACGCCACCTACCGCAAGGTCAGCTGGCGCCTGGTGCCCTTCCTGCTGCTGTGCTACGTGGTGGCCTACCTGGACCGCGTCAACGTGGGCTTCGCCAAGCTGCAGATGCTGAACGACCTGAAGTTCAGCGAGACCGTCTACGGCCTGGGCGCCGGCATCTTCTTCATCGGCTACTTCCTGTTCGAGGTGCCGAGCAACGTGATCCTGCACAAGGTGGGCGCGCGCATCTGGATCGCGCGCATCATGATCACCTGGGGCGCGATCTCGGCGGCGATGATGTTCGTCACCACGCCGACCATGTTCTACGTGCTGCGCTTCCTGCTCGGCATTGCCGAGGCCGGTTTCTTCCCCGGCATCATCCTGTACCTGACCTACTGGTACCCGGCCAACCGGCGCGGCCGCACCACCACCTTCTTCATGACCGCGATCGCTCTGTCCGGCGTGATCGGCGGGCCGCTGTCAGGCTGGATCATGCAGTCCTTCGATGGCCACAACGGCTGGGCCGGCTGGCAGTGGATGTTCCTGCTGGAAGGCATTCCGTCGATCCTGGTGGGGCTGTGGGTGCTGGCCTACCTGGATGACCGCATCGCCCACGCCAGATGGCTGTCGGCCGAAGAGAAGGCGCTGCTCGAGCGCAATATCGCCAGCGAGAACGCGCACAAGGAAGACCCGCCGATCCGCACCGTGTTTGCCAGCCCGCGCGTATGGCTGATGAGCGCGATCTACTTCTGCTTCGTGATGGGCCTGTACGGCGTCAGCTTCTGGCTGCCGACCATCATCAAGCAGACCGGCGTCAAGGGCGCGCTCGATATCGGCCTGCTGACCGCCATCCCCTATGGCTGCGCGGTGGTCGGCATGGTGCTGGTGGCCTACAGCGCCGACCGCAGTGGCGAGCGCCGCTGGCATATCGCGCTGCCGGCGCTGGCCGGCGCGCTGGGGCTGCTACTGTCGGTGCAATGGCATGGCGACACCACGCTGGCGATGGTGGCGCTGACGCTGGCGACGATCGGCATCCTGACCACGCTGCCGCTGTTCTGGAGCCTGCCCACGGCATTCCTGGCCGGCACGGGCGCGGCCGCGGGCATTGCGCTGATCAACTCGCTGGGCAACCTCGCCGGCTTTCTCAGCCCTTACGCGGTGGGCTGGCTCAAGGACCTGACCCACAGCACCGATTCCGGCATGTACCTGCTGGCCGCGTGCCTGGTGGTCGGCGCGGCGCTGACGCTGTCGGTGCCGAAGCGGCTGGTGAGCCGGAAGTGAAGTCGATCACGCGCCGCTTGTCCGGCCGAATGCGCCGTCGGCTGACGCCGATGTAGGACCACGCCCGGCAGTGTCGCCTATTCCTCGGCCCTAGCATGGAAAAGAGACACCCGGAGTGATCCCGACGGGGTCCTCCGGGCATCTGATTCCCAAGCTTGCCAAGGAGGCCACGATGCCGCAACTGCTTCCGTTTGCCCCTACCCGTTCGCTGAAAATCGTCGAAGCGCGCCTGGCACGCCGCTCGCGCGTGAAGCGCCTGGTGCTCGAGCTCAGCGCCGGCCTGGTCGCGCTGCTGGCCCTGGTGCCGGCAGCCAGCCATGCGCAGGCACCCGTGGTCGACGCCAACCCGGTGCCGGCAACCCCGGCCGCGCCCGCGACTGCTGAACCGGCCCCGGCGCCCGGCGCCATGGCACCGACCCCGGGCACCATGGCACCGACGCCGGGCGTCGCCACGCCGCCCGCCACGACCGTACCGCCGGCCGCCACCATGCCGCCCTCCACCTCTGTACCGCCGGCGGCCACCATGCCGCCCGCCCCCGAGCCCGCGCCCGGCATAGCCGCTCCGGCCACGGCCGCGCCGCCGCCAACGGCTTCACCGATGCCCGCGCCCAGCGGCACGCCGCCGGCAGTGCCGGCGGCGCCGCCCGTGGCAGCCCCGGCTCAGCCCCGGCCGCCACTGAGCGCGCCGCCCGCGCCGCCGCCGCGCGACGCGATGGTGCAGCGCCAGGCCGGTCCGGTCTCCTATATCTGCGGCGGCGTGGCCGAGGACGAGCAGGCCGCGCTGCAATCGCAGGCGCGCAAGTACAACATGAGCCTGCTGTTCACTCAGGGCACGCGCGGCGAATACCTGTCGGATGTCGACGTCAAGCTGATGCGCGGCGGCAGGGAAGTCGCCAGCTTTATCGCTGACGGGCCGCGCTGCCTGCTGAAGGCGCCTGCGGGCACGTACAACGTGCGGGCGACCTACAAGGGCCGGACCAAGAGCATGACGGTCAGCACCAACAGCAAGAACGCGCAGATGCGGTGGTAGTGGCGCCGAAGCAGGAATCGTGGATGTGCCTTGGGTGACCGCGTGGGGTACTCCCTCTCCCGCATGCGGGAGAGGGTTGGGGTGAGGGCGGGCGCATCCACGAAGTGAAGGCTGTCGCTATTGCGCGCGCCCCTCTCACCCCGCCTGCCCATCCCCCAGCATCTGCGCCACCGACCCCGCCGTTCCCGCCGCGCGCTCGCCCAGCAATCGGTGCAGCGTCCCCAGCAGTTCATCCTCGTTATACGGCTTGCCCAGGTACACGTTGACGCCGATTTCCTCCGCATAGCGGCGGTGCTTGTCGGCGGTGCGCGAGGTGATCATCACCAGCGGCAGGTGCGCGGTGCGCGTGTCGGAGCGCACGTTGCGGGTCAGGTCGAAGCCGTCCATGTGCGGCATCTCGATATCGACCAGCATCGCGTCCGGCATCACGTCCTGCAGCTGCTTGAGCGCGTCGACGCCGTCGCGCGCCAGCACCACGTGGTAGCCGGCGCGACCCAGCAGGCGCTGGGCTGCCTTGCGCACGGTCAGCGAATCGTCCACCACCATCACGGTAGGCTGCGCCGCCAGCCCGGGTACGGGCGCGGCGGTGCCGTCGCCGGCCAGTTCGGCGACCGCCCCCGGTTGCGCGGCCACTGCCTGGGGGGGCTGCGATTGCGGCAGCGGCACATCCAGCGGCAGTGACCGGCCACGCTCGCGCACGAAGCGCTGCGCCAGCACCACCGGGTTGTAGATCAGTACGATCTCGCCATCCCCAAGCGTGGTCGCGCCGGCGATCCCCTCCAGCCGCGCGAGGTGCGGGCCGATGTGCTTGACCACCACTTCGCGGTTGCCGACCACGTCGTCGACGTGGACGGCAACGCGCTCGGCGCCGCTGCGCACTACCACCACCGGCGAGTACTTGCGCCCGCCGGGCGCGGCATCGCCCTGTTCCAGCAGCGCGCCGAAGTAGAAGAACGGCACCTCGGCGCCGGCCACGGCCAGGCGGCCATGGTTGTACGCGTCCAGCAGCGCCGGTGCACGCAGTTGCTGCACCTGGTCGATCATGCCGCTGGGCACCGCGTAGCGGCGCGCGCCCAGCGCGATCACCAGCACCTGGGTGATGGCCGTGGTCAGCGGCAGGTGCACGGTGAAGGTGGTGCCCTGCCCCGGCTGCGATGCCAGCGTGATACGGCCGCCCAGCGCCACGGTCTCGGCGCGCACCACGTCCATGCCGACGCCGCGGCCGGCCAGTTCGGACACCGTCTGCGCGGTGGAAAAGCCGGGGGTGAAGATCATCTCGGTCAGGCGCGCCTCGCCGGCGTCGTCGTCCGGCGCCAGCAGCCGGCGCTCGACCGCGCGGGCGCGGATGCGCGCCAGGTCCAGCCCGCTGCCGTCATCGATGAAATGCAGCACCACCTCGTTGCCTTCCTGCTGCACCTCCAGCGTGAGCGCGCCGGTGGCGGGCTTGCCTGCCGCGCGGCGCTGCGCAGCGGGCTCGATGCCGTGCGCCACTGCGTTGCGGATCAGATGCTCGATCGGGCCGGCCATGCGGTCCAGCACCGAGCGGTCGATCTCCACCGTGCCGCCCTTGATCAGCAGACGCACTTCCTTGCCGGTCTCGGCCGCGGCCTGCCGCGCGACGCGGTAGAGCCGCTCGGCCAGCGCGTCGAACTGCACCATGCGCGCCTGCATCAGCCCGCGCTGCAGCCCGCGCGTGAGCCGCGCCTGCGCGGCCAGGTCGCCGGCGGCGCGGTCGAAGCCGCGCTGCAGGTTCTGCTCGACGGTGGCGACGTCGTTGACCGACTCGGCCATCATCCGCGTCAGCTCCTGGAAGCGCGTGAAGCGGTCGAACTCGAGCGGATCGAATTCCTGCCTGTGCTGCGCATCGGCAATGCGCGACGCCATCTGCGATTCGGCCTGGATCTCGATCTCGCGCAGCTGGCCGCGCAAGCGCGCGACGTTGTCGTTCAGTTCGCCCAGGTAGGCGCGCATCGCCTCGAGCTCGCTGTCCAGGCGCGCACGCGTGGCCCCGACCTCGCCGGCCTCGTTGATCAGCGTATCGAGCGCGCGCGCCTGCACGCGCACCAGCGCGCGCTGCGGCTCCGCCGCTGCCAGCGGTGCCAGCGGTGCCAGCGGTGCGGCCGGCGGCATCGGCACCATCACGTCGGCCGGCCCCGGCACCGCGGGCAGGTCGTGCGCGCGCGCTGCGGCGGCGCAGGCGCCGGGAGCTTCGGCGGCTTCGGGCTGCGGCACCGCGGCGTCGGCCGGCGCCTGGGGATCGGCCAGGCCGTTGACCACGTCGGCATCGTCGGCCGGCAGCAGGCGGCCGGCCTGCAAGGCCTCGGCATGCGCGAGGATGCGGTCGTACCAGGCATAGAGCCGCGCGAACACCTGCGCCGCCACCGGCTGCTGCCCCGGCCCGCGCAAGGTGCTGTCGAGCAGCGTCTCCATCTCGTGCGCGGCCTGCCCCAGCGCCATCGCGCCGGCCATGCGGGCGCTGCCCTTGAGCGTATGCAGTGCGCGCAGCACCAGCCCGCCATGGCGCGCGTCGTCGGGCGCGGCTTCCCAGCCGCGCAACAGCTTGCCCAGTTCGGGCAGCGAGCCCTGCGCCTCTTCCAGGAAGATCTGCACCAGTGCCGGGTCAGGGGCGGTGCCGGCGTCGGCGGCCGGCGCCTCGGGCGCGCGCGGCGACGTCGGCAGCGCGATCACCACCGCATCCTGCGCGCCGGCAGGCGGCACGGCGGGTGCGGAGGGTGTGGCGGGTGCCGCGGACGGCAGGCCGAATACCTGCGCCATCTCGTCATCGGCCGGCGGCGGTGCGGGCACCGCCACGCGCGGGCGCAGCAGTGCGCGCTCGCCGAACTCGACCAGGCTGCGGCACAGCGCGGCATCGGCCTGCGGCCAGATGCCGGCGGCAAACTGGTGCAGCATGCCGCGCATGCGCTCGGCTGCCTGCTCCAGCAGGCGGAAATCGCCCGCATGCATCGCCACCGGATGCGCGCCCAGCTGCAGCAGCAACGCTTCCAGCGCCTCGGCGATTTCGCGCACCGGCTCGAGCCCCACGGTAGAGGCGCTGCCCTGCAGCGTGTGGGCGACGCGCAGCGCCAGCTCGCTCGGGCACGGATGGGCTTCATGCCGCCATTCGGAGATATCGGTGGCGAACTGGCGCAGCAGGCCGTCGGCTTCCTGCAGGTAGACGTTGTACAGCGCCAGGCCGATACGCACCGGGCCGATGACCTTGTAGTGATCGTCTTCGTCCGACAGGCCGCCGGCCAGCCGGAAGGGAATCACGTTGTGGTCGGGCGTGACGGTGTCGGCGTGGGCGCCGGCATCGGTGGTATCGGTGTCCGCGCGTGCGGCTGCCTGCGCAGGCTCGTCCGGCGCGTCGTCGCCAGCGGCTTCAGGCGCGGCCGGCGCGATATCCGCGGCAGTGCCGGCATCGCGCACCGCCTCGGCGGCCGCGACCAGCGGCGCGATGTCGTGCCACGCCGCGGCATCGCCATGCAGCCGCGCCACCCACGCCGACAGCTCGGCATGCGCGCGGCGCAACAGCGCCAGCAGCGCCGGCGCGGGCTGGCGCGCTTCGGCCAGCCACAGGTTCATCACCTGCTCCACCGCCCATGCCGCCTCGCCGTAGCGATGCAGGCCGACCATGCGGCTGGAGCCCTTGAGCGTGTGGAACGCGCGCCGCAGCCGGCTGAGCATGTCGGCATCGCGCAGCGCCTCGACACCGGCGCCGAGATCGCCGGCGATGCCGCCCAGCACCTCGTCGGCCTCGTGCAGGAAGATGTCGAGCAGCTCGGCATCGATGGCGGCGTGGTCGCCGGCCGCGGGCAGGGCCGGGGTGGCCGGCGCGCCCGGCGTGATGGCGCCGGCCGGCACCGGCGCGGGCTCCGCCGGGACGGCGGCGAGCGCCATCACCAGGCGCGCGCCGGCGTCGTCGCTGCCGGCAAGCCAGGCGTTGCACTGCGTGACGGCGTCGGCGGCCTGGCGGCGCAGCGCGGCATCGTCGTCGATCGCGGCCTGGTCGGCCAGTGCCTGCAGCGCGGCGCGCAGCCGCTGCACCGCCGGCGCGTCGGCGACGGCGCCGGCACGCAGGGCTGCGTCGGCGGCGGCGCGCGCCGCGTCGAGCGGATCCTGCTGCGCGTGCGCGTCGTCCGCGGCAGCCACATCCGGCAAGGCCTCGGCGTGGCGCGCACGGCCGAATTCGAGCGCATCGGCAAACGCATGGACCACGCCCAGTTCCGCCGCCACCGTACGCAGCAGCGCCGCGCGCGCGCTGGCCTCGGCCAGCGCGCGCGCGTCGGCAAGGCGGCCCTTGACGGCTTCCACCGCCGCGCTGGCCTGCGCGGCCTCGCCGGCCAGCGCGCCCGGCAGCGCCGACGACGCCTGCAGCTGCGCCAGCGTGCCCGCCAGCGCCGCGAAGGCCTGGCGCGCGTCGCGCAGGTGCGCGGCGCCGTCGGCGCGCGCCGCATTGCGGTCATAGCTGTCGAGCCAGGACTCGCCGCTGTCCAGTTGCGCGCGCAGTTGCGCCACGGCTTCGCTGCGCAGCGCCTGGGCGCGCGCCTCGTCGACCATGCGCGCCAGCCAGGCCGGCGCGGCAGCGTCAGGGGGCACCAGGCACGCGGCCAGCGCGTCGCACTGCGCGGCAAAGTGCGCCGCGGCCGGATGGGCGGACTGTCCGTGCACGCGCCACGGCAGCGCCAGCGCACGCGACAGGAACAGCGCGATGCCGGCGGCGCCGAGGGCATCGCCGGCGCCGCGCTCGCGCCCCGGCATGGCGGCCTGCGCCAGGCAACGCTGCAGCGGCGGCTGCGCCAGCGGCTGCGCGGCTTCGGCCAGCGCCGCCAGCGCGAGCTCCCACGCGGCCTGGTCGGCGGCGGCGGCGCGCTCCAGTCCGGCCGCGGCCTGCTGCAGGTTGCGCGTGTCGATCGGGTCGAGCCAGCCGTAGTAGCGCAGCCGGAAATCGGCCCTTGCCTGCGCATGGGCGGCATCGAGGCGAAACGCCGCCAGCGTGCGCGCGATCTCGGCGCGCAGCGCCGCCGCGTCGTCGCTGCCGCCCTCGGCCAGCCCGCTGCAGACCAGCAGGAACACCGCGTCGTTGAGCAGCGCCTGCGGCACGCGCACATGGCCCTGCTGGTACTGGCGCAGCAGCAGGTTGGCGCGGCCGGCAAAGCGCTTGGCCAGCAGGTCCGACGGCAGCAGGCCCAGCGCCAGCGCGCGGCACACCAGCCCGAGCACGTGCCAGACGCCACGATCGGGATGGTCGGCGGCGCGGCGCGCTTCCTGCTCGTTGGCACGCAGTTCTTCCAGCGCCGCGTGTAGCGGCAGCCAGGCTTCGCGCAGCAGCGCCGCGTCGGCGCACGGCGTCGGCAGGCGCAGCGCCTTCAGCAGCGCGGATTCGAACTGCTGGCGCGCGCGCGCGACCGCGGCGGGCCCCCGCGGCGGCAGCAGCATGCCGGGCAGCATCTGCAGTTCGTCGAGCCACAGGTCGGCGGGATGCACGCGCTCCTCGCCAAGCCGTGCGAGCACCGCGGCATAGGGCTGGAACAGCCGCAGCGGGGCCTCGTCGTCACCGGCCATCAGGTCGTCGACATATTCGGCCAGCGCCTGCACGCCGGCGCGGAATACCGCCAGCGCCTCGGCGCCGGCGGCAACGGTGCCGGCGTCGATGGCGTCGAGCAGGCGGCGCAGCGCCTGGCAATACGGATCGGTCCCGCGCAGCCCGACGATATGCACCGCGCCGGCAGCCTGGTGCAGATGCTGGCCGGCCAGCCGCAGCGAAGTGGTATCGCGCGCGCCCAGCGCCTCGGGCGCCTGCCGCACTTCATCGACATAGTGGCCAAGCTCGGCGGCGGCGTCTTCCAGCGCGCTGCGCAGGCTGGGCGCCAGCCACGCCAGTCCGGACAGGTCGCGCGCGGCGCCTTCGGGCGACGGCTGCGCGCCGGCCGGCAACGGTGCGGGTTCGGGTTCAGGCAGGGCACCGGGGCCGGCCGGGATACCGGCTGCGCCCGCGTCGCGCGGGACAGGAACATTCAGGGACATGACGGCTTCCAGTGCGGCGCCGGCACGGCAGCCGCAGGCCGCCCGCCGCAACGGGCGGCGGGCGCGGAGTTGGCATAAGGCGCGGGGTTGCGGTGCGCGGAAGCGGTCGCAGGCGTCATCCGGCCACTCAGGCGATCTTGAAGCGCGACACCGAGTTGCGCAGCTCCTCGCTCAGCAGCGTCAGCTGGCGCACCGACTGCGCGGTCTGGCGCGTGCCGGTGGTGGTCTGCTCGGTAACCTGCAGGATGCGTTCGATATGGCGCGCCACGGTGGTGGCCAGGTCGGCCTCGTGCGAGGTGGACTGGGAAATCTGCTCGATCAGCTCAGCGAGCTGGCGCGACACGCGCCCGATCTCGACCAGCGCGGCACCGGCGTGGTCCGACAGCCGCGCGCCTTCGACCACCCCCTGGGTGCTGCGCTCCATCGCGTGCACCGCGTCCTGGGTATCGGTCTGGATGGTGCGGATCAGCGCGCCGATCTGCTTGGTCGCCTCGCCGGAGCGTTCGGCCAGCCGCTGCACTTCTTCGGCCACCACCGAGAAGCCGCGCCCGGCCTCGCCCGCCGACGCCGCCTGGATCGCGGCGTTGAGCGCCAGCACGTTGGTCTGCTCGGTAATGTCCGAGATCAGCTCGACGATTTCGCCGATCTCCTGCGACGACTCGCCCAGCCGCTTGATCCGCTTGGAGGTTTCCTGGATCTGCTCGCGGATGCCGTTCATGCCGGCAATGGCGTTCTGCACCGCCTGCTGGCCCTGCTCCGCGGCCGACAGCGAAGCGCGCGCGACGTTGGCGGACTCGGCCGCGCCGCGCGACACCTGGGTGATGCGGTCGGCCATCTCCACCACCGACTCGCCGGTCTGGCGAATCTGGCGCGACTGCTCTTCGGTGGTCGACACCAGCTGGGTCGAGGTGGCCTGCACCTGCCCCGAGGCCTGCGTCACCTCGCCCGCGGTCTGCTGCACCCGGCCGACCAGCTCGCGCAGTTCTTCCACGGTGTAGTTGACCGAGTCGGCGATCGCGCCGGTGATGTCCTCGGTCACGGTGGCCTGGCGCGTCAGGTCACCGTCGGCGATGTCCTGCAGCTCGTTCATCAGCTGCAGGATCGCCTTCTGGGTGTTGTCGTTGTTGCGCTTTTCGTCGAGCCGGCGGGCCTCGGCCTCGCGCTCGCGCGCCTCGGCTTCGAGCGCGCGCATGCGCGAATCGCGCAGGTACAGCGCCGCCAGGCCGACCAGGCACAGCAGCGTCAGCGCCGCCGACACCACGGTCGCGCCCAGCGTCAGCGGGCGGCTCCGCGCCGACTCCGCGTAGGCGCGCTGCAGCGCCGAGAGTTCGGCGCGCAGCGCCTCGTTGTCATTGAAAATCTGCTGCTGCGCGCGCTTGGCGGCGATCAGCCCGGGCAGGTTCTGCAGGATGGTGTGGGTGGTCTTCTGCACCGCCTCGAAGCGCTGCGACAGCTGCTGCAGGTAGCCGCGCGTTTCCTCGTCGGCGGCGGCGGACAGCCGCAGCGCCTCGCTGCCGTTGAGCAGGCCGTCCAGGGTCTCGCGGAAGGTGTTGGTGTCCTTGCCCAGCAGGAACGCGGTCTCGGGGTTGACGCCTTCGCCGGCCAGGAACTCGTTCAGGTTCTTGCCCAGGCGCTGGGTCAGCATCACCAGCTGCGCCGAGGCCGCCACCTCGCGCGCATTGGCGCCGGACTGCAGCTTGATCGCCGCCACCTGTTCGGCGGCTTCGAGCAGCTCGGGGTTGGAGGCGTTGAAGATCTGCAGGGTCTGGCCGATGGTGGTCAGCACCGGCTGCTGCGCCAGCACGTCAGCGGCGCTTTTCTCGGAGCGCTGCCAGGACTGCATCGCGGTCTGCAGCAGCGGCTCGGCCGCGCCGGTGGTGGCGCGCACGCGCTTTTCGTCGCTGCCCTGCTGCAGCGCCTTCAGGTCGCCAGCGAGCGCGTCCCGGGACTGGCGCAGCTGGGTAAAGGCCTGCGCATTGCCCAGCAGCGCGACCGGCACCGCCTTGCCCAGGCGCTGCGAGTGCATCAGCATGTCGCCGGCCACTTCGATCTGCGCGGCGGCATTGTTGGCGATGCGGTTATCCAGGTACACCGAGCCCAGCAGCGCCACCAGCGACACCACCACGCCCACGGTCAGCAGCCGCTGCTGCGAAGCGAACGGCATGCGGCCGAGCCAGCGCCCGAGGTGCTCCAGCGGGGTCGCACCCAGCCCCCCGGCACCGGGCGGCGCGGGCGGCACGGGCGCGGGTTCGGGTCCCCCGGCATAGGCCCTGCCTGAACCGTCCAAATCGCCCGGACCACTGGCGAGGCTGGTGGCAGCGTCGGCTGCCGGCGTGCGCCGGCCCAGGCTGAAATTCTTGAAACCCATGGCACCCTCTTCCGTTTTATCGTTGTCATCCCCGGCGGCTCGTGCCGGGTGCGGCAGGCGATGGCCTGCGCGCCGTCATTGTCCGTGCCTGGCGTGACCAGCCGCGCGTCAGGCGGCGGCCCGGCCCGCCTGCAGGAAGGCGGGCGCATCCAGCAGCGCGCGCACGTCCAGCACCTGCCAGTCGCGCCCCTCGCGGTCGGCATAGCGCTGCCCTTCCCACGCCGGCGCCGGATCGGAGCCGGCGGCGTCGCCGTGCGGCAAACCCAGGTCCGCCGCATGGCGCAGGCCGGCCACGCGCGTGGCCAGGATCGCGCACGCGCGTTCGGCGTCGCGCGACAGCACCACGATCTTGCTGCCCGGCTGCAAGAGCGTCGGCGCGCCGCCGCAGAACAGGCTGAAATCGATCACCCCGAGCAGGCTGCCGCGCGCGTTGACCAGGCCGCTGTACCACGGCTGCGTCAGCGGCACCGGGCTGGGCTGGCGCAGGTCCAGCACCTCGCCGGCATCGGCCAGCGGCAGCAGCCAGTGGCGCGCGCCCACCTGCAGCGCCAGGTAGCTGTCGGCGGCCGGCAGGCTGCGCGCCTCGCGCAGGCGCCGGGCCAGCATGGCCTGGTAGTCCTGCAGGCGGGTGTGGCGGGCGCGGAGGTCTTGGCGTGGCGCGTTCATGGCGGTCCCCGGAACAGGTGGCAGTGGCTTGCCGTGCGGCCGGCGCGGGCGGCTCAGTGCGCCAGCGCGGCGATCTTGCCCAGCAGCTCTTCGCCGTCGACGGGCTTGACGATATAGTCCGACGCACCCTGGCGCATGCCCCAGATGCGGTCGGTATCCAGGCCCTTGCTGGTGCACAGGATCACGGGGATGTCCTTGAAGCGGTCGTCGCGCTTGATCGCGCGGGTAGCCTGGTAGCCGTTCTGGCCGGGCATCACCACGTCCATCAGGATCAGGTCGAAGGCTTCGGCCTGCAGGCGGGCGAAGGCCTGCTCGCTGTTGCTCGCAACCGCGACCTTGAACCCGCGCTTGCCGAGCAGGTCGGACATGAACAGGGCTTCGGTCGGGGAGTCGTCGACGATCAGGATCTTGTGTATGGCGGTCATGAGGTTTTCCTTCGATTCGTACACGGCGCGCCTGCGCTTCAGGCGGGCAACGCCTCGCCCGCGGGCTGGCATGGCAGGCAGGCCTGCACCGCCTGCAGCAGCGCGTCGCGGGTAAAGGGCTTGGCCAGGTGGTCATGCGCGCCGACCAGGCGGCCGCGCGAGCGGTCGAACACGCCGTCGCGCGAGGACAGCATGATCACGGGGATGGCGTGGAAACGCGGACTCTTCTTGATCAGCGAACAGGTCTGGTAGCCGTCCAGCCGGGGCATCAGGATGTCGCAGAAGACCAGGTCGGGATGCAGCTCGCCCACCTTGGCCAGCGCCTCGAAGCCGTCCTCGGCCAGCATCACCTGGTACCCGGCCTGCGCCAGAAAAATTTCGGCGGTGCGGCGGATGGTGCTGGAATCGTCGATGACCAGCACCTTGCGGCGCGGCTGCAAAGCGGTCCCGGACGTGCCGTCCGGCTTGTTGTCCGGCGCGGTGCCCGGAACAGGAACGCCAGGCGCCACACCATGGGCGCCGGCGGTATTGACCCGCTGGTTTTCTTCTAGATGAGCGACCCGCATGTTGTTCCCGCGACCAGCGGCTCCTGGTGGAGCGCCGGCAAGCACCAGAGAACACCCGTGCGGAGCAGCGCGACCCATGCGCGCCCCGACGGACCCCCGAAAATTCTTGTTATTTCCCTTCCAAGGCCGGGCTGAGCCCGGCAGCGGCGATGCGTGATCCCCGCATCTGCCCGCCGTCCTCCCACCGCGGGCGGAGGGACGGCCAGTTATTTTTGCAACAGAGTGTGACAAGACGCCGGGGGGCCGTCAATCCGGTGCGGCCAGCCCCTGGCGGCGTTCTGTCGCATCGGCGCGACGGGCGCGCCTGCCGTGTCGTTTTTCTTCTGGTAGTGGCCGCTCAGATCGCGACCATCTCGAAATCTTCCTTGCGCGCGCCGCATTCCGGGCAGGTCCAGTTGATCGGCACGTCTTCCCAGCGGGTGCCGGGGGCGATGCCGTCTTCCGGCGCGCCTGCGGCTTCGTCGTAGATCCAGCCGCAGATCAGGCACATCCAAGTCTTGTATTCCATAACAGGCTCTGGCCACTCTCCATTAAAATCCAGCGCAGATGGTACCGAAACCGTGCCGCCGGCGCCAGCCGCGCGAGGGCCGGAATCGGGCCAGTTCCGCCGTGTTCGCACCCGTTAGCGCCTTGTTAGCGCAGGATTGACGGGCAATTGCAGCGAACTTCCGCTGTTTTTGCCGCATGTCAACGCCAGGCCCCAGGCCCGCCGAGCACGATCCCTGCAGTCCTGTCCTCACCTCAACGCCATGTCCCGTAATCAGCAGCTTTTCGACCGCGCCCAGCAGACCATCCCCGGGGGCGTCAATTCGCCCGTGCGCGCCTTCCGTTCGGTAGGTGGCACGCCGCGCTTCATCACGCGCGCCGAGGGCGCGTATATGTGGGATGCGGACGGCCAGCGCTATATCGACTACATCGGCTCGTGGGGCCCGATGATCGTCGGCCATGCCCATCCGGAGGTGGTGCGCGCGGTCCAGGAAACTGCCGCGCACAGCTTCTCGTTCGGCGCCCCGACCGAGGCCGAGATCACCATGGCCGAGGAAATCTGCAAGCTGGTGCCGTCGATCGAGCAGGTGCGCCTGGTCTCTTCCGGCACCGAAGCCACCATGAGCGCACTGCGCCTGGCGCGCGGCTTTACCGGCCGCGACCTGATCATCAAGTTCGAAGGCTGCTACCACGGCCACGCCGACAGCCTGCTGGTCAAGGCCGGTTCCGGCCTGCTGACCTTTGCCGACACCACCCGCAACGCGCCGTCGTCGGCTGGCGTGCCGGCCGACGTGACGCGCCACACCATGGTGCTGGAGTACAACAACGTCGAGCAGCTGGAACAGGCCTTCGCCAAGCATGCGGGCGAAATCGCCGCGGTGATCGTCGAGCCGGTGGCCGGCAACATGAACCTGGTGCGCGCCAGCGATGCCTTCCTGCAGGCGATGCGCGAGCTGTGCACGCGCGATGGCGCGGTGCTGATCTTCGATGAAGTCATGACCGGCTTCCGCGTGGCGCTGGGCGGCGCGCAGGCGCACTACGGCATCCGTCCCGACATGACCTGCCTGGGCAAGGTCATCGGCGGCGGCATGCCGGCGGCGGCCTTCGGCGGGCGGCGCGACATCATGGCCAGCCTGGCGCCACTGGGCGGCGTGTACCAGGCCGGCACGCTGTCGGGCAACCCGCTGGCGGTGGCGGCGGGCCTGACCACGCTCCGGCTGATCCAGGCGCCCGGCTTCTATGACCGCCTCGCCACGCAGACGCGCAAGCTGGCCGACGGCCTGGCCGAAGCTGCCGGGGCGGCGGGGGTGCCGTTCGCCGCCGATGCGGTCGGCGGCATGTTCGGGCTCTATTTCCGCGACGGCGTGCCCGGCAGCTTCGCCGAAGTCACCCAGAGCGACACCGCCCGCTTCAACCGCTTCTTCCACGCCATGCTGGACCACGGCGTCTACCTGGCGCCGTCGGCGTTCGAAGCCGGCTTTGTCTCCGCGCAGCATGACGACGCCATCCTGGACGCAACGTTCGAGGCCGCGCGCAAGGCTTTCGCGGCGGCCTGAGGCCCGGCAGCCTGGACACGCCGGCGGCGCCAGGTTACGCCGGCGGCGCACGGGTGACGACAAGGGCGGTGCGCTACACTTGGAGTTCGTCCAACCGCCGGAGCCTCCGATGCGCGCTTCCTCGTCCGTTTCGCTGCCCCCCACGCTGTCCACCCGCTCGCCGCTGTCCGGGTTGCGCTGGCTGGTGCTGGCGGTCCTGGCCAGCCTGCTGTCGGCCTGCGGCTACAACGACTTCCAGGCCAAGGACGAGGCGGTCAAGGCGGCCTGGGGCGAAGTCATCAACCAGTACCAGCGGCGCGCCGACCTGATTCCCAACCTGGTCAACACCGTCAAGGGCTACGCCTCGCACGAGCGCGAGACGCTCGAAGCCGTGACCAGGGCGCGCGCCGCCGCCACCAGCATCCAGGTCTCCCCCGAGACCCTGAACGATCCCGAAGCCTTCAAGCGCTTCCAGCAGGCGCAGGGCGAACTGTCCGGCGCGCTGTCGCGCCTGCTGGCGGTGTCCGAGAACTACCCGCAGCTCAAGGCCGATGCCTCGTTCCGCGACCTGCAATCGCAGCTCGAGGGCACCGAGAACCGCATCACCGTGGCGCGCCAGCGCTATATCGCCGCCGTGCAGCAGTACAACGTGCTGGCGCGCAGCTTCCCGACCAACCTGACGGCGATGATCTTCAAGTACCCGGTCAAGCCTTCGTTCACCGTGGAAAACGAGAAGGCCATCTCCACCCCGCCCGCGGTCAAGTTCTGACGCGATGGCAACGACGCGCCACCCCTGGCGTTGGTTTGCGCGGCACGGCTGGCTGGCCGCCGCCCTGCTGTGGCTGGCGGCCCTGCTGGGCGGCCCGGCGCTGGCGGCCGACGGCTTCGTCGCGGTGCCGCCGCTGACCCAGCGCGTCACCGACCTGACCGGCACGCTGACGCCGCAGCAGCGCGGCGCGCTCGAGAACGTGCTGGCCGAATACGAGCAGCAGCGCGGCAGCCAGATCTTCGTGCTGATGGTGCCGACCACCGATCCCGAGCCGATCGACGCCTACAGCATCCGCGTCGCCGATGCCTGGCGCGCCGGGCGCCAGGGCATCGATGACGGCGTGATCGTGCTGATCGCCAAGGACAATCCGCCCGGCTTGCGCAAGATGCGGCTGGAAGTGGGCCGGGGCGTGCAGGGCTCGCTGACCGACGCCATGTCCAAGCGCATCCTGCAGGACGTGATGGCGCCCCACTTCCGCCAGAACGATTTCTACGGCGGGCTGGCGGCCGGCATCTCGGCGATCCAGGCCACGATCGACAAGGAAGGCCTGGCGGCGCCGCAGCGCAAGGCGCAGCAGGCCTCCGCCCTGGACCAATGGCTGCCGGCGCTGCTGCCGCTGGCGATCATCGTGTTCTTCTTCCTGAGCGCCATCCTGCGCCGGCGCGGTCCGCAGATCGTCACCACCCGGCGCGGCCGCGACGTCATCGCCGGCGGCCTCGGCGGCCTGGGCGGCTACACCATCGGACAGGACTGGGGCCGGCGCAGCGGCGGCTGGGGTGGCGGCTTTGGCGGAGGCGGTGACAGCGGCGGCTTTGGCGGCGGTGGTTTTGGCGGCGGGGGCGGCGGCGGCTTCGACGGCGGCGGCGCGTCCGGCAACTGGTGACAGCACGAGGAACGACGACCATGCCGCAGCTCAAACGCGCCCTGCACCATATCGCCACCACTGCCGCCACCACGCGCAAGCACTTTCCGCCGGAAGCGCAGCAGCAGCTGCACCATGCCGTGCATGCCGGCGAATCCAGCCACCGCGGCGAGATCCGCGTAGTGATCGAAGCCAGCCTGCCGCTCGGCGACGCCTGGGCCGGGGTCACGCCGCGCGAGCGCGCGCGCTTTTTGTTCGGCGCGCTCGAGGTCTGGAACACCGCGGACAAGACCGGCGTGCTGCTCTACATCAACCTCGCCGACCATGCCGTCGAACTGCTGGCCGACCGCGGCATCGACGCCCGCGTGGGACCCGCCACGTGGCGCGAAGTGTGCGACCAACTGGCGCAGGGGCTCAGGCAGGACCTGTCGGTGCGGCCGGTGCTCGCCACGGTGGCGCGCATCCATGGCTTGCTGGCCACGCACTTCCCGTCGGACGGCGGGCATAACCCGAACGAGCTGGACGATCGGCCGGTGTTTCTCTAGGGTTGCGCCACTGCCCTGTCTATTCGCAGTGGCGCTGTGGCATCCGGACATTAGTCGGCATGCTCACCAGTGCCTGAGCTCGTTCCATTGGAGAAACATACTTCTACCCGATATGGCGCCTGTCGCGCGCGGGCTACCCTTGATGGACAGCTGCAATAAAGCCAGCGAAGCGGAGCGCCAAGCTTCCGCGTACAAGGGGAAGCCATGCAGGAATACCAAGCATACAAGGATCAGTGCGGCCCTAGCCTCACGACCAAAATAAATCTTCGGGAATTCCTGGTCGAGGCCGGGCTCAGAAGCACCACCGCCATACTGCTTGCCGGGTTCGCATACGTGGCGATCCAGCAATGGCTCGCTGACCCGACGCGAATCACGCTGCTGCTGCTGGTGTTCGCACATTGCCTGACCCTCGGGCTGTCCCTGTTTGTGCGGGTTCCCAAAAGGCGGGACTGGAGTCCTGTCACCGTGATCTGCTCGCTAGGCGCTTCCTACTATTTCCTGGCAATTGAGCTGGCGCCAGGGGATCGCCTAGTACCGGAAATGGTTGGAGCTGGCCTGCAAGCCGCAGGACTCGCATGGCAGATCTATGCAAAGTTCACGCTCCGCTTCTCGTTCGGGATACTGCCTGCCAATCGCGGCATCGTCTCGCACGGGGCTTACCGATTTGTGCGACACCCGATCTACCTGGGATACGTCATTGCCGACATCGGCTTCCTGCTAACGAATTTCGGCTTGCAAAACCTGCTGGTCTATGCCGGACTCTATACGTTGCAGTACGTCCGCATCACTCGCGAGGAAGCGCTGCTCTCTAACGATCCCGAATACCTTCGCTATCGCGAAAAAGTGAGGTATCGCGTCGTGCCGGGCATTTACTGATTCGCCCGCGCGCACTCGGGCGCGGTTCTCGGTTCGATGCGAAAGAATCAGCCCCCGAGCCGTCAACGGGGTTGGCGCGCGCCCAGCAGATACCATACGGCCGCAAGCATCTGCAATACCACTAGTCCGCCCCACGCCGTGAGGTGCGCAGCCTTCGGGTAATGTCCGGCGGTCGCGGCCCAAAAGTCCAGCACCACTCCCACGCCCAGCTGGCAGGCGAAGGTCGATAGGAACACTGTCAGCGTCAATGCCGTCGTCGCCCGACCGATCAGTGCATCGGGGAAACTGCGCGCCAGCACTGCGTAGGTCAAGATGCCACTGGAGCCGAACACGCCATACGCGGCCCATATCAGCACCGGTGGCAGCGGCACTTGCGCCATCAGCAGCAACTGGATCACGATGAACCCGGTCATGCCGGTTCCGGCAAAGGCATAGAGGCTCACCCCAAGGCGCTCCAGGTGCCGCGCGGCCCAGCCCGAACCGACGCAGCCGGCCATCATCGCAAAGCCGATCACCGATACCAGCCGCGCGCTGTTACCTGCATCGTAGCCCGACACGTCACGCAGGAAGGCGCCCACCCATAGCGTCTGCACGGCAAGGAATACCCCTTGGTTGAGCAGCGTCAGGGGCACCACGCGCCAGAAGCGCTCGCTGCCAAGGATCTGGCGGGTGCCGCGCAACTGCTCGCGCAGGCTTTCCTTGCCGACGCGAGGCTTGTCGGGCGCACAGAACCAAAGCAGCGCCGCCATCGCTAACGACACGCAGGCGAGACCGGTGCTGATCGTGCGCCAGTCGGTAAACGACAGCAGCCAGGTCAGTGGCGTGCCGACGAGCACCGCACCAAGGCCACCGATGGCCATCACCACGCCGTTGAGCAAAGGCATGCGCGATAGCGGGAACCACATTGACAAGGCCTGGATGGCAGCGCCCAGGCACACCGACACGCCCACGCCGATCAGCAGCCGGCCGACGGCGAGTCCAGCCATGCCGGGCGCAAGCGCGAACACCAGCGACCCGGCCACCGCTACCAGCAGCATCGCCGCTTCGGTACGGCGCGGACCGTAGCGATCCAGCAGGATGCCCGCCGGCAGTTGGGCGCAGGCAAAGCCAAGGAAATAAAAGCTGGTGAGCAGGCCCAAGTCGCCGGCATTGAGCCCGAGTTCACGCGTCAGATGGGAGGCAAAGCCCAGGTTGACGCCGCGGAACAGATAGGAAATCAAAAAGCCCAGGGAAAACACGGCCAGCACCCGCCAGCGGGCGGGCGCAATGGTTTCAGGCCGCGCTTGCGGAGATGCGGAAGACAAGGAGGAAGTCGTAGTCGTCATATGGCTTGCATTGTCTTCCCTCTGACATGGCAAAGCCAACGAAAGATACCCACTGCAATTGTGAATAGAATTTGACGTCCGTGGCGAAACGTTTTTCGGCCGAGGCGCGCGCCTACGCACAAATGAGCGGGATTATCGGTCGATTGCGCTGGAGAGTTGGCTGACCGACGTTCAGTCAAGCCTGAGCGGCTGACGCCACTCGGTACCCATATTGTCGTCTGTGATCGGCGCCAGCCCAGCGGTCCTGGCGAGAATGCGCGGGCAAGCTTCCATGGCATCGCCGCTTCCCGATCCGCCACCTTGCTCAATGGATCGCCACACGGCGTTCAAGGTATCGACCAGCACACGGTCCTGCCCGCGGCTCGCGTCAAGGATAGCCCGGCCGTCGATACGATAAGCTCCCAGTGTGCGTCGCCAGTGCTCAAAGTTCCAGACCAGCGGCGCGCGAGACACCACCATATGATTGCTGAAGCGCGCTCCATAGGGAAACGCCAGGCATGCCGTTCGCTGGACCCGTTCGGAGTCAGTGGTGTTGTAGTAGAGAATGCCGTTCGGTTTCAGGTGGTGACCGGCCAGTTGCAGAAACTCCGCTGACAGCAGATTGGTGGCATTGGCCCGAAAGTGCCAGGTGGTATTGGAAACGATGGCGTCAAAGCGACGCTCCGGATGCAGGCGAAGCCAGCGGCGCCCGTCGTCGACGACGAGGGTCACCTTGGGATGGCGAAGCACCGAGGCCACTTCCGGATTGCGCGCGATTAGCTCCACATAGCCTGGATTGATCTCGACAATGGTAAGCGAATGGACCTCCGGGTTATTGGCGATCACTTGCGCCCAGGATCCTGAGGACAGGCCGATCATCAGCACGTCGCGCGGGTGGCGATGGAACAGGTTCAGGGCGTAGGGCCGCAGGATACCGTTGGTGTCATGCCGCAGGTCCACGTTGAAGCGTCCGTCGTACATACCTCCACCGTACACGGTACCCTCCTGGTCTACCGTGATGATGCCGCTGCGATTTTCAATCACTTGCACAAAGGGTCCCCTGGCATCGGACGCTCCTTTCCACAACAGTGTCTCCAGCACTGCCTCACTAAGCGGGGGCAGCGCCACCATGGCGGACACGCCCATTGCGCAGGCAAGCCCCCCGTGCCAGCGTTTCACGCGCGGTGGCAAGGGCAAGCAAATCTCCAATAACAGAGTGCACACCAACCCGGCACCCACTAGCACCACGGCAATGCTGACCAGGCTCAGTTTCTCCATCAGCACGAAGCCGGTGACAATGCTGCCGGCGGCGGAGCCGATGATATTGGCAAGATAAAGCAGCGCGGTACGCATGCCGGCATGACCATCGGCCGCGACACCCCAATGAGCAAGGCAGGGCAGCAGTGATCCCCAGCTGCGTGCCACCAGGTAGACCATCAGGAGCAAGGCGCCGAGGAGCACGCCATGAGGCAGCGCCAGATGCGCCAGCACGGGCAAGAACAGCAGCCCGGCAAGGTTCGCTTTGAGCAGCGCGGCCGCCAGGCGCCGCATGCCGTGCTCTATCGCTCCGTCACACCATTCGCCCGCCTGGCGCGAACCCGAGGCGATGCCTATCAGGAACGCGCCCAGGATTGCGGCGAAGGCGAAGGCGCTGCCGCCCGACGCATAGGAGACGGTGCGGAAGAAGAAGATCTCGTATGACAGCGAAATGGCTCCGCCGATACAGGCCAGCGTCAAGACTACAAAGAACCTCAACGCTGGCGCGGTAGTGCTGAGAGCCGCTGCCCGCTCCCGGCCCACATGAAGGGCCTTGCCTTCGCGCCAGTGCATCAGCAGCGCTCCGAAAGCGACCACAACATTCAACGCGACCGCCACATACACTGCTCCTTGCATGCCGAGGAAGGGAAACAGCACCACCGCGCAAACGAGGCAGGCGGCTCCTGCGCCCAAGGTGTTCACGTAGTAAAGCAGCCCCACCGCATTGCCAACGTTGCCGGACCGCGGCGCGAGGTGACCGACCAGCACCGGCAGGGTGGCGCCCATCAACAGCGTTGGCACCAGCACCAGCGCCAGTGTCATGGCTGCTGTCATACCCAAGGGCAAACCAAGCGCCAGCGTACCGACCCGGTCGAAAATGCCGAGCGACACCAGACCGAAGGCACCGGTAAGGAGTTCGATAGCAGCAAGCAGCGGAAGCAGCGCCAAGCCGCGCCGCCTCGATAGCAATCCACCCGCAAGGCTGCCCAGACCAAGCCCGAGCATGAAGGCGGTAACGACAACGGTCACCGACTCGATATTGACGCCAAGAATCCGGAACAGCGCGCGCTGCCAAACCAGTTGGTAAATCAGCGCCGGAAAGCCGGAGAAGAAGAAAAGCACGCAGATAATGCGCTTCCAGCGCAATTCCAGGTTTTCCGCTCCTGCCTTGGGCTGGCCATACGCCTTTGCGGCTCCATCCGGCATGGCGGCATCGACTGAATTGGCTGGCTCCATCACCGTCCCCCCAAAATTATGGTTATCGTTGTCTGCCAGCCAGCGCCCTTGACGCCTCGCCCCTCGCTCAAGCCGGCTGTGTCGGTGCCATCCGTCCGCTTAGCGCTGGCGTGGAACGGTTGGAAAACACGTGCAGCATGCCCGCGGTCAACGCCCACAGCGCTACTCCTGCGACCACATCCACCAGGTAATGACCGCCTTCTGTGGGCGTGGACAGAATCATCAGACCGTTCAGCACGCACGCAACGATGAAGCCGACTCGGGTCCAGCGCATTGACTGGACGAAGATCAAGGCAAGCGTGGTGTGGTAGGACGGCAGCGAAACCAGGCCCTGCATATGGCCCAGGTCGAACACCTGCATGGTGCCATCGCGCAGCGGGCCGAAATGCGCAACCGTGGCCAGCTCGCCCGGGCTGGCCAGACCATAGCTGACATAGGCTCCGGCTGCCGGCCAAGGCGCTGCGATCAGCAACAGCAGCACGCACGACAGCATCTGGCTCGCAACAAACTCGCGCAGATAAGTAGCGTGTCCCAGCAAGCCAGTCAGCATGGGAATGAGCAACAACTGAGCCAGTCCGCTCATGTAGGCGAATTTGAAAATGAGATCAATAGCCGGGTGGGCACGCACCCACGCGTAAGCTTGTGGCCAGTCAAAGCCAAGCATCCGATCCAGCGCCGCCAGCCTTTCATCCACTAGCGGCGGCGCCAATGTCACCAGCAGGTATGACATGACGCTCATGACATTGGTAAAGGCGACCAGCAGCGCGCCGCTGTGCGCCACCAAAGCCAGACGCCGATAGTGCAATCCACGCGACGTTGCGGTAATACGTGGATGGGAGGCAATCAGGCCCAGGACCGTGGCGATTGCGGCCAGCATGGCCACGCCAAGGCCGCTGCCACGCAAACTAGCGGTAGTCACCGAGCGCTCGCTCGCGACGAGCCAGGCTCCGTCGAGGACCAGCACGAGCAATACCACTCCCCATCTAAGCAAATCTCCACGGGTGCAGACCCGAGTCCCCGTTGTCATTTTTTTGCCCCCCGGCAAGACCCGGCAACGATCGCTACGGGTCGTCACCAGGCAAAGCTGATATTGGCAAGATACTGTCCGGCGTGCGTAACAGGCATCGTCCTTTGGGCGAATCAACCTTAAGACTTAAGGGACCAGAAGCCTTGCTCCCGGCCCTTGGGCGCGCAGCGCGCGCAATACCGCAGCGCCGCTTGCACTCGCCTTTTGCCGCCGGATGAGGGTCGCCCGGCTAGCGCTCCGACGCCGTTCGGGTCAAGTCCGCATCGAGCCATACGCGCCCACCATGGCTTGCAACAACATCACTGGCTGCGGCCTGTCCGGGAAAGCGGAAGGCATGTTTGCCGTCGCGTCATGTGGCCTTTGTCTCTTGCCCATTCCAGTGCAGAGCCAACCGAGGATATCCGCGGCAATTGTGATTAGAATTGGCCCGACCATGGCCAAAGCCCCCGCCAACCCCGCCCCGCGCCCCGTCCATCTGCCGCCGCTGCAAGCGCTGCGTGCACTGGAGGCCGCCGCGCGCCACCGCAGCTTCTCGCGCGCGGCCGAGGAGCTGTCCCTGACCCACAGCGCCATCAGCCATCACGTCCGCGCGCTGGAAACCAGCCTTGGCACCAAGCTGTTCCAGCGCAGCGGCAGCCAGATGGTGCCTACCAGCGTGGGGGCGCGACTGGCCGAACAGGTGCGCGGCGCGCTCGACGACATCGAAAGCGCGCTGCGCGAGGCCGGCAACAGCGCCGGGCCGCCGGTGGTCCGGTTGCAGGTCAGCGTGATGGCCGATTTGGCCAATGCCTGGCTGATCCGCCGCCTGCCCAGCCTGCACGCCCAGGTGCCGTCGCTGGACCTGCACCTGCGGCTGCACGCCGAGATTACGCCGCCGGACCCGTACAGCGTCGATGTCGGCATCTGGCACCAGCGCATCGACCTGCCCGGCTTCGAGTGCCACAACCTGATCGAAGACCACGTGATCGCAGTGGCGAGCCCGGCGCTGCTGGCGCGCTACCCGGGCTTCACGCTGGCCGACGTGCCGCGCCTGCCGATGCTGCGCTTTGCCCTGCGCCCCTGGCGCGACTGGCTCGAGGCCGCCGGCCTGCCCGGTGACGAACCGGAGCGCGGCCCGATTTTCCAGGACGCCGGCCTGATGCTGCAGTCCGCCGTGGCCGGCCTGGGCGTGGCGACGGCGCGTGCACAGCTGGCGCATGACTACCTGGCCAGCGGCGAGCTGGTGCAGATCGGCCCCACGCGGATCCCGTCCAGCCTGCACTACTGGGTGACCTGGCGCGAAGGCAACCCGCGCGAGAAGGCCATCCAGCAGTTCCATGCCTGGCTGCAGGAACAGGTGCGACTGGAAGGCACGCAGGCGGCGACTGTCGAAGCCCGAAATGCCGGGCAGTTTCATCCGTGAAATTGTTTGGCGCGGCCAGGTTGGCAATACGAATCATTTTCGTCTAGGCCCGCAAAATCAAAGGCGTGGCACCCGCCGGGACTCGCCCGCCAGGTACCACGCCACGACCTCGCCGCCTCGCCGGCGCGTTGTCCGAGTTTCACGAATGCAACCATTTGGTCCCGCATGCCGGGCACCCTGGAAAACCTGCCCGTCCCATCCAAACAGATGAGAAGCGGCTGAGCCGTTCAGCCGCGATTCGTCCGAAGGCTTGTCAACGCGCCGGTGTTCTCCGTCCCGCCAGTACCGTCAGCGAGTGCGCGGCACCAAAAGGCTGAGGCCGGCGCGGTCGCCGCGTGTCGGCGGAAGATGTATGCCCTTCAATTCCTTGTAACGGAAATGAAACTATCTTGAGGCGCGGCGAGGTGCAGTATGGGAGCCCTCGGTTGCGCGTGTTTCAAATTTTGCATTCCCTCGTTCCGGTGGGCACCGCATGGTCGCAATGTCTTTTTCGGCACCCAATACGCCGATTTCGTGCTCGATACCTTGCTTTGCCGCTGGATGATTTTTTGCGATGCAGCATGAAATTGCCCCGTGACGTAACAAGAGCGGAACATTTTGGATCGCGCCGGGCCGTGGCGGCGCCCGAGGCAACATCGAAAAACCTTTGTCTTCAAAGACTTAGACAGATCTGGCACAGTCATCGCACATATGTCTGCGCGAACAGAAGCCCGGCACAAAGGGGAAGTCTGAAACGACAGCGGCAAGCACACTGGCACGTTCGCCGAGGATCAGTTTCAGGACGGCCCCCGCAACCCAGGGCGGGGAATTGGACTGGCGCTGTAAGCGAGGGCCACGCGGCAGGAACTGGCCCGCACCGGCACCCGCCATGACATGGGCGTCGACAAGATAAAGCGGAGGTCATTCAGGAACACGGGCCGCGAGCGCAAGCAAGCGGTCCGTGCCACCTGAAGCCCGAGGCACGCCGGCATGCCGGTGCGCCCGGACAGAAATGGGGTTGAACAACAGAAATTGGGAGCGCGCCGCGCCGCATCGCCATGATGCGCCGGCGCAAGCCTTAGAGCCAACGGGACCAGCGGCCGGCCATGCCGGCCGCCAGTTCCGCAAAAAACAAGAATCCGGGGAAATCTCATGAGCGCGTACGCCAACCGCCCGCTGCTGTACCTGTCGCAGCACCATGACGCCACGCTGTGCCGGCTGTTTGCCCAGCGCGGCTGGAAAATCAGCTTCGCGTCAAATCTGCAGGACCTGCAGGCCATGCCTCCCAGTAACCAGCCGCTGGCCGCGCTGCTGGACCTGCAAGGCGGCTTCGGCGATGCCGAACTGGAAGCCTTCGAGCCCTGGCTGGCGCAGCGGCATGTCGGCTGGATCGGCATCGTCGCCGGCCAGCACGCGCTGAGCGAGACCGCGCGCCGGTTGCTCGGCCTGTACTTCGTCGACTACCACACCGCCCCGCTGGAACACCCGCGCCTGGCGGAGGCCCTGGGCCACGCGCTCGGCATGGCCCGGCTGCGGCCCGGCGCCCAGCACGAGGCCCCGCGCACGGCCCGCCCCGACGGCATGATCGGCAGCTGCCCGGCGATGCAGTCGCTGTTCCGCGGCATCGAGAAGGTGTCGCGCTGGGACACGCCGGTGCTAATCTCGGGTGAGTCCGGCACCGGCAAGGAACTCGCCGCGCAGGCCATCCACCGCGCCTCGGCGCGGGCCTCGCGCCCGTTCATCGCGGTCAACTGCGCGGCGATCCCGCCCACGCTGCTGATGTCGGAACTGTTCGGCTACGAGCGCGGCGCCTTCACCGGCGCCACCAAGCGCAAGCCAGGGCGCATCGAGATGGCGCAGGGCGGCACGCTGTTCCTCGATGAAATCGGCGACATGCCGATCGAAAGCCAGACCAGCCTGCTGCGCTTCCTCGAGACCGGGCGCATCGAGCGCCTCGGCGGCACCGAGTCGGTCGAGGTGGATGTCCGCATCATCTCCGCCACTCACGTCGACCTGGAAGCCGCGATCGCCGCCGAACGCTTCCGCGGCGACCTGTACCACCGGCTGTGCGTGCTGCGTGTGCGCCAGCCCCCGCTGCGCGAGCGCGGCAGCGACATCCTGCTGATCGCCGAACACGTGCTGGACACCGTGCGCAAGCAGTCGCCGGCGCGCATCCGCGGCTTCTCGCCGCTGGCGCTGCGCGCGATCCAGCTGCACACCTGGCCCGGCAACGTGCGCGAGCTGATCAACCGCATCCGCCACGCCGCCGCAATGTGCGAAGACGGCGTGATCCAGCCCGACGACCTGGAACTGGCCGCGCCCGCCGACGACCGTCCGCTCACGCTGGCCGCGATCCGCGAGGCCGCCGAGCAGAACGCCATCGTCGAAGCGCTGCAGCGGCATCACGAACGGCTGATCGATGTGGCGGCGGAACTCGGGATTTCGCGGGTAACGCTGTTCCGGCTGATGCGCGACCACAAGCTGCAGGTGAAGAAGGGAGACCTGGGCTTGATCTGCGTGCAGGGCTAGCACCACGACGCTGGCACTGAAGGATAGCCCCATGTCCCCTGACGCCTACCTCGAAATGGCCGATACCGAGGCCAGCCACTGGTGGTTCCGTGGCCGGCGCGAGATCGTCGCCACCATCCTCTCCGGCATAGGCTTGCCGCGCCATGCGTCGATCCTCGAGATCGGCGCCGGCACCGGCGGCAACCTGGCGATGCTGTCGCAGTTCGGCAGGGTCAGCGCGGTGGAAATGGACGGCACCGCGCTGCGGCTGGCACGCGAGAAGACCGGTGATGCCTATGACCTGCGCCATGGCAAGTGTCCCGACCAGATGCCGTTCGCCGGGCACAGCTTCGACCTGGTCTGCCTGCTCGACTGCCTCGAGCACATCGCCGACGATGCCGGCTCGCTGGATTGCGCGGCCAGGCTGCTGAAGGCAGGCGGCGCGGTCTTGGTCACCGTGCCCGCCTACCAGTGGCTATGGAGCGCCCACGACGTCTTCCTGCATCACCAGCGCCGCTACAGCAAGCGTTCGCTGCACGCTCTGGCCGGCCGTTGCGGCCTGCACGTGGACCGGATGTCGTACTTCAACACCATGCTGTTCCCGCTGGCGGTCGCCGCGCGCATGGGCGACCGGCTGCGTGGCAGCCGCCACGCAACCGGTGCCGGCGTTCCGGCCGCGCCAGTCAACCACGCGCTGCACCGCGTGTTCCGCGCGGAGCGCCACTGGCTCGCGCGCGCTTCGCTGCCGTTCGGCATTTCGCTGATGGCCGTGCTGCGCGCATCGTGAACGCCGGCGGCACCGCCCCCGGGCTGCGCCAGTTCACGCGTTTTCTGTTTGCCGGCGCCAGCTCGACCGGCGTGCATGTCGCCATCACGGCAACGCTGGTGAGCACGCTCGACGCCTCGCCCGTGGCGGCCAACGGCGTCGCCTTCGTCTGCGCGACGGCATGCTCGTACCTGCTCAACACCCTGTGGAGCTTCTCGTCGCGCCTGCGCCACCGTACCCTGGCGCGCTTTGCCGGCGTCTCGCTGCTGGGACTGGCGCTGACTTTGGGTATCTCGTGGACCGCGCAGCGGCTCGGCGCGAGCTATTGGACCGGGCTGGCGGGCGTGGTGCTGACCGTGCCGATGCTCACCTATCTGCTGCACCGGACCTGGACCTACCGCGACTGATTCGCGGCAGGCCCAGGCGGCAGTAGGCTTTAGCGGCCGTTGCTGACTTGCCCGCGATCGATCCGGATCACGCGCCGTCCCGACGCCACACTCCGGCTCTGCCCGGTCTCCTGGTAGCGCCGCCGCACCAGGTAGATCGGCCGTCCCTTGGCCTCGTCGTAGATGCGGCCGACATACTCGCCGACCACGCCCAGGCCGATCAGCTGGATGCCGCCGAGAAACAGCAGCGCCGACAGCAGCGACGCATAGCCCGGCACATCGATGCCCAGCACCAGCGTGCGCGCCACGATAAACGCGCCGTAGCCGAACGCCCCCAGCGCGATCGCCACGCCGATGTAAGTCCAGCTGCGCAGCGGCATGGTGCTGAAGCTGGTGATGCCCTCGAGCGCGAAATTCCACAGGCGCCAGCCCGAGAACTTGGAATGCCCGGCGCTGCGCGCCTCGCGCTCGTACGGCACGATCACGGTACGGTAGCCGACCCAGGCGAACAGGCCCTTCATGAAGCGCCGGCGCTCCGGCATCTGCTTGAGCGCATTGATCACGACCCGGTCCATCAACCGGAAATCGCCCACATTCACCGGCAGCTTCTGGTCTGAGAGCTTGTTATGGACGCGGTAGTACGCGCCCGCGGTCATGCGCTTGAGCCACGAATCGCAGGCCCGGCTGCTGCGCTGGGCCAACACCACCTCGGCGCCTTCGCGCCAGCGCCTGACCAGCTCGGGAATCAGCGCGGGCGGGTCCTGCAGGTCGGCATCGATGGGAATCACCGCATCGCCCAGGGCCTCGTCGAGCCCGGCCGTCAGCGCCGCCTCCTTGCCGAAGTTCCGCGTCAGGTCCACCACACGCACGCGCGGGTCGCGGTGCGACCAGGCGATCAGCTGTGCCAGCGTGTCGTCCGAACTGCCATCATTGACCAGGACAATTTCGAAGCGGATCGCATCGATGGCTTCGAGCACCGGAATGACACAGTGGAAGAACTTGCCGATGCTGTCCGACTCGTTGTAGCAAGGCACCACCAAGGTAAGCAGCCTGACATCATTTAGACCCGACATGATTTCTCTCCCCGAGACGCCGCAGCCTGTGCGTGCCGTCATGCTTGCGCTATCGAGCGCCTTGTTTTCGGCCCGGCGCACTATCGGATAGCCGCCGCAGCTCTGCCATCAGTCCTCCCGCAATGCCTTGCCGGTCCGTTCCAGCCGTATGCGCCAGACAGACAGCGCCAGCGCCAGCAACAATCCGAGCGGCATCACCTGTATCCCGACCCACTCTCCCGCCAGCAGCCCGTACAACGGCAGTAGCCACAACAGGACCAGCAACTCACGCTCGCCAGGTAGCCAGCCATAGCGATGTGCATGAATGCCCAGCCACGCGATGGCGATACCCAGGAAAGCCAGGTCGTAGTCGTACAGGTAGGGAGGGACCAACAGCATGGCAGTACACAGCAGCGCTGCACGCAACGCAAAGCTACAGGGACGTGACCATGCGTAAACCACCGAAGCCACTGCCGCGCAAGCGAACATCGCGTGCACGAAGTAAGGCACGGTGACGCCTCCGACCAACAGCTTGATGGCCGCAAACACCGTGGGCATCCGCACCAGCATTGCCGAACCGTCCTCGACCGCCACGCGTGCAATGCCTGTTGCTTTCAGGAATGCCAGAAAGGGATCGACCCCGAAGGACACCAGCGACACGAGTGCCAGCGCCGACGCGCTCGCAAGCAGTCCGAGCAACGCCCGCCAAGCGCCGGCACAGAACAAGGCAAGCGGGAACATAATCGCGAGGTGCGGCTTGACCGTCAGTAGCCCAAGCAACATCCCGGCCAACATCGGGCGTCGGCGCAGGAGTGTCAGAGCCAGGCCCGCGGTACCAGCCAGCCAAAGCGAGTTCTGCCCGGTCGCAACTCCGATGGCGACTCCCGGGAATCCCAATGCGGCAATCCAGGCTCCGCGCCAGGGCAAGGTCCGGCACATCGCGAATCCATACCAACTGAATCCGCCCAACAGGAATATCAGCGCCGCGCCCCAATAAGGCAACAGGCCAAGCGGCAGCAGAGGGAGCAGGAATGTAGGCGGATAAAACCATGGCAGCATGCCGTCGCCGACCGCAAGGTCAGGCATGACCGAGATTTCCTTGGCGTGCAGCAGTTCATAGTTGTACGGAGCCGCTGCGCCCTGCTCGAGCGCGACGCTCGCCGCACTCCAAAAGACGACAAAGTCTGCTCCCGGCTGGATGAGCCCCGGAACCGCCAATACCCAGGCTCGGAACATCCAGATGCCAAAGAACGACACGTAGCAAATCAGCCCCGCGCACGTATACAGCCATAGACGACCCGCGTCGAGCCAGTGCCCGTCTGGCGCGTCGATCGGCTGCTTGCTGATCATCAGGTTCTGAAGAGCCATGTCATTCGCTCCGGAGACTCACGTTCTGGGGCAGCTGCGGCGGCCCGTCGTGTCTATCGCAGCGTGTCCCGTGCCTGCCTACGTGCAAGCATGCGCATGCGCCATCGACCCATGGCCAGCTCCGTCGCCATCAGCAATGTAGTTGCTGCGATCGACTCCGCAGGAGCGCCGCCAACAGCCAACCTCCGCGGTTCAGTGTTGTCGCTCAGGCGGTGGAACGCAAGCCAACGGGGATGCCGGGACGCGTACCTTCCGGGCCCAGGCCAGCCCATCCGCGCACAGCGTTTCCATCCTGAATCATCGGTCCTGGTCCGGCGTAGACCGTCGATTTCACAAGGGGCGGCGAGGAAACTGAGCCATCGTCTTGGAATCGCTCAGCTGGCACCCGGCAGCCGTGATGTTTCTATTTGGAAACGCTGACGTCCGGCAGAGCTTCCTCATCCATCAGGCGGCTCAAGGTGGCAACGCCTGGGCGAGAGCATCAATTGGGTCATCCACGCGCCCGAGGCAAAGCCCGCGGCCCACCATGCCGGCTCATGCTTTTGGCTGAGAGCAGCGCACCATGCCCCGCAATCGCGAGCGGTGCGCCGTGATGCGCACTAGTGCATCGGTCCAGTCATTCGAATTTGCTTGTGTGAGGCGCGTTTCCGGCTGGCAACGAAGCCGGCCCGGATCGGCGTTGCGCCGCCGGCCAGGACTGCACCGAGCCTGCGCCGATGGCTGGAAATCCTTGCGGGACAATGATTTCACGCCAGCTGGCCCGCGCCTTGCCTATGCCATGGCACGCGGCATCGCCTTCAGCATCGCGGCACCGCAATGCCGGTGCGATTTGGCCGACAACACAAAAAATATTCGGGGAGCTTCACCATGCCTGCCGTCCACCAACCGGCGTTAGCGCACATGCAAGCCCGCCACCCTGCCGCTGCCCGGCTGGGCGGCAGCGCGCCGTTCCGCTGCATGGCCCGCGCCCAGCATGCGCAGCATGCTGCGCGGTGCATGCACGCCTCGGCGGAGCGTCGGTTGCAGGCGCGCAGCCCGATGGGCATGCGCCGTCCTGGCCGCTGGCCGTTCCACGCGTGTGCCATCTGCGCGCCGCCCTGCTCCCGCACACACCGGCTGTGATCAGTCATGCCAGCTTTCCCAAACAGCGGTTTCGCTGTCCTGTAGCACCGAGCAGTTCTTCTCGATTAAAGGAGATTGTCATGCAAGCCCTGACCACCATGTTCCAGCAATTCATGCGCGACGAAGACGGGGTAACGGCCATTGAATATGGCCTGATTGCCGCCCTGATCGCAATCGTCATTATCGCGTCGGTCCAGATCGTCGGCACGCAATTGAACAGCGTGTTCAGCAAGATCGGCAGCGCGCTGACGTCCGCCAACACCTGATCGGTACGCCCGCATGGCTGTCCGCGACAGGCCGGCCATGCGGGACGCACCGGCTCAACGTAGCACTGTGGTCACCGGGAACGCGATATGCAAAAGCTCCTCACCGCCATTGCGGATCTAGTGCACGACGATGCCGGCGTCACGTCCATCGAATACGCGTTGCTCGGCATGCTGATCGCAATCGCCATTGTCGGCGCGGTTTCCGCGGTCGGCGATAGCGTGAAGTCCATGTACGAACTGATCGCCTCCAAGATGCCCTGATGCATCGGACCAACGGACTCGCGGCCATCCAAACTTTCCGACCTGACGCCATGCAATCCGCTACTCTCGCGACCTTAGTCGGCCCCATCACGATCGGCATCGTGTCCACCGCCGCGGCCATCGACCTGGACCGCCGTCGCATTCCCAACTGGCTGACTTTCGGCGCATGGCTCGCAGCCCTGCCCATGCAGGCGGCCATCCACGGCATGGCCGCTGGGTCGCTGGCATGGCTCTATGGCTGGGCGGCCGGCCTGGCGCTCTTCCTGCCCTTCTACCTTCTGCGCGGCATGGCTGCGGGCGACGTCAAGCTGATGGCAGCCGTGGGCGCCTGGCTTGGCGCGGGCATGGTGCCGAAGATCGCGCTGGCGACATGGCTGATCGGTGGCGTCTGGGCGCTGACACTGCTTCTGCTCACCGGTCAGGCCCGCGCAACGCTGTCGAGGGTCGGCCACATGCTGCTAAGCATGGCCGTCCATCATCGCGCAGCACCCCCGCAAGCGCAGGCCAGTACCTCAGCCGGCTCCCTGCCCTACGGCGTTGCCATCGCCGCAGGCACGCTGGCCATGCTCTTTACCAGCACCTGAGGCAACCAGGACTATCGCGCCAGCCACGGCGGGCGCGCTGAAGTGAACTCGCATATCAGAAAACAGGGGATGGCAATGATCGAGCATCACGAATCGCGCCACGCAACGCGGCTCTTGGAGCCCGTCGCCAGCGGCAGCAATGCCGAACATGACCCGCTGCCGCTGCCAGCCTGGTACGCGCTGCCGCGCACCGTCGCGGACACCGGCCTGGACATCGCCCAGTTGCTTGGCTTGCTGATGAAGGCCGCCTATCTGCACCGCACCGTCACGCTGGCGGTGCTGACTGACACGCTGAAGCTGCCGGCCCTGGTGGTCAATGAAGTGGCCGCCGTGGCCGTGCGCGAGCGCTTGCTGGAAGTCGCACATCGTGGCGCCAGCGACCTGGACGTCCGCTTCCGCCTCACCGATGCGGGATATGCGCGCGCGGCGGAAGCGTCTGCGCGCTGCAGCTACCTTGGCGCGGCGCCGGTCACGCTGGATGCCTACATCGCTGCCGTCACGAGCCACTCGGTTGGCCATGCGAAGGTCAGCAAGGCGGATGTCACCGCGGCCTTTCGCGAGCTGGTGGTCCCGGCACACCTGCTGGACGCGATCGGCATGGCACTCAATACATGCCGAGCGCTGATGATCTATGGCCCCGCCGGCAGTGGCAAGACTTACCTGGCGCAGCGCCTGGGCTCCCTGTTGCCCGGCGCCGTGCCGGTGCCGCACGCCATCACCGTGGCCGGGGAAATCGTCCAGGTCTTCGATCCGCTGGTACATGTTCCCTTCGACAACAGTGATGCGTCTCTGGCGCATCGCTCGCTCGACCGCCGCTGGGTCTTGTGCCATCGCCCCGTGGTGCTGTCAGGCGGTGAACTGACGCTATCCATGCTGGACCTGCGCTATGACCGCACCGCCGGCTTCTACCAGGCGCCCCCGCACATGAAGGCCAACAACGGCATCTACATCGTCGATGACCTGGGCCGCCAACTGGTCGGTGTCGACGACCTGCTCAACCGGTGGATCGTGCCGCTGGACCGGTCGGTCGACATGTTCACGCTGAACACGGGCGTGCGTTTCTCTGTGCCGTTCGACGTCTGGCCAGTGTTCTCGACCAACCTCGAACCGGCGGCGCTGGGCGACGATGCCTTCCTGCGCCGACTGGGCAGCAAGCTCTATGTGGGGCCGTTGTCGGTGGACGACTACCGCGATGTGTATCACCGCACCGCCGCCGATTTCGGACTGACCAGCACTGAAGCCGACTTCGGCTTCCTCGTGGACCACCTGCACTGCGCCACCGATACGCCATTGCTCGCCTGCATCCCCCGAGATCTGCTGCGGCTGGTGGATTCAGGCGTGCGGTACCACGGCGGCGCGGCACAGGTCACCGAAGCTGGTTTGCAGTCGGCCTGGCAGAGCTACTACGGGTTGCGCACCACGGTCGAGCCGATGCCGCCTGCGGACACCACGCACCGAGGGGCGGACGATCACCGCGCCGCAAGCTGAACCGCACCACCGAAATACTCGGAACAACTGTAGGGGAGAGTCATCATGAAGAACACACGCGCAATCCTGATGCTGCTGATCGCCCTGGTCGCCGGCGTGGCGGCAGTGGTATCGGCATCGCGATGGCTGGTCCAGCAGTCGTCCGGCTCGGTCAAGCAAGTGGTGGTCGCGGCCAACGACCTCAACCTCGGCCAGCCGCTCAACGGCGGCCAGCTGCGCCTGGTCAGCTGGCCGGCGGGCAGCGTGCCGCCGGGCGCATTCACCGACGCCAAGGCGCTGGAAGGACGCGTGGTCCGCACCAGCCTGCAGCGCGGCGAGCCAATTCTCGACGCCAAGCTGGCGCCGGTCGGCACCAAGGGCGGGCTGTCGGCGGTGATCAACGACGGCAAGCGCGCCATCACGGTCCGCGTCAACGACGTGGTCGGCGTGGCCGGCTTCGCGCTACCGGGCAACTACGTCGACGTGATCGTCAATACCAACGAAGAAGCGAAGACCAGCCAGAACAGCAGCATCTCGAAGATCGTGCTGGAGAAGATCCTGGTGCTGGCGGTCGCGCAGCAGGTCAGCCGCGACGAGACCCAGCCCAAGGTGGTCAACGCCGTGACGCTCGAAGTCACGCCCGACCAGGCCGAGAAGCTCGACGTGGCACGCAGCGTGGGCACGCTCTCGCTGGTGCTGCGCAACCAGATGGACGTGGCCGACATCAATACCGGTGGCGCCACCAAGGGCACGCTGCTGGGCAAGGCACCGGAGGCGCCGGCCAAGGTCGTGACCAAGACCGAGACCCGCACCGTGGTCAAGACGCGCACGGTGGCGGCAGCCCCCGCGCGCGGCAACTGCATCGGCGTGCTGGCAGGCATGCAGGGCGGCGTCGAGTGCTTCTGAGCGCCGGCACCATCGCATCCAACGAATTCTGAGCCGCAACACAGCTCTCCGGGGGGAGATTCAAAATGAACCAGACACGATCCGACGCCGCAGGCGGTACCCGCATCCTGGTGCTGGCCGCCATCCTCTGCACGCCACTGGCTGCCGCGGCCCAGGCCGCGGTCGAGGCAGGCAACCTGACCAAGGCCACCGCACCGGCAGCGGCCAAGGCGCCACAGGGCCCGATGCAGATGACCATCAGCATGACGCCCGGTGCGGCCGCGCCGGCCGCGCAGGCCCCGGCCGCCACGGCGGCGGAAGCGCGCGGCCCCAACTGCACCGGTGCCATCCGCGGTGAATCGAGCGTGGTCGTGCCAGTCGGCAAGTCGCAGCTGATCACGTTGCAGGAACCGGTGCGCAACCGTACCCTGGGGAACCCGAGCGTAGTGCAGGCCACCATGGTGTCGCCGCAGACGCTCTATGTGCTGGGCCGCACGGTCGGTACCACCAACATGATCGTGCAGGGCCGCAGCGGCAGCTGCAGCATCATCAACGTGGTGGTCAACGCCGATGCCGGCGGGCTGCAGACCTCGCTCGGCCAGCTGCTGCCCGGCGAGTCGGGCATCCGCGTGACCACGGCCGCCGACAACCTCGTGCTGACTGGCAGTGTTACCAACGCGCAAGCCGCGCAGCAGGCGATGGAAATTGCCCAGGCGTACGCCAATGCAGCGCACAGCGGCGACGGCAACGGCAATGGCAATGGCAGCCGGAAAGGCAACGTGCTTAACATGCTGTCGGTCGATACCCCGCAGCAGGTCATGCTGGAAGTCAAGGTGGCCGAGGTGTCCAAGACGCTGCTGAACCAGCTCGGTTCCGCGGTGAACCTGCAGGGCGGCTTCGGCTCCTGGACCGGCGGCCTGGTGACATCGCTGCTGACCGGCGCGTCGGCGGCGGTCTTCGGCAGCAAGGCCAACAACCTGCCGTTCGAGTTCGCCATCGACGCGCAGAAGAACGACAGCCTGGTCAAGATCCTGGCAGAGCCGAACCTGGTCACCATCAGCGGCCAGGAAGCCAGCTTCCTCGCGGGCGGCAAGATCTATATCCCGGTGGCGCAGGCCAACGTGCTGAACGGCGCCGGCACCGTCACGCTGCAGGAAGAAGAGTTCGGCGTGGGCCTGAAGTTCACGCCCACGGTACTGGCCAATGGCCGCATCCACCTGAAGGTGGCACCGGAGGTGTCCGAACTGTCGCCGACCGGCGCCACCATCCGTGGCGGCACGCTGGCGGGACAGACCATCCTGCCGGTGATCACGACCCGGCGCGCCTCCACCACCGTGCAGATGCGCGACGGCGAGAGCTTCGCCATCGGCGGCCTGCTGACCGACAGCGCGCGCGGCTCGCTCAAGGCGCTGCCGGGCGCCGGCGAAGTGCCGGTGCTGGGCACGCTGTTCCGCAGCACGCAGTACCAGCAGGACCTGTCCGAGCTGGTGTTCATCATCACGCCGCGCCTGGTCAAGCCGATGCAGACCAATAACTATCCGCTGCCGACCGACAGCTTCTCCACGCCCAACCCGCTGTCGCTGTACTTCATGGGCAATATGGAAGGCGACGGCAAGCGTCCGACGCAGCCGGCCCCGGCGCCGTCGCAACCCGCTGCACCGGCCGCGGTGCCCGCCGCACCGCCCGCGGCACCGCGCGGCGAAGGCGCCCCTGCCACCTCGGTTTCGGCCGTGCCGACCGGCAGGCCGCTGGACGAACCGGCGCCGGCCGCACCGCCGGCCGTGGCTGCAGCAGGCCCGCGACCGTCCGTGCCCGTGCCCGTGCCCGCGACTCCCGCGCGCAGCAGCGCGGTGGCACCGGCACCCGCCGAAGACAACGCCGCGCGCATCGCCCGCATCGAGGCGACCGCCGCCCGGCTGGCGCAAGCCAGGGCCGCGGCGGCGGCCACCACCGGCCGCACCGCAGCGGGCGGCAACTGACCCGCCGCCAACCGCACAACCGGAGAACGACCATGAACAAGACCTTCAAGCTTTCGCGCGGCGCCACCGTGGTGGTGCTCGGTGGCCTGGCCTGCCTCGGCCTGTCGGGCTGCATGACCTCGACGCCGGTGTGGGACGGCCAGCGCGGCGTGGCGCTGGCAACCGTCACGCAGATGCAGATCATCAACCCCGACGCGCCGGCCGGACTGCCGACCGTCACCGGCACCGACGGCAAGACCGCCGTGGCGGCGATGAAGAACTTCGACCGCTCGCTGGCGAAGGGCCAGCAAGGCGGCTCGCCATCCATGACCATCGACTTCGGCGCCGGCGGCTATGGTGGCATCGGCATGGGAGGCGGCGACAGCCGCTGACCCCGGAAACGCGGAGGCTATCATGTCTACATCGGGCTTCGCACGGACCACGCTAACGCGGCGCCGGCGCCAGCGCGGCGCAGTGGCGATCATCGTCGGGCTGTCGTTGGCCGTGCTGATCGGCTTTGTCGGGCTGGCACTCGACCTGGGCAAGCTCTATGTAACCAAGAGCGAACTGCAGAATAGCGTCGATGCCTGCGCACTGGCGGCCGCGCGCGATGTAACGGGAGCCACTCCCCTGCTCGTGTCCGAAGCCGCCGGCCTGACCACGGGCACCAGCAACGCCGCCCTGTTCCAAGGCAAGGCGGTGGAAATGTTCGAGAACCTCAACGTCTCGTACAGCGATACTCCCGACAACACTTTCTATACCAAGGATAAGGTCCCCTACTCGCTCGACAAGATCAAATACGTCAAATGCACGGCCGAGCGCACGGGGATCGCCCACTGGTTCATCCAGATCCTCAACACGCTGCCAGGGATCAATATCCAGCCCAGCACCGTGAATGCCATGGCGGTCGCCACCACCACCAGTGCTCAAACGGCGTGCGCCATCCCGGTCTACATCTGCACGCCGCAAACCGCGAATCCGGTCAGGACCGCCTACAACCGCGGCGACTGGATCAAGTCCAAGGACGAAAAGGACCCCTACGGTCCTGGCAGCTTTGGCTGGGCCGACCTGACGCCCCCCGGAGGCGGCGCTTCCGAGCTGGCGGACTTGCTGGCCGGCTCTGGGCAGTGCGACCTGTCGGTAGTGGGCTCCAAGGTGGGGCAGCCAGGCAGCATCTCGTCGCTGATACCCGCGTGGAACACCCGCTTCGGGATCTATACCGGCTCCTACAAGGGACCCGAGCACGGCACACCGGACTTCACAGGCTATTCCTACAGCGTGACAACGTGGAATTCGCCGAACGGTGGCAACGCCTACTCCGACTTTATCCAGAAGCGCGGTACCAACGAGCCGTACCAGACCGACGCGAACAGCGGACTGTCGACTCATGGCACGGCTTCCACCAAGGCGGTCCATCAGGCTGGCGCCGACCGCAGGCTGGTACAGGTACCCGTGGTGAACTGCAATGACCTTGCCTCGACCAAGCAAGCCACGGTGGAGTCCTGGGCCTGCATGCTGATGGTGCAACCGATGCAGGATCCCAGCGTAAAAGACGTGACCTACATCGAGTACCTTGGCAGTTCGAAGGACCCCACCAGCCCGTGCGCGACCCAGGGCGTGCCCGGATCGAGCACGGGCAATGGCCCGCGCGTGCCAGTGCTGGTGCAATAGGAGCCGATCATGAAGCGATGCTGGCAACGCAGGCGCAGCCGCCGCGGCGCGGTCGCCGTGGAGTTCGCGCTGGTCCTGGTGCCCTTGCTGATGCTGGTGACCGGCGTGGCGGAATTCGGGCGCGCCATCTACCAGTACAACGCCCTGACCAAGGCCACGCGCGACGCGGCGCGCTTCCTGTCGCAGTACGCGCCGAGCGAACCGAACTACCCGGTGGCCCAGGCCAAGTGCATCGCCGTCTATGGCAAGACCACCTGCGGCGGCACGGCGCTGGTGAACGGCCTCAGCACGTCGATGGTGGTGGTGTGCGATCGGGTCGACTCGAGCGGCTGCGCCGGCAAGCAGTTTGCCAACGTTGCCATTTACGAAGGCGGCGGCAGTTCCGGCACGCCGGCGGGAACCATCAACCTGGTGGCAGTGAAGATCGCGGGCTTTACCTACTCGCCCATGCAGACCTACCTCAACGTGGGGGCCCTGGCGTTCTCAGACATCACAACGATAATGAGGCAGGTGCTATGACCCCGATCCGCGCTCCGCGCCTGCGTTCGCGCCAGACCGGCGCAGCCGCCATCGAGTTCGCCCTGGTCGCCAGCATCTTGTTCATGCTGCTGATCGGCATTGCCGAGCTTTCGCGCGTGCTGTTCTACTGGAACACCGCCGGCGAAGCGACCCGGCTGGGTGCCCGCATCGCGGTAGTGTGCGACGTCACCGACACCGCCATCAAGGACCGGATGACCAGTCTCATGCCCCTGCTGAAGGCCAGCAATATCCAGGTCGCATTCGAGCCCAGTGGTTGCGACGCCGACGACGACTCGGCGCGCAGTTCCTGCCGCTCTGTCACCGTCAGCGTGGCCGACATCACGGTCAAGACCTTTATTCCGGTGGTGCCGATCACGGTGTCGCTACCCCCGTTCACGACCACGTTGCCGCGGGAGAGCCTCGACTCCTCCACCGGCGGCAAGATCTGCAACTAGCGCGTATGAGCCAGGAGCACACCATGCTCAGAATTCTGATCGTTTCCGAAGACGCCGACCGGCTCGCCGAGATCCACCGGATCAGCGCCGCGGTGGGCAACTTCCAGGCCATGACGCTGCAGGAGGGCCTTGGTCGTTTCCCTCTGCATGCCAGTCGCCTGCGCATGGCGGATCTGCTTGTCCTGGAGTTGCCCGCCATCAGCCCCCAGCAGATGCAGTCGATCGAGATGCTGCGCCAGCAGCATCCCGAACTGCCATGTATCCTGGTGACGCCGGCGCCAAGCCCGGACGTGCTGATCAGGGCGATGCGCGCCGGCATCCGCGACGTACTGCCGTGGCCGGTTGACAAGGTCCAGCTGTCCGAGGCCCTCAAGCGCGTGGAAGCCACCCATGTGCCGCGCGCGCAGGACAACGGGCAGGTCATTTCCGTGATTTCCTGCAAGGGCGGTGCCGGCACCAGCTTCATCGCGGCCAACCTGGGCGACGCACTGGCGCGGCATCTGGGCAAGCGCGTGCTGGTGGTCGACCTGAACCGGCATTTCGGCGACCTGACCTATATCGTCAGCGACAAGATCCCGCCGTCGACCCTGCCGGATATCTGCAGCCAGATCGACCGCATGGACAGCGCCTTCCTGGAGGCCTGCCTGGTGCATGTCGACAACGGCTTCGACATGCTGGCGGGCGCGTCCGACCCGGTCAAGGCCAGCCAGATCCAGAAGGACAAGCTCGAGTGGATCCTCTCGGTGGTGCAGCCGGCCTACGACTTCGTGATCTTTGACCTGGGCCAGAGCATCGACCCGCTGTCGATCAGCGTGCTCGACCACAGCGAGCGCATCTGCGTGGTTGCCGAGCCGGCCATTGCCTTCGGCCGTCCGGGCCGCAAGCTGCTCGATATCCTGAGCGCCCTGCGCTATCCCGCCGACAAGGTCCGCCTGGTGCTCAACCGCACCGGCCGCAAGCACGAGATGCCGCGCGCCACCATGGAAGAGATCTTCGGCGTGAAGGCCGCCTTCACGCTGCCCGACGACCCGGCCGCGGTGGACGAGGCCATCAGCCACGGCGAGCCGGTGGCCAAGCTGAGCCGGCGCAGCGCCATGACGCGCGCGCTGCAGGCCATGGCCACGCAGCTGTGCACGCCGGCCGAGGCCGAGCGGCGCAGCCGCACCGAATCCGCATCGCCGCTGCGCCGCCTGATGCTGCGCGCCAAGAGCACCTGATTTCACCGATTGCAGCCGACCGGCCACGGTCAACCGCAGCGCCAACGAGGAGTCCATCATGTCGATCCGAGAACAACTGGCCAATGCCGGGCCCGCCTTCACTGCCAACGGCCACGCCGCGATCCAGTTTGCGACCTCGGCCGCCTCCGTATCGGGCGGCTACCACCAGCTCAAGCGCGACGTGCACGAGACCGTGCTCGACCGCGTCGAGCTGGAGCGACTGGCACGGTACCCGCAGGAGCAAGTGCGCCAGGAGATCACCGCGCTGGTCAACCTGATCGTCGACGAGCAGAAGGTGCTGCTCAACGACAACGAGCGCCGCCAGCTGACCGTCGAGATCTACGACGAGATGTTCGGCTTCGGCCCGCTCGAGCCGCTGCTGAAAGACCCGACGGTGTCAGACATCCTGGTCAACACCGCGCGCCAGACCTATGTCGAACGGCGCGGCAAGCTGGAACTGACCGACGTCGTGTTCTACGACGACGCGCATCTGATGAAGGTGATCGAGAAGATCGTGTCGCGCGTCGGGCGCCGCATCGACGAAACCAGCCCGATGGTCGACGCGCGCCTGCCGGACGGCTCGCGCGTCAACGCCATCATTCCGCCCTCGGCCATCGACGGACCGCTGCTGTCGATCCGCCGCTTTGCCGTGAATCCGCTGCAAGTAGCCGACCTGGTCAACCTGCGCAGCCTGACGCCGCCGATGGCGCAACTGCTGCAGGCGCTGTCGCAGGCGAAGGTCAACGTGCTGGTGTCGGGCGGCACCGGCAGCGGCAAGACCACGCTGCTGAACATCCTGTCGGGCTTTATTCCCGAAGACGAGCGCGTGGTTACGATCGAGGATGCCGCGGAACTGCAGCTGCGCCAGCCTCACGTGCTGCGGCTGGAAACGCGCCCGCCCAATATCGAAGGCAAGGGCGAGATCACGCAGCGCGCCCTGGTGCGCAACGCGCTGCGCATGCGCCCGGACCGCATCATCCTGGGCGAAGTACGCGGCGGCGAGGCGCTCGACATGCTCAATGCGATGAACACCGGCCATGAAGGCTCGCTCACCACCATCCACGCCAACACCCCGCGCGATGCGCTGACGCGGCTGGAAAACATGGTCAGCATGGCGGGCCTGACCATGCCGGCCAAGGCCATGCGGCAGCAGATCGCCTCGGCCATCACGGTGATCGTGCAGGCCGCGCGCATGAACGATGGCCGCCGCAAGATCATCAGCATCCAGGAGATCACCGGCATGGAGGGCGACATCATCAACATGCAGGAGATCTTCACGTTCCAGCGCACCGGGGTGGACAAGGACGGCGCCGTGCGCGGCAACTTCCGCGCCACCGGGGTCTATCCCAAGTTTGCCGAGCGGCTGCGCGTATTCGGCGTGGGACTGCCTGACGATACCTACGACCCCGCCAAGCGCTACGAAGTCTGACCAGCCAGGGCACATACCAATACGATCCATCCGGGGGAGCTGCACATGAGTACGATCTTCTACGCCTTCGGCATCCTGCTGTTCGTCGCCGTGGTGCTCTGCGTCGAGGGCATCTACCTGTGGTGGAACAATGCCCACGGACCCGCGGCCAAGCGTATCGAAGCGCGGCTGCGGGCGCTGTCGGCCGGCGGACACGTCGGCGCCGAGCAGCTGTCGATCCTGAAGAAGCGCCTGCTGGCGGACTCGCCGCGCATGCAGCAGTGGCTGATGCGGGTGCCGCGCATCGGCGCGCTCGATCGCTGGCTCGAGCAGTCCGGCAGCACGTGGTCGGTGGCACAGCTTCTGGGGTACTGCGCGATGGTGGTGCTGTGTGCGGTCGCACTGATTCCGCTGTTGCCGGTGCCGGCTTCACTGGTGATGCTGGGTGCGGTGCTGGCCGCCATGCTGCCGGTGCTGCACGTGCTGCGCCTGCGCGCCAAGCGGCTCAAGCAGCTCGAGGCCCAGCTGCCCGATGCGGTCGACATGATCAGCCGCGCCCTGCGCGCTGGCCACTCGTTCAGCGGCGCGCTCAGCATGGTCGGGCAGGAAATGAAGGCGCCGATCGGCCCGGAGTTCCGCACCACCTTCGAAGAGATCAACTACGGCGTGGCGCTGGACGAAGCCATGACCAACCTGGCCATGCGCGTGCCGGTGGCCGACCTGCGCTACTTTGTCATCGCGGTACTGATCCAGCGCGAGAGCGGCGGCAATCTTGCCGAGATCCTCGACACGATCGGCACCATGGTGCGCGAGCGCCTGAAGCTGTTCGACAAGATCCGCGTGCTGTCGGCCGAAGGCAAGATGTCGGCATGGGTGCTGGGGCTGCTGCCGTTCTGTACCGCCGGCCTGATCCTGGTGGTCAACCCCGGTTTCATGAATGTGCTGTGGGAAGACCCGATGGGCTTGCGCATGATCGGCGGAGCGCTGGTGTCGATGGTCTTCGGCGTGCTGTGGATGCGCAAGATCATCCGGATCCGCGTCTGACGCGGCGGACGCGGTCAGCTCAGTGCAGCAACAGAAGAAGCAGGGCTTGGACAGCCATACTGACGGGAGTCCATCATGCAAGAGATTTTCCAGGGGTTCCAGGGCGACCAGATGCTCGTGCTCGCGCTGATCTTCGTGGCGGCGTTCGGCACGGTGTTCGGCGTGCTCTATGCGCTCGCGCCCCATCGTCTGCGTGGGCGGGCCGAACAGATGGCCGGCCAGGCTGGCCCATTCGAAGGGGACCAGAGCCGGTACAAAGCGCTGATCGAAAAGCTGGTGAAGTGGGCGCAGCCGGTGTCGCGGCTGTCGCTGCCCAAGGAAGGCTGGGAGAACTCGCAACTGCGCGTGCGCTTCATGAATGCCGGCTGGCGCGGTGCCAACGCCGCACCGCTGTACTTCGGCGCCAAGACGGTACTGGCCGTCGGCCTGCCCATGCTGGGACTGCTGGTGGTCAGCAGCCAGCCCGGGCAGCAAAGCCAGGAGCTGATGTTCATGCTGCTCGCTCTGCTGGGCGCGATCGGTTACTACCTGCCCAACGCGGTACTGTCGCGCAAAGTCTCCCAACGCCAGCGCATCGTCTTCGAGGAATTCCCCGACGTGATCGACCTGCTGACGGTCTGCGTCGAAGCCGGCCTCGGCCTGGACGCGGCGCTGATGCGCGTGGCCGACGAACTGGCGCTGCGCTGCCCGGTGCTGGCCGATGAACTGCAACTGATGCTGCTGGAACTACGCTCGGGTTTCTCGAAAGAAAAGGCGCTGTCGAACCTCTCGCTGCGCACCGGCGTGGAAGACGTGGACAAGTTCGCATCGATGCTGATCCAGGCCGACCGCTTCGGCACCAGCCTGGGCGAGTCGCTGCGGGTGCTGTCCGACATGCTGCGCACCAAGCGCCGCATGCGCGCCGAGGAGCAGGCCGCCAAGATTGCGCTGAAACTGCTGTTCCCGCTGATCTTCACCATCTTCCCGTCGTTGCTGCTGGTGCTGCTGGGGCCGGCTTTCATCCAGATCTATCGCGTGCTGCTGCCGACCATGGCGGGACAAGGAGGTTAAGACTTCCGGGAAACCGCGACCGTTTCCCCCGGCTGTCTCCCGGTGCAATGCCGGCAAGACAGTCACTTGCCCGGAACCCAGGTTCCGGGCTTTTTTGCTTTGCGGGGCGAATCCCGGGGCTTGACCGGACCGGCCGGCTTCTGAAGAATGCAGGCAAACCCCTGCCGGCGCCGAGACCATGCAGCGCGCGCCCTACCCGCCTGGAGTTCCGATGAAGCTACGCATCTTGAGCGACCTCCACATCGAACACAACCTGCCGCAGTCCGTACCCGCGTGCGACGCCGACCTCGTGATACTGGCCGGCGACATCGCCAACGGCCGCGACGGCATCGACTGGGCCGTCAGCACGTTCAGCCAGCCGGTGCTCTACGTGCCCGGCAACCACGAGTACTACCAGAGCAATTTCGACACCGTGGACCAGCAGATGGCCGAGGCCGCGGCAGCGCATCCGCGGGTGCGCCTGCTCAATGGCGAGGTGGCCGAATTCGACGGCGTGCGCGTCATCGGCACGACGTGGTGGACCGACTACACGCTGTTCGGCACCGACCGGCGCGACGAGGCCATGCAGGCGTGTGCGAAAGCGATGTTTGACCACCGGCTGATCGAAATCCGCGGCAACGATGGCCACATGCGCCAGTTCACGCCGCGGGACGCACTGGCACGCCACTTGGCCGCGTCCGACTGGCTGTCGGCGCAGCTGGCGCTGCCGTTTCCGGGCAAGACGGTCGTGGTCACGCACCATGGCCCGGATCTGGGTAGCCTGGACCCGCGCTTTTCGCATGACCTCGTCTCCGGGGGCTTCCTGTCGCGCCGCCCAGACTTGGTCGCGCAGGCGGACCTGTGGATCCACGGCCATACCCACACCAGCTTCGACTACTGGGTCGACAACTCGCGCGTGGTCTGCAACCCGCGCGGCTATGTCAGCCGGCGTACCGGCGAGCTGGAGAACAAGGCCTTTGACTGGTGCTGCGTGGTGGAGGTCTGACGCGACCCGGCCCGCGCGCCACCGCGCCGGCCATCCAAAGAAAAACCCCCGTGGACTCGCGTCCGCGGGGGTTTTTTCATCACGACCTGCCCTCGCGGGCAGGAGGCCGGGGATGGATTACATCATGCCTTCCATGCCGCCCATGCCGCCCATGCCGCCCGGCATTGCCGGAGCCGACTCTTCCTTCGGCGTTTCGGCAACTGCGCAGTCCGTGGTCAGCATCAGCGAAGCCACCGAAGCGGCGTTCTGCAGTGCGGTGCGGGTGACCTTGGTCGGGTCCAGCACGCCCATTTCGACCAGGTCGCCGTACTCGCCCGAAGCGGCGTTGTAGCCGTAGTTGCCCTTGCCTTCGATAACCTTGGCAACGACCACCGAAGCTTCTTCACCGGCGTTCAGCACGATCTGGCGCAGCGGCTCTTCCATGGCGCGCAGCACGATCTTGATACCGGCGTTCTGGTCGGCGTTGTCGCCGGTCAGTGCCGAAATCGCAGCGCGGGCACGCAGCAGGGCCACACCACCGCCGGGGACGATGCCCTCTTCCACCGCAGCGCGGGTGGCGTGCAGGGCGTCTTCCACGCGGGCCTTCTTTTCCTTCATTTCGACTTCGGTGGCAGCGCCAACCTTGATCACGGCAACACCGCCGGCCAGCTTGGCCACGCGCTCTTGCAGCTTCTCACGGTCGTAGTCCGAGGTCGCTTCTTCGATCTGGGCGCGGATCTGCTTCACGCGGCCTTCGATGCCGGCAGCGTCACCGGCGCCATCGATGATGATGGTGTTTTCCTTGCCGATTTCGATGCGCTTGGCCTGGCCCAGGTCGTTCAGGGTGGCCTTTTCCAGCGTCAGGCCGACTTCCTCGGCGATGACGGTGCCGCCGGTCAGGATGGCGATGTCTTCCAGCATGGCCTTGCGGCGGTCGCCGAAGCCCGGGGCCTTGACGGCGGCGGTCTTCAGGATGCCACGGATGTTGTTGACCACCAGGGTCGCCAGGGCTTCGCCCTCGACGTCTTCAGCGATGATCAGCAGCGGGCGGCCGGCCTTGGCCACTTGCTCCAGCACCGGCAGCAGGTCGCGGATGTTGCTGATCTTCTTGTCGAACAGCAGCACGAACGGGCTGTCCAGCTGGACAACCTGCTTTTCCGGGTTGTTGATGAAGTACGGCGACAGGTAGCCGCGGTCGAATTGCATGCCTTCCACGACTTCCAGCTCGTCGGCCAGCGACTTGCCGTCTTCGACGGTGATCACGCCTTCCTTGCCGACCTTGTCCATGGCTTCGGCGATGCGCTCACCGATCGAGGTGTCGCTGTTGGCCGAGATCGCGCCAACCTGGGCGATTTCCTTGCTGGTGGTGGTGGGCTTGCTGACCTTCTTCAGCTCTTCCACGGCGGCGGCGACAGCCTTGTCGATACCGCGCTTCAGGTCCATCGGGTTCATGCCGGCGGCAACGTACTTCATGCCTTCGCGCACGATCGACTGGGCCAGCACGGTAGCGGTGGTGGTACCGTCACCGGCGTTGTCGCTGGTCTTGGAAGCGACTTCCTTGACCATCTGGGCGCCCATGTTCTGCAGCTTGTCCTTCAGCTCGATTTCCTTGGCCACGGACACGCCGTCCTTGGTCACGGTCGGGCCGCCGAAGCTGCGCTCCAGCACCACGTTGCGGCCCTTCGGGCCCAGGGTCACTTTAACGGCGTTGGCGAGGATGTTCACGCCTTCGACCATCTTGGCACGGGCGGCGTCGCCGAACACTACGTCTTTTGCTGCCATGTTCTGAATCTCCTGAAATCTGTACGGGTGGGGCTACAAGTAATGGATTACTTGTTGACCACGGCCATGATGTCTTCTTCGCGCATGACCAGCAGTTCCTGGCCATCCACCTTCACGCCCTGGCCGGCATACTTGCCGAACAGCACGCGATCGCCGACCTTGACGTCCAGGGCGATGTTGTTGCCCTTGTCATCCTTCTTGCCGGGACCGATTGCCAGCACTTCGCCTTGATCGGGCTTCTCGGCAGCGTTGTCGGGAATCACGATACCGGACGCGGTCTTGGTTTCGTTGTCCAGACGCTTCACGATCACGCGGTCGTGCAGAGGACGCAGATTCATACGGACTCCTAGATACAAAGTGTGTTTTTGATCACAAATCGGCCGGCTACCGAGGCGACGGCCGTCAGAAATGTTCAGGTGTCGCAGAGGGCTGTTAGCACTCCCCCCTGACGAGTGCTAATTATAGGGACGGGGTAGTGGCATTTCAAGACAGAGGCTGGATGCGGGTTTTCCCGGGGGGGGGGGGGGGGGGGGGCGTCCGGCGCGCACCGGTTATCGGGATGACCACCCGCATAGCGCGTTGATCGCCCACGTGGTCGGCGGTCTCAAGCCAAACGCGCTCTGGCGCTCGCCACCTCGTCGAACAACCAGTCGCGAAACGCAACGAGTTTCGGCAGGCTTGCACACTCCGGTCGATACACGACGTAGTAAGCCAGCGCGGACAGGCATTCGATGTCCGGAAACAGCCGCACCAGCCGGCCCGACACCAGATCGTCCCGCGCCATCACGCTGCGGCCCAGTGCCACGCCATGGCCATCAATCGCCGCCTGCAAGACCGCCGCCGAGTTATTGATCCGCATGCCGCGCCTGACTTCGACGCCCTCGACGCCGGCCGCATCGAGCCAGGCACTCCATGAGGCAAAGCCGGCGTGACTAGGGACCGAGAGGTCATGGATCAGCGTGACGCCGGCGAGATCGGCAGGCTTGCGAACCCGTTTGCCGCGTGCATAGTCGGGCGAGCAGACCGGATAGATCTGCTCGTCCATCAGCTTCTCCGCCGCAACCTCAGGCCATTGCCCTGCGCCATAACGCACGCCGATATCGATGCCATGCGTGGCGAAATCCAGCGGTTTGAGGTTGGTGTCCAGGCGCACGTCGGTATCCGGCCATCGGGCGTGGAAGCGTTCGATGCGCGGCAGCAGCCATTTGGCGGCAAAGGCCGGGCTGGTGGTCACCGTCAGGATCCCGTTGGCCGAGCCCTCCTTCAACCGGTCCAGGCCGACGGCAAGCCGGTCGAAACCCGCCCGGATGTCGGGCAGCGCGCGTTCCGCCACTTCGGTCAGCACCAGGCGCGCGCGGCCCTTGGCCTGGCGATGGAACAGCGGGGTGCCAAGCCAGTCTTCCAGGCTGCGCACCAGCTGGCCGATCGCTGCGGGCGTCACGTTCAGTTCGGCGGCAGCGGCCGAGAAGCTCTGGTGCCGGGCACTGGCGTCAAAGGCGCGAAGGGCATTCAGATAGACGGGAGACTTCATGGCGGGAAAGTTTTCCTTGACTTGCCAGAAGCCTAGCACGGGCCCCGCCGCAGGGTTCGCGGGGGATTTCCCGGCCATGTCATGGCCGCGTTTCGACCATCGTTGCTGCCCTCGGCGCGGCCTGGACAGACAGATTTTCTTTCAGGGCGGGAACGCTAGAAACTTGCGGCAATCCCCATCGACACGCCCGAGACGTTGTTGCCGAAGACGTAGCGCACGACCGCGCGGATCCGCGTCACGAACACTTCGTGCGCACTGGTATCCAGCTCGAGGCCGGTGCCCAGCGTGGTGAGGTGGTCGAACCCGAGCGCCCCGGCCTGGTTGCCGAAATAATGCGAATGCGACAGCTCGAGCACATAACGCACCGGCCGGTCGAGCGCGCGCATGCCGGTGGGGGCGCGCCAGCGCGCGTACAGGCTCGCGGTCTGCGCGGCGGACGAGACCTCGATGCCCGACGACCCGCCGAAGCTGCGCAGGTAGATGTTGGTATAGCGCAGCTCCACGTCGATATCGCGGTTATCGCGGTGGCTTTCCCAGTCGAGCATCACCGCTCCGCCCAGGCCATAGGCATTCATCGAGCCGTCGCTGAGGAAGGCGATGTCGCGCTCGGTCTTCTGCTCGACCGCGAACTGGGCGATGGACAGGTCACTGGCCACGCGGCCGAGCGAAGCGTTGAAGATCGGGCGGAACACCAGTTCCTTGCTGGGGATCAGCGGGAAATCCCAGCCGATGCCGACCGTGCCCGCGAAAGTGTTCCATTTGGCCGGCAAGCGGCGCGATTCCTGCCCGTTGCTGGAGACAAAGGCGGGGTCGTAGCGGTTATAGGCAATCGACCCCTCCAGGTAGAGTGGAAACGACTGGCTCAGCGTGAAGCCGCCGCCGAGCTGCCACAGGGTCAGGTCGGGGTTGTCGGTGTTGGCATTGCTGATGGAAAGCGAACTGGAAGCCAGGTCCGGCACCACCGCGAACGACATCAGTGTCAGCACCGAGCTGGCCTGCTTCTGCACATTGGCGCCGACCACGCGGTACGCCGGCTCCGCCTGGGCCAGCGCGGGCCTGGGCGCGGCCACCAGGCCGGCCAGCAGCATGAACACCGGGAGGCCTTGCGCTCGCATGGTTCAGTCTATCCGCTCTTATGCCATCGCACGCTGCGCTGGCACGACGACAACAGCGTAACAGCGTCATCGGCAGTTGGTCCGGGGGGATCCGCGGCCACGTTCCGTGGCAGCCATGGTGGCGGAAGTGCAGCAACGGCGGAAGTGAATCTTCTTGCCGTCGCGTTAAAGAAACTTGAAATCGCGCTTGCCTGTCACGCGGCGCGTGTAGGAGCAATTCCGGCATTTCATCGGCGCATGCCCGACAGCGCGCAGCCGGCCCGCTGCCTAGACTGGCCTTGTCGCCGCGTGGCCTGCCAGGCAGGCATGTGCGGCATACGTCGCGCCGCGGCCACCTCGGCCGGCGCTTCCGACCCTAACCCTGGAGGTATTCCATGGATCCGAAAAAACCCGCTCGCCATACCCGAATTGCCAGCGTGCTTGCGGCAGGCCTGGCAGGCCTCAGTTGTGCCGCGGCCATTGCGCAGACCACCGCCACGCCCGCCACCCCGGCCACGCCGGCGGTCCCTGCCGCGCAGGGCATGCCTGCAACGCCGGCAACGCCCGCCATGCCGGCGACCTCGGCCAGCCCCGCCGGCGGCCAGGGCGCGGCGCCCGGTGTGACCCAGATCCAGCCGCCGAAGGACCCGCTGGTCGAGCGGCGCGAGGCACGTCAGAAGGCGGCCGCCGAATACAAGGCGAAAAAGAAGGCCGCCAAGGGCGAGTACAAGGATGAAGTCGGCGCCGCCAAGCAGGAACGCACGGTTGAGAACAAGGCAGCGGATGCCACGGCCCGCCAGGAAATGGCCGCGCCGAAGCAGTGACGCAGTGACGCAGGGCGCGCGGCGAGCGCCGCAGCGCCAATGCGAACGGGCCCCGCGGGGCCCGTTTTGGCGTGCTCAGTCGGCAAGTCCGCTGGCGTCGATATAGCCCAGTGCTTCGACCACGGCGCGACGCGCCTTCAGCACGTAGCAGACCCGCCGCTCCTGGATCGACAGCGCCAGCACGTCGGCCTGGACCAGCTCCTGGAACACATGGCCGGCACGGCCCAGGCTGAGCCGCGCCACCTGCGCCAGGTCAGTGGCGGGCAGTCCCGCCTCGCCGGCTTCCAGCAGCGCGCGGCAGATGCGGAGGCGCGCGGGTTCGGTCATCAGCGCCAGCGTCAGCGTACTTTCCTGGGTCTCCATGTCACACCTCGGTCTCCGCGCACGGCACCGGGCCGGGCGGTACGCGGCGTCGGGGCGATGCTGGGTGATTCTTGCCGCGCGCCTGGCGCGGGCGGTTTTTCCCCGTTCTACGCGGCTCGCCCCGCAAAGGCAATAGGGTGGTGCCACGGCCGGGCGGACGCTGGCGCGATTACAACAGCGCCCGCGCCGCCCGGCCCGGCTGCCCGGCCGCGCTCAGGCCAGCACGAACGGCAATTGCCGCTGGCGCTTGCCGGTCAGCGTGAACAACGCATTGGCCACCGCCGGCGCGATCGGCGGCACGCCGGGTTCGCCCAGCCCGGTGGGGTTGTCCTGCGACGGCACGAAGAACACGTCCACCACCGGCGCGTCGGTGATGCGCGGCGGCGGAAAGTCCGGGAAGTTGCTGTTCTTCACCGCGCCGTTCTCGATCTCGATGGCAAACCCGGGCCGGGTCATGGCCAGCCCGAACACGCAGGCGCCCTGGATCTGGGCCTCGGCGGACAACGGATTGACCACGCGGTTGGCATGCACGCCGGCGGTCACGCGGTGCACGCGCGGTTCGCCCTTCACCAGCGAGACGTCGACCACATAGGCCACCACGGTGCTGAACGACTCATGCACCGCCACGCCCCAGGCATGCCCCTTGGGCAGCTTGCGCTTGCCGTAGCCGGACTTCTCCACCGCCAGCTGCAGCGCGGCGCGATGGCGCGCATGCTTCTTTTCGTCGAGCCGCGCCAGCCGGAATGCCACCGGATCCTGCCTGGCGGCTGCGGCCATTTCATCGGCCAGCGTTTCCTTGACGAAGGCGGTGTGCGTATTGCCGACCGAGCGCCACCACAGCACCGGCACGTCCACCTGCGGGTGGTGCACCGACATCTGCAGCGGCAGGTCGTAGTCGTTCTCGACGATGCCTTCGGTCATGGTGGCGTCGACGCCGTTCTTGACCATGAACGGCTCGAACGGCGTGCCCTTCAGGATCGACTGGCCGACAATGGTGTGCTGCCAGCCCACCACCTTGCCCTGCGCGTCCAGGCCGATGCGGGCGCGGTGCAGGTGCAGCGGGCGGTAATAGCCGCCGCGGATATCGTCCTCGCGGCTCCACACCACCTTGAGCGGCTCGGTGTGGCCCGCGGCGACCCAGGCCTTGAGCACGTTGGCCGCTTCGACGATGTAGTCGGAGGTCGGCACCGCGCGCCGGCCGAAGCCGCCGCCGGCCATCATGGTGTTGAGCACCACCTTGTCCGGCGCCAGCCCGAGCGTGCGGGCCACCGCGGCCTGGTCGACGGTCTGGAACTGCGAGCCCACCCAGACCTTGACCGACTGCACCTTGCCGCCGGCCACCTCGGGCTGCAGCGTGCAGTTCAGCGGCTCCATCGGCGCATGCGCCAGGTAAGGGAAGCGGAAGTCGGCCTCGATCCTGCGCGGGGCGCGCTGGATCGCCGCGGCGATATCGCCGCCACCCGCGCCCTCTCCCGCGCGCGCGACCGTGCCGGGCTGGCCGGCCAGCTTCGCGTATTCATCGAACAAGGCCTGCGACGATACTTTCGAGCCGGTGTCCTCCCACTGGAGCTCGAGCGCATCGCGGCCCATCTTGGCGGGCCAGTAGCCGCTCGCGATCACCGCCACGCCGCTGCCGCCGCGGTCGACCGGCACCTGCAGCACGCCGCGCACGCCCGGCACTGCACGGGCCTTGTCGGCGCTGAAGCTCTTGACCTTGCCGCCGAAGCGCGGCGGACGCGCCACCACCGCCACCACCATGCCCTTGAGCTGGGTGTCGATGCCAAACGGCGTGGTCGCTTCCATCTTGCCGCGCGCATCCAGCCGCGGCGTGGGCTTGCCGACGATGCGGAACTGTGCCGGGTCCTTCAGCGTGACCTGCTGCGGCACCGGCAGCTCCATCGCCGCCGGCGCCAGTTCGCCGAAGGTGGCGCGCTGGCTGCCGGACGTGACCACGCCCTGCTCGACCTTGCAGCTGGCCGGGTCGACCTTCCAGCGCTGCGCCGCGGCTGCGACCAGCATCGCGCGGGCGCGCGCGCCGAGTTCGCGGTACTGCTGGAACGAGTGGTTCAGCGCGGTGGAACCGCCGGTCATCTGCATGCCGAAGCCGGGGTCCTTGTAGGGGTCGCCGGCCGGCGCCAGCGCCGCGCGCACGTTGCGCCAGTCGGCATCCAGCTCTTCGGCCAGCGCCATCGGCAGCGCGGTATGCACGCCCTGACCGAATTCGAGCCGGTTCACGGCCACGGTCACGGTGTTGTCCGGCGCGATGACCAGGAACGCCTGCGGCGCCGCCGGCGCCGCCTTGGGCTTGTTGCCCTCCTGCGCCTGCGCCAGCGGTGCCACGCCCAGCGCCAGCCCGCCGCCGGCCAGGCCGGTCAGCTTGAGAAAACTGCGGCGGTCCATTGTCGCCACGTCGGCGTCGGCACGTGCCTCGCCGGGATTGCCTGCCTGGCCGCCGGCCAGGGCTTCGATGCCTCGGATACGCATATCGGTTCGCTCCCGCTCAGGCCAGCGCACGGGCGGCGTCCTTGATCGCCGCGCGGATGCGCTGGTAGGTGCCGCAGCGGCACAGGTTCCCGGCCATGGCCTGGTCGATGTCGGCGTCGGTGGGCCGCGGCTTGCTGCGCAGCAGGCCGACGGCGCTCATTACCTGGCCGTTCTGGCAGTAGCCGCACTGGGCCACATCGTGCTTGAGCCAGGCGTCCATCACGGCGCGCCCGACGCGGTCGGTGCCGATGCCTTCGATGGTGGTGATGCGCGCACCGGCGACCGCCGAGGCCGGCGTCACGCAACTGCGCGTGGCCTGGCCATTGACGTGCACGGTGCAGGCACCGCACGCGGCCATGCCGCAGCCGAACTTGGTGCCGCTCATTTCGAGGTTGTCGCGCAGCGCCCACAGCAGCGGCGTGGACGGGTCCACGTCGACTTCACGGGTCTTGCCGTTGACGTTGATGGAGAGGGTGGTCATTGGGGGGACACTCCTTGGGTACGTTGCCCGCTGGTCATCGCCTTTGCGCCGCAGCCTGGCGCAACGGACAAGTGAGGATAGTGCAATTTCCGGCACCTTGCCGGACGCTTTGCGAACTAGCGTGCCCGTTGGAGGCGGTTGCACGAACTTTGTGCAAGGAACAGCTGTCCCTCATGGATTGCCTTGCCATCCGGCGGGCCCGGCGTGATCCGGTTCCTGCCGTTGAAACAGTGCCATCGACTATTCCAGAAAATTCATTTGCCGGGGCCAGCACGGCCCCATCCCCTGACGCCACCGGCGCGCCCGGCATCACCGCCCCGCTCGCTGCGCGCGCGTGCGCGGCACAGCCGCCGCAGGTGGCGCGGCTCGACAGCATCCAGGCCCTGCGCGGACTGGCCGCGGCGCTGGTGGTGCTCTACCACTCCGGGCTCGCGCTGGGCGGCGCCAATGCGCCGGTGCTGAACTGGCTGACCCACAACGTGATCAAGCGCGGCCATGTCGGCGTGGACGTGTTCTTCGTCATCAGCGGCTTCATCATCGCCTGGGTGGCGGTGCTGGCCCGGCCGCGTCCGGAGCGTCCGCTCGGCTTCATGATCCGGCGCCTGTGCCGGCTGGCGCCGCCGTACTGGACCATGTCGGCAATCCACGCGCTGCTGCTCAATCCGGTCACGCCGGCGCTGTTCGCGGCGTCGCTGGCGTTCTTGCCGACCTCCACCAGCCATGCGCCCTACTACGGCTATCCGGCGCTGTATGTGGGCTGGTCGCTCAACTACGAGCTGGCGTTCTACGCGGCGTTCGCGCTCGGGCTGCTGCTGGCGGGGCGGCGCGCGCTGCTGGTGGTGCTGGCAGTGTTCGCGCTGTTCACCCTGGCGCTGCCGTGGTGGCGTTTCGGCACGCTGGTGGCCGATCCCGCGCAGGGCTACGGGTTCGCGGCGCCGTGGCTGGCCATGGTCAGCAATCCGCTGGTGCTTGAGTTCCTGCTGGGCTGCGGGCTGGCGTGGGCCTATGCGCGCTGGCGCCACCTGCTGACACCGGCACCGGCGCTGGCGCTGCTGGCGCTGCTGGCGCTCGGCAGCGCGGCGTTCGCGCTGTCGCTGCCGCTGGTCGGGCCGGATTTCAGCCTGGCCGGACGCGGCTTGCCGGCGGCGCTGCTGGTGGCCGGCGTGGTCGCCGCCGAGCACGCCGGCATGCTGCGCGTGCCGCGCGCGCTGATCTGGCTGGGCGAGCTGTCCTACGCGCTCTACCTGACCCATCCCACCGTGATCGAAGCGGTCAAGCGCGTGATGCCCGAGCTGGGCGCGGACCAGACCGCGATGCAGCTGCTGCGCTTCGCCATCGATGCCGGCCTGGCGCTGGCGCTGGCGTGGCTGCTGCACCGCTGGGTCGAGCTGCCCGGCATCGCGGCCGGGCGCCGGCTGGCGCGCGGCTAGCGTTGCGGCAGGCCGGCCAGGAACAGGTACAAGGCCGTCAGCTCGGTATCGTTCATGCGCCCGAAGGAATCGAACGGCATCACGCGGCTGAGCGCGGTACCGTCAGGCCGCTTGCCGCTGCGCATCATCTCGATGAAGGCCGCGGGCTGCTCGTAGCGCGCCATCGCGCCGCCCGGCACCGGACGCAGGTCCGCGGCCGCGGGCCAGTCGGGCGGCGCCCCCGGGATCTTGCCGCCGCGGAACGATGGCCCGTGGCAGCCCAGGCAGACATTGGCCACGTAGGCGCCATACCGCGGCGTCGGCTCCGGCACCAGCGCCTGCTGCGCCGGCAGGCTGTGGTCGATCTTGGACGCTGCATCCTGCACCACGCCCACGCCATACAAGGCGCGCACCAGCCACGGCATGGTGATCTCGGCCGGCGCGCCCATCGCCGCCGGCAGGCTGCGCAGGTAGCCGATCAATGCGCCGAGATCCTCATCGCTGAGCCGGTTGTAGTCTTCGCTGGGCATCACCAGCAGCGGGCGGTGCGACGGCGCCACGCCATGGCGGATGCTGCGCACCCAGTCCACCGGCTGGTAGGCGGCGATGTCCGGATTGGCGCGGGTCAGGTCGGGCGCGCGCACGCGCAGGCCGCCGGGGTCGTCGATTACCTGCTTGCCGCCCCCGCCGGCGCCATGGCATTCCATGCAGCCGCGCGATTCATACAAGTACTTGCCATGGGCGATGGCCGCCGGATCCTCGCGGATGGCGACGGGCGCGACCCGGACCTGCACCAGACGCTGCGCCTTGCGCTCTCCCACCCATGCCGCGCCGTAAGCCGCCGCGGCCACCACCACGGCCGTGCCGGCAAGCCCCCATGCCACCCTCCGCAGAACCCGCGCCATTTGCCTTCCCCTGTCCGCCGCACCGGATGCCGCAGCTTGCGGCCAGGGCCAGGGGGTCTGTCGGTGGGACAGGCAACATAGCGCAGCGCCGGCGGCGCTCAGGCCAGCCCGGCCGGGGCGCGGTCGATGAACCCGGTCATGCGCGCCAGCCGGCCATCGGCCGACACCGTGGCAAAGTCAGTGCCGACCACGAGCGCCGCTTCGCCGGCGGGCCCCAGCTCCCAGGTAAAGCGCAGGTGTTCCCCATGCGCGTCGACCGGGCTGACGCGGGTGAAGCGGAAACCGGGAAACTTCGCCTGTGCCGCGGCAATCATCGCGTCGATGCCGGCATGCCCGTCGCCCCGCATCAGCGGATCCACATAGCAAGCCGTTTCCGTCCACGCCGCCGCGATCAGCTCGCGCCGGCGCGCGGCATCGGTCTCGTTCCACGCCGCGAGGTAGCGGTCGGCAAGGGTGGCGGCGTGTTCGACCTGGGGGGACTGGGTGGCAGCGGACATGGCGTTCTCCTTGGGGTTGAATGATCAGGCTCTCGGGGCCTGGCGTCAGGCCATGGCTGCATGATCGGCGCTGGGCCGCGGCGGGGCGATTACCGGGGAGGTTATCGGCACGGACACCGGCCTAGCGGACCCCGGCTCTTGCCGCCCTACCAAAAAATCGCCCCCGACACCAGAGGCAAGTAACCCCCCAACCTGCCCCCTGTCCTGCCGATGGCCGTGCGCTTATTCTCGCTACATTGCCCCTACGCTGGGCGGCGGTCTGTCCGGGCGTTCCGGGGGCATGCCGCCGGGCGCGCCGGCCGCGCCGCCTTCTTCCCACCCGCATCGCACCGCCTTTGCCTCGCTCTCGTCCATGACGCCCGACACGGCCCCGCCGAGCCATCCGGCCGCTTCAGCCCCTTTCGCCGCGCCGCGCCGCTGGCTGCCCTTGCTGCTGGCCGGCGCCTGCTACTTTGTGCTGGCGGCGGCGGCGCTGTGGCTGGCGCGGTTGCCCGGTACCGTGGCCTCGGTCTGGCTGCCCAACGCGTTCGGGCTGGGCCTGCTGCTGCAGCGGCCGCGCGCGGAGGGCCCGTGGCTGCTGGCCGGCATGCTGGTGGCCAGCGTGCTGGCCAACCACGGCGCGGGCGACAGCGTCGGCACGGCGCTGATGCTGAGCGGCGCCAACCTGGCCGAGATGCTGTCCGCGCTGCTGCTGCTGCGCCTGCTGGACCGGCATGGCGTGACCGGACGCCACGGCCCGCTGGCCGCATTCGCGGTGATGCTGGCGCTGGGCGGCATCCTGGCGCCGATGGTCGGGGCCACCGCCGGCGCGGCGGCCATCGCCGCGCTCGAGGGCAGCCGCTTTGCGCCGGTGTGGTGGACCTGGTGGCAGGCCAGCGCACTGGGCATGGCGCTGCTGCTGCCGCTGATGCTGTCGATGACCGCGGCGCGGGTGCGCGCCGCCGCCGCGCGGCCGATGCTGGCGCCGCAGGCGGGCGCGCTGGCGCTGAGCCTGGCCATCGGCGCGTTTGCGCACTGGCAGGGCCACGACCCGTTCGCGGCGATGTCGCTGCCGCTGGTGCTGCTGGCGCTGGCCGGCAATCCGTTTGCCACCGCGCTGCTGGCGCTGGTGGCCACGCTGTGCCTGCAGGCGCTGATGCTGCTGTCGCACCGCCATGAAGCGGTGCCGCTGTCGGCCGCGGTGATCATGGTGCTGCCGGTCTGCATTGCCTACCTGACCGAGCAGAACCGGCACGGCCGCGCCAGCCTGCGCAGCAGCGACAAGCGCTTTCGCCAGGCCATGGAGCATTCGGCCATCGGCATGGCGCTGGTCGACATGGACGGCCGCTGGCAGACCGTCAACCGCGCCATGACCGAGCTGCTCGGCTACAGCGCGGCCGAGCTGCGCGAACTGAGCTACCAGCAGCTGACCCACCCCGACGACCTGACCGGCGACCTGCGCCAGGTCGCCAACCTGCTGTCGGGCAAGGTCGAGGCCTATCGGCTGGAAAAGCGCTACCGACACAAGGATGGCCACTACCGCTGGGTGCTGCTGGCGGTTTCGCTGGTGCGCGACGAACAGACCGGCGCGCCCCAGCACTTCATCACGCAGGTGGAAGATATCCACGCACGCAAGGTGGCGCAGCAAGAGCTGGAACGGCTGTCGCGGCGCATCCAGCTGGCCGTCGAAGCCGGCGGCGTGGGCATCTGGGAATGGGACCTCGCCAGCGCCGGCATCACCTGGGATGCGCGCATGCATGCGCTGCACGGCACCGACCCCGCCGGCGGCGCGCCGTTGTCGGAGCAATGGATCGCGCTGCTGCATGCCGACGATGCCAGCCGCGTGCGCGGCGAGATGCGCCGGGCCATCCGCGGCGAAGCCGCGTTCGACACCGAATACCGCATCGTGCGCCCGGGCGGCGAGGTGCGCCACGTGCGCGCCATGGCGATGGTGGCCCGCGGCGCCGACGGCACCGCCCACGCGCTGGTGGGCACCAACTGGGACACCACCGAACAGCGCCGCCTGACCGAGGCGCTGTTCGAAGAGAAAGAGCGCCTGCATATCACGCTGCGCTCGATCGGCGATGCGGTGATCTGTACCGACGCCACCATGCACGTGACCTTCATGAACCCGATCGCGGAACAGCTGACCGGCTGGACCATGGCGGCCGCCACCGGGCTGCCGCTGGAGCGGGTCTTCCGCATCGTCGACGAAAGCACCGGCGAGCCCATCCCGAGCCCGGTCGAGGCCTGCCTGTGCACGCTGACGCCGGCCTACCTGCAGGAAGGCGCGGTGCTGCAGAGCCTGACCGGCGAGCGCCACGACGTGCAGGACTCGGCCGCGCCGGTGCTGACCGCGCGCGGCGAGGTGCTGGGCGCGGTGCTGGTGTTCCAGGACATCACCGCCGCGCGCGCGCTGCAGCGCGAGCTGGCGCGCTCGGCCATGCACGATGCGCTGACCGGCCTGCCCAACCGCACCTGGTTCGAAAAGCGCCTGCGCGAGTCGTGCGACGCGGCGCGGCTGCACGGCCATCGCGCGGCGCTGTGCTTTATCGACCTGGACCGCTTCAAGATCGTCAACGACACCGCCGGCCATGGCGCCGGCGACGTGCTGCTGCGCGAGCTTGGCTACCTGATCCGCAACCATGTGCGCCCGGACGACGTGCTGGCGCGCCTGGGCGGCGACGAGTTCGCGCTGCTGCTCAAGGATTGCACCGTCGACCAGGCCGAGCAGGTGTGCCAGGGCGTGATCGATGCCATCCGCGGGCGCCGCTTCCCGTGGGAAGGGCGCGTGTACGACATCGGCGCCAGCATCGGCATCGCCGCCATCGACCTCGACGTGCCGCCGGTCAGCGAGCTGATGAGCCGTGCCGACGTGGCCTGCTACGCGGCCAAGGCCGCGGGCCGCAGCCGGGTCGCGGTCTACCGCCGCGACGAAAGCGACGCGCGCCGCCACCACCGCGAGCTGGAAGTGGCCGCCGGCATCCACTCGGCGCTGGAGGCCAACCGCTTCCGCCTGTTCGCGCAGGAGATCCGCGCGCTGCAGCCGGAACCCGAACCTGACGGCAGCGGCCATCGCCATATCGAGATCCTGGTGCGCATGGTCGACGAGCACGGCGAGCTGATCCTGCCCGGCGCCTTCATTCCCGCCGCGGAGCGCTACGACCTGATGGGCCATGTCGACCGCTGGGTCATCCGCAACGTGCTGCGCGGCTACGGCGAACGGCTGCGCGCGGTGCCGGGGCTGTCGGTGTCGATCAACCTGTCGGCCAACTCGCTGGGCGAGCCCTTCCTGCTGCCGTTCCTGCACGCCGAACTGGAAGCCAGCGCCCTGCCCGCCAGCCGCATCCGGCTGGAGATCACCGAAACCGCGCTGATCAACAACATGGCCGCGGCCAATCGCCTGGTGGCGGAAATGCGGCGCGCCGGCTGCACCGTGTCGCTGGACGATTTCGGCTCGGGCCTGTCGTCGTTTGCTTACCTGAAGCAGTTCCCGGTGGACTTCCTCAAGATCGACGGCAGCTTTATCCGGCAGCTGGCCGACAACGCGGTGGACCGCGAGATCGTCAGCTCGATCAACGACATCGGCCACCGCCTGGGCGTGCGCACGGTGGCGGAGTGGGTCGAGGACGAACGCACCCTCGATGCGCTGCGCGCGATCGGCGTCGATTACGCGCAGGGCTATGCGATCGGGCGGCCGGTGGCGCTGGACGTGTTCCTGGCCGGATACGCGCAGCGCAACGCGCACGCCTCATAGCCCGCCGCCTGTCCACGCAGCGACCGTGATACATTCGGCGCCTGTCGCAAGGCCGCCTGGCCGCATCCAAGGGGAACCCGTTGTCGCTCGTGTCCGACCCGATGCCGGCGCCGCTGTATGCGCGCGTCAAGCAGCACATCAGCAGCCGGATTGCTGACGGCAGCTGGCCGCCCCATCACCGCGTGCCGTCCGAGACCGAGCTGGTCGAGGCGCTCGGCGTCAGCCGCATGACCGTGCACCGCGCGCTGCGCGAGCTGACCGCCGAAGGCATGCTGGTGCGGCTGCAGGGCGTCGGCACCTTCGTTGCCGAACCCAAGCGGCGCACCGCGCTGTACGCGGTCAACAATATCGCTGACGACATCGCCTCGCGCGGGCACCGCCATCGCGCCCGGGTGGTCAGCCTGGCGGCCGAGCGCGCCGGTCCGGCGCAGGCCGCGGCGCTGGAGGTCGCGGCGGAAGCGCGCGTGTTCCATTCGGTGATCGTCCACTATGAGGACGACGTGGCGATCCAGCTGGAAGACCGCTATGTCAATGCGGGGGTCGCCCCCGACTACCTGGCGCAGGACTTCAGCAGCGAAACCCCTTACCAGTACCTGTCGCGCATCGCCCCGCTGACCGAGGGCGAGCACGTGGTCGAGGCGGTGCTGGCGCTGCCGGAAGAGTGCCAGCTGCTCGCCATCGAACGCGGCGAACCGTGCCTGCTGATCCGCCGCCGCACCTGGTCCGCCGGGCGCGTGGTGACCTCGGTGCGGCTGGTGCATCCCGGTTCGCTGCATCGGCTGGAAGGCCGGTTCACGTCCTAGCCGGGTGCGGCAAGCGAAACCTTCTCGCAATTTGTAGCGAAGCGGCGCATCGCGCGTTCTACACTACGGGATTACCCCGATTCATACGTACTTGTATATACAGGAATATACATGCCTATGCGTTGATCAAAGCGCGCGTTCCCGACCCGCCAGACCGAAGGAGTTTCCCGTGACCCAGACCCCCGCCCAACCCACGCGTTTCCGCGACACCGAGATCCGCGCCCCGCGCGGCACCACGCTGACCGCCAAGAGCTGGCTGACCGAGGCGCCGCTGCGCATGCTGATGAACAACCTCGACCCCGAGGTCGCGGAGAACCCGAAGGAACTGGTGGTCTACGGCGGCATCGGCCGTGCCGCGCGCAACTGGGAATGCTATGACCGTATCGTCGAAGCCCTGACCCGCCTGGAGGACGACCAGACCCTGCTGGTCCAGTCCGGCAAGCCGGTCGGCGTGTTCCGCACCCACCGCGACGCCCCGCGCGTGCTGATCGCCAACTCGAACCTGGTGCCGCACTGGGCCAACTGGGAACACTTCAACGAACTCGACGCCAGGGGACTGGCCATGTACGGCCAGATGACCGCCGGCAGCTGGATCTACATCGGCAGCCAGGGCATCGTGCAGGGCACGTATGAAACCTTCGTCGAAGCCGGCCGCCAGCACTACAACGGCGACCTGAAGGGCCGCTGGGTGCTGACCGCGGGCCTGGGCGGCATGGGCGGCGCGCAGCCGCTGGCCGCGACGCTGGCCGGCGCCTGCTCGCTCAACATCGAATGCCAGCAGAGCCGCATCGATTTCCGCCTGAAGACCCGCTATGTCGACGAGCAGGCCACCGACCTGGACGATGCGCTGGCCCGCATCGACCGCTACACCGCGCAGGGCAAGACGATCTCGATCGCGCTGTGCGCCAACGCCGCCGAAGTACTGCCCGAACTGGTGCGCCGCGGCGTGCGGCCCGACATGGTCACCGACCAGACCAGCGCGCATGACCCGCTCAACGGCTACCTGCCGGCAGGCTGGAGCTGGGACGAGTACCGCGAGCGCGCGCAGCGCGAACCCGCCGTGGTGGTGAAGGCCGCCAAGGCCTCGATGGCCGCGCACGTGCAAGCCATGCTGGACTTCCAGAAGCTGGGCGTGCCGACCTTCGACTACGGCAACAACATCCGCCAGATGGCCAAGGAAGAAGGCGTCGCAAACGCCTTTGACTTCCCCGGCTTCGTGCCGGCCTATATCCGCCCGCTGTTCTGCCGCGGCATCGGCCCGTTCCGCTGGGCCGCGCTGTCGGGCGATCCGCAGGACATTTACAAGACCGACGCCAAGGTCAAGGAACTGATCCCCGATGACGAGCACCTGCACCGCTGGCTCGACATGGCGCGCGAGCGCATCAGCTTCCAGGGCCTGCCGGCGCGGATCTGCTGGGTCGGCCTGGGCCTGCGCGCCAGGCTGGGCCTGGCGTTCAACGAGATGGTCCGCAGCGGCGAGCTGTCGGCACCGGTGGTGATCGGGCGCGACCACCTGGACTCGGGCTCGGTCGCCAGCCCCAACCGCGAGACCGAAGCCATGCAGGACGGCTCGGACGCCGTGTCCGACTGGCCGCTGCTGAACGCGCTGCTGAACACTGCCAGCGGCGCGACCTGGGTCTCGCTGCACCACGGCGGCGGCGTGGGCATGGGCTTCTCGCAGCATTCCGGCGTGGTGATCGTGTGCGACGGCACCGATGAAGCGGCCGCGCGCATCGCCCGCGTGCTGCACAACGACCCCGCCACCGGCGTGATGCGCCATGCCGACGCCGGATACCAGATCGCCGTCGACTGCGCGCGCGAGCAGGGCCTGGACCTGCCGATGCTGCGCGACTGACCAGCGTTCAAGCACCCAGTGTTTGCTCCCCTCTCCCGCTTGCGGGAGAGGGGCGGGGGAGAGGGCGGGCGTTCGCAATGACGACACGCCCTCCTCTCGGAGACGCCGGCCCTCTCCCCCGGCCCCCCTCCCACTGGCGTGGGAGAGGGGCGCAAACCAACGCATTCCTACAGGAGACAACCGCATGCCATCCGATACCACTGCGCCCGCCTACGATGGTGTCGTCGGCGCCCAGGCCGGCGCCCACACCCCGGCCCTGTCGCGCACGCGCGCCATTGCCGCCATCACCATCGGCAACGGCCTCGAGTTCTACGATTTCGTGGTCTACAGCTTCTTTGCCACGCTGATCGGCCGCCTCTACTTTCCCGTCGACAATCCTACCGGCCAGCTGCTGATGTCGTTCGCCACCTTTGGCGTCGGCTTCCTGATGCGTCCGCTCGGCGGCCTGCTGATCGGCATGTATGCCGACCGCGCCGGCCGCAAGCCGGCGGTGGCGCTGACGCTGTGGCTGATGGGCCTGAGCTCGCTGATCTTCGTGGTCACGCCGCCGTACGCGCAGATCGGCATCCTCGCGCCGGTCATGGTGGTGATCGCGCGGCTGGTGCAGGGCTTCGCCATCGGCGGCGAGATGGGCGCCTCCACCGCGCTGCTGCTGGAATACGCCGACGACCGCACGCGCGGCTTCTATACCGCCTGGCAGCCGTTCAGCCAGGGCCTGGCAGCGCTGCTGGGTGCCGTCACCGGGCTGGTGCTGAGCAACCTGCTGGCGCCCGCAGAGCTGGAGTCGTGGGGCTGGCGCCTGGCCTTCCTGATCGGCATCCTGGTGATCCCGGTCGGCCTGCTGATCCGCCGCCGCCTGGAAGAGACCGCCACGCCCGCGCACCACGGCGAGCACGCCGAGCAATGGCCGCTGCTGCGCCGGCATGCGCGCGAGGTCTTTGCCAGCATCCTGCTGATGATCGGCCTGGCCTCTTCCACCTACATCGTCGTCTACTACCTCAGCAACTACGCCGTCAGCGTGCTGAAGATGCCGCTGTCGCTGGGGATCTGGGCCGGCTGCGTCGCCGCGGCGGTACAGGTGGCGCTGTCGCCGTTCGCCGGCTGGCTGGCCGACCGCGTCGGCCGCAAGCCCGTGGTGCTGTGGTCGCGCGTGGCGCTGCTGGCGATGGTCTACCCGGCGTTCGTGCTGATCAATGCCGAACCCTCGCTGGCGCGGCTGCTGGTGGTGGTGGCGTGCCTGTCGGTGCCGATGTCGATGACCGCGCCGGCATCGATGGTGCTGGTCAGCGAGGTGCTGCCCAAGCGCCTGCGCGCCACCGGCCTGTCGATCGCCTACTGCGTGGCCATCGCCATCTTCGGCGGCTTTGCGCAGTACTTCTCGACCCGGCTGATCCAGATCACCGGCGACGCCAACGCGCCGGCGCTGTACGTGATCGGCTGCGGCCTGGTCTCGCTGATCGGCCTGGCGATGGTGCCGGAAACCCTGGGACGCCGGCTGAAATGAGCGACCTGGCTGAACTCGCGCAGGCCGGGGACACGGTCTGGCGCGGCCGGCGCGATGCCGGCGAGGCCGGCGATACCCGCCGCCTGTTCGACATCGTCGGCGGCCCGGCCACGCCGCGCACACCCGGCGTGCCGGTGCTGCTGGGTTTCTGCTGCGATGCCGGCGTGCTGCGCAACCAGGGCCGCCCCGGCGCCGCGGGCGGCCCGCGCGAGATCCGCCGCGCGCTGGCGGGCGTGCCGGCGCACGGCATCGGCCGCCTGGTCGACGGCGGCGACATCCATTGCGAAGGCGATGCGCTGGAAGACGCGCAGCAGCGGCTAGGCCAAGCCGTCGCAGCCGAGCTGGCGGTGGGCGCCTGGCCACTGGTGCTTGGCGGCGGCCACGAGGTGGCCTGGGGCACGTGGCAGGGCCTGCGCACGCACCTGGACGCCCATGGCGACCGCGGCCGCGTGCTGGTGGTCAACCTTGACGCGCACTTCGACCTGCGCGGCAGCCGGCCCGCCAGCTCGGGCACGCCCTTCGACCAGATCGCCATCGACTGCCAGCGGCGCGGCCTGCGCTTCGACTACGCCTGCCTGGGCGTAAGCCGGCTCGGCAATACGGCTGCGCTGTTCGCGCGTGCCAGTACGCTGGGGGTGCGCTATGTCGACGATGTAGACCTGCAGGAGCGCCAGCTCGACGCACGGCTGGCGGCGCTGGATGAGTGGGTTGCGGAAGCCGACCATGTCTACCTGACGATCGACCTCGACGTGCTGCCCGCCGCAGTGATGCCCGGCGTCTCGGCACCGGCGGCCTACGGCGTGCCGTTGCCGGTGGTGGAGGCCATCGCCACGCGGCTGCGCGACAGCGGCAAGCTGCGCGTGGCGGATATCGCGGAATTCAATCCGCTGTATGACCGCGATGGGTTTGGCGCGCGGGTGGCGGCAAGGTTGTGTTACCGGCTGCTGGGCGGGTAACGGCAGCACCAAACGCACGGAGTGGCCAAAGCAAGGTGCACCCAAGCCGCCCGAACTAGCCTAAGCAAGGTGCACCCAAACCGCCCGAACTAGCCTGAGCAAGGTGTACCCAAACCGCCCGAACTAGCCTCAGCAAGGTGCACCCAAACCGCCCGAACTAGCTTCAGCAAGGTGTTCTCCCTCTCCCCTCATGGGGAGAGGGTCGGGGTGAGGGGTGGGCTAGCTAGGCACCACATCAAGCGGGGCCATCGGTTTTAACCCACGGGCGTCAGCCGTGGACACTCCGGCCCTCTCCCCCGGCCCCTCTCCCGCGCGCGGGAGAGGGGAGCAAACCAGCGCCAATCTACCCCCTCCAGCATCTCCAGCCCCCTCAAAGCCCTCGGGTTTACACCTACACCACCATTCGGATTCCCGAACGCGACTCCTAGCCGTCCATCCGGATCTCCGAACCGCGCGCCGACATCACTTAATTTTCTCCTGTTAATTCAACGCGTTGCATAGCCAGAGCGAGCCTCGTCGCCTGGCACGCCGCGTGCAATATAGGCCGCCGCTAACAGCGCCCAGACAGGTCGGCCGGCACGTTTCCCAACGCGCCGGCCCCGCCAAAAAACAAAGGAGGAAACACATGACTGACCCCGCCTTGCCCATCCCCCCTCTCGCCGCCCGGGCGACCCGCTGGCACCTGTTGCCGCGCTGAAAAAATCCGCATGGCCGGTGCGGCGCTCTCCAAAGCCCTCTGGCCATCCCGCAATACCGACGTCCAACCCTGCCCGCGGGGAACGGACGCACAGGCCTGATCCACGATGAAACTGAATCGACTGCCCACCCTGATCTTCATTGCGATGCTGCTAGGCGTGCTGGTCGGCACCGCCGTGCACAACATGGCACCGGACGCCGCCACCGCGAAATCGATTGCCGACCACCTGTCCATCCTGACTGACGTGTTCCTGCGGATGATCAAGATGATCATCGGCCCGCTCGTGTTCGCCACGCTGGTGGCCGGCATCGCCAGCATGGGCGACGGCCGCGCCGTTGGCCGCATCGGCACGAAGGCGATGATGTGGTTCATTGGCGCCTCGATCACCTCGCTGCTGCTTGGCCTGGTGATGGCCAACGTGCTGCAGCCTGGTCACGGCATGAACCTCGCGCTGCCGGCTGCGGACGCCACCTCGAACCTGAAGACCGGCGCGCTGAACCTGCGCGACTTCATCGCGCACATGTTCCCCAAGAGCTTTGTCGAGGCGATGGCGCACAACGAGATCCTGCAAATCGTGGTGTTCTCGCTGTTCTTCGGCTTCGCGCTTGGCACGGTCAAGGACGGCGTGGGCAAGCCAGTGCTGGAAGGCATCGAGGGCCTGGGCCACGTGATGCTGAAGGTCACCAACTACGTGATGGCGTTCGCGCCGGTGGGCGTGTTTGGCGCGATCTCGGCGGTGATCGCCGCGCAGGGCCTGGGCGTGCTGGTGGTCTACGCCAAGCTGCTGGGCAGCCTTTACCTGGCGCTGGCGCTGCTGTGGGTGGCGCTGATCGCCGGCGGCTACTTCTTCCTGGGCCGTGACGTGTTCCGCCTGCTCAAGGGCATGCGCGCGCCGCTGATGATCGGTTTCGCCACCGCCAGCAGCGAATCGGCCTACCCGAAGGTGATCGACCAGCTGACCCGCTTCGGCGTCAAGGAGCGCATCACCAACTTCGTGCTGCCGCTGGGCTACTCGTTCAACCTGGACGGCTCGATCATGTACACCTCGTTCGCCGCGCTGTTCGTGGCGCAGGTGTACGGCATCCAGCTGTCGCTGAGCCAGCAGATCACCATGCTGCTGGTCCTGCTTGTCACCAGCAAGGGCATCGCCGGCGTGCCGCGCGCCTCGCTGGTGGTGGTCGCCGCCGTGCTGCCGATGTTCGGCCTGCCGGAGGCCGGCATCCTGCTGGTGCTGGGCATCGACCACGTACTCGACATGGGTCGCACCGTGACCAATGTGCTCGGCAATGCGATTGCCACCGCCGTCGTCGCCAAAAGCGAAGGCGCCATCGGCGCGCCGGTAACGTCCGAGGAGGATGAACCCGCCGCGGATACCACCACCGGCCTGGCACCTGCCCAGGTCCTGGCGGCCAAGTAACACCGTCCGCCAGGCGTGCCAGGGCCCGGTTGCCGATCAGGCAACCGGGCCTTTTTGCATTGCGGCGGCCGGTACCCCCCGTTGGTGTGGTAAAAGTAGGCTCCCGCGCCCGGCTGCAGCCATTGCCGGCGCGGCGGCTATGCCACCTGCCTCGCCCAACACCTGATGACCGGCCCGCTACACCCTCCCGGCGATACCCCTAGCGCCACCGCCGCCAGCCCCGCAGCTGCGGCGGCTTCTGCTGCCCCTGCCGCGGCCAACGGCTCGCGCCTGCCCCACGGCCTGCGCGGCGCCGCGCCGCTGCTGGCGCTGCTGGCGCTGGCCGCGCTGGTCGGACTGGCGGGCGCGCTCGGCTACCGCTACACCTACGACACCGCGCTGGCGCGCCAGGCCGAACGCGGCCAGGTCCAGCTGCGGCTGTACACGCAGGCGCTGGAAAGCGAACTGGCGCACTACGACTACGTGCCCGGCCTGCTGTCGCTGGACGAGCGCATCGCCGCGCTGATGCTGCGTCCGGACGACGCCGCCCGCACCGCGCGCGCCAACGAGTACCTGAGCGCGCTCAATACCCGCGCCGGCACGCGCGTGATCTATGTGCTGGACGCGCACGGCAAGGTCCTGGCCACCAGCAACTGGCAGCGCCCGGACAGCTACCTCGGCGAAGACCTGAGCTTCCGCCCGTATTTCCGCTCGGCCATGGAGGGCCAGCTGGGCCGTTTCTACGGCGTCGGCACCACGCGCAGCGAATCCGGCTACTACCTGTCGGCGCCGCTGGGCGAGCGCGACAACCCGGTCGGGGTGGCGGTGGTCAAGATCGGCCTGGAACCGCTGGAAAACCGCTGGCAGGGCGCCGACAGCCAGATGCTGCTGAGCGACGAGAACGGCGTGGTGATCCTGGCCTCGGATCCATCGTGGAAACTGGCCGCGCTGCGCCCGCTGTCGGCCGAGGCGCGCGAGCGCCTGGCGCGCAGCCTGCAGTACAACCGCGCGCCGCTGCCGCAGTTGCCGCTGACGCTGGTGCGCAAGCTGGACAATGGCAACGGCAGCGGCAGTGCCGGCAACACCAGCAGCGACGAGCTGGTGCGGCTGCGCCGCGGCCCGCCGATGCTGGCCCAGCATGCGGCGCTGCCCGGCACCGACTGGCAGCTGACGCTGCTGACCAACACCTCGCAGGCGCGCGTGGCCGCGCTCAACACCGCCGCGCTGGCGGGCGTGCTGGCCGCCTTCGTGCTGCTGCTGGGCGCGGCCTGGAACGTGCGCCGGCGCATCATCAACGAACGCCTGGCGGCGCGCGCGGCGCTGGAGGCGGCCAACAGCGAACTCGAGCGCAAGGTGGCGGAGCGCACCGCCGACCTGTCCACCTCGAACCAGCGCCTGCAGGCCGAGGTCACCGAGCGCATCCGCGCCGAGACCGTGCTGCGCCGGGCCCAGGACGGGCTGCTGCAGGCCGGCAAGCTGGCCGCGGTCGGGCAGATGTCGACCGGCATCGCGCACGAGCTGAACCAGCCGCTGGCGGCCCTGCGCACGATCTCGGGCAATACCGGCAAGTTCCTCGAGCGCGGCGACTACGCCACGGTGCGCGCCAACCTCGACACCATCATCGGCCTGGTCGAGCGCATGGGCCGCATCACCGGCGCGCTCAAGTCGTTCGCGCGCAAGCCCGGCAACGGCAGGCGCCAGGCCAGGCTGGCCGAGGCGGTGGACAACGCGCTGTTCCTGCTGCAGACCCGCGTCGACGCGGTGCAGCCGGCGCTGCAGCGCGATGTCGACCCGGCGCTGGCGGTGGTGTGCGACCCCAACCGGCTGGAACAGGTGCTGGTCAACCTGCTCGGCAACGCGCTCGACGCGGTGGCCGGCAAGCCCGGCCCGCGCATCGCGCTGCACGCGCACGTGGCCGGCGGCATGGTCCACCTGACCGTGCGCGACAACGGCTCCGGCCTGTCCGAGGAAGCCTTCGCGCGGCTGTTCGAGCCGTTCTTCACGACCAAGCCGGCGGGCCAGGGACTGGGGCTGGGGCTGACGCTGTCGGCCGGCATCCTCAACGAGAACGGCGGCAGCCTGTCCGCCACCAACCATCCGGACGGCGGCGCCTGCTTCACGCTGGTGCTGCCGCTGGCGCTGGAATCCCATTCACAGGATGCCGAACATGCCGGCTGATCTGACCGTACTGGTCGTCGAAGACGATGCCGACGTGCGCCTGGGCTGCGAGCAGGCATTGCGCCTCGAGGGCATCGCCACGCGCGGCGTGGGCAGCGCCGAGGCCGCGCTGCGCGAGGCCGGCCCGGGCTATGCCGGCGTGGTGGTCAGCGACATCCGCCTGCCCGGCCAGGACGGCATGGCGCTGCTGGCGCAATTGCGCGCGCGCGACCCCGCCCTGCCGGTGCTCATGATCACCGGCCACGGCGACGTCGGGCTGGCGGTGCAGGCGATGAAGCAAGGCGCCTATGACTTCCTGGAAAAGCCGTTCTCGCCCGAGCAGCTGGTCGATGCCACGCGCCGCGCGCTGGAGCAGCGCCGGCTCGCGCTGGAAATATCAGAACTGCGAGAACGGCTGGCCGGCCGCGACAAGCTCGAAACCCGGCTGATCGGCCATTCGCCCGCGGTAGAGCGACTGCGGCGCCTGATCGCCGACCTGGCCGGCACCGACGCCAATGTGCTGATCCACGGCGAAACCGGCACCGGCAAGGAACTGGTCGCGCGCTGCCTGCACGAGGCCAGCCAGCGCCATGCGCGCAACTTCGTCGCGATCAACTGCGGCGGCCTGCCCGAGCAGCTGTTCGAGAGCGAGATCTTCGGCCACGAGGCCGGCTCCTTCACCGGTGCCGCGCGCCGCCGCATCGGCAAGGTCGAGCATGCCGAAGGCGGCACGCTGTTTCTCGACGAGATCGAGAGCATGCCGATGCCGCTGCAGATCAAGCTGCTGCGGGTGCTGCAGGAGCGCGTGGTGGAACGCCTGGGCTCGAACCAGCCGGTGCCGGTCAACACCCGCGTGGTGGCCGCCACCAAGGCCGACCTGCGCGCGCTGTCCGATGCCGGCCAGTTCCGCGCCGACCTGTACTACCGCCTCAACGTGATCACGCTGGAGCTGCCGCCACTGCGCGAGCGGCGCGAGGACGTGCCGGCATTGTTTGAACATTTCGTCGCGCAGGCCGCGTTGCGCTTCGGGCGCGACGCGGTGCCGGCGACGCCGGCGGAACTGTCGGCGCTGGTGGCCTACCCGTGGCCGGGCAATGTGCGCGAACTGCGCAACCTGGCCGAGCGCCATGTGCTGGGGCTTGGCTGCAATCCCGGCCAGGGCACCGCCGCACCCGAGGCCATGCCGCTCGCGCAGGCCGTCGAGCAGTTCGAGCGCGCGCTGATTGCCGACGCCATGCGCCGCCACGACGGCAACCTCAGCCGCGCCAGCGAAGCGCTGGGCGTGGCCAAGACCACGCTGTTCGACAAGGTGCGCAAGTACGGATTGTGAAGCTGTGAAGCATCCGCTGAATTCAGCACCCGCTGCAGACATTGCAGTCATGGGAACCATGACGACGCTGGCGGGTCTGCACTGACGACCTTGTTGTCATCACAATGCACTCAATGTGCGTTAAGAAACAAAAGCCTCGCAGATTTATGTTTTTTCCTACAGATACTTTGTCGTTTGCGGCATATTATTAGCTTCCAGCAAATCCAGCATCGAGACATCCAATACATTGGGATCGCGCTGCGCTGCTGGAAATGCGTAAAAGATCAAAACAACCACAAAAAGCAGCCTGGCCAGCGGGGGAGCGGGCCGGGCACACAGGGTCAGTCAACTGTTGGCAGTGACAACCACGCGGCGCCAGTGCCAGGGGCCGCGTGCGCCAGGACGGCGCGACTGCCTATGGACTACGGGTGATGGGATGAAACTTGATCCGGCACTGGCTGAAAAGCCTTACTACAGCACGCGTACAGCGGCAAAACTGCTCAACGTCTCACTGGGTACGGTCCAGAAGATGGTCGAGCGCGGCGAACTGGGGGCCTGGAAGACCAACGGCGGCCACCGGCGCATCCACAAGGAAACCGTGCATCGCCTGCTGGCGACGCGCATCGGGCCCGAGTCGGCGTCGCCGCACGGGCTCGACCTGGTGGTGTTCCACCCCAATCACCAGGAAGCGCAGCGCATCCACAGCCAGCTTGGCAAATGGGGCCTGCCGCTCAAGAGCGTGGTGGTGGACGATGTGCTCGACACCGTCATCACCTCGGTCAGCGAGCATCCGCGCGTGGTGCTCTACTACGTCGATGAGCTCAACGATGCCGAGTCGGCCACCGTCGAGAAGCTGCAGAACTTCTTTGCCAGCCAGCACGTGATCTTCGCCGTCATCACCAACCGCCAGGCCTATGATGGCGTGGCCGATGCCCTGCAGCACTGGGGCATCATGGTGTTCCTGAAGACACCCTCGCTCGAAGAGGTCAAGGGCTTCCTGCGCGCGCAGCTGATGATGGGCCGCGCCACCTGAAGCTTCAGGCCACGGCCGCAGGCCGTGGCAATGACCGCGCGGCACCGCCGCCGTCCGCCTGCGCCAGCATCCAGCCGTACAGGTTGCGCGGATCGGGCGGCATCGCCACCAGTTCCACCGCGGTGCCGGCACGATGCGCCTGCGCCGCGGCGTAGAGCCAGCGCAGCGCGGCGTAGTCTTCCAGCGCAAACCCCACCGAATCGAACACGGTCACCTCGTCCGCCGCGGCGCGGCCCGGCGCTTGGCCTGCCAGCACTTGCCACAGCTCGGTCACGGGCGCGTCGGCAGGCAGCTGCTGGATCTCGCCCTCGATGCGGGTCTGCGGTTCGTACTCCACCACGATGCGCGCGCGGCGCAGGATATCGGCATGCAGCTCGGTCTTGCCGGGGCAGTCGCCGCCGACCGCGTTCAGGTGCATGCCGGGCCGCACCAGCTCCGGCGTGAGGATGGTGGCGCGGGTCTTGTCGGCGGTGACGGTCGAGACGATATCGGCGCCGGCCAGCGCGGCCTCGACCGAATCGGCGCGCCGGATCGCCAGGCCGGGCACGGCGGCAAGATTGCGCATCAGCCGCGCGCTGGCGGCGGGATCGATGTCGTAGGCGGCGATCTCGCGCACGCCCAGCATGGCGTGGAAGGCCAGCACCTGGAATTCCGCCTGCGCGCCGTTGCCGATCAGCGCCATGGTGGCCGCGCCCGGCCGCGCCATGGCGCGCGCCGCCAGCGCAGAGGTGGCCGCGGTGCGCAGCGCGGTGGCCAGCGTCAGGTCCGCCAGCATCAGCGGGAAGCCGGTTTCCACCTCGGCCAGCAGGCCGCACGCCATCACCGTGGGCATGCCGTGCTGGGCATTGCGCGGATGGCCGTTGACGTACTTGAACGCGTACTGGCTACCGTCGCTGACCGGCATCAGCTCGATCACCCCGCGCGCCGAATGGCTGGCCAGCCGCGCGGACTTGTCGAAATCAGCCCAGCGCGCAAAGGCCTGGCGCACCTGCGCGGCGAGATCGACAATGGCGGCCTGCGGGCCGATCGCCGCCACCAGCCGGGCGACCTCGGCCGCGTCGAGAAACAATGATCGGACGGTGTTCTTCATGACCCTCTCCCTCGCGGTTGCTGCCGTGCCTCAGGCGGCCGCCGCGGCGACGCCGCGTCCGCTGCTGCGGTCCAGCCGCAGGGTCATGCAATAGGCGCCGCCGCCCGACAGCATGAACGGCGACAGGTCGACCTCATGCAACTGGTAGCCGCGCCGTCCCAGTTCCGTGCGCAGATGCGGCGTGGTGCGGGTCATCACCACCTGGTCGTTCAGGTTGACGGCATTGACGCTGAAGTGGCGCAGGTCGTCGGCGCTGGCTTCGATGCGCAGCCGCGCCGGCACGCGCGCGCGCAGCTCGCGCAGCGCCGCTGCGCTGAATGCCGGCGGGTAGTACAGCACCTCGCCGCCCGACAGCGGGCAGAAGCACACGTCGAGGTGGTAGCTCTGCTCGGTGGCCAGCTCCAGGGCCACCACGTCCTTGCCGAAATAGCCCGACACCGCCAGCGCCGCCTGGTGCGACGAACGCGGGCCAAAGCCGGCCCAGAAGTGCCCGCGCCCCGCGTCCCAGATGCAATCGCCGGCGCCTTCCTGGTAGCAGCCTTCCGGCAGCAGCGCGACTTCGTCGAGCAGGCCCCGCTCGCGCAGCTTGCCGAAGATGTCGGCGAACGGCCCTTCCTCGCCGCGGCGCTGCGGATAGCGGAAGCGGGCCAGCAACGCGCGCCCGTCAAGCACCACGGCGGCATTGGCCGGGAACACCATGTCGGGCAGACCCGGCGCGCCGGGCGCCAGCTCCACCGCGAAGCCCGCGCGGCCGAGCGCGTCGCGCAGCGCGTGGAACGACTGCATCGCATTGCGGTGCATGCCGTGCGGATCGCGTGCCCACGCGGCCGGGTCCATCCACGGATTGATGCTGTACGACACGTCGTAGAAGGTCGGCTCGACTAGCAGGATGGTCGGGGTCTGGATCACGGGGCGGCTCCTGGTTGGCATGGTGGGCGAGGCGATCCCGGCAGGGAATGCCATCGGTCAATTGAATTCTGGTGCAAGCGCGCGTTAGCCAAAAGCCAGCAAACTGCGCAGTTTGCGCCTACCATTATTCAAATCGCCAGGTACCGCTGGCGCTTTGCCAACCTTGACGTGCCCGCCCCCATGGATGCCACCGACCAGCAGCTGATTGCCCTCCTGCGCGACAACGCGCGCACGCCGGTGACGGCACTGGCGCAGGCGTTGCGCGTGTCGCGCGCGACCGTGCAGAACCGCATCGACAAACTGGAACAGGAAGGGGTGATCGTCGGCTACACCGTGCGCCTGCGGCCCGAGGCCGAGGCGCACCGCATCCGCGCCTGGATGACGGTCGCCGTCGACGGCAACAAGACCCGCGCCGTGCTGCAGGCGCTGCGCGGCGAGCCCAGCGTGCAGGCGCTGCACACCACCAACGGCCGCTGGGACATCATCGCCGAGCTGCGCGCCGAGACGCTCGAGGCCTTCGACCGCGCGCTCGACCGGATCCGGCTGATCGACGGCATCAGCGCCACCGAGACCAGCATCCTGCTGTCGACCTACAAGTAGGCGGCGCTCAGGCCGCGGCGCGGCCGCGCAGGCGCTCGCGCCGCGACTCTTCGTGGAACACGCTGCCGCTGGGGCGCAGCAGGTCGCGCAGCGACACGATGCCGGCCAGGCGCATGGTTTCCACGCTTTCCACCACCGGCAGGCGCGCCACGCTCAGCGCCGCCATGCTGCCCGCGGCGGCGCGCGCGGTCTGGCCCGGCAGCAGCACGTGCGCGGGCGCGCCGAGCAGGTCGCGGCAACGCATGGCGGGCGGCACCTCGCCCGCGGCCAGGCCCCGTATGGCGGCACGTTCCAGCATGCCCAGCACGCGCCCGCCGGCCACCACCGGGTAGGCGCGATGCGCGGCGTGTTCGCCGAAATAGCGCGCCATGGCATCCGCGACCGGCAGGTCGGCGTCGATCGCCACCACCGCGCGTGTCATCAGTTCGTCCACATGGGCGCGCTCGAGCGGATCGACACTGTATTCGCGGTAGATATGCAGGCCGCGCCGGGCGATTTTCTCGGTCATGATCGAGCGCTTCATCGCCAGCACCGAGAAGCCGTATGCCACCGCGGTGGTCAGCAGCAGCGGCAGCAGCGCCTGGGTGTCGTGGGTGAGTCCGAAGGCGAACACGACGGCGGTCAGCGGCGCGCCCAGCACGCTGCCCAGCACCCCGGCCATGCATACCAGCGCCCACAGCTGCGGCGAACCGCCCGGCAGCCATGGCGCCAGCACCACGCCCAGGCCCGCGCCCAGCATCAGCAATGGCGCCAGCACGCCGCCCGAGGTGCCCGAGCCCAGCGCCGCGATCCAGATCACGGCCTTGACCGCCAGCAGCGCGAGCGCGATCCCGATGGCGATGCGGTTGTTGAGCAGGTCGCCGATCACGTCATAGCCCACCCCCAGCACGCGCGGCTCGAAATACCCGCCGATGCCGACCACCAGCCCGCCCAGCGCCGGCCACCACATCCAGTGCAGAGGCAGGCGCGCGAACGCATCTTCGGTGCGGTACAGCGCCAGTGTCAGTCCCGCGCCCAGCACGCCGCACAGCAGCCCGGCCAGCATGCACGACAACAGCGCCGGCGTGCCCGCCGCCGCGGTCTGCAGCGGAAACAGCGGTCCGGCCTCGAACAGCAGCGGGCGCAGGAAGCCCGCCACCGCGCATGCCAATGCCACCGGCAGCAGGCTGCGCGGGCGCAGCTCGAACAGCAGCAGCTCCACCGCCAGCAGCACCGCCGCCACCGGGGTGCCGAAGATCGCGGTCATGCCGGCGCACGCGCCCGCCACCAGCAGCGCCTTGCGCTCGCCCGCGGTCAGGTGCAGGTACTGGGCCAGCAGCGACGCCAGCGAGCCCCCGGTCATGATGATCGGCCCTTCGGCGCCGAACGGCCCGCCGCTGCCGATCACGATGCCCGACGACAGCGGCTTGAGCACCGCCACCCGCGGCGACATCCTGCTCTTGCCGAACAGCACCGCCTCGATCGCCTCGGGAATGCCGTGGCCGCGGATCTTGTCGCTGCCGTAGCGGGCCATCAGGCCGACCACCAGGCCGCCCACCACCGGCACCGCGATCACCCACGCGCCGAGCGCATGGTGCGCCGGCGAGCGCTCCGCCAGCGACAGCGTCTGGTAGAAAAACAGGTTGGTGAAAAACCGGATCAGGTTCACCAGCACATCCGCCGCCACGGTGCTGAGCGCGCCGATCCCCAGCGCGATCACCGACAGCAGCAGCAGGCGGCGGTTGACGGCATAGTCGCGTTTTTCGACCGGCATGGCAGACGACATCTTGGGGCTCCTTGCTGTTCTATGCTCTTGTGCGGTGCGACACGCCCCATTACCGGGATGCGCTGCACCAAAGGCGGCCAAATATATCACCCCGTGATATATTACGCGCACCATTCCAAAGCGCCCCCCGTCACAAGAATGCCAACCGCCCCCGTCTCCGCCCTGGCGCACAACGCCCGTGCCTGGCTGCGCACATTCGTGCCGCTGCCGGTGCCGGCCAGCCGCAAGGAGCGTCTCAAGAGTTGCTTCGGCGCCCTGCTTGGACTGCTCTGCACCGAATGGATCAGCCACCAGACCCTGGGCGGCTTCAATCCCTGGTTTGTCGCGCCGATGGGCGCCTCGGCGGTGCTGCTGTTCGCGGTGCCGTCTTCGCCACTGGCACAGCCATGGTCGATCATCGGCGGCAACCTGATCGCCGCGGTGATCGGCGTGGCCTGTGCGCGCTGGATCCCGGACCCGGGGCTGGCCGCCGCGGTCGCGGTGTCGGTCGCCATCGCCCTGATGTTCCAGTTCCATTGCGTGCATCCGCCCAGCGGCGCGGTGGCGATCACCGCGGTCTTCGGCGGGCCGGCGGTCAGTGCGCTCGGCTTCGGCTTCGTGGCGGTGCCGGTGCTGTTCAACTCGATGCTGCTGCTGATGATGGCGCTGGCCTTCAACAACCTGTCGCGCCGGCGCTACCCGCATCGTCCGCCCGAGCCAGCGGTCCAGCACGGCACCAGGGACGTCCCGCCTTCCCAGCGCGTGGGCGTGACCCGCGCCGACCTCGATGCCGCGCTGAAGGTGCGCGGCGAATTCCTGGATATCGAGGAAGACGACCTCGAGCAGATCCTGGTCGCGGCGCAACTGCGCGCCTACCGCCGTCATTTCGGCAATGTGCTGTGCGGGGAGATCATGTCGCGCGATGTGATCACGGTGACGCCCGACCAGCCGGCGAACGAGGCCGGGCACCTGCTGTCGCGGCATCGCATCAAGGCCCTGCCGGTGGTCGATGCAACGCGCAAGCTGGTGGGCATCATCACGCAGAGCGACTTCTTTGCGGCGCAGCGCGATACCGGGGCGCGGCGGCTGGCCGGCACGGTGCGCAACCTGATGACGCGGGCCGTCGTGACCGCGCGGCCCGACCAGCCGATGGTCGAGCTGGCGCAGGCGTTTTCCGATGGCGGGCTGCATCATGCGCCGGTGATCGATGATCAGCGGCGGGTGGTGGGGATGGTGACGCAATCGGACCTGGTGGCGGCGCTGCTGAAGAGTGGGGTAATGGCAGTGCCAGATTGAGGATTGGGTAGGGGTGGGTTTTTGGCGTTTTGGGTTTTGATTTCTTGTTCGATGGTTTTTTGGGGTGGGTCGTTGCTTTTGGTGACATGCTGTTGGCTTTTGAACCGCCTGGTTCCGCCCTCCTGGGCGGGTCACTTTTTGTCCGAGCGACAAAAAGTAACCAAAAAGCGCGTTTACTGCCCTGCGGGCGGCATGTCTTATCGTAGTGTGCCTGGGGGTTTTCGTACGGGGCTGGGCTTCCTCGCATGGCGGGACTGCCTGCCGCAGGGGTGCACTACGGTGGGTGGGGCGTTGGAATGGTGGTTGAACGAGCCCAGAGCGCGGAGTGGCCGCCTGCTGCTGGCCTTGTCGCAGGAACGCCTTCGGCTGCTGCGCAGGCAGTATCGTAGGGCAATGGCTCTGGCCCGGAACGCGTCGCTGCGCTCGCTTGGCGCTGACAGGTCCCGGCCCGGCCCGGGCCGCCGCATTTTTGCTGTGGAAAGCCAGACTTCGTTGAGGCGCCCGCCCTCACCCCAGCCCCCTCCCGCAGGCGGGAGAGGCGAGAAAACCGGGCGGCGACCCTGAGCGCGTTCGGGGGCCAAGCGAGCGCAGCGATGCCTCCGGTGTTGCGTCCCCAGATCTACGATACTGACCGCGCGCAGCGCAGCCGTAGGCGTTCCTACGGTAAGGCCAGCAGCAGGCCGCCACTCCGCGCTCTGGGCTCGTTCAAACACCCCTTCAACGCCCTTGCCACCGTGGTGCACCCCCGCGGCAGGCTGCCCCGCTATGTGAGGAAGCCCAGCCCCGTACGAAAACCCAGCGCCCACTACGATAAGACATGCCGCCCGCAGGGCAGTAAACGCGCTTTTTGGTTACTTTTTGCCGCTCGGACAAAAAGTGACCCGCCCAGCAGGGCGGAACCCTGCGGTTCAAAAGCAAAAACATGTCACAAAAAACGCCCCCCAAAAAAACCAACATCGATCAAGAAAGCCCCCCACGCCAGCCAAACAGCCGCGCCCGCCAAGCACCACAAATCCGCCCCAGATCCCCGTTTCACAACCCACCTTCCCCCTTAAGCTATATTTACGCCGTCCCCGTCACACCCAACCCCCAGGGGACAAACGGAGACCCCAACCATGAGTTCCGGTCAGTTGATCGAAAAAATCGCCGCCGTATTCGCGCTGATCGTGCTGATCGGCGGCTCGCTGCTGGTGCTGGCGCCGTTCACCACGGCGCTGCTGTGGGGGGCGATCCTGGCATTCAGTTCCTGGCACCCCTACACCGTGCTGTCGCGCTGGCTCGGCAACCGGCGCGGCCTGGCCGCGCTCATCTGCGTGCTGCTGGCGACAGTGATCGTGCTGGGTCCGTTCGTCTATGCCGGCGCCAGCTTCTCCGCGCACCTGGATGACCTCGCCGCGCTGGTCGACCGCTATATGGAGCAGGGGGTGCCGCAGTTGCCGCTGTGGCTGAGCAGCCTGCCCTTTGTCGGCAGCTACCTGCAAAACTCCTGGGACAGCATCATCAATGCCGATTCCGAGATGGTCGCCAACCTGCGCAAGCTGATCGCGCCGGTCGGGCACCTGCTGCTGGGTGCGGGGCTGTCGATCGGGGCGGGCCTGGGGCAGCTGGCGCTGTCGATCATCCTGGCCTTCTTCTTCTACACCGGCGGCGAGTTCGCCATTGCCTGGCTGCGCGCCGGCATGCGCCGCATCGCCGGCGAGCGCGCCGACCACCTGCTGGAACTCGCTGGCAGCACCGTCAAGGGCGTGGTCTACGGCGTGCTCGGCACCGCCTTCATCCAGGCCGTGCTGGCCGGCATCGGCCTGTGGATCGCGGGCGTGCCGGGCGCCGCCATCCTCGGTTTCGTAACCTTCTTCCTGTCGGTGGTGCCGGTCGGGCCGCCGCTGGTGTGGCTGCCGGCCGCGCTGTGGCTGTACCACACCGGCGCCACCGGCTGGGCCATCTTCCTGGTGGTGTGGGGCGTGGGCGTGGTCAGCATGGCGGACAACATCGTCAAGCCGCTGCTGATCAGCAAGGGCACCGGCATGCCGCTGATCTGGATCATGCTGGGCGTGCTCGGCGGCGCGCTGGCGTTCGGCTTCCTGGGCGTGTTCATCGGCCCGACGCTGCTGGCGGTGGCCTATGCCCTGTTGCGCGACTGGACCATCGGCTCGCAGGGCGAGCTGCAGCGCGACCTGCAGCAAGGCGCGGCGCTGGCATCCGCACCGGCATCGGCACCGGCGCCGGCGCCGGCCGTGGTCGACAACCCCGATGTGCCGCCGGCAGGTTCCGGCAAGCGACCCGGCTGATGGCGGTACACGACGTTCCCCCGGCCCCGCCGGACACCACGCTGCCCGACACCTCGCCGGCCACGCTGCACCGGCTGGTAGCCTGCGAATACTGCGACGCCGTCTACGAGCGCACGCCGATCGCGCCCGGCGAGCGCGCGCTGTGCCTGCGCTGCGGCGGCCAGTTGTACCGCGAGAGCCGGCGGCACTACCACCGGCTGCTGCCGCTGGTGCTCACCGCGCTGATCCTGTTCCTGATCTCCAACGCCTACCCCATCGTCGAGATGGACCTGAAAGGGGTGCGCACGCAGACCACGCTGCTGGGCGCGGTGCAGGCGCTGTATGGGGACCAGATGGCGCTGGTGGCGGCGCTGGTGTTCGCCACCACCATCCTGTTCCCGCTGTCCGAGCTGCTGATGATGGCTTACCTGCTGGTGCCGATGGCGCAGCACCGCATGCCGGCCGGCTTCGACCGCATCGTGCGCGGCATCCGCCAGACCCGGCCGTGGGGCATGATCGAGGTCTTCATGATCGGCGTGCTGGTGACGCTGGTGAAGCTCTCGACCATGGCGCGCGTGCTGCCGGGCATCGCGCTGTGGTCGTTCGCGGCGCTGGTGATCGTGCTGGCGGCGATGCTGTCGTTCGATCCGCGCGACCTGTGGCGCCACCTGGAAACACCCGATGACAAGGCCGCGGCGGCGGACGGGGAGCGCCGATGACGCAACCGCAGCGACCGCCGCCCGCCGGCCGCCTGGCCCGTCCGCGCCAGCTCGCGCGCGAGGTGGTGGCGGAACTGACCGACGACGACGAGAACACCCCGCTGCCGCAGGTGCCCACCGCCGGCCGGCTGGGCCTGGTGTCTTGCCACGCGTGCGACCTGGTCAGCCCGCGCACGCTGGAAGGCTCGCCCTGCCCGCGCTGCGGCGCCACCCTGCACCATCGCAAGCCCGACAGCCTGGCGCGCACCTGGGCCTTCCTGCTGGCCGCCTACATCCTCTATATTCCTGCCAACATGCTGCCGGTGATGGTGACGCAGTCCATCCTCGGCACGCAGCAGGACACCATCCTGTCGGGCGTAATCTACCTGTGGCTGTCCGGTTCGCACATGCTGGCCGTGCTGGTGCTGATCGCCAGCATTGTGGTGCCGCTGCTGAAGATGGTGATCCTGACCTTCCTGCTGCTGTCGGTGCATTTCCGCTCGAGCTGGCGGATCCGGCAGCAGACCCGGCTGTACGGCCTGGTGGAGGTGATCGGCCGCTGGTCGATGCTCGATATTTTCGTGGTGGCGCTGCTGGCCTCGCTGGTGCGGGCGGGGGCGCTGGCCACCATCATCCCCGGCGGCGGCGCGCTCGCCTTCGGCGCGGTCGTGGTGCTGACCATGCTGGCCTCGCTCAGCTTCGATCCGCGCCTGCTGTGGGATTCGCTGGAACCTGACAATGCCCGACACTGACCACCAAGCCCCGGCGCCGGCGGGCGCCATGCCGCCGTCCCCACAGTCCCCGCCAGCCCCGCCCCCGTCCGGCCTGCCGCGGCCCGAACGCCGCCGCCGCGCGCGCTGGCTGCCCTCGCTGGTATGGCTGATCCCGATCGTCGCCGCGGTGGTCGGGATCTCGCTGCTGCTGCACACGCTGGCGTCGCGCGGGCCCGAGATCAACGTCACCTTCCGCACCGCCGAAGGCCTCATCCCCGGCAAGACCGCGGTGCGCTACAAGGACGTCGACATCGGCCTGGTCAAGTCGGTGCGCCTGGCGCGCGACCGCTCGCACGTGGTGGCGTCGATCGACCTGACCAAGGACGCCGAGAACTTCGCCGTGGCCGACACCCGCTTCTGGGTGGTGCGCCCGCGCTTCGCCGCGAGCGGCGTGTCGGGGCTGGAGACGCTGCTGTCCGGCGCCTATATCGGCGTCGACGCGGGCAAGTCGAACGAATCCGCGCGCGACTTCAAGGGCCTGGAAGTGCCGCCGGTGGTCACCACCGACGCGTCCGGCAAGCAGTTCGTGCTGCGCGCGTCCGAGCTGGGCTCGCTCGATATCGGCTCGCCGGTCTACTACCGGCGCGTGCTGGTCGGCCAGGTAGTGGCCTACCAGCTCGACCCCAACGGGCGCGACATCACGCTGCGGGTGTTCGTCAACAAGCCCTATGACAAGCTGGTCACCGCCGACACGCGCTTCTGGCATGCCAGCGGGGTCGACCTGAAGCTCGATGCCGGCGGGCTCAAGCTGTCGACGCAATCACTGGTGACGGTGCTGCTGGGCGGCGTCGCGTTCCAGGCGCCCGACCACACCACCGCCACCGACGCCGCGGCCGAGAACACCCAGTTCCTGCTCGCCGCCGACCAGACCGAGGCGATGAAGGAGCCCGAAGAGCTGGCGCCGACGCTGGCGGTGCTCAATTTCGACCAGTCCGTGCGTGGCCTGTCGCCGGGCGCGCCGGTGGACTTCCGCGGCGTAGTGGTGGGCCAGGTGCGTTCGATCGGCATCGAGTTCCAGCGCGAGAAGCGCGCCTTCCGCATGCCGGTGGTGGTCGAGCTGTATCCGTCGCGCATGGGCTTCCGCGAGCGCGACATCGAGGACCGCGAACGCGCGCGCAAGATCATCCAGGGCCTGCTGCAGCGTGGCATGCGCGCGCAGCTGCGTACCGGCAACCTGCTCACCGGCCAGCTCTACGTGGCGCTCGACTTCTTCCCCAAGGCGGCGCCGGCCAAGGTCGACCTGGACGCGCCGATTCCTGAGTTCGCCACCACGCCGGGCGCGTTCGACCAGTTGCAGGCGCAGGTGGGCGACATCGTCAACCGCATCGACAAGGTGCCGTTCGACCAGATCGGCCAGGACCTGCGCACCACCGTGGCCAGCCTGAACAAGACCCTGGCCACCGCCGACAAGCTGGTGCAGCAGCTCAACGGCGATGTCGCGCCGCAGGTGCTGGCCGCGCTGCAGGACGCGCGCAAGACCCTGACCGCGGCCAACGGCACGCTGGCGTCGGATGCGCCGCTGCAACAGGACAAGCGCCGCATGCTGCAGGAACTGAAGCGCACCGCCACGTCGCTGCGCACGCTGACCGACTACCTTGAACGCCACCCTGAAGCGCTGTTGCGCGGCAAGCCGGAGAAAGAATGATGAAGCGCCTTCCGCTCACCCTGCTCTGCGCCGGTGCCGCCGCGGCGGTGCTGGCAGGCTGCGCCTCGCCCGAGCCGCGCTACTACACGCTGGCGCAGGGGCCGACGGCGGTTGCCGCGCCGGCGCCGGCAGCGGCGCCGTCAGCCGACCCGCTGTGGCTAGAAGTCGCGCCGGTGCGCGTGCCCGAGCGCCTCAACCGTCCGCAGCTGGTGGTGCGCGATGGCCAGGACGGTAGCGGCGGCGATGCCGGGGTGCGCCTGCTGGACCTGTCGCGCTGGTCCTCGCCGCTGCCGGACGAGCTGCGCGATGCGCTGTCGCAGCGCCTGCAGGCCACGCTGGGGGCGGTCGACACCTACCAGCAGGGGCTGTCCGACGTGCAGCCGCTGTACCGCATCACCACCGAAGTGCTGCGCCTGGACGCCGACGTGGGCCAGCGTGCCGGCGCCACCATCAACTGGACCGTGCGGCGGCTGCCCGACGGCAAGGTTGTCAGCGGCAGGACCCAGGCCGAGCTGCCGGCGCCCGGCGCGATCGACGGCGTGGTGGCGGCGTATCGCGAGATCGTCGCCAGTACCGCCAACGATATCGCGGCCGGCGTGCAGTCGCTGCGGCGCTAGGCGTCGCGCCGGGCGGCGGCCATTGCCGCCAGGCATTCGGCAGCCCCGCCCTGCACCATCCGCACCGAGCACGCCAGCATCAGGTTCTTGCCCAGCCCGAAGTCCTCGACGGTGAAGCCGCGCGCATCCAGCGGCGTGCCGTCGGCATCGGTGGCTGCCGTGACGCGCTCGCGCAGCGTGCCGGCATCGGCGCTGTAGGCCCACACCGGCTTGCCCAGCGCTACCGCAAAGCCGACTTCGAACGCCGTGCCGGAATCCGCTTCGCCGGGGCCGCGGAAGTCATCCAGGTTGGCCATCACCAGGTCGGCACGGCGCAGCAGCGCGAGGTTTGCGTCATAGATCCAGCGCGCGGTATCGGGTCCGGAGCGGCCTGCGGGCGCGGACTGGTCGAGCGGATACAGGCCGGTGAAGCCATGCGCCGCGCACAGCGCCTTGAGGTGCTCGCCCCAGGCGCGCGCGTCCTTGCGAAACACGTCAAAGCCGGCGAGGTAGATGGTAGTCATGGCGCGTAGAAGCAGCGGGGCGCGGCGCCAGGCCGCGAGGATGGCAGCATAACCCGCGGCCCGCGCCGGTGGTGCGTGACCGCTGCCCGAACATCGCACAGCTTGCGCGCACGCGCCGGGCCGCGTGCCGGCGCGGCGCCAGCCCTTGCGCTAACATTGCCGCTCACGCCTCGACCCCTCATTCCCATGCCCGCTCCCCAGATCCTCCAGGTCGGCCCGCTCGCGCCGCAGACCAATGCCACCCTGCAACAACAGTACGGCGCCGCGGCGCTGTGGCAGCAGGCCGATGCGCTGGCCTGGGCGCGCGGCGAGGGGCAGCAGGTGCGCGTGGTGGTGACCTCGGCGCGCCACGGCTGCAGTGCCGCGCTGATCGATGCGCTGCCGCGCCTGGAAGCGATCGTCAGCTTCGGCGTGGGCTACGACGCGATCGCGCTGGACGCGGCCCGCGCGCGCGGCATCCAGGTCAGCAACACCCCCGACGTGCTCAACGACTGCGTCGCCGACCTCGCCTTCGGGCTGCTGCTGGACGCGGCACGCGGCATCGCCCATGGCGACCGCTTCGTGCGCGCCGGGCGCTGGCCGCAGGGCGGCTTCCCGCTGACCACGCGCGTCTGCGGCAAGAAGCTCGGCATCGTCGGGCTGGGTCGCATCGGCGAGATCGTGGCGCGGCGCGCGCAGGGCTTCGACATGGAGATCGCCTACCACAACCGCCGCCAGCGCGAGGGCGCGCCGTGGCGCTTCGAAGCAGACCTGAAGGCGCTGGCAACGTGGGCGGACTTCCTGGTGGTGGCCACCGTCGGCGGGCCCTCGACCGCGGGGCTGGTCTCGCGCGAGGTCCTCGATGCGCTCGGCCCGCGCGGCATCCTGGTCAACGTCTCGCGCGGCAGCGTGGTCGACGAGGCGGCGCTGGTCGAGGCGCTGGCGCAAGGCAGGCTGGGCGGCGCGGGCCTCGATGTGTTCCAGGACGAGCCCAACGTGCCGCCGGCGCTGATGGCGATGGACCATGTCGTGCTGGCGCCGCACGTGGCCAGCGGCACGCACGAAACGCGCGCCGCCATGACCGCGCTGACGCTGCAGAACCTGGACGCGTTCCTGGCCGGCGGCAAGGTGCTGACGCCGGTGCTGTAGCGGCCGGCCGGCCTGCCTATACTGGAAGCACCGGCTCCAGCCCATGCTGCGGGCCGGGGTCAGGAGGCATCATGGCACGCAAGTTTATCGATTGCCGCGAGTTCCCGAGCGACACCCACTGCACCGTCGCATTGAGCGCCGACAGCGAAGACGAACTGCTCGAGGCCGCGGTCCAGCACGCGGTGGCGGTGCATCAGCATCAGGACACGCCTGAGCTGCGCAGCCAGTTGAAATCGATGTTCAAGGAAGGCACGCCGCCGGCCTGAAGCCGGCAGGGCTGGCGCCGCGCAGGCGCCAGCCGTTCCCGCCCCGGGGCACATTCGCGGCCCCTGATACAGCACTTATGCCGGTTGGAATACCCCTGACGCGCGTCCTGGCGCATCATTGACGCCTCGCTATATACAGACGTATATTGCGCCTGACAGTCCACCCGCTCCGGCCTTGCCGCGCGTGCCCTGCATGCCGGCGGCCGCTTCCCGAGGATGCCGATGCCCGCCTTCCCTGCCCGCCGCCGCGGGTTGCTGCTGGCCGCCGCCGCGATGCTGGCGCTAGCCGCGGCGCCCGCCTTCGCCGCCGACCTGGTGGTGTCCGCCGCAGCCAGCCTGACCAACGCCTTCAAGGCGCTGGCCGAGTCCTACCAGCGCGCCCACCCCGGCACGCACGTGGTACTGAACTTTGGCGCCTCCGACGTGCTGATGCAGCAGATCATCAAGGGTGCGCCAGCCGATGTGTTCGCCTCGGCCGACCAGGAGGCAATGAACAAGGCCGAGGCCGAAAAGGTGATCGCGCCGGCCTCGCGCCGCAACTTCGCCGCCAACCAGGTGGTGCTTATCGTGCCGGCCGACAGCAAGCTGCCGATCGCCTCGCTGCAGGACCTGACGCGCCCGGAAGTCCGGCGCATCGCCTACGGCAACCCGGCCTCGGTGCCGGTGGGCCGCTACACCCGCGGCGCGCTGGAAGCCGCCGGGCTGTGGGACGCGGTCGCCGCCAAGGGCGTGCCGGCGCAGAACGTGCGCCAGAGCCTGGACTACGTCGCGCGCGGCGAGGTCGAGGCCGGCTTCGTCTTTGCCACCGACGCCACCGTGATGCCGGACAAGGTCAAAGTGGCGCTGCGCGTGCCCAGCCGCACGCCGGTGACCTACCCCATCGCCATCACCAGCCAGGCGCGCCAGCCGCAGGCAGCGGCGCAGTTCCTCGACCATGTCGCCTCGCCGGAAGGCCAGGCGATCCTGTCGCGCTTCGGCTTCCACAAGCCCTGAGGCCGCGCCGCGCACGCCATGGATGCCGTCTGGGTACCGCTGCTGCTGTCGCTGAAGGTCGCTGGCTGGGCCACCGCGCTGAACGCCGTGCTCGGCGTCGGCGCGGCCTGGGCGCTGGCGCGCTGGCGCTCGCCGCTGCGCGACGTGGTCGATGCGGTGCTGACGCTGCCGCTGGTGCTACCGCCCACGGTGCTGGGCTATTACCTGCTGGTGCTGGTGGGACGCCGCGGCGTGTTCGGCGAGTGGCTGGCGCGCCTGGGCATCGAGCTGGTCTTCACCTGGCAGGGCGCAGTGCTGGCCTCGACCATCGTCGCCTTCCCGCTGGTGCTGAAGTCCGCGCGCGCCGCCTTTGAAGGCGTCGACCACCAGCTCGAAAATGCCGCGCGCGTGCTGGGCGTGCCCGAGGCCGGCATCTTTTTCCGTGTCACGCTGCCGCTGGCGGCGCGCGGCATCATCGCCGGCGTGCTGCTGGCGTTTGCGCGCGCGCTGGGCGAATTCGGCGCCACGCTGATGATCGCCGGTAACCTGCCCGGACGCACGCAGACGCTGTCGGTGGCCATCTACGAGGCAGTCCAGGCCGGCGACGACAACACCGCCAACCTGCTGGTGCTGGTGACTTCCGTCACCTGCGTGCTGCTGCTGGTGATTGCCGCACGCCTGGTGCCGGCGGCCGCGCGCAATCCCGCCGAACTCTACGAACGCCGGCGCTTGCGCCCGCGCGTCCGCTAACGCCCGGGCCCCGTCTATCGCCATGAGCATGCACGTCAGCATCCGCAAGCAGATGGTCTCGGCCGACCGCCACTTCGCGCTGGATATCGACTTCGACTCGGCCAGCCGGCGCATTGCGCTGTTCGGCCCCTCGGGCGCCGGCAAGAGCCTGACGCTGCGCGCCATCGCCGGGCTGCTGGCGCCGGACAGCGGCCGCATCGTGCTGAACGGGCGCACCCTGTTCGACGCCGACGCCGGCATCGACGTGCGTCCCCAGCAGCGCCGCGTGGCCTACCTGTTCCAGGAATATGCGCTGTTCCCGCACCTGACCGTGGGCCAGAACATCGCCTTCGGCCTTGCGCGCGGCTGGCGCAATCCGCGCCGCGGCGCGGTGCCCGCGCAGGCGCAACGCTGGATCGATGCCTTCGGCCTGGCCGACATCACCGGCAACTATCCGGCCGAGATCTCCGGCGGCCAGAAGCAGCGCGTGGCACTGGCGCGCGCGCTGGTGGCGCAGCCCGACATCGTCCTGCTCGATGAACCGTTTTCGGCGCTGGACCCCGCGCTGCGCGCGCGCATGCGGGCGGAGCTGCGCACCCTGCAGGCCAGCCTCGACGTGCCGATGCTGGTGATCTCGCACGATCCCGCCGATGTCGAGGCGCTGGGCGACCACGTGCTGGAAATCCGCGAAGGCCGCATCTTCGGCAGCGGCACCAGCCGCCACCACCCGCCGGTCTACGCGCCGGTGCCGGCGCGCGTGGCCTGAGCCGCGCGCAGCAGGTCGACATACGCGCCTTCGATCAGGGCCGACGCGGGAACGCCCAGGCGGGCCAGCAAGGCGTGGGCCTCGGCGACCCCGTCCGCCACGCTTTCCGCGTCGGCCAGCACCACTTCCAGCTCGAGGAAATCGCCGAGCGCCTCGACCCGGTCCAGGTGCACGCGCGTGCGTCCGGCCAGGTACAGCGTGCGCAGCTTGCGCACCCGCCCGCCCTCGCCGTGCGCGGCGGCCAGCGCGGCGCGCAGGGTGCCGGGCGACGGCGTCGGCGACAGGATGTAGAAGCTCTCTTTCGGGCCGGCCTGGTCGGCGCGCGCATAGAAGATCAGTTCGCCGTGGTCCGGCGCGAACTCGCGCAGCTTGAGCCGCCCGTTGGCGCAGCGGAAGAAGGTATCGTCCTGGCGGATGTACTCCGGGCCGTGGTCGGCCAGCGCGGCGGCGCGCGGCAACAGCGCCTCGACGCTGTCGATGCGGGCCTTGATCTCGACGTTCCTCGGCATCCGTGCTCCTTCGGTTCAACCCATCAGCAAACGCGCGGCAATCACCCACATGGTGATGCCGATCACCACCTCCAGCACCTGCCACGCCCGCGGCCGCGCAAACACCGGCCGCAGCAGCGCCGCGCCATAGCCCAGCGCAAAAAAGAACAGGAACGACGCGGTCATGGCACCCGCGGCGAATTCACGCGTGTTGCCCGCGAACTGGGTCGACACCGAACCGATCAGCATCACCGTGTCGAGGTACACATGCGGATTCAGCCAGGTGAAGGCCAGGCATACGGCCAGCGTCTGCGCCAGCGGCCGCGATGCGGCATCGCTCGGGTCCAGCACCGCGTTCGAGCGCCACGCCACGATGAAGCTGCGCGCGCCATACCAGACCAGGAAGGCCGCGCCGCCATAGCGCATCGCCGCGCCCAGCCACGGCAGCGTGCGGATCATCACGGCGAAGCCGGACACGCCCAGCAGGATCAGCAGCGCGTCCGACAGCGCGCACACCAGGCAGACCCAGAACACATGCTCCCGCCGCAGGCCTTGCCGCAGCACGAAAGCATTCTGGGAACCGATGGCAAGAATCAGGGAGAGACCGAGGGAAAAGCCAGCCAGCGCGGCGTGCATTGCGGGAGGAACGACATGCTTTTGGGGCGGCTATTATTGCACGCAGGGTCTACCCCACCACGCCGAGGATCACGCTCGAGGCCTTGAACACCGCCACCGCGGCCACGCCGGCCTGCAGCCCCAGCGCCTCGACGCTGCCGTTGGTGACGATGGCCGCCACCGTGCCGCCGCCGTCGAGTTCGATCACCACCTCGGCGTTCACCGCGCCGGGCATCACGCGCGCCACCACGCCCGCCAGCTGGTTGCGCGCCGACAGCCGCATGCCCGGTTCCGGCAGCCCCACCAGCACCGACGACGCCTTGATCAGCGCAAACGCCTCCACGCCCTCGGCCAGTTCCAGCGTCTCGACACTCTCGTGCGTGATGGTGGCGACGATGCGCTGCCCGCCGGCCAGCTCCAGCACCACCTCGTCGTTGACCGCGCCGCCCTTGACGCTGGCCACTCGTCCGAACAGCTTGTTGCGCGCACTGGTCTTGATCATCATTCGCCTCATCAGGTGGATATCGTCGGCCACGCCCTCGCCCAGCCGCGACAGCTGCGCGACAAAGCGCCGGTGCTCGTCTTCGAGCGCGCGATAGGTGCGGATCAGCTGTTCGCCGCGCGCGGTGAGGCGCGTGCCGCCGCCGCCCTTGCCGCCGGCGGCGCGCACCACCAGCGCCTCGCCGGCACTGTTGTTCATCGCATCGATGGCGTCCCACGCCGCCTTGTAGCTGATGCCGACGGCGCGCGCGGCGGCCGTGATCGAGCCGTGCTCGCCGATGGCGGCGAGCAGCGCGATGCGGTCCTTGCCGCCCCAGTCCTGCGAGCCGGAGCGGAACCAGATGGCTCCCTGGAGTTCAAGCATTGGCGGTCGGGCGCCGCTGGCCGGCACCTCAATAAGGTCTGAAACGGGGTTATGGTAATCCGATTGCGGGATCGCGCGCGCCACCGCCTGTGAGTCCGCGGCTCAGCCGGCCAGGTAGTGCGCGCGCAGCTGCGCGACATCGACCTGCAGCGCATCGCGCAGGTAGTTGCCGACGCTGCCCCAGCCCGCGTCGATGGCCTGCATCGACGCGTCGAGATAGCTGGCGCGGACTTCCAGCAGCGGCATCATCACCGCGGCATCGATGCCAAGCCCGGCCATCTGCGCCAGCGCGGCCGCATTGAACTGCGCGTTGCGCTGGTTCGATTCCAGGTAGTTGGCCAGGATGTCGTCCTGGCCGACGCCCAGCGCGGCCAGCAACAGCAGCGCGGCAAAGCCGGTGCGGTCCTTGCCCGCGGTGCAGTGGAACAGCAGGGTCTGGCCGCCCTGCACGGTCTGCATGAAGCCACCGAAGGCGGCGCGGTAGCGCACCGGGAAATCGCGGTACACCTCGAGCATGAAGGCATCCATCTGCGCCGGCGTGCTGGCGCGCAGGCGCGGCATCAGCACATCCATCGCCATGCTGCCTTCCAGCACCGGCACCGCCTGCCAGCGGAAGCGCTGGCCGAAGGCCGCTTCGCCCGGCGACTTCTCGCCGGGCGAGCGGAAATCCACCACCATGTCGAGGCCGAGCGCCTGCAGCCGCTGCAGGTCGGCGGCGCTTGCCAGCGCCGGATTGCCGCTGCGGTAGAGGCGGCCGCAGCGCACGCGGCGCCCTTCCGCGCCCACCAGTCCGCCCAGGTCGCGCGCGTTGCTGATGCGCTCGAACACCAGGTCTTGCAGGTCCGGCGCGGCGCCGGTCGCCGCCGGGGTTGGCGGCATGGCCGCGAGGGCATGCGGACAGGCCGCGCGTTGAAGCCACTTGAGCATTGTTCGTTCCAGATTGTCGTTGCCAGGCGCGCCGGTACCGGTGCGGGCGTTTCAGCGCGCGCGGTACGCCGGCACATGCCAGTGCAGGTGGCAGCCGGCGATATAGCGCCGGTCCAGCCGCGCCACCAGCTTCCATACCGCCAGCGGGCTGGCATCGATATCGACCCAGGCCCAGGGATGCCTGGGGTCGCCTGCCTCGACCAGCTCCACCGAACGGATCTTCGCATACCGTGCCAGCGCCTTGCGCAGCGCCGCCGGGTCCAGCCCGGCCTTGAGACCGCGTACCAAAACCTTCATGGTCAGCTCCAATTATTTCAGATCACTCCGGCTCGTGCATCACGCGCCCCGGCGCGGCGCGGTGTCGGATCATGCGAACTGCCGCCCACGCCTTGTATCACGAGCCTGTCACTGGTATGACGCATGCGGTGGCCAGAGAATCCAGCGATCTGCCCTCGCCTTGATCTTGGGCATGACGGGCGTAACTATCCCGGCCCGGTCCTCGACATCGCCCGCCGCGCGCCGGAAAATTTCAGGCAGGTCGAACTACAAGGAATGTCGGCAATGCCAGAACTTCCCGCCTCCCAGCCGCCCGCCCCCGCCGCCCCGGCCGCGGCCACACCCGCGGCCGCACCCAGGCTGACCCTGCACTGGGGCCTGTTCGCGGCCGCCGCCGCGCTGATCGCGGTGCTGGCGATGCCGCAGCCCGACGGGCTCACCATTGCCGGCCAGCGCATGCTGGCGATCCTGGCGTTCGCCATCGTGGTGTGGATCACCGAGGCGGTGTCGTACGAAGCCAGCGCCATCATGATCACCTCGCTGATGGCCGGGCTGATCGGCTTTGCCCCGACCGTGAACGACCCCTCGGTGCAGTACGGCACCTCGAAGGCGCTGGGCATGGCGCTGGCTGGATTCTCCAATACCGCGCTGGCGCTGGTCGCGGCGGCGCTGTTCATTTCCGCGGCGATGACCGTCACCGGGCTCGACCGGCGCATCGCCCTGGTGACGCTGTCGGCGATCGGCACCAGCACGCGCCGCATCCTGATTGGCACCATCGCGGTCACCATCGCGCTGAGCCTGGTGGTGCCGAGCGCCACCGCGCGCAGCGCCTGCGTGGTGCCGATCATGATGGGCGTGATCGCCGCGTTCGGGGTCGACAAGAAATCCAATATCGCCGCCGGCATCATGATCACGGTGGCGCAGGCCACCAGCATCTGGAACGTCGGCATCCAGACCGCCGCCGCGCAGAACCTGTTGACGGTCGGCTTCATGGACAAGCTGCTGGGCGAGCGCATCACCTGGCTGCAATGGCTGATCGCGGGCGCGCCCTGGGCAGTGGCGATGTCGGTGGTGCTCTATGTCCTGGTGCGCTGGCTGCTGCCGGCCGAGACCGAGGCCGTTCCCGGCGGCAAGGAGGCGGTGCAGCGCGAACTGTCCGCGCTCGGCCCGATGAGCGGCCCGCAGAAGCGGCTGGCGGCGGTGTCGCTGGGCCTGCTGCTGTGCTGGGCCACCGAAGGCAAGCTGCACAGCTTTGACACCGCCACCGTGACCTTCGTCGGGCTGGTGATCCTGATGCTGCCGCGCATCGGCGTGATGGACTGGAAGACCATGCAGCAGCGCACGCCGTGGGGCACGCTGATCGTGTTCGGGGTCGGCATCAGCCTGGGCACCGCGCTGCTGTCGACCCAGGCCGGGCAGTGGCTGGGCCAGTTCGTGGTTGCGCATTCGGGCCTGGCGGCGCATGGCGCGCTGCTGGCGTTCGCGATCCTGGCGGCCTTCCTGATCCTGATCCACCTGGGCTTCGCCAGCGCCACCGCGCTGACCGCGGCGCTGCTGCCGATCCTGATCTCGGTGCTGCAGACCCTGCCCGGCGATATCAACCGCGTCGGCATCACCATGCTGCTCGGCTTTACCGTCAGCTTCGGCTTTATCCTGCCGATCAACGCGCCGCAGAACATGGTGTGCCTGGGCACCGAGACCTTCAACGGGCGCCAGTTCGCGCGCATCGGCATCCCGGTCACGATCATCGGCTACGCCATGATGCTGCTGTTCGCCGCGACCTACTGGCGCTGGCTGGGCTGGGTGTAAGCAAACCCGCAGGCTCGCGCCGGCGGCGCGGCGGCTGGCACAATACGCGCCATGAAACGCCTCTGCTCCCCCCTGCTCAAGCTGCTGCTGCTCGCCGCGATCGGCGGCGCGCTGCTGGCCGCCATCGCCATCCTCGCCGCCAACCGGCAGCTGCCGTCGCTCGACGCGCTTACCGCCTTCCGCGACACGCCGGACTACGTGCCCATCGGCAAGATGCCGCGTCCGCTGACCGAAGCGGTGGTGGCGATCGAGGACGAACGCTTCTACCTGCATGACGGCATCGACTACGTCGGCGTCATCCGCGCGGGCGTCGCCAACCTGTCGGATGAGCTGTCGCAGGGGGCGTCGACCATCACCATGCAGGTGGCGCGCAATTTCTACCTGTCGCGCGAGAAGACCTACACGCGCAAGCTGTACGAGGTGCTGCTGTCCTATCGGATCGAAAAGGCCCTCGGCAAGGACGAGATCCTCGAGCTGTACCTGAACAAGATCTACCTGGGACAGGGCGCCTATGGCTTTGCCGATGCCGCCCAGACTTACTTCGGCAAGCGGCTGGACCAGCTGACGCTGGCCGAGTGCGCGATGCTGGCGGGCCTGCCCAAGGCGCCCTCGGCGAACAACCCGGTGGCCAATCCCCGGCGCGCGCGCCAGCGGCAGGTGTATATCCTGCAACGCATGCTGGAGCTGGGGCGGATCTCGCGCGGCGAGTATGACGGCGCCCTGCTGGAGCCTTTGCGCCTGAAGTGACGCCCCGGGACCTCGCGCGCGGGAACGATTCCCTGCCGGGCGGGCACCAACCATGACGGGCCATGCCATCCGTGGGCCACGCCTGGTGGCGGGCAGCGCACCTGGCATGGCGATTCCGAGAGCTAGCCTGACAAGGAGGGCCGACATGGAAGCCACGTCAACACTCACCCCGGCTACGGAACTGGCGCAACGCAATCCGGTTCATTTCCCCAACGAAAGTGCCGAGTACCGCAAGGCCCGCAATGCGCTGCTGGCCGAAGAGATCGAACTGCGGCGGCATATCGAACGCGTCGCCGCGCAACGCCGCCAGTTGCCGCCCGGCGGCGAAGTCACCAGGCGCTATACCTTCCAGGGCGAACACGGTCCCGTGACGCTGGAAGACCTGTTCGGCGACAAGGACACCCTGGTCGTCTACAGCTACATGTTCGGGCCGCAGCGCGAACGGCCTTGCCCGATGTGCACCTCGGTGATGGCATCGTGGGACCACAAGGTGCCGGATATCGAGCAGCGCGTGGCGCTGGCGATGATCGCCCGCTCGCCGGTCGAGCGCTTGCTGCAGGCGAAGCAAGAGCGCGGCTGGACGAAGCTCAAGGTCTATGCCGACGTCGACGGCGCCTTCACGCGCGACTATGTCAGCCCGGAAGACGCCGACGTGCCCGGCTACTCGGTCTTCACGCGCCGCGACGGCAAGATCCGGCACTTCTGGAGCGGCGAGATGTACGCCCTCACGTCGGACCCCGGACAGGACCCGCGCGGCGCGCCGGACCTCGACCCGCTCTGGACGCTGCTGGATACCACTCCGGAAGGCCGCGGTGGCGACTGGTATCCGCAGCTGGAATACGGCAGCAGCGGCAACAGCTGACGCCCGGCGCTGGCGGTTGTCGGTCGCTGCCAGGCCTCGCTATTCCAGCACGCTCCGGTGCCGCGCCAGCGCCTCCTGCACGATCGCATCCAGCCCGATGCCGGATTCGCTGTCGACATGCCCCAGCAACGCCCTGCGCATGCGCGGCTCCCAGAAGCGCTTGATATGCCCGGCGATATCGGAGACCGCCTCGTCGCGATCGGGCATCGCCTCGAAGAAGCTGCCGATCTGGTTGGCCATGGTGATCAGGTTCTCGACGTTCATGCGAGGCTCGCTTCGTGCTGCAGGCCGTGCTGCAGGCGTTGTGGATGGGCATAGACCACGTGCGCGCCGGCGCGCACGAACCCGGCCAGCGTGACATTGCTTTGCCCGGCCAGCCGCACCGCCAGCGCCGTCGGCGCCGACACTGCCGCCAGCACGCCGGCGCCGATGGCGGCGGTCTTCAGCACCATTTCGTAGCTGGCCCGGCTGGTGACCAGCACCGCGCCAGTGGCGATGTCCTCGCCGCTGCGCGCGAGCGCGCCGGCCAGCTTGTCGAGCGCGTTGTGGCGGCCCACGTCCTCGCGCACCAGCGAGACATGGCCGTCGGCGCGCAGCCAGGCGGCGGCGTGGGTCGCGCCGGTATGGCGCTGCAGGGCCTGGCGCAGCTGCAACTGGACGAAGGCGGCCTGGATCACGTCGGTGTGGAAGCTCGCCGTGCTCTGCACCGGCGCGGGGGCCCGCATCACCTGTTCCAGCGATTCGGTGCCGCATAGCCCGCAGCCGGTGCGGCCGGCCAGCGTGCGGCGCCGGTCCTTGAGCCGCATGAAGGCGGCCGAGGCGATCTCCAGCCGCACGGCGATGCCGTGCGCGCGGGTGTCGGTCTCGATATCGTAGACTTCGCGCGCGCCGCCGACGATGCCCTCGCTGAGGCTGAAGCCGAGCGCGAAATCTTCCAGGTCGGCCGGCGTCGCCAGCATCACCGCATGCGAGATGCCGTTGTACTCCAGCGCCACCGGCACCTCCTCGGCCACCTCGTCGGGTCCCAGCATCAGCTCGCCACCGCGCCAGCGGTTGACCGCGAAGGTGCTGTGGGTGGGGGTTGCGGCGTCCTCCGCCGCGGCCGGATCGCGCTCCGGCGACTGCATGCAGCGCATCATCGCATGGCCCTCCGCTCAGCCCGCGGCCTGCGCCGGATCGGCGCTGGCCGCCTCCAGCAGCCGCAGCTGCGTGGCGTTGAAGTCCTGGTACTGGCGCTGCCATGCCGACGGCTGCGCCACCGGCAGCACCTGCACCGCGGTGACCTTGTACTCCGGGCAATTGGTGGCCCAGTCGGAGTTGTCGGTGGTGATCACGTTGGCGCCGGACTCGGGAAAGTGGAAGGTGGTGTAGACCACGCCCGGCTGCATGCGCTCGCTGACGATGGCGCGCAGCACGGTGTCGCCGGCGCGGCTCTGCACCCCGACCCAGTCGCCGTCCTTGATGCCGCGCTCTTCGGCATCGTGCGGGTGGATCTCGAGCCGGTCCTCGGCATGCCAGTGGACGTTATCGGTGCGCCGCGTCTGCGCGCCGACGTTGTACTGCGACAGGATGCGCCCGGTGGTCAGGATCAGCGGGAAGGCGCGCGTGATCTTCTCGGTGGTGGGCACGTACCTGGTGATGATGAACTTGCCCTTGCCGCGCACGAAGGCATCGATATGCATGGTCGGCGTGCCTTCCGGCGCGTCGGCATTGCACGGCCACTGGATGCTGCCCAGCTGTTCCAGGCGCTGGTAGCTGACGCCGGCGAAGGTCGGCGTCAGCCGCGCGATCTCGTCCATGATCTCCGACGGATGCTGGTAGTCCATCGGGTAGCCGAGCGCGTTGGCCAGCAGCATGGTGGCCTCCCAGTCGGCATAGCGCGCCTTGGGCGGCATCACCTTGCGCACGCGCGAGATGCGGCGCTCGGCGTTGGTGAAGGTGCCGTCCTTCTCCAGGAACGACGAGCCCGGCAGGAACACGTGCGCGTACTTGGCGGTCTCGTTCAGGAAGATGTCCTGCACCACGATGCATTCCATCGACGACAGCGCCTCGGACACGTGCTGCGTGTTCGGGTCCGACTGCACGATGTCCTCGCCCTGGCAGTACAGGCCCTTGAAGCTGCCCGCCAGCGCCGCCTCGAACATGTTGGGGATGCGCAGGCCCGGCTCGGGGCTGATCTCGACATTCCAGGCATCCTCGAACAGGCCGCGCACGGTCGAGTCCGACACATGGCGATAGCCCGGCAGCTCATGCGGGAACGAGCCGATATCGCACGAGCCCTGCACGTTGTTCTGCCCGCGCAGCGGGTTCACGCCCACGCCCTCCCGGCCGATATTGCCGGTGGCCATGGCGAGGTTGGCGATGCCCATCACGGTGGTCGAGCCTTGCGCGTGCTCGGTCACGCCCAGGCCGTAGTAGATCGCCGCGTTGCCGCCGGTGGCGTACAGGCGCGCCGCGCCGCGCAGCTGGTCGGCGGGGATGCCGGTGACGCTCTCCATGGCCTCGGGCGAGTTCTCCGGCAGCGCGACAAAGTCGCGCCACTGTCCGAACGCGCGGTCCTCGCAGCGCTCCGCGATAAAGGCTTCGTTGAGCAGGCCTTCGGTGACGATCACGTGCGCCAGCGAGGTCACCAGGGCGACGTTGGTGCCCGGGCGCAGCTGCAGGTGGAAGTCGGCGCGGATATGCGGCGAATCGACCAGGTCGATGCGGCGCGGGTCGACCACGATCAGCTTTGCGCCGGCGCGCAGGCGCTTCTTCATGCGCGAGGCGAACACGGGGTGGCCGTCGGTCGGGTTGGCGCCGATCACCATGATCACGTCGGCCTTCTCGACCGACTTGAAGGTCTGCGTGCCGGCCGATTCGCCCAGGGTCTGCTTCAGCCCGTAGCCGGTCGGCGAATGACACACGCGCGCGCAGGTGTCGACGTTGTTGTTGCCGAACGCGGCGCGCACCAGCTTCTGCACCAGGTAACCCTCTTCGTTGGTGCAGCGCGACGAGACGATGCCGCCGATCGAGTCCTTGCCGTGCTGTGCCTGGATGCGCTTGAACTCCGACGCGGCATAGTCGATCGCCTCTTCCCACGACACCTCGCGCCACGGGTCGGTGATCTTCGCCCGGATCATCGGCTTGAGGATGCGGTCCTTGTGGGTGGCGTAGCCCCAGGCAAAGCGGCCCTTGACGCAGGCGTGGCCCTCGTTGGCCTTGCCGTCCTTGTACGGCACCATGCGCACCACTTCATTGCCCTTCATCTCGGCCTTGAACGAACAGCCCACGCCGCAATAGGCGCAGGTGGTCACGGTGCTGTGCGAAGGCTGGCCCAGCTTGATGATGGACGTTTCGGTCAGCGTCGCGGTCGGGCAGGCCTGCACGCAGGCGCCGCACGAGACGCAGTCCGACTCCATGAACGGCTGGCTGGTGCCGGGCGATACGCGCGACTCGAAGCCGCGGCCGCTGATGGTCAGCGCGAAGGTGCCCTGGGTTTCCTCGCAGGCGCGCACGCAGCGGTTGCAGACGATGCACTTGGAAGGGTCGTAGGTGAAGTAGGGATTGGACTCGTCCTTCTCCATCCGCGTGTGCGTGGCGGTCGGCACGCTCGAGGCGGCTTGCGGGCCGCCGTCGTGGTAGCGCACTTCGCGCAGGCCGACCACGCCGGCCATGTCCTGCAGCTCGCAGTTGCCGTTGGTGGGGCAGGTCAGGCAATCGAGCGGGTGGTCGGAGATATACAGCTCCATCACGCCGCGGCGCAGGTCGGCGAGCTTGTCGCTCTGGGTCTTCACCTTCATGCCGGCTTCCACCGGCGTGGTGCACGAGGCCGGATAGCCGCGCCGTCCCTCGATCTCGACCAGGCACAGCCGGCATGAGCCGAACGCTTCCAGGCTGTCGGTGGCGCACAGCTTGGGCACGGCGATCTGCGCCTCCATCGCGGCGCGCATCACCGAGGTGCCGGCCGGCACGGTGACGCTGACGCCGTCGACCTCCAGGGTGACCATGTCGGTCGAGGGGCTGGCGGGCGTGCCGAAATCAATCTCGTTGCGGGCGTTCATGGCGGTTTGTCTCCCGTGTCTCTGGCGGACCTGGCTCAGGCGGCCCTGGCCGGATTGGATGCGAGGCCGAAGTCCTCGGGGAATTCGTTCAGCGCGGACAGCACCGGGTAAGGCGTCATGCCGCCCATCGCGCACAGCGAGCCGTTGAGCATGGTGTCGCACAGGTCGCGCACCAGCTTGACGTGCCTGACCGGCTGCTCGCCGGCAATGATGCGGTCCATCACCTCGACGCCGCGGGTCGAGCCGATCCGGCACGGGGTGCATTTGCCGCACGATTCGATCGCGCAGAACTCCATCGCGTAGCGCGCCTGCCTGGCCATGTCGACGGTCTCGTCGAACACCACGATGCCGCCGTGGCCAACCACGCCGCCGAACGCGGCATAGGCTTCGTAGTCGAGCGGCACGTCGAAGCGCGATTCGGGCAGGTAGGCGCCCAGCGGCCCGCCCACCTGCACCGCGCGGATGGCGCGGCCGCTGCGGGTGCCGCCGCCGTAATCGATCAGCAGTTCGCGCAGCGTGACGCCGAACGCCTTCTCCACCAGCCCCCCGCGCCGGATGTTGCCGGCCAGCTGGAACGGCAGCGTGCCGCGCGAGCGGCCCATGCCGAAATCGCGGTAGAACTGCGCGCCGCGCGCCAGGATCACCGGCACCGTGGCCAGCGAGATCACGTTGTTGATCACCGTGGGCTGGCCGAACAGCCCCTTGAGCGCGGGCAGCGGCGGCTTGGCGCGCACCACGCCGCGCCGGCCTTCCAGGCTTTCCAGCAGCGCGGTTTCCTCGCCGCAGACATAGGCGCCGGCGCCCTTGCGCACCTCGAGACGGAAGCGCTTGCCGCTGCCGCGGATGTCGTCGCCGAGCCAGCCTGCGGCGCTGGCGATGCCGATCGCGCTTTCCAGCACGGCGATCGCGTGCGGGTATTCGGAGCGGCAGTAGATGTAGCCCTGTTCGGCGCCCACTGCCAGGCCGGCGATGGTCATGCCTTCGATCAGCATGAAGGGGTCGTCTTCCATCACCATGCGGTCGGAGAAGGTGCCCGAGTCGCCCTCGTCGGCATTGCAGACGATGTACTTGACGGCGGACTGTGCGCCGAGCACGGTCTTCCACTTGATGCCGGTCGGGAAGGCGGCGCCGCCGCGGCCGCGCAGGCCGGAGTCGGTGACTTCCTGAACGATTTCGGCGGGCGCCATCGACAGGGCCCGCTCCAGGCCGGCGAAGCCCTCGTGCGCGCGGTAGTCGTCCAGCGACAGCGGGTCGGTGATGCCGATGCGGGCAAAGGTCAGGCGCTCCTGCTGCTTCAGGAACGGGATCTCTTCGGTCAGGCCTTGCGCCAGCGTGTGCGCGCCGCCCCGCAGCAGGCCGGCATCGAACAGGCCCGGCACGTCGGCCGCGCTGACCGGGCCGTAGGCCACGCGGCCGGCGGGGGTCTGCACCTCCACCAGCGGCTCGAGCCAGAACATGCCGCGCGAACCGTTGCGCACGATGCGCACCGACTCGCCGCGCGCAGCGGCTGCGCTGGCGATCGTGCGCGCGACCTCGTCGGCGCCCAGCGCCAGCGCGGTGGAGTCGCGCGGCACGAACAGGGTGGTGACGGTGCTCATGCCTGGGCCTCCGCTTGTGCCGGGGTGGACGGCGCGCGCAGCGCGCGCACCAGTGCGTCGAAGCGTGCGGCATCGACATGGCCGTGCAGCTGCTCGCCGACCATCACCGCCGGGCCGCAGGCGCACTGGCCCAGGCAATAGACCGGCTCCAGCGTCACCTGCCCGTCCGCGCTGGTTTCGTGGAAGCCGCAGCCGAGCGCGCGCTGCGCGTGCGCGGCCAGCGCCTCGGCGCCGACGGCCTGGCACGCTTCGGCGCGGCACACCTGCACCACATGGCGGCCGGCGGGCTGCTGGCGGAAGTGATGGTAGAAGGTGATCACGCCGTGCACCTCGGCGCGCGACAGGTTCAGCGCGCGCGCGATCACCGGCACGGCGGTGTCGGGAATAAAGCCCTGGGTGGCCTGGATCTCGTGCAGGATCGGCAGCAAGGCGCCCGGCATGTGCTGGCGGGCCGCGACAATGGCGGCGATGTGCGCGGCATCGGGGGATGCCGGGGCACCGGAAGCACGGGGTGCGTGGGTGGCGATGTCTGGCATGGCGTCTCCTGTGAGGGCTCGCCAGGACCGGCCGAAGTGCCTGCCGGATCCCGCTTATATGCTATTTTTTTCCTATTTCCGGGCTACCCGTTCGCCGTTTCGCCCGTTAGGCGGACTATATTGGAGTGACAGCGGCCCTTCAATAAGCTATTTTCTACATATGATCCGCATCTCGATCCAACCCCACCTGCAAATCCGGGACGACGCCCTGCCGGGTGGCGCGCCGCTGGACGTGTCGCGGCTGGTGGCCCTGCTCGGCGATATCGGCGAATCCGGCAGCATCAGCCAGTCGGCCCAGGCGGTGTCGCTGTCGTACCGCTATGCCTGGGGCATCCTGCGCGATGCCGAGGCGCTGTTCGGCGGACCGCTGATCGACAAGACGCGCGGACGCGGCAGCGCGCTGACGCCGCTGGCGCAGCAACTGGTGTGGGCCAGCAAGCGTATCGGCGCGCGGCTGTCGCCGACGCTGGACAGCCTCGCGTCCGAGCTGGAGATCGAGCTGAAGAAGCTGATGGCGCAGCCCGAGGCGACGGCGCGGCTGCATGCCAGCCACGGCTTCGCGGTGGCGGCGCTGCGCGACTTCCTCGACGAGCAGCAGGTGCGGCACGACCTGAAGTACTGCGGCAGCGTCGAGGCCGTGGCGGCGCTGGCCGAAGGCGCCTGCGACATCGCCGGCTTCCATGTGCCGGTGGGCGAGTTCGAGCACGGCATGTGGCGCCACTTCACCACCTGGCTCAAGCCCGAGACCCACTGCCTGGTGCACCTGGCGGTGCGCAGCCAGGGGCTGTTCGTGCGGCCGGGCAACCCGCTTGGCATCCATACGCTCGAGGACCTGACCCGGCGCGACGTGCGCTTCGTCAACCGCCAGGTGGGCTCAGGCACGCGGCTGCTGCTGGACCTGATGCTGGCGGCGCGCGGCATCGACGGCGCGCGCATCGAGGGCTACAGCAACGGGGAATTCACCCACGCCGCGGTGGCCGCTTACATCGGCAGCGGCATGGCTGACGTGGGCTTCGGCGTCGAAACCGCGGCGCGGCGCTTCGGGCTGGCTTTCGTGCCGGTGCTCAAGGAACGCTACTTCTTTGCGATCGAGCGCGCCAAGCTGCGCAGCGCGGCGCTGGCCGGCGCGGTCGGGGCGCTGACCAGCGAGGCCTTCCGCCTGCGCGTCAATGCGCTGCCCGGCTATGACGGCACCCTGACCGGCACCGTGCAGACCTTGCCGGAAGCCTTCCCGGACTACCGTGACGACGACCGCGGCACGCCGCGGCACTAGCGCCGCAGCAACGACAGGCGGTCGGGATGGCCGGCCCACTGCGCGTGGTCCGGCAGCGGTCCTTTCGCCTGCATCAGCGGCAGCCAGTCCGGCCGCCGCGACAGCTCGGCGTTGAGCGCGAGGAAATGGCGCTGGTCCGCGGGCAGGTCATGCTCGGAATAGATCGCGCCCACGGGGCATAACGGCACGCACATCGAGCAGTCGATGCATTGGTCGGGATCGATGGCCAGGAAGTTCGGCCCTTCGTGGAAGCACGACATCGGGCAGACGTCGACGCAATCGGTATGGCGGCACTGGATGCAGGCATCCGTCACGACAAAGGTCATGGGGCAGTTGCGGCACGGCAGGAAATCGGTGCGTGATGGTAACCGCCCGCCGGGGCGCGTGGGTGGCCCCGGCTTGTGCGAGTCCTTCAAATCCGCTGAAGCGGCGGGGCGCCGCGCACGCCCGGCGGCGCCCCGTCAGGCACTGCCGCCTCAGGCGGTCTCGCGCATCAGCTCTTCCTTGCGCGCGGCCATGGCCTGCGCCGCATCGCGCAGCTCGACCTTTTCCTTGATCACGTTCTTGAACAGCTCGCCTTCCTCTTCCTCGACGTGGTGGGAGACATATTCCGACAGCACCGTGAAGTTGGCCTCGAGCATGTCGCCGGCGGGATCTTCCTCGATTGCGGCGATCAGGTCCTTGGCGACCTGGTGCTCGACCTGGGCCTCGTCCAGCATGTCATCGATTTCCTCGCTGACGCCCCGCAATGCCGGATAGAAGATTTCTTCCTCGATGGTGGCGTGCACCGTGAGCTGATGGCACACGTCGAGCGCGATCGATTCCTTCTCGTCGCGGTCCTCGGTGTCCTTGAACGCCTTGAACTGCTTCTTGACTGCGCGGTGGTCGTCCATCAAGGCACCGAGTGCCTCGGCCTGGTCTGCGGGGATCTTCGACTTGTCCACGATTCTCTCCTGAGTGGGGAGCCGGCACTCCGGCTTCGCCCCGCAAGGCAGGCAGGTTCCGTGCCCACGCCGCAGCGGGCGCCATGGCGCGCGCATGGCGGGCCGACCTGCATGTCATTGCAATTCCTGCGCGAAGCCTTGTAATTGTGCCCGCGGCGGCGCGTGGGTCCGCGCATGGCGTGCCCGCATCGCCTTTGCGCGCCGGTTATAACGTTGCGCCAGGTTGCCGGGCGGCGGGAAGCGCGGCATGAAAGTTGCGGCAGCTAGGGCAATCGTTGCGTTAGCCCGCAACCAGCCGAACAGAATCCTCTGTCCGGACCGCCCTCACCAGCGCGCGGCGCCCGCGCCGTCCGACACCATCATGCCGACCACCTTCCTCTACTCCAATTGCGCCGATGCAGCGTCGGCGGTCCAGGACGAACTGGAGGCCGCCAGCGCCGCCGGCTATGGCGTCGATCCGCAACACGTGTTCTGGGAGGCCGCCCCCGCCTCGGTGCCGGCGTTGCAGCGCCCGCGCCTGCGCGCGCTGCAGCACCAGGTGCAGCCTGGCGACGCGGTGGTGGCGCTGCGCCTGTGCAGCCTGGGCTGGAGCGTGCCCGAAGTGCTGGCGACGGTCCGGCGCTTCCGCCTGCTTGGTGTGGCGCTGTACTGCGTGCAGCTGTCGCGCGATGACCTGGCCAGCGCGACGTCGCCCGATGCGGTCGAAGTATTGCGCGCGGTCGCCGCGCTCGAAGGCGCCACCCGCAGCGTGCGCGTGCGCGAGAGCCTGGCCGCGGCCAAGGCCATGGGGCGCCAGGTGGGCCGTCCGCCCAAGCACACGCCCGAACAGCGCCACGCCATCCTGAGCGCGCTGGCCGCGGGCTATTCGGTCAGCGAGACCGCGCGGCGCTTCAGCACGTCGCGCCAGACCGTGCTGCGCATCCGCGCCGCCGAGCCGCTGGCCCAGCGCGCGGCGGCGCTCGCCCTGGCCGACGCCGAGGAATCCGCCACCGAAACGGCGACGGAATGAAACCCGCCGCCACCCCGCGCGGCGCGGCTGTGTCGCGCCCCGCCACATGTCGCTGGCTGCCATGATCGACCGCCCGCCCGACGCCACCGAGCTGCCTGTGGCACTGGCCGAGGCCACCGGCTCGCGCGAGGCCACGCCCGTGACCGCGCGCTTTGCCAGGCCTACCCTGCTGCTCGAAACGCTGCTGGCGACGCGGCTGGAATTGCTCAGCCGCGACCACGGCTGGCCCCCGCATACGCTGGCGCAGCGCCGCGCCGTGCTGATGCGGCTATGGGAGCAGCGCGCGCCGGGACTGTTCGAGCAGGACGGCACCGCCGACAGCATCGAACGCTGCCTGCACGCGGCGTTTGCCGAAGCGGCTGCCGGACGCAGGCTGGAAGCGGCGCTGCAGTTCAAGCGCGCCTACTACCTGGTGTGCTGCACGGCATCGTCGGGCAGCCGCGCGCGGCTCCATGGCGGCCACGGCGGCGGCCGGATCGGCGGCAACGGCGGCAGGCCCGGCTAGCAGGCGCGTGTGGTGGTCACGCGCACAGCGCACGCAGGGTCTCGTCCCACTCCGCCACGAAGCGGCCGATGCCGAAGCGCTCGCGCGCCAGGCGGCAGCCGCGCTCGCCCCAGGCTCGCGCCAGTTCCGGATCGTCCAGCAGTTCGCGCATCACGCTGACCAGCACCTCGACGCGGGTATCGACATAGCCGTTGTTGCCGCTCTGGATCACCGTGGCCAGCTCGGTGGTGGCCAGCCCGACCACCGGCACCCCCAGCATCATCGCCTCCACCACCGCCAGCCCCAGGCTGGTGTAGCGGATCGGATTGAAGAAGAAGCGGTAGCGCGCGACCAACGCCGCCAGGTCCGGGTTGGCGACCTCGCCCAGTCCGCCCGCCTCCTGCGCCGCCATGCCGACCAGGTCCAGCGGCACCTGCTCGCGCACGCGTGCGAACAGGTCGGCGCCGAGCCGGCGGCCGCGCCGGGACAGGTGGTTGACCACGCTGATGCCGCGCGCCAGTTCACCGCTGTAGCGCACCGCCTGGTCGACCAGCACGCCGTGCTCGATCACCCGGCACGGGGTGACGCCGCTGTCCCACATCAGCGCGTTGAACGGGGTCACATGCACCAGCAGCATCGACGGATCCTGCACCGGGTGGCGCGTGTTGGTCGGGTGTTCCTGCGGCGGATCGTGTTCCAGGTAGAGCGCCGGCAGCGCGCGCTGCGCGGCGCTGAGCAGCGCTACGCGGTCATGCTCGTAATGATGCCGGTGCTGGTACAGCACGCAGTCGAAGCGGCCGGCCGGGACGGCGTCGTACGGCACCTCGTGCACGTTGGCGCCCCACGGCAAGGCGCCGCCGGCGCCGGCATAGCCGGGCGTGCCGTCATCGCGCGTGACCAGGTACAGCTCGTGCGGGATCTGCGACAGGTAATACAGGTAGTTCCCGTGCACGTGCCAGGTCAGGATGCGCAGCCGCCTAGCCATGTTTGCGCTCCCGGGCCGCCAGCGCCAGCGCGGCCTCCACCACGCTTGCCACGCTGACATTCGACGCGCACGGGTGTCCGGCGAGCGGGCAGCACTGGTGCATGCACGGACGGCATGGCGGCTGGTCGGCCAGCACGCGGTGCAGCGTGGTGTCGAGCGGCGCCCAGCGCGCGCTGTCGCTGCCGCACGACACCACCACGCTGGGTGTGCCCACCGCCGCGGCGATATGCGAGGCGCCGGTGTCATTGCACAGCAGCAGGCGCGCGTCGCGGATCAGCGCCGCGAGCGTGCCCAGCGCGGTCTGTCCGCACAGGTTGACCACCGGCTTGCCCAGGCGCCGCGCCAGCTGCGCCACCAGCCCGGCTTCGTCGCGGCTGCCGGTCAGCACCACCTTCCAGTGGCGCCGCAGCGCGCGCCCTGCCTCGGCAAAGCGCTCCACCGGCCAGCGCCGCGACAGCATGCGCGCGCCCGCGTGCAGGCAGACGTATTCACCGGCAACCAGCCCGTGCTCGGCGGCCAGCAGCCGCCAGCTGGCATGGTCGAGCGGGCGCAGCGGAAACGCCAGGCTGCGGTCCGCGCACGGATAGCCCAGCGCCTGCATCAGCGCCAGCAGCCGCTGGACCTCGTTGCCCTGCGGCCACGGCACCAGCACGCCGGTGCGGCTGCAGCGCGCCGCGGCGGGATCCGGGCAGAAGCCGGCCATGCGCCGGGCGCCGAGGCGCCGGACCACGGCGTTGGTCAGCGCGCCGCTGCCGTGCAGCTGGATCGCCAGGTCGAAGCGCGCCGCCTGCGCGGCCGCGTAGAACGGGCCCGCAGCGGCCTCGGCGCAGGGTTGTTCCGGCATCCCCGCCGCGCCGGGAAACACCATCAGGTCATCCACCAGCGCACTGAAGCGGGACACGAACTCCTGCGCCCACGGCAGGCCGATCAGCGTGATGCGGGCCTCGGGCTCGCCCGCGCGCAGCGCACGCAGCGCCGGCACCGCGCAGAGCATGTCGCCGAGCTGCAGCGCGCGGAACACCGCGATGCGCCGCACCCGCGCCGGATGCTGCGGACGCCGTGCGCGGGACGGGGCCTTGACCGGCTCGAGGCATGCGCTCATAGGAACACCACCCGGAACGCCAGCGCACCGCGCAGCCGCCAGTACAGCGACAGCGGCGGTATCAGCATGGAAGTGAACGCCATCTCGGCCACATGGGCCGGCGTCAGCGCCGCGCCGCGCAGGCGCCGCGCGCAGAATGCCGCGGTCAATCCCAGCCACAGCAGGCCCGACGCCGCGGCCACGGCAGGCGCGCCCGCCAGCCACGCGATCGGCGCGGCCAGCAGCGCCAGCACGGTCACGTAGTAGTGCCAGGGCGGCACGCGCCGGATGCGCTGCCGGTACAGGCGCGGATGCTTCTTGTACAGCAGCGCGTCGAAGTACACCTTGGCCTGCGCCGCCACGCTGCTGCCCCATGCGGCCGGCCGCACCGGATGCGCCACCACGGCCGCGGGCGCGCGCCCCACCGGGCAGACCTGCTCGATCAGGCGAAACTGCAGGTCCGAATCCTCGCGCCATGCGCGCGTGAAGCGCTCGTCGAAGCCGCCGATGCGCAGCAGCGCGTCGCGACGGACGAAGCAATTGGCGGTGACGAACTCGGCGTGCGCAAGGCCGCCGGTATCGCGCTCGTGGTCGGTCGGCCGCGCCGGCAGCGGCACGTGCACGGTGCCGGCCACCGCGCAGCACTCCGGCTGGTCCGCGAGCGCGGCGCAGCCCGCTTCGAGCCAGCCCGGTTCCGGCACGGTGTCGTCGTCGGTAAACGCGATCACCGACGCGCGCGCGCGGCGCCAGCCCGCATTGCGCGCGCCCGACGGCCCCTGCGTGCCCGGCACCGGCACATAGCGCAGCGCATGGTGCGGATGCTGCGCGGCCATCAGCGCCACCAGCCGTTCGATGCGGGCCTCGCAGCCATCGTCGGCAACGATGATCTCGTACGCCTGCGGCGGCAGGCGCTGCGCACACAGCGCCTGCAGGCAGCGCGCCAGCAGCGCCGGGCGGCGCCAGGTGGGCACCACCACCGCGACCCGTGGCTCAGGCCTGTCCACGGGCGCCTCCGGCAGGTTTTTCCAGCAGGAACGGGCCGATCACCAGCGCGTCCAGCGGCGAGGTCCAGAAACACTCTACCGCATCGCGCGGCGTGCACACGATGGGCTCGCCGCGCGTGTTGAACGAGGTGTTGACCAGGATCGGCACGCCGGTGCGGCGCTCGAACGCGGCCAGCAGGTCGTAGTAGGCCGGGTTCTGCTCGCGCCGCACGGTCTGCACGCGCGCGGTGCCGTCGACGTGGCAGACCGCGGGAATGCGCGCCGCCTGCTCGGGGCGCACGTCGTAGATAAACAGCATGAACGGCGCTTCGCCGCGCCCGGGCTTGGCCGCGCTGAACCAGTCCGGCGCGCGCTCCTGCATCACCACCGGCGCCACCGGGCGGAAGTCCTCGCGGTCCTTGATCTGGTTCAGCCGCTGCTGCATGCCGGGATCGATCGGCGACGCCAGGATCGAGCGGGCCCCCAGCGCGCGCGGACCAAACTCCATGCGGCCCTGGAACCAGCCGATGATCTTGTTCTGCGCCAGCAGCTCGGCGGTCTGCCCGGCGAGGTCGTCGAGCCGGCGGTAGGACAGCCTGGCCCAGTCGAGGAAGGCCGCGATCTCGTCCTCGCCATACGCCGGCCCCAGGTAGGCGTGCTCCATCGACCATTGCCGCGCCGGACGTCCGCGTTGCACGAAGTCGATCCACAGCGCCGCGCCCAGCGCGGTGCCGGCGTCCCCGGCGGCCGGCTGGACCCAGACCTCGTCGAACGGGCTCTGGTCGCGCACGCGCGCGTTCATCACGCAGTTCAGCGCCACGCCGCCGGCCATGGCCAGCTGCCGTTCGCCGGTGGCCTGGGCCAGCCAGGTGGTCATGCCGACCACGGTTTCCTCCAGCACCTCCTGCAGCGAGCGCGCGATGTCGAAATGCGCGGCGCCGAAGGCCTCGCCGCGCTGGCGCGGCGGTCCCAGCAAGGTTTCCAGGTCGGGCTGGGCCACGTGGTAGCCACCTTCGGCATCGCGCCGGACCATGTCGCGGAACACGCCAAGGTGCGCGGGCTTGCCGTAGGAGGCGAGCGCCATCACCTTGTACTCGTCCGACGAATGCAGGAAGCCCAGGTGGCGCGTGACGCGTTCGTACAGCAGGCCGAGCGAGTCCGGCAGGTCGATCTGCTTGATGCGCCGGTACTCCTTGCCGTCGAACACGCCGTAGCTGGTGGTGGCGCGTTCGCCGCGGCCGTCCATGGTCAGCACCGCGCAGCGCGCGAACGGCGCCGCCAGGAAGGCGCTGGCCTCGTGCCCCATGTGGTGCTCGACGAAATGCCAGCGAAACGGCCCGTCGTGGCGCACGCCGGCGAAGCGCGCGGCCAGGTGGTGCGGTGCGCCGCCGGCCAGTTGCCGCGGCGCATTGACCACGTACGACAGGAACAGCGGGTCCCACGGCGACTCGTGCCCGCCGGGCGCGCCCTGCGCCGACGGTTCCAGCGGCAGCGTCACGGTGGCGTCATGCCGGCGCGCGCCCAGCATCAGCGCGGGGTCGAACGCGTAGGCAACATGGTCAACCTCGCGCAGCGCGATGCCGGCCTCGCCCAGGCAATAGTCGATGGCGTGGAACGGCAGTTCCCACGCCGTGAACGGCACCGGGCGCTTGCCATGCTTGATATGCGTGAAGCGCTCGTCCTCCGCGGCGGCGACGACCTCGCCATCGCGCACCAGGCAGGCGGCGGAATCATGGTAGGCGGCGTTAATGCCAAGGGTGTACATGGTCGGCCTCGTCATGGGGGATATGGCGGGTTGCACTGTCGTCCGGCATGGACTTCAAGGCGTCGGACCCGGCCGGCGGTGCCGCCGCGCCGGCGAGCGCGCCGGGCCACGGCAGTTCGACCGCGGGCATGCTGTCGGGATGGCCGCCCAGCAGCGCCAGCGCGGCCTGCACCGCGTGCGCGGCCGGCACGTCTTCCAGGCAGCGATGATGTCCCTGCGGGCACATGCTCTTGTAGCAATAGCGGCACGGCACATCGGCAAACAGCGTGCGGTGCGGCACCTGCCAGGGGGTGTGCTGCGGGTTGGTCAGCGCGTACAGGTCCACCACCGGCGTGCCCAGCGCAGCGGCCAGGTGGACCGGGCCGGTGTTGTTCGACACCAGCAGGTCGGCGGCTTCCAGCAATGCGCCCATTTCGCCCAGGCGCAAGGCGCCGGCGAGCGGCACCACGCGCGCGTGGCCGGCCGCGGCGCAGACCGCGCGCACGATGTCGTGCTCGGCGGCATCGCCGGTCACCAGCACGTGCGCGCCCGCCTGCACCGCCAGCGCGTGCGCCACCTGCGCAAAGCGCGCCGGCGGCCAGCGCCGCGACGGCGCGCTGGCGCCGGGATGCACCACCACCACCGGCCCGCTGCGCCCGCCGCGAATGGCGGCCAGGCGCCCCGCGACCGCGGTGCGGTCCGACGCCAGCACGCGAAAACGCAGGTGCGTATCGCGCGGGATCGCCCCAACCTGCGCCACCAGGTCGAGCTGGCGCTGCGCCTCGTGGCGCGGACGCTGGCCCGGCTGCGTGCCCGGCTCGGCGTCGGGGACCCAGTCGCTCAGCAAGGCGTAGGGGTTCTCGCGGCAGCAGGCCAGCCGCAGCGGAATGCCCGCCAGCGCGCACAGCACCGCGGCGGGCAAGGGACTCTGGCTGTAGACGGTAAAGATCACCGCCGCGTCGAAGCGGAAACGTGCCAGCCAGCGCGCGCAGGCGGCAATCTCCGGTCCGGGCGCCGGCGCCGACCGGGCCTCCGGGTGCTTCGCCCAGGGCGCGTCCCAGGCCAGCACGCGGCTGACCATCGGCAGGTGCGGCGCCAGTGCCGCCGCGCTGTGCGAAGTCAGCAGCGTCAGCCGGCGGGCCGGCAGCGCATCGGCCAGCGCCTGCAGCGCCGGCGTGCTCATCAGCACGTCGCCCATATTGTCGAGGCGCACGCACAGCACGCTGCGAGCGGATTGCCAGCTCATGGCGCCTCCGCATGGCATGGTGACGCGGCCGGCGATGCAGCAGCGGCGACCTCCCGCGCGGCCCGGGTGCGCGCAACCACCAGGCGCGCGGCGGCGTCCAGCGTGGGCACCACGTAGTCGGCCTGGCGCGCGGGCGACAGCTGCCATTCGGTCTCGTTGCCGCAGTCGACCAGCACGGTGGTGCAGCCCGCGCGGTTGCCGGCCTCGACGTCATTGAGGATGTCGCCGATCATCCAGGACCGCGCCAGGTCGAGCCGCAATGCCGCGGCCGCCTGCAGCAGCAGCCCCGGCATCGGCTTGCGGCACAGGCACGCGCGCGCGTAGGGCGCGACCTGTCCTTCGGGATGATGCGGGCAATACCAGAAGCCGGCCAGCGTGGCGCCATGCTCGGCAAACAGCGCCGCCAGCCGTGCGCGCACCGGCTCCAGCGCGGCCTCGCTGTGCAGGCCACGCGCCACCCCGGCCTGGTTGGTCACCACCACCAGCGGCAGGCCTAGGCCGCCCAGCAGCCGCAACGCGGCGGCGGCGCCTGGCGCAAGCCGCATGCACGCCGGGTCGACGTTATAGGGCACGTCGTGCAAGACCGTGCCGTCCTTGTCCAGCAGCACGGCAGCGCGCAGCGGGGGTGCGGGGCTCATGGCCACGAGGTCTCCTTCATGGGCAGCACCATCACCTCGGGGATCACGGTTTCTTCCGGCTGTGTCAGCACGAAGCGCACCGCGTTGGCGACATTGGCCGGATCCTGCAGGTTGCCCTGGTCGATGTCGGGAAAGCGGTCGAGCAGGAACGGCGTGCGCATGCCGCCCGCGACGATTGCCGACACCTTGATCCCGTGCGGCCGCAGTTCCGCGTGCAGTGCGTGCGAGAAGCCCAGCAGCCCCCACTTGGTGGCGTGGTAGGCCGAGGCATTGGGCCACGCGCGCTTGGACGCGGTCGAGGCAATGTTGACGATATGCCCCCCGCCCTGCGCCTTCAGCACCGGCACCGCGGCATGCGCCATCAGGTAGGGGCCGTACAGGTTGACCATCAGCACCTTGCGCCAGGTCTCGGCATCGACCTCGTCCACCGGCAGCGTGATGTCGATGGCGGCGTTGTTGACGATGCCGTCGAGGCGCCCGCCACGCGCGCGCAGCGAGTCGAAGGCGGCGCGCACGGAAGCCGGATCCGAGACATCCAGGTGCAGGGGCCACGCCTGCGCGCCGGCCTCGGCCAGCGCGCCGGCGCTGTCGCGCGCGAGCCGGTCGTCGATATCGGCGACGATCACGGCCGCGCCGGACGTGCCCAGCGTGCGGCAGATGGCGGCGCCGAGCCCGCGGCCCGCGCCGCTGACGAGGTAGGTGCGGTCCTGCAGCGGCATGGCAGTCTCGGTGTGCGCGGCTGCGCGTGGCGAAGTTTGCATGGTGGTTCCTTGTCAGTCGGCTGGTGGTGTTGGACGGCGATTCGGGCGACTAACCGACAACGAATCGGACATCGAATCGGACATCGACTACCGTGCCCTGGCGGCATCGGCATGCTGCGTCCCGGACAGGCATCCCATGGTGCGCAGGCTTGCTGCCGGTGCGAAATGTGTGCCAACAGTCAGGCGAACACGCGTGCGCCGCCGTCAGCCGGCCGGCCGGGCGCGCACGCAAGACCCCTGCGCCACGGCCCGCAGCAGCATCGCCACGCAGCCGGCAAAGGCCTCGTCGTACCATGCATTGGCACCGCTGACGGCGACTACGATGCCATCCACCACGACGGCGCCGCCGAGCATGCTGTCGTCGCTGCGCAGCCGGTGCGGGCTGCAGTGGACCACCTGCGCGCTGGCCATGCCGGTGCGCCAGCTGAGGCTGGCCTTGGCGCGCGCATAGCGGCTGTAGTCGGCATCCCACGCCTCGCGCGATGGCAGCGAATGCTCATAGAGGATCGCTTCCTCGAAGGCGCAATCGCCCGGCTGCAGCGTCGGATCCATCACGACCACGTGCATGCAGCCGCTCTCGCCGACGGCCTTGTCGCGCAGCGAGTGCAGCAGCATCGGCAACGCCAGCTCGATCGCGCGCCGCGCCGCGGCGGGATCGCTGAAGCGGCTGGCGCCGGCATGGGAAGCACGGGACGGCTGGCCCGCATCTGGGATCATGGGCATGGGCGACTCCATCGATGGTTGAACGGCAGGCCGTCGCGGCAGCGCGTGCAGCGAGACCTGCATGGGCCATCGACGCAGCAAGCATCGGGCCGGTTGCAACGCTGCGCACCGCGCGTCGGCAAACGAAAGATCGGTAAGCGCAAATTACAAACGGGCGGCGTAAGAATGACCAAACCGGGTCTTGCGCCGGGCCGTGCGTCTTCTACGCAATGCGGTACCCCGCAGCCCACGGAGAACCGCTATATCGCTTCTCCATCGGTTCCCTCGCCCGGCGTTTTTTTTAACCGTGTTCTGCCGGCGCCGATGGCACGCTAGCTGCAAGGGGCACCACCTCCCATCCACGCCCGCGTTCGCGGGCACGGCTGCAAACACCGGAGCCCACCATGCGCAAGATCGCGCTGATCAGCGAACATGCCTCGCCACTCGCCAGTGTCGGCAGCACCGACTGTGGCGGCCAGAACATCTATGTGGCGCATCTTGCAAGGCAGCTTGGCAGCCGCGGCTACCAGGTCGATGTCTTCACCCGGCGCGACAAGGCGCTGTTGCCCGAGGTGGTGGCGTTCGCGCCCAACGTGCGCGTGATCCACGTCACCGCCGGGCCGCCGGTGCAGATCCCGAAGGAACAGTTGCTGCCCTATATGGAGGACTTCGGCACGTTCCTGACGGAGTTCCTGCGCCGCGATGCCGCTGGCTATGACGTGCTCCATGCCAACTTCTTCATGTCCGGGCTGGCCGCGCTGCGCGCGCACCACACGCTCGGCATCCCGCTGGTGATGACCTTCCATGCGCTGGGCAAGGTGCGCAGGCTGCACCAGGGCAGCACCGACGGCTTCCCCGACGACCGCTTCGGCATCGAGGACACGCTGGTGCGCGAGGCCGACTGCGTGGTGGCGGAGTGTCCGCAGGACCTGGACGACCTCGTCAACCTGTACAGTGCCGACCCCACGCGCGTGCAGACCGTGCCGTGCGGTTTCGACGCGGCCGAGTTCGCTCCGGTGGCGCGCGACGCGGCGCGGCGCGCACTGGGGTGGCCACTACAGGGGTTCCGCGTGCTGCAGCTGGGACGGCTGGTGCCGCGCAAGGGCATCGACAACGTGATCCGTGCGCTGGGATGCCTGCGCCGCGACACCGGCCTCGACGCCACCCTGTACGTGGTGGGTGGCAACGCCGAGCAGCCCAGCGTGCAGGCCACGCCGGAAATCGGCCGGCTGCGGGACGTGGCCAGCGCCGAGGGCGTGGCCGAACGTGTGGTGTTTACCGGGCGGCGCGGGCGCGACACGTTGCGCCTGTTCTACAGCGCCGCCGATGTCTTCGTGACCACGCCGTGGTACGAGCCCTTCGGCATCACGCCGGTGGAAGCGATGGCGTGCGGCGCGCCGGTGATCGGCGCCGACGTCGGCGGCATCCGTTCCACGGTGGTGGACGGGCACACCGGCTTCCTGGTGCCGCCCAAGGCCCCGGCAGCACTGGCGGCGCGGCTGGCAGAGCTGGCCGCCGACCCGGCGCTGGCGCGCAAGCTGGGCGAAGCGGGCCGGCGCCGCGCGCAGGCGCATTTCACCTGGGCCGGCGTGGCCCGGCAGATGGAGGCGGTCTATGCGCGCGTCTGCACCGGCGCGCCCGCGCTGCAAGCTGGCGCCCGCCGCGCCGCGGCCTGAGGCCGGCGCGGTGGCAGGCCCGCACCCGCAAGCAATCCAAGGAGAGCGGAAATGAAGGAAAGCGATCGCAAGCGCATCCTAGTCACCGGCGGCGCGGGATTCCTCGGCTCGCACCTGTGCGAGCGCCTGGTGCGCGCCGGGCAGGACGTGCTGTGCGTGGACAACTTCTACACGGGCACCAAGGAGAACATCGCGCACCTGCTGGGCCGGACCAATTTCGAGCTGCTGCGGCACGACGTGACCTTCCCGCTGTATGTGGAAGTCGACGAGATCTACAACCTCGCGTGCCCGGCCTCGCCGGTGCACTACCAGCACGACCCGGTGCAAACCACCAAGACCAGCGTCAACGGCGCCATCAACATGCTGGGACTGGCCAAGCGGCTCAGGGCGCGCATCCTGCAGGCCTCGACCAGCGAAGTCTATGGCGACCCCGAGCATCATCCGCAGCGGGAAGGGTACTGGGGCCACGTCAATCCGGTGGGGATCCGCTCCTGCTACGACGAAGGCAAGCGCTGCGCCGAGACCCTGTTCATGGACTACCACCGCCAGCACGGGCTGGACGTGCGCATCGCGCGCATCTTCAACACCTACGGGCCGCGCATGCATCCTGCCGACGGCCGTGTGGTATCGAACTTCATCACCCAGGCGCTGGCCGGGCAGCCGCTGACGGTTTACGGCGACGGCGCGCAGACGCGCGCCTTCTGCTATGTCGACGACATGGTCGACGCGCTGATACGGCTGATGGAAGCGCCCGCCAGTGGCATGCCGGTCAACCTGGGCAACCCGCGCGAAACCACCATGCTCGAGATTGCGCAGGCGGTGCTGCGCGCCACCGGCTCGCGGTCGCGCATCGCGATGCGGCCGCTGCCGGCCGACGACCCGCACCAGCGCTGCCCCGACATCACGCTGGCGCGCCAGCTGCTGGGCTGGGAGCCGCACACCGCGCTGGAAGACGGCCTGCGCCGCACCGTCGATTACTTTGCCGCGCGGCTCGCCGCGCAGGCGCATGCCGAAGGCGCGCCCGGCAATGTGGTGCCGGTGTCCGCCACCGCGCGCGAAGCGCGTGCCGCGCTCAGTTGACGGCGTGCCGGAGCGCGCAAGGGGGGCGGCATGGGTACGGCGATGGTGGTCGATCTCGCCGCGGCGGTGACCGTGATCTCGCCGCACCTGGACGATGCCGTGTTCAGCTGCGGCGGGCTGCTCGCAGCCGCGCGCGCGGCGCGTGTGGTGACGGTGTTCGCGGGCGTGCCGCCGGCGGACATGCCGGCCCCCGACTGGGACCAGGCCGCCGGCTTCGCCAGCGCCGAGCAGGCGGTGCTGTCGCGCCGCCGCGAGGACAACCACGCGCTCACCATGCTGGGCGCGCACGCGGTGTGGCTGGACTTCTGGGACAGCCAGTATGGCCGCTGCTACACCGCCCGACAGCTTGCCGACGCCCTGCATACCGTGCTGCTGATGCAGACCGAAGGCGTGGTGGTGGCTCCGCTGGGGCTGTTCCATTCCGACCATGCCCTGGTGCATGACGCCTGCCGGCTGCTGATGCTGGCCGCGCACGCGCGCGGCCCGGCCTGGAGCACGCCCGCAGCCGCACCTGTGGCCACACCTGCCGCCGCGCCGCCGGTGCAGTGGCTCTATTACGAGGACGCGATCTACCGCCGCATGCCCGGCCTGCTGCAGCAGCGTCTGGTGCAATGCTGGGACAGCGGCCTGCGTGCCACGCCCGTCAACCTGCCGGTGACGCAGTACCTGACGCAGAAGAGCTACGCGCTCAACGCTTACCAGAGCCAGTTGCAGCTGTTCAGCGAAGACCGGCTGTGCGACCTGTGCGCCCCCGAGCGCTACTGGATGCTGCAGCCGGCCGGCGCCGGCCCTGCCTGAGCCGTGCCCATTCCCATGCCGATACCGACCACCGCTTCCCCTGCCCGCCGTGCCCCGCGCGCCTCGCCTTGCGACATCAGCGTGGTGGTGCTGACGCACAACCGGCGCGAGTCGGTGCGCACCGCGCTGGCGCGCCTGAGCGCGCTGCCGGAGCGCCCGCCCATCGCCGTGGTCGACAACGCCTCGGACGACGGCACCGCGGCCATGGTGCGCAGCGAGTTCCCCCACGCCGCACTGCTGCGCAGCGCGCGCAACCTGGGCGCGGCCGGCCGCAACCTGGGCGCGGACTGGGCCCGCACCCGCTATGTCGCCTTCTGCGACGACGACTGCTGGTGGGCGCCCGGCTCGCTGTCGGCGGCGTGCGCCATGTTCGAGCGCCATCCACGCGTCGCCGCGCTGACGGCGCGCATCCTGGTGGGCGAGCAGCGCGGCGAAGACCCGACCTGCACACGCATGGCGGCCAGTCCGCTGCCCTCGGCGAGGCTGCCGGGCCGTGCGATCCTGGGCCTGATGGCGGGCGCCACCGCATTCCGCACCGATGCCTTCCGCCAGGCCGGCGGCTACCATCCGCGCTTCTTCCTCGGCGGCGAGGAAACGCTGCTGGCGCTGGACCTGGCCGCACATGGCTGGCAGCTGGTGTACGCGCCGCAGCTGGTGGTGCACCACCATCCCAGTCCGCTGCGCAATCCCGCGCAGCGCCGCTCGCTGCTGGCGCGCAATGCGATCTGGTCGGCCTGGCTGCGGCTGCCTTGGCACCTGGCGCTGGGCGAGACCGCGGCGGCATTGCCACAGCTGTGGCGCTGCCAGGGATGGCGCGGCCTGGTCGAGGTGATGGGCGGCATGCCATGGGTGTGGCAGGAACGGCGCGTGATCCCGGCAGAGGTGCTGACGCTGCGCCGCCGGCTGCGCGAGCCGCGCGCCTGAGGAAGCCGCGCGCCGGCCAATGCCGCCGCACTACGCTTGCTGCGTGTCCTGCGCGGAGCGCACCGCCAGCGAACGGATCGCCGCCACCAGCTCGCCCACCCGCACCGGCTTGGACAGGTGCAGCTGGAACCCCGCCATCAGCGCGCGCATGCGGTCCTGCGGCTCGGCGTGCCCCGACAGCGCGATCGCGGTCATGCGCTTGCCCAGCGGCACCTGCATCTGCGCCTCGAGCCGCCGCACCCGGCGCAGCACGGTGTAGCCGTCTTCCTCCTCGAGCGCGAGGTCGCACAGCAGCACCTGCGGCCATTGCCCCGGATGCGTGCCGGCCAGCAGCGCGATCACGTCGTCGCCGCGCTGCTGCGCGATGGCATGGGCGCCGTAGTCTTCCAGCGAGGCGCTCAGCACCTCGCGCGTGGGCTCGTCGTCGTCCAGCAGCAGCACGCGCAGGCCCTTGAGCGCCTGCGCATCCGGCGCCTCGGGTTCGGACTCGGCGTCCGGTGTGGCGGCCGGTGTGGCGGCCGGCGCGCGGCGCGCCTCGGGCTCCTGCACCGCGCGCATCGGCATCAGCAGCTGGTAGGCGTGCGCAGGCCCGTCGGCGGCCAGCGTGACGTTGTGCTCGGCCAGCCATTCGCGCAGGCCCTGCACATCCGGCAACGCCAGTTCGCCAGGGGTGGCGGACAGCCGCACGCCGGCCTGCCCGTCCAGCCGCTCGAGCCGCAGTTCCAGCCGCCCGCCCGGCTCGATGGTGGCGATCATGTGCTGGCACAACTCCCAGATCGCCTTCTGCAGCACGCCCGGATCGCCGGTGACGCGCAGCTCCGACTCGCTCTGCACCGTGAACAGGTTGACATGGCGCTCGGCGATCAGCTCGCGCAGCCCGTCGACCACGCTGGCCAGCAGGATCTCCAGGCGCACCGGCTGCAGCGCCAGGCGCCGTTCGGCGCGTTCCAGCTCGCGCTGCTGCTGCTGCAACTGCCACATCTGGGTATAGATGCCGCCGCGCTCCAGCAGCGTGGCGTGGTTGCCGTCTTCGACGATGCGGCCGTGTTCCATCACCAGGATGCGGTCGGCATCGACGATGGTCGAGAGCCGGTGCGCGATGATCAGCGCGGTGCGCCCGCGCGCGACTTCGGACAGCTCCTGCTGGATCGCCCGCTCCGAGCGGGTATCCAGCGCCGAGGTGGCCTCGTCGAAGACCACGATGGGCGGGCGCTTGAGCATCGCGCGCGCAATCGCCACGCGCTGGCGCTCGCCGCCCGACAGGCGCACGCCGCGCTCGCCCACCTGGGTTTCGTAGCCGTCGGGCAGGCGGTCGATGAAGGCGTCGAGCTGCGCCGCGCGCGCGGCGGCGACGATGTCGGCGCGGGTCGCGCCTTCGCGGCCGTAGCCGATGTTGTAGGCGATGGTGTCGTTGAACAGGATGGTGTCCTGCGGCACGATGCCGATCAGTTCGCGCAGGCTGCGCTGGGTCACCAGGCGCAGGTCCTGGCCATCGATGCTGATGCTGCCGCTGTCGGGCTGGTACAGCCGGAACAGCAAGCGCGCCAGCGTCGACTTGCCCGAGCCGCTGCCGCCCACCACCGCCACGGTCTGGCCGGCGCCGGCACGGAAGCTGACGTCCCACAGGGTCTGGTGGCTGGGGTCATAGCTGAAGTTGACGCGGTCGAACACGATCTCGCCGCGGGACACGCGCAGCGGGCGCGCGGCTGGCGCGTCGCTGTCCTCGCCGGGCTTGCCGTGGGCGTCGAGCAGCGCGAACAGCCGCTCGACGTTGGTCATGGCGTCGTTCGACTCGCGGAAGATAAAGCCCAGCGTATTGAGCGGCAGCACCACCTGGATGATGTAGGCGTTGATCAGCACCAGGTCGCCCACCGACAGCGAGCCCTGGATCACCCGCTGCGTGGCCAGCAGCATCACCGCGCCGACCCCGACCGCGATGCACAGGCTCTGCCCGATATGCAGGGCCGACAGCGCATACTGGTTTTCCACGCTGATGCCGATCCAGCGCTGCAGCATCCCGGACAAGCGCCGCGTCTCGAAGGACTCGCGCGCGAAGAACTTGACGGTGTCGTAGTTGAGCAGGCTGTCCACCACCTTGCTGTTGGTGGTGGCCTCGACCGCATTGACCTGGCGCTGCACCCGCATGCGCCGCTGCGTGAAGACATAGGTAAAGCCCGCGTACAGCACGAACACGCCCAGGATGATGGCGGCGAAGGCCGCGCCATAGGCACCGATCATGATGGCCAGCACCGACACGATCTCCATCAGCGTCGGCACGATGGTGAAGACCGCCACGCCCAGCAGGAAACCGATCGCAGCGGTGCCCTTCTCCAGGTCGCGGAGCACGCTGCCGGTGGCGCGCTGCGCGTGGAAGCGCGCGCCCAGCGCATGCAGGTGCGCAAAGGCGCGCTCCATGAAGCCCGCCACCGTGCTCTGCGTCACGTAGGCAAAAACCACGTCGCGCAGCTCGCTGAAGGCGTTGCCGAGCAGCCGCAGGACGGCATACGCCAGCACCAGGAACACCGGCATCGCCACCAGCCCCAGGCGCGCGGCATCGGTGCCGGCGGCGGCCGGGGTGACCTCGTCGACCACCAGCTTGAGCATCAGCGGCACCGCCACGGCACAGGCCTTGGCCAGCAGCAGCAGCGACACCGCGATCAGCACGCGGGCGCGGAAGCGCCAGATCGCGCGGAACAGTTCGGCGGCGATGCGACGGCGGGAGGCGGGGCGTATGGTCTGGGACATGCACGCGGGTCAGGCGTCAGGCGTCAGGTGCTCGGTGCGGCAAGGCAAGACGCGCGGTGGCGGGGGCCGGCGCGCGGTCTTGGGAGGAGGCAAATTCCATACCGATCGCAACGCGGCGCCATGGCGCGAAACCTGCAGCGGATGGGCTGCAGCGCCCGTGCGCTGCGCCACCGTCATCCGCCATGCCTGAGCGCAACAAGCCGCCTGTGAGCCGCGGCGAACTGAACGAATGCCGGCGCTGCCCGTTGTGGCGCAACGCCACCCAGGGCGTGCCCGGCGCCGGCGCGGCCCACGCGCGCATCATGCTGGTGGGCGAGCAGCCCGGTTCGCAGGAAGACCTGCAAGGCTCCCCCTTCGTCGGGCCGGCCGGGCACTTGCTGGATGAAGCGCTGCTGGCAGCGGGCCTGGACCGCGACAAGCTCTTCATGACCAACGCGGTCAAGCATTTCAAGTTCGAGTGGCGCGGCAAGCGCCGCCTGCACAAATCGCCCGCGCAGCAGGAGATCGAGGCTTGCAACCTGTGGCTGGAGCGGGAGCTGGAAAAGGTGCACCCGACGGTGGTGGTAGCGCTCGGCGCCACCGCGGCGCGCGCGGTGCTGGGCCGCAAGAGCGTGACGCTCGCGGGCATGATGGAGACACCGGTGGAGCACGAGGGGCGGCTGGTCATCGCTACCTACCACCCCTCCTTTGCCCTGCGCCAGCGCAGCGACGAAGCGCGTGCCGCGGCCTTCGACCGCATCGTGCGCAGCCTGCGCGCCGCCGCGCGGCTGGCGCGCGGCGCGCATGCCTGACCGGTCAGGACCGGTTCACGGTCGGCGGTGCGTCGGGATCGCGGCTGCCGGGATCGTGCAGGTCACGCGAACCGACGCCGGGCGGTATTTCGCCCTTGCCGGACTGCCCGCTCCCGGGCCGCTTCGGCTCCTGCTTGCGGTGTGACGCGGCGTTCTCCCAATCCGCGCGGGCGCGTTCGCGGGCGCGCTGGTTGTCCGCAGCGTTTTCCTTCAGTTCACGGTCATCCAGCCCTTGGCGCCGGTCCAGCTCCGGGTTGTTTGACGTGTCGTGCTTGCTGTGTTTCATGACGCCTCCGCTGAGGTGGGCCGCAATCGCCGGCCAACGCTGCAGTGCGCGCAACTTCCGTTCCCGCGGCCCTGCCTCCCGGCCGCTGCCCGCGCATGCCGGCGCCGCATCGCCCGTCGCCTCCGCGTCCTTGTAACAACCACCGGCGCTTGTAGAAAGTGCGTTGCGCCGGGGCGCGCACAGGGCCCGCACGGCAACGCCCGAGGTGGCCCGGCAAATGCTTTTGACGTACCAGCATGGCCGCGTTCAACCGGAGAAACCCGATGCGATCCACGATCCCCCGCGCCGCAGCCGTCGCGCTGCTTTGCGCGCTTGCCGGCGGCACCCTGGCGCAGCCGCCCGAAACCGGCGTGCGTACCGACAAGGGTCCCAAGGGCAGCCAGACCATACCGCCGCCGGGTGCCAGCGTGGCGCCGGGGAGCACGCCGGGCGCCACGCCCACCAATCCCGGCGGCCTCGCCAGGGATCTCGGCGACGTCCCCAAGGAGCCGCACACCGCGGGCGGCCTGCCCGGTCGCGACAAGCCCAAGCCGGCCTCGGAGAGCGCCGGCAAGGCCGACCGCGACGGCCTGCACGGCAAGCCGCGCAAGGGCACCGGTGGCGCCTCGATCGACCAGACCCGCGTGCCTGACGCCAAGGGGCGCTGAGCCACGCAAGGCGGCAGCCGCGCCGGCGGCACAGCGTCTTCCGGGCACGGGCACGAAGCGCTGGCGCGTGCCCCTGGCCTGCGCCGCCCACACGCGCCCGACGCTTCCAGCGGTTCGGCGACGAAATCATCGCCATGCGCCCGGGGGCGGTATGCCGGCACAGTTCGGCATAGGCCTGTGCCTGCGCCGCGACGGGCGCGTGGTAGTAGGCGAAGCCCATGATGTCGAAGCACGCCTGGCGCGCGGCGGCGCCGGCAAAGGTGCCGCGGTGGTGCACCGCGGTGGCAGGGGCGTTGAAGTGTGGGTTGAATGAGCCCAGAGCGCGGAGTGGTCCCTGCTGCCGGCATTACCGTAGGAACGCCTACGGCTGCGCTGCGCGCGGTCAGTATCTCAGGTCATCAGGGGCTCTGGCACGGTACGCATCGCTGCGCTCGCTTGGCGCTGCCGGCCGGCAATCCGAGTTCACGGAATCGCGCAAATGTCTGATGATCGTTGCCGCAATTGAGCCTGCGCAGCATCGCGATAAGGCCGGCACCAGGCTGCCTGCACCCTCATGGGGATTGTTGCACTCTCGCGGTCCAGCCTGTTTTGCCATCACGCTGACATGACCCGCGGCGGAATCGCGAGGCAACAAAAAAGGGCCTGGCGGCCCTTTCCTGTTTGCTGCGGTCTGGATGACCGGTGGCTCAGCCAGCGAAGTTCTTGCCGGCGAAGTCCCAGTTCACGACGTTCCAGAATGCCTCGACGTACTTCGGGCGGGCATTGCGGTAGTCGATGTAGTAGGCGTGCTCCCACACGTCGCAGGTCAGCAGCGGCTTGGCATCGGTGGTCAGCGGCGTGGCGGCGTTGGAGGTGGACACCAGGTCGAGCGAGCCGTCGGCCTTCTTGACCAGCCAGGCCCAGCCCGAACCGAAGGTGCCGACGGCAACCTTGGTGAACTCTTCCTTGAACTTGTCGAACGAGCCCCACTTGGCGTTGATGGCATCGGCCAGCGCGCCGGTCGGCTGGCCGCCGCCGTTGGGCTTCAGCGAATCCCAGTAGAAGGTGTGGTTCCACACCTGGGCGGCGTTGTTGAAGATGCCGCCCGACGACTTCTTGACGATCTCTTCCAGGGTCGCGTTCTCGAACTCGGTGCCCTTGATGAGGTTGTTCAGGTTGGTGACGTAGGTCTGGTGGTGCTTGTCATGATGGAACTCCAGGGTCTCCTTGGAGATGTGCGGAGCCAGCGCATCATGCGCGTACGGAAGCGGGGGGAGCTTGTGTTCCATTGTTCTGTCTCTGTGGGTTGGGGTTGTTGGGTCCGGAATTGCCGATTGTAGGGGACTTGCAAGACCCACGCAAACCACGGCGCAAAGCCCCCTGCTCCGATGTTAGTTTGTCCGCGCGCGGCTTTCCGGGAGATTTCGGCGCGGCCTTTCGGAGCTGTGCCGCGCGCGCGTGCGGGGCGTTTCCGGCACCGCGCGGCGGCTCAGAATTCCGGCAGCTTGGCCTGCACGGCGGCGATCGCCAGGTCGGCCACGCCTTCGGCCAGGTGCGCTTCGACCACGCTGCCCGCACGGATCTCGGCGGGGGCGCGCAGCGCGCGTCCGCGCTGGTCAAGCAGCACTGCATAGCCGCGTTCCAGCGTGCGCTGCGGCGCCAGCAACTCGAGCGCGCCGGCGCTGCGCGCCAGGCGCTGCCCGGCGCGCTCGTGCTGGCGCCGCGCGGCGGCCTGCAGCCGCTGCCACAGGCGCGCCACCTCGGCGTGGGCTGTGGCAGCGTCGGGCCGGCATGCGCGCCAGCGCATCGCCAGCAGCTGGTGGCGATGGCGCTGCGACACCACGGTATCGCGCAATGCCGCCCGCAAATGTCGCGCCAGATTGTCGACCTGCGCGCGGCGCTCCTGCAGCTGCGCCTGCGGGCTGCGCACGCGCCGGGCCAGCCAGTCCAGGTGCTGCGCGCGCAGGTCCAGCCCGCGCCGCAGGCATTGCCTCAGCGCATCGCGCGCGCGCGCGGTCTGCGCGAGCAGGTGCGCGCGATCCGGGCTGACCAGCTCGGCCGCGCCGGTGGGGGTCGGCGCGCGCACGTCGGCAACGAAATCGGCGATGGTGAAATCGGTCTCGTGGCCGACGCCGGAGACCACCGGCAGCGTGCAGCGCGCGATCGCGTGCGCCACCACCTCTTCATTGAACGACCACAGGTCTTCGATGCTGCCGCCGCCGCGGCACAGGATCAGCACATCGCATTCGGCGCGCGCGGCGGCGGCATCGAGCATGTCCGCGATCTTCTGCGCCGCGCCCGCGCCCTGCACCGGTACCGGATAGACCACCACCGGCACATGCGGCGCGCGCCGCCGCAGCGTGCTCAGCACATCGCGCAGCGCCGCGGCCTGCAGCGACGTGACCACGCCGATGGCGCGCGGCTGCGCCGGCACCGGGCGCTTGCGCTCCGGCGCGAACAGCCCGGCCTGCGACAGTTTTTCCTTGAGCCGCAGGAAGGCTTCATAGAGATTGCCGAGGCCGGCGCGGCGCATGGCCTCGACCCCCAGCTGCAGTTCGCCGCGCGCCTCGTACATCGAGACCACCGCGCGCACCTCGACCGCCTCGCCTTCGCGCGGCTGGAAGTCGACATGCTGATTGCGCCCGCGGAACATCACGCAGCGGATCTGCGCACGCGCGTCCTTCAGCGAGAAATACCAGTGGCCGCTGGCGGCGCGCGTGAAGTTTGAGATTTCACCCCGTACCCAGGCGAGCGGAAAACTGCGTTCCAGCACGCGCGCAATCGCGTGATTGAGTTCGCCGACGGGAATCACCTCGCGGCCGCTGCGCGGCGTGGTGGCGGAAGGGTCACGCGAAAAATTCGGCAGGTCAGACATGGGGAAGCCGCATGCATGCGGCGTGGCTCGGACATGTCCACAGCATAACTGCAATGTCAAGGGGTTAGCGCTGATGGCCCAGCCCTACCCGGGAAGCCGCATGGATTCGTGCAACCCTTTGATTCTTATGCGGTTTGTGAGCGCAACAAAACTTAGGCAATATAACCATTTCTCTTTTGCATCAACCACTTACATGTCCGGCCAAGGGCTTGTTCACAAAGTTATCCACAGCTTTCCCTGAATAAATAGTACTCATAGGGCACTTTATCGCGCGACGTGGCCGGTAGCCCGCTTATCGGATACGCCAAGCGCCTCGTCCTGCGCCCCGACCTTGCACGGTTGAACGCAGCGCCCTCGCCGAGCGTTTCTGCTGCGTTTGCACATTTTCTCGGCATTATCGGAAAACTGATTTGTTTTCAAAGGCTTGCGCATCTTCTCCCTGATTTGTCCACAAGCCGTCCACAGTGCTCTCCCTCTTTGCTGTGGACAAACCCCGCATTCGATGGCGCCAGCTGGCTGCAACGCCGGCCCGCCCACAATGAACGGCCCTGCCTGTTTTTTACGCAAGGTGGTCGACTGCCTTTGGAATCAAGGGCTTATGAAAACTCTCAGGCACCTTTCCACAAGCCCTCCACAGTACTGTCCCGCTGCTTTGTGGAAAGTCCTGTCGAAAAGTGCGCTTGCGCACAGAAGCGGCGCCCGGAACCGTGGCAGCCGCCGCCGCGGCACGTGCCGGATGCGCCGCAGCCGCTGCGGAACGCCTTTGCACAAGATTTAAGCACAACGTGCTTTGCCCTTTCCGATCAATGAGTTAGCGATCTTGTCCGGCGGCTTTCCACAATCGATCCACAATACTGTCCCTGCCGGCTGTGGAAAGCGTCAGCGCGCGCCGCCAGGGGACGATGCGCGCCCGAGACAGGCGCGCATGGTCCCTTGCCGCGCGCCAGGCCGCAGGTTAGAGTGGCGCCTGTTTTTTCAGAGCAATGCCGGAGCGCGCAGCAAGGCATCATGCCCACGCGCCTCAAGGCATGCCGACTGGCGGTTTGGGGTTTCGTTATTCGGTTGTCGATCCCGGGGGTCCAATTGTTTTCCATCATTCAAGCGGCCGGCTGGCCGATCTGGCCGCTGTTGCTCGCCTCGGTCATCGCGCTGGCGCTGATCGTCGAACGCTTCCTGTCCCTCAAGCGCAGCAAGGTGCTGCCGGCAAAGCTCTATGAAGAGGCGCTGGCCGCCGCGCAGCAGCGCCGCGCCACGCCGGAAGTGGTCAACACGCTGGAACAGAATTCACCGCTGGGGCGCGTGCTGGCCGCCGGGCTGCGCCACGTGGTGCTGCAGCCGCATACCTCGCGTGACGCCGCCAAGGACGTGGTCGAGGAAGCCGGCCGCGTGGTCGCGCATGAGCTCGAGCGCTACCTGAACGCACTCGGCACGATCGCCTCGGTGGCGCCGCTGATGGGACTGCTGGGCACGGTGATCGGCATGATCGAGATCTTCGGCAGCCAGGGCGGCACCGGCACCAGCCCCGAGCAGCTGGCGCACGGCATCTCGGTGGCGCTGTACAACACCGCCTTGGGCCTGATCGTGGCGATCCCGGCACTGATCTTCTGGCGCTACTTCCGCCGCCGCGTCGACGACTACGTGGCCGAACTGGAATTCCGCGCCACCTCGTTCCTCGACGCCATCCTGCCGCAGCGCCGCGCCTGAGCGCGGCACGCCCATCCGAACGCCATGCACTTCCGTTCCCGCCAGCGGCGCGAAGAGCCCGAGATCAATTTGATCCCGCTGATCGACGTGCTGCTCGTGATCCTGATCTTCCTGATGATCACGACCACGTACTCGCGCTTTACCGAGCTGCAGATCCAGCTGCCCACCGCCGACGCCGAGCGCGCGCGGCAGCAGCCACAGGAGATCGTGGTGTCGGTGTCCGCGCGCGGGGTCTACTCGGTCAACAAGCAGGTGATGGAGCAGAAGGACGTCACCAGCCTGGCCGACCAGCTGCGCACCGCCGCGGGCGCCGGCAGCCAGGCGCCGGTGGTGATTGTCAATGCCGACGCGCAGGCCACGCACCAGGCCGTGGTCAACGTGATGGAGGCCGCGCGGCTGGCCGGGCTGTCGCGCCTGACCTTCGCCACGCAGAGCGCGCAGCCGCGCTGACCCCGGGCGGGCCCGCGCGCCGGCGGCCGGCGGGCTTGCCCCATGCGCACGGCAATGCCCATAATGGTTGAGCCGCCCCGCGGGGCGTAGCCGCGAGCGCACTACAATCGCATCCCGACCATCGACTCTCGCCCGCCGCGTCCATGCCCGTTCCCCGCCATGCCCTTGCCGACTTCGTGACCGCCCAGTGGCAACGCCGCGGCTGGTTCGCCTGGCTCATGCTGCCGTTCTCGCTGCTGTTCGGGCTGGTCGCGCGGGTGCGCCGCCATGGCTACCTGCGCGGCTGGTTCAGGTCGACGCGGCTGCCGATGCCGGTGGTGGTGGTCGGCAACGTCACCGTGGGCGGCACCGGCAAGACTCCCGCGGTGATCGCGCTGGCGCACGCGCTGACCGAGGCCGGGCTGCGGCCCGGCGTGGTCTCGCGCGGCTACGGCGTGCAGCTCAAGCATCCGCGCCGGGTCAAGCCCACCTCGCAGGCGGGCGACGTCGGCGACGAGCCGCTGCTGATCGCGCGCGCCACCGACGTGCCGGTCTGGGTCTACCCCGACCGCGCGCTGTGCGCACAGGCCATGCTGGTGTCGCATCCCGGCATCAACGTGCTGCTGCTCGACGACGGCCTGCAGCACTACAAGCTGCAGCGCGACTTCGAGATCGTGATGTTCGACACGCGCATGGGTGGCAATGGCCTGATGCTGCCCGCCGGCCCGCTGCGCGAGCCGCTCTCGCGACCGCGCGACGCCACCCTGATCAACGACCCCAACTTCCGCGCCACGCCCGACCGCCCCGGCGTGTACGGCATGCGCCTGGAACTGGATGACGCCTGGCAGCTTGCCGATCCCACCATGGCGCGGCCGCTCAGCGCCTTTGCCGGACGGCGCGTGCTGGCCGCGGCCGGCATCGGCAATCCCGAGCGCTTTTTCGCCAGCCTGCGCGGCGCCGGCCTTGCGCCCAGGACGCTGCCGCTGCCGGACCACTATGACTTCGTGGTCGACCCGTTCGTCGACCATCCCGATGCGCTCGACGCCGACGTGATCCTGATCACCGAGAAGGATGCCGTAAAATGCGAGCGCTTCGACGACCCGCGCATCTGGGTCGTGCCCACCAGGCCCGTGATCGATGCGGGCCTGATCGATAAAATCCGCCGCGCCGTGCAGGCGCAAATCCAACCCGCGCCGGCCGCCGCGAGCGCCGCCGCCGGGCGCAACGAGGAACACCGAGATGGACAACCGGCTGCTTGAAATCCTGGTCTGCCCGCTGTGCAAGGGCAAGCTGGAATACGACCGCGCCGCGCAGGAGCTGATCTGCCACGCCGACAAACTGGCCTACCCGATTCGCGACGGCATCCCCGTGATGCTGGCCGACGAGGCCCGCCAGTCGGTGCCGGGCCGCGTCATCGAGCCGGACGCGCCCGCGGGCAACTGAGCAGCGCGGCCATGACCCTGCCCGCCTTTACCGTCGTCATTCCCGCACGGCTGGCCTCGACCCGCCTGCCCGACAAGCCCCTGGCCGATATCGGCGGGCGCCCGATGGTGGTGCGCGTGGCCGAACGCGCGCACGCGTCGTCGGCGCAGCGCACCGTGGTCGCCACCGATGCGCCGGCGGTGGCGCAGGCCTGCGCCGCGCACGGCATCGAAGCCGTGCTGACCCGCGCCGACCACCCCTCCGGCACCGACCGCCTGTCCGAGGTGGCCGCGCAACTGGGCCTGGCCGATGACGCCATCGTCGTCAACGTGCAGGGCGACGAGCCGCTGATCGAGCCGGCGCTGATCGACGCAGTGGCGCTGCACCTTGCGCACCACGCGGACTGCGCCATCGCCACCGCGGCCCATCCGCTGCACGACAGCGCCGAAGTGTTCAATCCCAACGTGGTCAAGGTGGTGTGCGACGCCGCCGGCCGCGCGCTGTATTTCTCGCGCGCGCCGATTCCGTGGGCGCGCGACGCCTGGTCCGGCGTGCCGGCCGTGCCCGCCGCGCTGGCGCAGGTGCCGCTGCCGGCCATGCCGGTGCTGCGCCATATCGGCCTGTATGCCTATCGCGCCGGGTTCCTGCGCCGCTTCCCGACGCTGGCGGCGGCGCCGCTGGAACAGACCGAGGCGCTGGAGCAGCTGCGCGCCATGTGGCATGGCGAGCGCATCGCGGTGATGCAGACCGGGGCCGCGCCCGCGCCCGGCGTCGACACCCAGGCCGACCTCGAACGCGTACGCGTGCTGTGGGCGCAGTCGATGGCCCAGGAAGGGCCCTGAGCGGCACCCCGTCGGCGCGGGCATGGCGGCCGCGCGAGCGCCTGCCCGCTCAGGTCGATTCTGCTGCAACCTGAACCGGGGGGCCGATTTCGGGCCGAATCCCCGCTGCCTCATGGCATAATGCTTGCCGATACAGAGCCGCCCCGCTGGCACGAGCAATCGCGCCGCCGGCCAAGGCTCGGTGGGGAGATAAAGAGTGAGCCCGTCCGGTGCGCCGCGCCGCCATCCACCTGGCAGCCGCCGCCGGCCGTACGCGGGGGTACGCCTGAGCCGTGCCCGCGCTGAACGCAGTCAGCACGCAACGGGACCGCAGTCAGTCTCGCGTCAAGTTACGGCGTTACCCTCCTTCTGATCTCTCCGCCATACCGGATTAAAAACTCTGAGGACCCGTAAATGCGTTTGATCCTGTTGGGTGCGCCTGGCGCCGGCAAAGGCACGCAAGCCAAGTTCATCTGCGAGAAGTTCGGCATTCCGCAAATCTCCACCGGCGACATGCTGCGCGCCGCGGTCAAGGCCGGCACGCCGCTGGGCGTGGAAGCCAAGAAAGTGATGGACGCGGGCGGACTGGTGTCGGACGACATCATCATCGGCCTGGTGAAGGACCGCCTGAAGCAGGACGACTGCAAGAGCGGCTACCTGTTCGACGGCTTCCCGCGCACGATTCCGCAAGCCGAGGCGATGAAGGACGCCGGCGTGGCGATCGACTACGTGCTCGAGATCGACGTGCCGTTCGACGCCATCATCGAACGCATGAGCGGGCGCCGCGTGCATGTGGCCTCGGGCCGCACCTATCACCTCAAGTACAACCCGCCCAAGGCGCCGGGCGTCGACGACGAGACCGGCGAACCGCTGATCCAGCGCGACGACGACAAGGAAGAAACCGTCAAGAAGCGCCTCGACGTCTACTCGCAGCAAACCCGCCCGCTGGTCGACTACTACTCGGCATGGGCGGCCAACGGCGACGCCGCGGCCAAGGTGGCGCCGCCGAAGTACCGCAAGATCCTGGGCGTCGGCAATGTCGACGAGATCACGGCACGGGTGTTCGAAGCGTTGAAGTAAGGCTCGGCGTGCACCGGCAAGGAAAGCGGCCTCCCGGCCGCTTTTTTTTATGCTGGCGCGGTTGCGGCCGCGTGCTCGGCGCTTAAGCACCGCCACCCCCCGATTTGCGCGCGTCGGCCCCTTGCACATCGGCCCTGCCTCCGTACAATGCTTAACGTTTACGTAAACGGAAACCAGAGCGAGGAGACCCCATCGTGGAAATCAAGGACAACGTATTCATCATCACCGGCGGCGCGTCCGGCCTGGGCGCCGGTACGGCCCGTCTGCTCGCCGAAGCCGCCGCCCGGGTCGTCATTGCCGACCTGAACGAAGCCGCCGGCCAGGCCCTGGCAAGCGAGATCGGCGGCCAGTTCGTGCGCTGCGACGTGACCTCGGAAGCCGATGGCCAGGCCGTGGTCGCCGCGGCGCAGTCGCTCGGCCGCCTGGCCGGCCTGGTCAACTGCGCCGGCATTGCCACCGCCAACAAGACGGTCGGCAAGAACGGCCCGCATCCGCTCGATGCCTTCGACAAGACCATCCGCATCAACCTGGTCGGCACCTTCAACATGATCCGCCTGGCCGCCGCGGCGATGGTGCAGAACACGCCGGACAGCGAGGGCGAGCGCGGCGTGATCATCAATACCGCGTCGGTGGCAGCGTTCGATGGCCAGATCGGGCAGGCCGCCTATGCCGCGTCCAAGGGCGGCGTGGTCGGCATGACGCTGGCGATCGCGCGCGACCTGGCGCGCGACGGCGTGCGCTGCATGACCATCGCCCCGGGCCTGTTCGAGACCCCGATGCTGCTGGGCATGCCGCAGGAGGTGCAGGACGCGCTCGGCAAGATGGTGCCGTTCCCGTCGCGGCTGGGCCGGCCCGCCGAATATGCGAAGCTGGCGCGCTCGATCATCGAGAACCCGATGCTCAACGGCGAGGTGATCCGGCTGGACGGCGCGATCCGGATGCAGCCCAAGTAAGCCCAGGCTGCTGCCCGCTCAGCCGGGCAGCAGCATCACCAGCATCAGCCCCGGCGCCGCCGCCGGCACCAGCGTCAGCTGCTCGAATTGCAGCGCGCCCTGGCGCGGATGGCGAAAGCCGCGGCGCCCGCCCTCGCGCTCTTCCACGTCCTGCGACAGCCAGGCGGCGCGGAAGTCCGCGCTCTCCGCCATCAATCCCTCGATCAACGCCCGCGTCGGTGCCGCTTCGGCATGGCGGATGCTGTGCGCTCGGAATTCGGCCACCAGGCGCGCGGCGCGGTGCGGCCAGTCCTGCACCAGTGCCTGCAGCGCCGGCGACAGGAACATCGCGCGCAGCAGGTTGCGCTCGGTGGCGGCGGCGTCGAGCCAGCCGGTGAACAGGTCCGCGGCCGAGGCGTTCCAGGCCAGCGCGGTCCATTGGCGATCGAGCAGGTAAGCCGGCCCGTCGATGGCATGCACGCTGGCCAGCACCGCGGCTGGCACCGGCTCGCCGCCAGCGTGGTGCGGATCGCGCCGGCCGGCCAGCTCGAACAGGTAGGCGCGCTCGGCGCGCGACAGCCGCAGCGCCGCGGCGAGGCTGGCCAGCGCGCGCGCCGACAGCGCCACCGGCCGGCCCTGCTCCAGCCACGTGACCCAGGTTGTGCTCAGTCCTGCCAGCTGCGCCACCTCCTCGCGGCGCAGGCCGGGGGTGCGGCGGCGCTGGCCGGGCGCCAGCCCCACGTCCGCCGGCGCCAGGCGTTCGCGGTGCGCGCGCAGGAAGGCGCCGAGCACGGCTTCGCGCGATGCGGGCGGGGATCGCGCGGCGGCAGGAGGGGTGGCAGGCGGGGCGAGTGGCGGCATGGCAGGCTGGTGGCGTTTATACCAGGATAAAGCGGTGACTTGTACCGGGAAAACGGCCCGCCTACAGTATGCCGAACCCGCCTCGCGGGCAAGTCCCCTCCCCGACCACAACGCCGCCCGACCCGGCTCGGCCGCGGCCCCCAGGAGCCCAGCACCATGCAGCAACAGGAACTCGTCGCCGCCCAGTTCGGCGCCAGCGCCAGCGCCTATCTCACCAGCGCGGTCCATGCCAGCGGCGCCGACCTGCAGCAACTGAAGGACGAACTGGCCGCGCTGATTCCCGTGGCCAAGCGCGCGCGCAGCCGCGTGCTCGACCTGGGCTGTGGCGCCGGCCATGCCAGCTTTGCCGCCGCCGCGGTGGCGGGCGAGGTGACCGCCTGCGATTTGTCGGCCGACATGCTCGCGGTGGTCGAGGCCGCGGCGCGCGAGCGCGGGCTGGACCACGTGCGCACCCGCCAGGGCGCGGCCGAGCAACTGCCGTTCGACGATGGCAGCTTCTGCGCGGTGGTGTCGCGCATGAGCGCGCACCACTGGCGCGACGTGCCGGCCGCGCTGGCCGAAATCCGCCGCGTGCTCAAGCCCGGCGGCAAGGTGGTGCTGATCGACATCGCCGGCGCGCCGGACCCGCTGCGCGATACCTGGCTGCAATCGGTCGAACTGCTGCGCGATCCCTCGCACGTACGCGACTACACCCCGGCGGGCTGGCGCGTGATGTTCGAAGCCGCGGGCTTTGCCGCGGATGCGATTGCCGTATCCGACATCTGGCGCATCGGCATCGAGTTCGACAGCTGGGTGCAGCGCATGCGCACGCCGGCGCTGGCGGTGGCCGCGATCCGGCATCTGTGGCAGGTGGCGCCCGCGGAAGTGCGCCAGCACTATCGCGTGCAGGCAGACGGCAGTTTCGAGCTGGAAGCGGTGATGGTCACCGCGCGCTGAGCGGACGGGCCGGGCGCAGGCGCTTCAGGCCGCGGCGCTGATGGTTGGCGCCTCGGCCCGCACGGTCAGGCGCCGCACCAGTTCCCACACCGCCGCCGCGGCCGGCGACAGGGAGCGGTCCTCGCGCCGCACCATGACGATGCTGCGCTCCTCGCGCGGCACCAGCGGGCGCCAGACCAGCGGCGACGCCGCCGGCAGCGGCAGCGAAAACGACGGCAGCACCGACGCGCCGATGCCGGCCTCGACCATGCCGAACACGCTGGCCGAATGGCCCAGTTCCTGCACCACGCGCGGCACCACGCCATGGCGGCCGAACACGCGGTCGATCAGCGGCCGGCTGCCCGAGGCAAAGTCCAGCAGCACCAGCCGCATCCCATGCAGCGCCGACCACGGCACCGCTTCCGCCTGCGCCAGTGGATGGTCGCGCCGGCAAACGAAGCAGAACGGGTCGGTCGCCACCGGCTCCACCAGCAAGCCGTCACGCACCAGCGGATCGATCAGCACGCCGAAGTCCACCGCGCCGGCGCGGACCTGCTCCAGCCCGTCCGCCTGGACGTTGTCGCGCACGGTCAGGCGGATTTCCGGATATTGCGCGGCGCAGGCGGCCACGTAGAGCGGCATCAGCCGGGCGGAGATCGTCGGCGCGCCGGCTATCACCACACGGCCGCGATAGCGCTCACCGAGCTGCCGGGTTTCCTCGAGGGTGTCGTCCAGTTGCCCGAGCAGGCGTTCCAGCGCGGGTGCCAGCGCATGGCCGGCTTCGGTCAGGACCACTTCGCGCGTGGTGCGGTCCAGCAGGCGCACGCCGAGCGCGTCTTCCAGTTCGGCGACGCCTCGGCTGACCGCCGGCTGGGTCAGTCCGACCGCGTCCGCGGCGCGGCTGAAGCCACCGCTGCTGGCCACCGCCAGGAACACGCGCAGCTGGCGCAATGTGTAATTCATGCAACAAGCGGATAAATAGATTCTATAAATGAATTTGCATTCTAGACCCGGGTGGCGTCCAATACTAGGCAAAACCCTAACACCGCAGGATTTCACCCGCAGTCATGTCCCGTATTGTCCGCAATCTCAAGAAGCTCTATGACCTGATCGACGGCTTTGTGCTCGTCATGCTGACCGCCATCGCCATCGCGCTGGCGGCGCCCGAGCTCGGCACCGGCGACGGCCCGCTGCACCTCGGCGTGGTGACCAGCCTGGGCGTGGCGCTGGTGTTCTTCCTGCACGGCGCGGCGCTGTCGCGCGACAAGCTGGTGGCGGGCGCCAAGCACTGGCGCCTGCACGTGTTCGTGCAGGTCTTCACCTACGTGGTGTTCCCGGTGGTGGGCGCGCTGCTGATGCTGTCGCTGCGCAATACGCTGCCGGCCGACCTGCTGCTGGGCGTGTTCTTCCTGTGCGCGCTGCCGTCCACGGTGTCGTCGTCGGTGGCAATGACCTCGATGGCGCGCGGCAATGTCTCGGGCGCGATCTTCAACGCCACCATCTCGGGCCTGATCGGCATGCTGGTGACGCCACTGCTGATGGGGCTGGTGATCAGCGCCAGCGGCGCCTCGATGCCGCTGGGCAAGGCGCTGACCGGCGTGGCGCTGCAGCTGCTGCTGCCGTTCGCGCTGGGCCAGCTGCTGCGTCCGCTGATCGGCAGCTGGCTCGCCAGGAAGAAGCACATCACCAACAAGATCGACCGCGGCGTGATCGTGCTGATCGTCTACTCCTCGTTTTGCGACGCCACCGCCGAAGGCCTGTGGCATGAGTACCAGTGGCAGACCATCGGCGCCGTGATGGGGATCGCCGCGGTGCTGCTGTTCGTGGTGCTGGGCTTCACCACGCTGACCGCGCGCCGCCTGCGTTTTTCCGTCGAGGACGAAATCACCGCGGTGTTCTGCGGCTCGAAGAAGAGCCTGGCCAACGGCATCCCGATGGCCAAGATCCTGTTTGCCGGCCATCCGGCGCTGGGCTTGCTGGTGCTGCCGCTGATGGTCTATCACCAGCTGCAGCTGATCGTCTGCTCGGTGATCGCATCGCGCTATGCCAACCGCGATGCCTTGCTGGAGGACCAGGCCACGGCGCGCGCCTGAAGCGCGCCGCCATAAAAAAACCGGGGCATGCCCCGGTTTTTTTTTGGTTCTTCGCAGAAAACCGTGGCCCGAAAGAGCACATTTTGTATGCTGATGTCTGTTTCTTCAGGTATCAGGGGGATGTGTGCTGGATCGCAAGACGCTGCAAGCACTGGGTTGCTGGAAGGGCTACCGGCTGGAGCGCGTGGAATGGCCGGAGGGAGAGAGCCGTACGCTGTCGTTGTACTTGAAGCCGGTCAGCAAGGTCATGCATTGCGAGGAGTGTGGCGCGCGCTGCCATCAGGTGCATGAGACAGTGGTCAGGCGAGTCCGGGACCTTCCGCTGTTCGAGTATCGGGTCGTACTGCACGTGCCGCGCCGGCGCGTTTGGTGCGACCGTTGCGGCGGTCCGAGGCTGGAGCGGCTGGAATGGCTTGGGCGCTACCAACGCGTGACGGCCCGCTTGGCCCAGGCTTGCGGCCACTTGTTGCGCCACTGTACGGTGCAGGCGGTGGCGGCCTTCTACGATCTGGGCTGGCACACAGTTAAATCGATCGATAAGGCTCGCTTGCGTGAGGCAGTGGCCGAGCCGGACTGGTCCAATATCCGCTACCTGGCCATGGATGAGTTCGCGCTACACAAGGGGCATCGATATGCCACGGTGGTAGTCGACCCCATTGGGCGGCAGGTGCTCTGGATCGGACAGGGGCGCTCACGCGAGACCGCCCGAGCCTTCTTTGAGCAGCTCCCCGCCGGCGTTGCGCAGCGCATCGAGGCCGTCGCCATCGACATGACGACCGCGTATGAGTTGGAGATCCGGGCGCATTGCCCGCAAGCAGAGGTGGTCTTCGACCTGTTCCACGTGGTAGCTAAGTACGGGCGTGAGGTCATCGACCGAGTACGGGTGGATCAGGCCAATCAGCTGCGGCACGATCGGCCGGCCAGACGGTGCTCAAGTCCACACGCTGGCTACTGCTGCGGAATCGGGAGAACTTGAGCGTCCCCAGGCGGTTCATCTGGATGGTCCTGGAGGCGAACCGGCCATTGCTGACAGTCTATCTGTTGCGCGACGAGCTAAAGCGGCTATGGTTCTACCGCCGCCGGCGTGGGCGCAAAAAGCTTGGGAGCAATGGTGCGAGCAGGCTCGGCAGAGCCGAATACCTGCCCTGGAGTTGTTTGCGAAGCGCCTGCAAGGCTACTGGCATGGCATCTTGGCCCGCTGCCGCCACCCATTGAACACCAGCGTGGTCGAAGGCATCAACAACACCATCAAGGTCATCAAGCGCCGCGCGTACGGCTATCGCGACGAGGAATACTTCTTCCTCAAAATCCGCGCAGCCTTCCCCGGAATTCCTCGATGAACCTTTTTTTTGCCCGTCGCTTGGCAACGGATCACACGGACGGATTCTTCGACAGCGGCGGATTGCGCGCAAAGTAAGCGCGGATGCCCTTCAGGATGGCATTGGCCAGCTGCTCCTGGTGGGCGTTGTCGTTGAGCTTGCGCTCTTCCTCCGGATTGCTGATGAAGGCGGTCTCGATCAGGATCGACGGGATATCCGGCGCCTTCAGCACCGCAAACCCGGCCTGTTCCACGTGCGCCTTGTGCAGCTTGTTGATGCCGCCGATCTCGCCCAGCACGGCCTTGCCCACCAGCAGGCTGTCGTTGATCTGCGCGGTGGTCGACAGGTCCAGCAGCACGCGCGCCACCTGCGCATCCTTGTTGCCCATGTTGGCGCCGCCGATCAGGTCGGAGGCGTTTTCCTTGTTGGCCAGCCAGCGCGCCGCCGTGCTGGACGCGCCGCGCTCGGACAGCGCGAACACCGACGCGCCGCGCGCCTCGGGCGACAGGAAGGCGTCGGCGTGGATCGACACGAACAGGTCGGCCTGCACGCGGCGCGCCTTCTGCACGCGCACATTGAGCGGCACGAAGAAGTCGGCGTCGCGCGTCATCATCGCGCGCATATTGGGCTGCGCGTCGATCTTGGCGCGCAGCCGGTGCGCGATCTGCAGCACCACGTCTTTTTCACGCGAGCCGGCCGCGCCGATCGCGCCAGGGTCTTCGCCGCCATGCCCGGGGTCGATCGCCACGGTCAGCAGGCGCCGCATCTTGAACGGTCGCTCGGCGGTGGGATTGTCGCGCGCGACCGGCGGCACCACGGGGGCGTTGGGGGTTGGCACCGGCGGTGCCGAGGGCTTCGGCCGGGCCGCGGCCACCGGTGGCGGCAGCGGCGCGGTGGTGGGCGGCATCTCGCCCTTCTCGTCGAAGCGGCGCACCAGCGCGCCGATGGCGTCTTCCTCGGCGCCGGCCGGGGCGCCGGCGATGCCTTCCGCGCCCGGCGCCGGGTCCGAGGTGGCAAAGCGGCGCTGCTTTTCCTCGGTGTCGCGCACCAGCTTCCACAGCGGGTCGGGCGGGTTGACCGGGTACAGGTCGAACACCAGCCGGTTGCGGTAGCTGCCGATCGGCGCCAGCGTGAACACCTGCGGCGCCACGTTTTCCTTCAGGTCGAACACCATGCGGACCACGCGCGGGCGGTTCTGGCCGACGCGCACGGTCTGGATATACGGGTCGTTCGGAGCGATCTTGGCCACCAGTTCGCGCAGCGTGGGCGACAGGTCGAGGCCGTCGATGTCGACCACCAGCCGGTCGGGGTCACGGATCATCTGGTGCACCGCGGCCAGCGGTGCATCGGATTCGATGGTGACGCGGGTGTAGTCCTCGGCCGGCCACACGCGCACCGCGACGATGCCGGCGCCGAACGCGATCTGCGGACCGGCCAGCGTCAGCACGGCGGTGCCGGCGCCCAGCTTCAGTGCCTGCGCCATCCATTTGCGGCGCGCCTGCAGCAGGCCGTCGGGTCCATCGGGGCGGTCGGTGGCAAGTCGCTTGATCAGCATGCGTTCAGCAAGGTAAGTCCAGTGGGAGTATAGGCGCGCAAGGTCGCGCTCCGCCGCTCGCCGGCGTCATCGGCGCCGGCCATGTCCGATTGGAGCAACATGTGCAGGTCCGGTTCCCCCAGCAGGCGTCCGGCCTTTTCCGGCCACTCGACCAGGTTGAAGGCCGGTTCGGCGAAGCAGTCGCGAAAGCCCGCGTCGAGCCACTCTTCGGGATCGGCAAAGCGGTACAGGTCGAAGTGGTAGACCGTCAGCGGCGAACCATCGGCGCGCGCGACATCATAGGGCTCGCACAGCGTATAGGTGGGGCTGCGGACCTTGCCCGCATGGCCCAGCGCGCGCAGCACGGCGCGCGACAGCGTGGTCTTGCCGGCGCCCAGGTCGCCGGACAGCTGCACATGCACCGTGCGCGGCGGCATGGCCTGCACGGCGGCGGCCAGCGCGGCGCCCAGGCGCGCGGTGGCGGCTTCGTCGGGCAGCGTCAGGGTGCGTTCTTCAAGCAAGGGCATTGCGTACAATTCAGGAATGATCGACCGAGTCGCCCCCGGGCCGGCGGATGCGCCGCCCACACCAGTACCAGTACCAGACCCCAGCGGCCATGCGGCCGCGGGCCCGGGGGAGCTTGCGGCGCTGGCCGCGTCGATCCGCGCATGGGGCGCCGCGCTGGGCTTTGCCTCGGTGCGCATCGCCGATGTCGACCTCGCGCACGCCGAGCCGGGACTGCTGGCCTGGCTGGCGCAGGGCTACCACGGCGACATGGATTATATGGCCAACCACGGCCTGCGGCGCGCCCGTCCGGCCGAACTGGTGCCCGGCACGGTGCGCGCGATCGTGGCGCGCATGCCCTATGTCCCGGTCGCCGGCGCGCACGCCGCTGCCGCCGACTGGCGCCGCCACGAGCTGGCGCGGCTGGACGATCCGGCCACCGCGGTGGTGTCGTTGTACGCACGCGGGCGCGACTACCACAAGGTGCTGCGCAGCCGGCTGCAGCAACTGGCCAGCCGCATCGAGGCCGAGATCGGCAAGTTCGGCTACCGCGTCTTCACCGATTCGGCCCCGGTGATGGAAGTGGCGCTGGCCAGCCAGGGCGGACTCGGCTGGCGCGGCAAGCATACGCTGCTGCTGGACCGCGACGGCGGCTCGATGTTCTTCCTCGGCGAGATCCTGGTCGACATCCCGCTGCCGGCCGATCCGCCCGAGGCCGGCCATTGCGGCAGCTGCCACCGCTGCCTCGACATCTGCCCCACGCGCGCCATCGTCGCGCCCTACCGGCTCGACGCGCGCCGCTGCATTTCCTATCTCACCATCGAGCACAAGGGCGCGATCCCGGTGGAGTTCCGCGCGCCCATGGGCAACCGCGTCTACGGCTGCGACGACTGCCAGCTGGCGTGCCCCTGGAACAAGTTCGCGCACGTGGCCACGGTGCCGGACTTCGACGTGCGCAATGGCCTGGACGCGCCCGACATGGTGGCGCTGTTCGCTTGGACCGAAGCGGAATTCAACCAGCGCCTCGAAGGCAGCCCGATCCGCCGCATCGGCCATGAGCGCTGGCTGCGCAACCTGGCGGTGGGGCTGGGCAACAGCCTGCGCGCGGCACTGTCCGGCACGCGCGCCGAGGATGCGGCGCTGGCCGCGCGCATCCGCGCCGCGTTGCTGGCGCGGCGCGAGACCGCCACGCCCATGGTGCAGGAACATATCGACTGGGCCCTGGCCCAGGGCGGCCCGCCGGCGCAACGGGCCGGGGCCGACTGAGCCCCGGCGTCCCGCTCGGATCAGCTCACCAGCGCCAGCCACAGCGGCGTGGTGACGATCGCCGCCACCGTCATCAGCGAGATCGTCGCCGCCACCATCGGCCCGTTGCCGCCCATGCGCACGGCCAGGATGTAGGCGCTCGAGGCGGTCGGCAGCGAGGCGTACAGCACCACGATCTGGTACTGCAGCGCGGTCAGCGGCAGGTGCCGCCCCACCAGCCATGCCACGCACGGCATCGCCAGCAGCTTGACCCCGGTCCACCACGCCACCGGCCCGGCGGTGCCGCTGGCGCCGCTCACCTGCAGCCCGGCGCCCACCGTCATCAGGCCCAGCGCGGTCGACGCCGAGCCCAGCCGGTTCAGCGTCATGCCCAGCACCTCGGGCGCGTGCAGCCCCATCAGGTTGGTCGCCAGGCCGCCGGCGGTGGCCAGGATCAGCGGGTTGCGCGCCAGTTCCTTCCACAGCGCGGACTGGCCATGCCGGGCCAGCGCCCACACCGCCGCCACGTTGCACAGCGGCACGGTGCAGCCGACGATCACCGCCATCAGCGCCAGCCCTTCGGAGCCGCCCAGCCGCGAGGCCAGCGCCAGCCCGATATAGGAATTGAAGCGGAACGCGGTCTGCAGCCCCGAGGCAAAGCTGACCGGGTCCGGGCGCAGCACCCATTTGACCGCGTAGCCGCCGGCCAGGCCGGTGGCCAGCACCAGCAGCGCCAGCCCCAGCATGGCCGAGGTCGACGAGAAGTCGAGCGCCGCGGTATTGGTCGACTGCAGCAGCAGCGCCGGAAACAGGACGAAGTAGACCAGCCGCTCCACCCCGCCCCAGAAGGCGCGGTCGAAGGGGGAATAGCGCACCAGCAGCCAGCCGATCAGGATCAGGCTGAAGTCCGGGACCAGCAGGAGGGCGGAAGACATCTATGGTTGTCGTGGTGGTGGCAGTGGCACGGCGCTGCAACTGCCCGGGCAGCCGTCGCCCAGAAACTGCGGTGGGGAGAGATAACGGCAAGAAAGCCGGAATGTGCAGACTAGGGCAGATACGGATAGGTATTTTTCCAGATTTCGGGCAGCATGGCATGCCTAGTTGTACGCCTGCCGCCATGTTGTCCCGCATCCGTTGCGCGCGCCTGCGCGTGGACACTCTCCTCCGCCCCCGCTTCCGCACCGGCTTCCGGCCGGGCCGCCGCCTGCGCCTGGCCGTCGTGCTGGCGGCGCTCGGCGCCGTGACCGCGGCGCATGCCGTGCCGGGGCCGGCACGCGCGGTCGAGATCGCCGGCGTGCGCTTCGACGACGCGGCGCGCGTGGGCGGCAAGGAACTGCAGCTCAATGGCGCGGCGCTGCGCACCGGCTTCCTGACCACGGGCTACGTGGCCGCGCTGTACCTGGAGGAAAAGGCCCGCAACGCGGCCGTGGTACTGGGCACGCCCGGCGCCAAGCGGCTACAGTTACGCATCCTGCGCGAGACCGAGCCGCCGGCGGTGGTGCGCGCGATCCGCCAGGGCATGCGCGACAACCACAGCGAGGCGCAGATGCAGGGGCTGGCGGCGCGGCTGGTACAGTTCGAGCGCACCCTGGGCGAGATCGGCACCGCGCACAAGGGCGACGTCATCAACCTGGATTTTTCCCCGCAAACGGGGACGGTCGTGGCCATCAACGGCACGCCGCGCGGCCGGCCGATTCCCGGCGAAGACTTTTACCAGGCCCTGCTGCGGGTGTTCCTGGGCGAACGCCCGGTCGACGCCGGGGTCAAGCGCGGCCTGCTGGGCGGCTGACCAGGATTACGCTGCCGGCGCACCGCCCGACCTGTGGCACTGCGACGGTTTTTTTGCTTCCGGGCGGCACCCTGCCCGGATTTCTGACGGGAGACATGATCTCATGCAAGCTGGCAAACTCGCACTGACCCTGGCCCTGGCGGCCGCCGCCACCGCGGCGCAGGCCCAGAGCTACCCCACCAAGCCGATCCGCCTGATTATTCCGTTCGCACCCGGCGGCACCACCGACATCGTCGGCCGTGGCGCGGCGGACCAGATGAGCCGCATCCTGGGCCAGCCGGTGGTGGTGGAAAACCGCGCCGGCGGGGGCGGTTCGATCGGCGCCGATGCCATCGCCAAGGCCGCGCCGGACGGCTACACCATCGGCATCTCGACGGTCTCGACCATGGCCGTGAACCCGGCCTGCAACCCCAAGCTGTCGTACGACCCGATCAAGGACTTCAAGCCCATCACCAACCTGGCCAACGTGGCCAACGTGATCGCGGTGAACCCCAACTTCCCGGCCAAGGACTACAAGGAGTTCCTGGCCGTGCTGAAGGCCAACCCGGGCAAGTATTCGTACGCGTCGTCGGGCACCTGCGGCTTCGGCCACATGCTGGGCGAGCAGTTCAAGGTCTCGACCAAGACCTTCATGGTCCATATCCCGTACCGCGGCGCGGGCCCGGCGCTGAACGACGTGCTGGCCGGCCAGGTGCCGATCATGGTTGACAACCTGCCGTCGTCGATGCCCTACATCAAGGCCAACAAGCTGCGTCCGATCGTGGTCGCCTGGAACAAGCGCCTGGAGTCGCTGCCCAATGTGCCGACCTTCGGCGAAATGGGCCTGAAGGAGCCGAACGATCCGGCCTGGTACGGCCTGGTGGCGCCCGCCGGCACGCCTGACGAGGTCATCAAGAAGCTCAACGAAGCCGCGGTCAAGGCCCTGCAGGACAAGGACTTCCAGCAGCGCCTGCGCACCGCCGGCGCCGAGCCGTCGGGCAACACGCCGGCGCAGCACGCGGCCGAGATCAAGAAGGAATTCGACAAGATGAAGAACCTGGTCAAGGTGCAGAACATCAAGCTGGAGCAGTAATCCGGCCGGTGTCACGCCAACCGCCAGAGGGCCGCCGCAAGGCGGCCTTTTTTCTGCCCCCGCCAAAAAGCACTAAAATCCAGCATTCGCCCCAGCCTGACCGCCATGCCCGCCACCTACGACGCCATCCTTCCCGCCCCGTTCGGCAAGATCGGCGTGCGCACGGACGGCGCGCGCATCCGGGCCATCGTGTACCTTCCCGGGCACGTCGAGGCGCAGGCGCCGGCCAATGCGCTGACGCAGCGGCTCGCGGCGCAGCTGGCGGCCTATTACGACGATCCCGACAGCGCCTTCGACGTGCCGCTGGCCCCCGCCGGCAGCGATTTCCAGCAGCGCGTGTGGCAGGCCATCTGCGCCGTGCCGCGCGGCGCCACCACCACCTACGGCACCATCGCCGAAGCCATCGGCGCGATGCCGCGCGCGGTCGGCCAGGCCTGCGGGCAGAACCCGTTCCCGATCCTGGTGCCATGCCATCGCGTGGTCTCGGCAAGGGGCATCGGCGGGTTCTCGCACCATGCCGAAGACGGCTTCTACCTCGACGTCAAGCGCTGGCTGCTGCGCCACGAGGGCGCCATGCTGATATGAGCGGCGCCTCGGCGGCGGCCGAGCTCAGCGCGGCCGCCAGCGCCGCCGACGTGGCCCTGGTCAGCCGCTTCTGCGATGCGCTGTGGCTCGAAGACGGGCTCTCGCGCAACACCATCGACGCCTACCGGCGCGACCTGACGCTGCTGGCGCGCTGGCTGCAGCAGGAGCAGCGCGGCGAGCTGCTCGGCGCCGACGACGGCGCGCTGTCGGCCTACTTCAGCGCGCGCCATACGCAGACCCGCGCGTCGTCGGCCAACCGGCGCCTGGCGGTGTTCCGCCGCTTCTACCAGTGGGCGCTGCGCGAGCACCTGGTGCAGGCCGACCCCTGCCTGCTGCTGCGCCCCGCCAAGCAGCCGCCGCGTTACCCCAAGACCCTGACCGAGGCCCAGGTCGAGGCGCTGCTGGAAGCGCCCGACACCGACACCCCGCTGGGCCTGCGCGACCGCACCATGCTCGAGCTGATGTACGCCAGCGGGCTGCGCGTATCGGAGCTGACCCAGATGAAGACCGTCGAGATCGGGCTGAACGAGGGCGTCGCGCGCGTGGTCGGCGGCAAGGGCGACAAGGAGCGGCTGGTGCCGTTCGGCCAGCAGGCCGGCGACTGGCTGCGGCGCTACCTGGCCAGCGCGCGCCCGGCGCTGCTGGCCGGGCGTGCCTGCGACGCGCTGTTCGTCACGCAGCGCGGCGAAGGCATGACGCGGCAGGCGTTCTGGCACCTGATCAAGCGCCATGCGCGCGATGCCGGCGTGCATGCCCCGCTGTCGCCGCACACGCTGCGCCATGCCTTCGCCACGCACCTGCTCAACCACGGCGCCGACCTGCGCGTGGTGCAGCTGCTGCTGGGGCATGCCGACATCTCCACCACCCAGATCTATACCCACGTCGCGCGCGAACGCCTGCGCGAGCTGCACCAGCAGCACCATCCGCGCGGCTGAACGCCCAAGGCGGCCACTGTCATGAGCAAATCCAGGCACGTTTCGGAAACCCCCGCCACGCAAGCGCTGCGCAAGCACGGCGTGGCCTTCGGCGAGCACCCCTATGACTATGTCGAGCATGGCGGCACCGGCGAATCGGCGCGCCAGCTGGGCGTGCCCGAGCACGACGTGATCAAGACCCTGATCATGGAAGACGAGCGCGCGCAGCCGCTGGTGGTGCTGATGCACGGCGACTGCTCGGTCTCGACCAAGAACCTGGCGCGCCAGACCGGGCGCAAGAGCGTGCAGCCGTGCAAGCCCGAGGTGGCGCAGCGGCATAGCGGCTACGTGGTGGGCGGCACCTCGCCGTTCGGCACGAAGAAGCGCATGCCGGTGTACGTGGAAGCGACCGTGCTGCAGCTGGCGCGCATCTACATCAACGGCGGGCGCCGCGGCTACCTGGTCAGCCTCGACCCGAAGCTGCTGCCCGCGCTGCTCGACGCCCAGCCGGTGCAGTGCGCGCTGCCCGACTGAGCCTGCCGGGCGGCAGCTCGAGGGCAGCCTCCATGCCAATCGGGGAAGTCACGGTCGTGGCGGGGCCCCTGCCGCGCTACAATCGCGCCAGCCTGAAAACATCCCACTGCACATGGCCAATCTGCTTTTTGCCCTTGCCGCCTACCTGATCGGCTCCGTTTCCTTCGCTGTGGTCGTCAGCAAGCTGATGGGGCTGCCGGACCCGCATTCCTACGGCTCGGGCAACCCCGGTGCCACCAACGTGCTGCGCACCGGCAACAAGAAGGCGGCGATCCTGACGCTGATCGGCGATGCCCTGAAGGGCTGGCTGGCGGTGTGGCTGGCGGCGCGCTTCGGCCCGGCGCACGGCCTCACCGACACCGGCCTGGCCATGGTGGCGCTGGCGGTGTTCCTCGGCCACCTGTTCCCGGTGTTCCACCGCTTCGCCGGCGGCAAGGGCGTGGCTACCGCGGCCGGCATCCTGCTGGCGATCAACCCGATCCTGGGCCTGGGCACGCTGGCCACCTGGCTGATCATCGCGTTCTTCTTCCGCTACTCGTCGCTGGCGGCGCTGGTGGCGGCAATCTTCGCGCCGTTCTTCCATGTGCTGATGAACGGCGTCGACGTGATGGCCGGCGCGATCTTCGTCATCAGCGTGCTGCTGATCGCGCGGCACCGGCAGAATATCGCCAAGCTGCTGGCGGGGAAGGAAAGCCGGATCGGGGAGAAGAAGAAGGTTTGAAGGTCTTGCCACACACGGCTGCGAGCCTCAGCATGCGGCCGGTTTGCTCCCCTCTCCCGCTTGCGTGAGAGGGGCCGGAGGAGAGCGCAGGCGCTGGCAATTGCGACGGCCTGTACTTCGTTGAAGCTCCCGCCCTCTCCCCAACCCTCTCCCGCAAGCGGGAGAGGGAGTACCCCAGCGGTCATCACACGGTAGCCGCCCCAAACACCATCTCCACCCTCAACCCGCCGCCCTCGGCATTCATCAGGTTGAGCTTCCCGCCCGCCTGCCGCACCAGCCGGTCGACGATCGCCAGCCCCAGCCCGGAATGCGCATTGCCGCCGCGCGCGGGGTCGAGCCGCACGAACGGCAGCGTGGCGCGCTCCTTGTCATGGTCGGGAATGCCGTCGCCCTGGTCTTCCACCACCAGCATGTAGCCGTCGGGCGTGCGCGCGGTGGCGATGCAGACCGGCGGCTTGCCATAGGCGTAGGCGTTGTCGACCAGGTTGCCGACGATGCGGTCCAGCTGCGTGGCGATCATGCGGAAGCCCTCGCCCGCGCCCAGCGACAGCACCACCTGGCGCTCCTGCTCGGCCAGCGAGGCGGCCAGCTCGTTGACGCGCCGGTCCACCGGCACCGGCCGCGCGGTGGACTCGCTGGTCTGCGCGAAGCTCAGGAACTGCTCGACGATGGCCGCCATCGATTCGACATCGCGCGTGACCCCCGCGGCGGCCTTGGGATCGGCCAGCATCTCGGCGCGCAGGCGCAGCCGCGCCAGCGGCGTTTTCAGGTCGTGGGCGATGCCGGCCAGCATGGTGTTGCGTTCCTGGTCGATGCGCGCGAGGTCGGCCACCATGCGGTTGAAGCGCTCGATCAGCTGGCGCAGCTCGTGCGGGCCGCGCTCGCGCAGCGGCGGCACCGCGTGCTGGCGCGACAGCAGCGCGGCCGCGTTGGCCATGTCGCGCACCGGCCGCTGGATCTGCCACGCGATCAGCACGGCAAACACGATCGCCACGCCCACCACCAGCATCACCCCCGGCACCAGCCGGTTGTCCGGCGGCGGGTTGTGCACCCACAGGATCGGCATCGCGATCCAGTCGGCGCGGCTCGGCAGCTTGATCCAGATGCGCGGCGTGGTCTCGTCCTCCAGCCGGATCTCGGTGCCTTGCGGCAGGCGGCTGATGAACTGCTCCACCAGCCGGCGCGAACGGCCGCCCTTGGGCGCGGTGGCGTGCTCGTCGGCATCGGCGGTGTTGGCGGTTTCCACCAGGCTGGGGAGCTTCGCCGGCGGCCGCGCATCGAGCGCGCGCTCGATGCTGTCGAGCTGGAACAGCATCTGCTCCACCGAATAGTCGACCTGCTGCTGGCGCCGGTCCATGCGCAGGATGGCCAGCCACGAGAAATGGCTGATCACCAGCACCGCGGCGATCAGCAGCGCAATGCGGCCGAACAGGGTATCGATACGTCGCAACTTCATCGGCAGGCAGGTCCTGATGGCGCCGGTTTATTCGGGAAGGCCCGCGGGAATCTCTTCCGCTTCGTCGGGCACGAAGGTGTAGCCGCGCCCGCGCACGGTCTGGATATAGCGCGGGCGCTGCGCGTCCTCGTCCAGCAGCCGGCGCAGGCGCCAGATCTGCACGTCGATGCCGCGGTCGCTGATGCCGCTGGCGCTGCCGTACATCAGCTCGACGATGCGCTCGCGCGACAGCACTTCGAGCGGATGCATCAGCAGCAGCTTGAGCAGCGCGAACTCGGTATCGCTGATCGACAGCGCCTGGCCGGCACGCGTCAGCGTGCGCTGGCGGAAGTTGACGCGGAACGGGCCGAAGGCGACCGACTCGCGGTCCTCGGGCGCCGCCGCCGGGCGCGCCAGCTTGCGGCGCAGCACGGCGTTGATGCGCGCCAGCAGCTCGCGCGGCGAAAACGGCTTGCCGAGATAGTCGTCGGCGCCGATCTCGAGGCCGACGATGCGGTCGATCTCGTCGCTGCGGGCGGTGAGCAGGATCACCGGGATATCGTCGTTACGGGCGCGCAGGTTGCGCAGCGCGGTCAGGCCGTCGACCTTGGGCATCATCAGGTCCAGCACGATCAGCGCCGGCCGCTCGCGCTCCAGGCGCGCCTGCAGGCCGTCGCCGTCATGCATCACCGAGACCGCGAAGCCCTGCTGGGTCAGGTACTCGCGCAGCAGGTCGCGCAGTTCGGGATCGTCGTCGACGACGAGGATCTGGGTAGGCTGGTTCGTTCGCATAGGCACATGATAGTCAGCCCGGGCGGCGCACACGCCGGATCGGCCGGGCGGTATTGTTTCCGGAGGTTACACCCGGGCCGCTGGTAATCCTCTGTAATAAAAGTGCCGGGCGCCGAAATACGGGCGTCCGCGCCAGCACATTATCCTTGCCGCATGACTTGCCGTCAGCGCCGCCCCGTGCGCGCCGCACGGCACGCGCCGGCACGCCGGCGGCGCTTGCGCGCTGCCCCGCCAGGCCGGCCGGCGCCGATGGCGATGCGGCATACTGCGGCATCGTCACTTGCCAGCAGAACACGACGGTGCGCCGCACGCACCGTTCCCAGGATTGCGGACATGTCCAACCCCGACCAAGGCCAACCTAACCCCTCCCCCTCCCCGTCTTCGCGCCCGCCGCGGCCGTCCGGCACCCCGCCGCGCAGGAACCGGCGCCGGCTCTATGCCGGGCTGCTGGTGCTGTTGCTCGCCGGGGGCGGCTGGTACTGGCATGCGCACCGCGGCGACGCTGCCAAAGGCACCGCGGCGGGTCCCGGCGCTGTCAGCGGGCCCGGTGCTCCCGGTGCTCCCGGTGCTCCCGGTGCTCCCGGTGCTCCCGGTGCTCCCGGTGCTCCCGGCGGCCGTGCCGGCATGCCGCGCTCACCGGTGGTGGTCGCCACCGTGGCCCAGCGCGACATGGACGTGGTCCTGAACGGGCTCGGCAACGTGACCCCGGTCTCGAACGTGACCGTGCGCGCGCAGGTTTCGGGGCCGCTGCTCAAGGTGCTGTTCAAGGAAGGCCAGATGGTCAAGGCCGGCGACGTGCTGGCCGAGATCGACCCGCGCCCGTTCCAGGCCGCGCTCGACCAGGCGGTGGGCCAGCTGGCGCGCGACCAGGCGCTGCTGCAGAACGCGCGCCTGGACCAGCAGCGCTACCGCACCCTGCTGGGACAGGATTCGATCTCCAAGCAGCAGGTGGATACCCAGGACGCGCTGGTGCGCCAGTACGAAGGCGTGGTCAAGACCGACCAGGGCAACGTCGCCAACGCGCGCCTGCAACTCGGCTATACCAGGATCGTGGCGCCGGTGTCGGGCCGCATCGGGCTGCGCCAGGTCGATCCCGGCAATATCGTCAACACCAGCGACACCAACGGCATCGCGCTGATCACGCAGATCCAGCCGATCGCGGTGATGTACACCATCCCCGAGGACAACCTGCCCTCGGTGCTGAAAAAGCTCAACGCCGGCGAAAAGCTGCCGGTGCAGGCCTGGGACCGCCAGGTGCGCAACCAGCTCGGCGAAGGCACGCTGCTGACCACCGACAACCAGATCGACACCACCACCGGCACGGTCAAGCTCAAGGCGGTGTTCCCCAATGCCGACGGCATGCTGTTCCCCAATCAGTTCGTCAACGTGCGCACGCGCGTCGACACGCTCCGGGACGCCACCGTGATCCCGGTGGCGGCGGTCCAGCGCGGCCAGCAGGGCACCTTCGTCTATACCGTCGACCAAGCCAGCAAGGTCAAGGTGCAGGTGGTCGAGCTGGGCCCCGGCGACGGCAGCCGCACCGCGGTGCTCAAGGGCCTGGAGCCGGGTCAGCGCGTGGTGGTCGACGGCGCCGACCGGCTCAAGGAGGGCATGACGGTCGAGACCGTCGACCCGGCGGCGCGCGCCGCCGCGGTGGTGCCGGCCAGCCAGCCGCGCGCACGCGGGCGGCGCCATCGCGACGGCGCCAGCGGCGCGCAGGCCGATACCGGCGCGGCAGGCGCTTCGGCAGCGCAAGGCGAACGCCGCCGCCACCGTGACGGCGGCGCCGGCGCCAGCGCGCCGGCCGCGCGCGCGCCGCAGCAGTAAGGACGCCGCATGAACCCGTCCCGCCTCTTCATCGAGCGCCCGGTGGCGACGGCGCTGCTGATGCTGGCCATCCTGCTGTCCGGGCTGGTGGCCTACCGGCTATTGCCGCTGTCGGCGCTGCCCGAGGTCGACTACCCCACCATCCAGGTCACCACGCTCTACCCCGGCGCCAGCCCCGACGTAATGACTTCGTCGGTGACCGCGCCGCTGGAGCGCCAGTTCGGCCAGATGCCGGGCCTGAAGCAGATGTCGTCGTCCTCGTCGGGCGGCGCCTCGGTGATCACGCTGCAGTTCGAGCTGACGCTGCCGCTCGACGTCGCCGAGCAGGAGGTGCAGGCCGCCATCAACGCCGGCAGCAACCTGCTGCCGTCCGACCTGCCGATGCCTCCGGTCTACAGCAAGGTCAACCCGGCCGACGCGCCGATCATGACCATCGCCATGACGTCGGACACCATGCCGCTGCCCAAGCTGCAGGACATGGTCGACACGCGCGTGGCGCAGAAGATCTCGCAGATCCAGGGCGTGGGCCTGGTCACCATCAGCGGCGGCCAGCGCCCGGCGGTGCGGATCCAGGCCAACCCGGCCGCGCTGGCGTCGCTGGGCATGTCGATCGACGACCTGCGCACCGCCATCGGCGCGTCCAACGTCAACGGCGCCAAGGGCAGCTTCGACGGCCCGCAGCGCGCCTCGACCATCGACGCCAACGACCAGCTGCGCTCCGCCGACGAATACCGCCAGATCATCCTGGGCTACAAGAATGGCGCGCCGATCCGCATCACCGACGTCGCCGAAATCGTCGACGGCGCCGAGAACAGCCGCCTGGCCGCATGGGCCAACGACCAGCCCGCGATCGTGCTGAACATCCAGCGCCAGCCCGGCGCCAACGTGATCGAGGTGGTCGACCGCATCAAGGCGCTGCTGCCGCAGCTGCAGCACGCGCTGCCGGCATCGGTGCACGTGCAGCTGCTGACCGACCGCACCACCACCATCCGCGCCTCGGTCGAGGACGTGCAGTTCGAGCTGCTGCTGGCGATCGCGCTGGTGGTGCTGGTGATCTTCCTGTTCCTGCGCAATATCCCCGCCACCATCATCCCGGGCGTGGCGGTGCCGCTGTCGCTGGTGGGCACGTTCGGCGTGATGTACCTGGCCGGGTTCTCGATCAACAACCTGACGCTGATGGCGCTGACCATTGCCACCGGCTTCGTGGTCGACGATGCGATCGTGATGATCGAGAACATCATGCGCTACATCGAGAAGGGCGATTCGCCGATGCAGGCGGCGCTGAAGGGTTCCAGGCAGATCGGCTTCACCATCATTTCGCTGACGTTTTCGCTGGTGGCGGTGCTGATCCCGCTGCTGTTCATGGGCGACGTGGTCGGGCGCCTGTTCCGCGAGTTCGCGATCACGCTGGCGGTGTCGATCCTGATCTCGGCGGTGGTGTCGCTGACGCTCACGCCGATGATGTGCGCGCGCCTGCTGCACCATGTGCCGGAGGAAAAGCTGTCGCGCTTCCACCGCGCCACCGGCCGCTTCTTCGACCACGTGATCGAGCGCTACGGCCGCGGCCTGGAGTGGGTGCTCGATCGCCAGAAGGCCACGCTGGTGGTGGCGGTGGCCACGCTGGCGCTGACCGTGCTGCTGTACCTGCTGGTGCCCAAGGGCTTCTTCCCGGTGCAGGACACCGGCGTGATCCAGGGCATCACCGAGGCCGCGCAGACCACCTCGTTCAGCGCCATGGCGCGCAAGCAGGAGGCGGTGGCCAAGGTGGTGATGCAGGACCCCGCGGTGGCGAGCCTGTCGTCGTTTATCGGCGTGGACGGCAGCAACACCACGCTCAACGCCGGGCGCATGCTGATCAACCTCAAGCCCAAGGGCGAGCGCGACCCGATCGACGTGGTCACGCAGCGCCTGCAGCGGTCGGTGCAGGGCCTGGGCGGGGTGTCGCTGTTCACGCAGCCGGTGCAGGACCTGACCATCGAAGACAAGGTCTCGCGCACGCAGTACCAGTTCACCGTGGAAGACCCCGATCCCGCGACGCTCGCAACATGGGTGCCGAAGCTGGTCGAGCGCCTGCGCCAGGAGCCGGAACTGCGCGACGTCACCAGCGACCAGCAGAACAACGGCCTGCGCGCCTATGTCGATATCGACCGCGACGCCGCGGCGCGTTTCGGCATCACCACCGCGGTGATCGACAGCGCGCTGTACAGCGCCTTCGGCCAGCGGCTGGTGTCGACCATCTTCACGCAGTCGAGCCAGTACCGCGTGGTGCTCGAGACCATGCCGGAATTCCGCACCAGCCCGCAAGCGCTGGCCGACCTGCGCCTGCCGTCCTCGACCGGCGGGCAGGTGCCGCTGGGCGCGTTCGCGCGCATCACCGAGCGCACCGGGCCGCTGGTGATCAACCACCAGGGGCAGTTCCCGGCGGCGACGATCTCGTTCAACCTGGCGCCGGGCGAATCGCTCGGCGCGGCGGTCGACAAGATCACCCGGGTCGAGCAGGAGCTGGGGCTGCCGATCTCGATGCAGACCAGCTTCCAGGGCGCGGCGCTGGCGTTCCGCGCGTCGCTGTCGAACACGCTGTGGCTGATCCTGGCCGCGGTGGTGACCATGTATATCGTGCTCGGGGTGCTGTATGAAAGCACCATCCACCCGGTCACGATCCTGTCGACGCTGCCGTCGGCCGGCGTGGGCGCGCTGCTGGCGCTGCTGGTGGCGCGAATGGACCTGGGCATCATCGCCATCATCGGCATCATCCTGCTGATCGGCATCGTCAAGAAGAACGCGATCATGATGATCGACTTCGCGCTCGAGGCCGAGCGCGAAGGCGGCATGACGCCGCGCGACGCGATCTTCCAGGCCTGCCTGCTGCGCTTCCGCCCGATCCTGATGACGACCATGGCCGCGCTGCTGGCGGCGCTGCCGCTGATGCTGGGCTCCGGCATCGGCAGCGAACTGCGCCGGCCGCTGGGCGTGACCATGGTCGGCGGCCTGCTGCTCAGCCAGGTGCTGACGCTGTTCACCACGCCGGTGATCTACCTGGCCTTCGACCGCGTGGCAGCGCGCGTGAAGGGCTGGCGCAAGCGCCGCTTCGGCGATCCGGAAGAAGGCGGCACGGGCGAGGAGCCAGTCTGACCATGAATCTCTCGGCCGCCTTTATCCACCGCCCGGTCGCGACCGCGCTGCTCACGCTCGGCATCCTGCTCGCGGGGCTGGCGGCGCTGCGGCTGCTGCCGGTGTCGCCGCTGCCGCAGGTGGACTTCCCCACCATCTCGGTGTCGGCGTCGCTGCCCGGCGCCAGCCCCGAAACCATGGCCGCCACCGTGGCGACGCCGCTGGAGCGCGCGCTCGGCACCATCGCCGGCGTGACCGAGATCACCTCGAGCAGCTCGCTGGGGTCGACCCGCGTGACGCTGCAGTTCGACCTGTCGCGCAACATCGACGGCGCCGCGCGCGATGTGCAGGCCGCCATCAACGCCTCGCGCGCGACGCTGCCGACCAGCCTGCCCAACAACCCGACCTACCGCAAGGTCAACCCGGCCGACGCGCCGATCATGATCATCGCGCTGACCTCGCCGAGCATGACGCGCGGGCAGCTCTACGACGCGGCCTCGACCATCCTGGCGCAGAAGCTGTCGCAGGTCGAGGGCGTGGGCCAGGTCACGATCGGCGGGGCCTCGCTGCCGGCGGTGCGGGTCGAGCTGAACCCGACCGCGCTGAACAACTACGGCATCTCGCTCGAGGACGTGCGCAACACCATCAGCGCGACCAACGCCAACCGGCCGCTGGGCACGCTGGAGAACGCCGGCACCAACTGGCAGGTCTACGCCAACGACCAGGCGATGAAGGCGGAAGACTACATGCCGCTGATCATCCGCTACGCCACGCCGGGGACGTACTCGTCGGCATCGGCGGGCGCGCTGATCGCCAGCACCGCCAACGCCACCGCCAGTGGCGGCGTCAGCACCAAGGTGGTCAACGGCGTCACCGTGACCACGCTGACCACCAGCAGCGGCACCACCACCATTACCAGCGGCGCCACCGGTGGCACCAGCGCCACCAGCGGCCCCAACGCGTTCGCGGTGCCGGTGCGGCTGCGCGACGTCGCCAACGTGGTCGATTCGGTGCAGGACATCCGCAACGCGGGCTCGGCCAACGGCAAGCCCTCGGTACTGCTGGTGCTGAACCGCTCGCCCGGCGCCAACATCATCGAGACCGTCGACCGCGTCAACGCGATGCTGCCGCAGCTGCAGAAGATGATCCCGGCGGCGATCTCGATGGACGTGATGATGGACCGCACCCCCACCATCCGCGCCTCGCTGCGCGAGGTCGAGCACACGCTGATGATCTCGGTGGCGCTGGTGATCATGGTGGTGTTCGTGTTCCTGCGCAATGTGCGCGCCACCCTGATTCCCAGCGTGGCGGTGCCGGTGTCGCTGATCGGCACGTTCTCGGTGATGTACCTGGCCGGGTTCTCGCTGAATAACCTGTCGCTGATGGCGCTGACCATCGCCACCGGCTTTGTGGTCGACGACGCCATCGTGGTGCTGGAGAACATCTCGCGCCATATCGAAGAAGGCATGAAGCCGCTCGCGGCCGCGCTGCGGGGCGCGCGCGAGGTGGGCTTCACGGTGCTGTCGATGAGCCTGTCGCTGATCGCGGTGTTCATTCCGCTGCTGATGATGGGCGGCATCGTCGGGCGCCTGTTCCAGGAGTTCGCGATCACGCTGTCGGTGGCGATCCTGGTATCGCTGGTGGTGTCGCTGACCACTACGCCGATGATGTGCGCGCGCATGCTGCGGCCGGTGGAACCGGAACAGCAGGGGCGCTTCTTCCGCGCCACCGAGCGCATGTTCCAGTGGCTGCACGACGGCTATGCGCGCTCGCTCGCCACGGCGCTGCGGCTCAGCCCGCTGGTATGGCTGGTGCTGCTCGCCACCATCGCGCTCAACGTCTACCTGTACGTGATCGTGCCCAAGGGCTTTTTCCCGCAGCAGGACACCGGGCGGCTGATCGGCTTTATCCGCGCCGACCAGGCCACCTCGTTCCAGGCCATGCGCGGCAAGCTCGACAGCTTCATCAGGATCGTCCAGTCCGACCCGGCGGTGGTCAACGTGACCGGCTTTACCGGCGGCTCGCAGCGCAATACCGGGCAGATGTTCGTCACCCTCAAGCCGCTGTCGGAGCGCAAGGAATCGGCCGACGCCATCATTGCGCGACTGCGCGGCAAGCTGGCCAGGGAGCCCGGCGCCAGCCTGTTCCTGCAGTCGGTGCAGGACATCCGCGTCGGCGGGCGCCAGAGCAGCTCGCAGTACCAGTTCACGCTGCAGTCCGACGACCTGGAAGTGCTGCGCGCGTGGGAGCCCAAGGTGCGCGCGGCGCTGTCCAACCTGAAGGGGCTGGAGGACATCGACACCGATACCAACGACAAGGGCCTGCAGACCTCGGTGATCATCGACCGCGACGCGGCCTCGCGCCTGGGCGTGACCGCGCAGCAGGTGGATGCGGTGCTCAACGATGCCTTCGGCCAGCGGCTGGTGTCGACCATCTACCATCCGCTCAACCAGTATCGCGTGGTAATGGAGCTGAGCCAGGAATACCTGCAGGGGCCCGATGCGCTCAAGGACATCTATGTGGTCACCGGCAACGGCAACCGCGTGCCGCTGGCCGCGTTCGCGCGCGTGACCCCGAGCAGCACGCCGCTGGGCGTGAACCACCAGGGCCAGTTCGCCGCCTCGACGATCTCGTTCAACCTGGCCGAAGGGACGTCGCTGTCGCAGGCGACCGACGCGATCAACCGCGAGATGGCGCGCATCGGCGCCCCCGAGACCCTGCGCGCCAACTTCCAGGGCGGCGCCAAGGCATTCCAGGACTCGCTCAAGAGCCAGCCGATCCTGATCCTCGCGGCGCTGATCACGATCTATATCGTGCTGGGCGTGCTGTACGAGAGCTACGTGCACCCGCTGACGATCCTGTCGACGCTGCCGTCGGCCGGCGTGGGCGCGCTGCTGGCGCTGCTGGCGTCGAAGACCGACTTCAGCATCATCGCGCTGATCGGCGTGATCCTGCTGATCGGCATCGTCAAGAAGAACGCGATCATGATGATCGACTTCGCCATCGACGCCGAGCGGCGCGACGGGCTGTCGCCGCGCGACGCCATCTACCGCGCCTGCCTGCTGCGCTTCCGCCCGATCCTGATGACCACCATGGCCGCGCTGCTGGGCGCGGTGCCGCTGGCGCTGGGCCGCGGCGACGGCGCCGAGCTGCGCGCGCCGCTGGGCATTTCCATTGTCGGCGGGCTGGTGGTGAGCCAGCTGCTGACGCTGTACACCACGCCGGTGGTCTACCTGACGCTGGACCGCTGGCGCCTGCAGGTCAAGGCCTGGCGCCAGCGCCGCCGTGGCGCCGGCACGCCCGACCAGCCGGCCGCCGTTTAGTCTTGCAGTGATGCAGAGATTCGCCATGACCGTTTTTTCCCGCTTGCTGACCCCTGCCCTGCCGCTGCCGCTGGCATGCGCGCTGCTGCTGGCCGGCTGCGCCGTCGGCCCGGACTACCAGCGTCCCGACGCCCCGGTGTCCGCGGCCTTCAAGGAAGCCGACGTCGCCACGCCCGCCTGGAGCGGCGACTGGAAGCCCGCCGAGCCGCAGGATGCGCTGGCGCGCCCCGACTGGTGGACCGTGTTCGGCGACGCGCAGCTCGATGCGCTGATGGCCGAGGTGCAGATCTCGAACCAGAACATCAAGGCCGCCGAGGCGCAGTACCGCCAGGCGGTGGCATCGCTGCAGGCGGCGCGCGCCGGCTTTTTCCCGCTGGTCGATGCGCAGGCGGGCGCCTCGCGCGCGCGCAATGCCAGCGGCAACACCCTCAACGGGCAGAGCGTCACGCTGGGCGCGACCTGGGAGCTCGACGTCTGGGGCCGCGTGCGGCGCCAGGTCGAAAGCAGCGAGGCCAGCGCGCAGGCGAGCCAGGCCGACCTGGCCTCGACCCTGCTGTCGACGCAGGCCACGCTGGCGCAGAGCTACTTCCTGCTGCGCGTGGCCGATGCCCAGAAGGCGCTGCTGGACCGCACCGTGGCCGACTACCAGAAATCGCTGCAGCTGGTGCAGAACCAGTACGCGGCGGGCACCGCGCAGCGCTCCGACGTGCTGCAGTCCGAGACCCAGCTCAAGAGCGCGCAGGCGCAGCAGATCGACATCCAGATCACGCGCGCGCAGCTCGAGCATGCCATCGCCGTGCTGGTGGGCCAGCCGCCCGCGGCGCTGTCGCTGGCCGCCGGCGAGTTCCGCGCCGCGCCGCCGCGGGTGCCGGCGGCGGTGCCGTCGCAACTGCTGGAGCGCCGCCCCGACATCGGCGCGGCCGAGCGGCGCATGGCCTCTGCCAATGCGCAGATCGGCGTGGCGCAGGCGGCCTACTACCCGACCCTGTCGCTGTCGGCCAGCGGCGGGCTGACCGCCAGCACGCTGGCGCGCTGGATATCGCTGCCGGACCGGATCTGGTCGATCGGCGGCGGCCTGGCCGGCACGCTGTTCGACGGCGGCGCCCGGCGCGCGGCCAAGGCGCAGGCGGTGGCGGCCTACGACCAGACCGTGGCCAGCTACCGCCAGACCGTGCTGGGCGCGTTCCAGGAAGTCGAGGACAACCTCGCCGCGCAGCGGCTGCTGGAACAGGAGTCGGTGGTGCAGAACGACGCGCTGCGCTCGGCGCGCGAAGCGCTGGCGCTGGTCAACAACCGCTACCGCGCCGGCACCGCCGGCCTGCTCGACGTGCTGACGGCGCAGACCAGCGCCTACACCGCCGAGCGCACCGCGCTCTCGATCACCGGCCGCCAGTACACCGCGGCGGTGGTGCTGATCAAGGCGCTGGGCGGCGGCTGGCACGCGCAGCCGGCAAGCGCTGGCGGCAGTGCCGGCACCAGCGGCCAGGCTGCCGCGCCCGCGACCGTCGGGCAGCGCTAGGCGCCGCGCTGCGGCGCGCTCGGCAGCGGCTGCGCGCAGATGCGCTCGCGCAGCCAGGTGGCGGCCTTGCCCAGCGGCCGCTGCTTGTGCCACACCAGCTCCATCGCCACCGGCCAGTCCTGCTGCTGGAACGCCAGCGGTGGCGACACCAGCTGCGCCGCGGCCGGCGAATTGGCCACCACGTGCCAGGGCACGAAGGCCCAGCCCAGGCCGCGCTTGACCAGCTCGACGATGACCCACTGGCTTTCGACCCACCACACATCGGCGGCGACCCGCAGGCGCATCTTTTCTTCGCTGTCGGTGCGGGTCGCGACCATCAGCTGGCGGTAGCGCTTGAGCTCTTCCCAGTCGACCCGCTGCGACGCCAGCGGATGGTCGGGCGCGCACAGGATCTGCATCGGCATCCAGCCGAGCGCATGGAAGCCCAGTTCCGGCGGCAGCACCTCCTGGCGCCACATGATGCCGAGGTCGGCGCCACCCTCCAGCACCAGCCGGCTGACGTCCTCCATCAGCGGAAACAGCAGTTCCAGCTCGACCGCCGGGAAGCGCCCGGAAAACTCGACCAGCAGCGCGCCCAGCGTTTCTTCCGGATACAGCTCGTCGACCGCCAGCACCAGCCTCGTCTCCACGCCCTCGCCCAGGCTCTTGGCGACGCCGCGGAAATGCTCGCAGCGCTCCAGGATCACACGCGCCTCGGCCAGCAGCCGCTCGCCGGCCGGAGTCAGCACCGGGTAGCGGCCGCTACGGTCGAACAGCGCGTTGCCGGCATCGATCTCGAGGTTGGACACCGCCGCGCTCACCACCGACTGGGCCTTGCCGAGCCGGCGCGCGGCGGCCGAGAACGAGCCCGTGTCCGCCGCCGCGACAAAGGCCTGCAATTGCTCCAGCGAGAGACTCATACCTGATCCAGACCCCGTGGTCTATCTGTTAAAGCGATAGTATCCAACTTGGCAATCCCTGCCCAGCAGATAGACTAGGCCCCATCGTCTTTGCCCGCAAGGAGAAACCATGCGCAAAACCTGGGACCGGATCCGTCATGCCGTCGGCTTCGAGGTGGTCGGCCTGCTGATCTTCGCCCCGCTGGCGAGCTGGGCCTTCGGCTATGAACTGCACCAGATGGGCCTGATCGGCGCGGTCGCCTCGCTGATCGCCACCGGTTGGAACTACCTGTACAACGTGCTGTTCGACAAGGGCATGCTGCGGTTCACCGGCCAGCTGCGCAAGTCGGTGCCGGTGCGCGTGCTGCATGCGCTGCTGTTCGAACTGGGCCTGCTGGTGGTGTTCCTGCCCTCGCTGGCGTGGTACCTGAATATCAGCCTGATCGATGCGCTCATCATGGACATTGCCGTGGCCGGCTTCTACATGGTCTACGCGCTGGTCTACAACTGGCTCTACGACATCGTGTTCCCGGTGCCGTCGCTCAAGGCGCAGGCCCCGGCCGAAGCCAGGCCGGAACGCGCCGCGCTGGGCTGAGCGCGGGTTTTCCCGACCCCGGACGCCCAGGGGCCGGGTCTTTCCCGTGTTGTCGCAGCCGGTCGAATCGTTATACTCCATAACAAATTCGATCCGCCGGCGGCGGCGCCCTGCGCGCGGCCCCCGGCACTACCTGCAAGCCGGGAGACACCATGAAGATCGCAATCGCCGGAGGCGGCATCGGCGGCCTGACGCTGGCGCTGCTGTGCCACCGCCACGGCATCGAGGCCGAGGTCTGGGAGGCCAGCGAAACGCTGCGCCCGCTGGGCGTGGGCATCAACCTGCTGCCGCACGCCGTGCGCATCCTGGAGGAACTAGGCCTGCGCGATGCGCTCGCCGCGATCGCGGTCGAGACCTCGTCCCTGTCCTACTACAACAAGCTGGGCCAGCGCATCTGGCATGAGCCGCGCGGGCTGGCCGCGGGCTATGACTGGCCACAGTTCTCGATCCACCGCGGCGAATTCCAGATGCTGCTGCACCGCACCGTGGTCGAGCGCCTCGGGGCGGGCGCGGTCCATACCGGCCACAGCTTCGAGTCCGTGCTGGATACCGGCGCGCAGGGCCAGGCGCGCTTCGTGCTGCGCCGCCGCGACGACAACGCCGCGGTCGAAGCCAGCGCCGACGTGCTGGTCGGCGCCGACGGCATCCATTCGGCGGTGCGCCGCCATTTCTATCCCACCGGCGACCTGCCGCGCTTCTCGCGCCGGCTGCTGTGGCGCGCGGTCACCGAGGCGCCGCCCTACCTGGACGGCCGCTCGATGTTCATGGCCGGACACCAGGACCAGAAGTTCGTCGCCTACCCGATCTCCGAACCGCTGCGCCGCCAGGGCCGTTCGCTGGTCAACTGGATTGCCGAGCTGCGCGTGCCCGACAGCGTGCCCGACACGCCGCCGCGCAGCGACTGGAACAAGCAGGTCGACAAGGCCGTGTTCCGCGCGCGGTTTGCCGACTGGCAGTGGGACTGGATCGATATCCCCGCGCTGATCGACGGCGCGGACGCCATCTACGAATTCCCGATGGTCGACAAGGATCCGCTGCCGCGCTGGACCTTCGACCGCGTCACGCTGCTGGGCGACGCCGCGCACCCGATGTACCCGATCGGCTCCAACGGCAGCGCCCAGGCCATCCTCGACGCGCGCTACCTGGTCGACAGCGTGCTCGGCACCCGCGACACCGGCTACGCCCTGCGCGAATACGAGGCCGAGCGCCTGCCGCGCACCGCCGGCATCGTGCTGCGCAACCGCATGAACGGGCCGGAGCAGGTGATGCAGCTGGCCGAGGAACGGGCGCCGCAGGGGTTCAGCGATATCAGCCAGGTGATTCCACGCGCGGAGCTGGAAGCGATTTCGCTGCGCTACAAGCAGCTGGCGGGGTTCGACCGGCAGTCGATGCAGAACAAGGCATAACCCGAGGGTGTATTCCCGCTCCCCTCACGGGGAAAGGGCCGGGGTGAGGGGCGGTTTAGCAACAGACCACAGCAAACGAAGCCAACGGCTTTATCCTGAAGGAATCAGCCTTCGACGCTCCTGCCCTCACCCCCTGCCCCCTTTCCCGCAGGCGGGAGAGGGGAGCAAACCAGCGGGATTGGAAACACATAAGATCATTCAGACTGAGGAGACAACCATGGCCCTCCAGATCGCAACCGACCTCACCCGCCTTGCACTAGCCGCCCTCCTGGCCTGCACCGCCACTGCCGCCCTGGCCGACATCACCGTCGGCGTCAGCCTGTCGACCACCGGCCCGTCCGCTTCGCTGGGCATCCCGCAGAAAAACTCGCTGGCCTACCTGCCGCAGCAGCTGGGCGGGGAGCCGGTGCGCTACATCGTGCTCGACGATGCCTCCGATCCCACCCAGGGCGCCAAGGCGGCGCGCCGCTTCGTTGCCGAGGACAAGGTCGACATCATCCTGGGCTCGTCCGCGGTCGCGCCGTCGATCGCGATTGCCGAGGTCGCCGACGAAGCCCAGACCGTGCAGCTGGCGTTCTCGCCGATCGAGCTGAAGCCCGGGCGGGGCGCCTGGACCTTCCGGCTGGCGCAGCCGGTGCGGCTGATGGCCAATGCCGTGGCCGCCACCGCCAAGACCCGGGGCGTCAAGACCATCGGCTTTATCGGCTTTGCAGATGCCTACGGCGAGACCTGGCTGAAGGATTTCACCGCCGCCGCCACCGCCAACGGCATCCGCCTGATCGCCACCGAGCGCTACGGGCGCGCCGACACCAGCGTGACCGCGCAGGCGCTCAAGCTGATCGCCGCCAGGCCCGATGCCATCCTGATCGCCGGCGCCGGCACCGGCGCCGCGCTGCCGCACACCACGCTGCGCGAGCGCGGCTACGGCGGCACCCTGTACCAGACCCACGGCGCGGCCACCAGAGACCTGATCCGCATCGGCGGGCGCCTGGTCAACGGCGCGATCCTGCCCGCCGGCCCGGTGATCGTGCCGGAGCAGCTGCCCGCCGGCGACCCGGTGCGCAAGCCCGGGCTGGACTACGTCACCCGCTATGAAAAGCAGTACGGCGCCGAGACCCGCACGCAGTTCGGCGCCCATGCCTACGATGCCGGGCTGGTGCTGGAGCGCATCGTGCCGGTGGCGCTGAAGCACGCCCGCCCCGGCACTGCGGCCTTCCGCCAGGCGCTGCGCCACGCGCTCGAGACCGAGCGCGACATCGTGGTCTCGCACGGGGTGCTGAACTTCAGTGGGCAAGACCACTATGGCTTTGACCAGCGCGGACGGGTTATGGTGACAATAGAGAACGGCAACTGGAAACTGCTCAAATGATTCCCGACGCATCCGCCACACCGCCCGCCACCCCCGCGCGGCGGTCCCGCACCGGCGCAGACCCAGGGCGGCGCAGGACGCGCGATACGCTGGCGCCCGACCCGGCCGCCGGCGACGGTGCCGATGGCGGCTTCGACCCGCATGTGCCGAACATCGACTACGGCGTGCTCGACAACCTGGTCGGCTACGCCATCCGCCGGGCGCAGATCCGCATCTACGAAGACTTCGTGCAGTCGCTGGCGCAGTGGCAGATCACCCCGCCGCGCTTCTCGGCGCTGGTGATCATCTCGCGCAACCCGCACCTGAAGCTGACCCAGCTGGCGCATATCCTGGGCATCGCGCGCTCGGGCGCGGTGCTGCTGGTGGATGCGCTCGAAGCCATGAAGCTGGTGGCGCGGCGCCCCGCCGCGGGCGACCGGCGCGCCTACAGCCTGGTCCTGACGCCGGCCGGGCGCCGCACGCTGGAAGCGGCCACGCAGGCGGTGGTGGCGCACGACGCCCACGTCAGTTCGGCGCTGAGCGAAACCGAGCAGGCCACGCTGAAAGCGCTGCTGGCACGGCTGGCGCCGCCGCGCGCCGGCTGAACGCGGCGCCGTCGCAACTGTCATCCGCTTGCGCGCGGCCATGCGTTAACATGGCCGCCATGCCAAGAACACTCGCCGCGCCCACCGCAGCGCGACCCGGCGCGCTGCGGCGCCGCCTGTCGCCGCTGCTCTCGCCCCTCCTTGCCGCCGTGCTGCTGGCTGGCGCTCCGGCACTGGCACCGGCCTACGCCAAGCCGCCCCCCAAGGCAGCCAAGGCAACCAAAGCCGCCAAGCCGGCAAAAGCCCCGACAGCCGCCGCCAAAGGCACCACCCGGGCCGCCGCCGATCCGGCGCTGGCCGGCGCCGGCGTGCCCGCCCCGGTGGCCGCGGCCCTGCGCCGCGCCGGGGTGCCGGCCGCGGCCGCCAGCTTCTACGTGGTGCGGCTGGGCGACAGCAGCGCGCGTGCCAGCTGGAACGCGCAGCTGCCGATGAACCCCGCCTCGACCATGAAGCTGGTCACCACCTTCGCCGGCCTGCAGCTGCTCGGGCCCGATTACCGCTGGCAGACCTCGCTCTACGCCGACGCGCAACCCGGCTTCGACGGCACCGTCAACGGCAACGTCTACCTGCGCGGCCACGGCGATCCGAAGCTGGTGCCCGAGGAAATGGCCAAGCTGGTGGCACGGGCGCGCGCCGCGGGCGCCAGCACCATCAACGGCGACCTGGTGCTGGACCGCAGCTACTTTGCCGACGGCCTGGACAGCAACGGCACCATCGACGGCGAGGTGCAGCGCGCCTACAACGTCGGCCCCGATGCGCTGCTGTACGCCTTCAAGACGCTGTCGTTCACGCTGACGCCGGACCCGGCCACGCAGACCGTGGCGGTCAGCGTCACGCCGGAGCTGGCGCAGCTCAAGCTCGACAACCGGCTGACGCTGACCAACGGCCGCTGCGGCGACTGGCAAAGCAGCGCCAGCCCCGCCGTGCTGCCGCAGGCGGACGGCACCGTGCTGGCCTCGTTCTCGGGCGACTACTCCACCGACTGCGGCGAGCACGTGCTCAATATCGCCACGCTGTCGCATGCGGAATTCACATGGGGCGGCTTCGTCGCCGAGTGGCAGCGCGCCGGCGGGCGCTTTGCCAGGCTGCCCGCGCTGCGCAGCGGCAAGGTGCCGCGCGGCGCGGTGCTGCTGGCGCGCCACTACGGCCTGCCGCTGGCCGATATCGTGCGCGACATCAACAAGTTCTCGAACAACGTGATGGCGCGGCAGCTGTTCCTGACCCTCGGCGCCGAGATGGACCGCGGCGGGCCCGCCAGCACCGGACGCTCGATCCGCGTGGTGCAGCGCTGGCTGGCGCAGCAGGGGCTGGACATGCCGGGGCTGGTGCTGGACAACGGCTCGGGCCTGTCGCGCGCGGAACGCATCAGCGCCTATGACATGGGGCGGCTGCTGCAACAGGCCGCCGCCAGCCCGGTGGGGCCGGTGCTGATCGACTCGCTGCCGGTGCTCGGCGTCGACGGCACGCTGCGCAACCGCCTGACCCGCGCCAGCGCCGCCGGCAGCGGCTACCTCAAGACCGGCACGCTGGCCGATGTGCGCGCGCTGGCCGGCTACGTGGATGCCGCCGAAGGCGGCCGCTACGTGGTGGTCAGCATGATCAACCATGCCAACGCCGCGCAGGCGCAGGAGGCGCACGACGCGCTGCTGCAGTGGGTGTACCGCGGGGCACACTGATGCCGCCCGGGCCGGGCCTCGCCGCGGCGCCGTGGCCTGCCGCCAACGCCGCCGCGGCATTTTGTTAAGCGCTCGCTTACCAGCCCGCCATCCCACCCTATAATGGCAGGGTGCCGGCCGCGTCCTGCGGCGGCAGCCTTCCGGGCCGGCCTTCGGCCCCGGGCCGCATCGCCCCCGCTTCCTCTGACATGACTTCCCGACAACCCCCGGTGTGGTTGCGCCTCTGGCATCGCTTCGCACCGGCCGAACGCGCCGGCTTTATCGACGGCGCGCGCCGCTTTGCCCCGTCCCTGCCCGCGGTATTTTCCTGGGGCCTGGTCACCGGCGTGGCCATGAGCAAATCGGTGCTGACGGTGCCCGAGGCGATCGGCATGTCGCTGCTGGCCTACGCCGGCTCGGCGCAGCTGGCGGTGCTGCCGCTGTTCGCCGCGGGGCTGCCGCTGTGGACCATCTGGCTGACCGCGGCCATGGTCAACCTGCGCTTCGTCATCTTCAGCGCCGGCATGCAGCCGCACTTCAGCTACCTGACGCTGGCGCGGCGCACGGTGCTGGGCTTCTTCAACGGCGACCTGCACTTCGTCTACTTCCTGCAGAAATACAGCACGCCCGGCTATGAACCCGGCAAGGAAGGCTACTTCTGGGGCATGGCGCTGACCAACTTCTGCATGTGGCAGGTGTCGTCGATCATCGGCATCGTGCTGGCGAGCCTGTTCCCCGACAGCTGGGGCCTGGGGCTGGCCGGTACCATGGCGCTGATCCCGGTGATGATCGCCACCATCAACTCGCGCTCGACGCTGATGGCGGTGGTGATCTCCGCGGTGCTGGCGCTGCTGTGCTTCGACCTGCCGTACCGGCTCGGGCTGGTGGTGGCCGTGGTGGGCGCGATCGCCGCCGGCATGGCCAGCGACGAACTGGCCGCGCGCGCCGCGCTGCGCGGCATCCGGCGGCGCCGCGAGGCACCGCTTGCCAAGCCCGCGCCCAAGCCGGCGCCCGAGCCCGCCGACGTACCCGGAGACCGCGCATGAGCCATACCGAAGTCTGGATCGCGCTGGTCGGCATGGCGTTCGTCACCGTGATCACGCGCGCGCTGTTCCTGATGGCGGGCGAGCACATCACCGTGCCGGACCGCATCCAGCGCGCGCTGCGCTATGCGCCGGCGGCGGCACTGGCCGCCATCATCCTGCCGGACCTGATGACCTGGCAGGGGCATTTCACCGTGGCGTTTTCGAACTACAAGCTGATGGCGGGCGTGGCGGCCACGGTGTTCTACCTGCTGACGCGCAAGATGGTGGGGATGATCGTGGTGGGGATGGCGGTGTATACGGCGTTGCGGCTGCTGGGGGGGTAATGTTGCCGGCAGCGTGCCTGGCACACGCCCGCCCTCACCCCGGCCCTCTCCCGCGCGCGGGAGAGGGCGCACACAGGCGGCAAGCGAGGGCAACCGGACTGGCTGACCACTGGGGAGTGCCGGTGGTTTGCTCCCCTCTCCCGCTCGCGGGAGAGGGGCGGGGGTGAGGGCCGGCGCATCAACGAGGTCAGCCCGGCGGCAAGTCACCGTCCGCCCTACCCCCCAAACGCCGCCGCCGCCCGCTCCAGCCGGTCCCGCACGCCGGCCCAGTCCTGCCCCTCGGGCAGCACCTCGAACATCAGCTGCGTATAGCCCTTCTTGTCGAGCGTGCGCAGCAGACGGTACAGCTCCTGCGCATAGACGGCGGCATCGGCAGGCGCCTGTACCCAGGTGCAGCGCTGGTCCGCCAGCGGCGCGCGCCCGACCCAGGCCACGCGGGCATCCGCCGGCAGCGCTTCCAGGCGCGCGGCAGCGGCCTGCGCATCGGCCAGCAGCAGCGGCGTGTGCGGCGCGTAGTGGGCCTTCAGGGTGCCCGACGCGCGCGGGGCGGCGGCGTCCGGCGGCAGCGGGGCTTCGCCCAGCACCTGCGCGAGCATCCCCACCGTGATGGCACCGGGACGCAGCAGCACCGGGCCGATGCCCTGGTCCAGCCGCGACAGGTCGACGATGGTCGATTCGATGCCGACCTCGACGCCATCGCCCTCCAGCACATAGACCGCGTCGCCGAATTCTTCGCGCACATGCTGCGCGGTGGTCGGGCTGACCTGGCCGAACTTGTTGGCCGAAGGCGCGGCGATGCCGCCGCGGCCGCGCTTGAAGCGCGCCAGCAGCGCCTGCGCCACCGGATGCGACGGGCAGCGCAGGCCGATGCTGTCCTGCCCGCCGGCGACGGCGGCGTCGATATGCGCGGCACGCTTCAGGATCAGCGTCAGCGGACCGGGCCAGAAGGCGTCGATCAGCTGCTGCGCGGCCGCGGGCACGTCGTCGGTCCAGTAGCCGATGTCGGCGCCGTCGACCACGTGCACGATCACCGGATGGTTCGACGGCCGGCCCTTGAGCGCGAAGATGCGGCCGACCGCCGCGGGGTTCTCGGCGTCGGCCCCAAGGCCGTAGACGGTTTCGGTCGGGAAGGCGACCAGTTGCCCGGCCTCGAGCAGGCGGACGGCTTCATCCAGTTCGGCGGCCGTGGGCGTGCGCGGCGACATCGTGTTCCTTCAAAAGGTGGCGTGGCGGTCGGCGGACATTCAGAGCGGGATGTGCAGCGCCTGCGCGGCCGCCTCGAACGCGGCGTCGGCGGCTTCGGCATGCTCGCCGATGCAGTTGACGTGCCCCATCTTGCGCGACGGGCGCGCATCGCTCTTGCCGTACAGGTGCAGCTTGGCGCCGGGTTGCGCCACCACTTCGTCCCAGGCCGGGGTGCGCTCCAGCCCGAACTCGAACCACACGTCGCCCAGCAGGTTCAGCATCTTGCCGGCGGAATGCTGGCGCGTGCTGCCCAGCGGTAGCCGCGCCATGGCGCGCACCTGCTGTTCGAACTGGCTGGTCTCGCACGCGTCCATGGTGATGTGGCCGGAATTGTGCGGGCGCGGCGCCATTTCGTTGGCCACCAGCGAACCATCGGTCAGCACGAAGAACTCGATGCACAGCACGCCGACATAGCCCATCTCCGTGGCGATGGCGGCAGCGGCGGCGCGGGCGCGCTCGGCGATCTCTGGCGAGACGCTGGTCGACGGCATCTCGGTCGAGAACAGGATGCCGTCGCGGTGCACGTTCTCGGCCAGCGGCCAGGTCGCGGTGGCGCCGTCCGCGCCGCGCGCGGCCAGCACCGACACCTCGTACGCCAGCGGCAGCATCTGCTCCAGCACGCACGGCACGTGCTGCATCGCCTTCCACGCGGCGCGCACGTCGTCGCGCGTCTTCACGCGCGCCTGGCCCTTGCCGTCATAGCCCATGCGCGCGGTCTTGAGGATGCCGGGCAGCACGTGGTCGGGCAGCTGGTCGACGTCGGCGTCGTGCTGGATCACCCAGTGTGGCGCCGTCGGCACGCCGGTGCGCTCGGCGCACGCGGCAAAGAACTTCTTCTCGCCGATGCGGTTCTGCGCGATCGACACGCAGTAGCCGCGCGGCGCGACAAACGAACCCAGTTGCTCGAGGCGGTCCAGCGACAGCGACGGCACGTTCTCGAACTCGGTGCTCACCGCCTGGCACAGCTTGCCCATCTCGGCCAGCGCGGCCTCGTCGGTGTACTGGGCGCAGATATGCTTGTCGGCGACCACGCCCGCCGGGCTGTCCTGGTCCGGGTCGAGCACGCATACGCGATAGCCCATCGCCTGCGCCGCATGCGTGAACATGCGGCCGAGCTGGCCGCCGCCCAGCATGCCCAGCCACGCGCCGGGCAGGATGGGCGCGTCGGGACGGTCGACGCCGAACTCGGCGCGCGATTCCGGCGTGTGGGCTTCGGAGAGGTAGGGATGGATATCGGTCGGCATTGCTCGGTTCCGTGTGGGTCCGGAGGGTTACAGCGGCAGCATTACAGCGGCAACGTCATGGCGCGCGCGGCTTCGGTCTGCTTCGCGCGGAAGGCTTTCAGCGCGGCAGCCAGCGCGTCGTCGGTAGTCGCCAGCGTGGCGATGGCATGCAGCGCGGCGTTGGCCGCGCCGGCTTCACCGATGGCGAAGGTGGCCACCGGCACGCCCTTGGGCATCTGCACGATCGACAGCAGCGAGTCCTCCCCGCGCAGGTACTTCGACGGCACCGGCACGCCGAACACCGGCACGATGGTCTTGGCGGCGATCATGCCGGGCAGGTGCGCGGCACCGCCGGCCCCGGCGATGATGGCGCGCAGGCCGCGGCTGCGCGCGCTCTCGGCATACCGGAACATGTCGTCGGCCATGCGGTGCGCGGACACCACCTGGGCTTCGAACGGCACGCCGAAATCCTTCAGCATGGCCACGGCGTGCTGCATCACGTCCCAGTCGGAACTGCTGCCCATGACGACGCCGACCAATGGCTTGTCTTGCTTGCTCACGTTTGATCCTTGCTTGTTTGCTCCCCTCTCCCGCTTGCGGGAGAGGGGCCGGGGTGAGAGCCATGCGCCTCTCGACGCGTGGTGCCTTGCTAAACCACCCCTCACCCTACCCTCTCCCCATGCGGGGAGAGGGCAACACCGTCGGCTCACGGGAAGCCGGTGGAAACCTTACTTCAATTCTTCACCCGTCAGGCGCGTCAGCGCCTCGCGGTACTTCGCGGCGGTCTTCTCGATCACGTCTTCCGGCAGCTGCGGCGCCGGCGCGGTCTTGGGCCACGGCTTGCCGTCGATGCGCACGGCTTCCAGCCAGTCGCGCACGAACTGCTTGTCGAACGACGGCGGGTTGGTGCCAACCTGGTACGAATCGGCCGGCCAGAAGCGCGACGAGTCGGCGGTCAGCACTTCGTCCATCAGCGTCAGCACGCCGTTGTCGTCCAGGCCGAACTCGAACTTGGTGTCGGCGATGATGATGCCGCGCGTGGCGGCGAACTCGGCCGCTTCCTTGTACAGGCGGATCGAGATCTCGCGCATCTGGCGCGCCAGCGCGATGCCGATGCGGGCTTCGACCTCGGCGAACGAGATGTTCTCGTCGTGCTCGCCCATCTCGGCCTTGGCCGCCGGCGTGAAGATCGGCTCGGGCAGCTTCTGCGCGTTCTGCAGGCCCGGCGGCAGCTCGATGCCGCACACCTTGCCGGTGGCCTGGTAGTCCTTCCAGCCGCTGCCGGCAAGGTAGCCGCGCACCACCGCCTCGACCAGGATCGGCTTCAGGCGCTTGACCACCACCGCGCGGCCCCTGACCTGCTCCACTTCATCCGCGGCCACCACGGTCTCGGGCGCGATGCCGGTCTCGTGGTTCGGCACGATATGCGCGAGCTTGCGGAACCAGAAGTTGGCCATCTGGTTCAGCACGCGGCCCTTGTCGGGGATCGGCTCGCCCATGATGACGTCGAACGCCGACAGGCGGTCGGTGGTGACGATCAGCAGCTTGTCGTTGCCGACGGCGTAGTTGTCGCGCACCTTGCCGTGGCCCAGCAGCGGCAGCGAGTTGATGGAGGACTGGTAGAGAGCGTTGGACATGATGTAGTTGGCGAATCGCCGTCCGGTTTGCTCCCCTCTCCCGCTCGCGGGAGAGGGGCTGGGGGAGAGGGGGAGCGCATCAACGGGCGCCGTGGCACGGGCAACCGCCTGCCCTCTCCCCCGACCCCTCTCCCGCAAGCGGGAGAGGGGAGAAAACAATCTGGGGCTTCGTGCGGTAGCGAAGCCCCAGGCGCCAGCGTCGGCCCCGCCGAAGCGGGGTCAGTCACTGCTTACTGCACAACCTGGGCAAGCTTGCCCGACTTGTACTGGCTGGCGATATCCGTCAGCGCGACCGGCTTGATCTTGCCGGCCTGGCCTTCGCAGCCGAACGCGAGGTAGCGCGCCTTGCACACCTGCTTGGCGGCCTCGCGGGCCGGCTTCAGGTATTCGCGCGGATCGAACTTGCTCGGGTTCTCGACGAAGAAGCGGCGGATCGCGCCGGTCATGGCCAGGCGGATGTCGGTGTCGATATTGATCTTGCGCACGCCGTACTTGATCGCTTCCTGGATTTCCTCGACCGGCACGCCGTAGGTTTCCTTCATGTCGCCGCCGAACTTGCGGATCTCTTCCAGCAGTTCCTGCGGCACCGACGACGAGCCGTGCATCACCAGGTGGGTGTTGGGGATGCGCGCGTGGATTTCCTTGATGCGGTTGATCGCCAGGATATCGCCGGTGGGCTTGCGGGTGAACTTGTAGGCGCCGTGCGAGGTGCCGATGGCGATGGCCAGCGCGTCGAGCTGGGTGGCCTTGACGAAGTCGGCGGCCTGCTCGGGATCGGTCAGCAGCATCGAGTGGTCCAGCTTGCCTTCGGCGCCGATGCCGTCTTCCTCGCCGGCTTCACCGGTTTCGAGCGAGCCCAGGCAGCCCAGTTCGCCCTCGACGGTCACGCCGATGGCGTGCGACAGCTGCACCACCTTGCGGGTCACGTCGACGTTGTAGTCGTAGTCGGCCGGGGTCTTGCCGTCTTCGCGCAGCGAGCCGTCCATCATCACCGACGAGAAGCCCAGGTCGATCGCGGCCTGGCAGATCGCCGGCGACTGGCCGTGGTCCTGGTGCATCACCACCGGGATGTGCGGATAGGCTTCGACCGCTGCCTCGATCAGGTGTCGCAGGAAGTGCTCGCCGGCGTATTTGCGGGCGCCGGCCGAGGCTTGCATGATCACCGGAGCGTTGACCTCGTCGGCCGCCTGCATGATGGCCTGCACTTGCTCGAGGTTGTTCACGTTGAAGGCCGGCAGGCCGTAGCTGTTCTCGGCTGCGTGGTCCAGCAGCTGGCGCATCGAAACGAGTGGCATGTCTAACTCCTAAATGAAAATGGGATGTCTCGGTATTCTTCTGTCGGCGCTCAATGTCCCACCCTGACGATCTTCAGGGTGTTGGTACCGCCCGGCTGCCCCATCGGCTCGCCGATGGTCAGCACGATGAAATCGCCCCGCTGCACCACGCCCTGCGCCAGCAGCAGCTCCTCGGCCTGCTCCAGCGCGGTATCGCGGTCGGTGCTGGACTGCAGCGGCAGCGGCACCACGTTGCGGTAGAGCTGCATCTTGCGTTGCGACGCCAGGTTGGGCGTCATCGCGTAGATCGGCACATGGATGCGGTGCCGGCTCATCCACAGCGCGGTCGCGCCGGAATCGGTCAGCGCCGCGATCGCCTTCACCTGCAAATGATAGGCGGTGAACAGCGCCCCCATCGCCACCGACTGGTCGATGCGCGAGAAGGTCTGGTTCAGGAAATCGGTGTCGAGCTGAACCACCTCGGACTTCTCGGCCTCGATGCAGACCGCGGCCATGGCCTCGACGGTCTCGACCGGGTAGCGGCCGGCGGCGGTCTCGGCCGACAGCATCACGGCGTCGGTGCCGTCGAGCACGGCGTTGGCCACGTCCGAGACCTCGGCGCGTGTCGGCACCGGGTTGACGATCATGCTTTCCATCATCTGCGTGGCGGTGATGGTGAGCTTGTTGGCCTCGCGCGCCAGCCGGATCATGCGCTTCTGCAGCGCCGGCACGGCGGCGTTGCCGACTTCCACCGCCAGGTCCCCGCGCGCCACCATGATGCCGTCGGAGGCCTGCAGGATTTCTTCCAGCACGCCCGGATGGATGGCCTCGGCGCGCTCGATCTTGGCGATCATGCGGGCCCGGTGGCCGTGCGGCTGGCCGGCCACGGCGGCCAGCTGGCGCGCCATTTCCATGTCGGTGGCGTTCTTGGGGAAGCTGACCGCGAGGTAGTCCGCGCCCAGGGCCATGGCGGTCTTGATGTCGTCCATGTCCTTGGCCGTCAGCGCCGGCGCCGACAGCCCGCCGCCCTGGCGGTTGATGCCCTTGTTGTTGGACAGCTCGCCGCCGACGCGCACGGTGGTGAAGATCTCGTTGCCGAGCACGCGCTCGACCACCAGCACGATCAGGCCGTCGTTGAGCAGCAGCAGGTCGCCCGGGCCGACGTCGCGCGGCAGGTCCTGGTAGTCCAGGCCGGCGCGCTCTTCGTTGCCGAGCTTGCAGTTGGAATCGAGGATGAAGGGATCGCCTGCCTTGAGCAGGACCTTGCCGTGCTCGAACTTGCCCACGCGGATCTTGGGGCCCTGCAGGTCGGCCATGATGGCGACCTCGCGCCCGCATGCCTGCGCCGCCTCGCGCACCAGCCGGGCGCGGTCGAGATGGTCCTGGGCGGTGCCGTGCGAAAAGTTCAGCCGCACCACGTCGACCCCCGCCGCGATCATGCGCGTCAGGATTTCCAGCGAGCTGGAGGCGGGGCCGATGGTGGCGACGATCTTGGTGGAACGGGTCATGCGGGGTTTCCTGGTTTCAGCGCTCGATGGGCCGGCGGCCGGTTGGCGCGACCGGCGGGCCGACGGCTCCGCCAGGCGCGGGTCGGATGCGTCAGCCTGCGGCGCGCTGCTCCAGCACTTCGAAGGCGGGCAGCGCCTTGCCTTCCAGGAATTCCAGGAACGCGCCGCCGCCGGTGGAGATATAGCCCACGCGGTCGGCGATGCCATACTTGGCGATGGCGGCGAGCGTGTCGCCGCCGCCCGCGATCGAGAACGCCTTCGAGGCGGCGATGGCCTCGGCCAGCACCTTGGTGCCGTTGCCGAACTGGTCGAACTCGAACACGCCCACCGGGCCGTTCCAGACGATGGTGCCGGCGGCCTTCAGTTGCTCGGCCAGCAGCGCGGCGGTCTTCGGACCGATGTCGAGGATCATGTCGTCGTCGGCCACGTCCTTGACGTCCTTGACGGTGGCCGCGGCGGTTGCGCTGAATTCCTTGGCGCAGACCACGTCGACGGGAATCGGTACCGAGGCGCCGCGCTTGGCCATGATGTCGATGATGGCCCTGGCGTCGCCGACCAGGTCGGCTTCGGCCAGCGACTTGCCGATCTTCAGGCCGGCGGCCAGCATGAAGGTGTTGGCGATGCCGCCGCCGACCACCAGGTTGTCGACCTTGTCGGCCAGCGACTTCAGGATGGTCAGCTTGGTCGAAACCTTGGAGCCGGCCACGATCGCCACCAGCGGGCGCGCCGGCTGGCCCAGGGCCTTGCCCAGCGCGTCGATCTCGGCGGCCAGCAGCGGGCCGGCGCAGGCGATCGGGGCGTATTTGGCGATGCCGTGGGTAGTGGCTTCGGCGCGGTGCGCGGTGCCGAAGGCGTCGTTCACATAGACATCGCACAGCCGGGCCATCTTCTGCGCCAGTTCGTCGCTGTTCTTCTTCTCGCCCTTGTTGACGCGGCAGTTTTCCAGCAACACCACCTGGCCGGGCGCCACCTCGACGCCGTCGACCCAGTTCTGGACCAGCTTGACCGGCTTGCCAAGCAGCTCGGACAGGCGCGCGGCGATCGGCGCGAGCGAATCCTCGGGCTTGAACTCGCCCTCGGTCGGGCGGCCCAGGTGGGACGTGACCATCACCGCGGCGCCCGCGTCCAGGCAGGCCTCGATGGCGGGCACGGAGGCGCGGATGCGGGTGTCTTCGGTGATGTGGCCGGCGTCATCCTGCGGCACGTTCAGGTCGGCACGGATGAACACACGCTTGCCGGAGAGTTTGCCTTGGGAGATCAGATCGGAAAGACGCAGGACAGAGGTCATGACGGTGGATGGCGCGAGATTTCGCTGCGGACTCGGGGAAACCGGCATTTTACCTGAACGCGATCGGGGCTTAGCCGAATCCGGACCGGGGCGGGCGACGATGCGTCCCCGAAGGCACAAAGCGGCTCGCGATGCCGCCTCCATGGCCGTCGGTGGGCAGCGCGCCTTGCCCGCTCCCCACCAAAGAAGGGGCGCTCGCGTTTTCCGCGAGACCCCCAAGTGCGGTAATGTACGCAACGTCTGCTACAACAGACACGCAATCACGCCAGAGCCGGTCTACCAACGGCCAAGAACAGCGGCGGCGACAAGAGGCTGACACGACGGCCCACGACAAGCAGCCAGAACAACAAAGCATGCCGGGGCGCGAGCGGACGCACCACCGGCGTCGCGCATTATTTTGTCGCGAATGCAAGGGGTAAGTCAGATGAATGAAGCCGACATGCACGGAGCCATCCGCGGCTTGTACGAGGGCATTCTGGATCCGGGGGCCTGGCAGGACAGCCTGCGCGCCCTGACCGGGCTGGCGGGGGCGGCACATGCCTCGATGATGGTCTGGGATACGGTGCGCGACCAGGTCAGCGTCAACGAGATCGTCAACCCGGTGGTCGAGCTGTTCACCGAATACGAATCGGATTACCAGGCGATCGACCCGGCCAAGCAGTTCGCGCCGCGCATGCGCCCGGGCGACTGGTATATCGACGCGCGCGAACTGGGCGAAGGCACCATGGCGCGCCATCCGTTCTACCGCGACTTCTTCTACCGCTATGGCCTGCGTTCCTACGTGGCGTGCCTGGTGGAGCGCCAGCCGCATTACGAAGTCTATTTTTCGATGCAGCGCGCGCGCCGGCAGCCGCTGTTCTCGAGTGTCGACACCGGCGGCATGGACTGGATCATCCCGCATATGCGCAGCGCCATGGCAATGCGCGATCGCACCCTGGGGCTGACGGTGCTGGCACGGCTGTCGACGCAACTGGTGGAGCGGCTGAATTTCGCCCTGCTGGTGTATTCGCCGCAGCGCCAGGTGTTGTTGTGCAACCGCGCCGGCGAACGCTGGGCGCGGCGGCTGGACCCGGCCGGCAAGGTCTCGGAGTGGACCCTGTCGCGGCCGTTCGCCGACATGGTCCAGGCCGCGTGCGACCCGCGCCACGCGGTGGCCGCGCAGGCGGCGCGCGCCACCAGCAGCGACGCCAGCGCGCAGGTGATCGTGCTGCCGCTGCCGCCCTCGCACGCCTTTGCCGCGCAGTGGCAGGAACCGGCCGCGCTGGTGATCGTGCACGAGCACGACCGCGCGCCGCTGTTGCTCGGCCCGGTGCTGCGCGACCTCTACGGCCTGACGCCGGCCGAGACCCGGCTGAGCGTGCAGCTGGCCCACGGCCAGGGCCTGCCCGAAGCCAGCCAGCAGCTCGGCATCCGCCACGAGACCGCGCGCTCGCAGCTCAAGGCGGTGTTCAACAAGACCGGCTGCAGCAGCCAGGCCCAGCTCACGCACCTGCTTTCGCGCCTTGGCGCGGCGCTGGAACAGGCCTGAACACACCATTCCCTCGCAGCCGGCGGTGCCGCTGTGGCGGCACGCGCGCTGCCACGCGGGTAAAGTGCTAAAAATACAAGAAGTAAAAAGAAGGGAAGCCATGAGCGACACACAGATGCACGACACCATTCGCGCGCTGTACGAGGGGATCTTCGACGCCGAGGCCTGGCAGCGCAGCCTGGGCGCGCTGTGCCATGCCAGCGGCAGCAGCCACGCGCACCTGCTCGTGCTCGACACCGTGCACGAGCGCGTGCTGGTGCACCAGGAGGTCAACCCGATGCCCGAGGCTGTCGCCGCCTACCGCGAGCAGTTCGCCGCGATCGACCCGGCGCTGCCGTTCGCGCGTCGCATGGCGGTGGGCAGCTGGTATATCGATTCGCGCGAACTGGGGCCGCAGGTCATGCGGCAGTCGCCGTTCTATGGCGAGTTCCTGCGTCCGATCGAACAGTCGTCGGTGATGGCCTGCCTGATCGAGCGCCAGCCGCACTACGACGTGTTCCTGTCGCTGCAGCGCCCGCATGGCCATGACCACTACTCGCCCGAGGATGCGCGCGCGCTCGACTGGGCCATCCCGCACCTGCGCCAGGCCATGGCGCTGCGCGAGCGCACGCAACAGGTGTCGGCGCTGGCGCATGCGTCGTCGCAGCTGATCGAGCGGCTGCCGTTCGGCGTGATCGTGTTCCGCGACGATGGCAAGCCGCTGCTGGCCAACAGCATCGGCGAAACCTGGGTGCGCCGGCTGCTGCCGGCGGTGTCGATCGAGAGCGGCGCCGCGGCGCCGCTGGCCGCGCGCGAGGATGGCGCCTGGACCCTGTCGCGCCCGTTCGCGGACACGCTGCGCGCGGTCGGCAGCCCGGCCAGCGCGCAGCCGGCGCAAGCGCTGCGCGCCGTTGACAGCGCGGGCCGGCAGGCGCAGGTGATCCTGCTGCCGCTGCCCCCGGCGCATCACCTGGCGCTGGACTGGCAGCGCCCCACCGTGCTGGTGGCGATCCACGAGCCGGGCGCCGCGCCGATGACGCTGCCGACGGTATTGCGCGACCTCTACGGCCTGACGCCGGCGGAGATCCGGCTGGCGCTGCAATTGTCTTCGGGCATCGGCCTGCCCGAGGCCTGCGAGCTGATCGGCATCCGGCGCGAGACCGGACGCACCCAGCTCAAGGCGATCTTCACCAAGACCGGCACCGGCACGCAGGCGCAACTGGCCCACCTGCTGACGCGGCTGGGCGTGCGCGCCTAACCGCGCCGGCAAGCTCCAGCCGCGCCGGGGCGGATCAGTCGACCGACGCGCCCACGGTCTTGACCACCCCCGCCCACTTCTGGCGGTCGGCCTTCACCGTGGCCTTGAACTGCTCCACGGTCTCGACCCGCGGCGTGTTGCCGGCATCGATCAGCTTCTGGCGGATCGCCGGCGTTTCCAGCGCCACCTTGACCGCGTCATTGATCTTGCGCGCGATCTTCGGGTCCAGCCCCTTCGGCCCGAACAGGCCGAACCAGATGGTGCTGTTGAAGCCGGGCAGGCCGCTTTCGGCAATGGTCGGCACGTCGGGGATCACCTGCACGCGCTGTTTGGTGGTCACGCCCAGCAGGCGCACCTTGCCGGCGCGGTACTGCGGCAGCACGCTCTGCACCTGGTTGAAGATGCAGCAGACCTCGCCCTTCACCACCGCCTGCAGCGCGTCGGGGCCGCCCTTGTAGGGCACGTGCACCATGTCCAGGCCGGCGCGCGCATTGAACTCGGCAAACGCCAGGTGCGTGCCGGTGCCGTTGCCGGTCGAGGCAAAGTTGTACTTGCCCGGGTTGGCCTTGACCTTCTCGATGAATTCCCTGACCGACTTGACGTCGAGCACGGCCGGGTTGACGGTGAGCACGTTGGAGACCTCGACCAGCGGCGCGATCGGGGTGAAATCGGCATCGGCATCGAACGGCAGGGTCTTGTACAGCGCCGGGTTGATGCCATGCGTGGCGGCGGTGCCCAGCAGCAGCGTGTAGCCGTCCGGCTTCGCGTGCGCCACCACCTCGGAGGCAACGTTGCCGCCGGCGCCCGGCCGGTAGTCATAGACGATGGTGGTCTTCAGGGACTTCTGCAGCGATTCCTGCAGCGTGCGGCCGACGATGTCGACCCCCGAGCCGGCGGTAAAGCCCATCAGGATCGTCACCGGCTGCGTCGGCCATTCGCCCTGCGCATGGGCGGGCAGGCTGACCGTGCCCAGGGCGGCGGCGCACAGCGCGGCCACGCGGGCGGCGGAACGGAAGGACAAGCGCGGAAGCAGGCGGGACGAGTCAGTCATGGGGGCACCGTCGGTGAATGTCAGCGAAAAAGCGGCCCGGCGCGGCGGACCGGCGCGATGGCCGGGGTCTGAGCCCCGGGCCAGCGCAACAAGATAGCAAGGTTCCTGCCAAAACCAAACGACTGAGTTTGCCTGAAGGTATGCCGTGCGGGCATATGGCAACCACCTCAGCGCCGCCTGCGCTTCAGCGCCGCAGCAGCCCCACCAGTTCGTCGACATCCGGCAGCGGCGCGGCGGTGCCGGCCGCGCTGTCGTCGTCGGCCTCCAGCAGGCCGTCGGCCAGCGCGCGCTTGTCGCGGTGCAGCTCGACGATGCGCTCCTCGATGGTGCCCGCATTGATCAGCCGGTACACCGTGACCGGGCGCTGCTGGCCGATGCGGTGCGCGCGGCCCATGGCCTGGTCCTCGGCCGCGGGGTTCCACCACGGGTCGGCGATGATGACGTAGTCGGCCGCGGTCAGGTTCAGGCCAAAGCCGCCGGCCTTCAGGCTGATCAGGAAGACATCCCCCTCGCCCGCCTGGAACGCGGCCACGCGGCGCGTGCGCTCGGCCGCGGGGGTGGCGCCGTCCAGGTATTGCAGCGCCAGCCCGGCGCGCTCCAGCCCCTGGCGCAGCAGCTGCATGAAATCGACGAACTGGCTGAACACCAGGGTCTTGTGGCCGCTCGCGGCCAGTCCGCTGGCCAGCTCGACGAAGGCGCGCAGCTTGGCGCCTTCGCTCAGTTGCCCACTCACTTCGGGCGTGACCAGGCGCGGATCGCAGGCGGCGCGGCGCAGCCGCATCAGCTGCGCCAGCACGTGCAGGCGCGCCTGCGCCTGGTGCTGGGCCTGCGCCAGCGCCCGCGCCCTGGCACCGGCGGGCGCATCGCGGCTGGCCTTGCGCGCGGCCTCGATGCGTGCCAGCGCGGCCTCGGCCTCGGTCTGGGCCTGGCGGCGCAACGCCTCGTAGTGCGCGGCCTCGACCGGCTCGGGCTCGACCCGGATCACCAGCTCGGTACGCGGCGGCAGTTCGTCCAGCACCTGCGCCTTGGTCCGGCGCAGCACGAACGGCGCGACCATGCGGCGCAGCCGCAGGCGCGCCTCGCGGCTGCCGGCGCGTTCGATCGGGTTGGCGAAATGCTCGTTGAAGCGTGCCAGCGAGCCCAGCAGGCCCGGATTGCAGAACCGCATCACCGACCACAGCTCGGCCAGCCGGTTCTCCACCGGAGTCCCGGTCAGCGCCATGCGGAAGCCCGACGGCAGCGCGAACATCGCCTGCGCGCGCCGCGTGACCGCGTTCTTGAAGGCCTGGGCCTCGTCGGCCACCACGGTGTGCCACGTGCGCGCGCAGAAGTCCCGGCTGGCCTGCTGCAGCAGCGTGTACGAGACGATCACCACATCATGCGGCCCGGCGTGCGCCAGCAGCGCGTCGCGCTCGCCCTCGGCATAGACATGGACCTTGAGCGTGGGCGCGAAACGGCGCGCCTCGGCGGCCCAGTTGCCGCACACCGAGGTCGGCGCGATCACCAGCGCCGCGCCGCCGCCGGCGCGCGCGACCAGCACCGCCAGCGCCTGCAGGGTCTTGCCCAGGCCCATGTCGTCGGCCAGGCAGGCTCCCAGGCCGGAAGCGGCCAGCGTCATGGCCCAGCGGTAGCCGGCTTCCTGGTAGGGACGCAGCTCGGCCGCGAGCGTGGCAGGCAGCGCGATTTCGGTCTCGCGCGCGGCGCGCAGCCGGGCGATGCGCGCGCGGAAATGCGCGTCGGGATCGACGCCCGCGCCGGCCAGCACGTCGTCCAGCCAGGGCGTGGCCGTCTGCGGCACGCGGATGCCGTCTGGCACCCGCTCGCCCATGCCGGCGAGGTCGCGCAGCCGGCCCCGCAGCGCCTGCGTCAGCGCCACGTAGACGCCCTGCCCCATCGGCACGAAGCGCCCGGCATGGCTGCCGGTCCAGTCGATCAGCTTGCCCAGTTCCAGCACCAGCCCTTCGGCCACGCGCAGCTCGCCCGCCAGCCGGTACCACGCGCCGCGGCTTTCGATCTGCACGCCCAGCTGCGGCAGGTCGGCGGGCAGCACGCGCAGTGCCTTGCCGCGCGGCCATTCGACCGCCTGCACCGCGGGCAGCGCCGGCAGCGCCTCGACCACCGCGAGCGCGTCCTCGGGATGGTCCAGCGCCCAGGTGTACTCGCCCCCCGGCGGCGCCAGCGCCACCAGCTGCGGCAGCGCGGCGAAGACCTCGGCCACGCTGGCGAGTTCGGCGTCGAGGTCGCGCTGCGTGGACAGGGTCTCGCCGCGCACCGTCGCCATCAGCCGTGCGCGCCCGGCGCCGGGCGCCAGCCGCGGCCCCAGCGGGCCCAGCGGCGTCACCACCAGCCGCAGCGAGATGCCGCGCCCGACCGGCGCCACTTCGGCGCGCAGCCGCGCCTCGGCCTCGACCGCGCGCGCGCCGGCGGCGGCATCGGCCTGGATCTGGAACTGGCCGGCCAGCGCGCGCAGGGTCTGGTCGAGCCGGGCGTGGCCTTCCTCGGGAATCGCCAGGCCGTTGCCGATCAGCCGCGCGGCCTCGAACTGCGCCGGGGTATAGCGGATCAGCCGCAGCCGGTGCGGGCCGTCGCGCAGCAGCGTGAACTGGCGCAGCGCCTCGGCCTCCTGGCGCGCGGCGGCGGGCAGCAGCGCCTCCAGCGCGGGCGCCTCGCGCACCGGCGGGAACAGGCGCAGCACATAGCGGCCGGCGCTGCGCACCGCCTCCAGCGCGGGCGTGTCCTCGACCACGTCGAGCGTCTGCGTGGGCGCGTGCGCCAGCACCACGCCCGGGTGCCCGGCCAGCGCGGTCAGCGCCATGGCGCGGTCGAGCACATAGCGCCGGTGGTGCGAGGCATCGCGGCGGATGGCGCGCGCCACGCGCGCATCCCACGGCTCGAGCCGGTCGTCCTCGGCGATGCGCGCCAGCGGCACCGGCCGGGGCTTGCCCCAGCCCTTCGGGCCGCGCACCTGCTCGAGCGGCTCGATCGTGCCGGGCGCGCCGTCGGCGTCCAGCGTCAGCGCCCACAGCAGGCGCCGCGCGGGCTGGGCCACGCCAGCCGCGGCCTCGGGAACGGCGCCTGCAAGGGCGCGCAGCGCCTCCAGCGCCTGCTGCCAGCCGGCCTCCGGCGTCGGCGCGCCAGGGGCGTCCGGTGGCGCGTCAGGCTGGCGGTCGGGACTGGAATGTGGGCTCGGAGGCACGGCTTGCGGGGAAGGTCGGTGGACGGGCGCGGGCCCGCCCAGGCGGCACGCCGCCGCCGGCGCGGCGACAATGCCCGGAAAAAGCGCATTCTAGACCGCGGCGGCGCCCGCGCCGCGTTGTGACCCATGCCCCCGGGGCTTACAATATCGTTTTTGCTATTTCACGGCGCAGGGAGAACGGACATGTCGATGGCGGATCGCGACGGCAAGATTTGGATGGACGGCAAGCTGATCGAGTGGCGCGACGCCAAGATCCACGTGCTGACGCATACGCTGCACTACGGCATGGGCGTGTTCGAGGGCGTGCGCGCCTACAAGACGCCTGCCGGCACCGCCATCTTCCGCCTGAAGGAACACACCCGCCGCCTGTTCAACTCGGCCAAGATCTTCCAGATGGCGATGCCGTTCGACGAGCCCACGCTGGAAGCCGCCACGCGCGAAGTGGTGCGCGCCAACCACCTGGAATCCTGCTACATCCGCCCGATCGTGTGGATCGGCTCGGAAAAGCTGGGGGTCTCGGCCAAGGGCAACACCATCCACGTGGCCATCGCGGCGTGGCCGTGGGGCGCCTACCTGGGCGAGGAAGGCATGGAGCGCGGCATCCGCGTGAAGACCTCGTCGTTCACCCGCCACCACGTCAACGTGTCGCTGGTGCGCGCCAAGGCCAGCGGCTACTACATCAACTCGATCCTGGCCAACCAGGAAGCCACCGGGCTGGGCTATGACGAAGCGCTGCTGCTCGACACCGACGGCTACGTCAGCGAAGGCTCGGGCGAGAACGTCTTCATCGTGCGCAACGGCGTGATCTACACCCCGGACCTGGCCTCGTGCCTGGACGGCATCACCCGCGACGCGACCCTGACCATCGCGCGCGACCTGGGCATCGAAGTGCGCGAGAAGCGCATTACCCGCGACGAGATGTACTGCGCCGATGAAGCCTTCTTCACCGGCACCGCCGCCGAAGTCACGCCGATCCGCGAGCTGGACGACCGCATCATCGGCGAAGGCCGCCGCGGCCCGGTGACCAAGCAGATCCAGGACGCCTTCTTTGCCGCCGTCGGCGGCACCGACGAAAAGTACAAGAAGTGGCTGACGCTGGTCTGAGTACCGGCCGGCAGCCCGCGTGCCAGTCGCCCGCCCCCGCGGGCGCGGCACGATCCTTGTTTTGACGAACACCAAGCTCATTCCCCGCAACACCATGACGCAAACCGCGACCATCATCGAAATCGGCGCCGAAGACATTCCGCTGCACTGCCCGACCGCCAACACCCCGGCCTGGAACTACCATCCGCGCGTGTTCCTCGACGTGGCCGACACCGGCGAAGCCAAGTGCCCGTACTGCGGCACCGTGTACAAGCTCAAGCCGGGCACCGTGCTGAAGGGCCACCACTGACCCGAGCCGCCTGCCATCGCACCACCCTGACGCTCCGGGCCGCCCACAGGCGCCCCGGAGCGCTGGCGTTGCCGGCGCCCGCGCCGCTGCGCCCGTGCCGGCTCCTTGCGCCCCTTCCATGAAGAAAGCCCTCGTCATCGCCCCCAACTGGATCGGCGACGCCCTGATGGCGCAGCCGCTGTTCGCGCTGCTCAAGGCGCGCCATCCGCGCCTGGTCATCGACGCCCTCGCGCCCAAGTGGGTCGCGCCGGTGCTCGCGCGCATGCCGGAAATCGGCCGCGTGTTCCCGTCCGACCTTGCGCACGGCAAGCTGCAGCTGTCGGCGCGGCTGATGTTCGCGCAGCAGCTGAAGAACGAAGGCTATGACCTCGCCTACGTGCTGCCGAACTCGCTCAAGTCGGCGCTGATCCCGTGGCTGGCCGGCATTCCGCTGCGCATCGGCTATCGCGGCGAAGCCCGCTTCGGCATGCTCAACGTGCGCCACGCCAATCCGCCGCGCGACCACCGCCCGCCGATGGTGGAGCACTACGCCCGCCTCGCGCTCAAGCCCGGCGCGCGCCTGCCCGAGCACCTGAGCGAGCCGCGCCTGCGCGTGGACCCGGCGCGCGTGGCGGCCACCGCCGAGCGCTTCGGCCTGGCCCCGCACACGCGCGTGATCGCGTTCTGCCCGGGCGCCGAGTTCGGCCCGGCCAAGCGCTGGCCCGCGGCCCATTTCGCCAGGCTGGCGCAGATGCTGCGGCGTTCCTACCCGTACGCGCAGATGATCACGCTGGGCTCGGCCAAGGACGCCGAGATCGCCGCCGAGATCGTCAGCGAAGCCCCGTTCGTGCGCAACCTGTGCGGCCAGACCTCGCTCGACGACGCGGTCGACCTGCTGGCGCTGTCCGAAGCGGCGGTCTGCAACGATTCGGGCCTGATGCACGTGACCGCGGCGCTGGGCCGGCCCCAGGTGGCGGTGTACGGCTCGAGCGATCCGCGCCACACGCCGCCGCTGTCACAGGCAGCGAGTATCATGTGGCTGCAGCTGGAGTGCAGTCCGTGCTTCAAGCGTGAGTGCCCGCTGGGGCACCTGCGCTGCCTGAAAGAGATCGAACCGGAGATGGTCTTCGTCGAGCTGCGCAAGCTGCTGCACCGGCCCTGACTTCCCTGCCCTTGCCACGTCCATTGCCACCATGCCTCGCTTTGCCCGCCTGTTCGATTCCGCCGAAGACATCGTCGACGCTTTCCGCGAAGCGCTGAAGCTGCGCGACGCCGAGGGCGCGCTGCGCCTGTGGCTGGACGAAGACTCGATCACCTGCGTGCTGCCCGACGGGCAGCGCCTGATCGGCCACGAGCAGCTGCGCCAGGCATTCTCGCAACTGCTGGAAGAACAGCCGGTGCTGGTCGACGCGATCGAAACCAGCAGCCATGCCTCGATGGCCGTGTCGATCTTCGACGTGACCGAGGCCTTGCGCTTCGGCAGCGACCGCGTCGAGGCCGACCTGTACGTGCACACCACCTACGTGCTGATGCAGAACCACGAAGGCTGGCGCCTGGCCCATATCCACTGCAGTCCGGCCAACGCGGTGCAGGTGGCCGCCGTGGCCGCCACGCCGGGCCAGGCACTGCACTGAACCCGCGGCCGCGCAGCGGCCGCCGCTACCACATCGCCGGCATGACGCAGCTTCCGCACCACCGCCTGCCGCAGGCCGTCCAGGACGCTGGCGCCGCCCCGGCGCATGGCTACGGCGCCGACACGCGGATGCCGTGGTGGCTGCGCGGCGGCCATGCGCAAACCATCATTCCCGCGCGCTTCTCGCGCCGCCCGCCGCGCGTCGGCTTTCGCCGCGAACGCTGGGCCACGCCCGACCAGGACTTCATCGACCTCGACTGGACCACCCACCCGGTGCAGGCGGACACGCCGCTGGTGGTGATGTTCCACGGACTCGAGGGCGACTCCGGCAGCCACTACGCGCAGGCGCTGATGCATGCGCTGTCGCTGCGCGGCTGGCAGGGCGTGATCCCGCATTTCCGCGGCTGCTCCGGCGAACTCAATCTGGCGCCCCGCTTCTACCACTCGGGCGATTCGGCCGAGATCCGCTGGGTGCTCGAACGCATGCGCCAGCACCACTGCGCCGGCGGGCGCAAGCTGCTGGTGGTGGGGATCTCGCTGGGCGGCAACGCCTTGCTGCGCATGCTGGGCGAAGACGGCAGCGCAGCCGGCCACGTGCATGCGGCCGCGGCGATTTCCGCGCCGCTGGACCTTGCCGCCGGCGGCGCCGCGCTGTCGGTCGGCTTCAACCTGGTCTACACGCGCATGTTCCTGCAGACGCTCAAGCGCAAGTCGCTGGCCAAGCTCGAGCAGTTCCCGGGCCTGTTCGACCGCGACACCATGCTGGCCAGCCGCGACCTGTACGACTTCGACAACGTCGTCACCGCGCCGCTGCACGGCTTTGCCGATACCGACGACTACTGGCGCCGCGCCGCCAGCAAACCCGTGCTGCGCGACATCGCCGCGCCCACGCTGGTGCTCAACGCGCGCAACGATCCCTTCCTGCCGGGCCAGCACCTGCCCGGACCTGCCGACGTCAGTCCGCAGGTCTGGCTGGAACAGCCCGCGCATGGCGGCCACGTCGGCTTCATGACTCCGCCCGGGGACTGGCGCCGGCACCTGCCGCTGCAGGCCGACGGGCGCTTCAGCGGCCATATCGAATGGCTGCCGGGACGGATCCTGCAATTTTTCGACAGCATGATGTAAGGCGGGCACCGGTCCGAGCGCCCGCCGGGGAGACAGAGATGGACGACATCGTCAGGCAGGCCATGGCACGCTGGCCCAACGTGCCCAATGCCTATGGCTGGCTCACGCTGGACCGCCGCGGGCAGTGGCGGCTGCGCAATGAATATGCGCAGCAGCACGGGCTCTCGGGCGACCCCATCCGCCATGAGGCGCTGATCGGCTTTATCGAGCGCAACTACCAGTGCGACGAGCGCGGCTGCTGGTATTTCCAGAACGGGCCGCAGCGCGTCTTCGTGACGCTGGGCTATGCGCCGTGGATCGTGCGGCTGCACGCCGGCGCGTTGCATACCACCACGCAGCGGGCCTTGACGCCGCAGGCCTGCTACGCCGACGAGCATGGCAACGTGGTGCTGGCGGGTAGCGTCGATGGCGTCGATGGCGTGCAGGCAGCCCTGCTGCACGACCACGACCTGGAACAGTTCAGCGGCGCCAGCACCTGGCATGGCGACGCCTGTGGCGCCGACCTCGGTGTATTCCATCACGATGGCCGCGATCTGGCGATCGAGCCGATCGCCGAGGACGAGGTGCCCAAGCGCTTCGGCTTCGTGCGCCAGCCTGCGGCGCCGGCCGGCTGACCGGTCCGACCGAGCGCCCGCGTCAGTTCGGCATGCCCTTGTTGTCCTGCTTGTCTTCGCGGTACTGGCGCTCAAGCTGGTGCAGGCGCGCATCGACCTCGGACAGCGTGTAGAAATCGCCGTCGCCGGCCTTGCGCGCGATCTGCAGCTGTTCGATGGCGGCCTGGTAGGCGCCATCCATCGCATACTTCTCGGCCAGCGCCTGGTGTTGCTGCAGCCGTTTGCCCTGGCCGGCGTAGGCGCGCGCCAGCATCTCCCACCATTCGCTGCGGCCGGTCTCCTGGCGCGTGCGCTCGCGCAGGAAGCGCACGGCTTCGTCATGGCGGCCGGAGCCGATCAGGGTCTCGGCATAAACCACCGCCACCGCGTGCGACAGCGGAAAGGCCTTCATCGAAGCGCTGGCCTGCGACAGCGCCTCGGGCACGCGGCCCTGCACGCGCGCCAGTTCCACCGCCATCACGTCGAGCATCGGGCTGCCCGACGTGGCGCCGGGGATATTGCCGTACAGGCGGCGCGCTTCGGCCAGTTCCTGTTCGGCGGCCGGATAGCGGCGCAGGCGCTGCTCGACCAACGCCAGCGCGTAGTGCACCGCCGGCGCGCGCAGCGCGGATGCGCCGGCCAGTTGCGTGCGCAGCGCCGCGCGCAGGTTCTGCAGGTCGCTCGGCGACGCTTCCTGGATCACGCGGGCGCGCATGCGCGCGAACTCGTACTCGGGCGTGTTGGGCACCTTGCGCTGGCTGGCATGGCTGACGCGGTCCTGCATGTCGGCGATGCGCTCGGAGGTCAGCGGGTGGGTGCGCACATAGGACGGCACCGAATTCTCGGCGGTGCCCGCAGCGCGCTGCAGCCGCATGAAGAAATCGGGCATGCCCTGCGGATCGAAGCCCGCGGCGGTCAGGATCTGGAAGCCGACCCGGTCGGCCTCGCGCTCCGCGCCGCGCGAGAACGACAGCTGGTTGGCGATGGCGGCGCCCTGCCCGCCCATGGCCAGCGCCGCCGCCGCATCCGGGCTGCGCGTCGCGGCCAGCCCCGCCAGCACCATCGACGCCAGCGCAATCCACATCGACTGGTCTTGCTGGGTGATGCCGCGCGCGATATGCCGCTGCATCACGTGGCCGATTTCGTGGCCCAGCACCGAGGCCAGTTCGGATTCGGTATCAGACTGCACCAGCAGCCCGGTGTGCACGCCGATATAGCCGCCCGGCAGCGCAAACGCGTTGATGCTGCGGTCGCGCACCGCGAACAGGTCGAAGCCGGTGGCAAAGGTGCCCGCGCCGGTCGAGCCGGAGATGCTCTGGCGCCGCGCCGCCTGCACCAGCCGGTAGCCGAGCGCGTTCAGGTAATCGGACAGCAGCGGATCCGTCACGTACAGCGGATCGCGCCGAATATCGCGCATGATGCGGTCGCCCAGGCGTTTTTCCATGTCGGGCGACAGCGACGCGGTCGACGGGTCGCCGAGGTCCGGCAGCTGCACGCCGCCCGCCTCCACCACCGCGTTGTTGGTGCGCAGGCCGAACTCGGACTTCTGGCCCGCCTTCACGCTGCGGTTCAGGTTGTCGTAGACCTGGTCGGCGGCTTCGCCCGAGGTGGCGGGCGCCGGCGCGCGGGGCGCCGCGACCGGTGCCGCTGGCGCCGCCGCCGCGCGCGGCGTACCCTGTGGCCACGCCGGTGCCGCGAACGTCAGCGCCAGCAGCGCCGCCAGCGGCCGCCGCCAGGGCGCCCAGGCGCCATGATGTGACGCGGAACCGGCAGGCACGGCATCCGCCACGGCGCCACGGCCATAGGCGGCAGACCTGCGAAGCGATGGGTGTTTTGGCATGTTGCTATGATAGCGGCCTCCCGTGGCCGTTCCCATCGGACGCGTCTGCCGGAGGCTCCGCGGTGGCTCCATGCACGCCGTTCGCCCCAAGCTCTCGATCATGACTCAGCTCACCCATTTCGACACCGCCGGACAAGCCCACATGGTCGACGTCGGCGACAAGGCCAGCACCCATCGCGTCGCGGTGGCCACCGGCACCATCACCATGCAGCCCGCCACCTTCGCGCTGGTGCGCGACGGTAGCGCCAGGAAGGGCGACGTGATCGGCATCGCCCGCGTGGCGGCGATCATGGCCACCAAGCGCACCGCCGACCTGATCCCGCTGTGCCACCCGATCGGCCTGACCAAGGTGGCGGTAGAGTTCGCGCTGGACGAGGGCACCGCCACCGTCGCCTGCACCGTGCGCACCGAGACCCGCGGCCAGACCGGCGTGGAGATGGAGGCACTGACCGGCGTGCAGGTGGCGCTGCTGACGATCTACGACATGTGCAAGGCGGTCGACCGCGGCATGGTAATCGGCAATGTGAAGCTGCTGGAGAAGCATGGCGGGAAGTCGGGGGACTGGGTCGCGGCGGGTTGATCGCTAGGCTTGCGACACGGCGTACGTGACGCTGCCGGTACGCCGGACCAGGGCGGACGTTGCCTCGTCTTGCGCCATGTTCCTTCCCTGGTAATAAAGATCACGCCGCATTTCCACCCGCGCCGTCCCCGGCATCCGCGCGCGACAATTTGGTATTCAATATGATTGCGGGCCGGCAGGGATCGCGGCCGGCTGACCCCTGTCCGCGGCGCGCGCGGGGATGAGGTGGATACCATGAACGGGCGCATGCTCTGCCAGATCGCCCTGGCACTCGCGGCCACGGCCGCAAGCGGCGCCGCCCTTGCCGGGCGGGCCGGTCTCCACGATGCCGCCTGGCATGGCGGCGACCTGCGCGACGGCATGGTGAAGACGCGCACCAGCGTGGGCGTCGGCATCTATCTCGGGCCCGGCGCGTTCTACGGTGGCTATCCCTACGGCTACCCCGCTCCGTACTATTACCCGCCGGCCGTGGTCACGGTGCCCGCGGCGCCGCCGCAGTACATCGAGCAAGGCCCGAACGGGCCGGTGCCGGCCCCCGGCCCGGACGGCGTCATGCCGCAGCAGGGCTGGTGGTACCACTGCAGCCAGCCGGAAGGCTACTACCCTTACGTCGCATCCTGCCCCGGCGGCTGGCAACGCGTGCCGGCACAGCCACCGCCCGACTCCTGACACGGGGTGACACCATGCATGCCCTGATCCGCGCCACGCTGGCCGTGGCCACCCTCGCCCTCGGCGCCTGCGTCGTGCTGCCATCCGGGCCCAGCGTGATGGCGCTGCCCGGCACCGGCAAGAACTTCGACCAGTTCCGCGCCGACGACTACAACTGCCGGCAGTTCGCCTTCGGCCGTGTCGGCGGGGTGTCTTCGGCCGAGGCGGCCAACAATGCCGCGCTCGGCAGCGCCGTGGTCGGCACCGCGCTGGGCGCCGCCGCCGGCGCGGCCTTCAACGGTGGCTCGGGCGCGGCGGTGGGCGCGGGTGTCGGCCTGCTTACGGGCGCGGCGGTCGGCGCTGGCAATGCGCAATACGCGGGCTACGGCACGCAGCAGCAATACGACGCCGCCTACGTGCAGTGCATGTACGCCAGCGGCAATCGCGTGCCCGTGCCGGGGCACGTGGCCGCGGTCCCGGCGCCGGCGTCGGCGCCGCAGTACTACTATCCGCCGCGCCCGCCGCCGGTCTACTACAGACCATACCCGTACTACTAGGTCAGTCGCGGGCCAGTGCCGCAAGCCGCCGCGAGCGATCGGCCACCCACCCGCAGAATGCCTGCGGACGCGCGTCCGCCTTTACGCCGCGGCACGCCTGCGCGATGGTCGCGTACTGCGCGGCCTCGTCGCCAAGGTAGTACCAGCGCAGGCGCTCCATCCACTGGCGGCCTTGCGCGGCATCGCCGGTCAGCGCCAGCAGCCATGCCGTACGCGCGATCATGGCCGGCGTCGGCAGCAGGTGCACCGCCGCGACGTGCGCGGGCAACAATGACGCGGCATTCTCCGGCGTGATCGCGGCCTGTCCGGCCGCGTCGGCCTGCGCATGCTGGCGGAACCAGAAGCGCGGCATCGGCAGGGCTTCGCGGCCTTCGCTGCTGGCATACTCGCGCGCCTCGGCGCGGCGATAGTCCTGCCACATGGTGCCCAGCACCACCGCCGCCACCGCGACCAACGCCAGCGCCAGCCCCCGCGCCACCGGCAACGGCACGCGCCAGCGCCCGAAGCCCGACGGCTCCAGCCACCCCAGCATGAAGCAGAACGGCAGAAAGAAATACAGGTAATGCAGCGGGTATTCCAGCATCGAATGCGCGCACAGCATCGCCAGCCAGGTCAGCACCAGCACCGTCTGCCTGCGCTCCTCGCCATCGCCATGCCACAAGCGCACCCGCACCACCCGCCACAGCCATGCCAGCAGGATCACGCCGACGCCGACGGTGCCGACGATGCCAGTCTTCGCCAGCAGATCGAGGATCGCGTTGTGGGCGTGCAAGGACATCTCGACCTTCACGCCGACCTGGTCCAGCTGCTGGAACTGCGCCCAGCCGAACTCGCCCCAGCCGACGCCAAACCAAGGATGGGCGCGGAACATGGCGATGGCGTGCGCCCACAGCGCGCCGCGCGCGGAGATCTGGTCTTCGGCTCCGAGCTGGGCGACGGTATCGAACAGGCGCCAGTCAAAGGCCTGCCCTGCCGCCTTGATCGTCGGTTGCAGTATCAGAAGCATCGCCACCATGGCACCCGCAGCGACGACGAGCCCGACCGGGCGCTGCATCGGATCCGCTCCACGACGCTCGCCTCGCGCCAGCCAAGCCGCAATCAACGCGTAGCACGCGGCAAGGCCGACATGCAGTACGCCGGTACGCGAGCCGGACAGCACGATGCCGCTTTCCAGCAAGGCCACCGCGGCCAGCCACATGGGAAAACGCAAATGGCCGCGCGAGGCCAGCCACACTGACGCGACCAGTGCGAGGCCGTGGACCGTCGCTTGATGGTTGGGCTGGTTCAGGTTGCCCCAGAGGCGGCGGTTGGTGTCGTAGAAGTAGGTGGAGACGAGGCCGAAGGAGCGGGGTTCGAGGTGGAAAAGCTGGACCCACTGGGAAAGGACGCCGAGAAGCCCAGCGAGGAGGATCGCGGTGGCGATTGCTGTCGTAAGGCTTTGCGTCCCTTCGTGGTCGCTGCTGTTGCGCAAGTGCCAGGCGGCACACGTGACGGCCGCGCCGAATGCCAGCGTCAGTTGGGTGGCCAGGCGACTCCCGGTGTAGTCAACGGTACCGTTTACGGCCTGGGTCAGGCTAGTCAGGATGAGCCAAAGCGGAACAAGGATTACCCAGGGCACTGTCTTGCCATTGGAAGCACCAGTCTGCTTTGCACGGGCGTATATGCTCAGGGTGAAGAGGCAGAACAATGCAGCACTGACCCATTCGCCGTAAAAGGTGGCGAGTGGGAGGGTGTGCTTGGATACCAGTAATGGAAATACCAACACCAAGGCGACTAGCACTTCCAAAGCTAGCAAACTACCGACTGGCATGTGACAGGTGCCCGTTGAAAGAGCGCATCATATCGCGAAATGAGCCCCGCCTTCGCTCCTCAGCCAAGATCTGGATGTTTCTGCAGAACTAAGGGTAGCCGCGAAATCAGCCGTGCCTCCTACCGCCTGCTATCCCCTCCTCGCATGTTACCGTCCACGCTCAACGCCTGCGAGCCGCCACCTTTGTCCGCATTAGGCTGCCCGTAGAGCTTGAGCAATTCTCCCTTAAATTCGTCGATTTCGCCCTTCTGCTCATTGCACATTCCAATCAGGCGCGCATACTGAGCGTCAAACTGACCATTGGACAAGTTCCTTATACGCTGAACCTGAAGCAATGCCTCGCGGGGTCGATTATCCAGCGCAAGCAAGACAGTGTACCGTCGGATCATATCTGGCGTTGCTGATATGGTTAGCGCATTCTCATGCATCGCCAGCTTTTCAGACAGCAATTCCCGATCCAACTCCATTCCACCTGTTAGGCCATAGCGCGCCCAGTCGGCAAAAATGAAAGCCGGGTTTACAAAGTATCGCAGTACCCCTTTTTGCTCATAGACAACTTCGGCTTTACGATAGTCGTAGTAACCTGTCACAAGACCTGCAGAGACAGCTACCAGCATGGCGACCGCCAACCCGATCGATAAACCTCTGCTCATGCATTGCCAGTACCGCGTTTCCGCCAAACCCATCACAAAGCATACCGGCAACAGGAAGAACGCATGGTTCTGGGGGAACTCAAGCATTGCGTGCACCGCCACGACCGACACCACAGTAACGCAATAAGTACGCTGGAGTGCGAGATCGCCTGCGCGAATTGCCTTGATACTGCACCAATACCAATACAGGCACGGTAGCAAGGTCGCCGCTGCTCCAACGAGCCCCGTCTTTGCAAGAAGATCCAGCACTATGTTGTGGGCGTTGTTGCCCATCTCCACGGGACCGAGACGGTGTGCGATCAAGTACTGCGCTCGAACATACTCACCCCAGCCAACCCCAAACCAGGGATTCTGCCCAAAAACCTCCAATGCGTAGCGCCACAGAGCCAGACGCGGTGATATCTGACCTTGTTCACTCATGCGCTCAGCCGCAGATGTAGCAAGACGAAGATCGAACGTCTGATTCAACCATGCCATAAGCAACATCGCCGCTAACAAAGCAAATAAAGGCAAAGCCCCGAACAGGGCGGCGCGCCACCATTTGATGGGTGAATATCTCTCTTGCACACGCGCCATGATCAGCGCTGCCGCGGCTAATACTGCGGTTTGAATGACAGGGGTACGCGATGCCGTCAGGGCTATGCCGATTGCAAGCGCAATCAACACTACCATTAGTGCAAAGCGGCCGATTTCATATGTTCGACGGAGATAGAGGGCGCCGGCGATGGCTAAAGCGATGACACTGCCGAGATGATTCGGCTGATAGAGATTGGCAAAAAGTCTACGCCCACTATCGTAGGGATAGGTCGCAACCCAGGGAGAATAGTGCGCCTCGAGACCAAACGCTTGCGCCCATGCCATGCCACAAGAAATCAAGCCACAGAGCACGCTGCCAACGGCACCTGCACGCAAAAGCCGCTTAGTCCTGTTGGGGTCGCAACCAAGCCACAATCCTGCGTGGATGGAAAGTATGGCGCACAAGCAAAAGAAAATGGCAAGGAACGACGGTACCGGACGCGAAACACGCATCACGGCTAACTGGACTAATAGCGCGAGAATGAGGCCTATCGGAGCCGACGCAACCATGGCAATTGGCAGCTGACCACGCTGACTCGTACGCATCAACAACGCCACGCCGACCAGGAAAGTTGAAGTGGCAATTGCAAAGAATTCCGAATAGAAGGTCGGAATGGGAAAAGTATGAGGGACGACCAGAAATGGTGCCGACCAGAATATGAATGTCAGCAAGAGCGCTGACCACAAAGTGCTTTTGTTAAGCGCCGCTCTCATTGCCCCGTCTCCATAAAAAAAAGGCATCCGAAGATGCCCCCTCTTGGACTTGAAACGGCTTAGACGCCAGTTTGCGATTTAGTACAACCACCGCCGTTGGTCGCCGCCCACGTCACTGCATTAGATGTAAGCGTCGGAGTCAGGGTCACTGTGCAGGTCGTACCGAGTTGGGCTTGCGCTGTCATCACGATAGCCGCAGTAGTTCCAGTAATCGATATCGACGCATTGGCTGGAATTGGCAGGGCGTTATATCCGACTTCGTTGTTCAGCCTCGTCAGCGTATCACATGCGGCCAAGCCACCTGCATTGGTCTGAGTGCATTGCGCGATGGCTAGCTTCAGCGGTGCCACCTGCGAATACACATCCGACCACCGACTCCGCGTCACATAGTCCTGATACTGCGGAATTGCAATCGCCGCCAAGATACCAATGATCGCCACCACGATCATCAGTTCGATCAGCGTAAAGCCCTTCTGGACGCGGCGGCCCAGCTTCTTCAGTTTTTGTACCCGTTGCATGATTTGACCCCTCGAAGAGATTTTGGTTAAGCGTTGCACGTCTTCGGTTTCGTGACGCGGGGACGATTGAGCAGCAAGTGTGCCAGCGGCATCCCCCATCCGTAGGGGGTGAAAAGCGACAAATTTCGTCACTCCTCGGGGTGATGCTCGCCATTTGGGCCAAAAATTGTCACCCGGGACCGCTACCACAGGCAAGCACGACAAAAAGTGCGATCACTCACATGAGTTAGTTCGCACGGGCACCGACACGCGCGGCGCAGCCCCAATGAAAAAGGGCGGCCAGCTGGCCGCCCCTTCCTGCATGCGCTTAGTGGCGTCAGGCCGTCTGTGCCGAGCGGCGGCTCAGCAGCTTGCCGATGATCACCACCAGGATCGCGCCGGCGGCGCCGAAGACCAGGTGGGCGTGCGGGACGTGGACTTCGAACCAGGCGGCGTCGACCGGGTCGCTGACCAGCATCTCGCCGGCGAGGTAGCCGAGCAGCGCGGCGCCCAGCACGATGATGACCGGGAAGCGCTCCATCACCTTGAGCAGCAGCGTGCTGCCGAACACGATCAGCGGGATCGACAGGCCGAGGCCGACGATCAGCAGCAGCAGCTGGCTGCCTTCGGGGCCCTTTTGCGCGGCGGCGGCCACGGCGACCACGTTGTCCAGCGACATCACCAGGTCGGCGATCAGGATGGTGCGGATCGCGGCCCAGATATTGTCCTTGGCGTCATGGCCGTCTTCGTCGTCCTCGCCGGTCAGCAGCTGCACGCCGATGTAGACCAGCAGCACGGCACCGATGATCTTCAGGTACGGCAGGCTCAGCAGCTTGACCGCGGCCACGGTCAGCACCACGCGCATGATGATGGCGGCGGCGCTGCCCCAGAAGATGGCTTTCTTCTGCTGGGCCGGCGGCAGATTGCGCGAGGCGAGCGCGATCACCACCGCGTTGTCGCCGGACAGGACGATATTGGTCAGGATGATCGATCCCAACGCAATCCAGAAAGTGGTGGAAGACAGCAGTTCCACGGGGAGGCTCCTCGAGTTCTATTAGTGGCGGTTCTATGCGATGGCGCGCCCCGTCATCTGACGGGTTTTCGGATGTCTGAAAGCGCAGACATGACTGTTTAACGCACGAACCTTTCGATTAGATTTCAATCTCGTAATCTTCAGGGAATTCATGGCGTCAACTTCACTCCGCCTAAAAGAAAATGCCCCCGCTGCAGGCGGAGGCATCACATTTTGTCATTCCCGCCACAGCGGGAACGGCAGGCAGGACTTACAGCATCGCCTTCAGCAGGCGGCCCATTTCCGACGGGTTCTTGGTCACCTTGATACCGCAGGCTTCCATGATTTCCAGCTTGGCCTGGGCGGTGTCGGCACCGCCCGAGATCAGCGCGCCGGCGTGGCCCATGCGCTTGCCCGGAGGCGCGGTCACGCCAGCGATGAAGCCAACCACCGGCTTCTTCATGTTGTCCTTGATCCAGTGGGCGGCGTTGGCCTCGTCCGGACCGCCGATCTCGCCGATCATGACCACGGCGTCCGTTTCCGGATCGTCGTTGAACATCTTCATCACGTCGATGTGCTTAAGGCCATTGATGGGGTCGCCACCGATGCCGACGGCCGACGACTGGCCCAGGCCCAGCGCGGTCAGCTGGCCCACGGCTTCATAGGTCAGCGTGCCCGAGCGCGACACCACGCCGATGCGGCCCTTGCGGTGGATGTGGCCCGGCATGATGCCGATCTTAATTTCGTCCGGCGTGATCAGGCCCGGGCAGTTCGGCCCCAGCAGCAGGGTCTTCTTATTTTCGCGGCGCATGCGGTCCTTGACTTCCATCATGTCGCGCACGGGGATGCCTTCGGTGATGCAGACCACCAGGTCGAGGTCGGCGTCAACGGCTTCCCAGATCGCGGCGGCGGCGCCCGCGGGCGGCACGTAGATCACCGACACGGTCGCGCCGGTCTGCGCCTTGGCGTCCTTGACGCTGGCGTAGATGGGAATGCCTTCGAAGTCTTCGCCGGCCTTCTTCGGGTTCACGCCCGCGACGAAGGCGTTCTTGCCGTTGGCGTAGTCGCGGCAGCCACGGGTGTGGAACTGGCCGGTCTTGCCGGTGATGCCCTGGGTAATGACTTTGGTGTCTTTGTTGATCAGAATCGACATGCTTTCGTCCTTTGCTTGACTCGGGCAGCGCGGGCAAAGGCCACGCGCGCTGCCGAAGTTCGCTTGTATTGGGTAACGGCGCCTCGGCTTACTTGCCGGCGGCGGCAGCCACGACCTTCTGGGCGGCTTCTTCCATCGTGTCGGCCGAGATGATCGGCAGGCCCGAGTCAGCCAGCATCTTGCGGCCCAGCTCTTCGTTGGTGCCCTTCATGCGCACGACCAGCGGCACGTTCAGCGACACGGCCTTCGAGGCCGAGATCACGCCTTCGGCGATCACGTCGCAACGCATGATGCCGCCGAAGATGTTGACCAGGATGGCCTGCACGTTCTTGTTGCTCAGCATCAGCTTGAAGGCTTCGGTCACCTTCTCGGTGGTGGCACCGCCGCCCACGTCGAGGAAGTTGGCCGGCTCGCCGCCGAACAGCTTGATGGTGTCCATGGTGGCCATGGCCAGGCCGGCGCCGTTCACCAGGCAGCCGATGTTGCCGTCCAGCGAGATGTAGGCCAGGTCGAACTTCGAGGCTTCGATTTCGTTGGCGTCTTCTTCATCCAGGTCGCGGTAGGCGACGATTTCCGGGTGACGGAACAGCGCGTTCGAGTCGAAGTTGAACTTGGCGTCAAGCGCGATCACCTTGCCGTCGCCGGTCAGGATCAGCGGGTTGATTTCGGCCAGCGAAGCGTCGGTGTCGTAGAACGCCTTGTACAGGCCTTGCAGCGCCTGGCGGGCTTGCGCCACGCTCGCGTCGGGCACGCCGATCTTGCGGGCGATGTCGTCGGCGTCGGCGTCGGTCAGGCCGGTCGACGGCTCGATGATCAGGGTGTGGATCTTTTCCGGGGTGTGGGCAGCGACTTCTTCGATGTCCATGCCGCCTTCGCTCGACGCCATCAGGGCGATCTTCTGCGAGACGCGGTCCACCACCAGCGAAACGTACAGTTCCTTCTTGATGTCGGCGCCTTCTTCGATCAGCAGGCGGTTGACCTTCTTGCCTTCCGGACCGGTCTGGTGCGTGACCAGCTGCATGCCCAGGATGTTCGAGGCGTATTGCTTGACCTCGTCCATGCTCTTGGCAACCTTGACGCCGCCGCCCTTGCCGCGGCCACCCGCGTGGATCTGCGCCTTGACAACCCACACCGGGCCGCCGAGCTGTTCTGCGGCCTTCAGGGCCTCGTCAACCGAGAACGCGGGGATGCCGCGCGGAACCGGCACATTGTATTTGCGCAGGATTTCCTTGCCTTGATACTCATGGATATTCATGCGTGTTTCCTTTCGGGTAGGCGTAAAAGGTAGAAGGGAAGAATCTGAAAGAAGACGAACTCTCTCGTCAGGCTGGCCGATCCTGAGAATCAGCCGGAGGTGCCGGTCGGCCGGTCGGCCGGGACAGCGTCGTTGCCGTCGATTGCGTGACCACCGCGGTCGCCATTGGCCGCGGGCTGCTGCGCCTGAGGCGCGGTTGCGACGGCAGGCGCGGCCTCGGCCCGTACCTTGGGCGTCGGCTGGTGACCATACCAGCGCGGGTAAAACTGACGCACCACCTCGCCGTCGAAACGCAGGGCGTGGCAGCCGTTCAACTGATAGGGCGGCTCCGGATTCGGATCGTCCTCGCCGTTGTCGCGGATACTGATGACCTCGCCGGCAAAGGCCTGGATCGCGGTGCTCGGCAGCACCCCGGCGGCTTCGGTCAGGTGCGAGCAGCCGTGCATGCCGCCCAGGCGCTCGCGCACCGCCTTGCGAAAGCCCTTGCGCAGGTTCAGCCCGATCAGCTTGCGGTAAGCCTCGCCGATCGTGTCGCAGTGGGACGGGTAAGGCACCCAGTCCGAGCAGGCCTCGGCATCCAGCACCGTCATGCCCTCGTCGATCGTGATGCGCAGCCACAGGTCGTGCAGCGGCTGGCCCTGCGGCCGGATGCGGTCGCCGGCCAGTTCGATGTCGCGGGGCTTGGTGTCGGTCAGGCGCACCTCGATGTCCCACAGGCCGTCTTCCCTCTGGTACGCCTCGGCCGCGATGGCGCGACGGTGACGCAGGGAGCGGTTGACGGGCTGGGACAGAGGCATGGCCAGGCTGGGAATACGGAAGATACGGAGGCGACGGAGAATCCGGGGGGCTGGGGCACCGTGGTGCCACGGCACCGAAATAACCCGGGGAGTTTAACATGCCAGGCCGCGTTGGCCGGGAACATCCTTGTGCGGCAACTGTCGCGCCCCGATTGTCGGCCGACCGTGACGCTGCGGCATGCCGGGCCCGCATTGCCGCAACGCACCAGCTGACACCGGCTTCCCGCGTGCAGATCAGACCGTGCGGCGGCGTTGCCCGATGACGCAACGCAGCGAAATACACATGACGGCAGCGCAGTTAATCCCGCCAGGCCCGGCGGCGCAATGCCGGCTCAGTCCGCGTCGCCGTAGTCCTCGTCCGCGCCCTGGATGATCTTGCCGACCACCGCGCGCGAAAAGCCGCGTGCCACCATGAAGCGGATCTGCTTCGCCCGCGCCTCGGGCGTGTCGGGCGGCGTGCCGAAGCGCTTGCGCCAGACCTCGCGCGCGCGTTCGGCTTCGGTGGCGCGCAGGCGCTCCTGCAGTTCGCCCAGCTGCTCGCTGTCGAGCTTGTGGGTCTTGGCCTCCTGCATCACGCGCGCGGTGCCGTAGCGGGCGCCGCGGCGATGCACCAGGCTGTCGGCGAAGCGCTGGTTCGACAGCCAGTTCTCGCGTTCCAGCGCGTCCAGCAGCTGTTCCAGCTGCTCGGGCGACTCGGCATGCGGCGCCAGCTTGCGCGCCAGCTCGGCGCGGCTGTGCTCGCGGCGCGACAGGTAGCCGACGGCACGGGCCTTCAGCGACAGCGGGGGACGGGTTGCCATGGATGACCGGGATCAGCGGTTGGGAGGACGGGCGCCGGGGGCCAAGCAAAAAGGCCGGGGCATCGGCGATGCCCCGGCCTTCCGGGATGGCGCAGCGGCCGCCGGGGCGGTCAGTCTTCGATCGTTGCCGCCGCGGCTGCGGCCGTGGGGTTCATGGCCACCACGCCGAGCGCCGCGCGCACCTTGTTTTCGATCTCGGCGGCAATGTCGGGGTTCTCGCGCAGGTATTCGCGGGCGTTGTCCTTGCCCTGGCCGATCTTATCGCCGTTGTAGCTGTACCAGGCGCCCGACTTCTCGACGATCTTGGCATCCACGCCCAGGTCGATGATCTCGCCCTGGCGCGAGATGCCCTGGCCGTAGAGGATGTCGAAGAAGGCCTCGCGGAACGGCGGCGATACCTTGTTCTTGACCACCTTGACCTTGGTCTCGTTGCCGATCACGTCGTCGCCCTTCTTGATCGAGCCGATGCGGCGGATGTCCAGGCGCACCGAGGCGTAGAACTTCAGCGCATTGCCGCCGGTGGTGGTTTCGGGCGAGCCGAACATCACGCCGATCTTCATGCGGATCTGGTTGATGAAGATCACCAGGCAGTTGGTGCGCTTGATGGTGCCGGTCAGCTTGCGCAGCGCCTGGCTCATCAGGCGGGCCTGCAGGCCGGGCAGCGAATCGCCCATTTCGCCTTCGATTTCGGCCTTCGGCACCAGCGCCGCGACCGAGTCGATGATGATCAGGTCGATCGAGCCCGAGCGCACCAGCGCGTCGGTGATTTCCAGGGCCTGCTCGCCGGTGTCGGGCTGCGAGATCAGCAGGTCGCCGACATTGACGCCGAGCTTGGAGGCGTAGTTGACGTCCAGCGCGTGCTCCGCATCGATAAAGGCGCAGGTGCCGCCCAGCTTCTGCATTTCGGCCACCACCTGCAGCGTCAGGGTGGTCTTGCCCGACGATTCCGGCCCGTAGATCTCGACCACGCGGCCGCGCGGCAGGCCACCGACGCCAAGCGCGATGTCCAGGCCGAGGGAACCGGTGGAAACCACCTGGATGTCCTTTTCGACCTCGCCATCGCCCAGGCGCATGATCGAGCCCTTGCCGAACTGCTTCTCGATCTGGGAGAGCGCGGCGGCAAGCGCCTTTTGCTTCTCGGCGCTCACGCCGGCACCTGCCTTCTTGTCGTCCATGGTCGTCCTTGAGTCAATGGTGTATAAATAGGCCGCATGTGGCGCGGCACCGGCATTTGCCGGCAGCGGCGCCGGCCCGGCTGTCTGCGCGGCCGCACTCCAGGGGGTCTCCCCGGGCGGCCCTAGCGGAACGTGCGGGTACTGTATAAAAAAACAGTATGCTTGGCAAGCCCCTTCGCGCCCCCGTGCCCGTTGCGCACCGGTGCCGGCTATGCCGGCCAGGGTGGAGACAACCATGCGCATTCTGATCGCCGAAGATGACGACGTGCTGGCCGACGGCCTGACCCGTTCGCTACGCCACTCGGGTTACGCCGTCGACCATGTCGCCAATGGCCTGGAAGCCGATTCGGCGCTGTCGACCCAGACCTTCGACCTGCTGATACTCGACCTGGGCCTGCCGCGCATGTCCGGGCTGGAGGTGCTCAAGCGCCTGCGCGCGCGCGGCGCGATGCTGCCGGTGCTGATCCTGACCGCCGCCGACAGCGTCGACGAGCGCGTCAAGGGCCTGGACCTCGGCGCCGACGACTACATGGCCAAGCCCTTCGCGCTGTCCGAGCTGGAAGCGCGCGTGCGCGCGCTGGTGCGGCGCGGCGCCGGCGGCGGCGCCACGCTGATGCGGCACGGGCCGCTGGCGTACGACCAGGTCGGGCGCATCGCGTATCTCAATGACCAGATGCTGGACCTGTCGGCGCGCGAAATCGGCCTGCTGGAGATCCTGCTCACGCGCAGCGGCCGCCTGGTGTCGAAGGAACAGCTGGTGGACCACCTGTGCGAATGGGGCGAGGAGGTCAGCAACAACGCCATCGAGGTCTATGTGCACCGCCTGCGCAAGAAGATCGAGGTCGGCGGCATCCGCATCGCCACCGTGCGCGGCCTGGGCTACTGCCTGGAAAAATTCCAGCCGGCGGTGGCCGCGCCGCATTGATCCCGTCACCGCAGGCCACGCGACCGACCTGAGCGCAACCTCGCCGACATGAGCCTGCTGCGACTGCCCTGGCGACGCGTGCCGCGCGCCGCGCCCCCTTCCCCTGCCACCCCGGACGCCGCCGACCAGGACCTGGCCGACGCGCTGCCGCACCTGGAGGAAAGCACCGCCCACCCCGCGCCGCGCTCGTTGTTCGGCGAGATCCTGGACTGGATGCTGGCACCGCTGCTGCTGCTCTGGCCGATGAGCATCGCGGTGACCTACCTGGTGGCCAAGTCGATCGCCAACGGCCCCTTCGACCGCGCGCTGGAGGCCAGCGCCATCGTGCTGTCGCAGCAGGTGCGCGAGGTCAACGGCCGCGTCACGCTGCAGCTGCCGCTGTCGGCGCGCGAGATCCTGCGCGCCGACGAGACCGACAACATCTACTACCAGGTGGTCGGCAAGCGCGGCGAGTACATCGCCGGCGACCAGGACCTGCCCTTGCCTGCCGAGGACGACCAGGGCCACGCGGGGCTGGTGTCGCTGCGCGATGACCGCGTGGCCGGCAACGACGTGCGCGTCGCCTATACGTATATCGAGCTGAAGCAGGTCAGCGGCACCCAGCCGGTGCTGGTGCAGGTGGCCGAAACCCTGGACAAGCGCGCGCGGCTGGCCAACGAGATCATCAAGGGCGTGATCCTGCCGCAGTTCGTGATCCTGCCGCTGGCCGTGGTGCTGGTGTGGTTCGGGCTGTCGCGCGGGCTGGCGCCGCTGACCGCGATCCAGCAGCGCATCCGCGCGCGCAACCCGGGCGATACCAGCCCCATTGACGAGCGCGCCGCGCCGCAGGAAATCACGCCGCTGGTGGGCTCGTTCAACGACCTGCTGGCGCGCCTGGACCAGTCGGTGCAGACCCAGAAGCGCTTTATCGCCGATGCCGCGCACCAGATGAAGACGCCACTGGCGGGCCTGCGCATGCAGGCCGAGCTGGCGCAGCGCGAACAGTCGCCCGAGGAACTGCGGCGCTCGCTGGCGCAGATCGCGGGCAGCTCGGAACGCACCGCGCACCTGGTGACGCAGTTGCTGTCACTGGCACGCATGGAAAACCTGGCCGGCACCGGCGGCATGGCCGCGCTGGACCTGGCGGCGCTGGCGCGCGAAGTGGTCAAGGACTGGCTGCCGCAGGCGTGGGCGCGCGACATCGACCTCGGCCTCGATGCCGACGACCATCCGGTGATGGTCCAGGGCAATCGCCTGATGCTGACCGAGATGCTGAACAACCTGCTCGACAACGCCATCCGCTACACCCCGCGCGGCGGCCGCGCCACGGTGCGGGTCAGCGCCGACGCCTTCGAGCCGTTTGCCTACCTCGACGTGGAAGACACCGGCCCGGGCATTGCGCCGTCCGAGCGCGAGCGCGTGATGGAGCGCTTCTACCGCGTGCTCGGCACCAACACCGAAGGCAGCGGCCTGGGCCTGGCGATCGTGCGCGAGATCGTGCAGCAGCACGGCGGCGACGTCCAGATCTCGGACCATGTCTACCAGCAATCGCCACGACTGGCCGGCGCGCACTTCCGCGTGACGCTGCGCCGTCCCAAAGACTTTCCGCCCGCATGAAACCCACCCCCGCCCCCGGCAGCTCGGAAGCACGCCATCGCCTCGCCTGGCATCGCAATCTGCGCTGGATCTGCGGCCTGCTCGGGGTCTGGTTCACGGTCACCTTCGTGGTGGCGTGGTTTGCACGCGACCTGCGCTTCGACTTCTTTGGCTGGCCGTTCTCGTTCTGGGTCGGCGCGCAAGGCGCGCTGGTGGTCTATGTGCTGATGGCCGCGCTCTACGCCTGGCGCATGAACCATGACGATGCCGAGGCGGACCGCGCCGAGGCGCCGCCGGCGGCAATGCCCTCGCAAGGCGCCTCGCGCGGGCCCGGCGCGGATGCTGCATAGCCGCACGCCCGCGACGCCAACAACTGCGCCGCGCGCACGCGCCAAGGGCCCGCAGCGCAGCATCCACAGCCCTGCCCGCGGCTAGCGTATACCCCGACGTATTTGCCGCGGACGCGCCGGAATCTGTCAGAACGCAGTAAGTTTCGCCACCCACAATCCTCTGCAACTCTGGGCATAGCGGCCAGCCGCGCGGCGCTTTCCGCGCGCCACGCCCGCCCGAGATCCATTCCAGACGGAGGAGACAAATGGCAAACGTGCAAAACGTTGCGGTGCCCGGAGGGGGCGCGCAGAACGCACCGATGACTGCCGAAGAGCGCAAGGTGATCTTTGCCTCGTCGCTGGGCACGGTGTTCGAATGGTACGACTTTTACCTGTATGGCTCGCTGGCGGCGATCATCGCCAAGCAGTTCTTTGCCGGCCTGGATCCGACCTCGGCCTTCATCTTCGCGCTGCTAGCCTTTGCCGCCGGCTTTATCGTGCGGCCGTTCGGCGCGCTGGTGTTCGGCCGCCTCGGCGACATGATCGGGCGCAAGTACACCTTCCTGGTGACGATCCTGATCATGGGCGTGTCGACCTTCATCGTCGGCCTGCTGCCGGGCTACGCCACCATCGGCTGGGCCGCCCCGATCATCCTGATCGCGCTGCGCATGCTGCAGGGCCTGGCGCTCGGCGGCGAGTACGGCGGTGCCGCGACCTACGTGGCCGAACACGCTCCGCACGGCAAGCGCGGCGCGTACACCTCGTGGATCCAGACCACCGCCACGCTGGGCCTGTTCCTGTCGCTGATCGTGATCCTGCTGTGCCGCGAGGCGACCGGTCCCAACTTCGAGACCTGGGGCTGGCGCATCCCGTTCCTGGTGTCGATCCTGCTGCTGGGCGTGTCGGTCTACATCCGGCTGTCGATGAACGAATCGCCGGCGTTCCAGCGCATGAAGGCCGAGGGCAAGACCTCCAAGGCACCGCTGACCGAATCGTTCGGCCAGTGGCGCAACCTGAAGATCGTGATCCTGGCACTGCTGGGCCTGACCGCCGGCCAGGCCGTGGTCTGGTACACCGGCCAGTTCTACGCGCTGTTTTTCCTGACCCAGGTGCTCAAGGTCGATGCCAAGACGGCCAACCTGCTGATCGCCGGCGCCCTGGTGATCGGCACGCCGTTCTTCATCTTCTTCGGCGCGCTGTCGGACAAGATCGGCCGCAAGTGGATCATCATGGCGGGCTGCGCGCTGGCCGTGCTGACCTACTTCCCGCTGTTCAAGGCCCTGACCCACTACGCCAACCCGGCGCTGGAGCGCGCCCAGCAAAGCGCCCAGATCGTGGTGACCGCGGACCCGAAGCAGTGCTCGTTCCAGGGCAGCCCGATCGCCCGCGAGATCGACTTCCGCAGTTCGTGCGACATCGTCAAGCGTACCCTGGCGCAGGCCTCGGCCAGCTATGAAGTGGTCGAGGCGCCGGCCGGCACCGTGGCCAGCGTCAAGATCGGCGACAAGGAGATCAAGGCCTTCGATGCCAAGCTGGTGAACGGCCACAGCTTCGACGACGCCAGCAAGCAGCAGATCGCGGCGCTCAAGAAGGAAGTGGGCAGCTCGATGGCCGCGGCCGGTTATCCGACCAAGGCTGACCCGGCGCAGATGAACACGATCATGGTGCTGGTGATCCTGGTGATCCTGGTGATCTACGTCACCATGGTGTACGGTCCGATCGCCGCCATGCTGGTGGAACTGTTCCCGACCCGCATCCGCTACACCTCGATGTCGCTGCCCTACCATATCGGCAACGGCTGGTTCGGCGGGCTGCTGCCCACCATCTCGTTTGCGCTGGTGGCCCAGAACGGCAACATCTACTACGGCCTGTGGTACCCGATCATCATCGCCGCCCTCACCTTCGTGGTCGGCGCACTGTTTATCCGCGAGACCAAGGACGTGAACATCTACGCCAACGACTGAGCGGTCGTGCGGCACTGAGCAAAACGGCAGGCCCGCTGGCCTGCCGTTTTTTATGCACGGAAGCGTCATGCAAAATCTTCACAGCAAGGTGTTGACAGCCGAGAAAGCCCAGGTATAATCTCAGTCTTCGTTGGCGAATTAGCTCAGTCGGTTAGAGCGACGGAATCATAATCCGCAGGTCCGGGGTTCGAGTCCCTGATTCGCCACCATCTATTTAAAAAGCCGCGATCCCGAAAGGGTTCGCGGCTTTTTGCTTTGGTTCTCGGCGACGGATGCTCCCTTCAGGGAGCCAGGGCCATCCATGACGGACGGCCCCGGGGGCAACGCTTACCAGTAGCGCACGCGCCCGGTGTCGATATGCACGAACTGGTCGGTCTCGTAGTAGCCGACGCCACCGCCCTGCAATGACTTGGCGGCATCGCGCACGTCGGCCAGCGACACGCCGGCGAGCCGGATGTCGATGGCCTTGCCGTCCATATGCAGGCTGTGCCTGGCCACCCCGCCCCCGCGCGAATTGCGCAGGCGCGAATTGGTGGCCGGGCTGCGGTAGCCGGAAATGACCTGGAACGGCTTGTCGGTGCCCAGCTCGCGACGGACCTGGAACAGCAGGTCGAACAGCTGCGGATCGATGGCACCGACCGTGCCGGAGTAATGGTCGCGCAGGAAGCCGTTGAGCGTGGTCAGCGCCTCGGGCACGAAACGGTCGCCCACGGCATAGACCAGCGACACGCGCTCGCCGGTGTGGGTGTGGTCGAACGCCAGCGTGCGGGCATCCGGCAGGCCGGCCAGCGCCTGGTTGGCTGGCAGGCTGGCCAGCGCGCGGCGTGGTGCCAGCGGCATGAGGCCGGCGGCAAGCGCCAGGGTTCCGGTGGTATGAAGAAAGCGGCGGCGTGCCTTGCGCGTCGCGTCAGTCATGGTACTTCCTCTGAATATGCATGGAGCGGCGCTCAGCGAATGGCGCCCGAGGCGCTTGCAACAGCGCGCGGCTGGGGACGCCCGTTGCGTTGACGCAGCGCCTTGTCCAGCAATTTGTCGTGACCGTAGATGTCAGGCAGGAAGGATACACGACCATCGGCGCGCGCGATGACCGTGCCGTAAGCCAGCACCACCGGCAACGGCTGCTGCAGGCGCAGTGTGTTCGACTTGCCACGTGCCATCGCTTCGCGGATCCGCGTCTCGTTCCATTCCGGCATATCGTGCAACACGAACTGGGCCAGCGCCACTGGGGCTTCCACGCGGATGCAGCCGTGGCTGAAGTCGCGCCGGTCGCGCTTGAACAGCTGCGGCGACGGCGTGTGGTGCAGATAGATGTTCTCGTTGTTCGGGAACACGAACTTGATGTCGCCCAGCGCGTTGAGGGGGCCGGGCCGCTGGCGGATGCGCAGGCCGCCGTTCAGCACCGCCTCCAGGTTCTCCTCGGACAGCGTAGTCACGGCCTTGCCGTCACCGCCGACGAACTCCAGCCCCTGCCGGTTGAAATAGGCCGGATCGCGGCGCAGCCGCGGCACCGTCTCGCGGCGCGCGATCGACGGCGGGATATTCCAGTACGGGCTGAATTCGATATAGCGCATGTCCTCCTCGAACAGCGGCGTGCGCGTATCGAGCGCCTTGCCGACGATCACCTTCATCTCCAGCTTGATGTCGAGCTTGCCGTCGCGGATTTCATAGGCTCGCAGCATGAATTCCGGCACATTGACCACGATCATGCGCGGGCCGTCCAGCGGGGTCCAGCGCAGGCGCTCCATGGTCAGTTCGATCTGCCGCACGCGCTCGGCGATGGGCAGGTTCAGCTGCGCCAGCGTGGCCGCGCCGATCACGCCATCGCCCTGCAGGCCGTGGCGCGACTGGAACGCCTTGACGCCATCGACCAGCGCGCCCTCGTAGCGTGCCGGCGCCTGGGTGCCGGGCGGCAGGTCGCCCAGCGCCACCAGGCGCGCGCTCAGTGCGGCCGCGCCGCCCCACGGCTGGCCCGGCACCAGCTTGCTGGCCGGCAGCGGCGGCAGCGGCTGTTGCCACACCGGCTGCCGGGCGATGTCGCGGTAACGGGCCAGGGCCTGGCGCAGCGTGCCATACAGCGGGAACGTGGGCGCCGCCTGGCGGATGGCATCGGCCAGGCGATGCTGGGCCACGGCATCGCGCAGCCAGGTGGCGGCATCGAAAGGCCGTTCGGCCGGCGGCGCAAAATTGGCATGGACCGCGCGCGGGTTGATGCGGCCGCCGTGCAGGTCGGACAGCATCCGCTCCATGGCGGCGCTCAGCGCCGCGTCCAGCCGGGCCGCGGCATCGGGCGGCAGCGCCGGGCCGTGGGCGGCCTGGCTCACCGCCTGGCGCAGGGCCTCGGCATCGTAGTCGCTCGGATCGAGGCCATCGGCCGCCACCGCGGCCAGCGCGTCCACCGCCTGGCGCGCCTCCGGCACAGGCCGGCCCTGCACGAACCACATCGGCTCGTTGGCGAAGGCCGGCACGGCCAGCCACGTGGCGCAGGCAACGGCGACGGCGCCGAGGCGGCGTACGGCAGTATTCAGGGGCTGGGGCATCGGGCGGATAGCTCGGATTCGTCACAGATGCCCACAGTCTAACCGCGATGGCGGACCGGCGCGGCATGGCGGCAAACCCGCCGGGTGACGTTCACCACACCAGCTGGTGCCGGCGCGCGTAGTCCACCATCTCGACCAGCGAGCCCACATGCAGCTTGGCCATGATGTTGGCCTTGTGCGTGCTGACGGTCTTGCTGCTGATCAGCAGTTGCGCCGCGATCGACTTGTTGGAATGCCCGCGCGCCAGGTATTGGAGGACGGTGATCTCGCGGTTGCTCAACCGCGGCAGGCCGGCCTGCTGCTGCTCGCCGAGCTGGCGCACGGTCTCCAGCGTCTGCAGTGGAAACACCAGATAGCCGCTCAGCACGCCGCGCACGGCCTGCATCACTTCTTCAACGCCGCGCTGTTTGACCACGAAGCCGTGCGCGCCGGCGCGCAGTGCCCGCACCGGCGCCTGGGCGGTGTCGCTGCCGGACAGGACCAGCAGCGGCACGCCGGGCAGCGTGGCGACCACCCGCCGGACGAAGTCGATGCCGGGATTGCCGAAGCGTTCGACATCGACCAGCACCAGGCCGGGTCGGTGCTCGCGGGCGAGGCGGTATCCCTCCCTGACACCATCCGTTTCCAGGACCTCGTCGGCGTCAAACTCGGCGGCGAGTTCGGCGCATAACAAGGTGCGGAACCTCGAGGGTTCGTCGACGATCAGCGTTGGGGGCAATTCAGGGCTCCTTAACAACTGGCGGGGAATTGGCCAGGGGACTGGCTATGCCAAGGTTAAGGGCCCCGAGGTGCCTTGATGCGCCGAATTCTCACTGCGCGGATGCAGCAGATTCTGCACGAGAGTCAGGCTTTTCCTTCGATGACGCTGCTGGCGTCAAGTGGCTGCGGCGCCGGTCATTCCGTCCCGGCAGGCAGGAAGCGCGGCGCGGGCGCGGAGCGCGGCACCTCGCGCTCGCCCTGCTGATAGAGGCGGTACGTGCCGCGCGCCTGGTTGTGCGGATGGCGCGCCGCCTCGTCCAGTGTCAGCACGCGTGCGAAGCATACGTCGGTGCCGCCCAGCACGGACTCCCAATGCGTGCTCGGCCTGGCGGCAATGGCCGCCGCAATGCGCGCCTTCACCGCTGGCCACTGGGCGCGGTCGTACTGCGCGGCCGGGTCGATGTCGGTCAGCTCCAGGCGCTCGAGCAGTTCGCGGTAGAACTGCGGCTCGAGCGCGCCGAGGGTGATGGCGCGCCCATCCGCGCACGGAAACACGTCATAGAACGGCGAGTCATGGAACGGGCTCGGTTGCGGGCCGCCCAGCGTGCCGGCCGCGCGCGACACCTGCACCAGCGAGCCGAGCATGGCGACGATGTCGGTGATGGCGGCATCGACCACGCAGCCCTCGCCGCTGGCGCGCGCGCTGAGGATGGCGCTGGTGATGCCGAACGCCAGCCCGAGCGCGCCGGTGGCATCGCCCATCACGGTCGGCGGCACCATCGGCAGGCTGCCTTCGCGCGCGGCCATCGACAGCAGGCCGGTCAGCGCGATGTAGTTGAGGTCGTGGCCCGCGCTCTGCGACAGCGGGCCGGTCTGGCCCCAGCCCGTCATGCGGCCGTAGACCAGGCGGGGATTGCGGGCATGGCAGGCCTTGGGACCCAGCCCCAGTCGCTCCATCGCGCCGGGACGCAGGCCCTCGATCAGCGCGTCGGCGCCCGCCACCAGGTCGAGCGCGGCGGCCACGTCCGCGGGCGCCTTCAGGTTCAGTTGCACCACGCGCTTGCCGTGCTCCAGTTCCATCTCGGCCGGCACGGACTGGCCGCGCAGGATGCGCCGCGCGTCGGGCGCCACCGGGCGTGCCACCAGCGTGACTTCGGCGCCCAGGCCGACCAGCATCGCACCGCACAGCGGGCCGGGGCCGATGCCTTCGAATTCCACGACCTTGATACCGCGCAGGGGCTGCAGGTTGCCGCGCTCACTCATGATGGCTGTCTCCGGTTCGCCGCCTGCGCGCGCCGTGGGCGGGAGGCGGCTTGCATTGTCGGTTGGGATCTTCTGCCCCTGGCCGCACGGGCGGGCCGTGCTTGCCGCGGGGGCTCGGGAGCATGCTACGCGCCGCCGTGTTGACGGGGCAATGGCCAAATTCTTCAGCCGGATTGACGGAATTCGTCAGCGGACCGTGCAACCGGTTATCGCACCGTTAAATCGGACAAATCCGATCCGACTTGATCTGCATCGCATCCTGGCACGACACTAGGAGGCATGATGGTTCCAGATGGCGTCGCAGCCACATGGCCGCGGCGCTTCCGACAGCCCCCATCCAGGAGATCCCCCATGACCAATATCGTCCTCGCCACCGACGGCTCGGCCTTCAGCGACGCCGCGGCGCGCTTTATCGCCGAAGGCAAGCTGCTGCAGAACGGCTTCACCGTGCATGTCGTCCATGTCGCGCCCGAAGTCAGCGGCCAGGTGCGTGCCTTCGTCAGCAAGGAAACCATCGACGACTGGCACCGGGAAGCCAGCGACAAGGCGATGGCGGCGGTCTGCGACATCCTCGCCGCGGCCAACGTGCCGTTCGAACGGCACCCGCAGCACGGCTTCGCGCCCGAGCGTATCGTCGCCTACGCGAACTCGGTCGACGCCGCGGCGATCGTGATGGGCACGCATGGGCGCGGCTCGTTCTTCGATGCCGTGATCGGTTCGGTGGCGGGCCGGGTGCTGGCCCAGGCAAATTGCCCGGTGGTCCTGGTCAAGACCCCGGAAAAGAAAGGCTAAGCCGCCGCCAGACCGGCGGTGCCGCCACGGCGCCGCCTTGCGGCACGCTTCAGGCGCCCCACAGGGGCGCTTCGTCCATCAGCGCGACCTGTTCGCGCAATTCCAGAATCCGGTCCTGCCAGTAGCGCGCCGTACCGAACCAGGGGAAGGCGGCCGGAAAGGCCGGATCGGCCCAGCGGCTGGCCAGCCACGCGCTGTAGTGCAGCAGCCGCAGCGTGCGCAGCGCTTCCACCAGCCACAGCTCGCGCGCGTGGAATTCCGCAAAATCCTCGTAGCCGGCGACGATGTCGGCAAGCTGGCTTTGCATGGCGGCCCGGTCGCCCTCGAGCAGCATCCAGAGGTCCTGGATCGCCGGGGCCATGCGGCTGTCGTCGAAGTCGACAAAATGCGGGCCCGACTCGCCATGGGCGCCGCCGCGGGCGTCGCCCTCGTCGATCCACAGCACATTGCCGCGATGGCAGTCGCCATGCACGCGCAGCAGCCGCACCTCGCCGGCGCGCTCATAGCAGCGCTGCACGCCGTCCAGGGCCAGCTGCGCCACCGACTGCCAGGCCGGCAGCAGATCGGCCGGAATGCAGCCGCTGGCTAGCAGCCAGTCGCGCGGGGCAATGCCGAAGGTGTCGGGATCCAGCGCGGGGCGCGCCTGGTAGGGTCGGGCCGCGCCCAGTGCATGGATGCGGCCGATGAAGCGGCCGAGCCAGGTCAGCGTATCGGCGCGGTCCAGCGCCGGCTCGCGCCCGCCGCAGCGGGGGAAGACGGCAAAGCGAAAGCCCGCGTGATGCAGCAGCGTACCGGCCTCGCCCGGGGCCAGCGCCATGGCCGGCACCGCGGGAATCTCGGCGTCGGCCAGTTGCTGCACGAACGCGTGTTCTTCCAGGATGGCCGCATCGGTCCAGCGGCCCGGGCGATAGAACTTGGCGATGACCGGCGCGGCGTCCTCGATGCCCACCTGCCAGACCCGGTTCTCGTAGCTGTTGAGCGCGAGCAGGCGCCCGTCGGGGCGCAGGCCGGCGCCCTCGAGCGCGTCCAGCATCAGCTCCGGCGTCAGGCCGGCGTAGGGCACACCGGAATCGGCGCGGGCGTCGGAGGCGTGCATGGTGCCGGCCGGCTCCGCTTTAGCGTGCCGGCTTGCGGCTGCCGCCCAGCAGCGCCGCCTGCGGCGCCGCGCGGCGGTTGCGCGCTGGTGCCGGCTCGGCGTCGTGCGGCGGGCGCGCGGGCTGGGCCGCGGCGCGTTGCGGGCGCGCCGGGTCCTGGCCGTCGCGGCGCGGTGCCGGGTTGCGCGCGCCGGCGGGCTGGGCGGCACGATTGCCGTTGGCGGCGCCGTTGCCGCGCTGGCCCTGGCTTTGGCTTTGGCCCTGGCCCTGGCGCGGCGCACCCTGCCCCTGGCGGGCGGGACGCTGGCGCGGCGCGCCCGCGCCGTCGCCGGCCGGACGCGCCTCGGCCCGTCCGCGGCCCTGGCCCTGGCCGCCGCCACGCTGCTGGCGGCCCTTCTGGATCGGCTCGGGCGCAATGCTGGGGTCGACCTCGAAGCCCGGCAGCACGGTCTGTTCGAGCTTGCGCTTGATCAGGCGTTCGATATCGCGCAGCAGCCCCAACTCGTCCACGCACACCAGCGAGATCGCCTCGCCCTCGGCGCCGGCGCGGCCGGTGCGGCCGATGCGGTGGACGTAGTCCTCGGGCACGTTGGGCAGGTCGAAGTTGACCACGTGCGGCAGCTGGTCGATGTCGATGCCGCGCGCGGCGATATCGGTCGCCACCAGCAGTCGCAGCGTGCCGGCCTTGAATTCGGACAGCGCGCGCGTGCGCGCCGACTGGCTCTTGTTGCCGTGGATCGCCAGCGCCGACAGGCCGTCCTTGGTCAGCTGCTCGGCCAGGCGGTTGGCGCCATGCTTGGTGCGCGTGAATACCAGCACCTGGTGCCAGTCGTGCTGGCGCACCAGGTGGGCCAGCAGTTCGCGCTTGCGTTCGCGATCGACGGGGTAGACGCGCTGGTCCACGGTTTCGGCGGTGGTGTTGCGCCGCGCGACTTCGATCGAGGCGGGATTGTTCAGCAGCCGGTCGGCCAGCGCGCGGATATCGTCCGAGAACGTCGCCGAGAACAGCAGGTTCTGGCGCTTGGCCGGCAGCACGTTGAGGATCTTGCGGATATCGTGGATGAAGCCCATGTCGAGCATGCGGTCGGCTTCATCGAGCACCAGCAGTTCCACCTGCGACAGGTCGATGGTGCGCTGTGATACATGGTCCAGCAGGCGGCCGGGCGTGGCCACGACGATCTCCACGCCGCGCTTGAGCTGCTCGATCTGGGGGTTGATGCCGACCCCGCCGAACATCACCATCGAACGCAGGCGCAGGTACTTGCCGTAGTTGCGCACGCTCTCCTCGACCTGCGCCGCCAGCTCGCGCGTGGGCGTCAGCACCAGCGCGCGCACCGCGACGCGGCCGCTGCGCTGGGCACCGCCGGCCTGGCGGGCGGCGGTCTCGGACAGCAGCTGCAGCATCGGCAGGGTAAAGCCGGCGGTCTTGCCGGTGCCGGTCTGGGCGCCGGCGAGCAGGTCGCCGCCCTTGAGGATGGCGGGAATTGCCTGGGCCTGGATGGGAGTCGGGGTGGTGTAGCCCTGTTCGGCTACGGCACGCACAATCTTTTCGGACAAGCCGAGTTCAGAAAAAGACATGAATTGCTGCTTGGGCCATCGCTGCGCGCGCAATGCGCCAAACGCCGGATGGCTCCTTGTAATCGATCGGAATCGGAACGCGCACGCCGGGAAGCCGGCCTGGCAGGCCACCGGCCCGCCCGCGAGGAAAGAGCGGTAGTGTACCAGTCCGGCGCGGGCGGGTTCTGCACCCGAACCGGCACCATCCGGCACGGATGCGCGCCGGCGCACATGGGGTCGGCGCGGGTGGCGCTGCGCTATCATGACGGCCTCGGGCCGTCCGGCCGCCACCGCCGGCAGCTCGCCCCGCCTGCCAGGAAAGCCGCCATGCGCTTGCGTTTCCTCGAAGACCAGGAAGTCACCCTGCTCGCGGCCATCCCGGTCGGGATCGTCGCCGCCATCGCCACCACGCTGTTCAAGGAAGCGCTGGACGGCGCCGGCGTGGTCCTGTTTTCCAGCCATGCCGACGTGGTCGCGGTGTTCGCGACGCTGGCGCTGGCGTGGCGCGTGGTGGTGCCGGCCGTCGGCGGCGCGCTCGCGGGCGGCCTGCTGGTGCTGGCCAACCGCCTGGCCAGCTCCCATTCCGGCGCCACCGACTACATGGAAGCGGTCGCCAACGGCAGCGGCCGGCTGCCGGTGCGGATCACCCTGCTGCGCGCGCTGTCTTCGTTCTGCTCGATCGTCAGCGGCAGCTCGGTCGGCAAGGAGGGCGCGATGATCCAGCTGGCGGCGCTGTGCGGATCGCTGTTCCCCTCGACCCGGATCGAGCGCGGCGGCGGCTCCAACATGCGCCGCATGCTGACCGCCTGCGGCGCCGCGGCAGGCCTCGCCACCGTCTACCACACCCCGTTTTCCGCCGCGGTCTTTGTCGCCGAAGTGGTGTTCGGCGCGCTCGCGGTGCAGCGCCTGATGCCGCTGTTCCTGGCCTCGGTCGCCGGCGCGATGGTCAGCCAGTGGCACGGCGGGCTGCAGCCGCTCTATCCCGGCCTCGATATCGCCCCGGACCTGCGCCCGCAGATCCTGCTGGCCGCGGCGGCGCTGGGGGTGGCCGCCGGCATCGCGGGCGCGCTGTTCCTGCGCGCCGCCGGCTTCGCGCGCGGCCGCTTCGCGGCGCTGCCGGGCGGGCCGGTGGCGCGGCTGGCGCTGGGCGGCGCGCTGGTCGGCGTGCTGGCGATGGCGGTGCCGGAGGTGGTCGGCAACGGCTTTTCCACCATCCAGACCCTGCTGCAGGAGCAGCCGCTGAGCGTGCCGGTGGCCGCCGTGCTGCTGGCCAAGCTGGTGGCGACGGTGATCAGCATGGGCTCGGGCGCGGTCGGCGGCGTGTTCACGCCGTCGCTGTTCGTCGGCGCGGCGCTGGGCCAGCTGTTGGCGCTAGCGCTGCAAGGCACGGCGGCAGGCGCGGCGCCGCTGCTGCCGCTGGTGGGCATGAGCGCGTTCCTGGCGGCCACCAGCCAGGCGCCGCTGATGTCAGTGCTGATGGTGTTCGAGATGACGCTGGCGCCGGCGCTGCTGCTGCCGTCGATGATCGGCGCGGTGGCGGCGTACTACACCGCGTCGCGCTGCCAGACGCTGTCGCTGTACAGCGTGATCGCCGAGCGCGCGCAGGCGTCGGCGGCCGCCGAGCATGCCCGCACGCTGACGCTGGCCGGCCTGTGCGATCCGACCGATACCGTGCTCGACCCCGACGCCACGCTGGCCGCCGCCGCCGACAAGTTCGCCGAGACCGGCACGCGCTACCTCTACCTGGTGCGGGCCGACGGCCGCCTGCTGGGCGCGCTGTCGATCCATGCGCTGCAGCGCGCGCAGCGCGAAGGCGCGCCCGACGACGTGCTGGCGCTGGCCGAGCGCGACTTCCCGGCGCTGACGCCGGACTCGCGCCTGCGCGACGCCCTGGCCGTGTTCGCCGCGCACGGCATCAACCGCATCCCGCTGGTGCGCGACCCGGCCGGCCGCGAACTGATGGGCACGGTCTCGAAGCAGCGCGTGCTGCAAGAGGCATCCTGCCTGTTCTGACGCCGCTTGCCTGCCACACCGCGGGCCACACCAGGCAGGCGCCGGCGAGGTAAAATGCGCGGTTGCCCGCCTCCCCGGCCCCGGCCCGGGCTGTCCACCCACCGCATCGCCCTATTTGTCGGAGTTCCCCATGCCAGCAGGTCGTGATACGCGCAGCGAGGCGCCGGAGTCCATGACATCCAGCCGCCTGCGCCAGCGTTGGGCCGGACTGGCGTGCGGCGCGGCGCTGCTGCTGGGCGCGGCGGTCGCCGCGGCCCAGCCGGTGCGCGCGATCCCCGATGATGCCGCGGCGGCCAGGCTGGTCATCGCCACGCCGGCGGCCGGCGCGCCGCAGACCGCCACGCTCGACGGCAAGCGCGTGGGCGTGGCGCCGGGCCTGCGCCTGTTCGGCACCGGCAACCAGTTGCTGGCCAGCGCCGCGGTGGCGGGCCAGAAGCTGCCGGTGCGGTACAAGCTGGACCTGTACGGCCAATTGCTGACCGCGTGGGTGCTGAGCGAGGCCGAACAGCAGGCACTGAAAAAATAGCCAACCCCCGAAGTGCGACCGGCGCGCCCCACGCGCCGGCCGTGTTGTTGCCACACCCTGATGCCCCCAGGTCAACCACTGAGATCGGCATATGAAGAAAGTTTTCGTCAAGACGTACGGCTGCCAGATGAACGAGTACGACTCGGACAAGATGGTCGACGTCCTCAACGCCAGCCAGGGGCTGGAGCCCACCGACAACGTCGAAGACGCCGACGTGATCCTGTTCAACACCTGCTCGGTGCGCGAGAAGGCGCAGGAGAAGGTGTTTTCCGAACTGGGCCGGATGAAGGCGCTGAAGGCGGTCAAGCCCGAGCTGGTGATCGGCGTCGGCGGCTGCGTGGCCAGCCAGGAAGGCGCCAGCATCGTCTCGCGCGCGCCCTATGTCGACGTGGTGTTCGGCCCGCAGACGCTGCACCGCCTGCCTGACCTGATCGCGCGCCGCCAGCGCACCGGCCAGTCGCAGGTGGACATCTCCTTCCCCGAGATCGAGAAGTTCGACCACCTGCCGCCCGCGCGCGTCGAGGGCCCGAGCGCGTTCGTGTCGATCATGGAGGGCTGCTCCAAGTACTGCAGCTACTGCGTGGTGCCGTACACGCGCGGCGAGGAAGTGTCGCGCCCGTTCGAGGACGTGCTGGCCGAAGTGGCGGGCCTGGCCGAGCAGGGCGTGCGCGAAGTCACGCTGCTGGGCCAGAACGTCAACGCCTACCGCGGCAAGATGGGCGACACCAGCGAGATCGCCGACTTCGCGCTGCTGATCGAGTATGTCGCCGAGATCCCCGGCATCGAGCGCATCCGCTACACCACCAGCCATCCCAAGGAATTCACCTCGCGCCTGGTCGAGCTGTACGGCCGCTGCGACAAACTGGTCAACCACCTGCACCTGCCGGTGCAGCATGCGTCCGACCGCATCCTGATGGCGATGAAGCGCGGCTACAGCGTGCTGGAATACAAGAGCATCATCCGCAGGCTGCGCGCGCTGCGCCCGGACATGTCGATGTCGTCGGACTTTATCGTCGGCTTCCCCGGCGAGACCGATGCCGACTTCGACAAGCTGATGGCGATGATCGAGGAGATCGGCTACGACACCTCGTTCTCGTTCATCTTCAGCCCGCGCCCCGGCACGCCCGCGGCCAACCTGCACGACGACACCCCGCGCGAGGTCAAGCTCCAGCGCCTGCAGCGGCTGCAGGCCACGATCGAGGAAAACGTGCAGCGCATCAGCCGGAACATGGTCGGCACGGTCCAGCGCATCCTGGTCGAGGGCCCCGCGCGCAAGGACCCGACCGAGCTGCATGGCCGCACCGAGAATAACCGCGTGGTCAACTTCGCGCTGCCGGGCGTGCCGCAGGCCGGGCGTGAGCGGCTGGTCGGCCAGCTGGTCGAGGTCAGCATCACGCAGGCGTTCCCGCACTCGCTGCGCGGCGAGATCGTGGTGCGCCAGTAACGCACCCGCAACCGAGGCCATCGCCCAACGATGAAAATCCCTTCCGCAGAATTTGTCGCCCCGCGGGACGACAACACCCGGCTGCAGAACCTGTGCGGCCCGCTCGACGAAAACCTGCGCCAGATCGAGCAGGCGCTGGACGTGACCATCCAGCGCCGCGGCCATCGCATGACCATCCGCGGCGGCCAGGCGCAGGACGCGGCGCTGGCGCTCGAGCGCTTCTACAACCAGGCGCGCACGCCGCTGTCGATCGACGACGTGCAGCTGGGCCTGGTCGAGACGCGCCAGCTCAGCGCGCATGGCAGCTACCTGCCCGGCAACGGCAACGGCGATGAGGACGAGGCCGAGCGCGAGGAAGGCGACGAATCCCCGGTGCTGCATACGCGCCGCACCGGCCTGCAGGGCCGCACCGTGGCGCAGCGCGCCTACCTGCGCAATATCCTGTCGCACGACCTGACCATGGGCATCGGCCCGGCCGGCACCGGCAAGACCTACCTGGCGGTGGCGTGCGCGGTCGACGCGCTCGAGCGCGACGCGGTCAAGCGCATCGTGCTGACGCGCCCGGCGGTGGAAGCCGGCGAACGGCTCGGCTTCCTGCCCGGCGACCTGGCGCAGAAGGTCGACCCCTACCTGCGCCCGCTGTACGACGCGCTGTACGACCTGCTCGGCTTCGACCGCACGCAGAAAATGTTCGAGCGCCAGATGATCGAGATCGCGCCGCTGGCCTACATGCGCGGGCGCACGCTCAACCATGCCTTCATCATCCTGGACGAGGCGCAGAACACCACGCCCGAGCAGATGAAGATGTTCCTGACGCGCATCGGCTTCGGCTCCAAGGCGGTGATCACCGGCGACACCACGCAGATCGACCTGCCCAAGGGCCAGAAGAGCGGCCTGGTCGAAGCGCAGCACGTGCTGCGCGACGTGCGCGGCATCGCCTGCACCCGCTTTTCCAGCATCGACGTGGTGCGCCATCCGCTGGTGGCGCGCATCGTCGATGCCTATGACGAATATCACGCCCAGCACAAGGACGCTTAATTGAAATCGCAGAAATCCCAGTCTTCCGGCGTCAGCCTGACCCTGTTCGACGGCGAAGGCCGCGCGCGCAAGAGCGCCGCGCACGCGCTGCGCGTGCAGCTGCCCGACGGCCGCAGCCTGACGCTGGACCTGACGCAGGCCGCCGACGGCGTGGTCGCGCTGCTGGCCGAGCACACCGATACCAACCAGCAGGCCGGCCTGCTGGTGCGCCCGGACAACCATGACGCGCTGTCGGTGGCGGTGACCGCCGCGCCGCTGACCACCACCACCGGCACCCCGGCGACGCCGCCGGCGCTGGAGCTGGAGGTCCAGCACGGCGACGGCATCGGCATCGGCAAGGGCAATGGGCTGCCGGCGCGGCGCAAGCTGGAGACCTGGGTCAAGTCGGCGCTGTACGCCGACGCCGCGCTGACCATTCGCTTCGTCGGCGAGGAAGAAGGCCGCACGCTGAACCGCACCTATCGCGGCAAGGACTACGCCACCAATGTGCTGACCTTCGCCTATGCCGAGCGCGAGGACGACCCCGTCAGCGGCGACATCGTGCTGTGCTGCCCGGTGGTGGAGGCCGAGGCGCGCGCGCAGCGCAAGCCGCTCGAGGCGCACTACGCCCACCTGGTCGTGCATGGCGTGCTGCACGCGCAAGGCTACGAGCACGAGGACGACACCGAGGCCGAGGAAATGGAAGCGATCGAGACCGAGACGCTGCAGGCGCTCGGCTATGCCGATCCTTACCGGGCCGAGAAAGCAGCACCGGCCGCGTGATGCGGCTGCCGCAGGCGGCGCCGGCGAGCGCCTCCTGCGCCACATACGGATGGCGGCCGCGGCCCGCCGTCACGGGATCGACAGGCTTTTAGTGTATCCTTCAGACGATCTCCACCACGCGCTCGCCGCGAAATGAACGACCCCTATCCCAGTTCGAAGCCCGCTTACCTGAAGCAGGCCGATCGGCCCAGATCGCTGCTCGAACGCCTGTCAGACCTGATCTCCCCCGAGCCGGACACCCGCGCGGAATTGCTTGAAGTGCTCCAGGAAGCGCATGAGCGCAGCCTGATCGATGCCGATTCCCTGTCGATGATCGAGGGCGTGTTCCAGGTTTCCGAACTGACCGCCGCCGACATCATGGTGCCGCGCGCGCAGATGGATATGGTCAATATCGCCGACGTGCCGGAGACCTTTATCCCGTTCATGCAGCAGACCGCGCACTCGCGCTTCCCGGTCTACGAAGGCAGCCGCGACAACATCATCGGCATCCTGCTCGCCAAGGACCTGCTGCGCTACTACACCGATCCCGCCTTCGACCTGCGCGAGACCCTGCGCCCGGCGGTGTTCATCCCCGAATCCAAGCGCCTGAACATCCTGCTGCGCGAGTTCCGCATCAACCGCAACCACATCGCCATGGTCGTCGACGAATACGGCGGCGTGGCCGGGCTGGTGACGATCGAGGATGTGCTGGAACAGATCGTGGGCGATATCGAGGACGAGTTCGATCTCGACGAAGACCAGGACAATATCCTGCCGATGCCCGACGGCAGCTGGCGCGTGCACGGCCTGACCGAGATCGCGCAGTTCAACGAGGCCTTCGGCACCGGCTTCTCCGACCACGATGTCGACACCGTCGGCGGGCTGCTCTCCAACCACGTGGGCCACGTGCCCCATCGCGGCGAGATCATCACGCTGCCGCCGATCCGCTTCGAGGTGCTGCGCGCCGACGCGCGCCAGGTGCACCTGCTGCAGGTGCGCCGCGAAGCCAACGCCGACAGCGCCAGCGCGGCCAGCGCATGAAGCTCCACGCTCCGCTCCCCGACGGCGCCGCTGCCGACGCCGGCGCCACCGGCGTGCCCGCCACGCGCGCGCCTTCGCGCGCCGCGACGCTGGCGCGGCTGCTGCTGGCCGGCGTGCTTGGCATTGCCCATACCCAGGCCTTCGCCCCGCATGACTGGTGGTGGCTGCAAATCCTGTCGCTGGCCGGCCTGGCCGCGCTGATCGCCGACGCGCCGCGCACGCGCGTGGCCGGCGCCATCGGCTATGCCTTCGGGCTGGGCTGGTTCCTGTCCGGCATCTGGTGGCTCTATATCAGCATGCACGTGTACGGCGAGATGCCGTCGTGGATGGCCGCGCTGGCGGTGGTGCTGTTCTCGGGCTTCCTGTCGCTCTACCCCGCGCTGGCCGGCGCGCTCTGGCACCGGCTCACGGCGCGCCTGCCCGCGGGCACGCTGCTGGCGCCGCTGTCGTTCGGCGCGGCATGGGGCCTGAGCGAATGGCTGCGCGGCGTGGTGTTTACGGGTTTCCCGTGGCTGTCGGGCGGCTATGCCCATGCCGACGGCCCGCTGGCGGGCTTCGCGCCGGTGCTGGGCGTGTACGGCATCGGCGCGCTGGCCGCCGCCGTGGCGGCGCTGCTGGCGACCGCGGTGCGCGGGCTCGGCCGTGGCGAACCGCGCCGCGCGCTGGGCGCGCTGGCGCTGGCGCTGCTGCTGCCCGCCGCCGGCGCGGCGCTGGCGCCGCTGGCCTGGACCACGCCCGCGGGCAAGCCCCTGACGGTGCGGCTGCTGCAAGGCAACGTGGCGCAGGACATCAAGTTCGAGCCCGCCGGGATCCAGCGCTCGATCGAGCTGTACCGCGACATGATCACCGCGACGCCGGCCGACCTGGTGGTGACGCCCGAAACCGCGTTCCCGGTGATCCTGCAGGAGCTGCCGGTCGACGTCGCCGTCGCCGTGCGCGATTTCGCCATGGCGAGCGGCACCACGGTGCTGTTCGGCGCCGCGGGCGCCGATTCCCCGGTCGACTTCACCAACAGCGTGTTCGGCCTGGGCCCCGAGACCGAGCGCCTGTACCGCTACAACAAGCACCACCTGGTGCCGTTCGGCGAATTCATCCCGCTGGGCTTCCGCTGGTTCGTCGACATGATGAAGATGCCGCTGGGCGACTTCCGCCGCGGCGGGCTGGACCAGGCCTCGCTGCCGGTGCGCGGCGTGCGCGTGGCCCCGAACATCTGCTACGAGGACTTGTTCGGCGAGGAGATCGCGCAGACGCTGCGCCAGCAGCCGGCGCCGGCCAACCTGCTGGCCAACCTGACCAACCTGGCGTGGTTCGGCGACACCATCGCGCTGGACCAGCACCTGCAGATCTCGCGCATGCGCGCGCTGGAAACGCGTCGGCCGATGCTGCGCTCGACCAATACCGGCATGACCGCGGTGGTGCGCCCGGACGGCTCGGTGCAGCAACGCCTGCCGACCTTCTCCGTCGGCACGCTGACGGCCGAGGTGCAGGGCATGCAGGGGCTGACGCCCTATATCCGCTGGGGCAACGCGCCGGTGCTGGCGCTGGTTGCGCTGGTGCTGGGCGTGGCGGCGTGGCGCGCGCGCCAGGCGCGCACGACCGGCTGAAGGCGCGACAGCAGGCAGGCGCCGGGCGCCGCGGGCCAGCGCGGCAGGCCAGGAGCCAGGGACGCGTCAGCGGCGCGCCGGCCGGTTCAGTTCAGCAACCCGGTCACCACGGACACGGTGGCCGCGGCGATCATGACCGCGATTGCGACCAGATAAGGTTTGCGAGAAAGAAGTGCCATGATCCGAATGTCCCCATCAATAATCAGTTCCTGACATCGGGCTGCCGCGGCAAGACCGGGCAGCCGCCGCGCCTGCACACCGGCACGGACTGTCAATCGCAACGCTCTGAAACGGGTTGCTTACTCATACTGTATACAAAAACGTTATCGGCAAGCAGCGGCGCGACTTGAAATCCGCGTCAGTATTTTCCCGATGCGTTGTGCGCGGCCGACATTGACGCCCGTGGCGCACCCGCCCGGCCATCGGTGCGTGCCCTATGCAGCCCTGCCAAACCGGGCATCGCGCCAAAAAGCCGATAGAATTCAGGGTTTGGCAAAATCCGTATGCGGCGGCTCCGGCACGCGCTGCGCGTCCTCGGCTTGCCTCCGCTTGCCTCTACCTAGTCTTTCTATGCTGACCTTCCAACAAATGATTCTGACCCTGCAGGCCTACTGGGACCGGCAGGGCTGCGCGCTGTTGCAACCCATCGATCTGGAGGTCGGCGCCGGCACTTCCCACGTACACACCTTCCTGCGCGCGATCGGCCCCGAGCCGTGGCGTGCCGCCTACGTGCAGCCGTCGCGGCGCCCCAAGGACGGCCGCTACGGCGAGAACCCGAACCGGCTGCAGCACTACTACCAATACCAGGTGGTGCTCAAGCCCGCGCCGGAGAACATCCTGGAGCTGTACCTGGGCTCGCTCGAGGCGCTCGGGCTGGACCTGAAGCAGAACGACATCCGCTTCGTCGAGGACGACTGGGAGAACCCCACGCTGGGCGCCTGGGGCCTGGGCTGGGAAGTCTGGCTCAACGGCATGGAGGTGACCCAGTTCACCTACTTCCAGCAGGTGGGCGGCATCGACTGCAAGCCCATCACGGGCGAAATCACCTACGGCATCGAACGGCTGGCGATGTACCTGCAGAAGGTCGAGAACGTCTACGACCTGGTCTGGACCGAATGGGTCGAGAACGGCGAGACCCGCCGCCTGACCTACGGCGACGTGTATCACCAGAACGAGGTGGAACAATCCACCTACAACTTCGAGCACAGCAACACCGAAATCCTGTTCCGCCATTTCGCCGAGCACGAGGGCGAGGCCAAGCGGCTGATGGGCAATGGCGACGGTGCCCAGTCCGGCCTGGACAGCGGCCAGGACAGCGGCACGCGCCTGGCGCTGCCGGCCTACGAGCAGGTGCTCAAGGCCGCGCACACCTTCAACCTGCTCGATGCGCGCGGCGCGATCTCGGTCACCGAGCGCGCGGCGTATATCGGCCGCATCCGCAACCTGTCGCGCCAGGTGGCGCAGGCCTACTACGACTCGCGCGAAGCCCTCGGCTTCCCGATGTGCGGCCAGCGCGACGGAGCGCGGACATGAGGCTGCTGGCGCGCAGCGCGCTGGGCTGCGCCCTGGCCCTCGCCACGCTGGCCGCTGCCGGCAATGCCGTGGGCGCGCGCGCACAGGCCGCTCCCAGCGCGCAGGTGCTGATGCTGCCGGCCGAACTGAGCAATGTGTGCGAGGCCGACGCGCAGGCGCTGCAGCAGGCGATGGCGCGCCAGTGGCGGCCGTCGCTGAACGCGCTGGACCAGTGGACGCAGCTGGTGCGCTCGTTCTCGTGCGACCTGTCCGGCCAGCGCGACCTGGGCTGGCACCGGGTGCCGCTGCGCGCCTATGAAAGCGCGATCCGCTATCCGCTGACCTGGGTCGAGACGGAAACCCAGAACGGCCGCACCCGGCGCAAGGTCAAGACCTACTACTCGGCCTCGCAGCTGCCGCCGAAGATCGATTTCTGGGTGGGCGGGCGCATCGACGAGATCCGCTACGACAAGCGCCTGCGCCGCATCGACGCGCGCTTCCCGGCGGCGGGCAGCCGCGGCGGCGGCAATGGCGCCGCCAGCGCCGCGGCGGCCGCCGCGGCCGCGCAATGCGCCTACACCACGCTGCAATTCCGGCAACAGAACGGCCTGTGGCTGCTGTCCGGCGTCGAACCTAATCTCTCGCCGCGCTGCTGAGCCAAGCCGCGCGCGCTACAACCTGTTGGATACGATTCATGTCGCAACCCCTGACCGACTCGCTGCTGATCGAACTGTTCACCGAAGAGCTGCCCCCCAAGGCGCTGGCGCGCCTGGGCGACGCCTTCGCGCAGGGCCTGTTCGCCGGCCTGGGCGAGCGCGACCTGCTTGAGCCGGGCGCCACCGTGACGCCGTTCGCCACCCCGCGCCGCCTGGCGGCGCTGGTCAGCGGCGTACGCCGCAACGCGCCGGACCGCGAGCAGCGCGAGAAGGTCCTGCCGCTGTCGGTGGCGCTGGACGCCAACGGCGAACCGACCGCCCCGCTGGCCAAGAAGCTGGCGGCGCTGGCCAAGTCGGTCGGCGTTGCCGAGATCGACTGGCAGTCGCTGGAGCGCGCCTCCGACGGCAAGGCCGAAGCCTTCTTCTACCGCTATACCGCGCGCGGCGCCGAGCTGGCCGCCGGGCTGCAGGCCACGCTGGAAGACACCGTGGCGAAGCTGCCGATCCCCAAGGTCATGAGCTACCAGCGCCCGGACGGCAGCACGGTGCATTTCGTGCGCCCGGCGCACAGCCTGATCGCGCTGTTCGGCGCCGAGATCCTGCCGGTGACGCTGCTGGGGCTGCAGGCCAGCAACCTGACGCAAGGCCATCGCTTCCTGTCGCATGGCTTGATCGAGATCGCCCACGCCAATGACTACGCGCAGCAGCTGGAGTCCGCCGGGCGCGTGGTCGCCAGCTATGCAGAGCGCCGCGAGCGCATGCGCAGCGCGCTGCTGCAGGAAGCCGGCGCCGACCAGGTGATCATGCCCGAGTCGCTGCTCGATGAGGTCAACTCGCTGGTGGAATGGCCGGTGGTGTACGCCTGCCACTTCGAGGAAGCCTTCCTGGCGGTGCCGCAGGAATGCCTGATCCTGACCATGCAGACCAACCAGAAGTACTTCGCGCTGACCGATGCCGACGGACACCTGCGCAACCGCTTCCTGATCGTGTCGAACCTGGCCACCGAGACGCCGCAATCGATCATCAGCGGCAACGAGCGCGTGGTGCGCCCGCGCCTGGCCGACGCCAAGTTCTTCTTCGACCAGGACCGCAAGAAAACCCTGGCCTCGCGCGTGCCGCAACTGGCCAGCGTGGTCTACCACAACAAGATCGGCACGCAGCTGGACCGCGTGCAGCGCCTGCAGCAGATCGCCGGCCATGTCGCCGATGCGCTCAACGCCGCCGGCGTGGCCACCGACAAGGCCGCCGCGATGCGCGGCGCCGAACTGGCCAAGGCCGACCTGCTGACCGACATGGTAGGCGAGTTCCCCGAGCTGCAAGGCACCATGGGCACCTATTACGCCCGCCACGACGACGAAGCCGAGGACGTGGCGCTGGCCTGCTCCGAACACTACCGCCCGCGCTTTGCCGGCGATGCGCTGCCTGCGGGTTCGGTCAGCACCGCGGTGGCGCTGGCCGACAAGCTCGAGACCCTGGTCGGGATCTGGGGCATCGGCCTGCAGCCCACCGGCGAGAAAGACCCGTTCGCGCTGCGCCGCCACGCGCTCGGCGTCCTGCGCATGCTGATCGAGAAGCCGCTTGCGCTGTCGCTCGCGTCGCTGCTGGCGCTGACGCAGCAGGCCTTTGCCGGCATCGCCGCGGTCAAGCCGGCGCCCGACGCCATCCTCGACTTCCTGTACGACCGCGTGCGCGGCTACCTGAAGGACAAGGGCTACACCACCAATGAAGTCGAGGCCGTGGTCAGCCTGCGCCCGGACCGGCTGCATGACATCCTGGGCCGCATGGAAGCGGTGCGCACCTTCGCCGCGCTGCCCGAGGCCGAGGCCCTGGCCGCCGCCAACAAGCGCATCACCAACATCCTGCGCAAGAACACCGAGCCGGTCGGCGCGGTGAACCCGGCGCTGTTCCAGGAAGGTGCCGAGGGCGCGCTGCACGCTGCCATCGAGCGCGTGCGCCCGGCCGTCGAAGCCGCCTTCGCCAGCGGCGACTTCACCGCCGCGCTGCGCGACCTGGCCCAGCTGCGCGAAGCCGTCGACCAGTTCTTCAACGACGTGATGGTGATGGCCGAGGACGCGCAGCTGCGCGCCAACCGGCTGGCGCTGCTGGCCTCGCTGCATGCGCTGGCCAACCGCGTCGCCGACATCTCCAAGCTGGCCGCCTGAGCCGCGCCTGCAGCCACGCCCCAAGCAACCGCCGGAGCCGCACATGCCGCAGACGCCGCCCAAGTTTGTCATCCTCGACCGCGACGGGGTGGTCAACCTCGACAGCGACCAGTTCATCAAGACGCCCGATGAATGGGTGCCGATCGACGGCAGCCTGGAAGCCATCGCGGCGCTCAACCAGGCTGGCTACCGCGTGGTCATCGCCAGCAACCAGTCCGGCATCGGCCGCGGGCTGTTCGAGATGAGCGCGCTCAACGCCATGCACGAGAAAATGCATACGGCGCTGGCACGGCTGGGCGGGCGGGTCGAGGCGGTGTTCTTCTGCCCCCACACCGCCGCGGACGGCTGCGAGTGCCGCAAGCCGCGCCCGGGCATGCTGGAACAGATCAGCGAGCGCTTCGGCATCGAGCTGCGCGGCGTGCCTATCGTCGGCGATTCGCTGCGCGATCTGGAAGCCGGCGTGGCGGTCGGCTGCGCGCCGCACCTGGTGCGCAGCGGCAAGGGCCTGAAGACGCTCGACCAGGGCGGGCTGCCGCCCGGCACGCAGGTGCACGACGACCTGCGCGCCTTTGCCCGCTGGCTGACCGGCAACGACGGCGGGCAACGCCAGCCGGCCCAGAACGGCCCGAGTGGCCACAGTGGCCAGGGCGGGCATGCCGCCGCCGGCTGACCGAGCCTGCGGCGCACGCGTCCGCACCCATTCCCTATTTGCGCCCCCCGCATGACGTTCCTCCGTTCCCTGTTGTTCGCGCTGTACCTGCTGGTGCTGACGCCGCCCTACGCCTGCGCCTGCTTCCTGGTGTTCCCGTTCATGAATGCCGACCAGCGCTTCCGCTTCGTGCGCGGCTGGCCGCGGCTGGTCATCGGCGCCGCGCGCGTCATCTGCGGCATCCAGTACCGCATCGAGGGCCATGAGCACATGGACGGCATGCTCGACAAGCCGGTGGTGCTGCTGTCCAAGCACCAGTCGGCCTGGGAAACCGTGGCCTACGTCGCGCTGATGCCCAAGCCGCTGTGCTTCGTGTTCAAGCGCGAGCTGCTGCTGGTGCCGTTCTTCGGCTGGGCGCTGGGCATGCTGAAGATGGTCCATATCAACCGCAAGGAAGGCACGCGCGCGTTTGCCTCGGCCGCGCGCCAGGGTCGCGAGCGGCTGGCCGAAGGCGCCTGGATCATCATGTTCCCGGAAGGCACGCGCACCCCCTCGGGCCTGCAAAAGCCGCGCTACAAGAGCGGCGGCGCGCGCCTGGCGGTGGAAACCGGGGCCTGGGTGCTGCCGATGGCGGTCAACTCGGGCCGGGTCTGGCCGCGCAACTCCTTTATGAAATATCCGGGCATGGTGACGATCTCGGTCGGCCCGCCGATCGCCTCGGCCAACAAGACCGCCGACCAGCTCAACCAGGAAGTGGCGGCATGGATCGAACAGGACATGCGCCGCATCGACCCCGACAGCTACCGGGCCGCGCAGCGCAGCGAGTCGGCCGCATGAAGCTGCTGCGACCCGCCGCGGAGGCCGACGGCGCGCAGCTGGAACTGCCGCTGGCGGAACCCGCCCACGCGCCGCAACCGGCGGCGCCGCTGGCACCGGAGCCGCCGCATCCGCAGCAGGTGCCGGCGTGGCCGGTGCCGCAGCCCAACGCGCGCCTGCTGCAGATCGGCGAGCGGCCGCTGCACTACACCGTCAAGCGCTCGGCGCGCCGCACCATCGGCTTCACCATCGATGACCGCGGCCTGTCGATCACGGCGCCGCGCTGGGTCACGCTGGCCGATATCGAGGCGGCCATCCTGGAAAAGCAGCGCTGGATCTTCAACAAGCTGGGCGAGTGGCGCCACCGCGAAGCGCGCCGCGTGCTGCCGACGGTCCAATGGCGCGAGGGCGCGGCCCTGCCCTTCCTCGGCCAGCCGCTGACGCTGGCGCTGGAGTCGCCGATCGGCGCGCTGCTGTTCGATGCCGACCGCCGCGTGCTGCACCTGGCGCTGCCGGCGCACGCCGAGGAGCAGCAGATCAAGGACCGCGTGCAGGGCTGGCTGCAGCAGCAGGCGCGCCGCCTGCTGGCCGAGCGGCTGGACCTCTATGCCGCCAGGCTCGGCGTGCGCCACACCGGCTTCGCGCTGACTTCGGCCGCGACGCGCTGGGGCAGCTGCACCGCCGACGGCAAGATCCGGCTGAACTGGCGCCTGATGCATTTCCCGCTGTCGATGATCGACTATGTCGCCGCGCATGAACTGGCGCACCTGAAGGAAATGAACCACGGCCCGCGCTTCTGGGAAACCGTCGAGTCGATCTTTCCCGAGTTCCGTGACGCTCGCGCGCAATTGCGCGCGCACCCGCCCGAGCTGCTGCCGACGTTCTGAGGGCCGCTGCCGGTACTGGGACTGATCCCGGTGGCTTTCGGCCAAAGGCACTAAAATGGCGCCTTCTTATACCGATAACAGTTGAAGGCCCTCCCATGCGACTCCTCCACACCATGCTGCGCGTCGGCGACATGCAGCGCTCCATCGATTTCTACACGCGCGTGCTCGGCATGCAGCTGCTGCGCCAGAGCGACAACCCCGAGTACAAGTACCGCCTCGCCTTCGTCGGCTATGGCCCCGAGAGCGAAACCGCGGTGCTGGAGCTGACCTACAACTACGGCGTCGACAGCTACGACCTCGGCACCGCCTACGGCCACATCGCGCTGGAAACCGACGATGCCGCGGCCGCCTGCGAGCGCATCCGCGCCGCCGGCGGCAAGGTCACGCGCGAAGCCGGCCCGGTCAAGGGCGGCACCACCGTGATCGCCTTCGTCGAAGACCCTGACGGCTACAAGATCGAACTGATCGAGCGCCATTCCACCCGCGACGCCAGCCGTCCCTGAAGGCCGGCGCCGTGAGCACGCAAGGCCTCGCGCGCCAGCCGCTCGACGGCACCGCCATCGGCCTGATGGTGGTGCTGTGCGCCGCCTGGGGACTGCAGCAGGTGGTGATCAAGGTGACCGCGCCGCTGATGGGCGCGGTGCTGCAGGCCGGGGTGCGCTCGGCGGTGGCGGCGCTGCTGGTGTTCGGCTTCGCGGCGTGGCGCGGCACCCCGCTGTGGCGGCGCGACGGCACGCTCAACGCCGGCCTGCTGGCCGGGCTGCTGTTCGGGGCGGAGTTCTTCTGCATCTTCGTCGGCCTGGGGCACACCACGGCCTCGCGCATGGCGGTGTTCCTGTACACCGCGCCGATCTTCACCGCGCTGGGGCTGCATGCGGTGGTACCGGGCGAACGGCTGCGACCCGGGCAATGGCTGGGCGTGGTACTGGCGTTCGCCGGCATGGCGCTGGCGTTTGCCGATGGCATCGCCGCGCCGTCGGCGCATGGCAGCACGCTGCTGGGCGATGCGCTCGGCATCCTCGCCGGCGCGCTGTGGGCGGCCACCACCGTGGTGGTGCGCGCCAGCCCGCTGGCCGGCGCGCCGGCCAGCAAGACCCTGCTGTACCAGCTGGCCGTGTCCGCGGTGATGCTGCTCGGCATGGCGCTGGCCGGCGGCCAGACCGCAACCGTGCAGCTCGACGGCGTGGTGCTGGCCAGCCTGTTCTATCAGTCAGTGCTGATCGCCTTTGCCAGCTACCTGACCTGGTTCTGGCTGCTGCAGCGCTACCTGGCGTCGCGGCTGTCGGTGTTTTCCTTCCTGACGCCGCTGTTCGGGGTCGCCTTCGGCGTGGTGCTGATGCACGACGCCGTGGGCCCGCGCTTTGCGGTGGCCGCCGTGCTGGTGCTGGCGGGGATCGTGCTGGTGAATCGCAGGGCGTGAGGGGCTGACCGGGTTGCGTTAAAACCCGCTGGCCTTGCTTTGTGTGGTGCCTTGCCAGCCCACCCCTCACCCGGCCCTCTCCCCCTGAGGGGAGAGGGGAACACCTTGATCAGGCGAGTTCGGGCGGCTTGGGAGCACCCGAACCAGTGCCGCCTGGCCGGCGTCCCGAATTTACCGGCGTGACTCGAACGAGAACATGCCGAGCGCGTCGCGCACTTCTTCCAGCGTCTGCTGGGTCAGCGCGCGCGCCTTCGCGGTGCCCTGGCGCAGGATGTCGAAGACATAGTCCGGATCCTTGGCCAGCGCTTCGCGGCGCTCGCGGATCGGCGCCAGCATGTCCTGCAGCACGCCTTCGATGCGGCGCTTGAGCACCATGTCGCCAAGCCCGCCGCGCTGGTAATGTTCCTTGAGCGCCTGGACTTCCTCTGTGTTCGGATCGAACGCATCCAGGTAAGTGAACACCACGTTGCCCTCGACCTGGCCGGGATCCGACACGCGCAGGTGGTTGGGATCGGTGTACATGCTGTGCACCGCGGCCTTGATCTGCTCGGGCGCGGCCCCCAGCGCGATCGCATTGCCCATCGACTTGCTCATCTTGGCCTTGCCGTCGACGCCGGGCAGGCGGCCGAACTGCGGAATCATCGCCTTGCACTCGGGCAGCACGTCGCGGCCGACCTGGTGGTTGATGCGGCGCACGATCTCGTTGGTCTGCTCGATCAGCGGCGCCTGGTCCTCGCCCACCGGCACCACCTCGGCCTTGAAGCCGGTGATGTCGGCGGCCTGCGAGGCCGGGTAGCACAGGAAGCCGGCCGGGATGTCACGGCCGAAGCCGCGCGCCTGGATCTCTTCCTTGATGGTCGGGTTGCGCTCCAGCCGCGCCACCGTGACGAAGTTCAGATACATCAGCGTCAGCTCGGCCAGCGCGGGCAGGTGCGACTGCACCGTGATGGTGGTCTTGGCCGGGTCGATGCCGACCGCCAGGTAGTCCAGCGCCACCTCCAGCACGTTGCGGCGCACCTTGTCGGGATCGTGCGCGTTGTCGGTCATGGCCTGGGTATCGGCCAGCAGCAGGTACTGCTCGTGCGAATCCTGCAGCGCGACGCGGCTCTTGAGCGAGCCGACGAAGTGGCCGAGGTGCAGCGGGCCGGTGGGACGATCGCCGGTCAGGATCACGGGACGCCGGGTGGTTTGGCTGGTTTGGGCTGTCATGGGACGGTCTTGCACGGAAATGGTCGCGGGAGAATCGGGATGCTTGGGTAGGCGGGAATTCGGCTTGCGTTCAAGTGGTCTCAGGCGGCCTGGCCCGGGGCCTTGTCACCCAGGCGCCGGGCCAGCTCGACATACTCGCCGACCGGCACTTCCTCGGCGCGCCGGCCCAGGTCGAAGCCCATGGCATCGAAATCGACCTGGTCGCGCAGGAACGACAGGGTGTTGCGCAGCACCTTGCGCCGCTGCGAGAACGCCGCCGTGACCACGTCGCCGAGCACGGTGATGTCGCAATCGGCATGCGGCGAACGCAGCCTGCCATCGCCGTGGCGCGGCCAGGGAATCATGCGCACCACGGCCGAGTCCACCTTGGGCGGCGGATTGAAGGCGCCCGGCGGCACGTCCAGCACGTGCTCCATGTAATAGCGCACCTGCAGCATGATCGACAACCGGCCGAAGGCCTTGCTGCCGGGCTCGGCCACCATGCGCTCGACCACCTCCTTCTGCAGCATGAAGTGCTGGTCGTGGACGTGGTCGGCGAACTCCATCAGGTGGAACAGCAGCGGGCTCGAAATGTTGTAAGGCAGGTTGCCGACGATGCGCAGCGCGCGGCCCGGCACGGCCAGCTTGCCGAAGTCGAAGTCGAGCGCGTCGCCGGCGTGGACCTGCAGGCGGTCGCCATAGCGGCGGCGCAGCCGCTCGACCAGGTCGCGGTCCAGTTCGACCACCTGCATCTGCGGGATCCGCTCGAGCAGCGGGTCGGTCAGCGCGCCCAGCCCGGGGCCGATCTCCACCAGCACGTCGCCAGCCTGCGGGCTGATGGCATTGACGATGCCGTGGATGATGGTGTCGTCGACCAGGAAGTTCTGCCCGAATCGTTTGCGGGCCACATGGCCCTGGTGCACGTTAGAACGCATGATGTATGAGTCCGGCGTCAGCATGGCGGCTGCGTGCCGGAAGGGGTATGGCCCGTGGCGGCGGCGCCGGGTCGGCGGCCGTTGGCGTGGCCAGACATGATAACCGCGGTGCGGATGGCCTCGATCATGCTGCCGTGCTCGGCCTGGCCGGTGCCGGCGAGCTCGAGCGCGGTGCCATGGTCCACCGACGTGCGGATGAAGGGCAGTCCCAGCGTGATGTTCACGCCGTGGCCGAAGGTGCCGTACTTGAGCGGCGCCAGCCCCTGGTCATGGTACATCGCCAGCACGCAGTCGGCATCGCGCAGGTGGCGCGGCTGGAACAGCGTGTCGGCCGGGAATGGCCCGCGCGCGTCGATGCCGGCATCCTTGGCCTGCGCCAGCGCGGGCGCGATGATGTCGATCTCTTCGCGGCCCATGTGGCCGCTTTCGCCGGCGTGCGGGTTCAGGCCCGTGACCAGGATGCGCGGCCGCGCGATGCCGAAGCAGCGGCGCAGGTCGGCATCGATGATGGCCAGCGTCTGCAGCAGCAGCGGCACCGACAGCGCCTCGGGCACCGCGCGCAGCGGCAGGTGGGTGGTGGCCAGCGCCACGCGCAGCATGGCGTCGTCGTGCGCCGGCTGGGGGCCGGCCAGCATCATCACCACGCGCGGCACGCCGGCGCTGGCGGCAAGATATTCGGTATGGCCGGTGAAAGGCACGCCGGCATCGTTGATGGTGCTTTTCTGCACCGGCGCCGTCACCATCGCGGCATAGCGGGGCGCGGCGCCGCCCTGCGCGCGGCAGCCGTCGATGGCGGCATCGAGCAGCTTCAGCACATAGCGGCCGTTGCGCGCGTCGAGCCGGCCGGCCTCGCACGCCACCGCCAGCGGGATGTCCTCGATCACCACGTCGCCGTCGGCAAGGCGCCGCTCCCAGGCGTGGGTGACGCCGAGCGCCTCGGCCCGTTCGGCCAGCAGGCGGGCATCGCCCAGCACATGGAAGCGGTAGACCCCCTCGGCGCCATGGTTGGCGCCCGCCAGCTGCAGCAGCGCCCCGATGGTGATATCGGGGCCGATGCCGGCGGGTTCTCCGGTGGAAATGGCCAGGGCTAGCGGGTCGGGCATGTCGGCTTGGCGCTGAAGGGGTGAAGGGCTGAAGGGCACCGGCGCGTCAGCGCTGCCGGTTGACCCGGTACTCCACGTACGCCTGCGAGCGCAGCTGGCGCACCCAGTCATCATAGGCGGCGCGCAGCTTCTGTTCGCGCACTTCGGCACGGGCGAAGTCGCGCTGCTTCTCCGGCGACAGCTCGGTCTCGCGGCGGTTCAGCACCTGGATCAAGTGCACGCCGAACTGCGTGACCACCGGCTCGGAAATCTCGTTCGGGCGCAGCCGGCTCATGGCCTGCTCGAACTCGGGCACCAACTCGCCCGGCGACACCCAGCCGAGATCGCCGCCGTTCTGCGCCGAGCCGTCCTGCGAGAAGCGCCTGGCCGCATCGGCAAAGTCGCCGCCATGGGTGATGCGGTCGCGCAGCGTGCCGAGCTGGCGGCGCGCCTCGGCCTCGGGCATGTTGGGGCCGGTGCGGATCAGGATGTGGCGCACCTGGGTCTGGGTGATCTTGCCGGCCGCGGCCGGGCCCGAGGCCGGCGCCGCGCGCTTGGCCACCAGCTTGATCACATGGAAGCCGGCGGCGCTCTCGACCACCTGCGGCGCCACCGCGCCCGGCTGCAGGTCGACCACGGCATTGGCGAACAGCGCCGGCAGGCGGCCGATTTCGCGGAAGCCCATGGCACCGCCCTGGGCCGCTTCCGGGCCTTCGGAGCTGGCCTGCGCCAGCTGCGCGAAGTCGGCGCCGCCCTGGGCCTGTTTGAGGAGTTCCTCGGCCTTGGCGCGCAGCGCCTGCTTCTGCGCCTCCGAGGCATTCTCGGGCACGCGCACGAGGATCTGCGCCATGTTGTATTCGGTCGGGCCGCCGGCGGCGCCCTGGCCGCCGCGCGCCGCCAGGTAGTTGTCGATCTCGCCGTCGTAGACCTGCACCTTGGAGTCGACTTCGCGCTCGCGCAGGCGGATCACCTGCACCTGCTTGCGCAGCTCGTCGCGGTACTTGGTCCAGGTCATGCCGCTGCCCTCGACCCGGCGACGCAGCTCGGCCGCGTTCATCTGGTTCTGCTGCGCCACCGATTCGATGGCGCGGTCGACTTCCTGGTCGGTGACGCGGATGCCGGCGTCCTGCGCGGCCTGGGTCTGCACGCGCTCCATCACCAGGCGCTCGAGCACCTCGCCCAGCAGGTCGGCGCGCGCGGGCACCGGACGGCCGCCGGCACGCAGCTGGCTCTCGATCTCGTCGGCGCGGTCAAGCAGTTCGCGCCGCGTGATCACGCTGTTGTTGACCACCGCCACGACTTCGTCGATCAGCTGCGAGCGCTTCTGCCCGCCCGCCGGCGGCACGCCCAGCTTGGGCTGGCTGGACGGCGCGGTGACGTCCGACGCCTGCGGCACGAAGATGCCGCCGGCGCGCGGCGTCCCGGGCGCCTTCAGTTGCGCGGCGGCGGGCACCGCCATCGCGGCCAGCACGGCCGGCAGCAGCAGGCGGTGCCAGGACGTCAGCAAAAAGGAAAACACGGCGAATTCTTGACGTTTCATCGTAATCCGTCATTCATAGTGATCGAACTGGGTCGTCGGCACCGGCTTGGCCGAGACCGGCTCGTAGCCCGGCACGTTCAGCCGCAGGATGTTCAACGGGTTGGACCCGATCTTGGAAAGGCCACGGAACTCCACCTGCAGGAAGACCCGCCCGGTGTAGCCCTGGGTGGTGTTGCGGAAACGCTGGTAGACCACGCGGCCGACCCAGCAGTCCGCCGCGTACTCGACGCCGGCCAGCGCATCGACCATCTGGCTGGCGGTCAGGTCGAAGGCGAAGCGCGCGATGCCGTAGGCACGGCGCGTGATCGGCCACTGGCTCGACAGCTCGAACTGGTCGATCGCGGTATTGTCGGTCACCGAGGTGGGCCGGCGGTAGCGGTAGCCGGCGTTGAACACCTTGCGCGACTCGGGGCGGTAGGTAAACGCCACGTTGCCGTAGCTGATGCGGTCCGAATCGGGGTTGTACTGCACGCCCGCATCCAGGTAGTAGCCGCGGAACAGCTGGATGGTGGTGGCAGCGAGCAGGTCCGACGAGCCGGCCTTGGGGTCGGCCAGCGTGCCGTTGAGCTGTACGCGCTGCCCGGTGAAGTCATAGCGCTGGGCAATGGTGCCGCGGAAACGCTCGATGCCGGTATCGGACTCGATCAGGCGCGTGGTCACGCCACCGGTCAGCTTGTTGTTGTCGGCGATGCGGTCGTAGCCGGTGAACGGGTTCTCGCTGAAGATCTGCCCGTAGCCGAAGTCGGACTGCACCGTGTCGAACAGCGGGAACTGGCTCTGGTCGCGGAACGGCGTGTACACGTAGAACAGGCGCGGCTCCAGCGTCTGCACGTAGTTGACGCCGAACAGGCGGCTGATCGACGGCGCGTCGCGCTCGAAGGTCATGCCCGAATCCAGGCTGACGGTCGGGATCGCGCGCGACAGGTTGTTCTGCGCGGTCGGCGTGTTGGTGGCCGCTTCCATCTGATACTGCGCGGCATTGAACGACACCTTGGGCGTCACGTACCAGCCGGCGCGCACGATGGGGTAGCTGATGCTCGGCTGGAAATACATGCGCTCGCCCTGCGGCTGCTGGAAGCCGGTCGACGTCAGCGGAATGCGGAAGCGGGTGTAGTCGGCTTCCATCTGCACGTCGAAACCGCCCAGGTCATAGCGGATGTACTTGCCGTTGAGCTGCGGCACGCGCTCGTACGATGGCTCGCTGGGGCGCAGCGTCTGGAACTTCTGCACCCGCGCCAGCAGGGTAAAGTCCTGCCAGTTGTAGGTGACGCCGCCTTCCTGCGTGTACTGGCGCAGCGTGGATTGCGACACGCTGCGGTTGAAGTCGTCCGGGTAGCGGTCATCAGATACCCGGTTCAGGTTCAGGTACGCGGCCAGCCCCGGCGCCAGCCGCTGCGTGTGCTGCAGCGAATAGGCCCAGCGGTTCGAGTTGGTCTTCTTGTCGTCCGGCAGGAACTCGGCACGCACGCGCCCGGAGTACGTTTCGCTCAGGTAGCGGTATTCGCCGCCGAGCTGCAGGCCGCGCTCGGTCATCAGGCGCGGGTAGATGGTCAGGTCGCGGTTGGGCGCGATATTGACGTAGTACGGCGCGGTCAGGTCGAAACCCGATTTCGAGCTGTAGCCCATCAGCGGCGGCAGGAAGCCGCTGCGGCGGTCGTCGTTCAGCGGGAAGCTGAACGCCGGTGCCGCCGCGACCGGCACGCCGAAGAAATTCAGCACGCCGCCGTAGGCCACGCCCACCTGGCGGTCGCTGTCGAGGTCGATCCGGTTGGCGCTGAAATACCAGTCGGCGTTGTCGGGCGAGCAGGTGGTGTACGACGCCTGCCGGGCCGAGCTGCGGTTCTGGTCGAGGAAGTCGATGCGCTCGGCCTTGCCGGTGCCGCCGGTCTGCTGGAAATAGTAGTCCGGTGACAGCATGTAGCCTTCGTTGGCCTCGACCCTGAGCCGCGCTTCCGGGCCCACCGCCAGCGTGCCGCCGCGCGACATGCGCACGTTGCCCTGGGCGAAGGCTTCGTCGGTGTCCTGGTCGTAGCTCAGCTTGTCACCCTTGACCACGCCGCCGTCCCGGCGCAGTTCGGCATGGCCTTCCAGTTCGACGCCGCGCTCGCTGTAGCCGGTCATGCGGTCGGCTTCGATAAAGGTGGGGGCGTCGGGATTGGACTCGCCCTTTGCGGCCGGCTCGGCCAGGCGCGGCACCAGTTCGCCGGACTCCACCGGCAGTGGCGGCGCCGGCGGCGCGGCTTCGAACACCGGCTCGACCTGGTCGAGGTCGGGGATCGCCGAGCCGGTCATCTGTGCGTGGGCGCCGGCCGACAGGCCGGCCATGGCCAGCACCAGCGGGCGCAGCGCGCCCGCGTGCAGGCCGCCGCCGCGCCTGGCGCGGGCCGCGGCGCGGGAGAAAGCAGGCGAAGGCAAGGCCCTGTTGTTCGGTGATCGTTGTGATTCGGTCATTCGCACGGGTGGTCAGTCTCGGCACGGGCAGCGGCTCGCCTGCAGGCCGCCAGCCCCCGCCGGGGCAGGCTGCGGGGCAACGCGGCCCCTCCCGGAGGCCACCGGCGCCCCGGTCTGGTCGGGTATTATACGGGGCAACCCGAGGCGCTCTTGCCGCTTACTTCCGGTTTCATTTCCGGTCATCGAGGGCTTTCACTTTCGTTCTGGCCCTGCGCCCCATCCTCACGCGTACCTCCGACAAGTACCTGTATGGCAGCTCTTCCCCACGACCCGCGCCTGGACCAGCTCAAGGCCTGGGTGGCCGGACTCGGACCGGCATGGTCCGCCGATCCCGATTCCTGCGTCCCGGCTTCGGCCGATGCCAGCTTCCGGCGCTATTTCCGCGTCCGCACCCGGCATCCCGACCATGCCACCGCGATCGTGATGGACGCCCCGCCCGCGCACGAGGACTGCCACCCGTTCATCCATGTCTGCGGGCTGTTCGGCGCCGCCGGCGTGACCGTGCCGACGGTGCTGGCGCAGGACCTGGACCAGGGCTTCCTGCTGCTGGCCGACCTTGGCAGCCAGACCTATTTGTCGAAGCTGGACGATTCCTCGGCGCCCGGCCTGTACGCCGACGCCGCCGCCGCGCTGGTCCGCATCCAGGCCGCCACGCGCCCCGGCGAACTGCCCGCCTACGACCGCGCGCTGCTGCAGCGCGAGCTCGACCTGTTCCCGCAGTGGTACGTGGCCCGGCATCTGGGCGCGACCCTGTCCGAGGCCCAGCAGGCCGACTGGCACGAAGTGACGGAGGCGCTGCTCGCCAACAACCTCGCCCAGCCCCAGGTCTACGTGCACCGCGACTTCCACTCGCGCAACCTGATGGTGCGGGAAGGCGCCGCCAATCCGGGCGTGCTCGACTTCCAGGACGCGGTGACCGGCCCGATCACCTACGACGCGGTGTCGCTGTGGCGCGATGCCTATATCGAATGGGATGAAGAGCAGCAGCTCGACTGGCTGATCCGCTACTGGGAACGCGCGCGCAAGGCCGCGCTGCCGGTCAACCCCGACTTCGGCGAGTTCTACCGCGACTTCGAGTGGATGGGGCTGCAGCGCCACCTCAAGGTGCTGGGCATCTTCGCCCGCCTGTACCACCGCGATGGCAAGGACGGCTACCTGGCCAACCTGCCGCTGGTGATGAAGTACACGCGCCAGGTGGCCGGGCGCTATACCGAACTGCGCAAGCTGATCCGCCTGCTGGACGCGCTCGAAGGCGTGTCCAGCCCGGCCGGCTATACGTTCTGACGCCATGCGCGCCGACGCCTCCGGTCCGCACGACAGCGCCGCGCCCGCCATCACCGCCGCCGGCGAATGGCTGGCGGGGGCGCGCGCGCTCGCGCCGATGCTGCTGGGCGTGGTGCCGTTCGGGCTGATCTACGGCGTGCTCGCGGTCGGCGCCGGCATGCCTGCGTGGCTGGCCTGCGCCATGAGCGCGATCGTGTTCGGCGGCGCCTCGCAGATGATCCTGACCCAGTTGTGGAGCGCCGGCACCCCGGCGGTAGTGATCACGCTGACGGTGGCCATGGTCAACCTGCGCCACGCGCTGTACTCGGCCACCATCGCGCCGACGCTGGCGCACCTGCCGCGGCGCTGGAAGGCGCTGATCGCCTACCTGCTGACCGACGAGGCCTTTGCCGCGATGACCCACCGGCTCGGCGACACCGGCCCGCGCGCCCGCTACCGCCACTGGTATTACTTCGGCGGCGGCTTCGCGCTGTGGGCCAGCTGGCAGCTGTCGACGCTGGCCGGCGTGCTGGTCGGCGCCCAGGTGCCGCGCGACTGGCCGCTGGACTTTTTCCTGCCGCTGACCTTTATCGGCATCATCGTGCCGGGCCTCAGGCACCGCTCGCACGTCGCCGCCGCGCTGGCGGCCAGTGTGCTGGCGGTGGCCTGCTACAGCCTGCCGCACAAGCTCGGCCTGATGGTGGCGGCGCTCGGCGGCATCGCCGTGGGCATGCTGGTGCTGGGACGCGGCAACCGCCCCGGGCCCCGCGCCGCCAGCCGCGCCGATGCCGCCAGCTGCGACGCCGGCAAGGAGGCCGCATGAGTGCGCTGACGCTGCTGTGGGTGTTCCTGGCCGCGGGCCTGGCCACCTTCCTGATCCGCCTGTCGTTCATCGCCGTCGAAGGCCGGGTGCGGCTGCCGTCGTGGTTTCGCACCGCGCTGCAGTTCGTGCCGGCCGCGATGCTGTCGGCGCTGATCGCGCCCGACCTGCTGATGCAACAGGGCGAGCTCGCCCTGACCCCGACCAACGCCAGGCTGCTGGCCGGCGTGGTCGCCATCCTGATTGCCGCACGTACCCGCAGCGTGGGCTGGACCATTGCCGGCGGCATGGCCACGCTGCTTGCCCTGGAGGCCCTGTTCCGATGAAGGTGATGATCTTTGCCGCCGGCCGCGGCGACCGCATGCGTCCGCTGACCGATACCTGCCCCAAGCCGCTGCTGGCGGTGGGCGGCAAGCCGCTGATCGTCTGGAAGATCGAGGCGCTGGCGCGCGCCGGACTGCGCGACATCGTCATCAACCACGCCTGGCTGGGCGCGCAGATCGAGGCGGCGCTGGGCGACGGCAGCCGCTTCGGCGTGCGCATCGCCTACTCGGCCGAGGGCGAGGCGCTGGAAACCGCCGGCGGCATCGCCAAGGCGCTGCCGCTGCTGTCGCACGACCCGGTCCGCGGCGAGATCTTCCTGGCCGTGTCCGGCGACATCTTCTGCGACTACGATTTCCGCGCGCTGCTGCCGCGCGCGCAAACGCTGGCGGGCGCGGCCGCGCCGCACATGCACCTGGTGATGGTGCCGAACCCGCCGTTCCATGCGCGCGGGGATTTCGCGCTCGACGCGCACGGCCGGCTCTCGCTCGATGCCGAGCCGGCCAGCGGCACGCGCCTTACCTTCGGCAATATCGGGCTGTACGACACCCGGCTGTTTACCGATATCGTGCCGGGCACGCGGCTGGCGATGACGCCGATCTACCATGCCGGCATCGCCGCCGGCACCGCCACCGGCGAGCGCTTCGACGGGCGCTGGGAGAACGTGGGCACGCCGGCGCAGCTGGCCGAGCTGGACAGCATGCTGGCGGCCGCACCGGGGCGCTAGGGCGCGCGACTTTGGCGCCACTGGCGCAGCGCCGCCGCCGGCGGCGGTAGAATCGGCCTGATCCCTCTTATCCAGGCCTGACCATGTCCGCACCTGATCTTGCCCCCCTCGCCGCCCCCCTCCCCGCCTTTCGCGAACGCCGCGCCCGGGTGCTGCAGCACCTGCGCGCCGGCGGCGGCGGCGTGGCGATCCTGCCCACGGCGCCGGAAGCCATGCGCAATCGCGACAGCGACTACCCGTACCGGCACGACAGCTATTTCTATTACCTGAGCGGCTTCACCGAGCCCGAAGCGGTGCTGGTGCTGGTGGCCGGCGCGCCCGGCGAGCCGGCCGAGGCCGACCGCAGCATACTGTTCTGCCGCCCCAAGCATGAAGAGCGCGAGATCTGGGACGGCTTCCGCTTCGGCCCTGAAGGCGCGCGCGCCGCGTTCGGCTTCGACGAAGCGCATTCGGTCGAAGAAATCGACGCCACGCTGCCGCCGCTGCTGGCCAACCGCGCGCAGCTGGCCTACCCGCTGGCCGATTCGATCCGCACCGACATGCAGATGCGGCGCTGGCTCGACGCGGTGCGCATGCAGGGCCGCGCCGGCGTCGCCGCGCCGTCGGTCGCCCTCGACATCCGCACGCTGCTCGATGAAATGCGCCTGTTCAAGGATGCCGGCGAACTGGCCACCATGCGCCGCGCCGCGGCGATTTCGGCGGGCGCCCATGTGCGCGCGATGCAGGCCACCCGCGCCGGCCTGCGCGAATACCACCTCGAGGCCGAGCTGCTCTATGAATTCCGCCGCCACGGCGCGCAGAGCGTGGCCTACAACTCGATCGTCGCCGCCGGCCCGAATGCCTGCGTGCTGCACTACCGCGCCGGCCCGGCCGAACTCAAGGACGGTGACCTGTGCCTGATCGACGCCGGCTGTGAGCTGGACGGCTACGCCTCGGACATCACCCGCACCTTCCCGGTCTCGGGCCGCTTTTCGCCGGCGCAGCGCGAACTGTATGACCTGGTGGTGGCCGCGCAAGAAGCCGCCATCGCCGAGACCCGCGCCGGCGTGCCTTACAACGTGCCGCATGACGCCGCCGTGCGCGTGCTGGCCCAGGGCATGCTCGACACCGGCCTGCTCGACCGCAACCGCGAAGGCACGCTCGACGACGTGCTGGCCAGCGGCAACTACCGCCGCTTCTACATGCACCGCACCGGCCACTGGCTCGGCATGGATGTCCATGACGTGGGCGAATACCGCGTGGCCAGCCACAGCGGCGCAGGCGAGCGACCGTGGCGGCCGCTGCAGCCCGGCATGGTGCTGACCATCGAGCCCGGCATCTACGTGCGCCCGGCCGAGGACGTGCCCGAGCGCTACTGGCATATCGGCATCCGCATCGAGGACGACGCCGTGGTCACCGAGGGCGACTGCGAGCTGATCACGCGCGGCGTGCCGGTGCTGGCCGACGAAATCGAAGCGCTGATGCGCGACCACGCCACCGCGGGAGGCCAGCGATGATCAGCTGGCTGCGCAGGATCCTGCCGGGCCAGGCCGGCAGCAACCGTCTGCCCGATCCGTCCGAACCGTTCATCGTCAACCTGTACGACGACCGCCTGGTGGTGCACCGCCCCGACGGCCAGCGCGAGGAGCTCTCCTGGAGCGTGCTCGAACGCGTGGTGGTGCGGGTGTCCGATCGCGCGCCGTGGGCCGGCAGGGCCTGGCTGATCCTGATCGGCGCGCCGGACTCGGGCCAGGGCTGCGTGGTGCCGTTCGATGCCGCCAACCATGCCGCGCTGCTGGCGCAACTGCGCGCGCTGCCGGGCTTCAACCAGCAAAAGCTCGACAATGCGCTGCGCGACGCCGCGGCCGGCAAGGCGCGCTCGGATGCGATCTGCTGGAAGCGCGGTGCGCAGGCCCAGTCCGGCACCGATGCAGAGCAGGCAGGAGGCAGTGACGATGCCGGCCCCGCAGCCTGATTTCGCGGGCCCCGCCGATATCGCCATCGTCGGCGGCGGTCCGGTCGGCCTGGCGCTGGCCTGCCAGCTGTTGCGCACCACCGGCTGGCGCATCGTGCTGGTCGACGCCGCCACGCCGGCGCGCGCGGCGCGCGACCCGCGCGCGATCGCGCTGTCGCACGGCAGCCGCCAGCTGCTGGAGCAGATCGGCGCCTGGCCGGTGCCGGGCAGCCCGATCGAGCATATCCATGTGTCGCAGCGCGGCCGCTTCGGCCATGTCCGCCTGCACCATGACGACTACGGCGTGCCCGCGCTCGGCTACGTGGTGCGCTACGGCGAGCTGTGCACCGTGCTCGAGCGGGCGCTGGCGCAGGCGGCCGGCGACCGGCGGCTGCGGCGCGTGTTCGAAACCCGCATCGAGCGGATCGAGCAGGATCCGGTGCCGCGTGGCGCGGACGTGGCGGATACCGGCATGGTGCATCTGGAGGGAACGGGCCACGACGGCCAGGCGGCACGGTTCGCCGCGCGCCTGGCGGTGCAGGCCGAGGGTGGGCTGTTCCATGAACAGGCCGCGCACCAGGGCCGCGGCGCGCGCACGCGCGACTATCGCCAGACCGCGGTGATCGCCCATGTCACCTGCTCGCGGCCGCAACCCGGCTGGGCCTGGGAGCGATTTACCGAGGAGGGCCCGCTGGCGCTGCTGCCGCACGAGGAACACGGCACGCCCGGCTACGCGCTGGTGTGGTGCTGCCCGCCGGAACAGGCCGCGCGCCGCATCGCGCTGCCGGAAGCGCAGTTTGCCGCGGAGCTGGGCCGCGCCTTCAGCGAGCGGATGGGCCAGTTCACGCTCGCGGGCAAGCGCCATGCCTTCCCGCTCGGCCTGAATGCCGCGCCGGTCACGGTCAACGGGCGCGTGGTGGCGGTCGGCAATGCCGCTCAGACGCTGCATCCGGTGGCCGGACAAGGGCTGAACCTGGGCCTGCGCGATGCCTTTGCGCTGGCCGACTCGCTGCGCGGCGCCTGCAGCCCGCAAGCGCTGCAGGCCTTTGCCGGCCGCCATCGACTCGACCGCGCCGTCACCATCGGCGTGACCGACCTGCTGCCGCGCGTGTTCGGCGTGGCCTACCCGCTCGCGGCCCATGCCCGCGGCGCGTCGCTGGCGGCGCTGGCATGCCTGCCACCGCTGCGGCACGCGCTGGCGCGCCACATGATGTTCGGCATGCGCCGCTGAACCGCCGCTTCACCACTGCCAGTGGCGCTTGCGCCACTGGCGCCGCGGCATCGCGCCACAGCCATCGGCGCCCTGCGCCATGGATGCTCAAATCTTGGGCAATGGCGACCGATTGGCGGTAGAATCCTGCCCTCGCACATGTCCCGATCCACCGCCGGCAGCAGTATCGGCAGGGGCATGTTTTTCCGTTTCGTCTCTGCTTTCCGCCGGCCTCAGGGCAGGCTGTCCCGGTCCGTCGCGGCGCATGGCGTGCAGCGCAACCAGGTCGCCGGGACGGGTTACCAGAACCGCCGCTTCACCGCCACAACCGCCACCACCGCCGTGCAGATCGGACCTCACCAACTCCGCAACAACCTGTTTGTCGCCCCGATGGCGGGCGTGACGGACCGGCCCTTCCGCCAGCTGTGCAAGCAGCTCGGCGCGGGCTACGCGGTGTCGGAAATGGTCGCCTCCAACGCCCAGCTGTGGAAGAGCGAGAAGACCATGCGCCGCGCCAACCACGCCGGCGAGGTCGAACCGATCGCGGTGCAGATCGCCGGAGCCGAGCCGTCGATGATGGCCGAGGCGGCGCGCTACAACGTAGACCGCGGCGCGCAGATCATCGACATCAACATGGGCTGCCCGGCCAAGAAGGTGTGCAACGTCGCCGCCGGCTCGGCCCTGCTGCAGAACGAGCCGCTGGTGGTGCGCATCGTCGAGGCGGTGGTCGCCGCCGTCGGCGAGCGCGTGCCGGTGACGCTGAAGATCCGCACCGGCTGGAACCGCGAAAACCGCAATGCGCTGCGCATCGCGCGCATGGTCGAGGACGCCGGCATCAGCATGCTGACCATCCACGGCCGCACCCGTGCCGACCTGTACCACGGCGACGCCGAGTACGAGACCATTGCCGCGGTCAAGGCAGAGCTCTCGATCCCGGTGGTTGCCAACGGCGACATCACCACGCCGCAGAAGGCCAGGCAGGTGCTGGCGCTGACCGGCGCCGACGCGCTCATGATCGGGCGCGCGGCGCAGGGCCGGCCCTGGCTGTTCCGCGAGATCGAGCACTTCCTGAAGACCGGCGAGATGCTGCCGTCGCCCGAAGTGGCCGAGATCCGTGCCATCATGAATGCGCACCTGGAAGACCACTACGCCTTCTACGGCGAGTTCACCGGCGTGCGCACCGCGCGCAAGCACATTGCCTGGTACACGCGCGGGCTGCGCGGCGCCAACCTGTTCCGCCACCGCATGAACACGCTGGAAAGCACCGCCGAGCAGCTGGCGGCGGTCAACGCGTTCTTCGACGAGCAGGCGCAGATCTCTGACCGGCTGGTGTATGTCGACGACGCCGCGCAGGAGCAAGACGAAGCGAACAACAACAAAAACGGGGAGTTGCTTGCCGCATGAGCCGCAACGCTATCGACCAGTGCATCCGGGAAAGCCTGGATACGTACTTTCGCGACCTGGACGGCGAAGAGCCGTCGAACATGTACAACATGGTGCTCGAGGCGGTCGAACGGCCGCTGCTGGAAGCCGTGATGGTGCGCGCCGAGCGCAACCAGTCGCTGGCGGCCGCCTACCTCGGCATCAATCGCAATACGCTGCGCAAGAAGCTGCAGCAGCACGGTTTACTTTGAATTTGAAGCGTTTCCCACTGCCATGATCAAGCAAGCCCTACTCTCCGTTTCCGACAAGACCGGCATCGTCGAATTCGCGCGCGAACTGAACGCGCTCGGCGTGACGCTGCTTTCCACCGGCGGCACCGCCAAGCTGCTGGCCGACAGCGGCCTGCCCGTGACGGAGGTGGCCGACTACACCGGCTTCCCGGAAATGCTCGACGGCCGCGTCAAGACGCTGCACCCCAAGGTCCACGGCGGCATCCTGGCGCGCCGCGACCTGCCCGAGCACATGGCCGCGCTGGCCGAGCACAATATCCCCACGATCGACCTGCTGGTGGTGAACCTGTACCCGTTCCAGCAGACCGTGGCCAGGGATGACTGCACGCTGCCGGACGCGATCGAGAACATCGACATCGGCGGCCCGACCATGCTGCGCTCGGCGGCCAAGAACCACCGCGACGTGACCGTGATCGTCGACCCGGCCGATTACGCCGTGGTGCTCGGTGAAATGCGTGCCAACGGCAACAGCGTCGGCTACGACACCAACTTCCGCCTGGCCACCAAGGTGTTCGCGCACACCGCGCAGTACGACGGCGCCATCACCAACTACCTGACCAGCCTCGGTGCCGACAAGTCGCACCAGGCTCGCAGCGCCTACCCGCAGACGCTGAACCTGGCCTTCGACAAGGTGCAGGAAATGCGCTACGGCGAGAACCCGCACCAGTCGGCGGCGTTCTACCGCGACCTGAAGGCGGTCGACGGCGCGCTCGCCAACTACGTGCAGCTGCAGGGCAAGGAGCTGTCGTACAACAACATCGCCGACGCCGATGCCGCGTGGGAATGCGTGAAGTCGTTCGATGCGGCCAATGGCGCGGCCTGCGTCATCATCAAGCACGCCAACCCGTGCGGCGTGGCACTGGGTGCCAACGCGCTGGAAGCCTATGAGAAGGCGTTCAAGACCGATTCCACCTCGGCCTTCGGCGGCATCATCGCTTTCAACGTGGAGCTGGACGAAGCCGCCGCGCAGGCGGTGGCCAGGCAGTTTGTTGAGGTGCTGATCGCGCCGTCTTTCAGCGCCGCCGCGCGTGCCGTGTTCGCGGCCAAGCAGAACGTGCGCCTGCTCGAGATCCCGCTGGGCAAGGGCATCAACCAGTATGACTTCAAGCGCGTCGGCGGCGGCCTGCTGGTGCAGAGCCCGGACGCCAAGAACGTGCAGCCGTCCGAGCTGCGCGTGGTGACGCGCCGCCACCCGACGCCCAAGGAAATGGACGACCTGATGTTCGCCTGGCGCGTGGCCAAGTTCGTCAAGTCCAACGCCATCGTGTTCTGCGGCGGCGGCATGACGCTGGGCGTGGGCGCCGGCCAGATGAGCCGCGTCGATTCCGCGCGCATCGCCAGCATCAAGGCGCAGAACGCCGGCCTGACGCTGGCCGGCTCGGCGGTGGCATCGGACGCGTTCTTCCCGTTCCGCGACGGCCTCGACGTGGTGGTCGACGCCGGCGCGACCTGCGTGATCCAGCCGGGCGGCTCGGTGCGCGATGACGAAGTGATCGCCGCCGCCGACGAGCGCGGCATCGCGATGGTGCTGACGGGCACGCGGCATTTCCGCCATTAAGCAGGCCGGCATTCCGCCGGTCTGCTCCCCTCTCCCGCAAGCGGGAGAGGGGGCCCGCAACAGGTCGTTCGAGGCCCGATCAGATTTGGCCCCGCCTCAAGGGCTACGCCGCCGCAACCCTGCGCGCAAAAAGCAATACACTAGTCGGCGTCCTCCCTACCCCATCCCCATGCGAATCCTAGGCATCGACCCCGGCCTGCGCACCACCGGCTTCGGCGTGATCGAGAAGCACGGTAACAAGCTTGCCTACGTGGCCTCGGGCACGATCAAGAGCGATGGCAATTCGACCCTGCCGGAGCGGCTGAAGACGTTGTACGACGGCATCAGCGAAGTGTCGCGGACCTATGCGCCCGACTGCGCGGCGATCGAGAAGGTCTTCGTCAACGTCAATCCGCAATCGACGCTGCTGCTGGGCCAGGCCCGCGGCGCGGCGATCTGCGGGCTGGTCGGCTATGGCCTGCCGGTGTTCGAATACACCGCGCTCCAGCTCAAGGTGGCGGTGGTCGGCTATGGCCGCGCCAACAAGGCGCAGGTGCAGGAAATGGTGACGCGCCTGCTGATGCTGCCCGGCCAGCCCGGCAGCGATGCGGCCGATGCGCTGGGCGTGGCGATCTGCCATGCCAACGGCGGCGATACCCTCGGCACGCTGGCCGGACTTGCCCCTGAGCTGGTGCGCAAGGGCATGCGCGTGCGGCGCGGCCGCCTGGTCGGCTGAGCGCGGCGAAAGCCGCGCCGCGCTGCGCGCCGTCATGCCCGCGTTGGCGCGTCTTTTACAATCGGGGCTTGGTCCCATCACAGGAACGCTGCATGCCTAGCCAGTCCCGACTGCGCGCGCCGCGCCCGCGCGTCAGCCTCGCCCGTATTGTTGCCGCCTGCCGCCGCTGGCTGGTGCCGACTATTGCCGCCGCGGCGTGCGCGGTGCTGGCCGCCGGCTGCGCCACCGCGCCGCGCCCCAAGCGCGCGGCACCGCCGGCTGCGCCGGCGCCGGCGCCCGCCGCCAGCGCTCCGCCCGCGGCGGCGGCGCCGCAGCCCAGGCCGCTGGTGATCGCCCATCGCGGTGCCAGCGCGCTGCGTCCGGAACATACGCTGGCCGCCTATGCCAAGGCGATCGAGGACGGCGCCGATGCGATCGAGCCCGACCTTGTCATGACGCGCGACGGCGTGCTGGTGGCACGCCACGAGAACGACATCACCGGCACCACCAACGTGGCCGAACTGCCGCAGTTCGCCGAGCGCAAGCGCACCAAGGTGATCGACGGCGAGCGCCTGACCGGCTGGTTCACCGAAGACTTCACGCTGGCCGAGTTGAAGACGCTGCGCGCGCGCGAGCGCATTCCGCGCCTGCGCCCGGCCAATGCGCGCCTGAACGACCAGTTCGAGGTGCCGTCGTTCGACGAGATCGTGCGCCTGGCCGAGCAGGCCGCGCTGCGCACCGGCAAACCCATCGGCATCTATGCCGAACTGAAGCATCCCAGCTACTTCCGCGGCATCGGCCTGCCGCTCGAGGACAAGCTTGCCGCGGCGGTGCGGGCGCAGCCGTACCTGCGCAATGCGCCGGTGTTCATCCAGTGTTTCGAGGGCGGCAGCCTGCGCGCGCTGCGGCGCACGCTGGGCAACGGCTTGCCCAACGTCAGGCTGGTCCAGCTGATCGGCAACCCGCGCAAGAGCCCGGCCGACTGGAAACTGGCCGGCGACGCCCGCACCTTCGGCGACATGCTGAGCACCACCGGCCTGCGCGAAGTGGCGGCCTACGCCGATGGCATCGGCCCGGAGAAGAGCAGCGTGGTGCCCCGCGATGCGCAGGGCGCCCTGGGCGCGCCGACCGCTGTGGTACACCAGGCCCACGCTGCCGGCCTCTTTGTCCATCCTTACACCTTCCGCCCGGAGAACAGCTTCCTGCCCAAGGCGCTGCAGACTGGCGGCGACGAGGCCACGCGCAGCCCGGCCGGCATGGAGCGCGAGGTGCAGGCCTTTGTCGCGGCCGGCATCGACGGCTTCTTCACCGACGACCCGGCACTGGGCCGGCGCGCCGTCGACACGCCGGCGCGCTGAGCCGGCGGGCGGCCGCCGCGCTACACTGGCGGCCGCCTCTCTCCTGACCTCCTGTTTTTTCCCGCACCATGATCGGACGCATCGCCGGCACCCTTATCGAGAAGAATCCCCCGCACCTGCTGGTCGACTGCCACGGCGTCGGCTACGAGGTCGACGTGCCGATGAGCACCTTCTACAACCTGCCCGCGGTGGGCCAGCCGGTGACCCTGCTGACGCAGCTGATCGTGCGCGAGGATGCGCACCTGCTGTATGGCTTCGGCAGCGCGGCCGAGCGCAACACCTTTCGCGAATTGATCAAGATCACCGGCATCGGCGCGCGCATGGCGCTGGCGGTGCTGTCGGGCATGTCGGTGCCCGAACTGGCGCAGGCGATCACGCTGCAGGAAGCCGGGCGCCTGACGCGCATCCCCGGCATCGGCAAGAAGACCGCCGAGCGCCTGCTGCTGGAGCTCAAGGGCAAGCTGGGCGCGGAACTGGGCCATGCGCCCGGCGCGCCGGCGGTGCCCGACAGTGCCGTCGACGTGCTCAACGCGCTGCTGGCGCTGGGCTATTCCGAGAAGGAAGCCGCCGCCGCGATCAAGCAGGTGCCGGCCGGCACCGGGGTGTCCGAGGGCATCAAGCTGGCGCTGAAGGCGCTCTCCAAGGGCTGAGCCGCCGGGGTCGAGCCCGGCAATCGCGCGTAGAATGGCGCATTGTTGCCGCTGTCCGGGCCCCTGACCACCATGATCGAAACAGACAAGCTTGCCGCCCCTTCCCGCGTGATCGCCGCCACCCCAGCCTCGTCGCAGGAGGAGGCGTTCGAGCGCGCACTGCGGCCCAAGCTGCTGGACGAGTATGTCGGCCAGGAAAAGGTGCGCGGCCAGCTGGACATCTTCATGCACGCGGCGCGCAAGCGCCGCGAGGCGCTCGACCACGTGCTGCTGTTCGGCCCGCCCGGGCTGGGCAAGACCACGCTGGCCCACATCATCGCGCGCGAGATGGGGGTCAACCTGCGCCAGACCTCGGGCCCGGTGCTCGAGCGTCCCGGCGACCTCGCCGCGCTGCTGACCAACCTCGAAGCCAACGACGTCCTCTTCATCGACGAGATCCACCGGCTCTCGCCGGTGGTCGAGGAAATCCTGTACCCGGCGCTGGAGGACTACCAGATCGACATCATGATCGGCGAGGGCCCGGCGGCGCGCTCGGTCAAGCTGGACCTGCAGCCGTTCACGCTGGTGGGCGCGACCACGCGCGCCGGCATGCTGACCAACCCGCTGCGCGACCGCTTCGGCATCGTCGCGCGGCTGGAGTTCTACACCGCCGAGGAACTGGCCCGCATCGTCAGCCGCTCGGCGCAGCTGCTGCAGGCCCGCATCGATCCGCAAGGCGCGCTGGAAATCGCCCGGCGCGCGCGCGGCACGCCCCGTATCGCCAACCGGCTGCTGCGGCGGGTGCGCGACTATGCCGAGGTCAAGGGCGACGGCACCATCACGCGCCAGATCGCGGATGCGGCACTGGCCATGCTCGACGTGGACCGCGTCGGCTTCGACCTGATGGACCGCAAGCTGCTCGAGGCGGTGCTGCACAAGTTCGGCGGCGGCCCGGTCGGGGTCGACAACCTTGCCGCCGCCATCGGCGAAGAACGCGACACCATCGAGGACGTGCTCGAGCCCTACCTGATCCAGCAGGGCTACCTTCAGCGCACCCCGCGCGGGCGCGTGGCCACCGCGGCGGCCTACCGGCATTTCGGCCTGGCCAGCCCGCAGGGGATGGCCGGCGACGCCGGCGAACTGTTTGGCGACGCCTGACCTGCGCCGGCCCGACGTGCGCCGGCCCGACGTGCGCCATGGTGCACGCGTCACGCTCATTTAAACGTTTTAAATTCGCACCCCAAATTTTTTCGAAGTGGATTGCTGGCCGGTGGCCGATTGTCCACAATGGCTTTCATCGGCGCCCCCCCGCCATGACGGCTGTGTCCGCCGGGGCACGGCTCCGTTGCAAACCTGTCAAGGAAAGCCATGATCCGCCAGTGTTCCAGCCTGCTCGCCGCACTTCTCGCCCTGGCCGCGTTCAGTGCCGGCAGCGCCAACGCCCAGCGCCCGCCGGGGCCGGTGGGCGTGGCGGAAGAAGCCGTCATCAGCGGCAAGATCGTCGATATCGATCCCGAAACCAAGGCGGTGCTGGTGCAGGGCCCGCGCGGCAATGTGGTCGAGCTGGTGGGCGGCGACGAGGCCCGCAACTTCGGCCAGATCCGCAAGGGCGACATCCTGACCGTGGCGCGAGGCGCCGCGCTGGTCGCGGCGCTCGAGCCGGTCGACAGCAAGACCACGGCACTGGCCGAAACGGTCGACCGCACCACGCGCGCGGCCGAGGGCGGCAAGCCCGGCATCATGCGCGAGATCACCACCACGGTGACGGCACAGATCACCAAGATCGACCCCGCCAAGCGCCAGCTCACCTTCCGCGGCCCGCGCGAGACGCTGCGCACGGTCAAGGTCCAGGACCCCGCCATCGACCTGAACGGCATCAAGCAGGGCCAGATGGCCAAGATCGTCTACCGTGAAGTCGTGGCCATTACGGTCAGGGCGCCAGCGGCAGCCGCAGCACACTGAGCCACTGAATCAGGCGCGGTACTTTTCCCATCAGGAGGTTACCTATGAATCGTCGCCACTTTGTTACCCGGGTTGCCGGGTCGGGCCTGCTCGTTGCGACCGCGATGGCCGCGGGCTGCACCACCACCGGCACCGGCGCGTCGAAAGACCCGGTCGCCAAGAAGCAAGAGATCGATGCCGGCGTCGACGGCGCGCTGAACCGGCTGTTCTCCTCGGCCAACGGCTCGCGCGAGCTGGCCCAGCGCGCGCAGGGCATCCTGGTGTTCCCGCGCGTACTGGCCGGCGGCTTTATCGTCGGCGCCGAATACGGCGAAGGCGCGCTGCGCTCGAAGGGCTCGACGGTCGGCTACTATAGCACGACGCAGGCCTCGGTCGGGCTGACCGCAGGCGGACAATCCAAGGCCGTCATCATCATGTTCATGACGCCCGAGGCTTACAACAAGTTCGTGTCCAGCAAGGGCTGGACAGCGGGTGCGGATGCCAACGTGGCGGTCGCGAAGATCGGCGCGGACGGCAGGCTCGACACGCTGACCAGCCAGCAGCCGGTGATCGCCTTTGTGCAGACCAACGCCGGCCTGATGTTCGACGTCTCGGTGAACGGGGCCAAGATCAGCAAGCTGGATATCTGAGCCCACGGCGCTGCCGCCCCGGCAGCGGCCGTCCTCTCTGACACGGTTCCCGGCCCAGGCCGGGAATTTTGTTTCTGGAGACCATGTGTCCGCAGCACGCTGCTCCCGCCGGCGTGCGCGAACGCGCCGCCTGCTGGCATAATCGCGCCCAACTCACTGCGCCAGCGCGCACGCGACCGGGAGCCCCCATGTCTGCCATCACCGCCAGCCCGCCCCAGGCCGGCCGCGTCTACCGCTACTACGACTTTGTCATGGTGGCGTTCGTCACCGTGCTGCTGTGCTCGAACCTGATCGGCGCGGCCAAGGCGGCGCAGATGACGCTGCCGCTGATCGGCACGGTCACCTTCGGCGCCGGCGTGCTGTTCTTCCCGATCTCATACATCTTCGGCGACGTGCTGACCGAGGTCTACGGCTACGGGCGCGACCGGCGCGTAGTCTGGGCAGGTTTTGCCGCGCTGGCCTTCGCTACCTTCATGAGCGTGGTGGTGTTGAACATGCCGGTCGCGCCGTTCATGGCCGACTACCAGAAGAGCCTGCAGGACGTGTTCGGCAATACCTGGCGCATCGCGCTCGGCTCGCTGGTGGCATTCTGCTGCGGCAGCTTTACCAACAGCTATGTGCTGGCCAAGATGAAGCTGTGGACCGGCGGCCGCTGGCTGTGGACGCGCACCATCGGCTCGACGCTGGCCGGCGAGCTGGTCGACTCGTCACTGTTCTACGTGATCGCCTTCTACGGCATCTGGCCGCTCGAGCAGGTGGTCCAGGTGGCGGTGGCGCAGTACGTGCTCAAGACCGGCTGGGAAGTGGTGATGACGCCGGTGACGTACAAGGTGGTGGGCTTCCTGAAGCGGGCCGAGAACGAAGATTACTTCGACCGGCATACCGACTTCACGCCGTTCCGGGTGCGGGTCTAGCACCGCGGCTACGGCACGCGCCGGTCCACCTCGTCCAGCGCCAGGTTCTGCAGGTGGCTGACGTCGCCCCACTGGGCCAGCGTCAGGTGGGTACTGTCGCTGCGCAGCCGGTTGACGCTGGCATTGAGCAGCTCGTGCTGGCGTGGCGCTTCCAGCGTCATGCCGGTGGCCTCGCGGTAGAGGCAGTCGAGCACGCCGCCGTGCGCGACCAGCGCGATGCGCTCGCCCGGGTGCCGGCGCGACAGCGCCAGCACCGCGTCGACCGCGCGTTCGTGGAAGCCCAGCAGCGACTCGCCCTCGGGCGGCGCGTAATCGGGCACGCGCGCCTGCCAGCGCGCAAAGTCTTCCGGCAGGTGCTCTGCCACCTCGGCGTAGGTCTTGCCCTGCAACGCGCCGTAACTGCGCTCGCGCAGCCGCGCATCGGCACGCACCTGCAGCCCCAGCGCCTCGGCCAGCGGCGCCGCCGTGGCCATCGCGCGTGACAGGTCGCTGGAATACACCGCATCGATCGGCTCGCCCGCCAGCGCATTTGCCAGCGCGCGTGCCTGCGCATGGCCGGTCTGGTTCAGCGGAATATCGAGCTGGCCTTGCAGCCGGCGCTCCCGGTTCCAGGCCGTTTCGCCGTGGCGGATCACGATCAGGTGGGTAAAGGCCAGCGAATGCGGCCCGGGGCTTTGCGACATGCCGTTTCCTTCGGGGTTGCTGCGGGGGGCTTGCTTGGGGCCGTGCGGGCCCGGCACCGCGCAGGACGCGGCACCGGCCCGGCCTCAGGCCGCCGGTGACTTTGCCAGCTTCGGGTTCAGCGTATAGGTGCCGGTCAGGCTGGCCTGCGCCAGCACGTGGCCCTGGATCGCCTCGCGCACCTGGGTGCCGGTAAATGTGCCTTCCAGCGGCAGCCGGTCGATGTCCAGCGCGTACAGCGTGAACACGTAGTGGTGCAGCAGCGTGTCGTTCCACGGCGGGCACGGGCCGTCATAGCCGTAGTAGTCGCCCTTCATGTCGGCATCGCCGGCAAACCAGCCGGTGTAGTCGTTGATGCCGTGGCGCAGGCCGCCCGCGGTGGCGGTGCCGCCGGTGGCTTCCGGCCCCGGCTTGCCGCGCGCAATCACGCCGTCGCTGTGCGAGCCCGCGGCAATCGAGGTCAGGCCGGGCGGGATGTCGACCAGCACCCAATGGAAGAAGTCCACCCGCGGCAGCGCGGCCGGCACTTCGCGGCCTTCCTGGTTGACGTCGTCACCCTTGCTGGGGACGTCGCGGTCATGGCAGATCAGCACGAACGAGCGCGTCTCGGCCGGCGCGTCTTCCCAGTGCAGGTCGGGATTGCGGTTGTTCGACAGGGCCACGTGGGCGGCGGCGTCAGGCACGCAGAAGGCGAACTCGCCGGGGATCGGCGCGTTGTCGTTGAAGGACTTGCTCCAGAGTTTCATTTGTCTCTCCTGTCTTGATGCCGCGCCGGTGGCGCGGCAGCTTGGAATCGGTTCAGGCGGGCGCCACGCGCAGCCAGAACGTGACCGGACCGTCGTTGACCAGGCTGACCTGCATCATCGCGCCGAACTCGCCGGTCTGCACCTGCGGATGCGCCGCGCGCGCACGCGCGACGAAGTGCTCGTACAGGCGCCGGCCGTCCTCGGGCGAGGCCGCGGGGGTGAAGCTCGGGCGCGTGCCGCTGTTGGTATCCGCCGCCAGCGTGAACTGCGACACTACCAGCAGCCCGCCCGGATTGCCGTTGCCGTCCATGTTCTGCACCGGCAGGTTCATCTTGCCGGCCGCATCCGAAAACACGCGGTACGACAGCATCTTGGCCAGCAGCCGCTCGGCCTGCGCCTCGGTGTCGCCGCGCTCGGCGCAGACCAGCGCCAGCAGGCCGGCGCCGATCTCGCCGGTGGTGCGGCCTGCGACCGTGACGCGGGCCTGGGCCACCCGCTGGATCAGCGCGATCATCGCCGCCTCAGGCCAGCGTCACGCGCGCGAAGCGGCGCTTGCCGACCTGCACGACGTAGGTGCCCGCCGCCACCTTGGTGGCCTTGTCGGTCACGGTGGCGCCATCGATCTTGACACCGCCCTGCTCGATATTGCGGTTGGCTTCCGAGGTCGACGGCACCAGGTTGGCCTGCTTGAGCAGCTGCGCGATCCCCAGCGGCGCACCTGCCAGGCTCACTGCCGGGATATCGTCCGGCACGCCGCCGCGGGCGCGGTGGTTGAAGTCTTCCAGCGCCTTCTCGGCATCGGCCTGGCTGTGGAAGCGCGCCACGATCTCCTGCGCCAGCAGCACCTTGCAGTCGCGCGGGTTGCGGCCGGCGGCGATCTCCTGCTTCATCAGGTCGATCTCGCTCATCGGGCGGAACGACAGCAGCGTGAAGTACTGCCACATCAGGTCGTCCGAGATGCTCATCAGCTTGCCGAACATCTCGCTGGGCGCCTCGGTCACGCCGACGTAGTTGCCCTTGGACTTCGACATCTTCTCGACCCCGTCCAGGCCCACCAGCAGCGGCATGGTCAGGATGCACTGCGGCTCCTGGCCGTATTCCTTCTGCAGCTCGCGCCCCACCAGCAGGTTGAACTTCTGGTCGGTGCCGCCCAGCTCGAGGTCGGACTTGAGTGCCACCGAGTCGTAGCCCTGCATCAGCGGGTAGAGGAACTCGTGCACGGAAATCGGAATCCCGGAACGGAAGCGCTTGGTGAAGTCATCGCGCTCCATCATCCGCGCCACGGTGTACTTGGCCGCCAGCTGGATCATGCCGCGCGCGCCGAGCGGGTCGCACCATTCGCTGTTGTAGCGGATCTCGGTGCGTTCCGGGTCGAGCACCAGGCTGGCCTGGCGGTAGTAGGTCTGGGCATTGGCCTCGATCTGCTCGCGCGTGAGCGGCGGGCGCGTGCTGTTGCGGCCCGACGGGTCGCCGATGGTCGAGGTGAAGTCGCCGATCAGGAAGATCACCTGGTGGCCGAGGTCCTGCAGCTGGCGCAGCTTGTTCAGCACCACGGTATGGCCGATGTGGATGTCGGGCGCGGTCGGGTCCAGGCCCAGCTTGATGCGCAGCGGCACGCCGGTGGCCTCGCTGCGCGCCAGCTTCTGCGCCCACTCCGCTTCGATCAGCAGCTCGTCGCAGCCGCGCTTGGAGATTTCCAGGGCCTGCATCACCGAGGGCGTCAGGGGGTATTTGGCCGGTGCGGCCGAGGCAACTTCAGTCATCACGTAAGTCTTTGAAATACTTGAAATTTTAGGAAATCTGCCGACAGCCGCGAGGGCCGGATTTTGGTATAATCCGCGTTTCCCGGGGCCTGTGGAAGCCTTTCCGGTGCGCCATCCGTCACTTTGCACAGCAAGGCAGGCGGCCAAAATTACTGAATACTGAACAGCACGCGCCGCACCTCGGGGGAGGAAGGCAGACGAGACACATCGTCCCCGGCAGCGGGCTCAGACCAAGGTTGAATTTTACGTGATGTGGTCCAGACTCCGCGAAGTTTTCGCGCGTGAGCTGGTGGTGCTGGTCGATCCGACCAACCCCCAGCATGCGCGGCGGCGCAAACAACTGACGGCTTCGGTCGGTGCGATCTTCACGCTCGGCATGGCCGCGGCCATGGGTGTCGCGCCGCGCAGCGCCTACGACGATCCGCGCGCGCCCCGCACCCAGCAGGCGCTGCGCATGCCCGACGTGCGCGAGCAGCTCGAACAGCTCACCGACAGCCAGGCCGTGTACGTGCGCGAAGAGCGCATGCAGCGCGGCGACACCATCGCCAGCCTGCTCAAGCGGCTGGGCGTGGACGATGCCGACGCGCAGGCGTTCATCGTCAAGAACCCCACCGCGCGCGGCCTGTTCAACCTGGATCCGGGCCAGGCGGTGCAGGCTGAAATCGACGAGAGCAACACGCTGGTGTCGCTGCAGGCCAACCTCGGCGGCGACGCCGCGGCCTCGCGCGAGCTGGTGATCGAGCGCGTGCGCGCCGCCAGCGGCGACGCCGCCGCCGCCTACAAGGCCAAGGTGCAACGCGTCGACAACGACGTGCACTACGAGATGGCCTCGGGCGCGATTTCCGCCGGCGGCTTCTTCAAGGCCATGGACGCGGCCAACGTGCCCGACGAAGTGGTGCAGCAGATGCTGTCGATCTTCTCCGGCGTGATCGACTTCCACCACGACATCGCCACCGGCGACCGCTTCCGCATCATCTATGAAGCGGGTTTCCGCGATGGCACCTTCGTGCGCAACGGCCGCGTGGTCGCGCTCGAGCTGATCAACCGCAACCAGCTGCACCAGGCGCTGTGGTTCGCGCCCGAGGGCAGCAAGGACGGCGGCGCCTATTACACCTTCGACGGGCGCAGCATGAAGCGGCCGTTCCTGCGCTCGCCGGTGGAGTTCTCGCGCGTGTCCTCGGGCTTCGGCGGCCGCGAGCATCCGCTGCATCATGACTGGGCCCAGCACAAGGGCGTCGACTTCGCCGCTCCTACCGGCACCAAGGTGCTGGCCACCGGCGATGGCGTGGTCGAGTTCGTGGGCCAGCAGAACGGCTACGGCAACATCGTCATCCTGTCGCATCCCAACGGCTACTCCACCTACTACGCGCACCTGTCCGGCTTTGCCGGCATGCGCCAGGGGCAGACGGTGCGCCAGGGCCAGCTGATCGGCTATGTCGGCGCGACTGGCTGGGCTACCGGCCCGCACCTGCACTACGAGTTCCGCTTCAACGACGTGCCGCAGAACCCGCTGACCATCACGCTGATGGAATCGCCGGCGCTGACCGGCAAGTCGCGCCAGGAATTCCTGACCTACACCAGCGGGCTGCTCAGCCGCATCAATGCGCTGCGCACCTACAACGTGCTGACCGCCGCCAACTGACCGCGTCCACCGTGATCCCCGTGCCCGGCAGCGAACGCTATATCGGCATCATGTCCGGCACCAGCATGGACGGTGCCGACGCGGTACTGGTCGATTTCAGCGGCGCGCGCCCGGCGGTGCTGGCGGCCGCCACCCAGCCCTTCCCCGACACCCTGCGCACGGCCTTCGGCGCCCTGCAGCAGCCCGGCGAGGACGAGATCCACCGCGAGGCCCTGGCCGCCAACGCGCTGGCGCAGGTGTACGCCGACTGCGTCGCCGCGCTGCTGCGCGGGGCGCGCATCGATGCCGCCGCGGTGGCCGCCATCGGCGCCCACGGCCAGACCATCCGCCACCGGCCCGGCCTCTACGACGGCATCGGCTATACCCGCCAGAGCCAGCATCCGGCGCGGCTGGCGGAGCTGGCCGGCATCGATGTGGTGGCGGACTTCCGCAGCCGCGACCTCGCCGCCGGCGGACAGGGCGCGCCGCTGGTGCCGGCGCTGCACCACGCGCTGTTCGGCAGCGACGCCGAGACTCGCGTGGCGTGCAATATCGGCGGCATCTCCAACATCAGCATCCTGCCGGCAGCGGGCGGGCCCGTCAGTGGCTTCGACTGCGGGCCGGGCAATGCGCTGCTCGACTACTGGATCGGCCGCCACCGCGGCCTGGCCTTCGACAGCAACGGCGACTGGGCCGCGAGCGGGCGCGTCGACGCCGCGCTGCTGGCGCAGTGCCTGGCCGAACCCTACTTCAGCGCGGCGCCGCCCAAGAGCACCGGGCGCGACCTGTTCCATCCCGGCTGGCTGGAAGCGCGGCTGGCGGCGTTCCCGCAGCTCGCGCCGGCCGACGTGCAGGCCACCCTGGCCGCGCTGACCGCCGAGGCCATCGCGCGCGACGTGCGCACCAGCGCGCCCGCGGCGCGGCGGCTGATCGTCTGCGGCGGCGGCGCCCGCAATGCCTTCGTGATGACGCGTCTGGCGCAGTCCCTGCCCGGCGTCGCCATCGAAACCTCCGACGACTACGGCGTACCGGTGTCGCAGGTCGAAGCCATCGCCTTCGCCTGGCTGGCGCGCCAATGCGTGCTGCGCCTGCCCGGCAACGTCCCCACCGTGACCGGCGCCGCCGGTCCGCGCGTGCTGGGCGCGATCTACCCGCGCTGAACTCCGGCGCCACCCCCTCCGGCATCGACCCAGTCCATGAACGCCTGCGCCAGCGGCGATGCCCGCATGGCCGGCGAGTGCGCGAGCACCACGCGCTGCGGCGTCACCGGCTCGCGCAGCGGCCGGCAGGCGATCGGCACGCCGTCGTAGCTGTGATCGCCCGCGGGCCGCGTGCATGACAGCGCAACACCATAGCCGTGCGCCACCAGCCCGCGCTGCATCTCGAAGGTCTGCGTGTACTGGTGCAGCGACGGGCGCAAGCCGTGGGCCCAGAACAATGACAGGAAGTACTCGCGGGTCTGGGGGATGTCTTCCAGGATCAGCCGCTCGGCGGCCAGGTCGGCCAGGCTGACCTCGGCGCCGCTGGCCAGCGGATGGGTGGCCGGCAACAGCGCATAGGGCGCCAGCTCCGCCAGCGTGCGGCGCTCGGTGCGAGCGTCGAGTCCCAGTTCATAGGTCAGCGCCAGTTCCGCCTTGCCTGCCTGCAAGGTGCGATGGACGGTGGCGAGGTCGGCCTCGAACAGCGTCACCGAGATGCCGGGATGGCGCTGGCGCAGTCCCGCCAGCAGGCGCGGCACGAAGTACGGGCCCAGGTCCTGGAAGCAGGTCAGCGAAAGCTGGCCGCTCAGGCCGCGACCGGCGCCATCGTCGCCGGCAAGCCCTGCGGCCAGGGCCAGCACGTCGCGGGCCTTGCCCAGCAGGCGCTGCCCGGCCGGCGTCAGCGACAGCCCGCGGCTGACCTGCCGCCTGAACAGCGGCTCGCCGAGCGTGCCCTCAAGCTGGGCGATCGCGGTCGATACCGACGGCTGCGACACATGCCGGGCCCGGGCCGCGGCGCTGATGCTGCCGTGTTCAGCGGCGGCGACGAAGTACTCGAGCTGGCGAAAAGAGAAAGGGATCATGATTTCCTATATCGCAACATAGGAAATATATGCTTTTCCTATCCCTGGCGCATGGCGATACTGGGTCCATCGCCCCCACACCTACCGCCATGGACATCACCCGGGAACAGATCGACACCTACCAGCGCGACGGCGTGCTGGTCTTGCGCGGCGCCTTTACCGACTGGGTCGAGCGCTTGCGCGAAGGCTTCGCGCAGAACCTGGCCGAGCCCGGCCCCTTTGCCATCGAGAACGTGCGCGCCGGCGAGGGCGGGCGCTTCTTCGAGGACTATTGCAACTGGCAGCGCATTGCCCCGTTCGCGGCCTTTATCCGCGAGTCGGCCGCGGCCGGCATCGCCGGACGGATCATGCAGTCGCAGGCGGTGCAGGTATTCCACGAGCACATCCTGGTCAAGGAGCCCGGCACCGCCAAGCCGACGCCGTGGCACCAGGACCTGCCCTACTACTGCGTCGACGGCACCCAGACCGCGAGCTACTGGATACCGCTGGACCCGGTCACGCAGGCCAACACGCTGCGCGTGGTGGCCGGCTCGCACCGCTGGCCGCGGCTGGTGCGGCCCAAGCGCTGGGCCAGCAACGAGAACTTCTATGGCGGCGACGACGCCTTCATGGAGATGCCCGAGGTGGAAGACGGCAGTCACACCTTGCTGGCCCCGGAACTGGAGCCGGGCGATGCGGTGGTGTTCGACTTCCGCACCGTGCACGGTGCCGCCGGCAACACCGGCAGCGGGCGGCGGCGGGCGTTCTCGGCCCGTTTCCTCGGTGACGACGTGCGCTTCATGCAGCGGCCCGGCCGCACTTCACCGCCGTTTCCCGGGATCGGCCAGCAGACCGGCGAGCGCCTGCGCGAAGACTGGTTTCCGGTGGTCTGGCGCGCCGCGCCGTAAGCCGGCGCGGGCAACAAAAAACGCACCCGAGGGTGCGCTTCTTGTTAAGACCGGGATCGCTCAGACCGAGAACGACGAGCCGCAACCGCAGGTGGTCGAGGCATTCGGGTTCTTGATCACGAACTGCGCGCCGTTGATGTCCTCCTTGTAGTCGATCTCGGCGCCGACCAGGTACTGGTAGCTCATCGAGTCGATCAGCAGGGTGACGCCGTTCTTGACCATGGTGGTGTCGTCTTCGTTGACTTCCTCGTCGAAGGTGAAGCCGTACTGGAAGCCGGAGCAGCCGCCGCCCTGCACGAACACGCGCAGTTTCAGCTCGGCATTGCCCTCTTCCTCGATCAACTGCTTGACCTTGTCGGCGGCGCTGTCGGTAAAGACGAACGGTGCCGGCACGTCCTCGGTAACGGGTGCCTCTGCGACTGCGTTCATGGGGTGTTCTCCTGTTTAGATACGCCTGTATTCTAAGCGCTACTGGGAAATCGTGCCGAACCCTGGTGTTTTCAAGGGATTCCGTGCAACGAAGTCGCCGCTACGCGGCCTTTTCGGTGGGACTGGCGGCGGCGCCGGGAGTTTCGCCTGCGCTGGCCGGGTCGCTATCGGTCGCTTCTGCCGCTTCGGTCACTTCAGTCACCGGCGCCGCCTCGACCAGATTCGGCAGCGCCTTGACCTCGCCCTGCACCAGCGGTATCAAGCGGCCCTCGACCAGCGCGCCCTGATGCATCTCCAGCGCGGCATAGCGTACGTCGCCCAGCACCCGCGCCTGCGGCTGCAGTTCCAGCAGGTCGCCGGCGTGCACCGGGCCCTTGACGGTGCCGTTCAGCACCAGGTGGCCGACGCTGATCTCGCCCTCGACCATGCCCTTCTCGCTGACCACCAGCATGCTGGGCTTGCCCGGCGTCGCGGTCACATTGCCGCGCACCCGTCCATCCAGGCGCAGGCCGCCGGCAAACACCAGGTCGCCGTCGATGGCGGTGTCTGCGCCAATCAGCGTGTCGATCGAAAGGCCTTTCTTCTTGGAAAACAGCATGACTCTCACTCCTCTCTCGTTCGTGCCAGGCTGGCCTGCCCATGGCGCAACCGCGCCGGCAAGCCGGAGTTGCCGTCGGCGACAGGGCGTGATTGTAGCCGCGTGCGGGCCGGATACCCCACAAAAGTATGGCGGCCTGCCGCGATGAGGGCAGCCTCACGGCGGTTCCGTAGCCCGCGGGCAAAAAAAACCGCACGGCCAGCGTGCGGTTTTTCTGGTCTCGCAAGATCCGGCGGGGCCGGATCCGCGAAAACGCATCAGCGCTTCGAGAACTGCTTGCGACGACGCGCCTTGTGGAAGCCGACCTTCTTACGCTCGACTTCACGTGCGTCGCGCGTGACGTAGCCAGCCTTCGACAGGGCCGCCTTCAGGGTCGCATCGTAGTCGATCAGGGCGCGGGTGATGCCGTGGCGCACTGCGCCGGCCTGGCCCGTTTCGCCACCACCGGTCACGTTGACCTTGATGTCGAACGTTTCGCCGTGGGCGGTCAGTTCCAGGGGCTGGCGCACGATCATCAGCGAGGTTTCGCGAGCGAAATACTCTTTGATGGGCTTGCCGTTGACGACGATGTCGCCCTTGCCCGACTTGATGAAGACACGAGCCACAGCGCTCTTGCGGCGGCCAGTACCGTAATTCCAGTTACCGATCATGGATTGGCCTCCTTAGATTTCCAGCGCCTTGGGCTGCTGCGCTTCGTGCGGATGCTCGGCTTCGGCGTAAACCTTCAGCTTCTTGATCATCGCGTAGCCCAGCGGACCCTTCGGCAGCATGCCCTTGACAGCCTTTTCCAGGGCACGGCCCGGGAAACGCTGCTGCATCTTGCCGAACGTCGTTTCGTAGATACCGCCCGGGTAGCCCGAATGGCGATAGTACTTCTTGTCCGTTTCCTTGGTACCCGTGACACGCAGCTTGGCTGCATTGACGATGATGATGTAATCACCCGTGTCGACGTGCGGAGTGAATTCCGGCTTGTGCTTGCCGCGCAGACGGCGTGCCACTTCGCTGGCGACACGGCCGAGGACTTTGTCCGTCGCGTCAATCACGTACCAGTCGCGCTTTACCTCATGAGGCTTGGCGGAAAAGGTCTTCATGATTTTTCCTGACTATTGGTTCGTGCCCGTAATCCGACTCGCGAAGGCTTGTGCTCGCCCCTGCAAGTCTTGTGGCTCCCGTGCGGGAGGCCTGGTGCTGCTGTTCTTCTTCCGCGGGCATGACGGAAAAGCCCTCGATTATACTGGCGGTAGTGGTGAGCGCACAAGCAAAGGCTTGAGTTTTCGTCAAGATCGAGGCCGATCGCCGCGGTTATGGGCCGCCCGACGCACTTGGGGGCCGACGCGAATGGTTCAGGCGAAAAAAAACCCAAGCGGTTGAGCTTGGGTTTGAATCCACCAAAGGAGGAGGGTGGAGGAGACACTTGGAGATCGACGGCGGGACCGGCGGGCGGTGCGGGGGCTTGGCTGGAGGCTTCGCTTTCGCACTCTGGCGCGCTGTCTGCGCCGTCGTTCAATGATTCGAATTATACCTAGGGTTTGCCCGGATGCAAGGGAAATTTGTAGTGCGAAATGGGATTTCGTATTACGAAACGCTACCGGGCTCTTCCGGCATCAAATTTACGCCTTAAAAATCAATAACTTATCAAACCAGCGTCGGTGTCACCCCGCCCACACACTAGAGGAAACCCTCAGGTTTTCTAAGGTTATCGGCAGCGATGCCCCAAACTAGACGTTGCCATATACTGGGAAATGCAAGATTCGAAATCACGCGCTTGTGATCGAAAACCGACAACACAAAGCATAGGAACGAACAAAATGGAATGCAAAGTAACATGGATGGGCGCCGACGGCATGAGCTTCGTCGCCCAGACCGGCAGCGGTCATATCGTTGCCATGGACGGCGCCCCCGAAGGCGGCGGCCACAACCTGGCCCCGCGGCCGATGGAAATGGTGCTGCTCGGCACGGGCGGCTGCACCGCCTATGACGTGGTGCTGATCCTCAAGCGCGGCCGCCAGGACGTCACCGGCTGCAGCGTGCAGCTGCAGGCCGAGCGCGCCGGCGAAGACCCCAAGGTGTTCACCCGCATCAACTTCCATTTTGTGGTCACCGGCAAGAATCTCAACCCCGCCACGGTCGAGCGCGCGATCAAGCTGTCGCACGAGAAGTACTGCTCGGCGTCGATCATGCTGGCCAAGACGGCCGAGATCACGCACACGCTGGAAATCGTCGAAGGCTGATGGAAGTTTAGCCCGCCCGGTGTGCCGCGCGGGCGCCGGGTCGTGCCGATGACTGAAGCAAAGCAGGCCGATAAGCCGGATTCTGTGCGCCCCGCCCGCCTTGCGGCGCGCGGCGCGTGACAACCATTCCTCTAGGCCGGCTGTTACCAGCCGGCTCCAGCTCCCTACCCGCAGACTCAGCGGGCCGCTTCATCGCCTGCCTATTTGGGATTGCTCCAGGTGGAGGTTACCGCGTTTCACCCTTCCCGCCGGGCGAACCCGGCGGCAAGACTCGTCTCTGTGGCCCTATTCCGCACGTTGCCGTGGATGGCTGTTAGCCAACACCCTGCCCTGTGGAGTCCGGACTTTCCTCCCCCTGCACCTTGCGGTGCAGGCAGCGGTTGCCTGGCCTGCTTTGCGGCCCGCAGTCTAACACCGATTCAATCGGGTTGCCGGGGTAGATCGCGCATGCGCCCGGGCCGGAATACCGTGGTGTCGGTATAGAAATCGGGCGAGGCATTATCGTCACACCATGCCGGTATGCCCATTACCGGCAGCGGCGCAAAGCAACGGCCGCCGCGCAGCGTGCCGGCTGCAGCCGCCTCTTGCAGCGACAGCGCCACCGCCTTATCCAGCGTATGCGCGCCACCCGGCATCAGCGGCAGCGTCCAGGCATGCGCGGTCACGGCCTTGTACGGCCGCACCAGCTTTTCCAGCAGTGCATGGCCGAACGGCACGACTCTGCACGCCGTGTCCCACGCATGCCGCTGCGCGACAAAAAGCCGCTGCCAGGCAAACCCGCGCAGCGCTTCGGCATGTTCGTCGCCCTCGCTCAGGAACAGCACCGCGTTCTCGTCGAACAGCGTGGCCGCGTCGCGTACGCCGCCGCGGGTGGTCTGCACGCCTTCGCGCGCGATCACCGTGGCCTGGATCTGGTTGAGTAAGCGCTTGGCCTGCGGGAAATGCAGCCAGACCAGTGCGTTGAAGAAATCGTGGAGGTTGTCGCGTGTCGGGACTTCGCCCGTGGCATGGATATGCGCTTCATAGGCCTTGCCCTCGGGCAAGGCCTGCTGCGCGACAAAATGCAGCGGCAAGCCGCGCGCGTTGCGCAGGCCCAGCGCGCCAGACTCGGCATCGAGCAATGCGCGCAGGTCCGCACCGCGCTGCACTGCCGCGGCCAGCGCTGCGCCGCGTGCGGCAAAGGGTTGGAACCATGGCCGGGACCAGTCGATCCCGGCCAGCACGGCGGTGAAGGATTCGCCCGCCGCAATTGCTCCGGCTTGCAACGCCGCAGTGGTCAGCGCGCCTTCCAGCGCAGCGTTTCGCCGCCGCGCAGCGGCACCAGCGTGGTGTCGCCATACGGCAGTTCGGCCGGCAGTTGCCAGTCTTCGCGCTCCAGCGTAAGCGTGCCAGTGTTGCGTGGCAGGCCATAGAAGGCCGGGCCGTTGAAGCTGGCGAAGGCTTCCAGCTTGTCCAGCGCGCCCGCGGCGTCGAAGGCTTCGGCATACAGCTCCATCGCATGCAGCGCGGTATAGCAGCCGGCGCAGCCGCAGGCGTGCTCCTTCAGGCCGCGCGCGTGCGGCGCGCTGTCGGTACCCAGGAAGAAGCGCTCGCTGCCCGAGGTGGCGGCCGCCACCAGCGCCTCGCGGTGGGTTTCGCGCTTGAGCACTGGCAGGCAGTAGTAGTGCGGGCGGATGCCACCGGTGAAGATGGCGTTGCGGTTGTAGAGCAGGTGGTGCGCGGTGATGGTGGCGCCGACCGGGCCGCTCGCGTCGCGCACGTACTGCGCTGCGTCCTTGGTGGTGATGTGCTCGAACACCACCTTCAGCTCGGGCATGTCGCGGCGCAGCGGCGTCATCACCTTCTCGATGAACACGGCCTCGCGGTCGAAGATATCGATGGCCGGGTCGGTGACCTCGCCGTGCACCAGCAGCGGCAGGCCTTCGCGCTGCATCGCTTCCAGCGCCGGGTAGCAACGGCGGATGTCGGTCACGCCGGCATCGCTGTTGGTGGTGGCTCCCGCCGGGTACAGCTTGACGCCGTGCACAAAGCCGCTGGCCTTGGCCGCGACGATTTCCTCGGCGCTGGTGTTGTCGGTCAGGTACAGCGTCATCAGCGGCTCGAACTGCATGCCGGCCGGCAGCGCGGCCAGGATGCGGGCGCGATAGGCCTGGGCCTGCGCCACCGTGGTCACCGGCGGCTTCAGGTTGGGCATGATGATGGCACGGGCGAACTGGCGGGCGGTGTCGGGCAGCACGGCGGCCAGCGCCGCGCCGTCGCGCAGGTGCAGGTGCCAGTCGTCCGGGCGGGTGATGGTGAGCTTCTGGGTCATGGCTAGCTTGGGGCCGGCCGCTGGCGGCTGGCGTTCGTCGAAATCAGAGAATCAGGATGGCGCGATAGTCGTTGACGTTGGTGCGCGTCGGACCGGTAACCACGAGGTCGCCGATGGCATCGAACAGGCCCCACGCATCGTGCGCGTCCAGCTGGTGCTGGCCCGCCCAGCCGGCGGCCTCGGCGCGCGCCAGCGTGGTCGGGTCGGCGAGCGCGCCGGCGTTGTCTTCCGAGCCATCGATGCCGTCGGTGTCGGCCGCGATCGCGTGCACGCCGGGCATGCCTGCCAGTTCGACCGCCAGCGACAGGAGGAACTCCGAGCAGCGCCCGCCGCGCGCCTTGCTGGCGCCACCGCCGGCCGGCAAAGTGACCGTGCACTCACCCCCGGAGATCAGCGCCACGGGCGCGGCGAACGGCGCATTGTACGCGCGAATCTCACGCACCAGCGCCGCATAGACGCGCGCCACTTCACGCGCCTCACCGGTCACGGTATCGCCCAGCAGCACCGGCGTGATGCCGCGGGCGCGGAACAGCGCCGCGGCCGCTTCCAGGCTGCCATGGGCGGTCGCGATCATGATGTTGTCGACGCGATCGAACAACGGATCGCCCGGCTTGGGCGTCTCCGCCACCTCGCCAAGCGCGCCGCGTTCCAGGTGCGACTGCACGCTGGCCGGCACCTGGGCGCCGTAGCGGCGCAGGATCTGCAGCGCGTCAGCGAAAGTGCTGGGATCGGCCACGGTCGGTCCCGAGGCGATCGCGCTGGGATCGTCGCCGGCCACGTCCGAGACGATCAGCGTGGTCACCGGCGCCTGGCTTGCCTGCGCCAGCCGGCCGCCCTGGATGCGCGAGATGTGCTTGCGCACGATGTTCATGTCGGTGATCGGCGCGCCACAGCGCAGCAATTCCCTGGTGGTCGCCTTCAGGTCGGCCATCGGAATGCCCTCGGCCGGCAGCGACAGCAGGCTCGAACCGCCTCCCGAGACCAGCACCAGCAGCCGGTCCTGCGGCGTCAGTGACTGCACTGCGGCCAGGATCTCGGCCGCGGCCTGCTCGCCCGATTCGTCGGGCACCGGATGGCCGGCCTCGATCACGCGGATATGGTCGGTCGGCATGCCGTGCGCGTAGCGCGTGACCACCAGCCCTTCCAGCGTGGCCTTGCCGGCGTAGGCGCGCTCGACCGCCGCGGCCATCGACGCGGCGGCCTTGCCCGCGCCCACCACCAGCGTGCGGCCGCCGGCGTGCGGCGGCGGCAGGTGCTGCGCGACGATCTGCAGCGGGTCGGCCGCCGCCACCGCGGCGTGGAAGGTCTCGAGCAGCAGTGCGCGGGCGTCCCCCGCGAACCCGGCGCTCACAGCGCCTCCGCGATGGCGCGGCCCAGGTCGGCGGTCCCGGCCTTGCCGCCGATGTCGCGCGTCAGTGGCGCGTGCTCCGGCCCGGCGGCCAGCACCTGCTCGATCGCTCGCAGCACGGCGGCACCGGCCTCGTCATGGCCGAGATGCTCCAGCATCATGGCGCCGCACCAGATCTGCCCGATCGGGTTGGCCACGCCGCGCCCGGCAATGTCCGGGGCCGAGCCGTGCACCGGCTCGAACAGGCTGGGGAAGGTGCGCTCCGGATTGATATTGCCCGACGGCGCGATGCCGATGGTGCCGGTGCAGGCCGGGCCCAGGTCGGACAGGATGTCGCCGAACAGGTTGCTCGCCACCACCACGTCGAACCAGTCCGGATGCTGTACGAAATGCGCGGTCAGGATGTCGATGTGGTACTTGTCGACCTTGATCCCGGGGTAGTTGGCGGCCATGGCCTCGACCCGCTCGTCCCAGTACGGCATCGTGATCGAGATGCCGTTGGACTTGGTCGCCGAGGACAGGTGCTTTTTCGGACGCTTCCGGGCCAGTTCAAAGGCGAACTTCAGGATGCGGTCGACACCGGTTCGGCTCATCACGGTTTCCTGCACCACGATCTCGCGCTCGGTGCCGGGAAACATGCGCCCGCCGATGCTGGAGTATTCGCCCTCGGTGTTCTCGCGCACCACGTAGAAATCGATGTCGCCGGGCTGGCGGCCGGCCAGAGGGCTGCGGATGCCGGGCATCAGCCGCACCGGGCGCAGGTTGACGTACTGGTCGAACGAACGGCGGAACTGCAGCAGCGAACCCCACAGCGAGACATGGTCGGGCACCGTATCCGGCCAGCCGACCGCGCCGAAGTAGATGGCGTCGTACTTCACCAGCGTGTCGAACCAGTCGTCCGGCAGCATCTTGCCGTGGCGGGCGTAGTAGTCGCAGCTGGAAAAATCGAAGTGATCCCACTGGAAGTCGATGCCGAAGCGGCGCGCCGCGGCGTCCATCACGCGGATGCCCTCGGGCATGACTTCCGTGCCGATTCCGTCTCCGGGAATCACGGCAATCTTGTATTGGCTCATCGTTCTCGGGATTGCTAGCAGGTATGGTGGCGCCATGGCTGGCGTCATTGGCACCAGGGGGAGCGTCCGCGGTTGCTTGGCAGCGGCACGGGCGCGCGGGATAATGCCTGCATTCTATTGCAAAGCGGCAGCCCCCTGCCGACCGGTGCCCCGACATGTGCCAGCTGCTAGGCATGAACTGCGCCACGCCGACCGACGTGACGTTCTCCTTCACCGGCTTTGCCGCGCGCGGCGGCGTGACCGACCACCACGCCGACGGCTTCGGTGTCGCCTTCTTCGAAGACAAGGCCTGCCGCCTGTTCATCGACAACCAGTCCGCCGGCACCTCGCCGGTGGCGGACCTGATCAAGCGCTATCCGATCAAGTCCAAGAACGTCATCTCGCATATCCGCAAGGCCACGCAGGGCACCGTGCTGCTGGAGAACTGCCATCCCTTCATGCGCGAGCTGTGGGGCCGGCACTGGATCTTCGCCCACAACGGCGACCTGCACGGCTTCACCCCGTTCCTGTCCGGCGTCTACCAGCCGGTGGGCGATACCGATAGCGAACTGGCCTTCTGCACGCTGATGCAGGGCCTGCGCAAGCGCTTCCCGGGCTCGCAGCCGCCGTTGAACGAACTCGGCCACGCGCTGGCCGACATCACCCGCGATATCACGCTGCACGGCGTGTTCAATTTCCTGCTGAGCAACGGGCAGGCCCTGTTTGCCCACTGCTCTACCCGCCTCTATTACATCGTGCGGGAGTGGCCGTTCTCGACGGCGCACCTGATCGATGCGGACCTGTCGATCGACTTCGCGCAGGTCACCACGCCGGACGACCGCGTCGCCGTGATCGCCACCGCGCCGCTTACCGACAACGAGACCTGGACCCAGTTCGCCCCGGGCGAGCTGATCATGTTCGAGCATGGGCGCCCGACCATGACGCTGAGCGTGCCGATCCCGCCCGAGGTCCAGGCCAAGAACGCGGCCAATACCGCCTGTACCTGAGCCCTTCCCGCCACGAGTAAAAAAGGGACGCCCAGGCGTCCCTTTTTTACTTGGCGGTCGGCAGTCCGCTCAGTGATGCAGGATCTTCGACAGGAACTGCCGCGCGCGCTCCGAGCGGGCGTCGATATTGCCGAAGAACTCTTCCTTGTCGGCGTCCTCGACGATCTTGCCCTGGTCCATGAAGATCACCCGGTTGGCCACCTTGCGCGCGAAGCCCATTTCGTGGGTCACGCACATCATGGTCATGCCTTCCTGCGCCAGCTGCACCATCACGTCCAGCACTTCATTGACCATTTCCGGGTCCAGCGCGGAAGTGGGCTCATCGAACAGCATGCAGATCGGATCCATCGACAGCGCGCGTGCGATCGCCACGCGCTGCTGCTGGCCGCCCGACAGCTGGCCGGGGTACTTCTCGGCCTGGCTCTTCAGGCCCACGCGCTCCAGGTACTTCAGGCCCTTGGCCATGGCCTCGTCCTTGGAGCGGCCCAGCACCTTCATCTGCGCAATGGTCAGGTTCTCGGTGATCGACAGGTGCGGGAACAGCTCGAAGTTCTGGAACACCATGCCGACGCGCGAACGCAGCTTGGGCAGGTTGGTCTTGGGGTTGCCCACCGAGGTGCCGTCGACCAGGATGTCGCCCTTCTGGAACGGCTCGAGCGCATTGACGGTCTTGATCAGCGTGGACTTGCCCGAACCCGACGGGCCGCACACCACCACCACTTCACCCTTGGCAACCTTGGTGGTGCAGTCGGTCAGCACCTGGAACGAGCCGTACCACTTGGAAACGTTATTAATTTCGATCATACAGCCACCTTTTTCTGATAACGCTTGACCAGCAGCGAAGCGGAGAAACAAATGATGAAGTACACCAGGCCGGCGAACAGCAGCATCTCGACGATCCGGCCATCACGCTCGCCGATGCCGTAGGCCTGGCCGAAGAAGTCGGCCAGCGCGCTCACGTATACCAGCGACGTATCCTGGAACAGGATGATGCCCTGCGTCAGCAGCAGCGGCACCATGTTGCGGAACGCCTGCGGCAGGATCACCAGCCGCATCGACTGCCCGTAGGTCATGCCCAGCGCCTGCGCCGCGAACATCTGCCCGCGCGACACGCTCTGGATGCCCGCGCGGATGATCTCGGAGTAGTACGCGGCCTCGAACAGCGCGAACGCCACCAGCGCCGAGGTCATGCGCAGGTCGGTCGCGGGCGACAGGTTGAAGATGCCCTGCAGCACCTGCGGGATGATCAGGAAGAACCACAACAGCACCATCACCAGCGGGATCGAGCGGAAGATGGTCACGTACCCCTGCGCGAACCAGTTCAGCAGCCTGAACGACGACAGCCGCATCATCGCCAGGATGGTGCCCCAGACGATGCCGACCACCACCGCGGTGACGGTGATCTTGAGCGAGACCATCATGCCCTCGCCCAGCACGTGCAGCGTGCTCGGGTTGATCGAGGTGAAATCGAAGGAATAAGCCATGGCGCCCCCTTACTTGCCGCCGATGAAGCCGGGCACGCGCGTGCGGGCCTCGACCCAGCGCATCAGCAGCATCACCGTGACGTTGATCAGCGCGTACATCAGCGTGACCGCGATGAACGATTCATACGGACGCGCGGTGTAGTCCACCAGCTGGCGCCCCTGCGCGGCCAGTTCCAGCAGGCCGATTGTCGACGCCACCGCCGAGTTCTTGAAGATGTTCAGGAATTCGGAAGTCAGCGGCGGCACGATCACGCGGAACGCCATCGGCAGCAGCACGTGGCGGTAGGTCTGCGGCAGCGTGAAGCCCATTGCCAGGCCCGCGTTCTTCTGCCCGCGCGCCAGCGAGTTGATGCCCGAGCGCACCTGCTCGCAGACCCGCGCGGCGGTAAACGTTCCCAGGCACAGCATGGCGGCCAGGAACTGCTGCGCGAACGGGTTCATCTGCTTGATCGCCTCGCCGCCGGGCAGCAGCTCGGGGGCGACGAAATACCAGATGAACAGCTGCACCAGCAGCGGGATGTTGCGGAAAATCTCGACATAGGTGGCGGCAATGCCGGCCAGCCATTTGTTCGGCACCGTGCGCAGCACGCCGAGCACCGAGCCGATGGCCAGCGCAATGACCCAGGACGAAAGCCCCAGCGCGAGCGTGACCTTCAGGCCGGAGATCATCCAGTCCAGGTAGGTCTCGTTCTGGGCGGCCTGTTCGAGGAAAACTCCCCAATGCCAGTTGTAGTTCATGTTGCGTCCTCAAAAAGAAACGGAAGGACGAGCCTTCCGTTTCGCAGTGCTGTCAACGGCAGGTCAGTCCAGCGCCTTGTCGTTAGGCGCCTTGATCAGCGTCTTCATGTCTTCGGACAGCGGGAAGTCCAGGTTCAGGCCCTTGGGCGGAACCGGTTGCATGAACCACTTGGTGTACAGGGTATTGACCGAGCCATCCTTCATCATGCCGGAGATCACGGTGTCGGACAGCTTCTTGAATTGCGGGTCGTCCTTGCGGATCATGCAGCCGTAGGATTCGCGCGACTGGGGCTTGCCCACCACGATCCAGTCGGCCGGATTCTTGGCCTTGGCGCGCTCGCCGTACAGCAGCGCGTCGTCCATCATGAACGCCACCGCGCGGCCCGACTCAAGCGTCAGGAACGACTGGCCGTGGTCCTTGGTGCTGATGATGTTCATGCCGAGCTTCTGGTCGTCGTTCATCTTGCGCAGCAGGCGCTCCGACGTGGTGCCGGCGGTGGTGACGACGTTCTTGCCCTTCAGGTCGGCCCAGTCCTTGATGCCGGCATCCTTCTTCACCATGATGCGCGTGCCGATGATGAAGATGGAATTGGTGAAGGCGACCTGCTTCTGGCGTTCCAGGTTATTGGTGGTCGAGCCGCATTCGATGTCGATGGTGCCGTTCTGCAGCAGCGTGATGCGGTTCTGCGAGGTGATCGGGATTTCCTTGACCTGCAGGTTCGGCAGCTTCAACTGGTCCTTGATGGCTTCCACGATCTTCATGTTGATATCGTAGGAATAGCCGACCTGGCGCACGCCGCCGAGGTTGTAGTTGAACGGAATCGACGACTCGCGCACGCCCAGGGTGATGACGCCGGTGTCCTTGATCTTCTTCAGCGTGCCCGTCAGTTGTTCGGCTGCCTGTGCCGTCCCGCACATTACGCCCCCGGCAATCATCAGGGCAGCCAACTTGGCGAAATTCATAACATCTCCTTGACCATGAAGAGAAAGCGGGATTCAAAGAATATAACCCCCACTGGTGAAACAGTATTGCGCAGCATCCGCCGCAATACAACTGGGTTTTCTCCTAGAACCCCACTTCGGGGCAATCCGTGCGCAGCGCGTCCGGATACGACAACGCGGTCTCCGGCGCTTGCCGGAGACCGCGTCTGACGGTCATGATCGCGGGATCCGGGACGGTTATTGCACTGCACCATGCCAGTGCCTCGCCCCGGGCCTGCCTGCCCCGGTCAGGGGTACAGGCCGCGCATCTCGCGCGCCTGCAGGATCCGCGTACAGGCCACGATGAACGCCGCCGTGCGCAGCGTCACCTTGTTTTCCTGTGCCACTTGCCAGATTGCCCGGAAGGCTTCTTGCATGATCCGTACCAGGCGCTGGTTGATCTCTTCCTCGGTCCAGAAGAAGCTGGAGAAGTCCTGCACCCATTCGAAGTAGGACACGGTCACGCCGCCGGCGTTGGCGATCACGTCGGGGCAGACCAGGATATTGCGCTCGCGCAGGATGTCGTCGGCCTGCGGCGTGGTCGGGCCGTTGGCGCCCTCGATCACCAGCTTTGCCGTGATCTTCGGCGCGTTTTCCGCGGTAATCTGGCCTTCCAGCGCGGCGGGGATCAGGATGTCGCAATCGACTTCCCAGAATTGCTCGGTACGCAGGACTTCGCCGGGGAAGCCGTCGATGGTGCCGCTGTGCGAGGCGTATTCCATCATCGCCGGCACGTCCAGGCCGGCCGGGTCGAACAGCGTGGTGCGGTGGTCCTGCACCGCCACCACCTTGGCGCCGGCCTCATGGAACAGCTTGGCGGCGACCGCGCCGACGTTGCCGAAGCCCTGCACCGCCACGCGCGCGCCCTTGACCTCGAGGCCGATATTGCGCGCGGCCTCGGAGCCGACCACGAACACGCCGCGGCCGGTGGCCTCGTGGCGGCCCAGCGAGCCGCCCAGCGAGATCGGCTTGCCGGTCACGACGCCGGTCGAGGTGCTGCCCGAGTTCATCGAATAGGTGTCCATCATCCACGCCATCACCTGTGCGTTGGTGTTGACGTCCGGTGCCGGGATGTCCTTGCTCGGCCCGATGATGATGTTGATTTCGCTGGTGTAGCGGCGCGTCAGGCGTTCCAGCTCGGCCTGCGACAGCGTGCGCGGGTCGACGCGGATGCCGCCCTTGGCACCGCCGTACGGCACGTTGACCGCCGCGTTCTTCACCGACATCCAGGCCGACAGCGCCATCACTTCGGACAGGGTCACGTCCTGGTGGAAGCGCACGCCGCCCTTGCCCGGGCCACGCGACAGGTTGTGCTGCACCCGGTAGCCCTCGAAATGGGCGATGGTGCCGTTGTCGAGCTCGATCGGCACGTCGACGATGAGGGCGCGCTTGGGGCGCTTGAGGGTCTCGACCCAGCGCGCCAGCGAACCCAGATAGGGCGTGACGCGGTCGACTTGCTGCAGGTAGATGCCCCAGGGACCGAGGTTGTCGGCGTTGAGGTAGGACGGAATTGCGTGCTTTTGGCCAGCAGTGTTGGTCGGTGCTGCAGAAGACATCGGGATGGTTTCCGGGGTGGAAGATGGGCGCAAGCTTAGGCTTGGCGGCCGCTCGGAATCCAATGCCGTTTGCTCATCGGGTTATGCAAGACGCGCATAACGTTTGCGTAGGCCATCGCTACGTGGAGGTCAGCGTCCCCCAAACCTGGTCCACCAGCTGGCGCTTGCGGCGCGCCCCGGCGCGCCGTTCTCCGCCGTTCTCGCCCGGCTTTTCCCGATACAGCCGGATCTCCATGTCGATCGACAGCGGCAGGCCGCGCGCCGACTCGGCCCGCACCAGGCGCCCCGCCGCGACGTCTTCGCGCACCGCGCTTTCGGGCAGGAAGGCCATGCCGTGGCCCGACAGCGCCATCACCTTGAGCGCCTCGGCCATGTCGGTCTCGTAGCATTTGTCGAGCTTGAGCGCCTCCGCGGTATCGGCCAGCAGCAGGTCGACCATGCGGCCGAGGAAGGCGTTGGGCGTATAGCTGAGGAACGGCACCGGCTTCTTGTCGGTGCCCGGCAGCCGGAACTGGGGCTTGCCGGCGGGGTCCGGCACGCTGTAGGGCGAGAGCCGTTCGGTACCGAGCACCAGCATGTCGTACCGCGCCGGATCGAGCTGGATGGCCTGGCGCGCGTGGTGGTACACCATCACCAGGTCGCAGCCGCCCTCGACCAGCATCAGCACCGCGTCATGGACATTGAGCGCGCGCAGCCGGCACGGCAGCGTGCCGAGCTTGCGCTCCAGCGCCTTGAGCCATTCCGGGAAGAAGGTCAGCGACAGCGTGTGCGGCACCGCGAATTCCAGCACCTGCGCATTGGCCGAGCGCTGGCCGCGCATCAGCGCGCGGGTCTCGCTGACCTGCGCCAGCATCGCCAGGGCCTGCTCGTAGAACACCTTGCCGGCCGGGGTCAGGCTGGTGGGATAGCTCGAGCGGTCGATCAGCTCGGTGCCGACCCACGCCTCCAGCGACTGGATCCGCCGCGAGAACGCCGGCTGCGTGACGTGGCGCAGTTCGGCCGAGCGCGAGAAGCTGTGCGTCTCGGCCAGGCTGACGAAGTCTTCAAGCCATTTGATTTCCATGACGCGGATTATCCATCGGCGCACGGCGCTTCGCCACCTGCCCCGCCTCAGCCCCGGTGGGCCCAGCCGGTCATGCGCTTCTCCACCACCGCGAACAGCTCGTACATCGCCATCGCCATCACCGCGATCACCACCAGCCCGGCGAAGGCCAGCGGCATCTTCATGGCGGAGCCGGCCGACACCAGCAGGTAGCCGATGCCCTCGTTGGCGGCATTCATCTCCGACACCGTGGTGCCGACAAAGGCCAGCGTGATCGCCACCTTGAGCGAGGCAAAGAAGTACGGCAGCGCGCGCGGCAGGCCGACCTTGAACAGCACGTCGCGCCGTTTGGCGCCGAGCACGCGCAGCACGTCTTCCAGTTCCGGCTCCAGCGTGGCCAGCCCGGTGGCGATATTGACCATGATCGGGAAGAACGAGATCAGGAACGCGGTCAGGATGGCCGGGCCGGCGCCGAGCCCGAACCACACCACCAGGATCGGCACGAAGGCGGCCTTGGGCAGCGCGTTGAAGGCGGTCATCAGCGGGTAGCTGGCGGCGTAGAGCAGCCGCGACGAGCCCATCGCCAGCCCGAGCAGCACGCCCACGCCGATGGCCACGCCGAAACCCACCATGGTGGTCCAGAAGGTGCGCCAGGCATGGCCGGCGATCACGTCCGCGTAGTCCGCCAGCGCGGCCACGATGGCTGACGGCGTCGGCAGGATGAAGTCGGAGACGTCGAAGGCCATGCACGCGCCCTGCCACAGCAGCAGCACCGCGGCCAGCAGCAGCCACGGCGCCACGCGCTGCACGCGGCGCTCCTGCGCCGAAGTCAGAGTCATCATCATCATCGGGTCTTCTCAGTTGGCCTCAGTGGTGGCTCAGTGCTGGCGCACATGGCCGATCTTCTCGCGCAGCGCGTGCACCAGCTCGGCGAAGGGCTCGGTATAGGTCAGTTCCAGATCGCGCGGCCGCGGCAGGCCGATCTCCTTGCGCATCACGATGCGGCCGGGTCGCGGGCTCATCACGTAGACCGTGTCGGCAAGGAACACGGCCTCGCGCAGGTCGTGCGTGACCAGGATCACGTTGAAGCGCTGCGCCTGCCACAGGTCGCGCAGCACGCACCAGAGTTCTTCGCGGGTGAAGGCGTCGAGCGCGCCGAAGGGCTCGTCGAGCAGCAGCATGCGCGGCTGGTGGATCAGCGCGCGGCAGATCGACGCGCGCTGCTGCATGCCGCCGGAGAGCTGCCACGGGTATTTGTCCTCGTAGCCGCCCAGGCCCACGGTATGCAGCAGCCGGCGGGCGCGATCAATGTACTCGTCGCGGCGCGCCCGCAAGGTCGAGCGGTAGGGCTCGACGATCTCCAGCGGCAGCATCACGTTGTCGAGCGTGGTGCGCCACGGCAGCAGCGTCGGCGCCTGGAACGCCATGCCGACCTGCTTGAGCGGCCCGCTCACCTTGTGCCCGGCAACCTTGACCATGCCGCGCGTGGCGGGCCTGAGGCCGGTGGCCAGCTTCATGAAGGTGGACTTGCCGCAGCCGGACGGGCCGACGATGGCGATGAACTCGCCCGGCGCGGCCTGCAGCGACAGGTCTTCCACCGCGAACTCGCCCTGGCGCGCGAGCGTGTCGTCATAGGCCAGCCAGACCCGGTTGAAATCGACAAAGGGCTCGACCGGCGCGGTCGCGGCAGTCGCGGCAGTCGCGTTAGTCGAGGCGGCCGGCATGGATTCAGCCAGGCGCGCCATCATCGCAGCACGTCCAGTTCGGCCGCGCCCGGCAGGTACGCGTCGGTCCACAGCGCATCGGCGTTGATACGGCCCTTGGTGCCGAAGGCATCGGCCACCTGCGAAGCCATCAGCGACAGGCGCGGCTTGCTGACGCGGCCAAAGCCCTCGGCCTTCGCGTCGGGCGACCTGACCACGCTGTCCAGCGCCAGCTTCAGCCGGCGCGTTTCCAGCTTCTCGTCGATGATGCCGTCGCGCGCCTTGAGCGCGCGGATGCCTTCCTCCGGACGCGCGATCACGTCGCGCGCCGACTTGATGAAGGCGCGCAGGAACGCCTTCACCGCCTCCGGGTTCTTCTTGATGAATTCCTCCGACGCGATCACGGCGTTGCCGTACAGCTTCACGCCGAACTGCGGGTACGGCAGCACCACGATGTCCTCGTCCCTCACACCGCGCGCGTTCAGGTTCAGGATCGACGTGAACGAAAACCCGGTGATGGCATCGAGGTCGCCGCGCACCAGCATGGTTTCGCGCAGCGTCGGGTCCATCGCCTGCCAGTTGAACGACGATGCCTGCAGGCCGTTGGCCCGGGCGAAGATCGGGAAGGCGCGGCGGCCGGCGTCGAACACCGGCGCGCCCAGGCGCTTGCCGGCCAGGTCCTTCGGCGCGCGGATGCCCGACTTCTTCAGCGCCAGGATGGCCGCGGGCGTGTTGTTGTAGACCATCATCACCGCCACCGGCTTGTTCTTCGCGTCGGGGTTGTTGCCGTAGAACTCCATCACCGACGACATGTCGGCGAAGCCCATGTCATAGGTGCCCGAGGCCACCCGGTTGACCACGTTGCCCGAGCCATTGCCGGCATCGATCGAGACTTCTAGCTTCTCGGCCATGTAGTAGCCCTTCTGCTCGCCGAGCAGGAACAGTGCCGCCGGCCCCTCGAAGCGCCAGTCGAGCTGGAACCTGACCTTGGTCGGCGCAGCCTGCGCGTGGGCCACGCCGGCGCATAGTGTCGACAGCACCAGCCCGGTGCCGAGCATTGCGCCCAGCTTCAGCAGGCGGCGGCGCGCCGGAGCGGGGGCCGGACGTGCCGCGGTGCTGGCGGTGCTGGCGGTGCTGGCGGTGCTGGCGGCGTTCTCGCCGGCAGCCGTGAAAACGCCGGGCGGCACTTGCGCAGCGCGGGATTGGGGCATGGCATCTCTCCGTGGATAGTGATTTCGGAGGGATCCGTCCGCAAGGGATGTGCCAGCCTTTCCGGCCCCGTTTCAGGGCGTGCCCGCGCGCGATTGTCGAACCAGAAATGGGCGCGGCGATTGCCGCAGCGGCATCGTCGGCAGCGATTGCCGACAATCCGCGCCGCGCCCTGGTGCAAGCCGGCGCGGCCGATAAGGGCTCAGGCGTCCTGGGTGGCGTCGCCCACGTCGAGAGCCAGCGCCTCCGCGCCGACCGCGTCGCCGCCCCTGGCGGCGGCGCGCGCCTGGATGTCCCACATCTCGGCATAGCGCCCGCCCGCGCGCATCAGCTGCGCATGGGTGCCGCGCTCGACGATGCGGCCGTGGTCCATCACCAGGATCTGGTCGGCATGGACCACGGTGGAGAGCCGGTGCGCGATCAGCAGCGTGGTGCGGTTCTGCGCCAGGCGCATCAGCTCGGCCTGGATCGCCTGCTCGGTGCGCGAATCCAGCGCGGAAGTCGCCTCGTCGAACACCAGCACCGGCGGATTCTTCAGCAGCGTGCGCGCGATCGCCACGCGCTGCTTCTCGCCGCCGGACAGCTTGAGCCCGCGCTCGCCCACGGGCGTGTCGTAGCCCTGCGGCAGCTCGCGGATAAAGGCGTCGATCTGCGCCGCCTGCGCCGCGGCGATGACTTCGTCGCGGGTCGCGTCCGGGCGGCCGTAGGCGATGTTGTAGTAGATGCTGTCGTTGAACAGCACGGTGTCCTGCGGCACGATGCCGATGGCGCGGCGCAGGCTGTCCTGGGTGATGGCGCGGATGTCCTGGCCGTCGATCTCGATCGCGCCGCCGCCGACGTCGTAGAAGCGGAACAGCAGCCGCGCCAGCGTCGACTTGCCCGAGCCGCTGTGCCCCACCACCGCGGTGGTGCTGCCCGCCGCAATGGTGAAATCGACGCCGTCCAGGATCAGGCGGTCGGCCTCGTAGCTGAAGCGCACGTCGCGGAAGCGCACCTGCGCGCCACTGACCCGCAGCGGTGGCGCGCCCGGCGCGTCGGCCACCTCCTGGTGCGTGCCCAGCAGCACGAACATGCGGTCCATGTCGGTGGTGGCCTGCTTGATCTCGCGGTAGATCACGCCGAGGAAGTTCAGCGGGATATAGAGCTGGATCATCAGCGTGTTGACCAGCACCAGGTCGCCCAGCGTGAGCTTGCCGTCGACCACCCCCACCGTGGCGCGCCACAGGATCAGGATCAGGCCGATGGCGATGATGGCCTGCTGGCCGAAGTTGAGGAACGACAGCGAGTTCTGCGAGCGGATCGCCGCGGTGCGGTACTTGCGCAGGTTCTCGTCGTAGCGCTGCGCCTCGTAGGCTTCATTGCCGAAGTACTTGACGGTCTCGAAGTTCAGCAGCGAATCGATCGCCTTCTGGTTGGCGCGCGAATCGAGCTCGTTCATGCGGCGGCGGAAGTGCGTGCGCCATTCCGTCACCACGATGGTGAAGACGATATAGCCCACCAGCGCGCAGCCGGTGATGGCGGCGAACCAGATGTCGTAGTGCAGCACGAAGAAGCCGATCACCAGCGCCATTTCCACCAGGGTGGGCAGGATGCTGTACAGCGAATACGAGATCAGCGACTGGATGCCGCGCGTGCCGCGCTCGATGTCGCGGCTCATGCCGCCGGTCTGGCGGTCGAGGTGGAAGCGCAGCGACAGCGCATGCAGGTGGCGGAACACCTGCAGCGCGATCTCGCGCACGGCGCTCTGCGTGACCTTGGAAAAGAGGATTTCCCGCAACTCGGTGAACAGCGTCGCGGACAGGCGCAGCAGGCCGTAGGCGACGATCAGTCCGACCGGCACCGCCAGCAGCGCACGCGGGTCGCCGGCGGTGATGTTCATGCTGTCGATCAGCCGCTTCATCAGCACCGGCACGCCCAGGTTGGCCACCTTGGCCGCCACCAGGCACGCCAGCGCCAGCATTACGCGCCACTTGTAGTGCCAGACATAGGGCAACAGGTTGCGGACGGTCTGCCAGTCGCTGCGGGGGGCGCGCTGGCCGGGAAAGAGCTTGACCGAGGCAGTGTCGGGGGCCTGCTCGGCGGTCGTGGAATAGCGGCGCATACGTTAGAATCCGGGCCAATGCGCGATTGTCGCAGAGATCGCGTTGCGCGGCTGGCGAAGGGTTTTTCGTCGCGGCCGGCGCCCCCATCGGAAGTCCAGCCGCATACCGTCATGAACGCTCCCCATACCGTCCCCGCCCTGCCCGCCGGCAAGAATCCCGCGCTGCGCGTGGTGCCGATGCCCGCCGACGCCAACGTGCACGGCGACGTGTTCGGCGGCTGGATCATGGCGCAAGTGGATATTGCAGGGTCGATCCCGGCGGTCGAGCGCGCGCAGGGACGTGTCGCGACCGTGGCGGTCAATTCTTTCCTGTTCAAGCACCCGGTATTTGTCGGCGACCTGGTGAGCTTCTACGCCGATATCGTCAAGACCGGGCGTACCTCGATCACGGTCGCGGTGGAAGTCTATGCGCAGCGGATGCGGCATAGCAACGAGATCGTCAAGGTGACCGAGGCGACGTTGACGTACGTGGCGACGGATGAGTCGCGGCAGCCGCGGGTGTTGCCGACGGCTTGAGGTCCCAGAGGCTATCGCTCATCGATCGGTGTGCTCCCTCTCCCGCTTGCGGGAGAGGGTTGGGGTGAGGGCGGGAGTCTTTACGTAGTGAGGCGTGAGCGTGCTTGCCGAGCGCCTGCCCTCTCCCCCAACCCCTCTCCCGCAAGCGGGAGAGGGGAGCAATCAAGCGGTAGAGGAAGTTTTCCGGTTTCTCACTCAAACTTCGTGAAATCCGGCTTCCGCTTTTCAAAGAACGCGCTGAACGCCTCCTTCGCCTCCGGCGCCACCAGCATGCGCCGGAACACCGCGCCCTCGTCGGCCATCTGCTTCTCCACTTCGGCCATCGCGCCGGCCTTCATCAGGCGCTTGGTCTCGCGCAGCGACGACGCCGGCAAGGCCGCCAGCTTGCGCGCCTGCGCCAGGGCGAAGTCATGCAGCTCGGCCACCGGCAGCACCCGCGTCACCAGCCCGATCTCGAGTGCTTCCTGCGCGTTGAAGGCCTCGCCCAGCAGCAGCTTCTCGGCCGCGCGCTGGTAGCCGACCAGCCGTGGCAGCAGCAGGCTGGAGGCGGCCTCGGGGCACAGCCCAAGCTGCACGAACGGCAGCGACAGCCTGGCGGTGTCGGACGCATAGACCAGGTCGCAATGCAACAGCATGGTGGTGCCCACGCCAACCGCCGCGCCGCTGACCGCCGCCACCACCGGCTTGCTGGCATGGCTGATCTGGTACAGGAACTGGAACACCGGAGCCGCTTCGGCGCCTTCGCCCGCGCCGGGAGGGCGCTGCATGAAATCCTCGAGGTCATTGCCGGCGGTGAAGACTTCGGGCTTGCCGCGCAGCAGGATGGCGCGCACGGCGGGATCGGTCCCGGCCGCGCGCAGCGCGTCGGCCAGCGACTGGTACATCGCCGCGGTGATGGCGTTTTTCTTGTCGATGCGGTCGAATTCGAGCGTCAGGATGCCCTGCTCGATGCTGGTGCGAATGCTCATGGTGTCCTCGTCTGTGGGAGTTATTCGAAAGGCGGCGGCGACTCGGCCAGATAGCTGAGCCCGAACGCGCGCGCGCCGACATTCAGTGCCACCGTCAGGCTCATCGGCGCCAGCATCAGCTCGACGCCGTGGCGGCGCGCGCTATGCGCCAGCGACTGGTAGGCCGGCAGCGCGCGCACGTCATCGAGGGGCCCGGCGTAGCAGACCGAAATCGCCGGCACCAGCAGGTCGCCAGCGCGGATACATTGCTCGGCATGCTCCAGTACGCGGCGTGCGCCCTCTTCCGAGCCGCGCGCCCTGCCGATCGCTTCGGTATGGCCGCGATGCATGCGCACCACCGGCCGGATATTGAATGTACTACCCATCATGTAGCGGCCCCACGTGATGCTGCCCTCGCCCTTCTGGCGCGCGCGGGTGTACATGTAAAGCAGTTCGTCCGGCACCAGGAACATCTGGGCGGCATCGCGCAGGCGCGTTTCAACAGCATCGCGTACTGCCTGCGGGCTGGCGCCGCCCATGGCCATGCGCGCGGCCTCTCGCACGATCAGCGCCTGGCCTGGACCAATGGCACCGGTGTCGATCACGGTCAGGTCGAACAACCCTGAGCGGCCAGCCTGCTTGCGCAACCGCACGCTGCGGGCCACGGTGCCGATCACGGCGCCGCTCGCATGCGCGTACAGCTTGCTGCGGGCGCTGGCGATGGTGAGCAGGATGGCGCGGTCGCACTGCGTGACCACATTGCGCAGCAGGTGCTCTTCCAGCTCGCGTTCGAGCAGCGGAATGGATTCGGCGTAGTGATCCTGGCGCCCGACCAGGTATTGCCGGTAGAGCGTGGGCAGCGCGTCTTCGTCGCGCGTGTCGGCGACAAAGCGTTCGCCCGCGCGAATGCGGAACGGAATGGTGTGGACCTGCAGCGCGGCCATGATGTCGCGCGGCAAGTCGCACGCGGCATCGGCCAGGATGGCTGTCTCCTGCATATTGTTGTCTCCTCCCTGCTGGTGACCCGCGCTCGCGGGCGGCAGCCCCCGGTACTGCTCTCTTCACCTGACAGAAGGGCGGGACGGTCCCCACGGGAAACCGTCCCGCAGGCGCGTTTATACGCGCTCGAAGATTCCTGCAGCACCCATGCCCGTGCCAACGCACATGGTGACCATGCCGTACTTCAGGTTGTGACGGCGCAGCGCGTGCACCACCGTGGCCGAGCGGACCGCTCCGGTGGCGCCGAGCGGGTGGCCCAGCGCGATCGCGCCGCCCATGCGGTTGACCCGCGCGGGATCGAGCTGCAGGTCGCGCATCACCGCCAGCGATTGCGCGGCGAAGGCTTCGTTCAGCTCGATCCAGTCCAGTTGGTCCTGGCTCAGGCCGGCCGCCTTCAGCGCCGCCGGGATCGCTTCCTTGGGACCGATGCCCATGATTTCCGGCGGCACGCCACGCACCGCGAACGAAACGAAGCGCGCCAGCGGCACCAGGTTGAACTGCCTGAGGACCTTTTCCGAGACCAGGATCAAAGCGCCGGCGCCGTCGGAGGTCTGCGAGCTGTTGCCGGCGGTGACGCTGCCCTTGCTGGCAAACACCGGGCGCAGCTTGGCCAGGCCTTCGATCGAGGTATCCGGGCGCGGACCTTCATCCAGCGCGATGGTGCGCGTCTTCATGCTGACCTGGCCGCTGGCGAGGTCCGGGAAGCGCTCGACGGTCTCGACCGGCGTGATTTCGTCCTTGAACTCGCCGGCCTGCTGCGCCGCGATGGCCTTCTGGTGCGACGCGAGCGAGAACGCGTCCTGGTCCTCGCGGCTGACCTGCCACTGCTGCGCGACCTTCTCGGCGGTCAGGCCCATGCCGTAGGCAATGCCGACGTTCTCGTCGCGGGTGAAGATCTCCGGCGACATCGACGGCGAGTTGCCCATCATCGGCACCATGCTCATCGACTCCACGCCGGCGGCGATCATCACATCGGACTCGCCCACGCGGATGCGGTCCGCCGCCATCGCCACCGCGCTCAGGCCCGAGGCACAGAAGCGGTTGACGGTGATGCCGCCGACCGTGTTCGGCAACCCCGACAGCAGCGCACCGATGCGGGCCACGTTCAGGCCCTGCTGCGCCTCCGGGATGGCGCAGCCGACGATGGCGTCCTCGATCAGCTTCGGGTCCAGGTCAGGGACCTGTGCCACCGCGGCCTTCAGGATGGTGGCCAGCAGGTCGTCGGGGCGCGTGTGCCTGAACGCGCCCTTGGGCGCCTTGCCGATCGGCGAGCGGGTGGCCGCAACGATATATGCGTCTTGCAGTTGTTTCATGATCTCGGTTCCTCGCTAGCCTGATTAGTTGCGCACCGGCTTGCCGGTTTGCAGCATGCCCATGATGCGCTCCTGTGTCTTGCCGGTGCCCAGCAGGTCGACGAAGGCCTTGCGCTCCAGCGCCAGCAGCCAGTCCTCGCTGACCAGCACGCCGGTGTCGACGTCGCCGCCGCACACCACTTCGGCAATGCGCGTGGCGATCAGGAAATCGTGCGCGGAGATAAAGCCGCCGTCGCGCATGTTGACCAGCGAGGCCTTGATGGTGGCCACGCCGGAACGGCCGGCAACCGGGATCAGCGTCGGCAGCGGCGCGCGGTAGCCGGCGTCGGCCAGCGCGCGCACGGCGTTCTGCGCCACGTACAGCAGTTCATGCACGTTGAAGACGATCTGGTCGGACGGCTGCAGGTAGCCCATCTGGCGCGCCTCGAGCGCCGAGCCGGAGACCTTGGCCATGGCCGCGCTCTGGAAGCGGCTGGTCAGGAACTGCAGGTAGTTGGTGCTGCCTGCCGCCTGCGCGGCGCGTGCAGCGGCCAGCGCGGCTTCCTTCAGGCCGCCGCCGGCCGGGACCAGGCCCACGCCTACCTCCACCAGGCCGATATAGGTTTCGAGCGCAGCCACGCGTGCAGCCGAATGCAGCATCAACTCGCAGCCGCCGCCCAGCGCGATGCCCGACGCCGCCGACACCACCGGCACCGCGGCGTACTTCACGCGCATCATCCCGTCCTGGAATTTCTTCACGAACGGCTCGATGCCCTTGGCGCCGCCCATCATGAAGGCGGGCATGGCCGCTTCCAGGTTGGCGCCCGCCGAGAACGGGCCGCCCGGCGCGCCGAGCTGCAGCGAGGTCGGCTGCCACACCACCAGGCCCTTGTAGCCGGCCTCGGCCAGGTCGATGGCGCGGGTCAGGCCGTCGATCACGTCGGGACCGATGGTGTTCATCTTGCTCTTGAACGAGACCACCAGCACGTCGTCCTGCCCCTCGCCCACCCAGATGCGCACCGCATCGTTCTCCTCGACGGTGCGGCCGGCCTTGCGCGGATCGGCCGCGGCGGTGCCCTGGATCGCGGCGCGGAAGGCCTGGCGCTGGTACACCGGCAGCGTGCTGCGCGCGACGAACGACTGCGTCGCGGGCGACCACGAGCCGGACTGCGCGTGCACGCCCTGGTTGTCGGCCACCGGGCCGGAGAACACCCACGCCGGCAGCGGCGCGCCCGACAGCGCCTTGCCGCCCTCGACGTCTTCCTTGACCCACTCGGCTACCTGCTTCCAGCCGGCCGCCTGCCAGTCCTCGAACGGACCCGAATTCCAGCCGAAGCCCCAGCGGATCGCCAGGTCGATATCGGCGGCGGAGCCGGCGATCTGCTCCAGGTACACCGCGATGTAGTGGAACACGTCGCGGAACACCGCCCACAGGAACTGCGCCTGCGGGTTGCCCGACTCGCGCAGCAGCCGGATGCGCTCGGCCGGTTCCTTCTTCAGCATGCGCACCACGATCTCGTCGGCCTTCTTGCCGGCATCGACGTACTGGCCGGTGCTGGCGTCGAGCACCTTGATCGCCTTGCCTTCCTTCTTGTAGAAGCCGGCGCCGGTCTTCTGGCCCAGCGCGCCCGCGTCGACCAGGCCCTTGAGCACGGCCGGGGTCTGGTAGACCGGCGCGAACGGGTCGTCGTGCAGGTTGTCCTGCATGGTCTTGATCACGTGCGCCATGGTATCCAGGCCGACCACGTCCGCGGTGCGGAAGGTGGCGGACTTGGCGCGCCCCAGCTTGGACCCGGTCAGGTCGTCGACCACGTCGAACGGGATGCCGAACTTCTGGGCCTCGGCGAACACCGCCAGGATCGAGAAGATGCCGACACGGTTGGCGATGAAGTTGGGCGTGTCCTTGGCACGCACCACGCCCTTGCCGAGCGTGGTGGTCAGGAAGGCTTCGAGCTGGTCGAGGATCTGCGGCTGCGTGGTCGCGGTCGGGATCAGCTCGACCAGGTGCATGTAGCGCGGCGGGTTGAAGAAGTGGACGCCGCAGAAGCGCGACTTCAGGTCCGCATCGAAGCCGTCGGACAGCGCGGTGATCGACAGGCCCGAGGTGTTGGTGGCGAAGATCGCGTGCGAAGCCAGGTGCGGCGCGACCTTCTTGTACAGGTCGTGCTTCCAGTCCATGCGTTCGGCGATCGCCTCGATCACCAGGTCGCATTCCTTGAGCAGGGCGATATCGTCTTCGTAGTTGGCGGCCTGGATCAGGCCGGCCTCTTCCTTCAGGCCCAGCGGCGCGGGCGACAGCTTCTTCAGGTTCTCGATGGCGCGCAGCGCGATGCCGTTCTTCGGGCCTTCCTTGGCTGGAAGGTCGAACAGCACCACCGGCACGCGCGCGTTGATCAGGTGGGCGGCGATCTGCGCGCCCATGACGCCGGCACCCAGCACGGCGACCTTCTTGACGATGAAATTGGACATGCGCGCTCCTGGATTAGTGAGCGTTGAAGTGAGAGTTTTTGCAGCCGCAGCGGAAAATCAGAACAAATCCGCGTCCAGCGCCATCAGCGACGCCGAACCAGCGCGCGCCTTGCGGATCTCGCCGGCCGTTTCCGGCAGCAGCTTGGCGAAGTAGAAGCGCGCGGTGGCCAGCTTGGCGGTGTAGAACTTGTCGCCGCTGGCTTCCTTCTCCAGCGCGATCTTGGCCATCCGTGCCCAGAAGTAAGAGAACACCAGGTGGCCCACCACGCGCAGGTACGGCACCGCGGCGGCGCCGACTTCGTCGGCGTTGCCCATCGCCTTCATGCCGATTTCCATGGTCAGCTTCTGCACCTTGTCGCCCAGGTCGGCCAGCGGGTTGATGAACTCCTGCATGGCTTCATTGGTGCCTTCGGCCTCGACGAATTCCTGCACGATCTTGCCGAAGACCTTCATCTTCGCGCCCATGTCGCCGAGGATCTTGCGGCCCAGCAGGTCCAGTGCCTGGATCGTGTTGGTGCCTTCGTAGATCATGTTGATGCGGGCGTCGCGCACGTATTGCTCCATGCCCCATTCGGAGATGTAGCCGTGGCCGCCGAACACCTGCATGCCCTCGTTGGTGGCGGTGAAGGCGTTGTCGGTCAGGAACGCCTTGATCACCGGCGTCAGCAGCGCGACCAGTTCGCCGGCCTGCTTGCGCACCGCCTCGTCCGGGTGCGACAGCTCGCGGTCGATCTGCAGCGCGGTCCAGTAGCTGAAGGCGCGGCCGCCTTCCGCGTAGGCGCGCTGGGTCAGCAGCATGCGGCGCACGTCCGGGTGCACGATGATCGGATCCGCGGCCTTCTCGGGGGCCTTGGGGCCGGTCAGCGCGCGCATCTGCAGGCGGTCCTTGGCGTAGGCGACCGAGTTCTGGTACGCCACCTCGGTCAGGCCCAGGCCTTGCGCGCCCACGCCCAGGCGCGCGGCGTTCATCATCACGAACATGGCGTTGAGGCCCTTGTTGGGCTCGCCCACCATCCAGCCGCGCGCGCCGTCCAGGTTCATCACGCAGGTGGCGTTGCCGTGGATGCCCATCTTGTGCTCGATCGAGCCGCACTGGATGCCGTTGCGCTGGCCCGGGTTGCCGCTGGCATCGGGGATGAACTTGGGCACCACGAACAGCGAGATGCCCTTGGTGCCGGCGGGCGCGTCCGGCAGCCGCGCCAGCACCAGGTGGATGATGTTCTCGGCCAGGTCGTGCTCGCCGGCGGAGATGAAGATCTTGGTGCCGGTGATCAGGTAGGAGCCGTCGGCCTGGGGCTCGGCCTTGCTGCGCAGGATGCCGAGGTCGGTGCCGCAATGCGGCTCGGTCAGGCACATGGTGCCGGTCCAGACGCCGGACACCAGCTTGGGCAGGTAGGTCTGCTGCAGCTCGGGGGTGCCGTGTGCGTGCAGGGCCTCATAGGCGCCGTGCGACAGGCCGGGATACATGGTCCAGGCCTGGTTGGCCGAGTTCAGCATCTCGTAGACCACGTTGTTGACCACGATCGGCAGGCCCTGGCCGCCGAAGGCCGGGTCGCATGCCAGTGCCGGCCAGCCGGCCTCGACATACTGCTGGTAGGCTTCCTTGAAGCCGGTGGGGGCCTTGACCACGCCATCGCCGGCGTAGGTGCAGCCCTCGCGGTCGCCCACCTGGTTGAGCGGGAACACCACGTCCGCGCAGAACTTGCCGGCTTCCTCGATGACCTGGTTGATGGTGTCCGCGTCGATGTCCGCGTGCGGCGGCATCGCCTTCAGTTCGGCTGCGGCGCCGAGCAGTTCATGGAGCACGAACTGCATGTCGCGCAACGGTGCGGTGTACTGGCCCATCAGAGACTCCTTGGAGTTATACGATGCCGCCATGCCGCCCGCCTCGCTCGCGCGAACCGGCCCGACCCGACGGCCTCAGGTACGGTAAGACTGAATCAGTTTGTTGAGCGCGACCATGGCAAGCTCGGCGCTGTCGGGCAGGCGCAGGAAACGGGCGTCATGATGCAAGCCTAGTTCAAGGCTGTACATCTCGAACAGCATCAGGCGCGGATCGCAGTCCGCGCGCAGGTGCCCCTCTTCCTTGGCCTGGTTGATGGCGCGGTTCAGCGCTGCCCGCCAGATGGTGACGCTCTTGACCAGCTCGTCACGCACCAGGCTGCCGGCGCGGTCGTCGTACTCCACCGCGCCGCTGATGTAGATGCATCCCGTCGTCACTTCCTGGATGCGCTTCTCCATCCAGCGCCGCACCATCGACCACAGCCGCGGCAGTCCGCGCGGCTCCTGCAGCGAGGGATAGAACACCTCCTGCTCGAACCGGCGGTGATACTCCCGCACCACCTCGACCTGCAGGTCTTCGCGCGAACCGAAATGCGCGAACACGCCGCTCTTGCTCATCTGCATGCGTTCCGCGAGCAGGCCGATGGTCAGACCTTCGAGCCCGTCGCGGGACGACAATTCCAGTGCGGCATCCAGAATCGCCACGCGCGTCATCTCGCCCTTGCGCATGGGCGAGGGCGACGAGGCGGCGGATTCGAGACGGGCTGACTGGTGTCGCATGTTTTTTCTCCGTTCTGCGGGGCCTGCTGCGGCTCCGCGTATGACCCTGACGTTGCATTCATTGCTTGCGGGCGGCCGGCGGATTTGCCGGTGCATACCGCGAATGCACGCAGTCTAAGCCAAAAAAGAACGGTCGTTCAGATTATTCTGGCGCGGCACCTGCCCATCAAGCTTTTAATTAGACCGCTGTTTCTAAACGGACTGCATTGCAGCATGTCCGCCAGCGCCCGCGCTGCCAGCGCTTGCTGCAGCGGCCGTGCCGCATGGCAACAAACGCACAATGCCCGGCGCAGCCCTTCAGTAGCGGCCCGTGACCCCGGCGATGATCACGCCCAGGCGCAGCAGCATGTAGGCCGCCCAGTTGGCCAGGCGGTGCAGTGGCGAGCGCCGCGCATGCGCGTCGGGCAGCACCCGCACGCTGCGGTGCGCAATGGCCCGCTCCAGCGCTTCGCGCAGTTCAGCGGCGAAGGCGGCATCATAAACGGCAACGTTGGCTTCGCGCGCGAGCAGCAGGCTGAACGGATCCATGTTGCTGGAGCCGACCGTGGCCCAGGCCTCGTCGACCACACCGACCTTGGCGTGCAGGAAGCTCTCGGCATACTCGTAGATCTCGACGCCGGCCTCGAGCAACGAGGCATAGAGCGCATGGGTGGCGTAGTGCTGCAGCCGGTATTCGACCATGCCCTGCAGCAGCAGCCGCACGCGCACGCCGCGCCCGCGGCAGGCCAGCAAGGCGCGCCGCATCTTGTGCCCCGGCAGGAAGTAGGCGTTGGCGAGGATCACGTCGTGGCGCGCGGCGCCCAGCGCGCGCAGGTATTCGCGCTCGATGGTGCGGCGGTTGCGCAGGTTGTCGCGCAGCAGCAGCGCGGCACGGATGCCGCCGCTCGCTTCCGGGCGCGGCGGCAAGTCGGTCACCAGCGGGTAGTCGGCAACCGCGGCGGCGCGCTCGCTCCCGCGCGCCTCGCGCAGCGACAGCCGCCACCACAGCCGTTCCGACGACAGCGCGATGCGGTCCACCAGCGGCCCGCTGACCTGCACCGCGAAGTCGTAGCGCGGCCCCAGGTTGGCGCCTTCGAAGGGCCCGTGGTTGTGGTCGTCGATGATGTTGATGCCGCCGACGAAGGCGACATGGCGATCGATCACGGCGAGCTTGCGGTGCAGCCGGCGCAGGTGGCGCCGCGCCAGGCGGAAACCGCGCATGGCGCGGTAGACGCGCAGGTGCACGCCGCCCGCGCGCAGCCGTTCGGCCAGTTCGGCGGGCATGTCGCCGGCGCCGAAGCCGTCCACGGTCACGCGCACCGCGACCCCGCGCGCGGCGGCACGGATCAGCGCGTCGGCGACGGCGCGGCCGACCTCGTCGTCGGCATAGATGTAGGTTTCCAGCATGACCTGGAACGCGGCCTGGTCGATCGCGGCGATCAGCGCCGGAAAGAAATCCTGGCCGCCGTGCAGCAGCCGCACGGTGTTGCCGATGGTAGGCTTGCCGCGGCGCCAGGCCCAGCGCAGCATGTGGTGGCGATAGGTCGGCTCGCCGGTGGTGGCGGTGTCGTGCACCGGGGCGTCCTCGGCCTGGGCGGAGTGGGAGATCCGTGACATGCCGTGATTATCGGACAGTTTGCGGCGGGCAAGGCGCGGCCTGCACATTGGGGCGCGGAACTCTGCTATCGTCGATGCCGATGCGCTGCGCACCGATTCCGGCGTACAGGCAGACTCCCGATGGCCCTACGGAACCCATGGTGAAGGTATTCGGCATTACCGGTTCGTCCGGCAGCGGCAAGACCACGCTGCTGGACCAGCTCATCCCCTGCTTCGTCGGCGCCGGCCTGCGCGTGGCCGGCGTCAAGCACACCCACCACGGCTTCGATCCCGACACGCCCGGCAAGGATTCGTGGCGCATGCGCGCGGCCGGCTGCGCCAACGTCGTGCTGGTCGGCGCGCGCCACCTGACGTTGATGCGGCATTACCCCGAAGCCGCGCCTTCGCCCGAACTCGACGATGCGCTCGCGGTGCTGCCGCCCGACACCGACCTGGTGCTGGTGGAAGGATACAAGCGCAGCGATTTTCCCAAGCTGGAGGTGTTCCGCCCCGCGCTGGGCCGCGCGCCGCTGTGGGACGAGGTGCCGGGCGTGGTGGCGGTCGCCAGCGACGATCCCGCCGCCGTCGCCGCCATGACCACGCTGCCGGTGCTGGACCTGAACGATGCGCAGGCGGTGTTCGCCTTTATCCGCGACTATCCCCTGCCCGGCCGCGACGGCGGCGCGGGCTGACCCCCGCCTGCCTCACGCGGCCTTGTCCGCGGGCGTGTCCCGCTCCACCATCCCGCCGAGCGGATGGCCCAGTTCCGCCACCAGCGGCACGTGGTCGGAGCGTTGCGCCCAGTCGCGGCCGGTCAGCGCGTGGGCGCGCTCGATCTCGTAGCCGCGCACATAGATGCGGTCGAGCTGCCACCACGGCATGTGGCTGGGGAAGGTATGCAGGCGCGCGCCGCGCGCGTGCGAGGCCTCGACCGCGCCCAGCGTATTGCAGATCTGGGCGTCGAGCCGGTGGTTCCAGTCATTGAAGTCGCCGGCGATCACCAGCGGCACGCCGGCCGGCACCACGTTCTGCACCCGCTCCACCAGCGCCTCGGCCTGGCGCGCGCGGCTGCGCGCGAACAGGCCGAAATGCACGCAGATCAGGTGGGTCTCGACGCCGTGCACGTCCGCCACCGCATGCAGCAGCCCGCGCTGCTCGAAGCGGTGGTCGGAGATATCGAGGTTCTCGGACATCAGGATCGGATGGCGCGACAGGATCGCGTTGCCGTGATGGCCGTAGTCGTAGACCGCATTGCGGCCATAGACCGAATGCGGATAGGCGTCGGTGGCGAGATAGTTGAGCTGGGTGTGTTCCGGGTCGAACAGCGCGGCGGCCACCAGGCGGTCGTTGCGGTCCTGCACTTCCTGCAGGAACACGATGTCCGCGTCCATCGCGTGCAGGCCGGCACGCACGTTCTGGATGCGCGGGCGCCGCGCGATGCCGGTCACTCCCTTGTGGATGTTGTAGGTGACCACGCGCAACTTCATGGCTGCCCTCCGACTGCCGCTGCTGCCGTCATGCCCGACGCGCCCGACGCGCCGGCACCGGCCGCGCGCCACGCCAGCTGGCGGATGGCGTCGGCATTGCTGCTGGAAAAGCATTGCTGCGCCGCCTGTTGCCAGGGCAGCCACTTGTATTGCAGGTGTTCGCGTGGCGCCAGCGTCACCGGCAGCGCCTCGGCCACGCGCAGGCCGAACCAGTGCTCGGTATTGCGCGTCACCCCTTCGGCGTAGCGGTGGCGCCACTGCGGGTAGATGTCGTACTGGATGGCATGGCCCCAGTCGGTCAGCTGGTGCTCGCCGGCGACGATGCCGGTTTCCTCGGCGACTTCACGCGCCGCGGTCAGCCCCAGCGGTTCGTCCAGGGTGTCGAGGCTGCCGGTGACGGACTGCCAGAACCCCGGGCGATCGGCGCGTTCCAGCAGCAAGACTTGAAGATCTGGCGTGTAAATCACCACCAGCACGGATTCCGGGATCTTGTAGGACATGGGTCTGGGCCAAAGGACAAACCCAAGGATAGCGCAGGCGCGCGCGCTTGCCACGGGAAAGCGCCGCGCCGCGGGCATGCGCGCGCTGCGCCCGCATGCCGGATCAGGCCGCGCTGCGCGCGCCGTGCATGGAATGCGGTGCCAGGTACGGCTCGGTGCCGCCGTGGCGCTGCCAGGTGTCGAACACCTGCGGCGATTCGCCATGGCCCCAGGCCGCGCGCAGCTGCTCCATCAGCGGCGCCAGCGCGTGGCGGTAGCGCTTTGAGGCGGCATGCGCGTGGGTGGCCAGGGTCTCGGCGCGCTGCCGCGCTTCGCCCTGCAGCCGCGTGCGCTCCTGCGCGATGTCCTTCTCGCGCTGGCCCAGCGTGTTGTACTTCTGGATCAGGAAGCGCTGGTAATCGCCGCCATCCATGCCCTGCGCCACTTGCGCGTTGACCTGCTCGAAGCGCAGCACGATGCTGCCGGTTTCCTGCTCGATATGGGCGGCCTCGGCGTCCAGCGCCTGCAGCGCCTCCTGCACGCGCTGGGCGTCGCGGCGCAGCGCCTGCACCTGCGCGGCCTCGTCCTCGAATACGCGCTGCGCATCGAGGTAGGCCTGCACCACCGGCTGCGGCGCCACCACCAGCAGCGGATCGGCGCCCTCGGCGCGCTGGCCGGCGAGCAAGGCATCGTCGGCCAGGCGCAGGTTGCCCAGTTCGTCGAGCCAGCGCCCGCGCGTCATCACCACGCCGACGGTGTCCAGCGCCAGCCGGCGCAGGGCCTCGGCGCGCTGCATCTCGACCGGCTCGGCCGCCGCCTCGGGCGACGCCGCCTGCACCGCATGGGCGATATCCGGCACGCAGGCGGCCACGGTGGTGGCAACCGATTCGGACATGGCCTGCGCCGCGCGGCGCTGGGCGCGGCGCAGCTCGAAGCGGGCCAGCAGCATCATGATCAGTCCGGCCGCCAGCCAGGTCAGGATGGTTTCCTGGTGGGCCAGCAGGAACTGGCGGATCAGTTCAATATCCAGGTTCAGGTTCACGAATTTCCTCCCGAGTGCCGGGAACCTTCATCACAGGGCCCCTCGGCAAATTGCGTGTTGAATTGCGGATCAAAGAAAAAAGACCGCCCCGCCGCCGCCTTCGTTCCGGACGGTAACAAATCGAAACCATACGCCCAGCGCAGCGGCGTTGCGCAGAAAGAAAAAAAGCCGCGCATTTGCGCGGCTTTTTTGCAGAACGAGCGATCCGGAAGCGGTCAGGCGTTGGGCTTGGGCTCGGCGGTGCGCAGGCGGATATGCAGCTCGCGCAGCTGCTTCTCGTCGACCGAGCTCGGCGCCTGCGTCAGCAGGTCCTGGGCGCGCTGGGTCTTGGGGAAGGCGATCACGTCGCGGATCGAGTCGGCGCCGGCCATCATCGTGACGATGCGGTCCAGGCCGAACGCCAGGCCGCCGTGCGGGGGCGCGCCGTACTGCAGCGCGTCGAGCAGGTAGCCGAACTTGGCGCGGGCTTCCTCGTCGTTGATCTTGAGCGCGCGGAACACCTTGCTCTGGATGTCGGAACGGAAGATCCGCACCGAGCCGCCGCCCATTTCCCAGCCGTTCAGCACCATGTCGTAGGCCTTGGCCAGGCACTTGCCCGGATCGGTCTCGAGGTATTCCAGGTGCTCGTCCTTTGGGCTGGTGAACGGGTGGTGCATCGCCACCCAGCGCGCGTCTTCCTCGTCGTACTCGAACATCGGGAAGTCCACCACCCACAGCGGCTTCCAGGCATCCTCGAACAGGCCGTTGGCCTTGCCGAAGTCCGAGTGGCCGATCTTCAGGCGCAGCGCGCCGATCGAGTCGTTGACCACCTTGGCCTTGTCGGCGCCGAAGAAGATGATGTCGCCGTCCTGGGCGCCGGTGCGCTTCAGGATCTCGGCAATGGCGGCGTCGTGCAGGTTCTTGACGATCGGCGATTGCAGGCCGTCGCGGCCCTTGGCGACTTCGTTGACCTTGATCCAGGCCAGGCCCTTGGCGCCGTAGATGCCGACGAACTGGGTGTAGGCGTCGATCTCGCCGCGCGAGATGGCTCCGCCGCCCGGCACGCGCAGGCCGACCACGCGGCCGTTGTCGCTGTTGGCCGGGCCCGAGAACACCTTGAAGTCGACGTCCTTCATCACCTCGGTCAGTTCGGTGAATTCCAGCTTGACGCGCAGGTCAGGCTTGTCCGAGCCGAAGCGGGCCATGGCCTCGCGGAACTCCATCACCGGGAACTTGGCGTCGAGGTCGACATCGATGGCGTTCTTGAACACCGTGCGCATCATGTCCTCGAACAGGTCGCGGATCTCCTGCTCGGTCAGGAACGAGGTCTCGCAGTCGATCTGCGTGAATTCCGGCTGGCGGTCGGCGCGCAGGTCTTCGTCGCGGAAGCACTTGGTGATCTGGTAGTAGCGGTCGAAGCCCGACACCATCAGCATCTGCTTGAAGATCTGCGGCGATTGCGGCAGCGCGAAGAAGTGGCCCGGGTTCACCCGCGACGGCACCAGGTAGTCGCGCGCGCCTTCGGGCGTGCTCTTGCCCAGCATCGGGGTCTCGATGTCGATGAAGCCCTGCGCGTCCAGGAACTTGCGCACTTCCATCGCCACCTTGTAGCGCAGGCGCAGGTTGTACTGCATCTGCGGGCGGCGCAGGTCCAGCACGCGGTGGGTCAGGCGCGTGGTTTCCGACAGGTTGTCGTCGTCGAGCTGGAACGGGGGCGTGACCGACGGGTTCAGCACGTTCAGCTCGTGGCACAGCACCTCGATCTTGCCCGAGGTCAGGTTGGCGTTCTCGGTGCCGGCCGGGCGCGGGCGCACCTTGCCGGTGATGCGGATGCAGAACTCGTTGCGGATCTCTTCCGCGGCCTTGAACATCTCGGGGCGATCCGGATCGCACACTACCTGCACCAGGCCCTCGCGGTCGCGCAGGTCGATGAAGATCACGCCGCCATGGTCGCGGCGGCGCTGGACCCAGCCGGTCAGGGCCACTTCCTGGCCCGAGAATTGTTCGGTCACCAGACCGCAGTAGTGAGTACGCATGGAGGACATAAGGAGATTCCCGGTAAAACGCGGCTGCCCGCTTGCAGCGCGCAGCCCGTGATCAGTTTGGAGGCTCAAGGATCGGTCGTCTGGACCGGTTCCTCGCTGCTGGACCTGCCGGCCGCACTCGCGGTTACCGGCCGGGGCGCGCTGCCGTTCTTGCGCGGCAATTCCGCCGGCGCCACCACGCCCATCGAGACGATGTACTTGAGCGCGGCGTCGACGGTCATGTCGAGTTCGATGGTGTCGGCCTTGGGCATCATCAGGAAGAAGCCCGAGGTCGGATTGGGGGTGGTCGGCACGTAGACGCTGACGTATTCGCCCTGCAGGTGGTTCTGCACGTCGCCGCCGGGGCGGCCGGTCAGGAAGGCGATGGTCCACGAGCCCTCGCGCGGGTACTGCACCAGCAGCGCCTTGCGGAAGGCATTGCCCGACGACGACAGCAGCGTGTCCGAGACCTGCTTGACGCTGGTGTAGATCGGGCCCACCACCGGGATATGGCCCAGCAGCGCTTCCCACCAGCGCACCAGGCGCTGGCCGATGAAGTTATGCGCCAGCAGCCCGACCAGCAGGATGAACAGCAGCGTCAGGATCGCGCCGAGGCCGGTGACGCGCTTGCCGAACATCAGCCGGTCCGGCCGCCAGGCCTCGGGCAGCAGCGCCAGGCTCTGGTCCATCGTGCCGATGATCAGGCTCAGCACCCACAGCGTGATGCCCAGCGGCACCAGCACCAGCAGCCCGGTCAGGAACCAGGTTTTCAGGGCGGAAGTCTTCTTGGCTACCACGGGGCGGGTCCGGCTCAGTGGCAGGCGCAGGCGCTGCCGCAACCGCCGGCGGCCGGCGCCGGGGCCGCCGCGGCGGCGCCGCCCGACGACGCTTCAGCCGCCGCCGGCGCGCTCGCCGCGGCCGCGGCAGCGCCGCCGGTGGCCGCGGGCGCGCTGGCTCCGCCGCTGCCGCCGCGGAAGTCGGTCACGTACCAGCCCGAGCCCTTGAGCTGGAAGCCGGCAGCGGTCAGCTGCTTCTTGAACGCGCCGGCGGCGCCGCACGACGGGCAGTCCGTCAGCGGGGCATCGCTCATTTTCTGCAGCACATCGCGCCCGTGGCCGCAGGCGTCGCAACGGTAGGCATAGATCGGCATGGTGTTATTTAGCGAGAAAACTTGGGGATTCGGTACCAGGACGGGCATCGCCGCCCGCCGGGGCAGCCGCGGGAATAGCCCGCGCGGCGATGCAAAGCCTTGAATTATAAACCGTTCCGGGGCTGCCTGATCGGTGGAAATAAGGGGGTGGGCGCGCCCGCGCCGTCAGGCGATATGGACTTCCTTGACCGGCGCGTGATCCGCAATCCACTGCGGCAGCAGCGAACCGATCACCATGCCGCTGACCGAGAACAGCAGGCCCACCATCTGCGGCGGCACCACGGCGTCGGCAAAGGCGATCTCGCAGGTGAGCCACGACGACAGTCCCAGCAGGATCGCGGCCAGCCCGCCCTGGCGGGTAGCGTGCTTCCAGAACATGCCGAAGGCCAGCGGCACGAACGACGACACCAGCGTGACCTTGTAGGCATTTTCGACCATATGGAAGATCGACAGGTGCGAGTTCAGCGCGAACAGCGTCACCAGCGCGGTAAACACCAGCACCACCGTCTGCATCACGCGCAGGAACTGCTTGTCGTCGAGGTGGCGGAAGTACGGCCGCAGGATGTTCTCGGCAAAGGTCACCGACGGCGCCAGCAGCGTCGCCGAGGCGCAGCTCTTGATCGCCGACAGCAGCGCGCCGAAGAACATCACCTGCGCGAACATCGGCGCGTGCTGCAGGATCAGTTGCGGCAGGATCAGTTGCGAGTCGGTGTCGATGTACCTGGCCACCATGCCCGGATCGATCAGCGTGGCCGAATACGCCAGGAACATCGGGATAAAGGCGAAGCCGAAGTACAGCACGCCGCCCAGCACCGAGGCGCGCCCGGCGATCTGCTCGGTGCGCGACGAGGTCACCCGCTGGAACACGTCCTGCTGCGGGATCGAGCCCAGCATCATGGTGAACAGCGCCGCGGCGAAGCCGATGATCTGCACGAAATCCAGCGCCGGCCAGAACTCGAACTTGCCGGCCGCGGCGGCATGCGACACCACCGCGCTGACGCCGCCGGCCTGGCCGCTGACCTCGTAGCCGATATACATCATGCCGATCACGATGATGATCATCTGGATGAAGTCGGTGATCGCCACCGACCACATGCCGCCGAACAGCGTATAGACCAGCACGCTGGCGGCGCCGATCATCATGCCGGCCTCCTGCGACAGCGCGCCGTCCGACACGGTATAGAACACCAGCCCCAGCGCCTTGATCTGCGCCGCGACCCAGCCCAGGTAGGAGACCACGATGCACAGCGTGGTCAGCACCTCGGCCAGCCGGCCATAGCGGTTGTGGTAGTAGTCGCCGATGGTCAGCAGGTTCATCCGGTACAGCGGCCGGGCGAAGAACAGGCCCACCAGGATCAGGCACAGCGACGACCCGAACGGGTCGGAAACCACGCCCGACAGGCCTTCCTTCAGGAATACGGCGGGAATGCCCAGCACCGTCTCCGAGCCGAACCAGGTGGCGAAGACGGTGGCAGTGACGATATGGAACGGCAGGCTGCGCCCGGCGACGGCGAAATCGGTGGTGTTGCGCACGCGCAGCGCCGCCCACAGGCCGATGCCGACCGAGATTACCCAGTAGATGATGACAAACCAGATCAGCATGCCGCTGCCCTATGCAGAAGGTGCCCTTGTGGCGAAAAACCGAATGCCGGGCGGCCGGGCGCGGGTGCGCGCGGTGGCCCGGAGTCCAATTCATCGGTCGGGGCCGCATATCGGGGTACCTGGCGCTGTCCCGGCGTGGCGGGCAACGCGGCGGGGGCCCGCGGTCGTAGCCGAATCAAAACGCGGATTATAGCGACGCAGACCGGCGCGGGCGAAAAAAATTCCCCGCTGGCGCGAATGCGCCACGCGGGGCCCCGGCTTCGCCACAGGACGTCCGGGCAGGCGGCTTCAGGCGCCGCGCCGGCGCCATACCTGCCAGCGCTCCTGCCCCTGGAACACCGGCAGCGGCGCGGCCGAGGCGCGGTCTTCGATGCGCTCGAAGGCCGGCCCGAGCAGCGCGTCGAGCTCCGCCTCCGGCATCGCGAACGGCGGTCCGCCGCGGTTCTCGCCCAGGTAGAAGTAGCCCGCCAGCAAGCCGCCCGGGGGCAGCAGCTCGGCCACGCGGGCGCCATAGGCCGCGCGCAGCGCCGGCGGCAGCGCGCACAGGAAGGCGCGCTCGTAGATCAGCTCGCACGCCGGCTGCGGCGCAAAGGCGAAGAAATCGCCCTGCTGCACCACGGCCCCGGCCGGCCCGAGCGCGCGCCGCGCCGACGCCACCGCCTGCGCCGAGAAGTCGATTGCCGTCACCGGCCAGCCGCGCTCGAACAGCCACGCCGCCTCCCAGCCGTTGCCGCAGCCCGGCACCAGCGTCGGACATGGCTGGCGGCCTTCGATAAAGCGGCGGAATTCCTCGGGTACGCCGCCCAGGTCCCAGGGCGTGAAGCCCTCCTTGAAGCGCTCGTCCCAGAACGCCGGGTCGCCGGCGTTGCGGGTGGTGAAGCTGGGCGCTGGCTTGGTGGTATCGCTCATCGGTTTCCTTGGGTTACTTGCCGGCTGCCACTACCAGTAGCCGGCCCAGCCCAGCACGTGCGTGAGCACGATGCCGGCGACAAAGCCGCCCACCAGCAGCACCGCGGTGCCGAGCAGCCGGTTGGTGCGGCGCTGCTCCACCACCAGCAGCGCCAGCAGCTTGTCCTGCTCGCCATTGGTGGTGAGCGCGCGACGCTCCAGGAACTGGTGCGCCAGGCGGGGGAAATCGGGCAGCATCTTGGCCCACAGCGGCGCCTCCACCTTGATCCGCTCCCACGCGCCCTGCCAGCCCACCTGCTCGTGCATCCAGCGCTCCAGGAACGGCTTCGCGGTCTTCCACAGGTCCAGGTCCGGATCGAGCTGGCGGCCCAGCCCCTCGATATTGAGCAGGGTCTTCTGCAGCAGCACCAGCTGCGGCTGGATTTCGACGTTGAAGCGGCGCGAGGTCTGGAACAGCCGCATCAGCACCATGCCCAGCGAGATTTCCTTGAGCGGCTTGTCGAAGTACGGCTCGCAGCAGGCGCGCACCGCGCTTTCCAGTTCCTCGACGCGGGTCTCGGGCGGGACCCAGCCTGATTCCACGTGCAGCAACGCCACGCGGTGGTAGTCACGGCGGAAGAAGGCGATGAAGTTCTGCGCCAGGTAGTTCTTGTCGAACTCGGACAGCGCGCCGACGATGCCGAAGTCGAGCGCGATATAGCGGCCGAAGGTCTCGGGCTGCACCGACACCAGGATGTTGCCCGGGTGCATGTCGGCATGGAAGAAGCCGTCGCGGAACACCTGGGTGAAGAAGATCTCGACGCCCTCCTCCGCCAGCTGGTGCATGTCGACGCCGGCGGCCTTGAGCGACTCGGTGCGCGAGATCGGGATGCCGTGCATGCGCTCCATCACGAACACCGTGCTGCTGCACCAGTCCCAGAACACCTCGGGCACCAGCAGCAGGTTGGTATCGGCAAAGTTGCGGCGCAGCTGGCTGGCGTTGGCCGCCTCGATCATCAGGTCGAGCTCGTCGTGGAGGTATTTGTCGAACTCGGCCACCACCTCGCGCGGCTTCAGGCGCTTGCCGTCGGCCCAGAAGCGCTCGAGCCAGGTGGCCATGTCGCGCATCAGCGCCAGGTCGCTGTCGATCACCGGCAGCATGCCGGGACGCAGCACCTTCACCGCGACCTCGCGGCCGTGACTGGGGCCGCCCTTGAGCGTGGCGAAGTGGACCTGCGCGATCGACGCGCTCGCCACCGGCTGGTGCTCGAAGGTCTCGAACAGCTGGTCCAGCGGCCGCCCGAGCGAGCGCTCGATGATCCTGACCGCCACCGCCGAATCGAACGGCGGCACCTGGTCCTGCAGCTTGGCAAGCTCGTCGGCAATGTCCGGCGGCATCAGGTCACGCCGGGTCGACAGCACCTGGCCGAACTTGACGAAGATCGGGCCCAGCCGCGTCAGCGCCAGCCGCAGCCGCACGCCGCGCGGCATGTCGAGCTTGCGGCCAATGGTGATGACCCGTACCAGGAAGCGGATCCTGCGGCTGCTGAAGCCCGAGAGCACCAGCTCGTCCAGGCCGTAGTAGAGGATGACGAAAAGGATCTTGCCAAGGCGCAGGAGGCGGGTCATTCGGGAGTCTTCACGGGGCCGGGCAGGCAGTCGGTGGATGGTCGGGGGGAAGCGCGGCTGGGCCGGCTCAGCGGTGCGGCGACGGCAGCTTGCCGGAAGGGCCGGAAGCGCCCGGCGCGGGCGGCGCGGCGCCGCGCTCGAGCCGCTCCAGCCGCTTCTCCAGCCGCGCCAGGCGGTCGCGCAGCCGGCCCACGTCGGCGCCGAAGTCGTCCAGCGCGGCGTGTCGCACCAGGGTCGGCCGTTCGTCGAGCAGGTATTCGGTGACGTTGTCCACCAGCGCACGGCCCACGCGCGTGGCCTGTTCGTGGACCTGGCGCGCGCCGTCGACCACGCGCTGCGCCACGCTGTCGCTGACCGGCCCGCCCAGGATGCCGCGCAGCGCGCGCGACAGGTCCTCGGCGGCATCCCAGCGCAGGTTGCGCGCCAGCGTCGAAACCGTGTTGGCCAGCTCGGCGTCGCCCTCGATGCGCACATGGCGCATGGCGGCGGCCTGGCCGCCCTCGGCCACGTCGGCGGCCACCAGCGGCCACTGCTGCACCGGCACGCGCAGCGTCACCGCGGGCGCCTCGGCCGCGGGCGCCAGTTCCGTGCAGCCGTGCTCGGTCACCTTGAGCGACAGCTCGAAGGCGGCGGCATCGAAACGGATCACGCGTCCGGCAAACGGCGCCAGTTGGTTGCGGGCCCACGGCTCCTGCTCGAGCAGGTGGTTCAGTGCCGAGACGGCAGGCGTGGCCAGGGCGGAAGGCAGAGTATTCATGACAGCGCGGTTGGCGGGCAGGCGGCGACGCGCGGGAGCGGCGTCGCAAACAAAAAGGCCCACGCTTTCGCGTGGGCCTCCATTCTAAGCTACTCCCCCCGGCGCATCACCGCCGCGGGGTGCGGCATCAGGACTCTTGCTGGATCCCGGCCAGCAGCCAGCCGCCGCTGCCGGAGACCGGCTTGGCCAGGTTCCAGACCTCGCCGAACGGCTGCGCCGCCTCGCCCGCCTTTTCGCGGATCATGCCAGAGAAACGCACGCTGGCCAGGTGCTGGGCCGGCGACGACTCGATGCCGAGCAGCTGGGCTTCGAGCGTGACCACGTCGGTCTTGTTGACCTCGGTACCGCGCTCGGCCAGGTCCATCTTGATCTCGGCGAACATCTCCGGCGTGGTGAATTCGCGGATGTCGTCCAGGTTGCCGGCATCCCACGCGGCCTGCAGGCGCACGAAGTGGACCTTGGCGTTGCGCAGGAAGGCTTCGGCGTCGAAGTCGGCCGGCACGCCCCAGGGCTGCTGCGCCACGGCACCGGCGGCGGCGGCGCCAGCGGCGGCGGGCAATACCGGGCTGGCCGACACGTTGCCGGAGGCGGGCGGCGTCGGCTCGCCGCGGAACATCGGCTCGGCATTGCGGCCGAGGTCGGGCGCATGGCCGGCACCGGCGTAGGCCGGCTGCGCGCCGCGCTTGCTGCCGCCGCGGAACTTGCGGATCAGCCAGATCGCGGCGAACGCGACGAGCGCGATCAGGATCAGGTTGGACAGGAAGCTCAGTGCCGCGCCGCCCAGGCCAAGGTGCGACAGCAGCCAGCCAATGCCCAGGCCCGCGGCGATGCCGCCCAGGATCCCGCCCCAGTTGCGCTTGGGCGCCGCGGCCGCCGCCGCGCCGGCGGCACCGGCGGTGGCAGGGGCTGCCTGGGTGGGCTGTTGCGCCGGTTGCTGGGTCGGCGAAGTAGGCTGCGGCGCCTGCTGGCGCTGCTGCGTGACCGTCGACGATTGCTTGCCGATGCTGCGCGAGCCACCCATGCGCTTGGCATTGGCGTCGAACACCATCCCGAAGGCAATCGCGGTAATCAGCGACCCAACCAGGAATTTTCCACGAATTGACGACATATTCTGCTATCCCCTGTCAGTTTCACCCCATCTTGGGGCGAGGCATGGCGATTTCAATGCTTCTAATACTTGCGCCCGACGTGGAGCGCCACCACTCCGGCCGTCAGATTGAAGTATTCGACATTCTCCAGGCCCGCATGTTCCATTAAGCGTACAAGCGAAACCTGGTCTGGATGCATTCTGATCGATTCCGCGAGATAGCGATAGCTCGGGGCATCCCCTGCCACCCTTTCACCCAGCCAGGGCAGCACCTTGAAAGAATAGACGTCGTAGGCCTTCTCCAGCGGTTTCCACACCTTGGAGAACTCCAGCACCATGACCTTGCCGCCCGGCTTGACCACGCGGCGCATCTCGGCCAGCGCGGCGTCCTTGTGCGTCATGTTGCGCAGGCCGAAGGCGACCGTGACCAGGTCGAAGTAGTTGTCGGGGAAGGGGATCTTCTCGGCGTCGCACAGCGCCACCGGCGTGACGATGCCCTTGTCGAGCAGCCGGTCGCGGCCGACGCGCAGCATCGACTCGTTGATGTCGGTCAGCCAGACCTGCCCGGTCGGCCCGGCCTGCTTCGCGAACGCCTTGGCCAGGTCACCGGTGCCGCCGGCAATGTCCAGCACCTTGTGGCCCGGGCGCACCCCGGCCTGTGCGATGGTGAACATCTTCCAGAGACGGTGCATGCCGCCCGACATCAGGTCGTTCATCACGTCGTACTTGGTGGCCACCGAATGGAACACGCCGGCCACCTTGCCGGCCTTTTCCGTTTCGTCGACCTTTTCGAACCCGAAGTGGGTTTCACTCATCTTTCAAGACTCCAGGATTGTCGGGGGTGGCTCAGTGATGGCCACAGGCGTGCCCGCCGCCGGCGGCGGGCATCGGGGTGTCGCGATCGGCGCCGGCCGCTTCCAGGCGCTGCAGGTAGTCCTGCCACAACGCGTCCTGGTTGTCGCCCAGGCGGTACAGCAGGTCCCAGGAATAGATGCCGGTGTCGTGGCCGTCGGAAAAGCGGATCTGGATGGCGTAGTTGCCGACCGGCTCGACCGCGTCGACGCCGACCTCGCGCTTGCCGGTCTGCAGCACCTCCTGCCCCGGGCCGTGGCCCTGGACTTCGGCGGAGGGCGAGTACACGCGCAGCAGCTCGAACGGCAGCCGGAAGCTGCGGCCGTTGTCGAAGCCGATCTCGAGCACGCGCGATTGCGTGTGCACCGTCAGCGCGGTGGGATGGGGGGTGTCTTTTTCCAGGCCTGCCATGGTGATCGCGGCCCGCTGAGGGGCGCCGGTGAGGATGATTGCCGCATGATGCCGCCGTGGCCGCGCCGGCTGCCACGGCAGCCCCGCATCACGCTTCGCATACGACCCGATAGCTTACCCCAGGCTCGCCGGCTTGCGCAGCCCGGGCCGCCTCGCCGTCCTGCGGCACGTAACGCAGCCGGCGCTGGTGGAACGCCGCCACGGTGCTGCGGTGCGCAATGCTGACGATGGCCGTTTGTGGCAACTGCTCCACCATCAGCTGGTACATGGCGCGCTCGGTATCCTCGTCCAGCGCGCTGGTGGCTTCGTCGAGGAACAGGTAATCCGGCTGCTGCAGCAGCGCGCGGGCAAAGGCCAGGCGCTGCTGCTCGCCCGGCGACAGCCGTAGCGACCAGTTGTCGAACACATCGAGCTGGTCCGCCAGCGCGGCCAGGCGGGTCTGGCGCAGCGCCGCCTGCAGCACATCCTTGCTGTGTTCGGTGCCGGCGTCCGGATAGGCCAGCGCATCGGCCAGCGTGCCGATCGGCAGGTAGCTGCGCTGCGGCAGGAACAGCCGGCGCGCGCCCTCCGGCATGGTCACGGTGCCGCTGCCGTACGGCCAGATCCCGGCCAGCGCGCGGAACAGCACGCTCTTGCCGCAGCCCGACGGACCGCTGACCAGCCAGCGCTCTCCCGGCGCCACCGTCAGGGAAAACGGCGCCACCAGCAGCCGCTGGCCCAGCGCCGCGCCGCGCGCGGCGCGCACCGGCAAGGCCAGCGCCAGGCTGTCGATGGCGATGCCGTGCCGCGGCTCGCCGTGGTACGCCACCTCGATATCGCGGCTGCCGTCCTGCGACGCATCCTGCCGCTCGGCCACGCGGATGGCCTCCTGGAAGTCGATCAGGCGGTTGGCCGCCGCCTTCCAGCCCACCAGCGTGGCATAGCTGTCGACGAACCACGACAGCGCGCCCTGCACCTGCCCGAACGCCGAGCTGGTCTGCATCAGCCCGCCCAGCGTCATCTTGCCGGCGAAATAGCGTGGCGCCGCCACCAGGATCGGGAAGATGATGGCGAACTGCGCGTAGCCGGAACTGACGAAGGTCAGCCGCCGCGTATAGCGCATCAGCTGGTTCCAGTTGGCGCGGATGCGGTCGAAGCGCGCGTGCAGGCCTGCCTGCTCGGTCGGCTCGCCGCGGTACAGCGCCACCGGCTCGCTGTTCTCGCGCAGGCGCACCAGCGTGAAACGGAAGTCAGCTTCGTACTGTTCCTGCTGGAAGTTCAGCCCGATCAGCGGCCGGCCGACCACGTGCGCCACCAGCGAGCCGATCACCGCATAGCCGGCGGCGAACCACACCATGTACCCGGGGATGGTCCACTCGGTGCCGCCCAGCGCGAAGCTGATCGGCCCCGACACGGTCCAGAGGATGCCGACGAAGGACAGCAGCGTCACCACCGAGTTGAGCAGCCCCAGCGACAGCGACAGCGCCCCGTCGGTGAACAGGCGCAGGTCATCGGCAATCCGCTGGTCGGGGTTGTCGGTGGCGTGGGTCTGTTCGATGCGGTAATAGGCCTGGTGCCCGAGCCAGTGGCCCATGAAGCGTCCGGTCATCCAGGTACGCCAGCGCATCTGCAGCATCATGGTGTAGTACTGGCGCGAGATCGCCGCGACGATGAAGAACGCCGCGATCCACGAGAAGCGCAGCAGCAGCACCTTGAACGAGGCATAGTCGCGCTGCTCCAGCGCGTTGTAGAACACGCGGTTCCATTCGTTGAGCAGCACGTTGATATAGACGATGCCCAGGTTGAGCACCACCACCAGCGCCAGCAACCCCAGCCCGGCGAGGCGGTCTTCGGATTTCCAGTAGGGCTTGATCAGCGCCCAGGTCGCGGCCATGCGCAGCCGGCTCTGGATCTTGAGGGCCCGGGCGGGAACGGCCGGGCCCGGTACGGTGACGGAAGTCGGGGTCGAGGACATAGCGGCAGCTTTCTGGCCCGCCAGCGCGCTCCCTGGCCGGGCTGTTGTTCTGGTGCCGCGGCGCAGGCGCGACCGCGGCGGCATCAGCATTCAGACGGTCGCTGGCCGGCGCGGGTTCCGCGCCCGGCTTCAGGCGTCGTCCGCCTGGACCAGCGCAAGCGCGGTACGCAGCGCCGGCAGCCGGCCGGCCAGTTCCTGCACGCGCGCGGCGTCGGCCGCGCGCTGCGGCGCGGCCCAGATCGCCTCGGGGAAATGCGTGTCCCAGCGGTAGCGCGGGATGATGTGCCAGTGCAGGTGCGGCACCATGTTGCCGAACGCCGCCAGGTTGACCTTGTCGGGCGCCATCACCTCGCGCACCACGCGCTCGACGCGCGCGACCAGCCGCATCAGCCAGGCCTGGTCGCCGTCATCCAGATCGCTCAGCTCGGCGACGTGGTCGTTCCAGACGATGCGGCAGAAGCCGGGGAAGCGGTCATGCTCGACCAGGATCAGGCGGGCACGGTCGCCCATCCAGACCAGTTCGCCGCCGTCGGTTTCGCAGAGGGGGCAGTGGGGGGTGCGGGGCATCGTGGTGCGTACCTTTCTTGCTGAGTGTGGTCTCCCCTCTCCCGCTTGCGGGAGAGGGGTTGGGGGAGAGGGCGAGAGGCTCCACGAAGTGAACGACGTCGCCATGCGAGGCGCCGGCCCTCTCTCCCGGCCACTCTCCCGCGCGCGGGAGAGTGGAGCAAACCCGCGGGTAACGGGAAGGTAGCCGCCTTACACCAGCACCCGTTCAATGCCACCCGCATTGGCCTTGGCCACATACTCGGGCATCCAGTTCTCGCCCAGCAGGTGCTTGGCCATCTCGATCACGATGTAATCCGCCTGCACCGACGCGTCTTCCTTGTAGCGCGACAGGCCCTGCAGGCACGACGGGCAGCTGGTCAGGATCTTGACGTCGCCGGTGAAGCCGTCGGCGCGCAGCTTGTCGGCGCCCCTGGTCATTTCCTCTTCCTTGCGGAAGCGGACCTGGGTCGAAATGTCAGGACGCGTCACCGCCAGCGTGCCCGACTCGCCGCAGCAGCGCTCGTTCTTCTCGATCTTGCCCAGGCCGGCGTTACCGCCCATCAGGTCGTTGACCAGCTTGGTCGGATCGACGGTCTTGATCGGCGTGTGGCAGGGATCGTGGTACATGTAGCGCGTACCGGTCACGCCCTCCAGCCTGACGCCCTTCTCGAGCAGGTACTCGTGGATGTCGATGATGCGGCAGCCCGGGAAGATCTTGTCGAATTCATAGCCCGCGAGCTGGTCGTAGCAGGTGCCGCAGCTGACCACCACGGTCTTGATGTCGAGGTAGTTCAGCGTGTTGGCGACGCGATGGAACAGCACGCGGTTGTCGGTGACGATCTTCTCGGCCTTGTCGTACTGGCCATTGCCGCGCTGCGGATAGCCGCAGCACAGGTAGCCCGGTGGCAGCACGGTCTGCACGCCGACATGCCACAGCATCGCCTGCGTCGCCAGCCCCACCTGCGAGAACAGCCGCTCCGAGCCGCAGCCCGGGAAGTAGAACACCGCTTCCGTTTCCGGCGTGGTCGCCTTGGGGTCGCGGATGATCGGCACGATCTCGTTGTCTTCGATGTCGAGCAGCGCGCGCGCGGTCTTCTTGGGCAGGTTGCCCGGCATCTTCTTGTTGATGAAGTGGATCACCTGCTCGCGCACCGGCGGCTTGCCAACCGTCGCGGGCGGATGCGCGGTCTGCTTCTTCGCCAGCTTCTTCAGCACCTCGTTGCCCAGGCGCTGCGCCTTGTAGCCCCAGTCGATCATGACCTTGCGGGTCAGGTTGATGGTCTCGGGGTTGGTGGCGTTGAGGAAGAACATCGACGCCGCGGTACCGGGATTGAACTTCTTCTGCCCCATCTTGCGCAGCAGGTTGCGCATGTTCATCGACACGTCGCCGAAGTCGATCTTGACCGGGCACGGCGTCACGCACTTGTGGCAAACCGTGCAGTGGTCGGCCACGTCGGAGAACTCGTCCCAGTGCTTGACCGAGATGCCGCGGCGGGTCTGCTCTTCATACAGGAAGGCCTCGACCAGCAGCGAGGTCGCCAGGATCTTGTTGCGCGGGCTGTACAGCAGGTTGGCACGCGGCACGTGCGTGGCGCACACCGGCTTGCACTTGCCGCAGCGCAGGCAGTCCTTGACGCTCTCGGCAATCGCGCCGATGTCGCTCTGCTGCATGATGATCGACTCATGCCCCATCAGGCCGAACGACGGCGTGTAGGCATTGCGCAGGTCGGCGCCAGGCAGGAGCTTGCCCTTGTTGAAGCGGCCCTGCGGGTCGACCTTCTGCTTGTAGGCGCGGAAGTCGCCGATCTCTTCCTCGGTCAGGAACTCCAGCTTGGTGATGCCGATGCCGTGCTCGCCGGAAATCACGCCGTCCAGCGAACGCGCCAGGTCCATGATGCGGGCCACCGCGCGGTGCGCGTCCTGCAGCATGTCGTAGTCGTCGGAGTTGACCGGGATGTTAGTGTGCACATTGCCGTCGCCGGCGTGCATGTGCAGCGCGACGAAGACGCGGCCGCGCAGCACCTGCTTGTGGATCTTCTGGGCTTCGTCCAGGATCGGCTTGAACTCGCCGCCGTTGAAGATCTTGCGCAGCTCGGCGCGGATCTCGGTCTTCCACGACACGCGGATGGTGCGGTCCTGCAGCAGGTGGAACACGGTCGCGTCCGGCTGCTGCTGCAGCCGCGCCTCGAACTCCTGGCCCAGCAGTCCCAGCCCGTGCCCGATCAGCGAGGCCCTGGCCTGCGCCAGCGGCGTGTCGAGATGGGCTTGCAGATAGCGCCAGCGCGCGCGGATCTCGCGCAGCAGCGTCAGCGCGTGCTGCACGCGGTCTTCCAGCAGCTCGGCGCTGGGAATCTCGTTGGCGTCGTCGCTGCGGCCCAGCGGCAGGTTGCCGCGCGCGAAGAACGCTTCCAGCGTGTCGACCAGCTGCAGCTTGCTCTTGATCGACAGCTCGATATTGATGCGCTCGATGCCGTCGGTGTACTCGCCCATGCGGTTGAGCGGGATCACCACGTCTTCGTTGATCTTGAAGGCGTTGGTGTGCTTCGCGATCGCCGCAGTGCGCGAGCGGTCGAGCCAGAACTTCTTGCGGGCCTCCGGGCTGACGGCGATAAAGCCTTCGCCGCTCTTGCCGTTGGCCATGCGGATCACTTCCGAGGTGGCGCGCGCCACGGCGTCTTCATCGTCGCCGACGATATCGCCGATCAGCACCATCTTCGGGAAGGCGTTGCGCTTGCTCTTGGTGGCATAGCCGACCGCGCGCAGGTAGCGCTCGTCCAGGTGCTCCAGGCCGGCCAGGATGGCGCCGCCGGGCTTTTTGGTCTCCGCATCGAGGAAGTCCTTGATCTCGACGATGCTGGGGATGGCGTCGCGCGCCTGGCCGAAGAACTCCAGGCACACGGTGCGGATGAACTTCGGCATGCGGTGCAGGATCCAGCGCGCGCTGGTGATGATGCCGTCGCAGCCTTCCTTCTGCACGCCGGGCAGGCCGGCCAGGAACTTGTCGGTGACGTCCTTGCCCAGGCCTTCCTTGCGGAACTTGCGGCCTTCGATGGCGAGCGTCTCGGTGCGCAGCACCTTCTCGCCCGGGGCGCGATTGCCGTCCGACCACTTCAGCTCGAAGGTGGCCACCGGCACGTCGTGGATCTTGCCCAGGTTGTGGTCCAGCCGGGTGATTTCCAGCCAGTTGCCCTCCGGATCCACCATGCGCCACCAGGCCAGGTTGTCGAGCGCGGTGCCCCACAGCACGGCCTTCTTGCCGCCGGCGTTCATGGCGACATTGCCGCCGATGCACGAAGCGTCGATCGAAGTCGGATCGACCGCGAACACCAGGCCAGCGCGATCGGCGGCATCGGCGACGCGGCGCGTCACCACGCCGGCGCCGGAGAAGATGGTCGCGACCTGGTGCGGCACACCCGGCAGGTCGGTCTGCTCGACCGGCCCCAGCTGTTCCAGCTTCTCGGTATTGATCACCGCGCTCATCGGCGTCAGCGGCACGGCGCCGCCGGTGTAGCCGGTGCCGCCCCCGCGCGGGATGATGGTCAGGCCGAGTTCGAAGCAGCCCTTGACCAGCCCGGCGATCTCTTCCTCGGTATCCGGCGTCAGCACCACGAACGGGTATTCCACGCGCCAGTCGGTGGCGTCGGTCACGTGCGACACGCGCGACAGGCCGTCGAACTTGATGTTGTCCTTCTGCGTGACGCGGCCCAGCACGCGCTGCGCGCGCTTGCGCAGGTCGTAGGCGGCGGCGAATTCGTTCTTGAAATCTTCGATCGCCTGCTTGGCGAAGGCGACCAGCTGCTCCACGCGGTGCGAGCGGTCCTCGGCGGCGGGCTCGGCGTGCTCGGCACGGTCGGCGGCGCGGCGCTTCTCGATCTCGTTGAGGCGGTGGTGCAGCGCGCTCACCAGCATCTGGCGGCGCTTGGGATTTTCCAGCAGGTCGTCCTGCAGGTAGGGGTTGCGGCGCACCACCCAGATATCGCCCAGCACCTCGTACAGCATGCGGGCCGAGCGGCCGGTCCGGCGCTCGCTGCGCAGCTCGTCCAGGATGCGCCAGGCCTCTTCGCCCAGCAGGCGGATGACAATCTCGCGGTCCGAGAAGGACGTGTAGTTATAGGGGATTTCACGCAGGCGCGGCGGGGCGTCCTGCGCGGCGAGCTTGGCGTCGAGCACGAGTGGGGCGTTCATGGGGGGACCGCTTCCTGCTGCGCACGGGGACAGTGCGCGAATCGTTCAGTAAAGGGCGATTGTACTGCAAGCCCTGCTTTCGCCGCACCGCAGCATGACGGAATCCTTGTCGGAACAAGGGATTAGCGCTGCGTGGCGGCCGTATCCGGCCGCGAAAACGGCGCCGGAGCCGCCCGGCCATCAGAACCAGGCCTTTAACGTGTGCGCAATGTTCTGCCAGAAAGTGTCCGGGATCCACATCAGGCCTGCGGTCATGACCAGGTAGCGCAGGAACTTGCCCACGGCCATCCACGCCAGGCTGGGCCAGAATGACAGGCGCAGCCAGCCCGCCAAAGTGCACAACGGATCACCAACAGCAGGCAGCCACGACAGCAGCAGCGTGGGCGGGCCCAGCCGGCGCATCCAGCGGAAGTAGCGGACATCGAGCTTGGGCTTGGGCGGCTTGCGCGCGTGGGCGCGGTGCTCCAGGTGCTCGGCCTCGTGCTCGCGCGCGCGGCGGCGCTTGTGGTAGCGCACCAGCGCCAGCTTGGCGGCGTAGCCCAGCCACCAGTCGATCGCGCCGCCGACCGTGTTGCCGGCGGTGGCCACCAGGATCGCCGGCCAGAACATCTGCGGATCGAGCTTGACGTAGCCGAACACGGCGGGCTCGGAGCCGAGCGGCAGCAAGGTGGCCGACACCAGGCTGACCACGAAGATCGCGGGCAGGCCTACCTTGGGCAAGGCAACGGTTTCGAACAGCCAGTCGAAGAAGGCTTCCATGTAAGGGGACAGGGCCGGTGGCCCGGCTCATTCTAGCGGGCCGTGCCCCAAACGGGGCGCGGGCAAACCACATGGCACCTGTGCGGGATTTGTGATTAACTGTTAGAGCCTGTCGCGGCCAAACGTTCGCCGGCCGTGCCGATGCGCCGGCCGCAAGGTTCGCTGGCGCACCAACAGCAGTTGCAGCGGCAGCACCAATATCACGAATTAGCCGTCCTATAGCCGTCTTAAGCGGCAGTACCGCGTCGTGGCCAGTCCCGCGCTTTGCTTTGGGGATCTGGGTATTGGTCATGCGCGTCCACCCCACATGGAGACAAGCATGGCGATTCCGATCCGCCTGACGGTCAACGGCAAGCCCGTTGACGCGCAGGTAGAACCCAACACCCTCCTGGTCCAGTTCCTGCGCGAACAGCTGCGCCTGACCGGCACCCACGTCGGCTGCGACACCGCGCAGTGCGGCGCCTGCACGGTGCACCTCGACGGCCGCGCGGTCAAGTCGTGCAACCTGCTGGCGCTGCAGGCGGACGGCGCCACCGTGACCACCATCGAAGGACTGGCCGGCGACAAGGTCGGCAACGGCCTGCATCCGATGCAGGAGGCCTTCCGCGAATGCCACGGGCTGCAATGCGGCTTCTGCACGCCGGGCATGGTGATGAGCGCGACCGCACTGGTCCAGGAACATCCCGGCGCCGACGCCGCCACCATCCGCAAGCACCTGGAAGGCAACCTGTGCCGCTGCACCGGCTACCACAATATCGTGCGCGCGGTGCAGCAGGGCCAGGCGGCCATGCAGTCCAGCGCCGAATGAGGGAGACCGCCATGAACGCACCTGAGAACCAGCGCCTGGTGGGGGCCTCGGTCAAGCGCAAGGAAGACTATCGCTACCTGACCGGCAACGGCCAGTACACCGACGACATCGTGCTGCCGCAGCAGAGCTACGGGTACTTCCTGCGCTCGCCGCACGCGCACGCGCGCATCCGCGCCATCGACAAGAGCGCGGCGCAGGCCGCGCCCGGCGTGATCGCCGTGCTGACCGGCGCCGAGCTTGCCACCGACAAGGTCGGCGGCCTGCCCTGCGGCTGGCTGATCCACAGCATCGATGGCACGCCGATGAAAGAGCCGCCGCACCCGGTGATCGCCCACGACAAGGTGCGCCACGTCGGCGACCAGGTGGCGCTGGTGATTGCCGAGACTCTGCAGCAGGCGCGCGACGCCGCCGAGCAGATCGAGGTCGACTACGAAGAGCTGCCGGCCGTGGTCGGCGCCGCCGATGCCGCGTCGGCGTCGACGCTGGTGCATGACGACGTGCCGGCCAACACCTGCTACACCTGGGGCCATGGCGACAAGGCCGCCACCGACGCCGCCTTCGCCAAGGCCGCGCACGTGACCACGCTGGAGATCGTCAACAACCGGCTGATTCCCAACGCGATCGAGCCGCGCGCGGTCAACGCCAGCTATGCGCGCCAGGACGACAGCTACACCGTCTACGTCGCCAGCCAGAACCCGCATGTCGAACGCCTGCTGATGGGCGCGTTCGTGCTGGGCCTGCCCGAATCGCGGCTGCGCATCATCGCGCCCGATGTCGGCGGCGGGTTCGGCTCGAAGATCTTCCTGTATCCCGAGGACGTGGCGCTGACCTGGGCGTCGAAGAAAGTCGGCCGGCCGGTCAAGTGGACCGCGGATCGTAGCGAGTCCTTCCTGACCGATGCGCACGGCCGCGACCACGTGACCCGGGCCGAGCTGGCGCTCGACGCCGACGGCAAGTTCCTGGCGATGCGGGTGCATACGGTGGCCAATATGGGCGCCTACCTGTCGACCTTCGCCAGCAGCGTGCCGACCATCCTGTACGCGACGCTGCTGGCCGGCCAGTACGCCACGCCGGCGATCTATGCGGAGGTCAAGGCGGTGTTCACCAATACCGCGCCGGTCGATGCATACCGCGGCGCGGGACGGCCCGAAGCGACCTTCGTGGTCGAGCGCCTGGTCGAGACCGCCGCGCGCGAACTGAACATCGATCCGGCCGAGCTGCGCCGCAAGAACTTCATCCGCCAGTTCCCGTACGCGACCCCGGTGGGCCTGACCTACGACACCGGCGACTACGAGCCCTGCCTGGCGCGCGCGCAGGAGCTGGCCGACGTCAAGGGCTTCCCGGCCCGGCGCGTTGAAGCCAAACAACGCGGCAAGCTGCGCGGCCTCGGCTATTCCTGCTACATCGAAGCGTGCGGGCTGGCACCGTCGAACATCGCCGGCGCGCTCGGCGCACGCGCGGGCCTGTTCGAAGTCGGCGAGATCCGCGTGCATCCGACCGGCACGGTGACGGTCTTCACCGGCTCGCACAGCCACGGCCAGGGGCACGAGACCACCTTCGCGCAGGTAGTGGCCGACCGCCTCGGGCTGCAGCTCGACCAGGTCGAGATCGTGCACGGCGACACCGGGCGCGTGCCGTTCGGCATGGGCACCTACGGCTCGCGCTCGCTGGCGGTGGGCGGCTCGGCCATCGTCAAGGCGCTCGACAAGATCGAGGCCAAGGCCAAGAAGATCGCCGCGCACCTGCTGGAGGCATCGGACAGCGACATCGAGTTCAGCAACGGCGTGTTCCGCGTGGCCGGCACCGACCGCACCAAGACCTTCGGCGAGGTCGCGCTGAGCGCCTACGTGCCGCACAACTACCCGCTCGACAAGCTCGAGCCGGGCCTGAACGAAAACGCGTTCTACGACCCGACCAATTTCACCTACCCATCCGGCGCCTATGTGTGCGAGGTGGAAGTCGATCCCGACACCGGCGCGTCGCAGGTGGTCAAGTTCACCGCGGTCGACGACTTCGGCAACATCATCAACCCGATGATCGTCGAGGGCCAGGTGCATGGCGGCATAGGCCAGGGGCTTGGCCAGGCCATGCTGGAGCAGTGCGTCTACGACCACGACAGCGGCCAGCTGCTGACCGGCTCGTACATGGACTACGCCATGCCGCGCGCCGGCGACCTGCCCGACTTCACCGTCGAGACCGCCAGCGGCACGCCGTGCACGCACAACCCGCTGGGCGTGAAAGGCTGCGGCGAGGCCGGCGCCATCGGCTCGCCGCCGGCGTTCATCAACGCGCTGGTCGATGCGCTGTCGCCGCTGGGCGTGAAGGACGTGCAGATGCCCGCCACGCCGCATCGCGTGTGGCAGGCGATCCAGGCGGCCCAGCCCCAGCCCTGAGCCACCGCACCGCAAAGGAAACCGACATGTACGCATTCAACTTTGAACGCGCCGCGGATGCCAAGGCGGCAGTGGCCAAACTCAAGGCCGATCCCGACGCCAAGTTCCTGGGCGGCGGCCAGAGCCTGCTGGCGGCGATGAAGCTGCGGCTGGCATCGCCGTCGACGCTGGTCGACGTCGCGCGCATCCCCGGCATGGCCGCGATCCGCGTCGAAGGCAAGGAGATCGTCATCGGCGCCGCGGCGCGTCATGCCGACGTCGAAGCCAACGCCGAGGTGCGCCAGCGCATCGCGGCGCTGGCGGCGCTGGCAGGCGGCATCGGCGACCGCCAGGTGCGCGCGATGGGCACCATCGGCGGCGCGCTGGCCAATGATGATCCGGCGGCCTGCTATCCGGCGGCGGTGCTGGGGCTGGGCGCTACGGTGGTCACCGACCGGCGCAGCATCGCGGCGGATGATTTTTTCAAGGGTCTGTATGAGACCGCGCTGGAGCCGGACGAACTGATCACCGCGGTGCGCTTCCCGATCCCGGATCAGGCGGCATATGTGAAGTTCCACAATCCCGCATCGCGCTTTGCGCTGGTGGGGGTGATGGTGGCGCGCTCAAAGAATACGGTGCGCGTGGCGGTCACCGGAGCTGCCGACAGCGTGTTCCGGTGCCAGCCGCTGGAGCAGGCGTTGTCGGCCGACTTCAGCGCGCAGGCGGCGCGTGGGGTGAAGGTCGATGCGGGGAAGCTGAATACCGACCTGCATGCGTCGGCGGAGTACCGGGCGCATCTGATTCCGGTGCTGGCGGCCAGGGCGGTGGAGGCGGCGACCAAAGGCTGATAGCGCTTCGCGTCCCCCCGTTGTGGTCTCCCCTCTCCCGCAACGCGGGAGAGGGGCCGGGGGTGGGGGCCGGCGCCTCCACGAAGTGAGCGCCGTCGCAGTTGCCAGCGCCCGCCCTCACCCCCCGCCCCTCTCCCACAAGTGGGAGAGGGGAGCAAACCGCTGGCGTGCGAGACGCGTCGGCAATATAGATCTCTTCATGCTCCCCACTTCCATCGACGACACCCTCGCCCAGCTCGAACACCAGCAATACTTCGCCGACCGCGAAACCGCCACGGTGCTCTACCTTGCCATGCGCATGCAGCGGCCGCTGTTCCTCGAAGGCGAGCCCGGCGTCGGCAAGACCGCACTGGCGCAGGCGATGGCCGGCGTGCTCGGCACGCGTCTGCTGCGGCTTCAGTGCTATGAAGGACTCGACGCCGCCAGCGCGCTGTATGAATGGGACTACCCCCGCCAGATCATGGCGCTGCGCCTGGCCGAAGCCCGTGGCGAGCGGCCCGAGGCGCAGTCGCTGTACCACGACGACTACCTGCTCAAGCGCCCCCTGCTGGAGTCGCTGCTGCCCGATCCCGCCGCACCGGGCGTGCCGCGCGTGCTGCTGATCGACGAGATCGACCGCGCCGACGAACCGTTCGAGGCCTTCCTGCTCGAGGTGCTGTCCGAATTCCAGGTTTCGATTCCCGAAATCGGCGTGATCCGCGCCGAGCGGCCCCCTCTGATCGTGATCACCTCCAACCGCACACGCGAGGTCCACGACGCGCTCAAGCGCCGTTGCCTGTACCAGTGGGTGGGCTATCCCGAACGCGACCGCGAGCTGCAGATCGTCGCCGCGCGCGCACCCGAGGCCGCGGCCGCGCTGCAGGTGCAGGCGATCGACTTCGTGCACCGGCTGCGCGGCATCGACCTGTTCAAGGCGCCCGGCATCGCCGAGGCCATCGACTGGTGCCGCGCGCTGGCGGCGCTGGGCACCACCGAGCTCGATCCGCAATCGGTGCGCGATACCCTGGGCGTGCTGCTCAAATACCAGGACGACCTGGCACGCGTCGACGGCCCCACCGTGGCGGAATTGCTGGCGCGCGCCACGCCGGGAGGCTGAGCCGTGCCGATGCTGCACGCCGGCGCGCGCAGCCGCGGTCCGCAGGGGGGACTGCCGGTGCTGGCGCGCAACGTCACCCACTTCATGCGGCTGCTGCGCGATGGCGGCTTCGCCCTGTCGCCGGCGCACGCGGTCGATGCCCTGGCCGCGCTACGCCTGGTCGATATCGGCCAGCGCGACGAGGTGCGCGCCGCGCTGGCGGCGCTGGTGCTGTCCGGTCCCGACCAACGCCCCCTGTTCGACGCCGCCTTCGACCTGTTCTGGCGCGATCCCGACTGGGAAGGCAAGCTGCGCGCTCTGCTGCTGCCGCGTGTCGACGCGGGCGCGCCGCCCCCCAGGCGCAGCAACCGTCTTGCCGATGCGCTCGCCGCGCGCCAGCCGGAAATGCCGTCGCGCCCGGCGCAGACCGAGGCGGAACGCATCCACGTGCCGCTGACCTTCTCCGATCAGGAGCGCCTGGCGCAACGTGACTTCGAAACCCTGAGCGCGCAGGAATGGCGCGCGCTGCAGCACCTGGTGCGCACCCGCCGCACCCATCTGGCCCTGCAGCGCACGCGCCGGCTGCGCGCCGCCACCTGCGGCAGCCACGCCGACCTGCGCGCCAGCGCGCGCCTGGCGGTGCGCCAGCACGGCGAGTGGCTGCGCTGGAAATTGCGCAAGCACGCCGAGCGCAAGCCGCCGCTGGTGCTGCTGCTCGACATCTCCGGCTCGATGAGCCAGTACTCGCGCGCGGTGCTGTACTTCTGCCATGCGCTGATGCAGTCGCGCGAGCGGCTGGCGGTGTTCCTGTTCGGCACGCGGCTGACCAACATCACCCGCTCGCTGCGCGAACGCGATCCCGACGAAGCCGTCGCCGTGATCACAGGCCAGGTGCGCGACTGGGCCGGCGGCACCCGCATCGGCGCGGCGCTGGCGAGCTTCAACCGCCACTGGGCGCGGCGCACGCTGTCCGGGCGCGCCACCGTGCTGCTCGTCACCGACGGCCTGGATCACGAGCAGATCGAGCTGCTGGGCGAAGAGATGGCGCGGCTGCGCCGCTTTGCCCACCGCATCGTCTGGCTCAACCCGCTGCTGCGCTACCCCGGCTTCACGCCGCAGGCGCGTGGCGTGCAGGCCATCCTGCCGCACGTCGACGCGCTGCGGCCGGCCCATAACCTGGACAGCCTGCTGGCGCTCGAGACGCTGCTGTCCGAACACGGCGGCCCGGCCCGCGCCGCCACTACCGCCATTCCCGCCCCGCCCCACAAGGAAGCCCCGCCATGGAAATGAACCAGAGCCAGCGCCTGCCGGTCCCGCAGCAGGTGGCATGGGAAGCGCTCAACGACACCGAGTTGCTCAAGCAATGCATCCCGGGATGTGAGAGTATCGAGCCCGACGGCGACCACGCCTACCTGCTGGCCATGACGGCCGCGGTGGGCCCGGTCAAGGCGCGCTTCAAGGGCCGCATGGCGCTCGAAGACATCCAGGCGCCCGACAGCTACACCATCCGTTTCGACGGCCAGGGTGGCGCGGCGGGCTTCGGCAAGGGCAGTGCCCGGGTCCGGCTGGAACCAGACGGCGACGAAACTGTCCTGACCTATACCGTCAACGCCCAGGTGGGGGGCAAGATCGCACAGATCGGCTCGCGGCTGGTGGACGCCGCGGCACGCAAGATGGCTGACACCTTCTTTGCGCGCTTCACCGAGGCCGTCACCCCTGACGCCACAGACAGCACGCCAGCGGCCGAGGGCGCCCCCGCCGCAGCCGCCGGCGATAACGAACCGACAGAGCAAGCGAAGCGGAAACGATCATGGACAGCGTGGATCTCGAAGTCCTGAAGAACAGCGTGCAGTGGCAGCAGCAGGGCCATCGCGTGCTGCTGGTGACGGTAGTGCGGACCTGGGGCTCGTCGCCCCGTCCCGAGGGCGCGATGCTGGCGGTGCGCGACGACGGCCTGGTGGTGGGCTCGGTCTCGGGCGGCTGCATCGAGGACGACATCATCGACCGCGTGCGCCGGCAAGGCATCACTTCGGACCGCCCCGAAGCGATCAAGTACGGCATCAGCGCCGAGGAGGCGCACCGCTTTGGCCTGCCGTGCGGCGGCACCATCGAGCTGGTCGCCGAGCCGCTCAAGCCGGCCAGCGGCATTGCCGAACTGCTCGATGCCGTTGAGAACGGCCGGCTGGTCGCGCGCACGCTGGACATGACTACGGGCGTGGCCACGCTGGGCCCGGCCAACGCCACCGACGGGCTGGCGTTCGACGGCAAGTCCCTCCTCACCATCCACGGCCCGCGCTATCGCATGCTGGTGATCGGCGCCGGGCAGCTGTCCAAGTACCTGTGCCAGATCGCCGTCGGCCTGGGCTTCCAGGTCACCGTCTGCGACCCGCGCGAGGAGTACACCGAGACCTGGGACATTGCCGGCGTCACCATGGTGCGCACCATGCCAGACGACACCGTCACCGACATGAAGCTGGACGAGCGCTGCGCGGTGATCGCGCTGACCCACGACCCCAAGCTGGACGACCTGGCGCTGATGGAAGCGCTGCGCACCCGCGCCTTCTATGTGGGCGCGCTGGGCTCGCGCCGCAACAACCAGGCGCGCCGCGAACGGCTCAAGGAATTCGACCTGACCGAGCTGCAGCTGGCGCGGCTGCACGGCCCGGTGGGCATCTATATCGGCAGCCGCACGCCGCCGGAGATAGCGATCTCGATCCTGGCCGAGGTCATCGCGGCCAAGAATCACGTGTCGCTGCCCGACATCCTGCAGGTGGAAGGCGCCAAGGCCGCGCGCGAAATGGCTGCCAGCACCGGCAGCAGTTGCGACGTGGCGCCCGATCCCGCCTGACGTCCCCGCGAGTGCCGCCATGACCGCCGCCCCCAACGCTCCCCTGCTCCGCACCGACCTGCCCACCGGCATCCTGCTGGCCGCGGGCTTCGGCCGCCGCTTCGATGCCGCCGGCCAGCGCAACAAGCTGCTCGAGGCCCTGCCCGGCGGACGCACTGTGGCCTGGCGCAGCGCCCGCACGCTGGCCGCGGCGCTGCCGGAATCGATCGCCGTGATCCGCCCCGGCAACCCCGCGCTGGCGGAGGAACTGCGCCGCGGCGGCTGCCGCGTGCTGGAAGCGCCCGAGGCCGAAGCCGGCATGGGCGCGGCGCTGCGCGCCGCGGTCGCGGCCACGCCCGAGGCGCGCGGCTGGGTGGTGGCGCTGGCCGACATGCCGTGGCTGCCGATGGAGCTGATCCGCGCCGTGGCGCTGACGATCACCTCGCCCGATACCATCGCGGCCCCGTGGCGCAACGGCCAGCGCGGACATCCGGTCGGCTTTGGCGCGGCCTGGCGCGACGCCCTGCTGGAACTGGATGGCGACGAAGGCGCGCGCGCGCTGCTGAAGGACAAGCCGGTGACGCGGATCCTGACGGAGGACGAGGGCGCGTTCCGGGATATCGATACGCCGGCGGATCTGCGCTGAGGCTGAGGATGCCTTCCCATCCCGCTGGTGTGCTCCCCTCTCCCGCGCGCGGGAGAGGGGCGGGGGTGAGGGCGGGCGGTGGCAATAGCGACGGCCTTCACTTCGTTGATGCTCCCGCCCTCACCCTGGCCCTCTCCCGCAGGCGGGAGAGGGGACCGGCTTACGGTGGTTCGAACGACAACGCTGCTAGGCATGCCCGCGAGGCGCCGCAGCAGCCTCAGCCGCCCCCGTCCTGCCCCTCGGCCAGCTCCGTAGTCTTCACCGCCATGATGAAATCATTGCGGTGCAGGCCCTTGATCTTCTTGGTGCGCCACGACACCGTGGCATGTCCCCAGCCAAAGCTGATGTCGGGATGATGCCCCTGCGCCTCGGCCAGCTGGCCGACGCCGTTCACGAATGCCAGCGCCTGCGCGAAATTGCCGAAGGTGAAACGCCGTTCCAGCCGCGTCGCGCCATCGGCCAGCTCCCAGCCGGGCGCCTGCTGCAACAGCGCCTCGGCCTCGTCGGGCGTCAGCGGCGGCACGCCGCCACGGCACGGCGTGCAGGATTGCTCTGCCAGGTTCTCGCTCATGGTCTTGCTCCCCGACCGCAACGCGCCCTGCCCTATGCAGGAACGCGCCGCGCGCTATGCGCCCTCGGTCTCAGTCAGTGCGCGCAGGTACTCACGGCTCCACCAGTGCACATCCTGCGCGCGGATGCGCTCCAGCAGCTTCTGGTGGCGCTGCTGGCGCTCGGCCAGCGGCATGTGCAGCGCCTGCTGGATTGCCTGGGCGGTGGCGCGCGTGTCGTAGGGATTGACCAGCAGCGCCTCGCGCAGTTGCTCGGCCGCTCCGGCAAAGCGCGACAGCACCAGCACGCCCGGATCCTCCGGGTCCTGCGCCGCGATGAATTCCTTGGCCACCAGGTTCATGCCGTCGCGCAGCGGCGTCACCAGCGCCACGCGGCTGGCGCGGCACAGCCCGGGCAGCCGCTTGCGCGCGGTGGTGCGGTGGATATAGCGCACCGGCATCCAGTCGAGCTCGCCGAATTCGCCGTTGATCGAGCCGCTCAGCTGCTCCATCTCGCGGCGCAGGTCGACATAGGCATCGACCGATTCGCGCGAGGGCGCGGCGATCTGCACCAGGGTCGCGCTCGAGCGGTTCTCGGGGTACTCGGCCAGCAGCCGGTAGAACGCCTTGAGCCGCTGCGGCAGGCCCTTGGAATAGTCGAGCCGGTCGATGCCCAGCAGCAGCCGGCGGCGCGCGTACTGCGCGCACATCATCTCGTAGGTTTCCTGCGCTTCCTCGCCGCGGCCCAGTTCCATGAACTCGTCGACGTCGATGCCGATCGGGAACGCCTGCGCCCGCACCGTGCGGTGGAAGGCGCGGTAGCGGTGCTCGCCCATCGGCTCGGCCTGCGCCTCGGCCTGCACGTAGCGCGAGAAATGCTCGACGTCGGCATGGCTCTGGAAACCGAGCAGGTCGTAGGCGAACAGCGCGCGCATCAGCCACTCGTGCTGCGGGATCGCGGCCAGGATCAGCGGCGGCGGCAGCGGCACGTGCAGGAAGAAGCCGATCTTCTGCCCGCAGCCGATCGCGCGCAGCTCGGACGCGAGCGGGATCAGGTGGTAGTCGTGGATCCAGATGATGTCGTCGGGCTGCAGCAGCGGCGCCAGCTTGCGCGCGAACAGCTGGTTCACGCGCCGGTAGCCGTTGAGGAAGTTGGAATCGAAATCGGCCAGGTCGAGACGGTAGTGGAACACCGGCCACAGCACGCCGTTGCTGTAGCCGAGGTAATAGGCATCATGGTCCTCGCGGCTCAGGTCGACCGTGGCCAGCGTGACGTTGCCGGCCTGCTGGAGGTGCAGGTCGCCTTCGCCGGGCGTGCCACCCTGGGCGGTTTCCAGCGCCTTGCCGCTCCAGCCGAACCACAGGCCGCCGGTCTGGCGCAGGGCCTCGGACAGCGCGACGGCCAGGCCGCCCGCGGCGACGTTGCGTGGATCTGCGACCCGGTTGGATACAGCTACAAGTCTTGGCATAGATGTTTTTCTTCAGTTCCTTGTCCTGGGTGCCGGCACTGCCTGCCGTGCGCGGGTGCCGCCGCCGCTTCGCCGCTCAGATCACCGTATCCCACGGCGCCGACAGCCGCATGGCGCCATTGATCAGGCCCACCATCGAATAGGTCTGCGGGAAATTGCCCCACATCTCGCCGGTCACCGGATGGGTATCCTCGGACAGCAGCCCGAGCGGGTTGCGCGCGGCCAGCATGGCCTCGAAGATCTCGCGCGCCTCGTCGCGGCGGCCGATGCGCGCGAGCGCGTCGATGCGCCAGAAGGTGCAGATATTGAACGCGGTTTCGGGCTTGCCGAAATCGTCCGGGGCCTCGTAGCGGCGCATGTAGGGGCCGTCGCACAGCGAGGTCTCCAGCGCCTTGACGGTGGCGATGAAGCGCGGGTCGCGCGGGTCGATGAAGTTGACCTCGGCCATCAGCAGCACGCTGGCGTCGAGCTCGCGCCCGCCGAAGCTCTCGGCAAAGGCCTGGCGCGATTCGCTCCACGACTCGGCCAGGATGCGTTCCTTCATGCGGCTGGCGTGGCCGTGCCAGTATGCGGCGCGCTCGGGCAGCACCAGTTTCTCGGCCACCTTGGCGAGCCGGTCGCAGGCGGCCCAGCTCATCAGCGCCGACGAGGTATGCACGCGCGCCCGCGTGCGCAGCTCCCACATGCCGGCGTCGGGCGTGCCGAACACCCGCACCGCCTGCTCGCCCACCGCTTCGAGGCGGCCGAACTCGGCCGCGCCGCCGCGATGCAGCAGGCGGTGGTCATGGAAGGCCTGCGCCGCGCCCAGCACCACGTTGCCATAGACGTCGTGCTGGAAATGCTCCTGCGCCTGGTTGCCGACGCGCACCGGCCCCATGCCGCGGTAGCCGGGCAGGTGGTCGAGCATGCTTTCGGGCAGCTCGCGCTCCAGGCCGATGCCGTACAGCGGCTGGATATGGCCGTCCTGCGACTGCATCACCACGTTGGAGAGCCAGCGCAGGTAGTCCTCCATGGTGCCGACCTCGGACAGGCTGTTGAGCGCGCGCACCACGAAGAAGGCATCGCGCAGCCAGCAGAAGCGGTAGTCCCAGTTGCGGCCGCTGCCCGGCGCTTCCGGAATGCTGGTGGTCATGGCGGCGACGATGGCGCCGGTCTCTTCGTACAGCGACATCTTCAGCGTGATGGCGGCGCGGATCACTGCGTCCTGCCATTCGCGCGGCACCGCCAGGCGGCGGCTCCACAGGCGCCAGTAGGCGGTGGTTTCCTGCTCGAAGTCGCGCGCGGTTTCCTCCACCCCGTGCGCCAGGGTCTCGTCCGGGCCCAGGATGAAGTTGTGCCCGCGCGTGACCAGGAACGGCGTGTGCGACAGCACGTAGGCCAGCGGCGCGTCGGTGGTCATGCGCAGGGTCATGTCGTCGCCGATGTAGCGCACGTGGCTGCTGCCGCGCGTGATGTGCGGCGCCTTGCGGCCCCATTCGAAGCGCGGCGCCACCACCACGCGCACGCGCGGCGCGCCGCGCACCGGGCGGATGCGGCGAATCAGCGTGGTCGGGCGGAAATAGCGCCCGAGCCGGAAAAAGCGCGGAACAAAGTCGGTGATCTCCAGGCAGTTGCCGTGGATGTCGGTCAGCCGCGTGCGCAGCACCGCGGTATTGGGCTCGTACCACTGCCGCGACGAATGGAAGTCCTCGATCTCGATCGAGAAATGGCCGGCGTTCTCGCTCGGGTCGAGCAAGGCATTGAACACCGGGTCGCCGTCGAAGCGCGGCAGGCAGGACCAGACGATGCGCCCGCGGCAATCGACCAGCGCCGAGATGGCGCAATTGCCGATCATGCCAAGCGACAGCGACGGGTTGGCAAAGCGCGTGCCGCCGTCGACGGTTCGATTCACGCCTTCGGTCGGCGGCTTGCCCAGCTCGGCCGGGCTGCTCGGGTTGGTCACGGCAGGTTCTCCGTTACGATGTGGTTGGGCGCCGGCCCCGGCCCGGCCCGGCCTCGTGGGGCACGGCGCGCGCTGCGCCGGCGCTGGCCGCCGACGCCAGCGCATGCGCCGAGCGGTGCAGCCAGCTGCGCAGCGCCGCCGGCCCGGGCACGGTTACCGTGGCGACGGTCTCGCGCTGGCCCACCAGCACGCCCAGGCCACCCAGCTTGCGCACCGCGGCGAAGCCGGGTTCGTCGGTCATGTCGTCGCCGGCAAAGAGCGGCACGCGCTCGGCAAACGGCGCGGCCTTCATGAAGGCCGCGATGGCATCGCCCTTATCGACGCCGGCGGGCTTGATCTCGACCACCATCTTGCCCGGCAGCGCCTCCAGCCCGACGGCATGGCGCAATACGTCAGTGACCGCGGCATCGACGATGCCGGCCAGCTCGGGCGCCTGGCGGTAGTGGATCGCGACCGCGACCGACTTGCGCTCGAGCCGCAGGGCCGGATAGGCGTGCACCAGCGCTTCCAGGTGGGGGATCAGGGGTTCGAGCCCGGGCGCCGGGGTCTTGGTCACCATGCCGCCGTCGGTGCGGAATTCGGCGCCGTGGATGCCGGCCGCGGGCAGTTGCAGCGGCTGCAGGAAGTGATCGAGTTCGATGATCGGCCGCCCCGAGATGACGGCCAGCGCGCCGTCCAGCCGCTGGTACAGCGTGCGCAGCGTGCCGACCAGTTCTGGTTCGACCTGCACCAGTTCGGGCCGCGGGGCCAGGTCGGCCAGCGTGCCGTCGAAGTCGAGAAACAGGGCGGTATTGGGTTCGATAAGCGGTAGCTGTGGCATCGCGTTACACCGTAACACGTCGTTTTGGCCTGCGTCCACCGGGCGCCGTCCTACATGGCGCAAGCGCAACCCGGGGCCGAGGCAAGCCCGGCTCCCGGCCGGGCGGGCGCGCCATGCCCCGGGTGAATGCCGATCCACTCCGCCGCCACGGCCCACGCGTGGCGGGCAGCGCGGCCAGGCGGCGGCTGCGCCGCCCCGACCGGGTGCGCCAGGCCGGCATCCTTTATCATTGACGGTTTCCGCCAGAATTTCCCGGCTTTTTTGCGCGCCTGCCGCGCGTGCGCCGGCCAGCCCCGAGACCATGACCCGCCAGTCCGCAGCCCGACCCGATTACCTGAAGAAGATCCTGACCGCCAAGGTCTATGACGTGGCGCAGGAGACCGAACTGACCTATGCGCACCAGCTGTCGGCCCGCACCGGCAATTCGGTCTGGTTCAAGCGCGAGGACACCCAGCCGGTCTTCTCCTTCAAGCTGCGCGGCGCGTACAACAAGATGGCCTCGCTGGCGCCCGAGGAACTCAAGCGCGGCGTGATCGCCGCGTCTGCGGGCAACCATGCCCAGGGCGTGGCGCTGGCGGCGGCCAGGCTGCAATGCAAGGCCATCATTGCCATGCCGGTGACCACGCCGCAGGTGAAGATCGACGCCGTGCGCGAGCGCGGCGGGCAGTGGGTCGAGATCGTGCTGCACGGCGAGTCCTACAGCGATGCCTACAACCACGCCGCGGTGCTGGAGAAAAAGCACAAGCTGACCTTCATCCACCCGTTCGACGACCCCGAGGTGATCGCCGGCCAGGGCACCATCGCCATGGAAATCCTGCGCCAGCACCCGGGCCCGATCCATGCCGTGTTCGTCGCCATCGGCGGCGGCGGGCTGATCTCCGGCGTCGCCGCGTACATCAAGGCGGTGCGCCCGGAGATCAAGGTCATCGGCGTGCAGACGGTAGATTCGGATGCGATGAAGCGCTCGGTCGATGCCGGCAAGCGCATCGAGCTGAAGGAAGTTGGCCTGTTCTCGGACGGCACCGCGGTCCGGCTGGTCGGCAAGGAGACCTTCCGCATCACGCGCGAACTGGTCGACGACATCATCCTGTGCGATACCGACGCGATCTGCGCGGGCGTCAAGGACGTGTTCCAGGACACCCGCAGCATCCTCGAGCCGGCCGGCGCGCTGGCGGTGGCAGGCCTGAAGGCGTACGCCGAGCGCGAGAAGCTCAAGGGCGAGCACCTGGTGGCGATCGCCTGCGGCGCCAACATGAATTTCGACCGCCTGCGCTTTGTCGCCGAGCGCGCCGAGGTGGGCGAGGCCCGCGAAGGCGTGTTCGCCGTGACCATCCCGGAAGAGCGCGGCAGCTTCAAGCGCTTCTGCGAGCTGGTCGGCACGCGCAACGTGACCGAGTTCAACTACCGCATCGCCGACACCAGCATGGCGCATATCTTCGTTGGCGTGCAGATCGCCAGCCGCGCCGAGAACGACAAGATCGCCGCCAGCTTCCGCAAGCATGGCTTCGACACGCTCGACCTGTCCAACGACGAGCTCGCCAAGCAGCATATCCGCTACATGGTGGGCGGGCGCTCGGCGCTGGCGCACGATGAACTGCTGTACCGCTTCGAGTTCCCGGAGCGCCCGGGCGCGCTGATGAAGTTCCTGTCGAGCATGAGCCCGAACTGGAACATCAGCCTGTTCCACTACCGCAACCAGGGCGCCGACACCTCCAACATCCTGGTCGGCATCCAGGTGCCGAAGAACGAGAAGCGCGCCTTCCGCGCCTTCCTTTCGACGTTGGGTTACGTACACTGGGACGAGACCGACAACCCGGTGTACAAGCTGTTCCTGTCCTGATGCCGCCGAGCGCCCCATGAGCCTTCCAGAACACTCGCCGCTGGGCAAGCCCGCGGCCTACAAGACCGAATACGACGCCACCCTGCTGTTCCCGATCCCGCGCCAACCCAAGCGCACCGAGATCGGGCTGCCCGAGGGCCGGTCGGTGCCGTTCTTCGGCGTCGACATCTGGAACGCGTACGAGCTGTCGTGGCTGAACCTGAAGGGCAAGCCGCAGGTGGCGCTGGCCACCTTCATCATCCCGTCGGACACGCCCAGCATCATCGAGTCCAAGTCGTTCAAGCTCTACCTGAACTCGTTCAACCAGACCCGGATCGCGTCGCCCGAAGCGCTGCAGCAACTGCTGCACCACGACCTTTCCGAAGCCACCGGCGGCACCGTGCAGGTGCGGCTGGTGACCGAGGCGGAGCTCGGCACGCAGAAGATGGGCGAGCTCGACGGCCTGCTGCTGGACCGCCTCGACATCGAGGTGGACCGCTACGAGCCCGCGCCGGAGCTGCTCGGCGCCGACCAGGAAGAAACGCCGGTGGAAGAAACGCTGGTGTCGCACCTGCTCAAGTCCAACTGCCTGGTGACCGGCCAGCCGGACTGGGGCAGCGTGCAGATCCGCTACGTCGGCGCGCCGATCAACCAGGAAGGCCTGCTCAAGTACCTGATCTCGTTCCGCAACCACAACGAATTCCACGAGCAATGCGTCGAGCGCATCTTCATGGACGTGATGCGCCAGTGCAAGCCGGTCAAGCTGGCGGTGTATGCGCGCTATACGCGGCGTGGGGGGCTGGATATCAATCCGTTCCGCACCAACTTCAATACGGCGTGGCCGGATAACAAGAGGAATGCGCGGCAGTAGCCTTGAACTACGCTTGTTTGCTCCCCTCTCCCGCTCGCGGGAGAGGGGCCGGGGGTGAGGGCAGGCGCGTACCTGGCGATGAGCGGCACCAGACTGCGATGCGCCCGCCCTCACCCTAACCCTCTCCAGCCCGCGGGAGAGGGGACTGTTCTTCACCACGTGGGGCGGCAACGTTGGTTGCCGGCCTTCCGTTCGTATCCCCTGACACCACATTGCCGCCTGGCGCCCACGACCCGCGCCCGAGTTGTAACCGTCCTTGAATTAATTAACGCAAAAATTAATATGATCTGAACCTGCCCTGCCGCGCCAAGCCAGCCACATGCCCCGCAAACCCACTACCTCCAAGACGCCCCGTCGCAGCCCGGGCCGCCCGGTAGCGGGCCAGCCGGGCCAGCGGGAGCGCATCCTTGACGCGGCCACCGACCTGTTCTCCCGGCAGGGCGTGGCCGGCACGCCGGTCAAGGCCATCGCGACGCTGGCCGGCGTCACGCCGGCGCTGGTGCATTACTACTTCGGCGAGCGCGAGCTGCTGCTCGATGCCGTGATCGAGGAGAAAGTGCAGCCGCTGGTGGCCCGCTTCTTTGCCGGCAGCCAGCCCGACGACCAGCCGCTGGCGATGCTGGTCGGCATCGCCACCCGGCTGATCCGCGCGGTCACGGAGGCGCCGTGGTTTCCGGGCTTGTGGATCCGCGAAGTGGCAAGCGACGACGGCGCGCTGCGCGAGCGCGTGCTCAAGCGCTTTGCGCTGGAACGCGCCGGCGCGCTGATGGCGCCGCTGGCGGCCGCCATCGCGCGCGGGCAGCTCAACCCCGCACTGGAGCCGGCGCTGGTGGTGCCGTCGCTGATCGGCCTGACGCTGCTGCCGCTGGCCACCACGCATATCTGGCGCCGGCTGCCCGGCGCGGAAGCGGTCGATACCGACGCGCTGGTGCGCCATGTCACGGCGCTGCTGACCCATGGGCTGTCGGCGACCCCGGCGACGGAGAACCCGAAGACGCCCGCAGGCGCCGCCAGACGGAAGGGCCGCACGGCCAGGCATTCCCCGGAGTCCGCATGAACCACGCTGCTTCCAACCCTCGCCCGCGCACGGCGCTGCGCAGCACTGCCCTGCTCGGCGCCGCGCTGCTTGCCGCCGCCTGCGGCAACGCGCGCACCGACAGCTGGCAAGGCTACGTCGAAGGCGAATTCGTCAGCGTGGCCTCGCCCTTTGCCGGGCGCCTCGACGCGCTCTCGGTGCAACGCGGCCAGCAGGTCGGCCAGGGCGCCGCGCTGTTCGCGCTCGAAGCCGACGACGAGCGCGCCGCGCGCCAGCAGGCCGAGGACCAGCTGCGCGCCGCCGAAGCCACGCTGCAGGACATGAAGACCGGCAAGCGCCCGGTCGAGGTCGAGGTCAGCCGGGCCCAGCTGGCGCAGGCACAGGCCCAGGCACAACGCAGCGCCGCGGCGTTGCGGCGCGACCAGCGCCAGTACGAGATCGGCGGCATCGCCCAGGCGCAGCTCGACGAATCGCGCGCGCAGGCCAGCAGCGATGCCGCGCGCGTGCGCGAGCTGCAGCGCGATATCGACGTGGCGCGCCTGCCGGGACGCGAAGCGCAGCAGGCGGCGCAGGCCGCGCAGGTGGCGGCCGCGCGCGCCGCGCTGGCACAGGCGCAGTGGAAGCTGTCGCGCAAGACCGTGGCGGCCACGCAAGCGGGGCTGGTCTATGACGTGCCCTACCGCCTGGGCGAATGGGTGCCGGCGGGCAGCCCGGTGGTGCGCATGCTGCCGCCGGGCAACGTCAAGGTGCGCTTCTATGTGCCGGAGACCCTGGTCGGCGCGCTGCGCAACGGCCAGGCGGTGCAGGTGCGCTGCGACGGCTGCGCCGCGCCGGTGGCCGCCACCATCAGCTATGTCGCCAACGAGGCCGAGTACACGCCGCCGGTGATCTACAGCAACGAGACCCGGCGCAAGCTGGTGTTCCTGGTCGAGGCGCGCCCGTCGGCCGCCGATGCGCCCAAGCTGCGGCCGGGCCAGCCGGTGGAAGTGGTGCGGCAATGAACACTCCCGCCAACGGCAACGGCCTCGCCATCGACGTGCGCGGCCTGAACAAGCGCTTCGGCGACAAGCATGTCGTCAACGACCTCAGCATGCAGGTCGCGCGCGGCGAGATCTTCGGCTTCCTCGGCCCCAACGGCAGCGGCAAGACCACCTCGATTCGCATGATGTGCGGGCTGCTGACGCCAGATTCCGGGGCGGGCACCTGCCTGGGCTACGACATCCTGACCGAGTCCGACCAGATCAAGCGCCGCGTCGGCTATATGACGCAGAAATTCTCGTACTGGGACGACCTGTCGATCCGCGAGAACCTGGACTTCGTCGCGCGCGTGTACGGCATGCCCAACCGGCGCGAGGCGGTCGAGCGCGCGCTCGAAGAGCTGGGCCTGGCGACGCGCTCGGCGCAGCTGGCCGGCGCGCTGTCGGGCGGCTGGAAGCAGCGCCTGGCGCTGGCGGCGTGCCTGCTGCACCAGCCCGAGCTGCTGTTGCTCGACGAGCCTACCGCCGGGGTCGACCCCAAGGCGCGGCGCGACTTCTGGGAGCAGCTGCACCAGCTGGCCGCGCGCGGCATCTCGGTGCTGGTCAGCACGCACTACATGGACGAGGCCGAGCGTTGCCACAAGCTGGCCTATATCGCCTATGGCAGGCTGCTCGCGCAGGGCACGGCCGATGAAGTGGTGGCAAGCCAGAACCTGTCGACCTGGAGCGTGGAAGGCGACGACCTCGCGGCGCTGTCGGCGCAGCTGCAGGGCGCGCCGGGCGTGGAGCAGACCGTCGCCTTCGGCACCGCGCTGCACGTGACCGGGCGCGATGCCCAGGCGCTGGCCGACACCCTCGCGCGCCTGGCCGGCCCGGGCCGGCGCCTCGAACAGACCCAGACCAGCCTCGAAGACGTGTTCATCCACATGATGAGCGGCGCCGAGGACAATATGGCGCGCAAGACCAAGGAGGCGTCATGACGCCCGCCTCGGCACGCTTCTCGTTGCAGCGCTGGTGGAGCATCGTGCTGAAGGAATTCCTGCAGCTGCGGCGCGACCGTGTCACCTTCGGCATGATCGTCGGCCTGCCGATCATGCAGCTGCTGCTGTTCGGCTTTGCCATCAACACCGATCCGCGCCAGTTGCCGACCGCGGTGATCGCCGCCGACCAGAGCGAGTTCACGCGCTCGTTCGTCGCCAGCATGGCGCAGTCGACCTACTTCCGGCTGGTCGGCACGCTGCCGGACGAGCGCGCCGGACGCGAGGCGCTGATGAAGGGCGAGGTGCAGTTCGTGCTGACCATCCCGCCCGACTTCACGCGCCGGCTGCTGCGCGGCGAGCGGCCCGCGCTGCTGGTCGAGGCCGACGCCACCGATCCGGGCGCCACCGGCCAGGCCATCGCCGCGCTGGCGCAGCTGCCCTACCGCGTTGCCGCGCACGACCTGAAGGGAGCGCTGGCGCCGCTGGCCGGCGGCAAGCCGCCGTTCGAGGTGCAGGTGCAGCGGCTCTACAACCCCGAGGGCATCACGCAGTACAACATCATCCCCGGGCTAATGGGCGTGATCCTGTCGATGACCATGGTGATGATGACCGGGCTGGCAATGACACGCGAACGCGAGCGCGGCACCATGGAGAACCTGCTGGCCACACCGGTGCGGCCGATCGAGGTGATGACCGGCAAGATCGTGCCGTACATCTTCATCGGCCTGATCCAGTCGACCATCGTGCTGCTGGCGGCGCGCTGGATCTTCAGCGTGCCCTTCGTCGGCTCGGTGCTGGCGGTGTACCTGGCGGCGCTGCTGTTCATCGCGGCCAACCTGACCGTGGGCATCACGCTGTCTTCGCTGGCGCAGAACCAGCTGCAGGCGATGCAGCTGACGTTCTTCTACTTCCTGCCCAACATCCTGCTGTCCGGCTTCATGTTCCCGTTTGCCGGCATGCCGGGCTGGGCGCAGGCGATCGGCAACATCCTGCCGATGACCTATTTCCACCGCATGGTGCGCGGCATCCTGCTCAAGGGCAACGGCTGGTTCGAGCTGTGGCCCAATGTGTGGCCGATGGCGCTGTTTATCGTGGTGGTGATGGCGATCGCGGTGCGCTTCTACCGGCGCACGCTGGATTGAAGGGGTTGGCCATGCAACGTCGCATCTCCCTGCTCGCCGCCGCGCTGCTGTGCGGCTGCGCGGTCGGGCCCGATTTCCGCGTGCCCGCGCCGCCGGACGACGCCGGCTACGTGCCGGGTCCGCAGCCGGTGGCGACCGTTGCGGCGGACCGCGCCGAGGCGTCGGCCCAGTCCCACGCGCAGGCGCTGGCCGCCGGCGCAGATGTCCCGGCGCAATGGTGGATGCTGTTCCGCAGCCCCACGCTGGACGCCACCATCCGCGCCGCACTAGCCGCCAGCCCGACGCTGGCGCAGGCGCGCGCACGGCTGCTGGAAGCGCAGCAGAACCTGGCCGCCCGCACCGGCGCGACGCGCTGGCCGGCGATCGATGCAAGGCTGGACACCGCGCGCCAGCAGGTCGATTTCCAGTCGCTGGGCATCACTGCGATCCCAAGCCCTGGCCCGTTCACGCTGTACGGCGCGACGGTGCAGGTGTCATACGCGCTGGACCTGTTCGGCGGCCAGCGGCGCGAGCTGGAAGGCCTGCAGGCGGTGGTTGACTACCAGCGCTACGAACTCGAGGCCGCGCGCCTGGCGCTGGCCGCCAACGTCGCCACCGCCGCCATCCGCGAAGCCGGCCTGCGCGCGCAACTGGCCGATACCGCCGCGATGGTCGCGGCGCAGCAGCGCCAGCTCGGCATCACCGAGGCCCGCCTGCGCGCGGGCGGCGTCGCGCCTGTCGAGGTGCAGCGCCGGCGCGCGGAACTGGCGCAAACCCAGGCGCTGGTGCCGGCGCTGCAGCGCCGGCTCGATGCCACCCGGCACCAGCTGGCGGTCTACGCGGGCCAGACCCCGGCCTCGGCCTCGCTGCCCGAATTCCATCTCGATGGTCTGCAACTGCCCGACACGCTGCCGCTCAGCCTGCCCGCCACGCTGGCGCGGCGCCGGCCCGATATCCGCGCGGCCGAGGCGCTGCTGCACCAGGCCTCGGCCAATATCGGCGTGGCCACCGCCAACCTCTATCCGCAGCTCACGCTGAGCGCCAGCGGCGGCACGCAGGCCACCGCGGCGCGCGACCTGTTCAGCAGCCTCAACGTGTGGAGCCTGGCCGCGGGGCTGGTGCAGCCGGTGTTCCGGGGCGGCGAGCTGCAGGCCCGCAAGCGCGCGGCGGAAGCTGCGTATGAGCAGTCGCTGGCCGCGTATCGGCAAGCCGTGCTGCAGGGCCTGCAAGACGTGGCCGACTCGCTGCGCGCGCTCGAGGCCGACGCCGCCGCGCTGCGCGAACGCGCCGACAGCGCGCGGCAGGCGCGCGATACGCTGGCGGTGGTGTCGGAGCAGTATCGCCTCGGCGGCGTCAGCCAGCTGGCGCTGCTGGATGCCGAGCGGCAGTCGCGCCAGGCCGCGCTGGACCTGGCGCAGGCGCGCGCCGACCGGCTGGCGGATTCGGCGGCGCTGCTGCAGGCGCTCGGAGGTGGATGGTGGCAGGAGGAAGGCGGGACGACGGTGGCGGCGCCGCAGTAGCCGCGCGCAAGGGCCGGCGCTCAGGTCTTGTCGCTCTGCGTGTACCAGTAGGTGCGCTTGCGCTTGCCGGCGCTGGCGGGCTTCACTTCCTGCCCGCCCAGCGAAGACTTGTCGTCGCCGCCGCCGCCGCCCGCCTTGCCGCCACCGATCAGCACCGGCACCAGCCGGGTCGAGCCATCGGTCTGCGTGACCGACACCATGCCGAACACCGGCGACGGCGGCAGCCCGCCGTTGTCGAAGGTGACATAGCGCGGCCCGTTGTTCATGCCCAGCCCGGTCAGGAACGACACCGCATAGCCACGCGCCACGCCCAGGTCGGGGTAGCAGGCGCCGGGCAGGACCTTGGAAGGCGTGTTGGTGCCGAAGTAGGTGTAGCCGGCCACCGTCAGCGGCGCATTGACCGCCTTCTCGCCGGCTTCGAGCGCCAGGTAGAAACCGCTCGCCGTCGCGGTATCGCGGTAGGCCACGCTGGTTGCATCGACCAGATCGGCCTCCTTGACCGCGGCCCACGTTGCCGGCGGCTTGCCGTCGACATTCGGGTCCTTGACCATGTAGAAGCGGTTGCGCACGTTCTGCGCCGCGCCCGGGGTCTGGCTCAGCGAATAGAGCGGCTTTTCGCGGTCGCCTGAGGCGATCATCACGGCGTCGTACTTGCCGGTGGCGACCACATCGGGCGGATAGAGGAACTTGCGCGCGTCGTTGCTATTCACCGCGCCGCCCAGCTGGGCCAGCTTGCCGATGCTCCATGTCGACGGCACGTCGGTTTCCAGCGCGCCGAAGTCGATGCGCCAGACATTGCCGCCCAGGTCGCCGACATAGGCCTTGTCGGCATAGCCATCGCCGTTGCGATCGACCACGGCCACGTCCGACGGAATCGCGCGGCTGCCGATGGTGACGCAGGTGCCGGTGGTGATGCCGCTGCAGTTCGCCAGGGCGGCCCACACCACATCGCCCGTGCCGGCGTCGAGCACGAGCACGCCGCGGCCCTGCTGGTTGGTCGCCGTGGGCTCGCCACCGAGCGCCGGATCGCTGTCTTCGCCGTCCGGGTCGTAGCCCGCGCCCATGATCAGCACCGGCGAGCGGTAGCCGCGCACGCGCATCACGCGCGGCTGCGACCAGGTCTGGCCCAGTTCCGGGATGTCGGCACTGGTCTTGCTCCACAGGTACTTCGGCTGCGCCGGGTCGCTGACGTCGAGCGCATACACCAGGCGGCCACCGCGCCGCGCGGTCAGGTAGATGGTCACCTCGGGCGCGGCAGGGTTGCTCAGATTCTGGTAGACCGTGGTGGTGCCGTCGAAGAAATAGTCGCGCGGCGTGAACTGGATCTCGGCGGTGTCCTCCGGGCTGCCGGTCAGCCGCACCTCGGGCGCATTGTTGTAGAGCCGCGCCAGCTTGCCGTAGAACTCGGGCGGGATAAAGCCCCACAGTTCGCCGCCGGCGCGCACGGTGCCGGTGCTGGTGGAAATCGCGCCCGTGCGGTTGCCGTTGACGGCGTGGAACACGCCGTCATTGGCGCCGTAGAACACCACCACGCCGGTGCTGCCGCCGTAGTCGACCACCACCGGGCGCGAATGCAGCACGTCGCCGTGGATCGAGCCGCGCACCGTGACGTTGCCACCGGGGCCGGGCTCGGCTTCCTTCTTCGGGTCGGTGCCGGTCAACGCGGCAAAGACGTCCTTGCCGCGCACCCAGTCGATCATGTTGGCCACGTCCGCCGCCGTGGTCTTCAGCAGCGACGGGCCGTTGCCCTCGGTCAGGGCCTTGTTGGCGGCATTGAAGCCGGCCAGCGCCGTGCCCTTGCTGCACTTGGCATTGGCACAGGTCAGCAGCCGGCGCCCGCTCTGGCTGGTCAGGTAGTCTGCGCGCAGCATTTCGCCGGCGCCGCCCTTTTCGACGATCTCGCCGTCGGGCGCGTCCTTGGCATTGCGCAGCTGCGCCGAGGCGTTCTTCCAGAAGCCGTCGGCCGGCCAGTCGGTCACGATGCTGGAACTGGCCACCTGCGTGGGTGGGTCCTCGGTCCAGTAGCTGCGCGCGTTGGGCGAGATAAACCCGGTGCCGGCATTGCTGATCGCGCTCTTCGAGGTCTGCTCGCTGCCGCCGGGCAAGCCGGCGTCGAGCATCACCAGGTTGCCATTGGTGTCGTAGCCCAGCTTGTACTGCTTCAGGTTGCCGACCCAGCGCGGGCGGGCCTTGCCGTCCGGGCGGAACATGCCGATATAGACCTGGTTCAGGTACGAGCCCTGCCCGTTCACGCTGACCGGAAGGCTGACCGAGGCGAACACGTTGTTGACCGCCTGCATCTCGTTGAAGATGTCCTTCAGCGCCTTGGCCAGCGCGTCGTCGTCGCCGGCGCGGACCGTGAAGTTGCCGCCACCGCCCTTGCTGGCCATGCTGTTGACGAACTCGAGGTAGTCCAGGCTCTGCTTGCTGCCGTCAGTGACGCCAATGGTGTAGGTGATGATGTTCTGGCGCGTCGCCGTGGCCGAACCCGCGTTGTTGGTGGCGTTGAGGTCCATGCCGTTAAGGAAGCGCGCCCATTCATCGCCCCAGTTGTCGATGTTGTTGGCCTTGGACAGCGGGATCGGCGTCAGCTGCGCGGCGGTGGCGCCGGCCTCCCTGAGCTTGTTGTAGGCATCCTGCCCCGTGTCCTGCGGCTTGCCGTTGTTGAGCGCGTTGGCGATGTAGATGATGAAGTTCTTCTGGCACGGATTGGTGATCGGCGACTTGTAGGTGGTTCCTGACAGTCCCGTCTTGCCGGAAAAGAACGCCCAGGCTTCCTGCATGGCGCCGCCGACCTGCGAGTTGTTGGAGCTGTCCTTGGTGCGGTCGATGCTTTTGATGAATTCGAGCATCGCCGGGCCACCAGTGGTCCGGTCCAGCAGCACCAGCCCTGACGGCGCGGTCGGTGGCGTGACGCTGGGGAAGCGGAACTGGGCGCCGGAGTTATTGCTGCCGCCGAACATCATCACGCCAAGGTTGATCTTGCCGTTGGTATTGTCGTCGTTGATCAGGTCCGACACCGCCTTGTACAACGCGCACTGCTCGGCGCCGACGTTATTGTTCTGGTTGTTGGGGCCGACCACGCCCGGCGTCTCGCAATCGACCTGCGCATTAGCATTCCATGCGGAGGCGTTGTCCAGGATCAGCAGCACGTTGGGCCGCGCGCCGGCATTGCTCTGCAGGCCGGTGAACAGGTCGATGTCTTCGGCCTGCGCCGCGGGCGCGGCGGCCAGCCCGAACAGGGCCGTGGCACAGGCGGCATAGGCGCGAAGCCGGCGGGCGGGCATGGACATGCTGGTTCTTCCTTTTAAAGATCTGCGGCGCACCCGTGGCAATCAGGGGCAGGTGGAGCCATACAGCGTGCGCACGGCCACGCCCTGGTGCACCGTCGCGACCGTGCCGGTGTTGGCGTCATTGACGGTGGCGGCCAGGTCCCACTGCGTATCGTTGCAAAGCGAGCTGACCACGTTGGCTCCGCCTGGCCCCACCACCAGGTTGCCGTTGCCGGTGCTGCTGCCGAGCGTGCATTCGGCGTCCTCGGGGTGCTTCTCCGGATCGATCACCTTGGCCACCGGCTTGCTGGTGACGCAGGTCGGCGCGGCCACCTGCGCCACGTAGTCTGGCTGGCCGTCGCCGGTCACGTCCACCGGCACGTCCACCGCCACCGGCGCCTTGGTGAAATCGTCGCTGATCACCTGCTCGATCGCCTGCTGCGCCACGTCGCGCGCTTCGGCGCTGTGCTGCTGGTTTGACGCCACCTTGACGTTGATCAGGCCCGAGTTGACCATGGCCACCGCGATCAGCAGGAACATCACCATGAACACCAGCGTCACCACCAGCGTGACCCCGGATTGACCGCGGCGCAGCGCGCCGCCCGTTGACTTGATCATGGCTCTCATCGCAGTGTGGTGCCGGTGCGGCGTCATTGCTCGCGCAGGCCGGCCACGTTGACCAGCCGCGCCACCTGGGCGTAAACGTGGCGCTTGTAGCCGTCGTTGAACGGACCCGCGGCCGCGGCGCGGCCGAGTCCATAGGTGCGGTTGTCGGTATGGCCGCCGGAGGGCTTGAGCGTGCGCGCCAGCAGGTGCACGCGCACGGTGGTGACATTGGCCAGGTTGTTGATCGCCACGTCCCAGTCGTAGCCCGGCACGGCAGTGCACACCGCGCTGTTGTTGGCACGCGGGTCGGTCACATAGCAGTCGGCCGAGCCGTTGCTGTCCTGGTCGACGCCGTACTGCACATGCATGTCCTGGATGCCCTGGGCCACCGAGCGCGACTCGAACGCGCCGTTGACCAGCTCGGCCATCTTCAACGTGGGAATGCCGTCGCCGCCGTTGCTGCAGCGGTCGCAGCCGGCCAGGTAGAAGATGCGCACCATGGCCCGGCGCAATTCGGCCGGCTGTGCCGCATCGCAGGCCTTGGTGCGCAGCCCGAAGGCCGCCGCGCCGCTGGCGTCGAAGACGAAGCTGTGCGCGTCCAGCGAACAGGCCGAGACCTGCAGGTAAGCCGACCCCGGCGCCGGTGCCGCCACCGGGGTGGTCGACACACGCCGCACCACCAGTACCTCGGAGGTCGCCGCGAGGTCCGGCAGGCACGGGGCCGCCACCCCCGGCGCATAGCCGGTCAGCGCCAACGGCACGGTCTCGGCGGTGGGCGAGAAGCCCAGCACGGCCGCATCGGTCGCGCACAGCGCCGGCTCCGCGGCGTTGTTGCCGCGCGCGATATTGCCCACGCCGAAGAACCCCGCCAGCTCCACCTCGCGCCGGATCTGCTCCAGCGCATAGCGCCCGTTTTCCACCTGTTCGGCCGACTTGGCGAATTCGGTGCGCGACAGGCTGTTGGCGTAATACAGGCTGGCCAGCGCGGTCAGCAGCACCAGGCCGATGGTGATGCCGATCATCAGCTCGATCAGCGAGATGCCGCGCTGGCGGCGCAGGCGCGTGGCGCGGGGCCGCGATGAAGGCACAGGCAAACGCGGCGCGGTCATGATACGGTCCCGAGGGTGCCGATGCGGATCTGCGTGCTGACCGCGCGGCGATTGGCGTCGTTGCCGTACTGGTCCTTGCCGCAGCCGAGCGCCGGCGCGGCCGTGGCAGCCAGGCCCTGCCACGCCACGGTGATGCGGTAGACCTGGTCGACCGCGTCGACGGTCTCGATGCAGCCGCGCGCGCCGATCATCGCGCCCACGGCTTGCGCGGGATCGACCGCGCTGGCGCCGGGCCGCATCTCGGCGCTGCCGAGCAAGGCCGCGTTCCAGGCCTGCAGGTCGGCGTCGGCGGTGGCGTTCTGCGCGGCGCTGCCCTGCGTGCATGCCGCCGGCGGCGCGGCCGCGCTGCCCAGCTGCATGCCGGCGGCGCCGTTGGCATAGCAGGCGGCCACCTGGCGGTTGGCGTTCAGGCGCGCGGCCATGTCCTGCAGCAGCGCCAGCGCCTGCACGCGCTGGTAGGACTCCATCTCGGTCTGCCCCGAGCGCGCCACCAGTCCGGCGGTGCCGAGCAGCGCGACCAGCAGGATTACCACCGCCACCAGCACTTCGATCAGCAGGAAGCCGGCCTGCGCTCGGCGCGCCGGCGGGCGCCGCCGCGACTTCGCGATGCGCGTCATGTGCAGGCTCCGTTGGTGGAAGCAATGCGGCCGGTCTCGCTGACCTGAACGCATACGCGCAGGCTGGCCGAGGTCTCGCCACCGGGCGCGAATTCGAAGCTCATCGCCGCGCCGGTGAGCCGGCCGTCGTTGCCGAGCGCCAGGCCGCCGGCGGCACTGGGCGTGATGGTCAGGCCGCCATAGGGCCCGAACGAACGTACCGTCTCGGCGCCCGCGCTGACCGTCCAGCCGGCGGTCCAGGCGGCGCCGGACGGTGCCAGCGAGACCATGGCATTGCGCTTGACCGCTTCGCTGCGCGCCAGCACCAGCGCCGAAGCCAGGTCGAGCGAGGCGCTGCGCACGCGCTGGCTGGCGATCAGCGTGGCAAAGGAAGGCGCCGCCGCGACCGCCAGGATCGCCAGCACCGACAAGGCGCACAGCAGCTCGATCAGCGTAAAGCCGCGGCCGGCTGGCCGCCGGCGCTCATTCCCGCGGGACAGGCTGGGCCGCATGGTCAGTTCCAGCAGTCGGTGCCGGCGCCCGACGCGGATTTGGCGCCGGCGCTGGTCAGCGTCAGCGTGCCGCAATCGGAGTCGGCAAGCTGGCTGCCGCGGGGCGTGGCGACGATGCTGTAGCGCGGCGGCGGCGCCGCGCCCGGTGTCACCGTGACGTCGTAGCGGGTAGCCAGCCCGGCGGGCACCGACATGCCGAGCGCGCCGAGGCTGGCGGCATAGGCGCGGTTGTCGACCAGGAAGCGCTCCTGCGCGCCCGCGACCTCGAGCATGAAGGACTCGATCGCGGCCCGGTTCGAGCGCACCACGTAACGGCTGTAGTTGGGAATGGCGACGGCGGCCAGAATGGCGATGACCGCCACGGTGATCATCACTTCGATCAGCGTGAAGCCATGCGGCGGCCTGCCCCGGCATGACATGCCGGCAGCCCCCTGAGTCCCGCCAGCCCGGATTCCTGTGTAGGATCCGACCCCCGGGATGACCCTGAATATGACCCGAAACGGCGGGTTGACCCTCCCACCGTGTCGCACTGCCGGGCTTCTGTGTCCCATGCTCGCGCTCCGCTACTCATTATGTTCCGGACGACCGAATGCCGGAGGTTATGGCGCGGAGTGTAAGTCACGATCGGCTAAGCGGGTAAGGAAAATACGATGCGGGTGGGCCGGCGTTGTAGCGAAGTGACAGTGGCGTGGTCCCCCTGTCTCCTGGATAAAGATTCCGGCGCGGGCGGACGTTAATCCGCCCGCCATCGCCCGACGCAGTGCGTAGGTGGCCGCACCTGTGCAACAATCGTTACATCCTTGAAGCCGGAGCCACCATGCCGTCCGATTCCCTCGCCTCCTCCCGGCCCGGGCCGCCCACGCCGACGCCGGCGGCGCCGCCCCATGACCTGGAGGCATTGCTGGAACTGCTGCGCCGCGGCTTCCCCAGCCTCAGCACGCAGTTCCAGGGCGGTGCCCGCTACCTGCTCGACCACCCGCAGGACGTGCCGGTGCTGTCGATGCGCAAGATCGCGGCAAGCGCCGGGGTCCAGCCTGCCACCCTGGTGCGGCTGTCGCAGCATCTGGGCTTCGAGGGCTGGCAGGCCATGCGCGAGCTGTTTGTCGAAGCGCTGCGCGGCGGCACCCAGCCGTATGCGCGGCGCGCGCGCAAGGTGGTGCGCGAAAGCAGCGCCAGCCGCATGCTGGGCGAGATGCTGGAGGCGCAGCACCACAACCTGGACCGGATCGCGGCCAGCAACGAGAAGACCCTGCCGCAAGCCGCGGAGTTGCTCTCGCACGCGGCCTGCGTGCATGTGGCGGGCTTCCGCTCATGCTTCCCGATCGCGTTTACCTTCCACTATGTCTACCGGCTGTTCCGCAGCACCGTGCACCTGATCCGCGCCGACGCCGGCACGCTGGAGATGGAGCTGCGCGGCCTGGCGCCCAAGGATGCGGTGGTGGTGGTCAGCTTCGCCCCGTATTCGCAGGAAAGCATCCGCGTGGCCGAGGCCGCGCGCGAGTGCGGCTGCAAGGTGATCGCGCTGACCGACAGCACGGTGGCGCCGATCGCGCTGGCCGCGGACTGCACGCTGCTGTTCTCGGTCGAAAGCCCGTCGTTCTTCCCGTCGATCACGGCCGGCGTGGCCGTGGTCGAGGCACTGGTCGAGCAACTGCTGGCGCGCAAGGGCAAGGGCGCCATCCGCGCGCTGGAGCAGGCCGAGGGCGAATTGCACCGCACCGGCGCCTACGTGACGTCCGGGCACGGCTGAGCGCGCGGCCAGCCCGAGATCGCGGCCGGGCGGCTTACTGCGTGCACTTCTCCCGGTACGCCTGCTGCAGCGATTGCTTCGGCCGCTCCCGTTCCAGCTCCGGCACCATGCGACCCTGGGCGGTCTCGATGGCCGGCGCGGTGGCGCGGTACTCGCGCTTGGGCGCCTGCGCGATCTGTTCGGCCAGTGCCCGGCACTCGTCCGACTGGATGCTGGCCGGCGTCGCCGCAGGGTCGGGCCGGTAAGGAGTGGTGCCTTGCTGCACGGCTTCATTGATGGCGGCGGCGGCGCCGCCCTGGTCCTGCCCCTGCGCATGCGCACCGCACGCCGCCAGGGCGGCGACGGCGGCAATGCGGGTCAGGCTGCGCTGGCGTCTTGGCATGATGCGGGATCTCCTCTGGCTCGACGGTTTCAGCAAATACCGCGAGCTTAATCGTTCCCGCGCGGCCTGGCACTACCGGAGTTTGCGGCACTTGCGACATTGCCAGCCGCCGAGCCCTCCCCGGATCGGCGCGCGGCCCGCGAGCGTGCCCGCGCTCACGCCAGTGCTGGCGCTGGCGCCGCATCTGTCCCAGCACCATGCGCGTCATGTTGCCCACCCGGCCGGCCGCGGATCGGTCAGCATGCTGAGCGCATCGATGCAATGCGCGGAGCAAGCCGGAACGATGCCGTCACACGCTAGCCGCGGCGATGCTCGCCGCCTTCGTCGCGCTCCAGTTCCCAGTCGCGGCGCATCATGACGTAGGTGAACGAGGTAGACCAGCCGATCAGGATCAGGCCGACCAGCGGCTCGATGCTGGCAATCAGGCGGCTGGCGCCCACCGGCACGATATCGCCCAGGCTTTGCGTGGTAAAGGTTTCCAGCGCGAAGTAGGCGTAGACCAGCGCGCCCGGCTGCGCGCGCGCGGCCTCGACCCCGGGCATCGCCACGCTGGCCAGCCCGCCCAGCCCCAGCACCTGGTCGGCAAACCAGAAGCCCGCGGCGAACACCAGCGACTCGAGGCAATGGACCAGGATGATGCAGACGATCAGCACGCCGATATTCATGCGCCCGCTCCAGCGCCGCGGATGCATCGCCGACAACAGGCGCAGCGCTTCGTAATGAATGCCGACCACCGCCACGGTCAGCACGGCGGCGCACAGCAGGGCCAGCGAATAGTGTTCGGCGGAGGTTTCCATGCGCAGGGGCGCTCCCGTATGGCGTCAGTGCAATCGGGATGGCACCGATCAGGCCGGGCAAGAAAAATGACGCCCTCCAAAATAACACCGGAGGGCGTGGGGGAAAACCAGGGCGCGCTGCGTGGCTCGCGCGGGGGCGTCCGCCGGCGGCCCTGGCAGAGGGTCAGGAGGCGGCCTGGCGGCCGCTGTCTTGCAAGGCGCGATGCGGTGCCATGGTTCAGTTGCCGGACTTGCACGACAGGTTCACGTACAGCCCGCCGCCCCAGTTGAAGGCGGTGTTGCCGCTGACCTGAACCTGGACTACGTCGTTGGCGGCCACCGGCGTGGTGGCCGGCGTCGAGCAGGCGCGCTCGCTGTTGTCGAGCACGCATTGCGACGCGTCGGTGATGGGCAGCACGTCGACCTGGTCCAGCGCCGTGCCGCTGGCGACACGGTGCGCCGTGACCGTGTACTCGGCCTTGGCCGGCACCTGGCCCGCCAGGATCGCGGTCAGGGTGAAGCCGCCCCCGCAGGCCACCGGCATCACCGCGCCGAAGTACGGGTCGCTGCTCTGCAGGGTCAGGCCGGTACCGGTCATGACAAAGGTGCCGACACCGCCCGGCGGCGCCGTCACGGCAAAGTTGGCGCTGTAGACAGTGCCGCCCGCGCCGGGCTCGCCGGGGTCGCCCTTGTCTCCCTGCTCGCCCTTCTCTCCGGCAGGACCGGGCGCACCGGCGGGGCCGGCGGGCCCGACCGGGCCGGTCAGGCCGACCACCGAGATCCCGGCCGGCCATCCGTCGGCGGTCTTCGGCCCGAACAGTGTGTTGGTGCTGGTATTCAGGTAGAAGCTGCCCACCGTGCCGTCGGCCGCGGTGGGATCGGCCGCGCCATGCAGCAGCGTGGCGCCGGGCGCCCCGGCCACGCCTTGCGGGCCGATCAGCGACACGCCGGCGGGCCACTCGCCGCCGGCCTTCGGGCCGTACAGCGTCGAGCTCGAGACATTGAGGTAAAAATCGCCATCGGCGCCCACGTCGGCGGTCGGCGCATTGGTGCCGGACAGGATCGTCTTGCCATCGGCGCCGGCTGGGCCGGGCACGCTCGCGGCCGGGCCAGCCCCGGCGGTGGTGGAATCGCCACCGCCGCCGCCGCAACCCGCAAGCAGGATGGCGAGGCAGGCGAGTGGAATCGCCGCGCGTTTCAGGTCGATCTGTTGCATGGTGAAAGCCCCCCGTTTTCATGGATCGAAGTCCCGGTGCGATGCCGGATAGCTCCAATCTAAGAAAGGAAGCGCCTGCGATAAATCGTGCATTCGCATGGGCTGTTTCAACGCTGAAGCGCGCATCAAATCCCAACAAATGCCGTGGCCATGGCCATGGCCGCCAGTTGCGTCAGCCTGCAAAAGGGCCGGTAAAAATGCGGGACTTGACCACCGGAATGGCCATATCGGGCCCCGGCGCCGGCTTCGCCCAAATGGCTGAGAATCGGATGAACTGCGCATGGGACGGCGGGCCAAGGGGCGGTAAAGGGCCGGCGCGGCAGCGTTCAAATCAGAAACGAAAGAGCGCGATTTACCCCTTCGAGAGGGTATGTTGGGCGCCGCCGGCCGGCCTGCCGCCGCTGGGAGTGCCATGCACTATGCTGAAGACTCCAACAGTCCTGCGTGGAGGCCACTGTGCACAAGTTCCTTCCCCTGGCGACGGCAATCGTGCTGTGCGGCGCGGCCGGCATGGCATTCGCCCATAACTGCCCCAACGAGATGAAGGCCATCGATGCCAAGCTGTCGACCAACCCCAAGCTCTCGACCGAGGACGCCGCCAAGGTCGCCAAGCTGCGCGCCGACGGCGAGGCCTATCACAAGGCCGGCAAGCACGATGAATCGATGAAGTCGCTGCTCGAGGCGAAGAAGATCCTGGGCATCTGACAGCCGATGCCGGCCACAAACAAAACCGCCACGCGTCAGCGTGGCGGTTCGCCATGTTTGCTGCGGATGCGGGGGGCGGCGTCAGGAGCCTGAGCCGACCTGCTGGATCACGCCGTTGGGCGCCACCAGGTAATACTCGGCGCCGACCCCGACCCAGCGCGTGCCCTTGCGCGGCGCAGGCAGGTTGTACTGCTTGTAGTCCTCGATCACATACTGGCGGTCCCGGAACTCGGTGGGCAGCCGGTCCCCTTTCTTCCACTGCTGCACCTGCATATAGGGCGAGCTTTGCGCCATCGGCGCGGACGCGGCCATGGGTTCGGTCATCGGCCTGGACCTGGCACCGCCCTGCGCCATCGCGAACGGCACCGCCAGCACGCTTGCCGCCAGCAACAACACTGGCATCGCTTTCTTGGTCTTCATCGTGATCTCCTTGCGTACGGGAAAACCGAACTGCCGGAGGATCCGACAGCATCTACCAGATTAGTCACAAATGCCGGCAAAGGGGCATCCGGGGGCCGCGGCGCCTGGGCCCGCGCGAGCCCCCGCGTGTTCACAATTGTTTGCCGGTCACGCCCCCATTCGGGGGAGCGCCGCCGGCGTCACCCATGTCTAGAATGCTGGCAAAGAAACAATTTGTTACCAGCCGTTGCCGCCCGGCTCATTGACCGCGGCCGCACTGCGGGCTTCGCCGGCGCGACACTGCGCACGCGCGGGCGCCTACCGCTTTCCATGTTCCCTGGCTTGCGCGCCCGGACGCGCTGCGCACGCGGGCTTCCCTGCCAGAGAACTCACCAAGACAGGGGACTTTCCGTGTTGCACGATGCCGGTCTATTCCTGGCACTGGTCAATCCCGCCATTGCCTCGCTGCTTGCCCTGTGCTTCCTGTTTGCGTGGCACCATGAGCGTACGCGGCCCCATCTGCTGCAGCTGGGCGCCTGCTATCTGCTGGCCGCCGCGGCAATCGGCCTGCAGATCGCGTGGCCGCCGCGCGCTGGCGGCGGGACTGCCACCGTCGCCGGCGCGCTCTACCTGGGCAGCGCCGTGCTGATGTTGCGCGGCATGCTGGCCCGCATCGGCGCGCGCCCCGACCGCTGCGCGGCGGTGGCGCTGCCGCTCGCCCTGTTCGGCATGGTGGCGTGGTTCGACCTCGCGCACCCGAGCCTGGTCGCGCGCATCTGCATCCTGAATGTCGGCGTCGCACTGATCCTGCTGACGGGGGTCGCGTCGCTGGCCCGGCTGCGCACCGGCCGCACCGTGGACCGGGTGCTGTTCTGGGTGTACCTGGTGTTCACGCTCCAGTTCCTGCCGCGCACGCTGCTGGCGCTGGCGCCGGCCGCCGCGCACGATGCCATCGTGCTGCCGCCCGCCGCCTGCTGGCTATGGCTGCAGGCCACGCTGGCCTTGCTGCTGCTGGCGCTCGGGCTGGCGCTGCTGGCGGCGACCGCGCAGGACGTGATCGACGACCTGCGCCATGAACGCGATACCGACCCGCTGACCCAGCTGCACTCGCGCCGCAGCCTCGAGGCCCTCGCCGCGCGCCAGATCCCGCCGCGCCCCGGCGAGTCGCTGAGCATGCTGCTGTGCGACCTGGACTTCTTCAAGTTCATCAACGACAACTACGGCCACAGCGCCGGCGATGCGGTGCTGGCGCAGGTCGGACGCGTCATCGCCGCGGGCATCCGCCGCCGCGATATCGCCGCGCGCCTGGGCGGCGAGGAATTCGTCGTGCTGTTGCCCGACACCCCGCACGAAGCGGCGCTGCAGCTGGCCGGGCGGCTGCGCGAGACGCTGGAGCAGACCAGCATGGAGGCCCTGCCGGGCATGCGCAACGTGACCGCCAGCTTTGGCGTGGCCACGCTGCGGCCCGGCGAAGACCTGGAAGCGCTGCTGATGCGCGCGGACCACGTGCTGTACGCTGCCAAGAGCAACGGCCGCAACTGCGTCGAGTGGGAGCGGGAGGCCGGCTTGCCGGCGTTGGCGTAAAGCCTGGCTTCGCGCGGCACGCCTGCACGCGCCGAACAAAAAACAAAACCCCCGCAGGGCGGGGGTTTCTTGCCAATGATGGCGAGCTTCTGTCGCGATCCTCAGAACGGAATATCGTCGTCCATGTCCTCGAAGCCATTCGAGGCCGGCTGTTGCGGACGGCGCGCGGCGCCGCCCTGCTGGCCGCCACCACCCTGCGCGCCACGGCCACCGCCATAGCCGCCGCCCGACGATTCGCGGCTATAACCGCCGCCACCACCGCCGCCGCCGTAGCCGCCTTCCTCGCCGCCACCGCCGCCACCGCCCTGGCGCGAACCCAGCATCTGCATCTGGTCGGCGACGATCTCGGTGGAATACTTGTCCTGGCCGGACTGGTCCTGCCACTTGCGGGTTCGGATGCGGCCCTCGATATAGACCGACGAGCCCTTGCGCAGGTACTGCGCGGCGATTTCGGCCAGCTTGCCGAACATCGCGACGCGATGCCATTCGGTGGCTTCCTTCATCTCGCCGGACTGCTTGTCCTTGTAGCGGTCGGTGGTGGCCAGGCGCAGGTTGGTGACGGCGTCGCCGCTGGGCATGTAGCGCGTTTCCGGGTCTGCGCCGAGGTTGCCGACGAGAATGACTTTGTTGACCGATGCCATGTGAATGTTCTCCAAAAGCCACGCGCGGTGTTGAAAAGCGTGGCAATACGATGACGGTGAAAGCGGGTTGTGGTTTGACGCGATAGTACCGCGACGTAGATAGTACCGCGACGTAAACGAACATCGCGCCCCCGCCAGAATGCCGGGTGGCGCGATGATGCTAGGCCTCTTTCAGGCCCCAATGCTTTACGAAATGATGCGAACCCAGGCGCCGGCTCAGGCCGCGGTCGCCGGTGCGGCTTCCTGACCGCGCGCCGGCGGCGCCTTCATGCTCCAGGCGATTATAAGCCACAGCAACAGCACCGCCGCGCAGCCGACGAACACGGCATTGCGGCCCTCGTGCTTGAGCAGCCAGCCGCCCGCGGCACCGCCCAGGAACAGGCCCAGCGCCTGGGTGGTGTTGTAGACGCCGAGCGCGGCGCCGCGCGCGCCCGCGGCGTAGCGCGACACCAGCGACGGCTGCATCGCCTCCAGCACGTTGAAGGCGACGAAGAACAGCAGCAAGACCCCGACGATCGCCCACAGCCCGTGCACCGCGGCAAACAGCAGCTGCACCGCGGTCATCAGCGCGACCGCGCCCAGCAGCACCGGGCGCACCCGGCCATAGCGCTCGGCCGCCATCATCGGGCCCAGCATCAGCACGAAGGACACCAGCACCACCGGCAGGTAGACCTTCCAGTGCTGGTCCAGCGGCATGCCGGCATCGGCCAGCATCGCCGGCACCACCATGAACATCGCCACTTGCGACGCGTGCAGCGCCAGCACGCCGACATTGAGCCGCGCCAGGTCGCCGTTGAGCAGCACCTTGCGCAACGGCAGCCGCACCGGGTGCGGCGGCGGCGGAGTCGGCACCAGGAACACGGTCACGCCGATGGCGACCAGGCCCAGCACCGACATCAGCCCGAAGATGCCGGACATGCCGATGCCGTGCAGCAGCGGCGAGGCGATCACCAGCGACAGCGCAAAGGTCAGCCCGATGCTGCCGCCCACCATCGCCATCGCCTTGGTGCGATGGCGCTCGCGGGTCAGGTCGGCGATGCAGGCGGTGATGGCGGCGGAGATCGCCCCCATGCCCTGCAGCGCGCGCCCGGCGATGATGCCGGACAGCGTGTCGGAGAACGCGGCCACCAGGCCGCCGGCGATAAACAGCAGCAGCCCGCCCACCATCACCGGCTTGCGCCCGACGCGGTCGGACAGCCAGCCCAGCGGGATATGCAGGAACGCCTGCATCAGGCCGTAGATGCCCATGGCCAGGCCCACGCGCTGCGCGTCCTGCCCGTCGGGCAGGGTCCGGGCGTATTCGGCGAAGACCGGCAGGATCAGGAACAGGCCCAGCATGCGCAGCGCAAAAATGCTGGCCAGCGACACCGCGGCGCGCAGCTCGGCGCGCGTCATGCGTTCGCGCGCGGGGGCCTGGGATGCGTCGGCGGCACCCGTTTCCGGGGAAGAAGAAGGGATCGACGGCATGGCGATCGTGGGATCGTGTGAATTCGGGGTCGGGCTGGATGCCGGTGGGCGGCAATGGTCGGTCCGCTGGTGGCCGGACAACCCCGGAAACCGAAGTTGGGTATATTAACAGGTTTGCTCCTTCGCGCTTCCCGGGTCACCTGGCCATGCCGGCTGCCCCCGAGAGGTGCGCCCGGGCGCGCATTCCGGCCGGGGCGGCCCGCCTGGCGACGACTTTTCGGCATATGGAAGAAATCAAGATCCGTGGGGCGCGTACCCACAACCTGAAGAACATCAATCTCGACCTGCCGCGCAACCGGCTGATCGTGATCACGGGTCTGTCCGGTTCGGGCAAGTCCTCGCTGGCCTTCGACACGCTCTATGCCGAGGGCCAGCGCCGCTATGTGGAGTCGCTCTCCGCCTACGCCCGCCAGTTCCTGCAGCTGATGGAGAAGCCCGATGTCGACCTGATCGAGGGGCTGTCGCCGGCGATTTCGATCGAGCAGAAGGCGACCAGCCACAACCCGCGCTCGACCGTCGGCACCGTCACCGAGATCCACGACTACCTGCGCCTGCTGTACGCGCGCGCCGGCACCCCCTACTGCCCCGACCACAACCTGCCGCTGCAGGCGCAGAGCGTGTCGCAGATGGTGGACGCGGCGCTGGCGCTGCCGGAAGACACCAGGCTGATGATCCTGGCGCCGGTGGTGGTCGACCGCAAGGGCGAGCACTCGGACCTGTTCGACAGCATGCAGGCGCAGGGCTTCGTGCGCTTCCGCATCCGCTCGGGCGGCGGCACCGCGCATGAGGCCGAGGCCAGGGTGTATGAGGTCGACCAGCTGCCCAAGCTGAAGAAGACCGAGAAGCACAGCATCGACGTGGTGGTCGACCGCGTGAAGGTCCGCGCCGACATCAAGCAGCGCCTGGCCGAATCGTTCGAGACCGCACTGCGCCTGGCCGACGGCCGCGCGCTGGCGCTGGAGATGGACAGCGGCAAGGAGCACACCTTCAGCTCGCGCTTTGCCTGCCCGATCTGCTCGTACTCGCTGCAGGAGCTGGAGCCGCGGCTGTTCTCGTTCAACAACCCGATGGGCGCCTGCCCCAGCTGCGACGGGCTGGGGCAGATCACCTTCTTCGATCCGAAGCGCGTGGTGGCCTTCCCCAACCTGTCGCTGTCTTCGGGCGCGATCAAGGGCTGGGACCGGCGCAACCAGTTCTACTTCCAGATGCTGCAAAGCCTGGCGGCCTACTACGACTTCGACACCGAGACGCCGTTCGAGGATCTGCCGGAAAAGGTGCAGCAGGTGGTGCTGCACGGCTCGGGCGAGCTGGAAATCCCGTTCACCTATATCAACGAACGCGGCCGCACCACGGTGCGCGAGCATGTGTTCGAAGGCATCATCCCCAACCTGGAACGCCGCTACCGCGAGACCGACTCCGTCGCGGTGCGCGAGGAACTGGCCAAGTACCAGAACAACCAGCCCTGCCCGGCCTGCCACGGCACCCGGCTGCGCACCGAGGCGCGCCACGTCAAGCTGGGCGAGGGCGAGCAGGCGCGCGCCATCTTCGAGATCAACGGCTGGCCGCTGCGCGATGCGCTCACCTACTTCCTGACGCTTGACATGCACGGCGCCAAGCGCGAGATCGCCGACAAGATCGTCAAGGAGATCACCGCGCGGCTGAACTTCCTCAACAACGTCGGGCTGGACTACCTGTCGCTGGAGCGCAGCGCCGATACGCTGTCGGGCGGCGAGGCCCAGCGCATCCGGCTGGCGTCGCAGATCGGCTCGGGCCTGACCGGCGTGATGTACGTGCTCGACGAGCCCTCGATCGGCCTGCACCAGCGCGACAACGACCGCCTGATCGGCACGCTCAAGCATCTGCGCGACATCGGCAACTCGGTGCTGGTGGTCGAGCACGACGAGGACATGATCCGCGCCTGCGACTACGTGGTCGATATCGGCCCCGGCGCGGGCGTGCACGGCGGCATGATCGTGGCCGAGGGCACGCCGCGTCAGATCGAGGCGTCGCCGGCATCGCTGACCGGACAGTACCTGTCCGGGCAGCGCCGCATCGAAGTGCCGAAGCAGCGTGCCGCCCCGGACGAAGAGCGGCTGCTGCGCATCGTCAACGCCAGCGGCAACAACCTGCGCAACGTCACCGCCGAGGTGCCGGTGGGCCTGCTGACCTGCATTACCGGCGTGTCCGGCTCGGGCAAGTCGACCCTGATCAACGACACGCTCTACCACGCGGTGGCGCGCCACCTGTACGGCTCGACCCCGGAGCCGGCGGCGCACGACCGCATCGACGGGCTGGAGCACTTCGACAAGGTCATCAACGTCGACCAGAGCCCGATCGGCCGCACCCCGCGCTCGAACCCGGCCACCTACACCGGCCTGTTCACGCCGATCCGCGAGCTGTTCGCAGGCGTGCCGTCGGCCAAGGAGCGCGGGTACGATCCGGGCCGGTTCTCGTTCAACGTCAAGGGCGGGCGCTGCGAGTCTTGCCAGGGCGATGGCGTGCTCAAGGTCGAGATGCACTTCCTGCCCGACGTGTACGTGCCCTGCGACGTCTGCCACGGCAAGCGCTACAACCGCGAGACGCTGGAGGTGCTGTACAAGGGCAGGAACATCTCCGAGGTGCTCGAGCTGACCGTCGAGCAGGCGCACGAGTTCTTCAGCGCGGTGCCGGTGGTGCGGCGCAAGCTGCAGACGCTGCTCGACGTGGGCCTGGGCTATATCCGGCTGGGGCAGTCGGCGACCACGCTGTCGGGCGGCGAGGCGCAGCGCGTCAAGCTGTCGCTGGAACTGTCCAAGCGCGACACCGGACGCACGCTCTATATCCTGGACGAGCCCACCACGGGCCTGCACTTCCACGATATCGAGCTGCTGCTCAAGGTCATCCACAAGCTGCGCGACCAGGGCAATACCGTCGTCATCATCGAGCACAACCTCGACGTCATCAAGACCGCCGACTGGCTGATCGACATGGGCCCGGAGGGCGGCGCGGGCGGCGGGCAGGTGATTGCGCGCGGCACGCCGGAGGCGGTGGCGAAGAGCAAGGCCAGCTTTACGGGGAAGTATCTGAAGCCGTTGTTGGCGCGGTAGGGCCTTCGGAATTTTCGGTGAGGCGCGGTGCAAGAATCTTCTGGACTTTCTCGCATCGGCAGTCGTTAGTTGCCTTGCATCAAGATGTGCCGACATTGATGGCCTAGGCGCCCGCTCATCTCCTAACGTGAAGGCATGGACGCGTCCACGTCCTTCCTTTACTGGACAACGAGGAGATGCCGATGCGAAGTCGAATGCAGCATGCGCTCACGATCGCCGCGCTCGGGGCTGCGGCATGCATGATCCCTGCCCTTGCGCAGAATGCGCCCGACAACGCGATGCGCAATGCCGATGGCTCTCGCACCATCCTGCGGTCGCAACAATTGCCTGAAGCCAATGAGCGCCACGCGCGCTGGTGCCAGCTGCACGGCGGCGTGGACATCACCAATGACCGCGACGTGACGCTAGGGCCGAAGACGTTTGACGCAGTGGTCTGCCGGCGGCTCGGTCCTTCCGCGCCGGGATTCTCGGGCGCCTATATCCCAAAGAGCCCCGACCAGAATGTCATTTCGCCCGACACCGAGATGGAGAAGGCGCCCTTCCTCATTCCGCAGTCTCCGCGGATGTTGTCGCCCGAACAGGACGGCCGCTTGGCTCCCATTCATCGACTGTGATTCCTACCATCAGCGTCTACCCGAACAACGGCTATATCACTAAGAGAGACACCCTCTTCTATCCCGCTTCCTACGCAATCTTTCATGATTTCACAGGCAGCCCCAAAGGACGCGTCGTATCGAGAATTCCTTTGTTGGGATGCCAATGGAGCTGGGAGGGCCTGATCCAATGGAATCCGCACCAGGTCGACGGCTTTACCGCCTGTATGGCCCCATCGTTTCAAGCAGTGGTTGGAACCAATATCGAAGCATGTGTGGGATTCTTGTGCGCGCGCGGTGAAGGGTCTTTTGTCGTTGAATAGCCGTACCGCATCGAGGGCCAGCGGCTGCTGTACTAGCCTTCGCAGCCCGCGGTCAATCCAGCCCGGCGGCCGGCAGCACGCGCGTGCGCCGCGCCGTGCCACCCTGCGGCAATTCGATCACCACACCCCCGCCGCTGTCGGCGCCATGGCCTGTCAGCGCGGTGATCACCACCTGGTGCGTGACCATCAGGTAAGGCCCGCCGCGGGAGTGGAGACCGTCGATCAGCCGCGACAGTTGCGCGACCTGCGCGTCGCGGCGCTGCGCATCCGCGCCGAAGAATGAATTGAGCAGCGGCTGCACCTGCACCGGTCCCAGCCCGATCAGCCGCGCGGTGTCCTGGCAGCGGCACCAGGCGCTGCTCCATACCTGCGTCGGCCGGAAGCCGGCCGCCTTCCAGCTCGCTCCCAGCCGCGCCGCCTGCTCGCGTCCGCGCGTGTCGAGGTTGCGCTGGGTGGCGCAATCCGCCAGCCGGAACCCGGGCGGATCGCCCACGCCCGGCGCGCTGGCATGGCGCAGCACCACCACGACATTCGGGTGCCGCAACTCACTCACCGCGATCTCGCGCTGTGATGCCGGAGCGACCTGCGCGGCGGCAAGCGTCGGGACGATGGCAAGCAGGGCAAGCAATCGGCAAAAGGCGGGCATCGGCAGCTCCGTTGATGGGCCAACCCTTTTCGGTATAGCAGGCGCCGGCTTGCTTTCGCTACTTCGCGCCCTACCATGAAGCGGACGTCGACACGCATCGCACAGGAGCCCCGCCATGGAACTGACGGTCGTACCGGTCACCAAGCCGGAAGCCACCAACTTTATCTTCGGCCATTCGCATTTCATCAAGACCGTGGAAGACCTGCACGAAGCGCTGGTGGGCACCGTGCCCCGCATCCGTTTCGGGCTGGCGTTCTGCGAGGCCTCGGGCAAGCGACTGGTGCGCTGGTCGGGCACCGACGAGCAGCTGATCGACATGGCCTGCGAGAACGCGCGCGCCATCGGCGCGGGCCACAGCTTCCTGATCTTCCTGGGCGACGGCTTCTTCCCGGTAAACGTGCTGGGCGCGGTGCGAGCCGTGCCGGAGGTGTGCCGGATCTACTGCGCGACCGCGAACCCGACGCAGGTGATCGTGGCGCAAACCGATGCCGGGCGCGGCGTGGTGGGGGTGATCGACGGCGCCTCGCCGCTGGGTATCGAGACCGAGGCAGATGTGGCGGAACGAAAAGAGCTATTGCGCAAGTTCGGCTACAAGCTGTAGCCGATCCGCTCAGGGCCGCGCTGCCTCTACGGTCGATACGGGCGGCACATCATCTTCCTTCATACGGCTGCGGTTGAGCACGCCGGCCTGCTCCAGCACCGGATAGGCGGTGGCGCAGAACAGCGAGTTCAGCCGCTTCAGCTCGCTGATCACGTCGAGATGCAGCGAACTGGTCTCGATGCTTTCCGCGGTCTGCACCGCGACACGCTGCAGATGGGTACGCGCGTACTTGCGCTCCAGCTCGCGGAAGTTCGCCTTCTCCGCCATCAGCGCCTGCGCGCTCTTGAGGTCGCCATTGAGAAACACCGACAAGCCCAGCCGCAGGTTGGCCACCAGGCGCGCATGCATTTCGGCGATCTCCTGCATGCCGGCCTCGGAGAACATCAGGTTGTGGGCGATCTTCTTGTCCTTGGTATCGAGCAGGATGCGCTCGATGATATCGCCCGCATGCTCCAGGTTGATCGTCAGCGAGATGATTTCGGTCCAGCGCTGGCCGTCGCGCTCGTCCAGCGCTTCCAGGCTGATGCGGGTCAGGTAGAGCTTGATCGCGGTGTAGAGGTCGTCGACCTCGTTGTCGATGCGGCAGGTGGCGGTGGCCAGCTTGGCATCGTTGGTGCGCAGCACGCGCAGCATGTTGTCCAGCATCTGCTCGATGCGGTCACCGATGCGCAGCACCTCGCGCGCGGCATTGGACAGCGCCAGCGTGGGCGTGGACAGCGCCGCGGTGTCGAGATGGCGCGGCGTGACCTGGCTGTCGCCGGTATTGCGCCCGGGCAGCACCTTTTCGCACAAACGCGCCAGCGGCGCGGTGGCGCCGAGCAGCAGCACCGCCAGCGCAACGTTGAACAGCAGGTGGAAGTTGACGATCAGCCGTTGCGGCTCATGGTCGACCAGCCCCAGCAGTTCCTCGGCCTGGCCCAGCAGCGGCAGCGCGATCAGGCAGCCCAGCAGGCGCGACAGCAGGTTGCCCAGCGTCACGCGCTTGCCCGGCTGGTTGTTGCCCGAGGTGGTCAGCAGCGCCGACACCCCCGAGCCCAGGTTGGCGCCCAGCACCAGCGCCAGCGCCACGTGGATCGACACCACCCCGGCCGAGGCCAGCGCGCCGCAGAACAGCACCACGGCCAGGCTCGAATAGCACAGGATGGTCAGGAACGCGCCGACCAGCATGTCCAGGCCCGCATCGCCGGTCAGCGAGGCGAACAGCACCTTGACGCCGGCGGCCTGCACCACCGGGCGGGTCGCGATCGAGATCAGTTCCAGCGCCAGCGTGATCAGGCCCAGGCCGATCAGCACGCGCCCGACGTGGCCGGGCTTGCTGCCCTTCCAGGTCAGGTGGCAGATCACGCCGACGAAGATCAGCAGCGGCGACAGCCACGACAGGTCCAGCGAAAACACCTGCACCATCAGCGCGGTGCCGACGTTGGCGCCCAGCATGATCGCCAGCGCCGGCGCCACGGCGATCAGGCCCTGGCCGACGAAGGAACTGACGATGACCGCTGTGGCGTTGCTGCTCTGGACCAGCCCGGTGACGCCCAGGCCCGCCAGGAAGGCGGTGAAGCGGTTGGAGACGCTGGTCGACAGTACGTGGCGCAGGTTGGCGCCATAGACGCGCAGGATGCCGACCTTGACGATGTTGGTGCCCCAGACGAGCAGGGCAACGCCCGATAGCAGGTGAAGGAGAACGCCCATGGTGCGCCTTTGTGTGACCGGTGCCGAATACTGACTGGAGGCTCCGCCCGATCATCGTGTCGTTGTCAAGGGCTCATTATGCGCCCGGCCCCCGGCACCGGCAACGGCATGGGCCCGCGCTGCGGGGCACGGGCAACCTGGCAACGCCGCCCTCGCAAGCCGTTGCGACGAAGCGGCGGCGCTGCAAGGGTCCGGGTCAGGGCAGCGCGACCTTGATGCCGAGCCCGACGAAGACGGCCCCCGCGGCGCGGTCCAGCCAGCGCCCGGTGGCCGGCCGCCGGCGCAACCAGGCGCCCAGCCAGCCCGCGCACAGCCCGAACAGCGAGAACACCACCGCGGTCTGCAGCATGAAGACCACGCCCAGCAACAGGAACTGCAGGCCGGGATGCGCGGCATCGGCGCGCACGAACTGCGGCAGGAACACCAGGAAGAACAGCGTTACCTTGGGGTTCAGCATGTTGCCCAGCACGCTCTGGCGGAACACGCGCGCCAGCGGCACGGCATCGACGGCGCTGGCCTGCGCCAGCCCGCCCTTCGCCCGCAGCGCCTGGATGCCGATCCAGATCAGGTAGGCGGCGCCGGCGTACTTGATCAGCTGGAACGCCAGCGGCGACGAGCGCAGCACCGCTGCCAGCCCCACCGCGGCGACCACGGTATGGAACAGGCAGCCGACCGAAAACCCCAGCGCCGCCACCAGCCCCGCGCGCCGTCCCTGCGCCATGCCGCGCGCCAGCACCTGCAGGTTGTCCGGCCCGGGGGCCACGGTCACGGCGACGGAGGTCAGCAGGAACAGAAGCAAGTCAGGCATGGAGACTCCTTGCGTGGATCTTTAAGTGGGCGCGCATCGCTCAGTGCCCCTCGAACTTGCACACGGTAAACAACGGCAACCCGGCGCCGTGCAGCAGCTTCGATCCGCCCAGCTCGGGCAGGTCGACGATGGCGGCGCCCTCCACCACGGTCGCGCCCAGGCGCTCCAGCAGCTTGCGCCCGGCCATCATGGTGCCGCCGGTGGCGATCAGGTCGTCGACCAGCAGCACGCGGTCGCCGGCCTGGCAGGCATCGGCATGGATCTCGACCGTGGCGCTGCCGTATTCCAGTTCGTATTCCTCGGCCACGGTCTGGAACGGCAGCTTGCCCTTCTTGCGGATCGGCACGAAGCCCAGGTTCAGCTCGTACGCGACGATCGCGCCCAGGATAAAGCCGCGCGCGTCGATGCCCGCGACCAGGTCGAGCCGCGCGTCCATATAGCGGTGCACGAACACGTCGATCAGCACGCGCAGGGTCTTGGGGTTCTGCAGCAGCGGCGTGATGTCGCGGAACATCACGCCGGGCTGGGGCCAGTCCGGCACCGTACGGATGCGGTCGCGCAGGTAGCCGGTGACGTCGCCGAGGTCGGGGGACTGGATGATGGAATCTGCCATAGGGATCGGGAGGATGGGCGCGCGGCGCGCCGGTCAGAAAGCGGTGGCAGCGGCATGCGGGCGGCGCGGCAACCCGGCGTGGTAACCCATTACCACCCGCGCCACCGGGGTGCCCAGCACAATGGCCCTGCCGGCCGGACGGGCTGCCGGGCCGGCTTGCCGCGTCCGGCACCCGCCGGACACCCGTAACCATACAGGAGACCACGATGGCAAAAAAGATTCTGATGCTGGTGGGCGACTATGCCGAAGACTACGAAACCATGGTGCCGTTCCAGGCGCTGCAGATGGTGGGCCACAGCGTCGATGCCGTGTGCCCCGACAAGCGGGCAGGCGACGCGTGCGCCACCGCGATCCATGATTTCGAGGGCGACCAGACCTACAGCGAGAAGCGCGGCCACAACTTCACCCTCAACGCCACCTTTGCCGAGATCAACCCGGCCGGCTACGACGCGCTGGTCATCCCGGGCGGGCGCGCCCCCGAATACCTGCGCCTGAACGCGCGCGTGCTGGAGATCGTGCGGCACTTCGCCCAGGCGGGCAAGCCGATTGCCGCGGTGTGCCATGGCGCCCAGCTGCTGGCGGCAGCGGGCGTGCTGGAAGGCAAGACCTGCTCCGCCTACCCGGCCTGCGCGCCGGAAGTGAAGCTGGCCGGCGGCACCTACGCCGAGATCCCGGTCGACCAGGCCCATACCGACGGCAACCTCGTCACCGCCCCGGCCTGGCCGGCGCATCCGGCCTGGCTGGCGCAGTTTCTTGCGGTGCTGGGCACGCGGATCGTACATTAGTGCTTTCCGCACGCGGCGCCCCCCACGCGGGATGCATGGCTTGCCGAAGCCGGCCATGCACAGCCTGCTGGCCGCGCCGCCCGCCAGGGAGCCCTTGATGTGTGAAATCTTCATCCGCGCCAATCCGGCGTCTTACCAGAGCCAGTCGCGCTCGCTGCGCCTGCACGGGGCGGCCACCAGCATCCGCCTGGAAAGCCTGTTCTGGGAAGTGCTGGAAGAACTGGCGCAGCGCGACGGCATGACCGTCAACCAGCTGATTACGCGCCTGCACGACGAACTGACCGAATACCGCGGCAGCGAGGCGGTGGCGGGCAATTTCTCGTCCTTCCTGCGAGTGTGCTGCCTGCGCTACCTGATGCTGCAGGGCGAGGGCCGCATCCCGGCCGATCGCGACGTGCCGATCCGCTCGCTGGATCCGCGCGCGGTGCTCGACAACCTGCCGGAATCCTGGGTCGAGCCGCGGCCGCACTGAGGCCAGCGGCGGCGGGTCAGATGTTCACCCGTTCAGGATGCGCGTCTCGGCAGCCTCCAGCGCCTCGGGCGGGCCGCGCAGCACGACGATATCGCCGGGCTCCAGCACGGTCTCTGGCTGGGGATCGAAGGCGCGGATGCCGCGCCGGCGCACCGCGGTCACCTCGACCCCGATGCGCTCCAGCCCGAGCATGCCCAGGCGCCTGCCCACCGCGGTGGATTGCGGCCCGAGCGACACCGAATGCAGCCGCACCGAGTCGCGCTCGACCATGTCCTCTTCGTCGTCGCGCCCGTGGAAATAGCCGCGCAGCAGGCTGTAACGCGCGTCGCGCGCCTGCTGCACGCCGCGCACCACGCGGCGCATCGGCACGCCGAGCAGCACCAGCGCGTGCGACGCCAGCATCAGGCTGCCTTCGATGATCTCGGGCACCACCTCGGTGGCGCCGGCCTTCTGCAGGGTGTCGAGCTCGGAATCATCGACCGTGCGCACGATCACCGGCAGCGCCGGCGCCAGCTCCTGCACATGGTGCAGCACCTTCAGCGCCGACGGCGTGTTGGCATAGGTCACGATCACCGCGGCGGCGCGGTGCAGGCCGGCGGCGATCAGCGCCTCGCGTCGGCCCGCGTCGCCGTAGACCACGGTATCGCCCGCGGCGGCGGCCTCGCGCACGCGGTCGGGGTCCAGGTCCAGCGCCACGTAGTTGATGCCCTCGCGCTCCAGCATGTGCGCCAGGTTCTGGCCGCTGCGGCCGAAGCCGCAGATGATGGCGTGTTTTTCCGTCTGCAGGCTCTGCGCGGCGATGCGGGTCATGTTGAGCGACTGCATCAGCCATTCGTTGGCGGCAAAGCGCAGCACGATGGCGTCGCTGTACTGGATCAGGAACGGTGCCGCCAGCATCGACAGCAGCATCGACGCCAGGATCACCTGGATCAGCACCGGGTCGACCAGGTTCAGGCCGTCGATCTGGTTCAGCAGCACGAAGCCGAACTCGCCCGCCTGCGCCAGCCCCAGTCCGGTGCGGATGGCCACGCCCTGGCGCGAGCCGAACACGCGCGCCAGCGCCGCGATCAGCACCAGCTTGAACAGCACCGGCACCACCAGCAACGCCAGCACCAGCCAGATATGGTCCAGCACCACGCGGATATTGAGCAGCATGCCGATGGTGACGAAGAACAGCCCCAGCAGCACGTCGCGGAACGGCTTGATGTCTTCCTCCACCTGGTGGCGGTAGGGCGTCTCGGAAATCAGCATGCCCGCCATGAAGGCGCCCAGCGCCATCGACAGGCCCAGCCGCTCGGTCAGCGCCGCCATGCCCAGCGTGACCAGCAGCAGGTTCAGCATGAACAGCTCCTGCGAGCGGCGCGCCGCCACCACATGGAACCAGCGGCTCATCAGGCGCTGGCCCAGGAAGAAGATCGCGCCCAGCGCCACCACGATCTTGAGCGTGGCCAGGCCGAGCGCCATCACCAGGTCGCCTGGATCGCGCGACAGCGCCGGAATCACGATCAGCAGCGGCACCACCGCCAGGTCCTGGAACAGCAGGATGCTGATGATGTTGCGCCCATGCTCGCTCTCCAGCTCCATGCGCTCGGACAGCATCTTGGACACGATCGCGGTGGAGGACATGGCCAGGGCCCCGCCCAGCGCCACCGAGGCCTGCCACGACAGCGGGAACAGCCAGTTGAAGGCCCAGCTGGCCGGCACCACCGCCAGCATCGACAGCACTACCTGCGAACCGCCCAGCCCGAACACCAGCCGCTTCATCGCGCGCAGCTTGGCCAGGCTGAATTCCAGCCCGATCGAGAACATCAGGAAGACCACGCCGAATTCGGCCAGGTACTTGGTCTGCGCGGTGTCGCTGGCCAGCCCCAGCGCATGTGGCCCGATCAGGATGCCGACGGCCAGGTAGCCCAGCATCGGCGGCAGCTGCAGCATGCGGAACCCGACCACGCCGAACACGGCGGCGGCCAGCAGCACCAGGGTCAGTTCCAGCGGAGAATGCATCAGGCGGTCAGGGTGACCGGCGAGGCGCGCGGCCGACCCGGCACGGGCACCCTGCCGGCGGAAATACGGCGAGCACGGGCGAGCACGACGCGCGCCATGGATCGGCCCGGGTGCGGTCGCATTCGTTGGTATACTTCGTCGCCATGATAGCCAATTTCGATGCGGATCGAGCACTCAGGCTCGCCCGCGACACGCTCCAGACCGAAGCCGATGCGGTTTCCGCACTTTCCGGCCGCCTGAACGGCGACTTTGCCCGTGCCGTGCAGCTGATCATGCAATGCACCGGGCGCGTGGTCGTCTCCGGCATCGGCAAGTCCGGCCATATCGGCCGCAAGGTCGCGGCCACGCTGGCCTCGACCGGCACCCCCGCGTTCTTCGTGCACCCGGCCGAAGCCAGCCACGGCGACCTCGGCATGGTCACGCGCGACGACGTGCTGATCGCCTTCTCCAATTCCGGCGAGACCGGCGAGCTGCTGTCGATCATCCCGATCGTCAAGCGCATCGGCGCACGCCTGATCTCGGTCACCGGCAATCCGGACTCCAACCTCGCCAAGCTGGCCGATGTCCACCTGGACGCGGCGGTCGAGAAGGAAGCCTGTCCGCTCAACCTGGCGCCGACCGCCAGCACCACCGCCGCGCTGGCGCTGGGCGATGCGCTCGCGGTGGCGGTGCTGGATGCGCGCGGCTTCGGCGAGGAAGACTTCGCCCGCTCGCACCCCGGCGGCGCGCTCGGGCGCAAGCTGCTTACCCACGTGCGCGACGTCATGCGCACCGGCAACGCGGTGCCCGAGGTGCGCGAAAGCACGCCGCTGGCGCAGGCGCTGATGGAAATCACGCGCAAGGGCATGGCCATGACCGCGGTGGTGGATACCGACGGACGCGCCATCGGCGTGTTCACCGACGGCGACCTGCGCCGCCTGCTGGAAACCCCGCGCGACTGGAAGACCGTGCCGATCGCCGAGGTCATGCACCGCAACCCGCACGTAATCAACCAGGACCAGCTGGCAGTGGAAGCCGTGCAGGTGATGGAAGCCAACCGCATCAACCAGCTGCTGGTGGTGGACGACGACGGGCGCCTGACCGGCGCGCTGCATATCCACGACCTGACCCGCGCCAAGGTCATCTGAGCGGGCCCGCCACTGACGGCACCAGCAGCACAACGCCAAGGACACCATGCAGGCACTCCTCGCCTCCCTCAGCGGCATCGTCATGCGGCTGCTGCCGCTGCTGCTGATGGCCATCGTGGCGGGCAGCACGTTCTGGCTGGTCCAGATCAACTCCCCCAAGGAAGACCAGGCCGCGCAGGCCACCAAGAAGCACGAGCCGGATTACTTCATGGACCGCTTCTCGGCCACCGAGCTGGCGCCCGACGGCAGCACCAAGATCCGTTTCACCGGCGAGCGCATGGTCCATTTCGAGGACGACCAGACCTACGAGGTCACGCGCCCCGCCATGCGCGCCTACGAGCCGGACCGGCCGCCGGTGACCGCGCGCGCCGACATCGGCCGCATGAACGCCGAAGGCACGGTGATCGACCTGTACGGCAATGGCTACGTGCTGCGCCAGCAAGGCAAGGATCCGTCGAAGGATCCGCAGCTGACCGCGGCCTCGAGCTATTTCCAGCTGCTGGTCAATGACGACATCGTCAAGACCGACAAGCCCGTCAAGCTGACGCGCGGCCCGTCGGTCATGACTGCCAACGGCCTCATCTTCAACAACGTCACCCGCGAAGTACAATTGCTCGGCAATGTACGCGGCACCATCATCACCGGCCCGTCCCCGGGACGTGCGCCAGGGTCCTGACTCCCGCTCCGGCGCAGCCGCGCACGCGTCGCCGGCCGGCACGGCCCTGCAGCGCGCGCCGAAGTCCGCGCAGACCGCACCATCACGCATCCAGACGTCCTCAAGCAACCCTGCCAACATGACCGCTTCCCTGACGACATCGTCCCGTCGACGCACCGCCCCGGCCCTGCTCGCGCTGGCCCTGGCCTTCGGCCTGCTGGCCCAGCCTGCCCTTGCCGAACGCGCGGACCGCGACAAGCCGATGGTGCTCGAAGCGGACAACGCCAGCTATGACGACGTCAAGCAGATCTACACGCTGTCCGGCAACGTGGTGCTGACCAAGGGCACCATGATCCTGAAGTCCGACGCCGCCGAGCTGCGCACCGACCCCGAGGGCTACCAGTTCGCCGTGGCGACCGCCAAGCCGGGCAAGCAGGCTTATATCCGGCAGAAGCGCGAAGGCGTCGACGAATACATTGATGGCTGGGGCGACCGCATCGAGTACGACGGCAAGCAGGAATTCTCCAAGCTGATCGGCAATGCCCGCATGGCGCGGCTGCAGGGGGCCAAGCTGGTCGACGAGATCCGCGGCGCGGTGCTGACCTACGACAGCCGCAAGGAACTCTATACCGCGGCGGGCGGCGGCAGCGGCGATGCCGCCGCCGCCAACCCGTCAGGCCGCGTGCGTGCGGTGCTGTCGCCGCGCCAGGACCAGAAGTCCGGCACCGCGGGCGGCTCGCCGCTGGACCTCAAGTCGGCGCCCGCGCCCGCCAACAAACCCTGATCGTACCCATGACCGATACCGCCACTCTCGCCGACAAGCCTTCCGTCGAAGCCAACACCGTCCTGCCCGGCGGCAGCACGCTGGTCGTGCGCCACCTGAAGAAGCGCTATGGCTCGCGCACGGTGGTCAAGGACGTCTCGCTCGACGTCAAGAGCGGCGAGGTGGTCGGGCTGCTCGGCCCCAACGGCGCGGGCAAGACCACGTCGTTCTACATGATCGTCGGCCTGGTGGCGCTGGACGAAGGCGACATCGTGCTCGACGGCGACCACATCAGCGGCCTGCCGATCCACGAGCGCGCGCGCATGGGGCTGTCGTACCTGCCGCAGGAAGCCTCGGTGTTCCGCAAGCTCAATGTCGAGGAAAACATCCGCGCGGTGCTGGAGCTGCAGCTTGACAAGGGCAAGCCGCTGGCCAGGGCCGAGATCGAGCGCCGCCTCGATGCCCTGCTCGACGACCTGCAGATCGCGCATCTGCGCAACAACCCGGCGCTGTCGCTGTCCGGCGGCGAGCGCCGCCGCGTTGAAATCGCGCGCGCGCTGGCGTCGTCGCCGCGCTTTATCCTGCTGGACGAACCGTTCGCCGGCGTGGACCCGATCGCCGTGGGCGAGATCCAGCGCATCGTCAGCTTCCTCAAGGCACGCAATATCGGCGTGCTGATCACCGACCACAACGTGCGCGAGACGCTGGGCATCTGCGACCACGCCTACATCATCAGCGAGGGCACGGTGCTGGCCGCTGGCCAGCCGGAAGAAATCATCGCCAATGACGCCGTGCGGCGCGTCTATCTGGGCGAGAACTTCCGCATGTGACATGGAGGCTGCCCGCCGTGGGCAGTCATGACCCCTTGGGCGGGGAGAGCCAGCGGCGATCACAGCGCATCAGCGATAGCAATTTCCGTTCCAACATCGGAAAGATGCGCATAAAATAGGTCGCATGAAACCGTCGCTACAGCTCCGCCTCTCCCAGCACCTGGCCCTGACTCCGCAGCTGCAACAGTCGATCCGGCTGCTGCAGCTTTCCACGCTGGAACTGCAGCAGGAAGTCGAACAGGCGCTGACGGAAAACCCGCTGCTCGAGCGGGAGAACGACTGGATCGAAAGCCCGCTGCGCGTGGCGGCCGATGGCTCGGTCAACGTACAGAGCGCGCCCGCGCCCGCTCCGGCCGAGCCGCAGGGCAATGGCGAGGCCCATGCCGAAGGCGCGGCCGATGACAGCTACGGCGACAACAGCAGCGGCGATGACTACAGCAACGGCGACTGGAGCCTGGACGACTTCGCCCGCCGCCCGCAAGGCGACGAGGACGAAAAGACGCCAATGCAGCTGCGCGATGCCGAGCCCACGCTGCGCGAATACCTGATGGAGCAGCTGACGCCGCTGAAGATCTCGGCGCGCGACAAGGGGCTCGCCATCTTTCTGATCGAGTCGCTCGATGACGATGGCTACCTGAGCGCCTCGCTCGAAGAGATCTGCGCGGAACTGCCCGAAGAACTCGAATTCGATCCCGACGAAGTCCACGCCATCCTGACGCTGCTGCAGAGCTTCGATCCGCCCGGCGTGGGCGCGCGCAATGCCGCCGAATGCCTGGCGCTGCAATTGCGCCGCCTGACGCACCCGCAACGCGAACTGGCGCTGACCATCGTCACCCATCACCTGGAACTGCTGGCGGTACGCGACTACACCCGGCTGAAAAAGGCCCTGCAGGTCGATGAAGTCGCGCTGAAGTCCGCCCACGACCTGATCCGCTCGCTGGCGCCCTACCCTGGTCACGCGTACAGCCGCCCCGAGGCCGATTTCGTCGTGCCCGACGTGTTCGTGCGCAAGAGTGGCGGCGGCTGGATCGCGCAGCTCAATCCGGACGTGATGCCGAGGCTGCGCATCAACGATATGTATGCGCAGATCCTGCGCGGCGCCAAAGGCGAAACCGGCACCGCGGGGCTGCAGCAGAAGCTGCAGGAGGCGCGCTGGCTGATCAAGAACATCCAGCAAAGGTTCGACACCATCCTGCGTGTCTCGCAGGCCATTGTCGAGCGTCAAAAGAACTTTTTCACCCACGGTGAAATCGCCATGCGCCCCTTGGTTTTGCGGGAGATTGCCGATACACTGGGTTTACACGAGTCAACCATCTCCCGGGTGACGACCAATAAATACATGGCCACGCCGATGGGTACTTTCGAACTGAAGTACTTCTTCGGCAGCCACGTGTCCACCGAAACCGGTGGCGCGGCTTCATCAACGGCCATCCGCGCCTTGATCAAGCAACTGATAGGAGCCGAAGACCCGAGGAATCCCCTTTCCGACAGTCGCATCGCCGAACTGCTGGGTGAGCAAGGCTTCGTTGTCGCACGCCGCACCGTTGCCAAATATCGCGAAGCCCTGAAGATCCCCGCAGTGAATCTCCGCAAGTCTTTGTAGCCGAGCCCACCGCCTGCCTGGTGAGGCTCTTTCAGAAGGAGAAGCGCTATGAACTTCAAGATCAGTGGACACCACCTGGACATCACGCCCCCTCTGCGTGAGTACGTGGAAACGAAGCTGGAGCGAATCGTCAGGCATTTCGATCAAGTCATTGGCGTTAGCGTGCTGCTCTCTGTCGACAATCACAAGGAAAAGGACCGGCGCCAGTACGCGGAAATCAATCTGCATCTCAAGGGCAAGGACATCTTTGTCGAGGCGCATCACGAAGACCTGTATGCGGCGATCGACGCACTCGTCGACAAGCTGGACCGTCAGGTGATTCGCTACAAGGATCGCGTGCAAGGCCACGACCGCGAAGCGGTCAAGTACCAGATGGCCGCAGCGCAAATGCAGCAATAAACCCGTGCCCGGCAGCTCCGCAGCGGGCTGCTGAACCAGGATTCCACAGGCAAGCCGCGCCGCGAAGCGCGGCTTTTTTGCGGTTCATCGAGGAATTCCGGGGAAGGCTGCGCGGATTTTGAGGAAGAAGTATTCCTCGTCGCGATAGCCGTACGCGCGGCGCTTGATGACCTTGATGGTGTTGTTGATGCCTTCGACCACGCTGGTGTTCAATGGGTGGCGGCAGCGGGCCAAGATGCCATGCCAGTAGCCTTGCAGGCGCTTCGCAAACAACTCCAGGGCAGGTATTCGGCTCTGCCGAGCCTGCTCGCACCATTGCTCCCAAGCTTTTTGCGCCCACGCCGGGCGGCGGTAGAACCATAGCCGCTTTAGCTCGTCGCGCAACAGATAGACTGTCAGCAATGGCCGGTTCGCCTCCAGGACCTCATCCAGATGAACCGCCTGGGGGACGCTCAAGTTCTCCCGATTCCGCAGCAGTAGCCAGCGTGTGGACTTGAGCACCCGTCTGGCCGGCCGATCGTGCCGCAGCTGATTGGCCTGATCCACCCGTACTCGGTCGATGACCTCACGCCCGTACTTAGCTACCACGTGGAACAGGTCGAAGACCACCTCTGCTTGCGGGCAATGCGCCCGGATCTCCAACTCATACGCGGTCGTCATGTCGATGGCGACGGCCTCGATGCGCTGCGCAACGCCGGCGGGGAGCTGCTCAAAGAAGGCTCGGGCGGTCTCGCGTGAGCGCCCCTGTCCGATCCAGAGCACCTGCCGCCCAATGGGGTCGACTACCACCGTGGCATATCGATGCCCCTTGTGTAGCGCGAACTCATCCATGGCCAGGTAGCGGATATTGGACCAGTCCGGCTCGGCCACTGCCTCACGCAAGCGAGCCTTATCGATCGATTTAACTGTGTGCCAGCCCAGATCGTAGAAGGCCGCCACCGCCTGCACCGTACAGTGGCGCAACAAGTGGCCGCAAGCCTGGGCCAAGCGGGCCGTCACGCGTTGGTAGCGCCCAAGCCATTCCAGCCGCTCCAGCCTCGGACCGCCGCAACGGTCGCACCAAACGCGCCGGCGCGGCACGTGCAGTACGACCCGATACTCGAACAGCGGAAGGTCCCGGACTCGCCTGACCACTGTCTCATGCACCTGATGGCAGCGCGCGCCACACTCCTCGCAATGCATGACCTTGCTGACCGGCTTCAAGTACAACGACAGCGTACGGCTCTCTCCCTCCGGCCATTCCACGCGCTCCAGCCGGTAGCCCTTCCAGCAACCCAGTGCTTGCAGCGTCTTGCGATCCAGCACACATCCCCCTGATACCTGAAGAAACAGACATCAGCATACAAAATGTGCTCTTTCGGGCCACGGTTTTCTGCGAAGAACCTTTTTTGCGCCCTGGCGCGGTGCCGGCTGTGGCAGCGGAGCAAAACCTTGCCACGCATGGAAGCCCGAGGTGTTCGCAAGCGCAGCGCCAAGGTGTATGCTGCGCCATACAAAGAGAGAGAAAATCGTGGCCGCGCGGGCTCGCGCTGCACCGCACAATGCAAGGGTAATCGCTGCTCTATAATGGGCCGGACGCCTCCCCGCTGCGCCGGTTGCGGTCAGGGAGCCAGCCGCTGCCCGGCGGAACGGTCCGCCCGCTAACTGAAATCCTGCGCATCGCCCATGAATCGTTTGGCCAAATTGCTGCCACCCGGCAACATCACCCTCGACGTCAGCGTCACCAGCAAGAAACGTGTGTTCGAGCAGGCCGGGCTCCTCTTCGAGAACAACCACGGCGTGGCGCGCGCCATCGTGACCGACAACCTGTTCGCGCGCGAGTCGCTGGGCTCGACCGGACTGGGCGCCGGCGTGGCGATTCCGCACGGGCGCATCAAGGGGCTGAAGCAGCCCCTCGCCGCCTTCATGCGCCTGGCCGAGCCGATCCCGTTCGAATCGCCGGACGGCAAGCCGGTTTCGCTGCTGATCTTTTTGCTGGTGCCGGAACAGGCCACGCAGCAGCATTTGGAAATCTTGTCCGAGATCGCGCAACTGCTGTCGGATCGCGACATGCGCGAGGGCCTGGCGACCCTGCCCACGCCCGATGCCGTGCACGAACTGCTGATCGCATGGCATCCCTGATCCACTGATTCCCCGCAGCGGGCCGGCACCAGACCGGGCAGGCGCCACGCGCTTCGAACACCGCCTTACCAGTCAACCCGCATGGAACTCACCGGCGTCACCTCCCAGTCCATCTTCGACGACAACGCAGCCGACCTCAAACTCTCGTGGGTCGCTGGCCTGGAGGGCGCTGACCGCGCCTTTGACGTGGAATTCGCTCGCGAAGCGACGTCCGCCGCAGACCTGGTGGGCCACCTCAACCTGATCCACCCGAACCGGATCCAGGTCCTTGGCAAGCCCGAGATCACGTACTACCAGCGCCTGGACGACGAGACCCGCAAGCGCCAGATGGGCGAACTGATCCTGCTTGAACCGCCCTTCCTGGTGATCGCCGACGGCATGGAGCCGCCGCCGGACCTGGAACTGCGCTGCACGCGCTCGTCAACGCCGCTGTTCACCACGCCGGTGTCATCCGCCGCGGTGATCGACCACCTGCGCCTGTACCTGTCGCGGATCTCGGCGCCGCGCGTGACCATGCACGGCGTGTTTCTCGACATCCTGGGCATGGGCGTGCTGATCATGGGCGAATCGGGCCTGGGCAAGAGCGAACTCGGCCTGGAACTGATCTCGCGCGGCCATGGGCTGGTGGCCGACGACGCTGTCGATTTTGTCCGGCTGGGGCCGGATTTCATCGAGGGCCGCTGCCCGCCGCTGCTGCAGAACCTGCTGGAAGTGCGCGGCCTGGGGCTGCTCGACATCAAGACCATCTTCGGCGAGACCGCGGTGCGGCGGAAGATGAAGATCAAGCTGGTGGTGCAGCTGGTGCGGCGCAACGACGGCGAATTCGAGCGCCTGCCGCTGGATTCGCAGTACCTGGACGTGCTCGGGCTGCCGATCCACATGGTCAAGATCCAGGTGGCGGCCGGCCGCAACCTTGCCGTGCTGGTCGAAGCGGCCGTGCGCAACACCATCCTGCGCCTGCGCGGCATCGACACGCTGCGCGACTTCATGGACCGGCAGCGCGCCGCGATGCAAGCCGATGCCGTCTCGCGCGGACAGGGGCGGCTGCTGTAAGCCTCGACGTCCCGGGGTTTTCAATTGCTTACAACGGCGTAGCAACCTACCGTCAACGTTTCTCGGGGATGCCCCGTTTTGTGCTGTAATGGGCATCACGCCCGTTACGGAAGCTGCAACGCCGACCCAGGCGCGCGGCGATAGGTTGTCCACCCCCGAGGAGAGCAAGCATGAAGACCCTGATTGCAGTGTGCGCGCTGGTCACCCCGTTGTTCGCGGCCAGCGCCTTTGCGCAGACCGCCACCCCGGCCACCCCCGCTACGCCGGCCAAGCCGTCGGCCGCGGCTCCGGCAACTCCCGCCGTGCCCGCTACGCCTGCTACTCCGGCCAATCCTGACAAGCCCGCGGCCAACACCCAGCAGGACAAGATGAAGGCCTGCAACGCGCAGGCCTCCGGCAAGAAGGGCGACGAACGCAAGGCGTTCATGAAGGAATGCCTGTCGAAGGCGGGCGTGTCCAAGACCCAGCAGGACAAGATGGCTTCCTGCAGCAAGTCCGGCAAGGGCAAGAAGGGCGACGAATACAAGGCCCACATGAAGGAGTGCCTGTCCAAGGCAGCCTGAGCGTCCTTGCTCGCGCAGCAGCATGGCGAACCGGAAGGTTCGCCATTTTTGCTGGTATCAGCGAGCTGTCATGACGCAGCCGGCACCTGATGCTATGCTTCAGTTGCTATGCGCATCATCCTCATCACCGGCATATCCGGTTCCGGCAAGTCCGTCGCACTGAACGTCCTCGAAGATGCAGGCTATTACTGCGTGGACAACCTGCCCGCGCAGTTCATTCCTGAACTGACCCGCTACCTCGACGGCCAGGGCTACACGCACCTGGGCGTGGCTACCGACATCCGCAGCCGCGAGTCGCTCGACCAGCTGCCCGACACCGTGCGCGCGCTGGCTGCCGAGCACCAGGTCGAGGTCATTTTCCTGACCGCCAGCACCGATGCCCTGGTGCAGCGCTATTCCGAAACACGCCGCCGCCATCCACTGTCGGCGCGCACCGACGGCGCGGCCGGCGGCGGCGCCTTCAACGAGACGGCGCTGATGGAAGCGATCGAGATGGAGCGCGCGCTGCTGAGCCCGCTGGCCGAGGCCGCGCACCGCATCGACACCAGCAATGTGCGCACCAATACGCTGCGCAGCTGGATCAAGGAACTGATCCGCGACGACAGCCAGCGCCTGACGCTGCTGTTCGAATCGTTCGGCTTCAAGCACGGCGTGCCCAGCGATGCCGACATGGTGTTCGACGTGCGCTCGCTGCCCAACCCGTACTACGACCTGGCGCTGCGGCCGCTGACCGGCCGCGACACGCCGGTGATCGACTTCCTGCAGGCGCAGCCGATGGTGCTGGCAATGGCCGAGGATATCCGCGCCTACGTGGAAAAGTGGCTGCCAAGCTTCATCGCCGACAATCGCAGCTACCTGACCGTGGCAATCGGCTGCACCGGCGGGCAGCATCGCTCGGTCTATATTGCCGAAAGGCTCGCCAACTATTTCCGGGCACATGGTAATGTGCTGGTCAGACACCGAGAGCTCGCACCGGCGGGCTGACGCACGCGGCATGGCACCCCGGGCTGCACGGGGCATCTGAGCGCGGCGTCGGCCTGGCGGCCCAATGCTGCGCGACCCCAAGCCTGCACCGCATGTCCTCGACCGACCTCTACCGTCCGGCAGGATCCGAAGATCCGCCACGGACGCTCGACAACCTGCCGCTGTTCCCCTTGCACACGGTGCTGTTTCCCGGTGGACGGCTGCCGTTGCGCGTGTTCGAGGCGCGCTATGTCGACATGGTGCGCAACTGCCTGCGCGACAGCGCGCCATTCGGCGTCTGCCTGATCGCCAGCGGCGAGGAGGTGGCCCGGCCCAACCAGCCCACCGTGCCAGAACTGGTCGGCTGCCTCGCCGAAATCGTCGACTGCAACATGGAGCAGCTGGGCGTGCTGCTGATCCGCACGCGCGGGCGCGAGCGCTTCCATATCATTAGCCACGAAATCCGCGACGACGGCCTGCTGGTGGCGCGCGCCGAGGTGCTCCCTCCCGACATCATCGACTGCAAGCTGGAACTGCTGGGCGAATGCCTGGATGCGCTGCGCCGCATCGTCACGCGGCTGCACGCCGAGCAGCCCGACCGCATGCCCTTCGACGAGCCCTACCTGTGGGACGACCCGAGCTGGGTCGCCAACCGGCTGTGCGAACTGCTGCCAGTGCCGCTGAAAGCAAAGCAGATGCTGATGGCCTTGCCCGACGCGGGCATGCGCATCGAGATCGTGCACCGCTACATGCGGCAGAACCACATGCTCTAGGGCCTTTCGCACCGCCCCCGCCCTGCCCCAGCTTCAGAACAAGCCCACCCGCGCCTGGTCCTCCAGCAGCCGGCGCACCGGCGCGGGCGTGCCCAGCGCATCGAGATCGTCGAGCGACAGCCAGCGCTGCCCGGCCGGCGTCGCACTGTCCTGCCGCAGCATGTTCTCCTCCGCGTTGAGGTCGACCCGGATGGCGCGGATCAGCAGCCGGAAGTGCGTGAACACATGGGTCAGCTCGCCGGCCAGCGCGGCGCGCGCGGGCGTGCCGAACGCGCGCGCGTAGTCGAGCGCGCGGGCCTCGGCGGCTTCCGCGTCGAAGGGCACGGTGTCGACCGGTATTTCCGGCAGGCTCCACAGGCCGCCCCAGATGCCGCTGTGCGGACGCAGGCGCAGCAGCACTTCACGCTCGCGCCGCACCAGCAGCATCACCGTGCTGCGCTCCGGGATCGCGGCGCGCGGCCTGGGCGCAGGCAGCACGGCGGTCAGGCCGTCACGGCGCGCGACGCAATCGGCGGACAGCGGACATGCTTCGGCTTCGGCCAGGCAGGCGGGCTTGCCCCGCGAGCACACGGTCGCGCCCAGGTCCATCAGCCCCTGCGTATAGGCAACCATGTCTTCGCCCTGGCGCGGTCCGGGCGCCGGCAAGGCCAGTTCCGCCAGCTGCCACATGCGCGTTTCCACCGCGCGCTCGCCCGGATGGCCATGGATGCCGAAGCAGCGCGCGAACACGCGCTTGACGTTGCCGTCCAGGATCGGCGAGCGCACCCCCGCGCTGAAGGCGGCGATGGCCGCCGCGGTGGAGCGGCCGATGCCCGGCAACGTGACCAGCACCGCGGGGTCGGTGGGGAAGCGGCCGCCGTGCTCGCCGACCACTTGCATGGCGCAGCGGTGCAGGTTGCGCGCGCGCGAGTAATAGCCGAGCCCGGCCCACAGCGCCATCACCTGGTCGGCAGGCGCGGCCGCCAGGTCCTGCACCGTGGGCAGCTGCGCGACGAAGCGCTGGAAGTAGTCGATCACCGCGCTGACCTGGGTCTGCTGCAGCATGATCTCGGACAGCCAGATGCGGTACGGATCGCGGGTGTTCTGCCACGGCAGGTCGTGCCGGCCGTGGACGCGTTGCCAGTTGACGACCCGCGCGCCGAAATCCGGCGGCACGTGGAGATCGTCGGGAAGGGCGGGAGCGATGCGGGGAACGGGCTTGCGGGGCATTGGGTAAAGCTTGTGTAGAACTTGTCGCCAGTTGGGCGCCCCCTCTCCCGCACGCGGGAGAGGGGAGCAAACCGGCAGCGTGCGAAGCTGGTCAGCAAAAAAAGCGCCGCGGGAGAGCGGCGCCACATGATATACCGGCTTCAGGAACTGGCTAGGCCACCGCCAGGCTGGCGCTGCCTGCATCGGCCCCCGGCCGCATCAGCCGCTGCGCAAAGCCCTCGATGCGCCCGCTGCGCTCGTCCAGCCCATTCAGCACTTCCTCCAGCTGGGCGATGCGGCTTTCCAGCGTGTCGGTGGCCTCATGGATGCGCTCGATCGAATCGACACGCCGGCGCAGCTGCTTCTGGTGTTCGCGCACCTGCGCTTCCAGCGGCGTCATCACCGACTTGAGCCACACTTCGATATCGCGGTTGAGGCCGCGGAAATTGTCCAGCACGCGGCTGGCCATGGTGTTGAACGCGCTTTGCACCAGCTGCGGGCGCGAACGCGTCAGCATGCTGACCGTGCCGAAATGCGCCTGCACCAGTCGCAGCGTCTCCTTCAGCTCGGCCAGGTAGCGCTCGGCGGTGAACTGCATCGGCGCCGGCAGCGTGAAGCCGTGCTCGGCATTGAAGCGCCGGTACATGCTGTCGATCAACTGGTGCAGCTGGCCGATCTTGTTGTCGGCATCGCTCACCAGCCCGCTCAGCTGCCCGAACAACGCTTCCATGTCCTCGCGCAGGCCGCGCGAGAAGAAGCGCTCCTTCATCTGCTCGCGCGCGCCGCGCATGGTGCGGCGAACGTCGCGCAATTGCAGGCTCTTGATGATGTCGGCGCTGTGCCGGCCAAAGACCAGGCGCAGCGCCTGGAACTTGCTGATGCTCTGCTCGAACTCTTCCTTCTCGCTTTGCACCCGCATCAGCATGTGCTTGACCATCGCATGGTTCTTGCCGCGCAGTCCGCGCAGCTCGAACAACTGCTCGACGATATCGCGGCGGCGGCTCTGCAGCAGCTGCTGCGCGGCGCGCGCCATGTCCTGCACCAGCCGGTACACCTGGTCCGAGACGATCTCGCGCCGGCGCGGAATCAGCTGGTCCGACAGCACGTGCTCGAACTCGGGCAAGCCGCTGCGCGCGAGCAGGGGGTCGTCGTGCGTGACCTTGGCCACCAGCCCCTTCTGCGCCGACACCGGATACACGCGCGACTGCTCGATGCCCAGCACCTGCGCGGTGGTCGACACCTGCCGCGCGATTTCGTGCGCGATCTCGCCGGGCTGGCGCAGCGGATCCCACAGTCCGTCGATCTTGTTGAGCACCGCCAGGCAGCCGCGCCGGTGTCCGGCGCCGACATGGCTGCGCCACAGTTCCAGGTCGCTCTTGGTCACGCCCGCGTCGGCGGCCAGCACGAACACCACCACATGCGCGTCCGGGATCAGCCGCAGCGTCAGCTCGGGTTCGGTGCCAATCGCGTTCAGGCCCGGCGTGTCAAGGATCACCAGGCCCTGGCGCAGCAGCGGATGCGGAAAATTAATGACGGCGTGGCGCCAGCGCGAGATCTCGACCATGCCTTCGGCATCGACCGCATAGGCGGCATCCGGGTCGTTCTCGTGGTACAACCCCAGTGCCTCGGCCTGTTCGGGCGGGACGCGCATGGTCTGCACCACGTGCTGGAACGCCTCGAGCATGCCCTCGGGCGACGATGGATCCAGCGGCACCGAATGCCAGTGCGATGCCGAGGTGCCGGCCTCGATGAAGTCGGCGGTCGAGGCGTCCTGCAGGCGCGTCTCGATCGGCAGCAGGCGGATGCTGGGTGGCTCGGCCTCGTCGTAGCGCAACTCGGTCGGGCACATGGTGGTGCGCCCCGCCGACGACGGCAGGATGCGGCGCCCGTAGTCGGCAAAGAAGATGGCGTTGATCAGCTCGCTCTTGCCACGCGAGAACTCGGCGATGAAGGCGACCTTGAGGCGGTCGCTGCGCAGCACGCTCTGGATGCGCTGCACGCGGTCGTCGGCCTGCGCATCGTAGAGGTCGTGCTGCTGCAGCCAGGACTGGAATTCGGCCAGTGACTGGAGGACCCCGGTTCTCCAGGCGCCGTATTGTTCGAATTGGTGGGCGAGCGTTGTCATGGAGCTGTTGGGCTGGCGTGGTTTTGCCTCGGGGCCCGCCACCCTCCCTGGCGGCATGCCCGTGTTCGCGATGCCGGTCCGCAACCCTGCCATGGACGCGGCCGGCCATTTTGTAACTTTTTATGACTGCGCACACGATACAGGTTTCCAGGGCGCTTTTGTGGAATTCCCGCCCCTTGGATGGCGGTGACCCCGCCAGTGTTGCGCCGATCCATCGGCCCGCGGCAGCGGGCCGTCCGTGAAGCACTCCGCGCGCCGATCAGTGCTGGCAGTTGGTGCAATAGAAGGTGGAACGCTGGCCCTGGACGATCTGGCGCACCGGTTTGGCGCACACCCGGCATGGCAGGCCAGCGCGGTCATAGACAAAGCAATCGAGCTGGAAGTAGCCGCTGGCGCCGTCGCTGCCGACAAAGTCGCGCAGTGTGCTGCCGCCGCGCTCGATCGCCTGCGCCAGGGTGTCGCGCACGGCTTGCGCCAGCCGGTCGCAACGCGCGCGGCTCAGGCGTCCGGCCGGCGTGGTCGGGTGGATACCGGCGCGGAACAGGCTTTCGGAGGCGTAGATGTTGCCCACGCCCACCACGATCGCGCCGGACAGCAGCACGGTCTTGATCGCCGCACTGCGACCGCGCGTATGGCGGTGCAGCCAGGCGCCGTCGAAGGCCGGATCGAACGGCTCGATGCCGAGGGTGCTCAGCAGCGGATGCGACGGCAGTTCCGCCTCCGGCAGCGTAGTCCAGAGGATGGCGCCGAAGCGGCGTGGATCGCGGAAGCGCAGCACGATGGTGTCTGGCTGCGGGCCGGATGTTGCTGCTGACGCCGCGTCGGGCTCGGCGTTGAGCACCAGGTCGAAGTGATCATGCACGCCCGGCGGTGGTGCCTCGGGTAGCACCCTCAGTGTGCCCGTCATGCCGAGATGCACCAGCAGCCAGCCGGGCGGCTGCGCCGCGTCGGCGCTGACGCATTCCAGCAGCAGATACTTGCCGCGGCGCTCGATGCGGCGCACCAGGCGCTGGGCCAGGCGGGTTTCGAGGTCCGGGTCGACCGGCCAGCGCAGGCCGCGGTGGCGCACCGTGACCGCGGCGATGCGCCGCCCCACCACATGCGGCAGCAAGCCGCGCCGGGTCACCTCGACCTCGGGCAATTCAGGCATCGAACCTCTCCGTTGGTTACCGCTCAAAACTCCTGCAGCGCCTGCTGGCGCCGGCCTGCGGCGCCAAGCAGCGCATTGTAGCGGCAGGCTACAATGCCCTTATCACTGCGCAATCTCCTATCCTTCGCCAGCGCGCGCCGGAGCACTCAATACATGTCGGACCTGATGCCGGACCTGATGCCGGACTCCACGTTGCAAGCCACCGCGGGCGGCGGCCTGACCACATCGCCGGGCGCCGGTTCGCGCACGGCGCGCCGTGCCGGCACCCCGGCCCGCTGGTGGCACGCCCCGCGGCGCCATGTGCGCGCTCTGGCCGCCAGCGCGCTGCTGGCGGCGGCGGCTGGCGCCAGCCACGCCGCGCCGCCCGTCGGCGCCGCTTCGCTGCCCATGCTGCAACTGGCCGCGGCTGACGCCCCGGCGGCCAAGCCAGCGCGTCCGGCACTGCCGTCGCTGGAGCTGACCGACGATATCGTCTATATGGTGCTCGCCGCCGAGATTTCCATCCAGCGCGGACTGATCGGCCCGGCCTACCGCACCTACCTGGAACTGGCGCGCCAGACCCGCGACCCGCGCTTCGCGCAGCGTGCCACCGAGATCGCCTTCAACGCGCGCATCCCGCAGCAGGCGCTCGACGCCGCGCGGCTATGGAAGGAGATCACTCCATCCTCGCCCGCGGCCGGCCAGGTGCTGTCGACCCTGCTGGTGCTCAACGGTCGCTGGGATGACGCCCGCCCCCTGCTGCAGCAACAACTTGCCGCGGTGCCGGCCGGCCAGCGCGGCGAAGCCATCCTGCAGCTGCAGCAGCAGCTGTCGCGCACCAGCGATCCGGCCGGCGCGGCCGCGCTGCTGCAGGAACTGACCCGCAACGACATCAAGCTGCCCGAGACCCAGCTGGCACTGGCGCGCGCGCGCGAAGTTGCCGGCGACGAGGCGGGCGCGCTGGCCGCGCTCGACCAGGCCCTGCGGCTGCGGCCCGGCTATGAAGCGGCCGCGTTGATGTCGGCCGAACTGCGCGCCGAGAAGCAGCCCGACGAAGCCGTGGCGGTGCTCAAGCGCTTCCTGGAAAAGTCGCCCGAATCGGTCAACGGCCATATCACGCTGGCGCGGCTATACCTGCTGAAGAACGACATGCCGGCGGCCCGCCAGGAGTTCGAGACGCTGCGCAAGGTGGCCCCCGCCGACCCGCGCGTGCCGCTGGCGCTGGGCCTGACCAGCCTGCAGGCCAAGAACTACGGCGAGGCCGAACAGTACCTGCAGGAATACCTGCAGCTGGTCGAAAAACAACCCAGCGCCAATCCCGATATCGCCTATCAATACCTGGCGCAGATCGCCGAGGAGCGCAAGGACTACGCCGGCGCGATCCGCTGGCTCGACCGCATCGAGGACATCCGGCTGGCGCCGGCGGCCACTGCCAAGCGCGCCCAGCTGCTGGCGCGCATGGGCAAGCTCGACGACGCCCAGGCGCTGTTCGGCGAGATGCTCAGCGACGCCGAGGACATCCCCGATCCCGGCCAGCGCGCGCAGCGCGTGACCGCCATCCGCCAGGCCGAAGTGGCCACGCTGATGGAGAGCAAGGCCTACGACCGTGCCCGCAAGGTGCTGAACGACCGCATCGTGGCCGAGCCCGACAACGCCGACTGGATCTATGAACTGGCCATGCTCGACGAGCGCCAGAAGCGCTTCGCCAGCATGGAAACCGGCCTGCGCCGCGTGATTGCGCTGCAGCCGCAACAGAAGCAGGGCTACAACGCCCTCGGCTATTCGCTGGCGGACCGCAACGAGCGCCTGCCCGAGGCGCTCAAGCTGCTGGAGCGTGCCGCCGAGCTGGGCCCGGACGATCCGTACATCATGGACAGCCTGGCCTGGGTCAAATTCCGCATGGGCGACCTGCAGCCCGCGGCCGCGCTGCTGCGCAACGCCTATGCCAAGGCCCCCGAGGCTGAAATCGGCGCGCATCTCGGCGAGGTGCTGTGGCAGCTCGGCGAACACGACGAGGCCCGCAAGACCTGGACCGAGGCCGTGCGTATCGATCCCGAGAACGAGACCCTGATCGACACGCTGCGCCGCTACAAGGTCAACGTCCAGCCCTCCAGGTAAGCCCGTGCGCCGCGGCCGGCACGCCCGCCCGCGGCGCCGGATTCCCGTCAGCCCGGCGGCCCCCGCGCCGCCGTCCTTACCACCATGCCCATGAACCGATCCCGACGCCTGGCGCTGCTTTGCCTTGGCGCGCCCCTGCTGCTGCAGGCGTGCGCCAGCGTGGCGCCATCGCGCAGCTTCGATCTCGACCAGGACGCCGCCAGCCAGCAGTACACCGGCCGCTTTTCCGCCAATTACGTGCGCTACGGGCGCGACGAGGGCGTGCAGGGCAGCTTCCGCTGGGAGGAGCAGGGCCGCAACGTGCGGCTCGACCTGGTCTCGCCGCTTGGCCAGACCCTGGCCGTGGTCACCGCCACGCCATCGGGCGCCACCCTCGACCTGCCCAACCAGCCGCCGCGCAACGCGCCCGAGGTCGATACGCTGATGGAGGAAGCGCTGGGCTTTGCGCTGCCGGTCGCCGGCATGCGCGACTGGCTGCACGGGCGTCCCACGCTTGGCACGCCGGCGCGCGCCACGCGCGACGAGCAGGGCCGGCTGGCGACGCTGGCGCAGAACGGCTGGACCGTGCGCTACGTCGCGTGGCAGGACCCGCCCGCCGCCGGCACTGCCGCCACCCAGGTGCCCCGCCGTATCGACCTGGCGCGCGACGCCGGCAGCAATCCGCTGTCGGTGCGCCTGGTCATCGATCCCCAGACGCCATAACGGCCTCCGTCATGCCAAGCAGCCATCCCCTGCCCCCGCCCGAACTGCGCGACTGTCCGGCGCCGGCCAAGCTCAATCTGTTCCTGCACGTGACCGGCCGCCGCGCCGACGGCTACCACACGCTGCAGACCGTGTTCCAGCTGGTCGACTGGTGCGACACGCTGCATTTCCGCCGCCGCGACGACGGCGTGGTCGTGCGCGTCACCGAGGTGCCCGGCGTGCCGGCCGAGACCGACCTGGTGGTGCGGGCGGCGCGCGCGCTCCAGGCCGCCACCGGCACCACCTTCGGCGCCGAGATCGCCATCGACAAGGTGCTTCCGATGGGCGGCGGCATCGGCGGCGGCTCTTCCGACGCCGCCACCACGCTGCTGGCGCTGAACCACCTGTGGGGCCTGGGTCTGGCGCGCGCCGAGCTGATGCGGATCGGGCTGACGCTGGGCGCCGACGTGCCGGTGTTCGTGCTCGGGCAGAACGCCTTTGCGCAGGGCATCGGCGAAGATCTCACGCCGGTCGAGCTGCCCGACAGCTGGTTCGTGATCATCCACCCCAAGCAGCACGTGCCCACCGCTGAAATTTTTTCGGACGAGTGCTTGACAAGGGATACACCAATCTCCATAATTGCGGTCTTCGCTGCTCGCACAAACAAATTCGATTTCGGTCGCAACGACCTGGAACCGATAGCAACAGCGAAGTTCGGCGAAGTCGCCCGAGCCCTGGCATGGCTGAAGCAACATAACCAGCATGCCCGGATGACCGGTTCCGGAGCCTGCGTGTTTGCGCGTTTTTCAGACGCAAGAACAGCGCAGCAGGTTTTGGAAAGGTTGCCTCCCGAATGGGATGGCAGGTGTGTGAGAAGTCTGGCACATCATCCGCTCGCGACGTTCGCATAGCAAGTTATCGTTCGGCGCGGTACGGCAGTTTGGTACCACGAAGAGCGGCCCGGTTGTGTAGGGGAGTCGCCAAGTTGGTCAAGGCACCGGATTTTGATTCCGGCATTCGAAGGTTCGAATCCTTCTTCCCCTGCCATTACTTCCTATAGTGTCCTAACGGAACACGATATCTCCAAGTCACCGGCTTCGCCGGTGACACCAAGCTCCCCCAGCAGCAAGACAGGTGCCCCGAATGAGCAGCGAAGGCTTGATGGTATTTACCGGCAACGCCAACCCCAAACTCGCGGAGGCTGTCGTACAGCACCTCGGCATTCCGCTGGGCAAGGCTCAGGTTGGCCGTTTCTCCGACGGTGAAGTACAGGTCGAAATCCAGGAAAATGTTCGCGGCAAGCACGTCATCGTGCTGCAGTCCACCTGCGCGCCGACCAACGACAACCTGATGGAACTGATGGTGATGGTCGATGCGCTCAAGCGCGCCTCGGCACGCAGCATCACCGCCGCCATGCCCTACTTCGGCTATGCCCGCCAGGACCGCCGCCCGCGTTCGGCGCGCGTGGCGATCTCGGCCAAGGTGGTGGCCAACATGCTGGAAGTCGCCGGCGTCGAGCGCGTGCTGACGATGGACCTGCACGCCGACCAGATCCAGGGCTTTTTCGATATTCCCGTCGACAACATCTACGCTTCGCCGGTACTGCTGGGCGACCTGCGCGAGAAGAACTACGGCGACCTGCTGGTGGTCTCGCCGGACGTCGGCGGCGTGGTACGTGCCCGCGCGCTGGCCAAGGAACTGAACTGCGACCTGGCCATCATCGACAAGCGTCGTCCCAAGGCCAACGTGGCCGAGGTGATGAACATCATCGGTGAAGTCGAAGGCCGCAACTGCGTCATCATGGATGACATGATCGACACCGGCGGCACGCTGTGCAAGGCCGCCCAGGTGCTGAAGGAGCGTGGCGCGCTGAAGGTGTTCGCCTACTGCACGCACCCCGTGCTGTCGGGCGGCGCGGCGGCCCGCATCGCCGATTCGGCGCTGGACGAAGTGGTGGTGTGCGACACCATCCCGCTGTCCGAGGAAGCCGCCAAGTGCGCCAAGATCCGCCAGCTCTCGACCGCGCCGTTGCTGGCCGAGACCTTCACCCGCATCGTCAAGGGCGACTCGATCATGTCGCTGTTCGCGGGTTCCTGATAGAATCTCTGGCTTTGCTGCGTTGATCGCCATGATCTGGCGGTCAACGTGACCTGATCGGCGCAAGTGCTCTGGATTTGCGCCGCAACGAGGCTGTCTGGTCGCGGACAGCCTTCTTACATTTTGGAGTCATCATGAAAGTTGTCGCTTTCGAGCGTAGCGTACAGGGAACGGGTGCGAGCCGCCGCCTGCGCAATTCGGGCAAGACCCCCGGCATCATCTACGGCGGCGCCGCCGAGCCGAAGATGATCGAACTGGATCACAACGCCCTGTGGCACGCCCTGAAGAAGGAAGCGTTCCACTCGTCGATCCTCGACCTGGAAGTCGCTGGCAAGTCGGAAAAGGCGCTGCTGCGCGCATTCCAGATGCACCCGTTCAAGCCGCTGGTGCTGCACGTCGATTTCCAGCGCGTGTCGGCCAACGACAAGATCCACGTCAAGGTGCCGCTGCACTTCATGAACCAGGAAACCGCTCCTGGCGTGAAGCTGGGCCATGGCCTGGTCAACCACATCGTCAACGACCTGGAAGTGTCGTGCCTGCCGGCCGACCTGCCCGAGTTCATCGAGGTGGACGTCGGCGCCATGGAACTGGGCCAGACCCTGCACCTGTCCGACCTGAAGCTGCCGAAGGGCGTGACCGTGATCACCCACGGTGACGACAATCCGGCCATCGCCAGCATCTCGCAACCGGCTGGCGCCGTGTCGGAAGCTGCCGAAGGCGGCGAAGCCGCTGGCGAAACCCCGGCTGCCTAAGCTGCCGCAGCGGTGGCGGCCCACGGGCCGCGCCACGAAGAAACCGCCGCTCCCGCGGCGGTTTTTTTTCGTCCGGCAGCGGACTGCCGGTTTTTCGGTATCCTTGGCGCCTGTGGCGCAGTCCCGCGCGCCAATGACACAGTCACACGCATGATCAAGCTTATCGTCGGCCTCGGCAATCCCGGTGCGGAATACGAGGCCACCCGACACAACGCCGGCTTCTGGCTGGTCGACCAGCTGGCCCGCATGGGCGGCGCCACGCTGCGCGTCGAGGGCCGCTTCCACGGGCTGGCCGCGCGCGCGCGGCTCTGGGACCAGGAGGTCTGGCTGCTCAAGCCGTCGACCTTCATGAACCGCTCGGGCCTGGCGGTGGTGTCGCTGGCGCGCTTCTACAAGATCCTGCCCGGCGAGATCGTGGTCGTGCATGACGAGATGGACCTGCCGGCGGGCGCCGCCAAGCTCAAGCGCGGCGGCGGCGCGGGCGGCCACAATGGCCTGAAGGACATCTCGGCCCACCTCGGCACGCAGGACTACTGGCGCCTGCGCCTGGGCGTGGGCCACCCGCGCAATGCCCCCGGCGGCGCCGGCGCGGGCCGCGAGGACGTGGTCAACTTCGTGCTCAAGCCGCCGCGGCGCGAGGAGCAGGAAGCCATCGATGCCGCGATCGACCGCTGCGTCGAGCCGCTCGGCCTGCTGGCCCGCGGCGATGCCGAGCGCGCCATGGCGCAGCTGCACACCGCGCGCTGAGCGCCGCACGCCAGCCAGCATATTTCTGCGACAGCAGCATGAAAACGGGCCGCATTTGCGGCCCGTCGTCGTTTGGGCGCACCGGTCTGCTGTTGCAGACATAGTGTCATCAAAGTGCCATGGGCACCACCTACATTGCGGGGTTTCCAATCGCGTCGGTATCGCATGGTTGCCGATGCGCATGACATCCCACAGGAGGAAAGCCCATGTCGTACCTGACCGACGAAGCGCGCGCCGCAAGCCGCGCCGCCAAGCCCGACGTTGACGTGCCCGGCCAGATGCTCGAGGACATCGTCGCCGCCAACCCGGCCCGCCGCCGGGTGCTGCGCGGCGGCCTGGGCCTGTCGATGGTGTCGGCCTTCGGCAGCGGCCTGCTGGCCGCCTGCGGCGGCGACGACGATCCCGCTCCGGCACCCGCGCCGGCTCCCGCCCCAGCGCCGGCACCCGCCCCGGCGCCGTCCCCGGCCACGCCGAGCTACGAGGTCACGTTCGAGCCGATCGCCAAGTCCACCGCCGATACCGTGGTGGTGCCCAGCGGCTACAGCGTCGACGTGCTGTTCTCCGCCGGTGACCCGGTCGAAGCCGGCGCCACCGGCTATGCCGGCGCCTTCCAGTCGTCGGCCGAAACCGAGCGCCAGGCCGGCGGCAACCACGACGGCATGCATTACTTCGCGCTGCCGGGCGTCGATCCGCAAAAGGGCGGCCTGCTGGCGATCAACCACGAACTGCCGGACTACAACATCCTGTTCCCGACCGCTTACGATGCCGCCACCGCGAGCCCGGAGCAGAAGCGTATCGCCCTGTCGGCGGTGGGCATTTCGGTGATCGAAGTGGAACTGGCCGCCGGCGGCAAGTGGCAGGTCAAGCGCGACTCGATCTACAACAAGCGCTACACCGGCAACACGCTGTATCGCGTGGGCGGCCCGGCGGCATCGGTGATCGGCGCGACCGTGGTCGGCATGCTCAACAACTGCTCGAGCGGCCATACCCCGTGGGGCACTTACCTGACCTGCGAGGAAAGCACCGACAACTACATCGACCCGACCCAGGCCGACAACGGCTACGGCTGGGTGGTGGAGATCGACCCGTACGGCACGCTGGGCGCGCCGGCCAAGCGCACCGCGATGGGCCGCTTCGACCACGAGAACGTCGCCTACATCACCGATGCCAGCAACAACGTGGCCTTCTACATGGGCGACGACGGCACCCCGGGCTGCATCTACAAGTTCGTGCCGAGCAAAGCCTTCGATCCGAACAACCGCGCCGCCAACGCCAACCTGCTGGACACCGGCACGCTATACGTGGCCAGGTTCAATGCCGATGGCAGCGGCCAGTGGATCGAACTGGCGCAGGGCAAGAACGGCCTGACCGTCGGTGCCTCGGACCCGGGCAACTGGACTCAGTCGGCGGTGTCGCCGGCGCCGACCACGGTCGACTTCGCCACCCAGGCCGACGTGCTGATCAACACCAAGTCCGCCGCGCGCGTGGCTGGCGGCACGCTGATGGACCGCCCCGAGTGGATCACCGCCGCGCCGGACAACACCCTCTACTGCACGCTGACCAACAACAGCGGCCGCCAGCAGACCGACGCCGCCAACCCGCGCAAGAACAACCTGCACGGCCATATCGTCAAGTGGAATGAAGCCGGCAATTCGCCGCTGGCCACCACCTTCACCTGGAGCATCCTGCTGCAGGCCGGCGACCCGTCGCTGGCCACGGACAACCTCAAGGGCAATATCAACGGCGACACCTTCTCCAGCCCGGACGGCCTGCGCGTCGATCCCAAGGGCCGCCTGTGGGTGCAGACCGATTCGAGCACCAGCGCCACCTACACCGGCACCTTCGGCAACAACAGCATGTACTACATCTCGCCGACGGGCCAGTCGAAGCGCTTCCTGGCGGGCCCGACCGGTTGCGAGATCACCGGCATCGCCTACACGCCGGACCTGACCACCTGCTTCATCAACATCCAGCACCCGACCGGCAAGTGGCCGGACGCGGCCAAGCCGCCGCGCTCGTCCACCATCGTGGTGCGCCGTGCCGACGGCAAGCCGATCGGTGCCTGACCGCGCAGTGCAGTAGGCAGTAACGTAGTAATTGGGGAAAGGTTAAGCCCCCGTCACCTTGCGGTGCCGGGGGCTTTTTTTTCACGGCTAAGGGCGACTAAAGCCAGGACAACAACCCAGGCCAGGCGTGGCCGGGGTCAGGCCGCGTGCCGGGCCGCGGTCAGCAGCCGGTACCGCTGCAGCAGGACCTCGTGGGTCTCGGCGCGGTTGGGGTCCTTGGGAATGCACGCGACCGGGCAGACCTGCTGGCATTGCGGCTCGTCGAAGTGTCCGACGCACTCGGTGCACTTGTTGGGGTCGATTTCATAGATCTCGGGCCCCATCGAAATGGCTTCGTTCGGGCACTCGGGTTCACAAACGTCGCAGTTGATGCAGTCGTCGGTGATCATCAGCGCCATGGTGTTTCCTTCCTGCGGACACGCCCGCGCCCGACTGGCCGCGATCAGACGTGTCTGAAGCCGTATTTTATTCCGGTTTGGCGATTTTCTCTTGCAGCCAGCGTTCCACCGAGGGGAACACGAACTTGCTGACGTCGCCGCCCAGCACCGCGATCTCGCGCACGAAGGTGCCGGAGATGAACTGGTACTGGTCCGACGGGGTCAGGAACATGGTCTCCACGTCGGGCAGCAGGTAGCGGTTCATGCCCGCCATCTGGAATTCATACTCGAAGTCGGACACCGCGCGCAGGCCGCGCACGATCACGCGCGCATTGTTCTTGCGCACGAAGTCCTTGAGCAGTCCGGAAAAGCCCTCGACCCGCACATTGGGATAGTGCCCGAGCACTTCGCGGGCAATGCTGATGCGCTCTTCGAGCGAAAAGAACGGGCGCTTGTTGGGGCTGTGCGCCACGCCGACCACCAGTTCGTCGAAGATATTCGACGCACGGCGGACCAGATCCTCGTGTCCCCGGGTCATTGGATCGAAGGTGCCGGGATAGACCGCGCTGACCATACTTCCTCCTTGATCTGCCCGCTGCCGGCCGTGGAAGGGCCGCCTCTTGCGCCGGCCGGGCCAGCGTGGGTGCTGCGTCGCGAGCGTTGTGACAGCGGCGTAGTGTAACCCTAAATGCCCCGCTTGGAAGTCGCCGGAGGCACCGTTTTGCGGCAGTGCAGCTAAGAACCGGTTCCGCAATCAGGAAGGGTCCCTTCCCCGCTCCGGAACCGATGCGCCACAAACACGACGGATCAGCCAGCGCCGTTGCCCGGCACGCGATGCTGCAGCAGGTGGAAATGCACCGCTCCGGCGCGCGCGTGCCGCACGATCTCGAGCGAGGCCGGCACCGGCGCATCGGCGCCGGTTAGCGGGTGGTCGGTCTCGACATAGACCGCCCCGCCCGGCCGCGACAGCCGCGCGGCGTGCGCCAGCGACGGGCCGATCCAGTCCTCGGCGAACGGCGGGTCCAGGAACACCACGTCGAAGCTGGCATCGGGCAGCTGCGCGGCAATGGCGAAGGCGTCGCCCTGGATCACGCGCACCTGCGACGCATCGAGGCGAGCCTGGTTGTCGCGCAATTGCCTGGCCACGCGCGCATTGGATTCGACCAGCGTCACCGCGGCCGCGCCGCGCGAGGCGGCCTCGAAGCCGAGCGCGCCGGAGCCGGCGAACAGGTCCAGGCACTCCAGCCCGGACAGGTCCTGGCCCAGCCAGTTGAAGAGGGTCTCGCGCACGCGGTCGGGCGTCGGGCGCAGACCCTGGGCGTCGGGCACCGGCAGCAGCGTGCGCTTCCAGCGTCCGCCAATGATGCGGACCTGCGCGGGTGCCTGGCGCGGCACGGGAGATACGGGAGATCGCCCGCGAGGCGCGGGCGAGGGCAATCGGGAACGCGAATTCATGCCGTGATTGTAGAGCCTGCGGCGGGATCCACCGCGGACCTCACTGGCGGGAGGCCGTGGGCGCCGCGCCCACCGGCCCGCCGACGATCACCGTGGCCATGTTGTCCGGGTGCACATGGCGCTGGAACGCCGCCCTGACCTGTTCGCGCGTGACCTTGCCGATCTGCGCGGTCCAGGTATCGAGGTAATCGAGCGGCAGCCCGTACCAGCCGATATTGGCCACGTTGGTCAGCAACTTGCGGTTGTTGTCGATGCGCAGCGGAAAGCCGTTGACCAGGTTGTCCTTGGCTGCGCGCAGTTCCTTGTCGCTCGGTCCCTCGGCGACAAAGCGCGCCAGCACCTGGCGCACCAGGGCCAGCGCCTCGTCGGTCTGCGCCTTCTTGGTCTGCAGGCTGATGCCGAACGGCCCCGGCTGCTTGGACGGCGCGAAGTAGCTGTCCACGCCGTAGGTCAGGCCGCGCTTCTCGCGAACTTCGTCAGTCAGGCGCGAGCTGAAACCGCCGCCGCCCAGCACGTAGTTGCCCACCAGCAGCGCGAAATAATCCGGGTCGCCGCGCGCGATCGCCGGCTGGCCCAGCGCCACGCTGGACTGCTGCGCCGGGTGCGGCAGGCGCTGCTCGCTGGGGGCGATCTTTAGCCGCACCTGCGGCAGCGTGGGCGCGGCACGGCCGGGCGGCAGCCCGCGCGTCAGCTGCTCGGCGATGGCCTCGGCCTGCTTGCGGTCGACCGCGCCGATCAGCGTCACCACCGCGCGCTGGGCGCCATAGTTGTCGCGCCAGAAGCCGACGAGGTCGTCGCGCGTGATCGACGCCACGCTGTCCGGGGTCGCGGCAACGCCGTAGGGATGGTCGGGATACATGGCCCGGGCCAGCGCCTTGTCGGCGATCACGCCGGGCTTGGTGTCGGCTTCGCGGATGGCGGTGATCAGCCGCTGCTTCTCGCGCCCGACCACGGCATCCGGATAGGTCGGCGCCTTGATCAGCTGCGCTGCCAGCGCGACCGACTGGTCCAGCTCCGGCTGCGCGGTCAGGGTACGCAGCCCGATGCCGCCGCGGTCGCCGCCGGCCGCACCGCCAAAGGCGGCACCGGTATCGGCAAAGGCATCGGCAATCTTTGCCTCGTCGCGCGCCGGCTGGCCGTCCTGCGCGGCGGCGCCCTTGTCCAGCAGGGCCGCACTCAGCGTGGCCAGCCCGGCCTTGCCCGGCGGGTCATAGCGGCTGCCGGCGTCGAAGTCGATATTGATGTCGAGCATCGGGATCGACGGGCTGTGCACGAAGAACACGCGCGCGCCGGTGGACGCGGTCCAGTGCTCGATCGGAATCGCTGCCTGTGCCAGCTGCGCGGCCAGCAGCACCACGGCGCCCAGGGCGGCGCCGGCCAGTTTGCGCAGCGGGCGCGGCGCGGAAGTGACGGACTGGGTCATCGCCTTTTTCTCAATGGCGCAGGCCCGACGGGGCCTGGGACTTGGGCTTGTTCGGATCGATCGGCTGCGGCACCAGGGTGGCCACGGTCAGGTTGTCGTCATTGAAATACTTCGCGGCGACGGCCTGCACCTGCGCCGGCGTGACGGCCTTGATCTTGTCGAGCATGCGGTCGATCTGGCGCCACGAGATCTCGGAGATCTCGGACACGCCGATCTCCATGCCCTGCCCGAACACCGAATCGCGCTTGTAGATCTGGCCGGCCACCACCTGCGCCTTGACGCGCTTGAGCTCTTCCGGCGAGACCCCTTCCCTGGCAATGCGCTGGATCTCGGCGCGCAGCGCGCGTTCGATCTCGTCGGTGTTGTGGCCCGTTGCCGGCGTGCCGTCGAGCACGAACAGCGACTCGCCGCGGTTGATGCTGTCGTAGCCGACATTGACGTCGTCGGCCAGGCGCTGCTCGCGCACCAGCTCGCGGGTCAGGCGCGCGTTGTCGTAGCCGTTGAGCACCGCCGCCAGCACCTCGAGCGCATAGGGGTCGACGTCTTTCTCGACGTCGCGCAGGCGCGGCACCTTGTACGCCATCACCATGTACTGGTTCTCGGCGGGCGCCTTGACCCAGATGCGCTTGATGCCCTTCTGCCCCGGCTCTTCCTGGTCCTTGCGCGCCGGCAGCGCGCGCGGCTTGAGCTTGCCGTAATAGCGCTCGGCCAGCGCGCGCACCTCGTCGGCCCTGACGTCGCCGGTGACGATCACGGTGGCGTTGTTGGGCACATACCAGTGGCGATACCAGTCCTTGACGTCGTCGACGCGCATGTTGACCAGGTCGTCCATCCAGCCGATCACCGGGTGGCGGTAGGCGGCGGCGGTATAGACCGTGGCCAGCAGCTGCTCATACACCGTGCCGCGCGCGGAGTCATCGGTGCGCAGGCGGCGTTCTTCCATCACCACCTTCATCTCGCGCTCGAACTCGTCCTTGGTGATGACGAGGTTGGCCATGCGGTCGGCTTCCAGCTCCATCATCTTCGGCAGGTACTGCTTGCCGATCTGCTGGTAGTACATGGTGAAGTCGCGGTTGGTCATGGCGTTCTCGCGCCCGCCCAGGGCCGCCACCTGCTTGGAGAATTCGCCCACGCCGACCTTGGGCGTGCCCTTGAACATCATGTGTTCCAGCATGTGGGCCACGCCGGTGGTGCCGCTGACCTCGTCGATGCCGCCCACGCGGTACCAGACCTGGTGTGCCACCGTCGGGGCGCGGTGGTCTTCCTTGACGATCAGCCGCAGTCCGTTGGACAGCCGGTATTCGGTCGTGCCGTGGGCGGTGGCGCCCGCCGGCGCGGTCTGCGCCGCCGGCATCGGCGAGGCCACCACGCCCTGCGCCGCAGCGGGCAGCGACCACGGCAGCAGCGCCAGCAGCAGCGCGGGGATGAGCCGCCGCGCCAGTCGCTCGGCGCGGACGGGTGGCGCCTGCAAGGGTGGTGCGTGGCGTTGGATGCGCGTGTGGGCGGCGGCCATGTTGCCTGCTGCGCCCGTTGCGGTCATGACAGCGCGATGGTTCATGCGACCCCGTCTGCTAAAATTTTGCCGATCGATTCGCGTGCACGACGCTGCGCGCGAATCTGCCATGTAGTGAACTCATGTAGCGAACTATACGCAATCGCCGGCCGGGACCACAACGGTTTCTCCCCAGCCTTCGCGAAGCCTGCGTAACCCATTGATTAATCACCGGTTGCCTGCTGGCATTGGCTGCCGCCAGGGTATTGGCCCCGGTATTGACCCCGTTCCCCAATGTTTAGTTTCTGGAAGAAGCGCAAGGCCGAGCCGGCGCCCGTCGAGGCGCCCACCGAGGCGCCCGCGCCAGCCCTGGCCCCCGTGCCGGAGGTGCCCGAGCCAGCCCCGGCACCGTCCCCGGCACCGTCCCCGGCACCGTCCCCGGCACCGTCCCCGACGCCAACGCCAACGCCAACGCCAACGCCCTCGCCCTCGCCAGCCCCAGCGCCCGTGCCGGTTCCCGTGCCCGTGCCGGCGCAAGTGCCTCCGCCCGCGCCGGCGCCAGTGGCGGCCGAGGCGCTGGAGCTGGTGCCGCCGCCCGCGCCCAGCGCCGAGGCCAGGCAGGGCTGGATGCAGCGCCTGCGCACTGGCCTGTCCAAGACCAGCCGCAACCTCGGCACGCTGTTCGTCGGCGTCAAGGTCGACGAAGACCTGTTCGAAGAACTGGAAACCGCACTGCTGATGGCCGATGCCGGCGTCGAGGCCACCGAGTACCTGCTGGGCGAACTGCGCAAGCGCGTCAGGTCCGAGCGCATCGAAAACGCGGAGGGCGTCAAGGCGGCGCTGCGCGAGCTGCTGACGCAGCTGCTGCGCCCGCTTGAAAAGACCATGGCGCTGGGCCGCGAGCAGCCGCTGGTGATGATGATCGCGGGCGTCAACGGCGCCGGCAAGACCACCAGCATCGGCAAGCTGTGCAAGCACTTCCAGCGCTATGACCAGAAGGTGCTGCTGGCCGCCGGCGACACCTTCCGCGCCGCCGCGCGCGAACAGCTGGCGATCTGGGGCGAACGCAACAACGTCACCGTGGTGGCGCAGGAAAGCGGCGACCCGGCGGCGGTGATCTTCGACGCGGTCAATGCCGCCAAGGCGCGCGGCATCGACATCGTCATGGCCGACACCGCCGGGCGCCTGCCGACGCAGCTGCACCTGATGGAAGAGCTGAAGAAGGTCAAGCGCGTGATCAGCAAGGCCATGCCGAGCGCGCCGCACGAGGTGCTGCTGGTGATCGATGCCAATACCGGCCAGAACGCCCTGCAGCAAACGCGCGCCTTCGACGACGCGCTGGGGCTTACCGGCCTGATCGTGACCAAGCTCGACGGCACCGCCAAGGGCGGCATCCTGGCCGCGATCGCGCGCCAGCGCCCGGTGCCGGTCTACTTCATCGGCGTGGGCGAGAAGGTGGAAGACCTGCAGCCGTTCAAGGCGGAGGAATTCGCCGAGGCGCTGCTGGGTTAAATCCCGCCGTCCTGCCAGACCAAACGCCCCGGCAGTGCCGGGGCGTTTGCGCTGTGCACGGTAGTACTATTCCGCGTCAGGCTGCGACTTCGGCTCCGCCTGCTGGAACGCCGGCAGCGCCATGCAGGTTTCATAGATCTTCGCGATCGCGGGATAGCGCGCCACGTCGATATGGAAGCGCTGCGCGTTGAACACCTGCGGCACCAGGCACAGGTCGGCCAGCGTGGGCGTGTCGCCAAAGCAGTAACGCCCGGCCTTGCCGCTGCGCTCCAGGTTGGCTTGCAGCGAGGCGAAGCCCAGCTCGATCCAGTGGCGGTACCACGCGTCCTTGACCTCGTCGGTCACGCCCACCGTGTGCTTCAGGTACTTGAGCACGCGCAGGTTGTTCAGTGGATGGATCTCGCAGGCAATCTCCTGCGCCAGGCCGCGCACATAGGCGCGGTCCAGCGCCGTGCCGGGCAGCAGCTTGGGCTCGGGATGGACTTCATCCAGGTACTCGACGATCGCCAGCGACTGCTGCAGCACGTGTTCGCCGTCGACCAGCGCCGGCACCAGGCCGTCGGGGTTCACCGCGCGGAACTCCGGCTTGAGCTGCTGGCCGCCTTCCTTGAGCAGGTGCACCGGCACGTAGTCATAGGACAGGCCCTTCAGTTCCAGCGCGATACGGACGCGGAACGAGGCCGAACTGCGGAAATAGCTGTAAAGCTTGAGCATCGGTTCAGACTACCTTGATGGTGAGATCGCCCACGCCGCCGACGTGACACTGCATGACATCGCCCTTGACCACCGGCCCCACGCCCTCGGGCGTGCCGCTGAAGATCAGGTCGCCGGGCTGCAGCTCGAACAGCTTCGACAGGTACGACACCATTTCTGGCACCGACCAGATCAGGTCCGAGAGATCGCCGCGCTGCTTTTCCACTCCGTTGACCGACAGCGTGACCTCGCCCTTTTCCGGATGGCCGATGGCCGCGACCGGCACGATCGGGCCGATCGGCGCGGAGCGGTCGAAGGCCTTGCCGGTTTCCCACGGGCGGCCGGTCTTCTTCGATTCGTTCTGCAGGTCGCGGCGCGTCATGTCGAGGCCCACGGCATAGCCGAACACATGACCGGCGGCCTGCTCGACCGGGATGTCGCGGCCGCCCTTGCCGATCGCCACCACCAGTTCCACCTCATAGTGGCAGTTGCTGGTGCCCGGCGGGTACGGGAAGGCGCCCTCGGTGCCGTCGGCGACATAGCTGACCGCATCGGACGGCTTGCAGAAGAAGAACGGCGGCTCGCGGTCGGGGTCCGAACCCATTTCCCGGGCATGGGCGGCATAGTTGCGGCCGACGCAGTACACGCGCCGGACCGGAAAGCTGGCGTGGCTGCCGCGCACAGGCACGCCAACGGGTGCGGGCGGGGCGAACACGAATTCGGTCATGCATCTCTCCAGATAGTTCTGATCGGTGCTGCGACGGGGCCCGGTGCCGGGCGCAGCAGGGCAACAGGATACACCGCGGGCTGGCCTTGCGTACCGCCGCATACAATGAATCCAGGCACGCTCGCAGCGCCGCCGCACCGAACTGGCGCGCCATCCTGGCCGTGCCCGGCGCGAATCTTGCATGGCGCACTGCAACAGAGCCAGCCATGACACGACGCCATCCGCCCCCCACGCCCACGCCGGCGACCGCCGCCCCCACCAGCCGGGTGCTGCGCATCCTGCTCGTGCGCGACCCGCTCGACGCCGATCCCCTCAACGTCGAGACCATCCGCAGCGGGCTGGTGAACGCGGGCTTTACCGAGATCCAGATCGTCGACGCCGACCTGCGGCTGCCCGACGTGATCACCGCCAGCCAGCCCGACATGCTGATCATCGCGTCCGAGTCGGCCGCGCGCGACACCATCGAGCACGTGTGCGTCTCGACCCAGCATGCACCGCGCCCGATCGTGCTGTTCACCGACAACGACGACAGCCAGCGCATCAAGGCCGCCCTCAGCGCGGGCATTACCGCCTATATCGTCGACGGCCTGCGCGCGGAGCGCGTCAAGACCGTGCTCGACGTCGCCTATGCGCGCTTTGAACTGGACCAGCAACTGCGCGCCGAACTCGACGCCACGCGGCTGAAGCTGGCCGAGCGCAAGGTGGTGGAGCGCGCCAAGGGACTGCTGATGCAGGCGCGCGGGCTCAGCGAGGAAGACGCCTACAAGCGCCTGCGCAGCATGGCGATGGAACGCGGGCTGAAGCTTGTCGATGCCGCGCAGCGCGTGATCGACGTGATGGGCTGAACGCCGCGCATTTGCCACCGGGGTGCGAAGCCGCACGCGGCCGGTGCGCTGCACGGTCGTGGCGCTAGGCTCCGCCCCGGACTGGACCGTCCGGTACCGCTGCCAAGCGGCGGTGGCTCCACGCCACCACCGGCCGCGTCCCCGCACGCACCGGCTTCGACCATTTCGCCCCTTTCCGGCCCAACGTTCCCCGAAATGTTGCACCGCACGATGCTGGCATACGCCTTGCGTCATGCAGGCATCGGCCAACGGCGGCCGATCGACAATTCAGGCGGACATGGCCAACGCGGGCCGCGTCACGCCACGGACAACGGCGTCCCCGCAGCGCACCGGTCTTCTGGCGAAGCCGGCCGCGCCAGGGGGCGCTTTTTTTCTTGGAGCCATGCAATGCCCTCTCGTCTCAGCCATGCCAGGCCGCTGCACGCAGCCGTCCAGAACTCCGACGCCGCTGCCGCTGCCGACGCGGTACCGGCCAGCAGCGGCCGGCGCCGCGCGCTGGCCACCATCGCCGGAGCCAGCGTGATGACGCTGGTCGATCCGCTGGTGCGCGCCGGCGCCTGGGCCGCGGGCTCCGACGCGCCGGAGAAGACCGAGGTGCGCATTGGCTTTATCCCGCTGACCGACTGCGCCTCGGTGGTGATGGCGGCCACGCTCGGGCTCGACAAGAAGTACGGCATCAAGATCACGCCGACCAAGGAAGCCTCGTGGGCGGGCGTGCGCGACAAGCTGGTCAATGGCGAGCTGGACGCGGCCCACGTGCTCTACGGCCTGGTCTATGGCGTGCAGCTCGGCATCGGCGGGCCGAAGAAGGACATGGCCGTGCTGATGAGCCTGAACCACAACGGCCAGGCCATCACCCTGTCCTCCAAGCTGGCCGAGAAAGGCGTGCGCGACGGCGCCAGCCTGAAGGCGCTGATGACGAAGGAAAAGCGCGACTACACCTTCGCCCAGACCTTCCCCACCGGCACGCACGCGATGTGGCTGTACTACTGGCTGGCGGCCAACGGCATCGATCCGATGCGGGACGCCAAGGCCATCACGGTGCCGCCGCCGCAGATGGTGGCCAACATGCGCGTGGGCAATATGGACGGCTTCTGCGTGGGCGAGCCGTGGGGCGCGCGCGCGATCGCGGACAAGATTGGCTTCACCGCCGAGACCACGCAGGCGATCTGGAAGAACCATCCGGAAAAGACCCTGGGCACCACCGCGGAGTTCGTGCAGAAGCATCCGAACACGGCGCGCGCGATGGTGGCCGCGGTGCTGGAGGCATCGAAGTTCATCGACGCGTCGGCTTCCAACCGCCGCAAGACCGCCGAGACCATCGCCGCCAAGTCCTACGTCAACACCGACATGGAAATCATCCTCGACCGCATGCTGGGCCGCTACACCAACGGCCTGGGCAAGACCTGGGACGACCCCGACGCGATGAAGTTCTACCAGGACGGCAACGCAAACTTCCCGTTCCTGTCCGACGGCATGTGGTTCCTGACGCAGCACAAGCGCTGGGGCCTGCTCAAGGCTCATCCGGACTACCTCGCGGTGGCCAGGCAGGTCAACCGCATCGACATCTACAAGCAGGCCGCCACCGCCGCGCAGGTGCCGCTGCCCAGGAGCGACATGCGCAGCTCGAAGCTCATCGACGGCGTGGTCTGGGACGGCAAGGACCCGAAAGCCTACGCCGACGGTTTCAAGATCAAGGCCGCCAGCGCGCTTGCCGCCTGATCCGCAGTGCCCCTGACCCAAGGAGCCCGATGTGAATGCCATTGCCCACACCACAGCCGATGCCGCAGCCGATCCCGACACCAAGGAAAGGACACGCCGGCGCGAACAGGAACTCGCCGCGCAGGCCCGGCGCGCGGCACGCCGCGACGCCGCCGCCGCGCTGGTGCTCAAGGCCGTGCCGCCGCTGCTCGGCTTCGCCCTGTTCGTGCTGGCCTGGCACGGCATCGCCACCATGATTCCTGCCATCCCCACCCCTGGCGCGACGTGGAACGCCGCGGTGCCGCTGTTTGCCGACCCGTTCTACCGCAACGGGCCCAATGACCAGGGCATCGGCTGGAACGTGCTGGCGTCGCTGGCGCGCGTGGCGGCGGGCTTCGGCCTGGCCGCGCTGGTCGGCATCCCCGCCGGCTTCGTGATCGGGCGCTTCGCCTTTCTGAACGCCATGACCGCCCCGGTGATCAGCCTGCTGCGGCCGGTCTCGCCGCTGGCATGGCTGCCGATCGGGCTGCTGCTGTTCAAGGCGGCCAATCCCGCGGCGATCTGGGCGATCTTCATCTGCTCGATCTGGCCGATGGTGATCAACACCGCGGTGGGGGTCACGCGCGTGCCGCAGGACTACCTGAACGTGGCGCGCGTGCTCGACCTGTCCGAGTGGAAGGTATTCACGCGCGTGCTGTTCCCCGCGGTGCTGCCCTACATGCTGACCGGCGTGCGGCTGTCGATCGGCACGGCCTGGCTGGTGATCGTCGCGGCCGAGATGCTGACCGGCGGCACCGGCATCGGCTTCTGGCTGTGGGACGAGTGGAACAACCTGAAGGTCGAGCACATCGTGATCGCGATCTTCGTGATCGGCCTGATCGGACTGCTGCTGGAGCATGCGCTGCTGGCGCTGGCCCGGCGCTTCAGCTACGGCACCCATTGACCGCTACGGGAGAGACGCCATGGACAAATTCGTCAGCATCGAAAACGTCGGCCAGACCTTCAAGACCCGCAAGGGCCCGTTCGTCGCGCTGCGCGACATCCGGCTACACATCGCCGAGGGCGAGTTCATCACGCTGATCGGCCATTCCGGCTGCGGCAAGTCCACGCTGCTGAACCTGCTGGCGGGACTGGCCACGCCCACCTCCGGCACGCTGATCTGCGCCGGGCGCGAAATCGCCGGCCCTGGGCCGGAGCGCGCGGTGGTGTTCCAGAACCATTCGCTGTTGCCTTGGCTGACTTGCTTCGAGAACGTCTACCTGGGCGTCGAGCGTGTGTTCGCGGCCAGCGAGGACAGGGCCCGGCTCAGGGCGCGCACGCACGACACGCTCGCGCTGGTGGGCCTGAGCCACGCCGAGGGCAAATATCCGCACGAGATCTCCGGCGGCATGAAGCAGCGCGTGGGCATTGCCCGCGCGCTGGCGATGGCGCCCAAGGTGCTGCTGATGGACGAGCCCTTCGGCGCGCTGGATGCGCTCACGCGTGCGCACCTGCAGGACGAGCTGATCAAGATCGTGGCGCGCACGCGCAGCACCGTGGTGATGGTGACGCACGATGTCGACGAGGCCGTGCTGCTGGCTGACCGCATCGTGATGATGACCAACGGCCCGGCCGCCACCATCGGCGAGATCCTGAAGGTGGACCTGCCGCGCCCGCGCGACCGCGTGGCCCTCGCGGACGATCCGGCCTACCATGGCTGCCGCACCGCGGTGCTGGACTTCCTCTACCGCAAGCAGCGCGATCCGGCGCTGCAGGAAGCGGCCTAGGGCGAGGCGGGGCAGGGGCGCGCGCGGCGGCCATGGGCGCGGCCGCCGCGCTCCGCTATCATGAACCCAGAACAGACTACCCCACGCCGCCATGACCACCACCGCCGCCCCATTTCCCGCCGCCCGCTACATCAAGGAGATCGGCCGCGGCGTCAACGGCGCGCGCGCACTGCCGCGCGAGGACGCGCAGGCCCTGTTCGACGCCATGCTGGCAGGCCGGGTGTCCGACCTGGAACTGGGCGCCATCCTGATGGCCTATCGCATCAAGGGCGAGGCGCCGCACGAGCTGGCCGGCATGCTCGAGGCCGCCCATGCGCACTGCCAGCCGCTGCCGGCGCCGCCGGACCGGCAGGTAGTGGTGATTCCCAGCTACAACGGCGCGCGCAAGCAGCCCAACCTGGTGCCGCTGCTGGCGCTGCTGCTGGCGCGCGAAGGCATCCCCGTCCTGGTGCACGGCACGCGCGAGTTCGAGGGCCGCGTGACCAGCATGGCGCTGTTCGAGGCGCTGGGCGTGCCCTTGTGCGCGAGCACCGCCGAAGCCTCGGCAATGCTGCGCGATGGCGATGCCAATGGCCCGCTGGCGGTGCTGCCGGTGGACGTGCTGTCGTCCGGGCTGTCGCGGCTGCTGGAGCGCCGCACCGTGATCGGCCTGCGCAATTCGTCGCATACGGTGGCCAAGATGCTGCAACCCGTGGGCGAGCACACGCCCGCCGAAGGCCTGCGGCTGTACAGCTACACGCACCCCGAATACCGCGAAACGCTGACCGACTACTTCTCGCACGAGCCCGCCAACGTGCTGCTGGCGCGCGGCACCGAGGGCGAGGTGGTGGCCGATGCGCGGCGCACCGGCCGCATCGACTGGCTGCATGAAGGCCATCAGCAGACGCTGGTGGGCCAGGCCGGCGGCTCGCTCGGCGACGTGCCGGAGCTGCCGCCCGGCAGCGATGCCGGCCTGACCGTGGCCTGGATCCGTCGCGTGCTCGACGGCGCGGTGCCGGTGCCGGCGCCGATCACGATCCAGATCGAGGCCATCCGCGAATGCCTGCGCCAGGGCACGCGCGTGACCTGGGCCAGCCCGGTCTGAGCCGACCCGGCACAACCGTCAGGGCTTGCGCGGGGGCAGCGGAATGCGCTCGGTCTCGCCCGGCACGCGCGGGAACTGGTCGTCCTCCCAGCGCTGCGCCGCGGCCTCGATCGCCAGCTTGCTGCTGGCAACGAAGTTCCAGTAGATAAAGCGGTGCCCGTCGGTCGGGTCGCCGCCGAGCAGCATCACCCGCGACGGCGCCGTGGCCGTCAGCGTCGCCGGCTGGCCCGGCGTCAGCACCACCATGTGCTCGGCCGGCAACGGCTCTCCGTCGAGCGAGACCGCGCCGTCGACCGGATAGATGCCGCGCTCGGCGTGTTCGGCGGGAATCTCCACACTGGCACCCGCATCCAGCTCGATCGCCACGTACAGGGTGCGGCTGAAGACCTTGACTGGCGAAGTCTGCCCGAACGCATCGCCGGCGATCACCACCATGCGCAGGCCGGGCCGCTCGATGCGCGGCAGCGTTGCGGCCGGATGGTGGAAGAACGACGGCTCGGCGCCCTCATGCTGCTGCGGCAGCGCCACCCAGGTCTGGATGCCGTGCAGGCGCGCGCCTTCCGGGCGCACATGCTCGGGCGAACGCTCGGAGTGGACGATGCCGTGGCCAGCGGTCATCCAGTTGACGTCGCCGGGGCGGATCGCCTGGTCGCTGCCCAGGCTGTCGCGATGGATGATCTCGCCCTCGAACAGGTAGGTGACCGTGGCCAATCCGATATGCGGATGCGGGCGCACGTCGGCGCCCTGGCCCGGTGGCAGCTGCACCGGCCCCATATGGTCGAAGAAGATAAACGGCCCGACGGTCTGGGTCGCCGCGGCCGGCAACAGCCGACGCACGGTGAAATCGCCCAGGTCGCGCACATGCGGCTTGAGCAAGTGTTCGATAGCAGACATAACTCCTCCGATCCGATAAAAGAGGCTCGCAAGCATGCCAGTGCGCTGCCCGCCGGTCGAGTGTAGCCGGTGGTGGAACACAGCATTGCGGCGGCCGGCAGAACCCCGTTGCCACCCCGCGCTCTAATTACCAGTGCGCGACGTGCCCGGTATCGTTGCCGTCTCTTTAAGGCTCGTCTGACTATCCGAACGGACCGGGCGATACGCGGGAACTATCGGAGGCATCGGAACTCCAATTAGCACTCACCCGGCCAGAGTGCTAAGATGTGTTGCAGTGCCGCCGATCCCCCAAGGGCCGCGGCGCACCGGCAACCAAACCGCCGGACGCGAAAGGAGCCATTGAGTGAACGCAGTCTTGTCTGCCGACCAAACCCTGACGAACAACCGTCTGCCGACGGTGCCCCGGAACACGGGCAGCTTTGCGCTGACCTTTCCGGCGACCGTGGGCAACCTCGACAGCTATATCCAGGCTGTCCACCGCATTCCGCTGCTGACCGCGGAAGAAGAGCAACGCCTCGCGCGCGAGCTGCGCGACCACGACTCCGTCGACGCGGCGCGCCGGCTGGTGATGTCGCACCTGCGCCTGGTGGTGTCGATTGCCCGGCAGTACCTCGGCTACGGCCTGCCTCATGCCGACCTGATCCAGGAAGGCAATATCGGCCTGATGAAGGCGGTGAAGCGTTTCGATCCGGACCAGGGCGTGCGCCTGGTGTCGTACGCGATGCACTGGATCAAGGCCGAAATCCATGAATACGTGCTGAAGAACTGGCGCATGGTCAAGGTGGCCACCACCAAGGCCCAGCGCAAGCTGTTCTTCAACCTGCGCAGCCACAAGCAGGGCGGGCACACCTTCACGCCGGAGCAGGTCGAGGCCGTCGCGCGCGAGCTGAACGTCAAGCCCGACGAAGTGATGGAGATGGAAACCCGCCTGTCGGGCGGCGACCTGGCGCTCGAAGGCCAGGTCGACGACGGCGAAGAGGAGTTCGCCCCCATCGCCTATCTGGCCGACAACCACAACGAGCCGACCCGCGTGATGGAAGCCAGGCGCCACGACCGCATGCAGGTCGAGGGGCTGGAAGAAGCACTGGGCAAGCTCGACGAGCGCAGCCGTCGCATCATCGAGGCGCGCTGGCTCAACGTCGAGGACGACGGCTCGGGTGGCGCCACGCTGCACGAGCTGGCCGACGAGTTCGGCGTGTCGGCCGAGCGCATCCGCCAGATCGAGGCGGCGGCGATGAAGAAGATGAAGGGCGCGCTGCAGGCCTTTGCCTGATCGTCACCGCCAACATGCAAAAGGCCGGTCCATGGACCGGCCTTTTTGTTGCCCGCGAAGCGATGGTGCGACGTTATGCCGCACCCTTGCCATACCCTTGCGCCCTGCTCGCGTCAGGACAACAGCTGTTTCAGGTCGTGCGCGATCGGCTCCGGACCCTGGCCATGGCGGATAAACAGCCGCAGCTTGCCCTGCGGATCGAAGATATAGCTGCCGGCCGAGTGATCCACGGTGTAGTTGCTGGGTGAGCTGCCCGGCACCTTGGCGTAGAACACCTTGAAGTCCTTGGCCAGCTTCTGCAGCGCGGCCTCGTCGGCGGGGCGCAGCCCGACGAAGCGCGGATCGAAGGCCGGCACGTACTGGGCCAGCAGCGCCTGCGTATCGCGTTCCGGATCGACCGTGACGAACAGCACCTGCACGCGGTCCGCGTCCGGCCCCAGCTGCTCCATCACCGCCTTCAGTTCGGCCATGGTGGTGGGACACACGTCCGGGCAGTGGGTGTAGCCAAAGAACATCACCACTGCCTTGCCCTTGTAGTCGGCCAGGGTCCGCACCTTGCCGGTGTGGTCGGTCAGCTTGAAGTCCTTGCCGAAGTCGGCGGCGCCGGTGATATCGACATTGCGGAACGATGCCTTCGGTTGCCCGCAGGCGGCGACGGCCAGGGCCAGCGCGGCCAGCAGGGAAAAGCGGCGGAAGGCGGCGAACAGGCCGGAAGCGGAGCTGAAGCGTGGCATGCGGGGGACGGGTCAGGGATGAGAAGGAAACAGCATGCAGTATCGCCGATCATGCTGCTGCGCTCGCGCCGGCGCGGCAAGATGCCGCAGCCGGGGGCGCGCTGGCGCGGATCAGACCTGCGGCACGAACTTGAAGTAGTGGTCGACCAGCAGCGCCGCGAACAGCAGCGACAGGTACAGGATCGAGAAGCGGAAGGTGCGCTGCGCCAGTTCGTCCGAATAGTTGCGGTACAGCTTCCAGGCATAGGCCAGGAAGCCCGCGCCCAGCGCCAGCGCGGCCGCCAGGTAGATATAGCCGCTCATGCCGTAGACGAAGGGCAGCAGCGTCGCCGCGATCATGATCAGCGTGTACAGCAGGATATGCAGCAGCGTGTAGCGCTCGCCGTGCGTGACCGGCAGCATCGGCAGGCCAGACTTGGCGTAGTCGGCGCGGCGGTACAGCGCCAGCGCCCAGAAATGCGGCGGGGTCCAGGTGAAGATGATCAGCACCAGGAACCAGGCCTCGGCCGGCACCTCGCCGGCGACCGCGGCCCACCCCAGCGCCGGCGGCATCGCCCCGGAGAGGCCGCCGATGACGATGTTCTGCGGCGTGGCCGGCTTGAGCAGGATGGTGTAGACCACCGCATAGCCCAGGAAGGTGGCAAAGGTCAGCCACATGGTCAGGTCGTTGGCGTAGACGTGCAGCAGCCACATCCCCGCGCCGCCCAGGATGGCCGAGAACACCAGCGTCTGGCGCGTGGTGATCTCGCCGGTGGCCGACGGGCGCCAGGCGGTGCGGCGCATCAGCGCATCGATCTTCTGCTCGACCAGGCAATTGATGGCAAAGGCCGCGCCGGCCAGCAGCCAGATGCCGGCGGCGCCGCCGATCAGCACCGGCCACGGCACCATGCCGGGCGTGGCGAGGAACATGCCGATGATGGCGCAGAACACGGCCAGCTGCGTCACGCGCGGCTTGGTCAGGGCGGCATATTGCCGGGCCAGGTGCCGCATGCGGCTCAACTTGCCCAGGGAATGGGGGTGGGTAGCGGTAACCACGGAAGGGGTCTTGTCTTTCATGTGGCGCGGGCGGCAGTCGGCACGGCAGCGGGGGCGCCGGCGGCCCGGGTCGTCAGACCGATATTGTAGTGGAGACGGACCAACAGCAGCAGCAGCACCGCGGCGCCGCCGTTGTGCGCGACCGCCGCCACCAGCGGCCAGTCGAACACGATATTGGACAGCCCGGTGGCCAGTTGCAGCACCAGCGTCGCCAGCAGCCAGCCGGCGGCGCGGCCGAGTCCTTCAAGCCGGCGCGCGCGCAGGCCGAACCACGCCAGGTAGCCCAGCACGATCACGGCAAAGCCGCGATGCACCCAGTGGATCGCCACCAGCGCCGCGTGCGGGATGTAGTCGCCGTCGGCGGTCATGCCCAGCTGGCGCCACAGCGTGAAGCCATGGCGGAAGTCCATTTCCGGCACCAGCTGGCCATTGCACAGCGGGAAGTCGGTGCAGGCCAGCACCGCGTAGTTGGTGCTGACCCAGCCGCCCAGGAATATCTGGATCACCAGCAGCAGCAGGCCGATGCGCACCGGCCAGCGCAGCCGCGCCGCCTGCGGCGCGACCAGGTGCGGCGGGTCATTGCGCGAGCCCAGCTGGATCAGTACCGCCAGCAGCGCCATGCCCAGCATCAGGTGCGTGACGACGATGATGGGCTGCAGCTTCAGGGTCACGGTGAAGGCACCGAATGCGCCCTGCACACACACCAGCAGCAGCACGCCGCTGGCGAACCAGGGCGACTGTTTCAGCTCGCGCCGCTTGACCCACGCCAGCACCATCAGGGTGATGATCAGCACGCCGACGGCCATGGCGAAGTAGCGGTGGATCATCTCGATCCACGCCTTGGCCAGCGTCACCGGCCCGCTGGGCATCGCGGTCTCGGCGGCGCGGATCGGCTCCATCGCCGCATGCGGATTGGAATGCCCGTAGCAGCCGGGCCAGTCCGGACAGCCCAGCCCGGAGTCGGTCAGGCGCGTGAAGCTGCCGAACATGATCAGGTCCAGCGTCAGGAACGCCGTGATCCAGGCGAGCTTGCGGTACTTGTTGCGGTCGCCCTTCACCATCACGTAGGACAGCGGGAACAGTGCGATCAGGACGCCGATGATGGCCAGTTGCAGCAGCATGCCCGTTCCCTCAACCGATGCGGGAGACCTTGAGCAGCTTCTTCAGGTCGCCGCTCATCTTCTTCGGGTCCGGGTCCTGCGGGAAACGCATCATCAGGTTGCCCAGCGGGTCGACCAGGAACAGCGTGTCCTCGGCGCGCTTGCCCGGCTCGGCCGGCAGCCACTGCTGCGCGGCCTGGCGGTCGATGCGCAAAAAGCGCACTCCCGCGTAGGGCTCGTTGTACGCGGCGACCAGGCGCTCGTCGATCTTGCCATCGTCGGTGACCAGCCACACCGGCACGATGCGCAGGCGGTCCTGCCCCTGCCCGGCGCGGATCTGGCGGATGGTGAACAGCTTCCTGGCGCAGGCCTCGTCACAGGCCGACGGATCGGCGCTGACCAGCAGCCACTTGCCGCGGAACTGCTCCAGCGGCACGGCCTGGCCCTGCTCGTCGGTGACGCGCACCGGCGGCATCGGCCGCTGCGGGTCGACCAGCGCCCCATAGTTGGTGGCGCCGCCGCGCGGCTTGATCACGTAGTAGGTGAAGTAGGAGGCGATCACCGGCGACGCGCACACCAGCAGCAGCATCAGCATCTGCAGGCGGCCACGGCGCGTGCGCGCATCGATGCGGGGGTCGCGCGGCGAGGCCGCGGCGGCCGGAGCGGAGTCTTGCTGTGCCATGGAGTACGTCTGTCCTTTGTCTTCGGCAAGCCCATGCGGCGGTATGCGGCGCAGGGGCGGTCAATTCATTCGATCAGGGCGCGGCCAGCCGGCGCGCACGGCGCCAGCCCAGCACGACCACCAGCACCAACGTCAGCGCGGCCAGCCCAAACCACTGGAAGGCGTAGCCATAGTGGCGCTCGGCGCCGGCGTCGACAGGCGCCCAGTCTCGCGCCAGGCCGTCGCCGCTGTCGTTGCGCTGCTCGATCACCAGCGGGTGCAGGTCCAGCCCGGTTTCGGCGGCATATGGCGCGATCTCGAGGTTCTGGCGGATCCTGCTGCCGGCCGCCTCCTGGCCCAGGCTATAGACCCGCGGCACGCCGGCCAGTGCGGTGCCGGTGATGGTCACTTCGCCCGCGGGTGTCGGGAACGGCTTGATCCGGGTGCGGTCCTGGGCATCGCGCGGCAGCCAGCCGCGCAGCACCAGCACCGCGCGCGCGCCACCGGTCTCACCCGGCGCCGCGCCGATCACCAGCGGCGTCACCACCAGGAAGCCCGCGCGGCTGTCGCCGCTGCGGCCACCGGTGCCGTGGGGGCGATTATCCAGCAATACGGTGCGCGCTGCGTCGAAGCGCCCGCTCGCGCGCACCGCGCGGTCGGTCACAACTTGTGACAGCGGCGCCGTGCCCAGCACCACCGGCGGCTGGGTTGCGAGCGCCTGCAGCCGCGCGGCGCGCGCTTCCTTCTCGTGCGCGCGATCGAGCTGCCAGTTGCCCAGCGCACAAGTCACCGCGATCACGACCAGCGCGGCGGCCAGCGGCAACGGGCTGGCGAAGCGGCGCCAGCTCATCGTCCCTGCGGCACTGCTGCGAAGCGCGCCCCGGTGCGATAATGGGCCTGTGCGCCGCACGTCGCGCCGCGCCAGCCCCCAGACTGCCCCGCCATGCGCTTTGTCATCATCATCGCCTTCATCCTGATCATCGCCAGCCTGGCCTCGGCCTTGTTCTTCATGATGCGCGACCGCGGCAAGACGCCCAACATGATGCGCTCGCTGATGCTGCGCGTGGGCTTCTCGGTGGCGCTGTTCCTGTTCATCCTGTTCTCGAGCTGGATGGGCTGGATCCACAGCACCGGCATCCGCATGGCGCCCTGAATCCGCGCGCCACGGCAACCCCAAGCGGGCCCGCAAAAGACAAACGCCGCAGGCTGACCAGGCCCCTGCGGCGTTTCTCTTTTGCGTTGGCGCCGGCGGTCCCGTTCTGTCCGGGGCCCGCCGGCCGGTACGGCAGCCGGATTTACAGCCAGTACACCACGACGTAGAGGAACAGCCACACCACGTCAACGAAGTGCCAGTACCAGGCCGCGCCTTCGAAGGCGAAGTGGTGCTCGGGGGTGAAGTGGCCCTTCAGCACGCGGATCAGCACCACCGCCAGCATGATCGCGCCCATGGTCACGTGGAAGCCGTGGAAGCCGGTCAGCAGGAAGAAGGTCGAGCCGTAGATGCCCGAGCTCAGCTTCAGGTTCAGGTCCGAGTAGGCGTGCATGTACTCGTACACCTGGAAGCCCATGAAGATCGCGCCCAGCAGGATGGTCAGCGCCAGCCCCTGGATCAGCTGGCTGCGCTTGCCGGCCAGCAGCGCGTGGTGCGCCCAGGTCAGCGTCACGCCCGACATCAGCAGCAGCGCGGTGTTGATGGTCGGGATCGGCCACGGGCCCATGGTCCGGAAGTTTTCCACCACGCCGGCCGGGCCGGTGTTGGGCCATACCGCGGCGAAGTCGGGCCACAGGATCTTGTTGTTCAGGTCGCCCAGCCACGGCATGGCGATGGCGCGGGCATAGAACAGCGCGCCGAAGAACGCGGCGAAGAACATCACCTCGGAGAAGATGAACCAGCCCATCGACCAGCGGAACGACAGGTCGATGTTCTTGCCGTACATGCCGCCTTCGGACTCGCTGATGGCGTCGCCAAACCAGCTCTTGAGCACGAACAGGAACCACAGCAGGCCGAAGCCGCACAGGTACGGCGCCCAGGGCTGCCCGTTTACCCAACCGGCGGCGCCGGCGCCCGTCATCAGCAGGCCGAAGCTTGCCGTGATCGGGTGGCGCGACGGGCCCGGTACGAAGTAGTACGGAGCGTTTGCGCGATTCGCACTCATTCTTTTATCTCCAGCTCAGAGTCTTTGATTCAGTATTCGTTGTCCCCGCCTTGGCACTGCAGGCCACCCGCCTCCTCTGGGCCGGCCCCGCCGCCGCGGTTGCTTTGTTCTGCGACTGCTTTTGTTGTCTACCCTTCCTGCCCTGCTACGCCGCCGCCTGGCTCACCACCATGCGCACGATCACGACCAGGATCGCGATGAACACTGCCGCCGCGATCAGCCCGGCGATCACCACATGGACCGGGTTCAGCCGCGCCATGTCGCGCTCGTGCTCGGCGCCCTTGCGCAGGCCGATGAACGACCACAGCACCGCGCGCATGGTCTGCGCAAACGACAGCTTGCGCTTGACCGCGTCCTTCATCTCATCCATCGCCCCGTCCTCCGCTTGGCCGGCCTGCGGCCCGCCGCTCGCTTCAGATGCCCTTACCGGCCGGCGCCGGCTGCGGCGCCAGCTGGCCTTCGGGTGCCTGCGCCACCGGCGTGCCCACCTCGAAGAAGGTGTACGACAGCGTGATGCTCTTCACATCCTTGGGCAGCGCGGGATCGATCACGAATACCACCGGCATCTCGCGCGCCTCGTTCGCCTTGAGCGTCTGCTGCTTGAAGCAGAAGCACTCCAGCTTCATGAAATACTGGGTCGCCTGCTTGGGCGCGTAGCTCGGGATGGCCTGCGCCGAGATGTCGCGCGGCTGCCCGTTGGCCACCTCGTAGACGATCGTCGCCATCTCGCCGGGATGCACTTCCATGCTGTTCTTCACCGGCCGGAAGGCGAAGGGCCCGCGCGCGTTGGAGTCGAACTCCACCGTGATGGTGCGGCTCTTGTCGACCTGCGTGTTCTTCACCGCGCCATGCAGCTCGCGCGTGGTGATCACGTTGATGCCGGTGATTTCGCAGATCTTCTTGTACAGCGGCACCAGCGCGTAGCCGAAGCCGAACATCACGGCAACGATCACGACCAGCCGCAGCATCATGCCGCGGTTGAACCGCCTGTCCGCTTCCCTGCCCGACTGCTGCTCGATGCTCATCTCGCTACCCTGCCGCCTCAGCCAAGGAACTTCATCTTGGCGAAGAACCCCAGAAAGAAAACCACCACGATCGACAACAGGATCAGGCCAAGGCGCCGGTTGGCGGCCTTGTGGTCCGGGCGTGACGGGCTTTTGTCTGGAGACTGCATAACGGTCTTGATACCTGCCGGCGCGGAGGGGCGGTCGCTGCCGCCCCTCCGCGGCCTGGTTACGCGGGTACCGCCTTAGCGGACCTGCGGCGGAACTTCAAAGGTGTGGAACGGCGCCGGCGACGGCACGGTCCACTCCAGGCCCTCGGCGCCATCCCAGGGCTTGTCCGTGGCCTGCTGGCCGCCACGGTACGACGGCAGCACCACGAAGAAGAAGAAATACACCTGCATCAGGCCGAAGCCGAGCGCACCGATCGACGCGATCGCGTTGAAATCGGCGAACTGGGTCGGGTAGTCGGCATAGCGGCGCGGCATACCGGCCAGCCCCAGGAAGTGCATCGGGAAGAAGGTCACGTTGAAGAAGATCAGCGAACCCCAGAAGTGGATCTGGCCGCGAGCCTCGTTGTACATGAAGCCGCTCCACTTCGGACCCCAGTAGTAGAAGCCCGCGAACAGCGCGAACAGCGAGCCGGCCACCAGCACGTAGTGGAAGTGCGCGACGATGAAGTAGGTGTCCTGCAGCTGGATGTCGATCGGCGCCACCGCCGGCATCAGGCCGGTGAAGCCGCCGATGGTGAACACGAAGATAAAGCCGATCGCGAACAGCATCGGGGTCTCGAAGGTCATCGAGCCGCGCCACATGGTGGCGATCCAGTTGAAGATCTTCACCGCCGTCGGCACCGCGATCAGCATGGTCGCGTACATGAAGAACAGCTGGCCGGTCACCGGCATGCCGGTCGTGAACATGTGGTGGGCCCACACGATGAACGACAGGATGGCGATGGAAGCCGTGGCGTACACCATCGAGCTGTAGCCGAACAGGCGCTTGCGCGCGAACGCCGGCACCACGTGCGAGATGATCCCGAATGCCGGCAGGATCATGATGTAGACCTCGGGATGGCCGAAGAACCAGAAGATATGCTGGTACATCACCGGGTCGCCGCCGCCGGCGGCCGAGAAGAAGCTGGTACCGAAGTGGCGGTCGGTCAGCACCATGGTGATGGCGCCGGCCAGCACCGGCATCACGGCGATCAGCAGATAGGCGGTGATCAGCCAGGTCCAGCAGAACATCGGCATCTTCATCAGCGTCATGCCGGGGGCGCGCATGTTGAGGATGGTCACGATGATGTTGATCGAGCCCATGATCGACGACGCGCCCATGATGTGCATGGCGAAGATGGCCATGTCCATGCCCGGGCCCATCTGCACCGACAGCGGCGCGTACAGGGTCCAGCCGGCGGCCGTGGCGCCGCCCGGGGCGAAGAACGAGCCGGCCAGCAGCAGCGCGGCCGGCGGCATCAGCCAGAAGCTGAAGTTGTTCATGCGCGCGAACGCCATGTCGGAGGCGCCGATCTGCAGCGGGATCATCCAGTTGGCGAAGCCGACGAAGGCCGGCATGATCGCGCCGAACACCATCACCAGGCCATGCATGGTGGTGAACTGGTTGAACAACTCGGGGCGGAAGAACTGCAGGCCCGGCTCGAACAGCTCCAGGCGGATCAGCAGCGCCAGCACGCCGCCCGACAGCAGCATGATGAACGAGAACAGCAGGTACAGCGTACCGATGTCCTTGTGGTTGGTGGCGAACAGCCAGCGGCGCCAGCCATGCGGGTGATCGTGCGCGTGGTCGTCATGCGCGTGATCGTGCGGATGGGCGAGTGCGTCCGGGGTAGCAGTACTCATCGCAAATGCTCCTCTAATCCTGTTCTTTCTTCAGCGGGTCAGCCCGCGACGCGGTTGCCCGCGAGACTGGCCTGCTTGTCAGCCTGGGCGGCCGGCTTGGCCTCGGCCTTCGGCGCTTCGCCGCCGGCCGCACCGCCGCCTTCGGGGAACTTGCCCAAGCGGGCACCCACGAATTCGCCCGGCTGGATCACTTCACCCGTCTTGTTGCTCCAGGCGTTGCGCGTATAGGTCATGACCGTGGCCAGCTCGGTGTCCGAGAGCTGCTTCCACGACGGCATGCCGCCCTTGCCTTCGAGCAGGATGTGCATCTGGCCGGCCTTCGGGCCGTTCACGATCTTGGAGCCGTCCAGCGCCGGGAACGCGCCGGCGCCCTTGCCGTTGGGCTGGTGGCAGACCGCGCAGTTGGCCGCGTAGATCTTCTCGCCGCGCACCTTGGCTTCGTCCAGGGTCCAGGTCTTGTTGGGATCGTCGGCCTTGGCCGCCAGCTCCTTCTTCTTGCCGTCGACCCACTTGGTGTAGTCGGCGTCGGAGACCACGCGCACCACGATCGGCATGAAGGCGTGTTCCTTGCCGCACAGCTCGGCGCACTGGCCGCGGTACACGCCGATCTTCTCGGCCTTGAACCAGGTGTCGCGCACGAAGCCCGGAATCGCATCCTGCTTGACGCCGAAGGCCGGGATCATCCAGGCGTGGATCACGTCGTTGGCAGTGGTGACGATGCGGATCTTCTTGTTGACCGGCACCACCAGCTCGTTGTCGACCTCCATCAGGTAGGTGTTCGACTTGGCCTGCTCGTTGTTGATCTGCTCGCGCGGAGTGGTCAGGGTCGACACGAAGGAGATGCCCTCGCCTTCGCCCTTCAGGTAGTCATAGCCCCACTTCCACTGGTAACCCGTGGCCTTGATGGTGACGTCCGAGTTGGTGGTGTCCTTCATCGCGACCACGGTCTTGGTGGCCGGCAGGGCCATCGCGATCACGATCAGGAACGGGACGATGGTCCACACCACCTCGACGGTGATGCTCTCGTGGAAAGAGGCGGGCTTGGCGCCCTTGGCCTTGCGGTGCGTGAAGATGGAATAGAACATCACGCTGAACACCGCGATGAAGATCACCGTGCAGATGATCAGCATCATCCAGTTCAGCCAGTGAATCTGTTCGGCGATCTTGGTAACCGGCTCGGTCAGGTTGAGCTGGCGCACGGCGGGGCCGCCCGGCATGTCGCTGACCGCGGACGCCGCCTGGCTGGCAAGCAGGGACGCGCCGGCCAGACAAACTGCGGATGCCTTCTTCCACATTTTCATTTGTTATCTACCCAATTTACAGATTCAAATCTGTCCCCGCCGCCGCTTGCACCGCCTCTCAGAGGCGGCGCAAGGCCACTGCGAGCTCCTGCGCGAACTTGCGTCGCCGGTACGGGTCCACGTAACACCCCACCTGTACCGCACGCCTGCCCGAGCGCAGCGTCACCAGCGCGCGGAACGATTCACCCAGTTCGATCCGCACCCAGCACGGATTGAATTCCTGGCGCGTCACCCGCCCGGCGCTGGCTGTCTCCACGACCAGCGTGCCGTCGGTGATGCTGACGCGCTCATAGTCTGTCGCATGGCGCGCATACACAAGCAGGGCGATGCCCAGCCCGATCAGCTCGATGCTGGCAAAGGGCAGCACGAGCCACGACCCTTGCCAGGCGAAAAACAACGCGATGGCAAGCGAAACCGTGAGGATCGAGAGGTAAAACCAGCCGACCTGGCGTGGACTCAGCGAGCAGTTCCGCTTCATCAGCCAGTCGGGGGGCGAGGAGGAAGGTCCGTCGAGATTTCCGCCGGAGTCACCACCTGCCGTCTGGAATGCGATACCCAAGTCTTGCATCGCCAACCACTCTGCATCGGATGCACACCCGGGACGATGGCGTCCGGACCGCACAGTGCGTGCAAACCAGGACGTTCTTGTGCCAGGGGACCACTGCGACAAACTGGCGCATTATAGGGCGCTTCCCATACACGGACAAGGGCGCGCCTTGACCGCAAGGCTTGCGCGCTACCTGATTCTGTGCATGGGCCGAAATGCCGCCATCGCCCCGCCCGCCGCGCCTGCACTATGTTTGCGGCAATCCGCCCCCGGCGCAAGTTAACTCAGTTTTAACCTGCGCGACGCGGTTTTGCACGGCCGATCTGGTCCAGTGGCACCACCGCGCGGCCTTCGCCGTCGCGAGCCTGGGCGCCGCGCGGGGCCAGTTTCCAGGCATGGCCGTAGACGATCTCGAAGCTCAGCGCGATCACGCCGTCGGCGTTGCGGCGCCGCTCCAGCGCCTGCGTCAGCGCCTGATACCAGCGGCGGCCGCGCAGGCCCCGCGGCGGCGCCCCGGCGGGCACGCGCAGGCCGCCGAAGGCCTGCACCTCGCGCAGCAGCGTGGCGGGCGACTCGTAGGTCACGGTCAGGGTTTCCATGTCCATCACCGGCGTCGACCAGCCGCTGTGCACCAGCATGTCGCCGATGTCGTGCATGTCGACAAAGCGCAACGTATGGGGCGCGTCGTCGACCTCGGCGAAGGCCGCGCGCAGCTCCTTCAGCGTGTCCGGGCCAAACAGCGAGAACAGCACCAGGCCTTCGTCGCGCGCCACCCGGTGCCACTCCGGGAACACGCGGTGAGGCTCCGGATGCCAGTGCAGGGCCAGGTTGGACCACAGCAGGTCGAAGCTCGCGGGCGCAAAAGGCAGTGTGGCAAGATCGCCCTGGACCAGGTCGAACAGCGGCCGCTTGCCCAGCATGCGGCCGATCCAGCCGGGCCGGCGCTGCGGATCGCGCTGGCCGGCCTCGGCCAGCATCGCGCCGGAGATGTCCAGGCCGGCGATCTGCGCATCCGGAAAGCGCGCGCGCAGCCCGGCCAGGCCCTGGCCGTGGCCGCAGCCGAGATCCAGCGCGCGCTGCGGCGCCAGGCGGATCACCTCCATGCGTTCCTGCATGCGGCGTCCGATCTCGCCCAGCAGGAAGTCGAGCTGGCCGAAGCCGCGGCTGCGCCGATCGAAGGCAAGCCGGGTCAGGCGCGCGGGCGGCAGGAAGGCATCGGGAGAATCGGCGGCATGCAGGGACACGGGCAGACAGGGCAGCAAGGAAACCAGGAACCGGCGCGCGGGCGGGATCTGCCCCAGGCGCCGGACGAACCCGGCCGCCGCGCGCGATGGGCCGCGGCCGGACGGCAAGTATACGCGCGCACCGCGCGGGCTGCCGGCGCCGCCGGCCGCGTGTTGTCGCGCGCGTGCGAGCAGTTGTTGCCCAGCGCCTGCGCGCTGTGCGGGGCGGTGCAGCGGCACGTGGTGTGTGCGCCCTGCGCGGCCGACCTGCTGCGCCCGGTGCGGCGCTGCCCGGTGTGCGCGCTGGCGCTGGGGCGGCATTTCCACTGCCCGGCCTGCGGCGCCTCGCCCCGCGCCTTCGACCATGCCGATACGCTGGGCGACTACGCCTCGCCACAGGACCAGCTGGTGCTGGCGCTCAAGTTCGGCCATGCCCTGCCGCTGGCGGCCTGGCTCGCCACCAGGCTGGCCGAGCGCCTGCCGGCGGCCTGGACCCGGGCCGGTCAAGGCGCGCCGGACTTGATCGCCCCGGTGCCACTGTCACCGCAACGGCTGGCCGCGCGCGGCTTCAACCAGGCCTGGGAAATCGCGCGGCCGCTGGCGCGCCGCCTGGGCCTGCGCGCCGACCCGGTGCTGCTGCAACGCCAGCGCGACACCGGCAGCCAGCGCGCGCTGGACCTGGCCGCGCGCCAGGTCAACCTGCGTGGCGCCTTTGCCGCCGCGCGCGACACGCGGCTGGACGGCCTGCACGTGGCGCTGGTGGACGATGTCATGACCTCCGGCGCGACCCTGCACGAGGCCGCCGCCGTGCTGAAGGCACAGGGCGCAGCCCGGGTCAGCGTGATCGTCGCGCTGCGCACGCCGTAGTGGCATAACACCGGGCGGGATGACACGGGCACAGGCGCGCGGTAAGCTGCGCACCGTTCTGACGAAGGGCGCCCGAGCGCCCGCCATCGCCCCGCATCATGTTCCACGTCGTCCTGGTCGAACCGGAAATCCCGCCCAATACCGGCAATGTGATCCGCCTGTGCGCCAACACCGGCGCGCAACTGCATCTGGTCAAACCGCTGGGATTTCCGCTGGAAGACGCGCGCATGCGCCGCGCGGGACTGGACTACCACGAGTACGCCACCATGCGCGTGCATGACAGCTGGGACGCGCTCATGGCCAGCGAACGACCCGACCCGACGCGCATGTTCGCCCTGACCACGCGCGGCTCCACGCCGTTCGGCCAGGTGGCATTCCGGCCGGGCGACTGGTTCGTTTTTGGCTCGGAAACGCGCGGACTGTCACCCGAGCGCCGCGAGTGGTTCCCGCCCGCGCAGCGTATCCGGCTGCCGATGCGACCGGACAACCGCAGCCTGAACCTGTCCAACACGGTCGCCGTGGTGGTGTTCGAGGCCTGGCGGCAGAACGGCTTCGAGGGCGGCAGCTGAAGCTGCCGCTGCGGCTTACTCGGGCTGCACGCCCGCGGCGCGGATCACCTTGTCCCAGCGCGCCTTCTCGCTCGCCATGGTCTGCCGCAGCGAAGCCGGCGCGGTGCCGGCCGGCACGAAATACTGCGCGCGCATCTTGTCGCGCACGTCGGCGCTACCGATGATCGCCACCAGTTCGCGGTAGAGCCGATCGATCACCGCCTGCGGCGTACCCGCGGGCGCCAGCACGGCCTGCCAGGAAATCGCCTCGAAGCCCGCGTAGCCGGATTCCGCCACGGTCGGCACCGACGGCAGCACCGCGGTGCGCCCGCTGGTGGTGACGGCCAGCACGCGCAGCTTGCCGGCATTGACCTGCGGCATCGCGATCGCCGGCACCATGAAGGCCGCCTGCACCTGCCCGCCGACCATCGCCGTGGTGATCTGCGGGAAGCCGGGATACGGCACGTGCTGCAGGTCGACACCCGCCATCGCCTTCAACTGCTCCATCGCCAGGTGCGAGGCGCTGCCGTTGCCGGGCGAGCCATAGTTCAGTTCACCCGGCCGGGACCGCGCCAGCGCGACGAACTCGCGCAGGTTGTGCACCGGCAGCCGCGCATCGACCACCAGCACGTTGGGCGAGGTCGCCACCAGCGTGACCGGGGCCAGCTGGCGGAACGGGTCGTAGTTGAGGTTGCGCGACAGCGTCGGCGCTGTCACCAGCGGACCGTTGATGGTGAACAGCAGCGTGTAGCCGTCCGGCGCGGCGCGCGCCACCATGCCGGTGCCGATATTGCCGCCGGCGCCGGGGCGGTTTTCCACCACCACCGGCTGGCCCAGCGCGGCGGCGAGCTTTTCGGTCAGGATGCGCGCGATCAGGTCGGGGGACGATCCCGGCGGGAACGGCACCACCATGCGCAGCGGCCGCGCCGGCCACGGTTGGGCGAAAGCGTTGCCGGAAGCCCCGGCGGCGCAGGCGGCAGCGAGCGCGATCAGTGCTTGGCGTCGTGTGGACATGCGAGGCGAAAGCTCAGGAACAAGGGGAAAACACGGTGGGTCATTCGTCGCGAGCGTCGCGCTGCAGCAGTTGCGCCACCGCGTCGGCGGCGCTGAGCCCGTCGAACAGCACCGCGCAGACGGCGCGCGCGATCGGCATCTCGATGCCATGCGCGGCGGCCAGCGCGGCCACCGCCTGCGCGCAGCGCACGCCTTCGGCAACATGGCCCAGGCCGGCCAGGATCTGCTCCAGGCTCTGCCCCGCCGCCAGCTGCTGGCCGACCTTGCGGTTGCGCGACAGGTCGCCGGTGGCGGTCAGGATGAGGTCGCCGACGCCGGCCAGGCCCATGAAGGTCTCGACCCGGCCGCCCAGCGCCAGGCCCAGCCGCGTCATCTCGGCCAGCCCGCGCGTCACCAGCGCGGCGCGGGCGTTCAGCCCCAGCCCCAGCCCGTCGCTGGCGCCGGTGGCGATCGCCAGCACGTTCTTGACCGCGCCGCCGACTTCCACGCCGGTCAGGTCATCGCTGCCATAGATGCGCATGGCGTGATGGTGGAAGGCCGCCTGCGCGCGGTCCGCCAGCGACGGCTCGGTGCCCGCCACGGTGAGCGCGCACGGCAGCCCCAGCGCCACCTCGCGGGCAAAGCTGGGGCCGGTCAGCACGCCATAGGCAAAGCCCTCGGTGCGCCCGGCGGCGTCGAGTTCGGCCCGCACCATCTGGTGCGGCAGCAGGTGGGTGCCGGCCTCGAAGCCCTTGCACAGCCACAGCATCGACACCGGCTTCGCGCTGCGCGCGGCCAGCCGGCGCGTCATCTCGCGCAGGCCCGCCACCGGCGTCGCCACCACCACGATGCCGTCGGCATCGTCGGCGGCGTGCGCGACCGCCTGCTCGAAATTCGCCTGCACCGCCAGCCGCTCGGACAGGGTCACGCCAGGCAGGTAGGCAGCGTTCTCGCGCGTGGCCGCAAGCGCCGCGAGCTGCGCCGGGTCGCGCCCCCACAACACCACGTCATTGGTGGCCGCGGCATGGCTGGCGAGGGCGGTGCCCCACGCCCCGGCACCCAGGAAGGTCAGTTTCATGGCAGCTCGAACAGTAGTTGGCACAAGCGCTTGGGCCGCTTGCGCCAACGATGGTAGCCCAAAGGCAAAACGGGGCCGCAGCCCCGTTTCAGTAGATGGCGCAGGACGCCGGGATCAGTGGCGAGCCTGGCTGCCGTCGGGCATGACGATGCCGCTGTTGCCGCCTTCGGCACCCTGGGCTTCCTCCATGGCGGCCTGCAGGCGCTGCTCGTACAGCGCCTGGAAGTTGATTTCCGACAGGTGGATGGCCTGGAAGCCGGCGCGCGTGATCACGTCGGCGATATTGCCGCGCAGGTACGGATAGAGAATGGTGGGGCAGGCAATGCCCAGCAACGGATCCAGTTGCTCGACCGGCACATTGCGGATATCGAAGATACCGGCCTGGTGCGCTTCGACCAGGAAGGCGACCTTGTCCTGCACCTTGGTCGTCACGGTGCCGGTCACCACCACTTCGAAGATGCCTTCCTGCAGCTGCGAAGCGCCGACGTTGACCTGCACTTCCACCGACGGGGCTTCCGATTCCAGGAAGATGGCCGGCGAGTTGGGCTGCTCCAGCGACATGTCCTTCAGGTAGACACGCTGGATGTTGAAGAAAGGTTGATCGTCCTGCTGGGTGTTTTGCTGGTCGCTCATGAAAGGCTTCCGGGAGGATGGGCTGGATGCGTGTCGGGGACGGCGGCGGCGGCACCCGCATGGTGCGGGGCCGGCCCGTTCCCGGCTGGAAAACGCATATGGTACATGACGCGAGTGGCGAATTCACCCGCGCCGGGGGATGCCTGGACCCTGCTTGCCGGAAATCAGACGATTCCGCGCAAGGCCTGTCGCGATACGGCTCAGGCGGCCAGCAGCGGCACCAGGCCGCCCTGGCGGTCGAGCGCCGAGAGGTCGTCGAAGCCGCCCACGTGGGTGTCGTCGATGTAGATCTGCGGCACGGTGCGGCGCCCGGTGCGGCTCATCATCTCTTCACGCTTGCCCGGTTCGCGGTCGATCAGGATTTTCTCGATCGTTTCCACGCCGCGGGACTTGAGCAGGCGTTCAGCCATGACGCAATACGGACACACCACGGTGCTGTACATGACGACGCGGGCCATGTGGGTTCTCCTTGAATGCAATGGGCGTGCCCTGGCCGGGCCGGGACACGCCGTGACGGTTACGACAGGTTGCCGCGCTTACTTCACCAGCGGCAGGCCCGCCTGCTGCCAGGCGGCAATGCCGCCCTCGAGCGCGTAGATCTCACTGTAACCGGCTTCCTTCAGCGCTGCCTGGGCCTTGCCCGAGCGCTGGCCGGTCTGGCATACCACGATGATGGGGGCAGCCTTGTCCTTTGCAAGCCCGGCCGCGCGCGAAGGCAGGTCGGCCAGCGGCGCGCTCTTGGCCTGCGGCAGGTGGCCCTTGGCGTACTCGGCGGGCTCGCGGATGTCCACCACGACGGCTCCGCGCTTGTTGATCAGCTGGGTCGCGGTGGCCGTATTGACCGACTTGCCGCCCGCGCTGCGCGAGATCGCGGGCCAGGCCAGCAGGCCGCCCGACACCACGGCGAGGGCGATCAGGGCGAGGTTGTTATAGTCGGCGAAGAAATTCACGTTGGCTTTCCGGTAGGTTGGGTCGGCGGCATTATAAAATACGCGGTTTGGCGTCCAGGCCCTGCCGTTGCACGGCCATCCGCCATTGTCGCCTGCCTGAGACATTGGGGTCACAAGTGAATCCCCATCAAGCCCCTCCAGGTGACGGCGCGGACGCATGCAGGTTACCTACTCTCTGGAAGCAGCAGCATGTACAAGCTCGTCCTCATCCGCCACGGCGAATCCACGTGGAACCTCGAAAACCGCTTTACCGGCTGGGTCGACGTCGACCTGACCGAGACCGGCGCCGCTCAGGCGCGCCAGGCCGGCAAGCTGCTCAAGGAGGCCGGGATGGGCTTCGACGTGGCCTACACCTCGGTGCTCAAGCGCGCCATTCGCACGCTGTGGCACGTGCAGGATGAAATGGACCTGATGTGGATTCCGGTGCGCAACGAATGGCGCCTGAACGAGCGCCATTACGGCGCGCTGGCCGGCCTGAACAAGGCCGAGACCGCGGCCAAGTTCGGCGACGAGCAGGTGCTGGTATGGCGCCGCAGCTACGACACGCCGCCGCCCGCGCTCGAGCCGACCGATCCGCGCGCGTCGTACGACGATCCGCGCTACGCCGGCGTGCCGCGCAACGAAATCCCGCTGACCGAGTGCCTGAAGGACACCGTGGCCCGCGTGATGCCGTTGTGGAACGAATCCATCGCCCCCGACATCCAATCCGGCAAGCGCGTGGTCATCGCCGCCCATGGCAACAGCATCCGCGCGCTGGTGAAATACCTGGACCAGATTTCGGATGACGACATCGTCGGCCTCAATATCCCCAACGGCACCCCCCTCGTCTACGAGCTCGACGCCGACCTGCGCCCCCTGCGCCACTACTACCTGGGTGACCAGGAAGCCATCGCCGCCTCGCTCGCGGCCGTGGCCAGCCAGGGCAAGGCACGCTGAGGTCCGTCCGGGCGGCCGCGCACGGATGTGCGGCCGCCCACCCTGAGCCGGGACGGGACAGGCCCATTTCTCCACTCGCACTTATACTGTCGGCAAACCGCCCGGCGCCGGGCGGCCGCAGCCGGCATAATCCCCATACCGTACACCCGTACTTCGCGTACAAGTTCAGGCAGCCCTCATGCGCAAGACGCTCAAGAACATCAGCCTAGTTTCTGTCGGCCTCGTCGCCGGCGTGCTCGCCACGCTGCAGATTTCGGCGACCGCGCAGAATTCATCGGGGCCCCTGCCGCTGGACCAACTGCGGCTGATGGCCGATATCTTCGGGCAGATCAAGCGCGAGTACGTGGAGCCGGTCGATGACAAGAAGCTGCTGACCGAAGCCATCAAGGGCATGGTCGCCAGCCTGGATCCGCATTCGTCCTACCTCGACGAGAAGGATTTCAAGGAACTGCAGGAAGGCACGCGCGGCCGCTTTGCCGGCCTTGGCATCGAGATCTCGCAGGAAGAAGGGCTGGTCAAGGTGATCAACCCGATCGAGGACACGCCCGCCTTCCGCGCCGGCATCCAGCCCGGCGACCTGATCACCCGCATCGATGACAAGCCCGTGCGCGGCCTGCCGCTCGAGCAGGCGGTCAAGCGCATGCGCGGCGAGCCCGGCACCAAGGTCACGCTGACGATCTACCGCAAGAGCGAGGAACGCACCTTCCCGGTCTCGATCACGCGCGCCGAAATCCGCGTGCAGTCGGTCAAGGCCAAGATGCTGGACAACAATATCGGCTGGATCCGCCTGACCAGCTTCCAGGAACGCACCATTTCCGACCTGGCGCGCAAGCTCACCGAGCTGGCGCAGAAGAACCCCAACATGAAGGGCCTGGTGCTGGACCTGCGCAACAACGGCGGCGGCGTGCTGCAGGGCGCGGTCGGCGTGGCCGCGGCGTTCCTGCCGGAAGACGCCACGGTGGTGTCGACCAACGGCCAGGTTCCCGACGCCAAGCGCGTGTACAAGGCTTCGTACAACAATTACCGCCTGTCGTCGCTGGAAGACGATCCGCTCAAGGACCTGCCAGCGCTCTACAAGAAGATCCCGATGGTGGTGCTGACCAACGCCTACTCGGCCTCGGCCTCCGAGATCGTGGCCGGCGCGCTGCAGGACCACCATCGCGCCCAGATCATGGGCAAGACCACCTTCGGCAAGGGCTCGGTGCAGACCGTGCGCCCGCTCACCAACGACACCGGGATCAAGCTGACCATCGCGTACTACTACACGCCGAGCGGCAAGTCGATCCAGGCCAAGGGCATCCGCCCGGATATCCCGGTCGACCAGAACCCCGAAGGCGATCCGGACGACGCACTGATCACGCGCGAGATCGACACCGAGCGCCACCTGCACAACAAGCAGGAATCGGAAGAACCGGAGATGACCGAGCGCGAGCAGCGCCGCGTCGAGGAACTGCGCCGCCTGGAAGAAGAGAACGCGAAGAAGACGCCGGAAGAGCGCGAAAAAGAGCGCCGCAAGAAGCCGGTGGAATTCGGCTCGGCCGACGACTTCATGCTGCAGCAGGCCATCGCCCAGCTCAACGGGCAGCCGGTCAAGCGCTCCAAGTCCAGGCTGGAAACGAACCCGCCGGCCGACAACGGCAAGGCGGCAAAGCCTTCGGGCAAGAGCGGCGCCAGGGGCGCCAGCGCACCGGCCGCCAAGCCGGCCGCGCCGGCCCCCGGCAAGCAGCCGCCGGCCAGCGCGCCGATCGGCGAGCCGCTGGGCACGCCGACCGGCAAGGCACCGTGACACGCTTGCAGCCTTAGACAGGCCGTCGGTTTGCTCCCCTCTCCCGCGTGCGGGCGAGGGGCAGGGGGTGAGGGCAGGCGCGTCAACGGCCGGGCCAGTGCGTTTACACCGTTGGCCCTGCCTGATGAGACTCCTCGCTAAACCACCCCTCACCCCGGCCCTCTCCCCATGAGGGGAGAGGGAGAACACCTTTCTTGGGGTAGCTCGGGCGGCTTTGGCGCACCCAACACCGCCCTCCTCTTCGCACTCGCGCAAGGATCCCATCATGAGTGACGACGGCCTCGACGACGAACAACTGCTGCGCTATTCGCGCCACATCCTGCTCGACGAGCTGGGCATCGAAGGCCAGCGGCGCCTGCTGGCTGGTCATGCCGTGGTGATCGGCGCCGGCGGCCTCGGCGCCGCCGCCCTGCCCTTCCTGGCCTCGGCCGGCGTCGGCCGCATCACCGTGGTCGACAACGACGAGGTCGACCTGACCAACCTGCAGCGCCAGATCATCCACACCACCGCCAACGTGGGCCGGCCCAAGGTCGACTCCGCCCGCGAAGGCATGCTGCGCATCAACCCCGGCCTGGACATCGTCACGGTGCCGGCACGCGTGGGCGATGCCGAACTGGACCAGCTGGTGGCATCGGCCAGCGTGGTGCTGGACTGCTGCGACAACTTCGCCACGCGCCAGGCCGTCAACCGCGCCTGCGTGCGTCACAAGGTCCCGCTGGTCTCCGGCGCCGCGCTGCGCTTCGACGGCCAGATCAGCGTGTTCGACCGCCGCCAGCCCGACGCGCCTTGCTACGCCTGCCTGTTCCCGCCGGCCGAACCCGCGCCGGAAGTCGCCTGCGCCACCATGGGCGTGTTCGCGCCGCTGGTCGGCATGGTCGGCACGGTGCAGGCAGCCGAGGCCCTCAAGCTGCTTGCCGACGTGGGCGACAGCCTCGCCGGCCGACTGCTGATGGTCAATGCGCTATCGATGGAATGGACCACCATGCGGCTGGCGCGCACGCCGGATTGTCCGGTGTGCGGCGGCCACTGAGCCCCGCACTTCGCCGCTGAACGATGCGGCCGGCGCTGCCAGGCGCCAGCGTGGCCGCGGCCGCTCTCCCGCTTCTCCCTATCGCGCTGCCCGCACGGCCGTCCTGCATGCGGCAGGCGCGGCTGCTGCATACGCAGAATTTTCCGCTGCCCGGCATTAACGCACGGCTCTAGAATACTGCGAACTATTTTTGACATATTTGCCATTTATTCTGATGGCACGATGTGTTGCGATGGACGCAGGGAGTTCGGAAAGCGAATGGATGCAGCTACCCTTTACCAGCAGCTCTTCAGCGCGGCCCATCGCTTGTTTGCACTCGAAGGCGAGGGTGTTATCCGCGAACTAGCGGTCGAAGCCTGGATCGGCCGTGAAGCCATCTCGGCGCTGTTCGAATGGCGCATCGTTGCGGTCAGCGCCAATGTCGATATCGCGCTGGACAGTCTGATGGGGCAGCGCGTCACGTTGCTGACTACGCTCGCCGGCGGTGGCCAGTCACGCCGCACCGGCCTGATCCGGCAGGCCGAGAAGCTTGGTGCCGACGGCAGCCTCGCGCGCTATCGCCTGACCGTGATCCCCTGGCTGTGGCTGACCACGCAGCAGCGCGACAGTCAGGTGTTCCAGAACCGCACGCTCGACAGCATCATCGAAGCCGTTCTGCAGGACTATGCGCCGTATGCGCATTGGCGTTACGCCGCCGGAGCCGAAGCCCGCATCGCCGCGTTCGGTGAACGCGACCACATCGCGCAATTCCGCGAGACCGACTACCAATTCTTGTCGCGCCTGCTGGCCGAAGCCGGTCTCGGATATACCGTGGTGGAAGACGACGAAGCGCCCTTCGGCCATGCCGTAGTGATCTTTGCCGACAGCGCGCAATTGCCAGAAGACTCCGAATCGGCGGTTGGCGGCGGTATCCGCTACCACCGCGCGCATAGCCAGAAATCGGCCGACGCCATCCAGCAGTTGATCTGTGAAACCCGTGCCGCAGTCGGTGGCAGCAATCACCGCCGGGCTGATGCGCAGCTTCTTCGACGACGCGGCCGAGCGGCTGTTGCCGACCCCAGCCCTGCTGGCGGCAGCTCGGGAACACGGCCATGCGGCGCTCTTCCGTGCCTTCGATGCGCGTCGGCCGTGGCGCGCCGCCGTGCTGGAGGGCGATTGCCCGCGCCTGTACAGCCGAGCTACCCCGCTGGGCGTGCATACCGCAATCGTGGTCGGACCGGACGGTCAGACGCAGCCGGACGGCAGCGCCGAACACCACGCCAGCCCGCGCGGGCAGATCCGCGTGCGCTTCCCGTGGCAGCGCGGCGCGCGCGCCGACGATCGCAGCAGCCGCTGGCTGCGCGTGGCACAGCGCCAGGCGGGGGCCGGCATGGGCTGGCAATGGCTGCCGCGCATCGGCCAGGAGGTGCTGGTCAAGTTTGCCGACAACGATATCGACCAGCCGTTCGTGATCGGCGCGCTGTACAACGGCCAGGGCGAAGCCGGCATCGCGCCCACGCCGGGCGGCAAGTCAATGGCCGCCACCACGTTCTCCCAGCCGTATGACGCCAGCGGCCTCTATGCGATGAGCTCCGACAGCCAGCCGAGCGCACAAGGCAACCTTGCCGGCGGCAACAGCCCGGCGTGGCACGGCATGGGTGCCGATCCGGATGGGCACCGCAACGACGCCGCGCTGACCGGGTTCAAGAGCCAGGAGCATGGCGGCAAGGGCTACAACCAGCTGGTGTTCGACGACACCGATGCGCAACTGCGCACGCAACTGGCCACGAGCGAACAGGCCACCCAGCTCAATCTCGGTCATGTGATTCACCAGCAGGACAATCGCCGCGGCAGCTTCCGGGGGCAAGGATTCGAGCTGCGCACCGACGGCTATGCCGCGGTACGCAGCCGGGCTGGGCTATTGCTGACGACCTATCGCGATGCGGTCACGGGCCGCGTGCTGCCGACCGGCGACAACGCTGCGGGCATTGCGCTGTTGCGGCAGGCGGGTGATCTGGTCAGGACGCTGAGCGATGGCGCGACCACCCATCAAAGCCAGGCGCTGTCGACAGGCAAGGACGATGAGTCACCATTGACGAAACACGCCAGGGCCGCAGCCGGCATGGTCGATGGGCAATCGCTAGAAGCGGCCCAGGGTGATGCCGCCGAGGGCAATACCAGCACACCAGGCAAGGTGCCGCACCAGGGCGAGCCGATGGTTCACCTCAACGGCAGGGCTGGCGTGGCCGTGGTGGCGGGACAGGACCTGCAGATCGCCAGTGGCGAGAGCGTCGTGCTGGCCAGCGGGCAGGACAACAATGTCGCCGTCGCGGGGCAGGGTCGCATTCATGCGGGACAGGCGATCGGCATTGCGGCCGGGCTGTCCGGTCCCGGCGAGGGCAACGTCGGCCTGCAATTGACTGCGGGCCAGGATGATATCGATCTCCAGGCGCAGCATCATCTGCTGAGACTGGCAGCGCGAGAGGACCTGACGATCGTGTCGGCGAATATGAATGTGGACTTTGCCGCGGCCAAACGCATTCGTATTGCGACCGCTGGCGGGGCGGCCATCACGATTGAGGGCGGCAATATCACCTTTGAATGTCCGGGGCCGATTACCTATAAGGCGGCGCAGAGAACGTTTGAGGGACCGGTGCACATCGATCAGGCCCTTCCGCAGTTTCCCGATGCGCCGTTTTCTCTCGACGACGACTATCCGTTCTCCATTTGATCGAGAAATAAGGTGCCCAATGCTGATAAGCCCTCCTTTCCTGCCACCACGAGTATCCAGCCAGACTGAGAATCAATGGATCGATACGGCCATGCCCGGTGGTGAGCCCGGCAACGGTGCCTATCCTGTCAGTTATAAACTCAGCTGGCATGGTGGGCTGCACCTCCGCGCACCGGCCCGCAGCGATGGAGGAGTAGAGCCCGTTCGCGCCATTGCAGATGGGATAGTTGTATATCGGCGCGGGTCGACGGAGCCACCCGCAGCACCAACTCCTGAAGCACCACTGGGCTATCAAGGCAGGACAAGTGATGGTGTGGTAGTCATCCGGCACGAGACGGAAACCGGCGCTGCACGCCAGAGCAGCATACCCACGCGAGTAGTGTTCTTGTCCGTGTATATGCATATGCACACATTGCGCGCCACCGTGCAACCGGGCCGGAGGATTCACCGCAAGGATGAGTTGGGCCAAGCGGGATATATCCGGGGACAGCCGCATCAAATCCATTTTGAGATTATTTGCGACGATGCGAACCTGAGACAACTCATTGGGCGAGACAGCGGCATTGTTCAATTGACGGCAGACGGCCGCAGCGACGCAATCTTTGGCGAGCTTTACTTTCACCTCGCTGAAACCACACCGGTATATGCTCAATGTCCTCCACGGATTCAGTCCAGGCCACCAGGAGGTGCTCCGCTTGGGGAGGAACTGATTGTAGGATTGCGGTATGCGGAAGGCGAAGGAACAGAAAGTACTCGCGGCCACGCGTATGTGACGACGTATCGGCTGGCAGGCGCACCGCTGGGAGAAGCCTTGCCCATCCCAGATGCTGAGTACGACATCTACCGGCATGCCACCGAAATCAGCGAAGCATACCCAGCGAATGCGCGACCTGCACCCAGTGCCGTGTTCGAACTGCTGCGCTTTGGAAGGGTAGTCGGTCCTGATCCTCTTGTCCCGGTGGACGTACCGCACTGGAGGCTGATTCGTACGCCGGCTGGTACGGGCTGGGTCAATCTCAACGCTCAAGGCGTACACAAATTCAGCGACGCTGACTTCCCGCACTGGCGCGGATGGCTTCTCATCACTGACATCGACGGAGACAGTCTATGCAACGATGCGACTATCATGCGGGCCGTGGACGTAAATCGTGATGGCACCATTACTGCGGATGAGGTGCATGCACGCCTTGATGCGCCTGCCATTCAGTCATTCCTAAAGACCCTGATCTGCAAACTACCCACCGAATGGGAGGCTGCCACGATAGAAGGTCGACGGGGCTGGTTGAAGACGCCGAGCCCAAGTAACCCCAAGCCGTTGCAAGAAGAACAGTTTGCCCGCTTGCGAAGTCATATCGAAGCCCTTGCGTTTTGGCAGCAAGCTAACTTGCACCTTCCGCAATATAACGCAGAGGGCCAGCCAGTCGGAGAGCGGGCATTGCCGAACACACATTGGCACTTCAATCCACGCGAGTTTATTAGAGCGTTTCGAAAGTGCGGGTGGCTATCCCTTCCGGAACTGGCGCGACTGATCCCCAGACGTATTTCTTACACGCAGCACGGCCAGCTTAGGACTGCCTCAAACGTCGGGCAGGTCAGCCGTGCCGCTGCTACAACTCGTCTACAAGCTTATGCACTGCATTTGAACCTAGTAGCGAGGAAATACGGAATCAGCTCTGCGCGCCATAGATTTGCACATTTCTTTGCCCAGACGATCATTGAGACGGATCGCTGGCAAGTGGTATACGAGTATGGCAGAGGAGCGCCCGATCGTAGGATTCCGATGGCGGAGTACTATGCCGCCTTCTATGGTCGCGGAATCATGCAGCTAACGTGGGCTGGAAACTACGAAAGCTACGGGCAGTTTCGGAACCTCCCCTTGCACCGAGGTGCCTATGTCGGAGAATCGGGGTCGACTCGAATCATTACTGGTGGGATCCGACTGTCCGGGATGCTGATGCGCGTATTTTGAAAGTAGCCGGTATCCCGAAGCGTTGGGCGCCCCGCTTCGACCCCAATGTAGTTGAAACTGATGCGTTCATGGCTTGTGATAGCGGGGGATTCTACTGGGTTAGAAAATACCTGAGCAAGTCAGGTGCCGAAATTAACATAAACCGGGCAGCGGATGATGATTTTAGTCCTCGAACAATTGGGAGGGTAAGCGTGCTCGTAAATGGGGGTGGAAATGGGTATTATGAAAGGCAAGCCTATGCGCAATATGCGAGGCGAATTTTGCTTGATACTACTGAAGTCGGTGCGACACAGGATTATCTGACTCCTCGCAACAATGTAACAGTTCGGGTTGATTATGATGAGCCCAATTAACTATTTTGTGGCTTCCGTAATGCTGGTGTCGGCATGTGCAACTGGGGCGGTCTCGGCTAGCCCTTCAATTGATCAGGCCAACAGAATATTCAATGCCTGCACAAAGCGAGAAAAAAAAAGTCTCGCATCATGCACTTCTGGGTGTGGGCTTATATTGAAGCGCTGCTATGACGAAGCGTCCGAAGGGTATGAGGATGAGATCTTAAAGATAGGCAAGAAACAGCTCAGTTCGGAATGCAAAAGAAAGATAGACGAAGTCTCGAGGAAAGCTGATGCATTTCGGAGGGAAATAGAAAATATTGAGGAATCCGGGTCGTGGCAGCAAATGGACATAAGATTGCTATTGCTTCGAAATAAACTTCAGCTCATCGAGATCATTGATAAAGGTTGCAAGCCGCAATAGCCGACGTCGCGAATCCCTGTGCTGCGCGACCCATTGTTTGCTTTCGCGCTTACCAGGCAAAATTTCAAGATCCCAATGGGCTAGGTTGTTTGGCATCGTGACAATCGCCTAACTGGAAAATTGGCACCCTAGCGAACAATCATGATGCACCGCATTTTTCCAACGGCAATGGCTGCATGTATAGCAACGGTAATTGCCAGCACCGGCCATGCAAAAACGCCAAGGAATATTCTGATGGATAAATCGGGATGGAAAACTCACTGCTTTGGGCGCTACCTTGTCGACTTGCCATCACAAGCAAAAATCAGTGCCGCTTACAAGCTGTGGGGTGCCGAAATCGAGCGCTTACCAAATGTCAGCGCCACATCGCTGCAAGGCAAAGTAGAGAAACAAGCCACTGCATTGCGGGCAATGAGCCATGACACAGCAGGGAGCATGCTGGTGCGCCGTATCGATCACGGAAATGGCTCGACAAGCCTGCTCTCGTGGAGCAGCCCACGGCGGACCATCCTGATGTATGAGGAAGCGTATCTGACAACTACCAACCCATGGCAAGCGTTCAAGTACAGCGGGGATATTTCGGCGAGCAGGCAAGCCATGGCGGTCGCGTTCCTGGACACGCTCGCCACCAACATCCACTCCCGCGCCGACAACGAAATTCCCAACGGTCCCGGCTTCTGTATCGACAAGGGCTTTATCGCCGGCAACGACTACCGTTCCGAAAGCGTGCAGGTCGGCATCACGCTGCCGCAGCATCCCAATGTCTTCATCAGTTTTGACGCCAGTACCGGCGCTGAGGAAGACCGGTTGCTTGAACGCGTCGACAAGTTTCTTGCTGCAGCAGTCGCCGGGCCAATCGCCGGCCTGAAGGTGTTGCGCAAGCGCGAACGCAATGTCGGTGCCATTCCAGCCGAAGAGTATGCAACCGCCGCGACCGGCAATGGCCAGCGTGTCTATGTTTTTGCGTGGGAGTCTCAGGGGAAAAACAAGTCCCTATCCGAGCAAAACGTTTCGGCCGGCCTGCGCGTGCTCGAGCAGCCGGTGGACAGTCCGCAGACACCGTATCAGCCGGCATTCCAGTCAGACGATGAGGCGCTGCAACTATGGGATGCCATCATCAACTCCATTCGGCTGCGACCCGGCGCAGTCTAGCGACGCTCTATTCCTCTTGCCGCGCCGTGTGTGCCAGCAGCCAGTCCGTCACGGCATCGCGGTCGCCGCGGAAGACGATGCGCGCCGCGCGCTGGTCGCGCTGGAAGTCATACATCGGGTCGTAGTAGTCGCGCAGCAGCACTTCGATCCAGCCGCGGTGCAGCGCCACCTCGCCGGATTCGGCCTGCCGCGCCAGCGCCTGGTCCAGCAGCGTCGACAGCTTGCCGTAGCGTGCGCCGCCAAGCCGCGGTGAGATCGCGGCCATCGCGTCGCGCAGGCGCGTGGCGTAGGCGGCGAAGCCTTCCGCACTGCCCTGTGTGTCGATAAATTCCGCCGCCAGGCCCTGCACATAGTCGCGTAGCACGCGCTCGACACGCTGGTCGAACGACGCTTCCAGCCATACCAGCGGACTGGCCTGCATGCGCTGCGACAAGGCCTGCGGCACGTCGCGGCTGCCGATGAAGCGGCCTTCGTCCTCCACCACCAGCGCACTCCAGCCCGCCTCGAGATGCCGCAGCACGTCGATGGCGAGGGCGTTTTCAAAGTCGATCTGCGGCGGTTGCGGCTGCGCGCGTCGGCCGAACGCTGAGCCGCGGTGGCGCGCATGGCCTTCCAGGTCGATTGACGCCGGCACGTCGGCCAGCACGTCGGTCTTGCCGCTGCCGGTCAGCCCGCCGACCACGAACCACGGCTGCGTAGCCGCCGCGGTATCGATGGTTTCGATCAGGTAGCCGCGCATGGCCTTGTAGCCGCCGCTCACGCGCGGATAGTCGATACCCGCGTCGCGCAGCCACTGCTGCACCAACTGCGAACGCAGGCCGCCGCGGAAGCAATACAGGTAGCCGTCCGGATGCGCGCGCGCAAACTCTGCCCAGGCGGCGACGCGCGCCGCCTTGCGCGGGCCGGACACCAGCTGGTGGCCGAGTTCGATCGCCGCCTGCTGGCCCTTCTGGGCATAGCAAAGGCCGACCTCGTGGCGCTCGGCGTCGTCCATCAGCGGCAGGTTGACCGCGCCGGGAAAGGCCCCGCGCGCAAACTCCAGCGGCGCGCGCACATCCAGCATGGCGACGCCACTGAGGAACAGGGTGCGGAAATCGACGGTATCCGGGCGCATCAGCGGATCTCTACGGCCAGCGCGGCGCGGGCCACCATCTCGCCGATCGGAGCGAGCGTCAGACCGAGGCGCTGGCATTCGGCCAGGAACCCGGCTTCGCCCGCGGGCTCGACCGCGACCAGCAGGCCGCCGCTGGTCTGGGGATCGCACAGCAGCGCGCGCTGCGCCTCGGTGAGCGGCGCGATGCGGTGGCCGTAGCTGTCGAAGTTGCGCTGGGTGCCGCCCGGCACGCAGCCCTGGCCGATATAGTCAGCCACGTCATCCAGCACCGGCACCGCGGCATAGTCGATACGCGCGGTCAGGCCGCTGCCGTCGGCCATCTCGACCAGGTGGCCGAGCAGGCCGAAGCCGGTCACGTCGGTCATCGCGCGCACGCCGGACAGGCGCCCGAAGGCACTGCCGGGCCGGTTCAGCACGCACATCCAGTCGCGTGCCAGGTGGCGGTTGTCGGCGCGCAGCAGGCCCTTCTTCTCCGCCGTGGTCAGCACGCCGATGCCGAGCGGCTTGGTCAGGTACAGCCGGCAGCCGGGCGTGGCGGTGTCGTTGCGCTTCATGTGCGCGCGCTCGACCAGCCCGGTCACCGCCAGGCCGAAGATGGGCTCGGGCGCGTCGATCGAATGGCCGCCCGCCAGCGGAATGCCGGCGTCATCGCAGGCGCGGCGCCCGCCCGCCACCACTTCGCGCGCCACCTCGGGCGGCAGCACGTTCACCGGCCAGCCCAGGATGGCGATGGCCATCAGCGGGTCGCCGCCCATGGCGTAGATGTCGCTGATCGCATTGGTTGCGGCGATGCGGCCGAAATCGAACGGATCGTCGACGATGGGCATGAAGAAGTCGGTGGTCGAAACCACGCCGCGCTGGCCGTCGGCGCCGTCCAGCGCATACACCGCCGCGTCATCGCGCGAGGCATTGCCGACCCACAGGCGCGGGTCCAGGTGCTGCGCGCCGCTGCCGGCCAGGATCACGTCGAGCACCTTCGGAGAAATCTTGCAGCCGCAGCCGGCACCGTGGCTGTACTGCGTCAGGCGGATGGGACTGGTCATGAGCGTGGACTCCGCGCGGCGCGCCGGCGGGTCAGGAGCCTTGGCCCCGCCGGCAACGCCTGGATGAAGAGAGGAATTGGAATGAGAAGGGTTACTGCCTGCAGGCGAGCAACCAGGCGGCACCGATCGGCGCCGCGCGCTGGGGCGGGCCGCCCGTCGGAGCGGCCTCGCCGAAGACGGCGGCTTATTGCTCGCCCGGCTCCATCTGCGACTGCAGGTAGTTCTGCAGCCCGACCTTGTCGATCAGGTCCAGCTGCGTTTCCAGGTACTCGATATGTTCCTCGGTATCGGTGAGGATATCGACCAGAATTTCGCGGCTGACGTAATCCCCGACCGATTCGCAATAGGCGATGCCTTCCTTGACGGTGGTGTGCGCGGTCTGTTCCAGCTTCAGGTCGCACTTGAGCATCTCGGGGGTATCCTCGCCGAGCAGCAGCTTGTGCAGGTCCTGCAGGTTGGGCAGGCCGTCCAGCATCAGGATGCGCTCGATCAGGCGGTCGGCGTGCTTCATTTCGCCGATCGATTCCTTGTACTCCACCTCGCCGAGCTTCTTCAGGCCCCAGTGGCGATACATGCGGGCGTGCAGGAAATACTGGTTGATCGCGGTCAGCTCGTTCTTGAGCTGGGCGTTGAGATGCTGGATGACCTTCTTGTCACCTTTCATTGGCGGCTCCTGTTGCATCGGGCCCGCGCAAAAATACGAAACGGCGCCAATGGCGCCGTGCAGTCACAAAAAAGGAATGCGCAAAAACGCGCCGTGAACTGAAATTCAGTTCATGGGCGCGTTCAGGCCACCAGCGCCTTGCGCTGGTCGTTCGCGACTGCCGGGTCCCGAGTGTCCATTATGGTACATGGGCCCGAAGCGGAACAGGAAGAAATCTCCACAACCTGGACGCTGGCGAGGGTCGCCACCGTGACATTGCGTACCGCGGCCACGCCTTCCTGCAACACCTGCTGCGCGCACTCGCGGCAGCGGCCGCAGCACGTGCCGACGCCGAGCGTTTGAGCCAGTTCGTCGAGGGTTTCGACGCCCAGGTGCGCGGCACCGTGGATCTCACGATCGGTGATCTGGTTGCAGATGCAGACGTACACAAGTCCCTCCGTTGAGGCGCGGGACACCGGCATGTCCCTGCGAATGAACGTCAGAATATCAGAGATCAATAATGATAACAATTCCCATTAAGCCACATAGACGAAGGTCGGGAAAGCGTCACAGCCCTTGAAAAAAAGGCGGCTGGCGCAGCACTTTCCGGATCATGGAAGTGCCGCGCCAGCCGCCTTTTGGCGTCAGAAAACCCTGATGGCTTCAGGGTCGTGTGATCTGCCTCAGCACCGCCGCCTGCTCCTCCGGATCGTAGGCCTGCAGCAGCTGATCGACCAGCGGTTCCAGCCGTTCGCAGTTGGCGTGCAGGATTTCCTGCTTGACCCGCAGCAACTGCGCCGGGTGCATGGAGAATTCGCGCAGTCCCATGCCGAGCAGCAGCCGGGTCATGGACGGATCACCCGCCATCTCGCCGCACACCGCCACCGGCACGCCGGCGCGGTTGGCTTCGCGGATGGTGCGCGCCACCAGCTGCAGCACCGCCGGATGCAGCGGGTCGAACAGGTGCGCCACGGCGTTGTCGGCGCGGTCGATCGCCAGCGTGTACTGGATCAGGTCGTTGGTGCCGATGGACAGGAAATCCATCTTGCGCAGGAACAGCGGCAGCAGCAGCACCGCCGCCGGAATCTCGATCATGGCGCCGACCTTCATGCCCGGATCGTAGGGCTCGCCGCGTTCGTCGAGCTGGCGCTTGGCCTTGGCGATCAGCGCGAGGGTCTGGTCGATCTCGCTGGCATGCGCCAGCATCGGCACCAGCAGCCGCACCGGGCCGAAGGCCGAGGCGCGCAGCAGCGCCCGCAGCTGGGTCAGGAACATGCCGGGCTCCGACAGCGACCAGCGGATCGCGCGCAGGCCCAGCGCCGGGTTCAGCGCGGTCTCGAAGTCATCGGCGCGGCCGTCGCCGCGGGCGTCCAGCGGCTTGTCGGCGCCGATATCGATGGTGCGGATGGTCACCGGCAGCCCGTGCATGGCATCGACCGCGCCGCGGTACGCGTGGAACTGCTCTTCCTCGCCCGGCAGCTGGTCGCGCCGGTTCATGAACAGGAATTCGGAGCGGAACAGGCCGACCCCAACCGCGCCGGCGGCCAGCGCGGCGCCGGCGTCCTCGGCCATTTCGATATTGGCCAGCAGCTCGATCTCGATGCCGTCGAGCGTCACCGCCGGCGTATGCCGCAGGCGCTGCAGGCGCTTCCTCTCCAGCACGCGCTCGCTCTGCCGATGGCGGTATTCCTCTAGGATGATGGCGGTGGGATCGACGATCACCAGGCCGGCGTCGCCGTCGATAATGATCCAGTCATCCTGGCGGATCAGCTCGCTCGCGCTCTGAACGCCGACCGCGGCCGGGATATCGAGGCTGCGCGCGACGATGGCGGTATGCGAGGTGCGCCCGCCGAGGTCGGTGACGAAGCCGTGGAACACGGTGTGGCGGAACTGCAGCATGTCGGCCGGCGCGATGTCGTGGGCCACCACGATCACGCCGGGCGCGGGCTCGCCGTCGGCGGCCAGCGCGGGCACCGGCGCCGGCACCAGCACCGGCGCGCCGGCGAGCGCCTTGAGGATGCGCTCCACCACCTGCTGGATGTCGGCCTTGCGCTCGCGCAGGTATTCGTCCTCGATCTCGTCGAACTGGCGCATCAGCTCTTCGAGGCGCGTGGTCAGGGCCCACTCTGCGTTGTAGCGCCGGCCCCGGATCAGTGCCTCGGGCTCGCGCGCCAGCGCCTCGTCGTCGAGGATCATCGCGTGCACGTCGAGGAAGGCGCCCATCTCTTCGGGCGCATCGCGCGGCAGGTCGCGCTTGAGCGCGGCCAGCTCGGCACGCACCGCGGCGCGCGCGGCGCGCAGCCGTTCCACCTCGGCGTCGAGCTGCTCCTCATCGACCAGGTAGTGCGACACGTCCAGCGCCGCGGGCGCGAGCAGGTGGGCGCGGCCGATGGCGACGCCGCGCGAGACCGGGATGCCGTGCAAGGCGAAAGGCATGTACCGCTCCGTCAGGAACGTTTATCAATTCGGGTCAAGGCCGCCGGCCTCACTCCCCTTCACCAAAGCGGTTGGCGATCAGTGCCAGCAGCGCGTCCATCGCCTCCTGCTCGTCGGGACCCTCGGTTTCAATGGTGATGGTGGAACCGATCCCGGCGGCCAGCATCATCACGCCCATGATGCTCTTGGCATCGACCTGGCGTCCGTTGCGGGACATCTTGACCTGGCTGACGAAGCTGCCGGCGAGCTGGGTCAGCTTGGCGGACGCGCGTGCATGCAGTCCGAGCTTATTGATGATGGTGGTGTCCCTCTGCAGCATATTTGTCGGGATGATTGGCGGTTTGATTCTGGACAGTGGTGGTGCCGACCTGCAGCACGCCCTGCGAGCCGCCGGCCAGCGCCTTGGTGGCGAGCTGGTCCAGCTTTTCGGCCCGGTAGCAGATGGCGCGGACCAGCATGGGAAGGTTGACGCCGGCCAGCACGCGCACGCGCCCGGGTTCGGCCAGGCGCGCGGCGATATTGGCCGGGGTGGCGCCGAAGATGTCGGTCAGGACCAGCGCGCCGTTGTCTTCGCAGATCGCATCCAGGCGGCGCCTGGCCTCGGCCAGCACCGCGGCGGGATCGGCATCGGGAAGGACGTCGATGGCTTCCAGCCGCTGCGGCTGGCCACAGTAGACGTGGGCGGCGCAATCGCGCAGGGCTGAGGCCAGCGGGGTGTGCGCGATGATCAGGATGCCTGCCATGATGGTGAATCCGTTGGATTGCCCCGATTGTAGCAGGCGCCCCCCGCGCTCCCGCTGCCTGTCCGGACCGCTGGCGCCTTAGCTGCCGGCAGCGCCGACGGCGTGTTCCAGCGCGTCGATGAACATCGCCGCGACATGGAAGCCGGTCTGCTGGGTGATCTCCTGGAAACAGGTCGGGCTCGTCACATTGACCTCGGTCAGGTAGTCGCCGATGACGTCCAGGCCGACCAGCAGCAGGCCCTGCTCCCACAGCCCCGGCGCCAGCGCCTCCGCGATCTCGCGGTCGCGCCGGCTCAGCTCCTGGGCGCGGCCGGTGCCGCCCGCGGCGAGGTTGCCGCGCACTTCGCCTGCCATCGGCACGCGCGCCAGCGAATACGGCACGGGCACGCCGCCGATCAGCAGCACGCGCTTGTCGCCGTCCTTGATCGCCGGGATATAGCGCTGCACCATCAGCGAGCGGGCGCCGTCCTGGCCCAGCGTCTCGACGATCGCGGCCAGGTTCATGCCGTCGGCGCCGACGCGGAACACGCCCATGCCGCCCATGCCGTCGAGCGGCTTGACGATGATGTCGCGGTGCTCGGCGTGGAAATCGCGTATCCGCGCCAGATCGCGCGTGACCAGCGTCGGCGTGATGAATTCCGGGTACTGGGCAATCGCCAGCTTCTCGGAATGGTCGCGGATCGCGCGCGGCTTGTTGAATACGCGCGCGCCCTGTGTCTCGGCCAGCTCCAGCAGCCAGGTGCTGGTCACGTATTCCATGTCGAAGGGAGGGTCCTTGCGCATCAGCACCGCGTCGAAGGCCGACAGCGGCTCGAGCGCGCTGTTGCCCTCGCGGTACCACGCGCCGGGCTCCGCGCCATCGTCGCCGGTCAGGTGCAGGCGCGTGGCGACGGTCTCGACCGTGCGCCCGGACAGCGCCAGCTGCGGCTGCAGGCACCAGTACAGCTCGTGGCCGCGCGCGGCGGCCTCGGCCATCATGGCGTAGGTGGAGTCCTTGTAGGTCTTGAAGGTCTCCAGCGGATCGGTGATGAAGAGGATGCGCATGGTGGCGTTCAGATGATCGGGTTCGGGTCGGTCTTCTCGAGCTCCAGCGACGCCGCCAGCAAGGCCAGCCGCGCCACCACGCCATACATGTAGAAGCGGTTGGGCACCGCCGCGCCAGGCTTGGCGTGGCTGTCCGGGATGCCGTTGGGCGCAAACGCCAGCGGCACGAAATGCATGCCCGGCGCGTTCAGGTTCTCGTCGTTGCCGCGGCCGGTGTGCACGCGGTAGAAGCCGCCCACCACATAGCGGTCGATCATGTAGACCACCGGCTCGGCCACCGCCTCGTTGACCTTCTCGAAGGTGTGCACGCCCTCCTGGATGATGACGTCGCTGACCTCCAGGCCCTCCTTGACCACGCTCATCTTGTTGCGCTCTTTCCGGTTCAGGCCCTTGATCTCGGACGGGTCGCGCACGGTCATGATGCCCATGCCATAGGTGCCTGCATCGGCCTTGACCACCACGTACGGGGTCTCCTTGATGCCGTACTCGCGGTACTTCTTGGCGATCTTCTTCAGCACGCCCTCGACCGCGTCGGCCAGTTCCTCCTCGCCCACGCGCTCGTGGAAATTCACGCCGGTGGTACGGGCGAAGTACGGGTTGACCATCCACGGGTCGATGTCGATCAGCTTGGCGAACTTCTTCGCCACCTCGTCATAGGCGGAAAAGTGGCTGCTCTTGCGGCGGGTGGACCAGCCGGCGTGCAGCGGCGGCAGCAGGTACTGCTCGTTGATGTTCTCCAGGATCGGCGGAATGCCGGCCGACAGGTCGTTGTTGAGCAGGATCGAACAGGGGTCGAAGTCCTTCAGCCCCAACCGGCGGCCCTTGGTGCCCAGGCGCGCCAGCGGCTCGACCACCAGGGTCTGGCCGTCGGGCAATTCGATCGGGGTCGGTTCGGTGATTTCCTCGGAAAGCGAGCCCAGGCGCACGTTCAGTCCCGCCTGGCGCATGATCAGCGACAGCCGCGCCACGTTCTGCAGGTAGAACATATTGCGGGTGTGGCGCTCCGGGATCAGCAGCAGGTTCTTGGCATCCGGGCAGATCTTCTCGATCGCGGCCATCGCCGCCTGCACCGCCAGCGGCAGCATCTCGGGAGCGAGGTTGTTGAAACCGCCCGGGAACAGGTTGGTATCGACCGGCGCCAGCTTGAAGCCGGCGTTGCGCAGGTCCACCGAGCAATAGAACGGGGGCGTATGCTCCTGCCATTCCAGCCTGAACCAGCGCTCGATGGACGGCGTCGCGTCCAGGATCTTCTTTTCCAGTTCGAGCAGCGGACCGTTCAGCGCGGTGATGAGATGCGGGACCATATCCATCCTATAGATCGTCTTAATCGTTCGCCCCGATTGTAGAGGAACGGCCAACCAGGCGCTGGCACACCCTTTATAAGGATATGCAGCGCCTGGCATAAGGGATAACCATATGGGGATGGGCGGCGCGAAATAAAGAGGCCGCGCCCGCGCGCCACCGCGGGGGCAAAAAAAAAGCGCGGCGATGCCGCGCTTTCAAATGGCCTGACAGATACGGGGAGCGTTCTGCAGGTGGAGGAAACTGCCTCAATGGCAATGTATGTGCGCCGCACATTAAAGACAATTGAAGCTTTTTAAGATCGGAGTTAAGCACCTTGCGAAAAGCCCGCGCGCGGCGCGGGGGATTGCCCGCTTGCCCGCACCGGCATTGGCTTGGCTGGTTTCGCGGGCGATCCGGGCAGGCCGCGCGATGGTCTTGTCGGCGGCAACGCGCGTGATCGCAGCGGCTTCAATGTCTGCAACCCCGGTCAACGCGACAAGAAAAAAGCCCGGCGCGCAGCCGGGCAAAACTCCTGAGAGCAGATTCCCAATCAGCTCTCCAGCACAACACCTTGGGGCTCAGCCTTCGTAGGCGGTCTCGCCGTGCGAGGTGATATCCAGGCCTTCGCGCTCTTCGTCTTCCGGCACGCGCAGCCCGATCAGCATGTCGACCAGCTTGTAGGCGACGAAGGCCACCACGCCGGACCACACCACGGTGGTCAGCACGCCTTCGAACTGCACCCACAGCTGGCCGGCGATCGAGTAGTCGTCCGCCACCTTGTTGGCGACGTAGTCGTAGATGCCGGTGCCGCCCAGGCTGGGCGCGGCGAACACGCCGGTCAGCAGCGCGCCGACGATGCCGCCCACGCCGTGCACGCCGAACACATCCAGCGAGTCGTCCATGCCCAGCATGCGCTTCAGTCCGGTCACGCCCCACAGGCACAGCAGGCCGGCCACCAGGCCCATCACGATCGAGCCCATCGGGCCGACGAAGCCCGCGGCCGGGGTGATCGCCACCAGGCCGGCGACCGCGCCCGAGGCGCCGCCCAGCATCGACGGCTTGCCCTTGCCGATCCACTCGCCGAAGGTCCACGACAGCACCGCGGCGCAGGTCGCCAGCAGCGTGTTGACGAAGGCCAGCGCGGCCGAGCCGTTGGCTTCCAGCGCCGAACCTGCGTTGAAGCCGAACCAGCCGAACCACAGCAGCGAGGCACCCACCATGGTGAAGGTCAGGCTGTGCGGACGGATCGCCTCGCGGCCGAAGCCGATGCGCTTGCCGAACATGAAGGCGCCCACCAGGCCGGCCACGGCGGCATTGATGTGCACCACGGTGCCGCCGGCAAAGTCCAGCGCGCCCTTCTGGAACAGCCATCCGGCCTTGGCCGTCGCGGCGGTGCCGGCGGCGGCGTCGGTGTAGGCGTCAGGGCCCGGCCAGAACCACACCATGTGGGCGATCGGCAGGTAGGCGAAGCTGAACCACAGCACCACGAACACCAGCACCGCCGAGAAGCGCGCGCGCTCGGCAAAGGCGCCGATGATCAGGCCGCAGGTGATGCAGGCGAAGGCGCACTGGAAGGCAAAGTAGCCCAGTTCCGGCAGCACCACGCCCTTGCTGAAGGTGGCGGCCACGGCGTCGACCGTCAGCCCCTTCATGAACAGCCGGTCGGTGCCGCCGAAGAAGGCATTGCCCTCGGTAAAGGCGAAGCTGTAGCCGTAGATGGCCCACAGCAGCGCCACCAGCGAGAAGATCACCAGGCACTGCATCAGCACCGACAGCATGTTCTTGGAGCGCACCAGGCCGCCATAGAACAGCGCCAGGCCAGGCAGCGTCATCAGGATCACGAACGCGGTCGAGACCAGCAGCCAGGCGGTGTCGCCCTTGTTGGGCACGGGCGCGGCCGGCGCGGCGGCGGCTTCAGCCGGTGCGGCCGCGGCGGGAGCTGCCGCAGGCGCCGCGGCGGGGGCTGCGGCAGCCGCGGCGGCGGCCGGCGTGGAAGTGGCGGCGGCCGAAGCCTCGGCGGCCGGCTTGTCCTGCGCGGCGGCCGGGCTCGACATGCCGACGCCGGCCATGCCGACGGTCAGCGCCACCGCGCCCGCCGCCAGGAATCGCTTGATCCAGGTATTCATGGAATTCACCTTTGTCTCTATGCTGTCTTGGGTCACAGGGCATCGCCGCCGGTCTCGCCGGTGCGGATGCGGATGACCTGCTCGATCGGGGCCACGAAGATCTTGCCGTCGCCGATCTTGCCGGTGCGGGCCGATTTCTCGACCGCCTCGATGGCGCGCTCGACCACGTCGTCGGGCACCGCCACCTCGATCTTCACCTTGGGCAGGAAGTCGACGATGTATTCGGCGCCGCGGTACAACTCGGTATGGCCCTTCTGGCGGCCGAAGCCTTTCACTTCGGTCACGGTGATGCCGGACACGCCCACGTCCGACAGCGCTTCGCGCACCTCGTCGAGCTTGAACGGCTTGATGACTGCGATGATGAGTTTCATCAGGATTCTCCTGGGAGCGGACCGGCATCAGCCCGCCCGGGCTGAGTCAGAGTTAAAAAGTCTTGGTGATCGAGGCCCACGCCGCGGCCTTGCCCAGGTAGCGGCCGCGGTTGGCGCTGGTGTAGGCCACTTCCTTGGCGTTGGTGTCGACATAGGCGACCGCCAGCGCAAAGCCCTTGCCCAGGTCCTTGGTCAGGCCGATCTTCCAGTCGGTGTACGAGGCATCGCTGTTGTGCTTGACCCCCTGGTAGCCGACGTGCGCGTTCAGCGTCAGGTCCCAGAAGTTCAGCGGCACGTTGGCGCTCAGGTCGACGTAGTAGCTGTTCTTGCTGTCGGCCCAGCCAAACAGGTTGGTGACCGAGTGCGAGTACTTCAGGAACACCGGGCCCCAGCCGACCCCGGCATACAGTTCGGTGGTGTACGGCCGCGGGTTGTTGTAGCCGCCGGGGTAGTAGTACTCGAGCACGCCCAGGTCATAGGCGAACTCGGTGCCGGCCACCTTGAAGGTGTTCTTGAAGCCGCCGTAGAAGTCCATCTCGACCGGCGCCGAGACCGCCGGGTTGGCGTCTTCCAGCCAGCTGATGCTGGAGTTCCAGTTGCCCACGTAGAAGCCGCTTTCATGCGCGTAGTCGAAACCACCCTGGATCGCCGGGCGCAGGTTGGTCTGGCTGATGCCGCGATAGCGGTAGTCCGTGACCAGCGACACGTTGGCCGTGAACGTATGCGGCGAGGCCGGTGCGGCAGCCGGGGCCGCGGCGTCGGTGCTCTGCGCCAGGGCGCCGCCGGCGGCACTGGCCAGGACCACCGCGCTGACTGCAAGGGCCAACTTCTTCATGGGGTTTTTCTCCTTTTCCTGATGGCTCGGATTTCGTTTAGTTGGATTGCGGTAAAGCTTTGAGGCAGCTCGGCATCACTACTGCAACTGCCGTGCCACCCTGCGAAAAGCGGCGATCCGTGCGCCACGCCTCGGGTCGGCCACGGTCCAGGGGAGCCTTGAATCCGCCCCGCGGCGACGCCATATCGGGTTAAAAGGTGTGAACGGGGCGGCGCCGGTGCTTTCGCCGGCGTGCCGCTGGGGCGATAATCGAGGCCTGACGGTAGCTGCGCACGGCGCGCATGCACGGGACTCGCCCGCATTCAGGGCGCCCAATTCCAGTGCGAAAGCGCGCCATACGCCAGATGCTCACCGGGATCGGCACCAGTCAGGTGCGCAAAGGAGAAACCATGAAACCGACCGACCTCTTCAACGACCTGCAGAACAAGGTCAGCGAGGCGCTGCGCAATTCGCCGGCAAGGGACATCGAGAAAAACGTGCGCAGCATGATGACCCAGGGCTTTGCCCGGCTGGACCTGGTCACGCGCGAGGAGTTCGACGTCCAGTCGCAGGTGCTGGCGCGCACCCGTGCCCGCCTCGAGGAACTGGAAAGCCGCGTGGCCGAGCTGGAGCGCCGCGCCGGCATCCCGCCCGGCGCCGGCTCGGTGGACTCGACCGGGGGCGCGTGAACACGCCGGCCCCGCCCCGATCCTCCCGCCTGCCTGAAGGCCGCCGTTCCTGGCGGCCTTTTTCGTTAACAGTTCCGTGCGGTGCGATGCCATGAGCCTTGCCGTCCTGCGCAGCCGGGCCCTGACCGGCATCGCCGCGCCGCCGGTGCGGGTCGAGACCCACCTGGCCAACGGCCTGCCGGCCTTCACCATCGTCGGCCTGGCCGACACCGGCGTGCGCGAAAGCCGCGAGCGCGTGCGGGCCGCCATCCTCAACAGCGGCTACGAGTTTCCCAACCGCCGCATCACCGTCAACCTGGCTCCGGCCGACCTGCCCAAGGAATCCGGCCGCTTCGACCTCGCCATCGCGCTGGGCATCCTGGCCGCCAGCGGGCAGATCCCGGCCGACGCGCTGGACGCGCATGAATTCGCCGCCGAGCTGTCGCTCTCCGGCGAACTGCGTCCGGTGCGCGGCGCGCTGGCCATGGCGATGGGGCTGGCGCGCGACAATGCCGCCCGCGCCGGCTCAGGCGAGGCGCCGCGCGCCTTCCTGGTGGCCGCGGGCAACGGCGGCGAAGCCGCTCTGATCGAAGACCTGGCCGTGCACGCCGCCGCCACGCTGCGCCAGGCCTGCGACCACCTCGGCCCCGGGACCGAGGCGCGCCTGCCCCGCGCCATGCCTCCGCTGCTGCCCGCCGCCACCGGGCGCGGCCCCGACATGTGCGAAGTGCGCGGCCAGGCGCAGTCGCGCCGGGCCATGGAGGTGGCCGCCGCGGGCCAGCACTCGGTGCTGCTGGTGGGCCCGCCCGGCACCGGCAAGTCGATGCTGGCGCAGCGCCTGCCCGGCCTGCTGCCGCCGATGTCGCTGCAGCAGGCGCTGGAAGCCGCCGCCGTGATGAGCCTGACCCCGGGCGGCTTTCGCGCCGAGGCCTGGGGCGTGCGCCCCTGCCGCGCGCCGCACCACACCGCGTCGGGCCCGGCCATGGTCGGCGGCGGCGGCAATCCGCGCCCCGGCGAGATCTCGCTCGCGCACCACGGCGTGCTGTTCCTGGACGAATTGCCCGAGTTCGACCGCCGCGTGCTCGAAGTCCTGCGCGAGCCGCTGGAGTCGGGCCGCATCACCATCGCCCGCGCCAACGGCCACGCCGACTTTCCCGCCTGCTTCCAGTTCGTGGCGGCGATGAACCCGTGCCCGTGCGGCTACCTCGGCCATCCCGACCGGCCGTGCCGCTGCACGCCCGACCAGGTGCGCCGCTACCAGTCGCGCATCTCCGGCCCCATGCTCGACCGCATCGACCTGCAGGTCGAGGTGCCCGCGCAGGACCAGGGCGAAATGCTCGACGGCCCGCCCGGCGAAGCCAGCGCCGCGGTGCGCGTGCGCGTGCTCGCTGCGCGCGAACGGCAACTGGCGCGGCAGGGCAAACCCAACAATGAACTGGGCGGACGCGAGATCGAGCAGCACTGCGCCATGGACCCGCAGGCGCAGGCTTTGCTGCGCGGCGCGATGACGCGGCTGGCATGGTCGGCGCGCTCGTACTTCCGCGTGCTGAAGGTGGCGCGCACGATTGCGGACCTGGCCGGCGCGGACTTGCTGAACGCCGCGCACGTGGGCGAGGCCATCCAGTACCGGCGCGCGCTGAGGATGGCCGGCTAGGGCGATCCGCGCCTCAGGCCTCTTCCGACCATTGCACGCCTTCGCGCGCCATGAACGCCGACGATGCCGCCGGCCCCCAGGTGCCGGCGGTATAGGGCCGCGGGCCCTCGTCCTGCGCGCGCCACGCCTCCAGGATCGGGTCGACCCAGGTCCAGGCGGCCTGCAGTTCGTCGCGCCGCACGAACAGCGCCAGCCGTCCGCGGATCACGTCGAGCAGCAGGCGCTCGTAGGCCTCGGCGCGGCGCGTGGTGAAGGCGGAATCGAGGTTCAGCGCCAGGCTCAGCGGCTTGAGCTTCATGCCCTCGCCCGGCTGCTTCACCATCAGCGTGAGCCGCACCGACTCTTCCGGCTGCAGCCGGATCACCATGCGGTTGGGCTGCAGCGTGCTGCCCGGGTCGAAGATCGAATGCGGCACGTCGGCGAAGTGGATCACCACCTCGGTCACGCGCTCCTGCATGCGCTTGCCGGTGCGCAGGTAGAACGGCACCTGGTTCCAGCGCCAGGTGCCAAGCTCGGCGCGCATCGCGACAAAGGTCTCGGTGCGGCTGTCGGGCGGAATCCCGTCTTCCTGCAGGTAGCCGCGCACCAGCTCGCCGCCGATGGCGCCGGCGGTGTACTGGCCGCGCACGGTGTTGCGGCGCACGTCTTCGGGCGACATCGGCCGCAGCGAGCGCAACACCTTGAGCTTTTCATCGCGCACCGCGTCCGAGTTGAGCGATGCCGGCGGTTCCATCGCCAGGATGCTGACCAGCTGCAGCAGGTGGTTCTGCACCATGTCGCGCATGGCGCCGGCCTCGTCGTAGAAGCCGCCGCGGGTGCCCACGCCGACGGTCTCGGCCACGGTAATCTGCACGCTGCGCACGAACGGTGTGCGCCACAGCGGCTCGAAGATCGAGTTGCCGAAGCGCAGCGCCATCAGGTTCTGCACCGTCTCCTTGCCCAGGTAGTGGTCGATCCGGTAGGTACGGTCCTCGCTGAAATAGCGGCTCACCACCTCGCCGATGTCGATGGCCGACGCCAGGTCCACCCCCAGCGGTTTTTCCAGCACCAGCCGGGTGTCGTCGGCAATCAGGCCATGGCTGGCGAGGTTGTCGCAGGTGGCGGCGAACAGCCCCGGTGGCATCGCCATGTAGTAGATCCGCAGCGCGTCGCTGCGCAGCTGCGCGGCCAGCGCCGGGTAGTCCGCCGCCTGCGCGGCATCGAGATGCACGAAGTCCAGCCGCTGCAGGAAGGCCTGCCATTTGGCGGTGTCGAGATAGCGCGCATCGACAAACGGTTGTGCGCTTTCGTCGGCAAAATCGACGAAGGCCTCGCGATCCCAGCGGTGCCGCCCCACGCCGATGATGCGGGTGCCGTCAGGCAGATTGCCGTCGCGGTGGCACATGTAGAGCGACGGCAGCAGCTTGCGCGCCGACAGGTCGCCGGCGCCGCCGAAGATGACGAGGTCGAGCGGCCGGTCGTCGGCAGTGCCGAAGGCAGACACGGTGCGGGTGGTTGGCATGACGGGCTCCTTGCGTGCCGATGGGGGTGGGGTTGGCCGGGGGCGGGCAAGCCGGCGCCCCGCGGCGGTACCTCATCCCATCCATTCTGCTTCCAGATGCGTGCGACCGGTTATGCAATGCGATGGCGCCGGATCGAGCGGAACAACGGTTCGCGACCATAAAAATACCAATGCAGGCCATCCCGACCATGATGTACTCCATTGGCATTGAGCCAGCGCCGAATGGCAGTATCACAGGCGCACCGTGAACGGAAGTTCGGTGCCACACATACAGCCGCGAGCATGGACTTTTACGCAACCATGCAACCGTGGGCCTGCGGTCCGGCGCGCCCAACCTATGCAGTACCAGTTGGCGAATACCTGCGCATGGTGCCTGCATCACCTGCTCCCGCCGATGTTTCCCGCACGGCCGTAAACGTCCTAGATTGGTATTAACTACATCGGCCTTGGTAGCTACGAGGAGTCGCATGGATCAACGGCTGCAGTCCCTCAAGCCGGATGAGGCGGACGCCACGCCGATCTACCTGCAGGTGGCGCGCAAGCTCACCGCCGCCATCCAGGCGGGACAATGGCGGGTGGGCGATGCGCTGCCGTCGGAGCGCACGCTGGTCGATTCGCTGCGGATTTCGCGTGTCACCGCGCGGCACGCGCTGCAGGTGCTGGCCGACGAAGGCACCATCACGCGCAGCCGTGGCGCAGGCACCTTTATCGCCCAGCGCGCCGAGCCGCGGCCGGCGCGGCTGGACAACTTCAGCGAGCTGGCGCGCCGGCGCGGCATGACGCCGGCGAGCGAGCTGGTGGGGTTCGAGCGCCGCCGCGCCACCGCGCAGGAAAGCGCGGAACTGGCCCTGCCCGAGGGCGACGAGATCGTCAGGCTGACGCGGCTGCGCAAGGCCGACGGACAGATCTACTGGATGGATGTGACCACGCTGGCGCTGGCCGTGCTGCCCGATGCCAGCGCCATCGGCGAATCGCTCTACGCCTACCTGGAGCGCATCGGCAAGCCGGTGCTGCGTGTCACCGAGACCCTGCGCGCGGTCGTCGCCAACGCGGAACTGGCCGCGCGCCTGGGCATCGCGCCGGGCGAGCCGTTGCTGCATATCCGCCGCACCGGCTACACCCATGGCGACAAGCCGGTCGAACTGACCGACGCGTACTGCCTGAACGACTTCTACGAGCTGAAGCAATAGCGCCCGCCGGCACCGGCCACCGGCGGTTCCACCGGCGGCGGGGGCGGATCGTCCTCGGGCGACAGCGGCAGGTCGGGCGGCACGCCCGGCGGCGCGGGCTCTTCCACCGGGGGCACGGTATGGCGCGGCCGCGGGCGCGCACCGGCGATGGGGTTCAGCGAGGCGGGCATGCGCGGTCTCCAAGGCGTGGCTTCCTCCTCATTGAAGCAAACCCCGCCCGCGCACGCCAGTGCGGATGCCGCGCCGGTCAGGCGTGCTGCCGGCGCACGAAGAACAGCGCCGCGCCCACCGCCATCAGCACGCTGCCGAAAAACCGGTTCTGCCACAGCACCGCGCGGGCATTGCGGAACAGGCCCTGCATGCGCGACGCCAGCAGCGCGTAGCCATGCATCACCACCAGGTCGACGCCACACATGGTGACTGCCAGGATCGCCAGCTGCGGCGCCAGCGGCCGGTTCGGGTCGATGAACTGCGGCAGCACCGCGACCATGAAGATGATGCCCTTGGGATTGGTCACGTTGGTCAGCAAGCCGGTGGCGAAGCGCCGGCGCCGGCTCATCACGGCCACGCGCGCCGGGCCGCCGTCGTGCGCGGCATCCACTTCCACGCGTGCGCGCCATTGCTGGATGCCGAGATAGATCAGGTACAGCGCGCCGATGGTCTTGACCGCCAGGAAGGCCTGCTCCGAGGCCAGCAACAGCGCGCCGAGCCCGCCGCCGGCCACCAGCAGCACGATCACCAGGCCGGCCTGCAGGCCGAAGATGGTGGTGGTGGTCCTGCGCAACCCGTACGACAGGCCATGGCTCATCGACAGCACCGCGCCCGATCCCGGCGACACGGCGATCACCCAGCACGCGGCGAAATAGGCCAACCAGACTTCCCAACGCATTTCGATTCTCCTTTGACTGCAACCATGCCGGGCGGCGCATCGCCCCGCCGGCATCTGTACTTCGCTCAGGCGCCGCGGCGCTCAGAACGGGTGGAACCCGTCCAGGAACTGCTCCACCTGCTCGGCCTGGCGCGCGTCGCGCGCGGCCGCGCCGGACTCCAGCACCACCGCCTGGAACGCGCGCGTGCCCACCGCCACCAGCCGCGCGCTGAGCCGGCGCGGCGACTGGTCCCGCGGCGACACGCCGCTGGCCTGCAGTTCCAGGCCGGCGAGCGCACGGCCCGGCCGGTCGGCGCTCATGATCGTGACCGGCCGCGTGCGCGCCTCCCCCGACAGCGTGCCCAGGTTGGCCAGCAGGCCGGCCTGCATCGCCGCCAGGGCCTCGCGCCGCAGCGCTTCGTCGTCGGCGGGCAGGGTCACCACGCCCACGGCGAAAAGCGTGTCGTCGATGCGCGCGGCCTCCATCGTCATCGGCAGCTTGCGCCCGGCGATGGCCACGTCGCGCGCGGCGCTGGTGGGCTTGCCGGGATAGAGCGCGGCGTAGCCGCCCTCGCCCGACTGGATGGTGCGCCAGTCATAGCGCGGCGAACAGGCGCACAGGGCCAGCGCGAGCAGCACGGCGCAGCATTTCAGGGACCAGCGGGGCGCGGCAACAGGGCTCGGCGGGGGCGGCACGTGGCGCATGGGCGAAACGGGGCGGAAGGACAGGCCGGGATCGGCGCGCGCGGGCGCGAGTCGCCGGCGCGCGGAAACCGGTATTATCCCGGAAGCGGCGCGCCAGTGCTTGCCGCGCCGCCTCCGCTGCCCCCACATCCGCCATGCCCGCCTCCCGCCTCGACTGCGCCGCCGCCGCCCGCACCTGCCTGCAGGGGCTGGCCGCGGGCGCGCTGCTGACCGCCATGGCCGCCATGGCCAAGGTGTTCGCCGCCAGCTCGCCGCACCTGCCGCCGGCGACTGACCTCGCCGCCCACGGCGCCGACGCCGCGCGCCGCGGCGAGCCGCTGGTGGTGCTGGTGTCGATGCCGGGCTGCGGCTATTGCGATGCGGTGCGCCGCAACTACCTGGGCCCGCAGGCCGCCGCCGGCGAGATCGCCGTGCGCGAACTCGACATGAGCGCCGACACGCCGCTGCGCGATGCCGATGGCAGCCACACCACCGCGCGCGCCTGGGCCCGCGCGCACCAGATCAGGGTGGCGCCGACGGTGCTGTTCCTGGATCGCCAGGGCCGCGCCGCCGCCAGCCCGCTGCGCGGCATGCAGCCCGACTTCTATGGCGCCTACCTGGAACAGGCGCTGGCGCAGGCGCGCGCCGCCGTCGCCGCGCGCAAGTGACGGAACGGTTCCAGCGCAGGCGCGCAAGGCGGTGGCGCACAGCGCGCGAACGCCTGCCGCATTAGAATGTCCCACTGCTGACCGGACCTGCCGGTCCCTCCCTGCACTAACGAAGCGGCCCAGCCGGATTCCCATGACCACTACTCCCGCCTCCAAGCCCTCCCGCAAGCCCTGGCCCATCGTCGCCGCCGTGGTGGTGCTGGCGCTGCTGGGCTGGTTCGGCTACCGCGCGCTGTCGCCGTCCGGTACCGCGCCGGCCGCCACCTTCACGCTGCTGTCCGGCGAAAAGGTCAGCACCGCCGACCTCAAGGGCAAGGTCTACCTGGTCAACTTCTGGGCCACCAGCTGCGCCACCTGCATCAAGGAGATGCCGGACATGGTCAAGACCTACGAGCAGTTCAAGGGCAAGGGGCTGGAGTTCGTCGCGGTGGCGATGAACTACGACCCGCCCATGTACGTGATGAACTTCGCCAAGACCCGCGCGCTGCCGTTCAAGGTGGCGATGGACTCCGACGGCAGCGCGGCCAAGGCCTTCGGCAATGTGGGACTGACGCCGACCACCTTCGTGATCGACAAGGAAGGTCGCATCCTCAAGCGCTACGTCGGCGAGCCCGAGTGGGACGCGCTGCACAAGCTGCTCGACGGCGCGCTGGCAAAGTCGGCCGCATAACGCCGCGGCCGCCGCCGCGATCTGACGACAAAAGGTGCTCATCGAGCACCTTTTGTCGTTGGACGGCGCGATCCTGCGCGCGGCGGGTTGCGCCCGCGGGCTGTATGGATATACAGTTGGCGCCAGTCTTTTCCAAGCGCTTCCGCCCGCCCCGCCCGTGACCCTGGACCTTGCCCCCGCTGCCGCAGCCGCCGCAGCCACCGCACCCGACGCCGAAGCGCTCCCCGCCTACCTGTCCCGGCTCAATCCTGAGCAGCGCGCCGCGGTCGAGCACGGCAGCGAGGCGCCGCTGCTGATCATTGCCGGCGCCGGCTCGGGCAAGACCAACACGCTGGCGCACCGGGTCGCGCGCCTGGTGCTGGGCGGCGCCGATCCGCGCCGCATCCTGCTGCTCACGTTCTCGCGGCGCGCCGCCGCCGAGATGGGCCGGCGCGTCGAGCGCATCGTCGACCAGGCGCTCGGCACCAGCACCGGCGCGGGGCGCGCGGCGCTGCAGTGGTCCGGCACCTTCCACGCCATCGGCGCGCGGCTGCTGCGCGAATATGCCGAGACCCTGGGCCTGGCGCCCGCCTTCACCATCAGCGACCGCGGCGATGCCGCCGACCTGATGCACGTGGTGCGCCACGACCTGGGCCTGTCCGAGACCGCCAGCCGCTTCCCGAAGAAAGAAACCTGCCTGTCGATCTATTCGCGCGTGGTCAACACCCAGGCGCCGCTGGAAGACGTGCTCAGGCAGCAGTTCCCCCGCTATGCGATGTGGGCCGACGCGCTGCGCACGCTGTTCGCCGGCTATGTCGAGGCCAAGCAGAAGCAGCACGTGCTCGACTACGACGACCTGCTGCTGTACTGGGCGCAGGCCATGGCCGAGCCCGCCATCGCGCACGACATGGGCGCGCGCTTCGACCATATCCTGGTAGACGAATACCAGGACACCAACGCGCTGCAGGCGTCGATCCTGCTGGCGCTGCGGCCCGACGGCCGCGGCCTGACCGTGGTCGGCGACGACGCCCAGTCGATCTACGCCTTCCGCGGCGCCACCGTGCGCAATATCCTCGATTTCCCCGCGCAGTTCACGCCGCCGGCGCAGCAGGTCACGTTGTCGCAGAACTACCGCTCGACCCAGCCGATCCTGCAGGCCGCCAACGCGGTGATCGGGCTCGCGGCCGAGCGCTACACCAAGGACCTGTGGTCCGAGCGCCAGTCGGCCGAGAAACCGGGCGTGATCGTGGTCAACGATGAGGCCGACCAGGCCCGCTTCGTGGTCGAACAGGTGCTGGCGCGGCGCGAGGCCGGCCTCACGCTGATGGCGCAGGCGGTGCTGTTCCGCGCCGCCGACCACAGCGCGCAGGTCGAGATCGAGCTGGCGCGGCGCAATATCCCGTTCGTGAAGTTCGGCGGCCTCAAGTTCCTGGAATCGACCCACGTCAAGGACGTGCTGGCGGTGGTGCGCTGGCTGGAAAACCCGCGCGACCGCATTGCCGGCTTCCGCACGCTGCAGCTGCTGCCCGGCATCGGCCCCAAGACCGCGGCGCGCGTGCTCGATGCCATGGCGCTGGCGACCGAGCCGCTGTTCTCGCTGCAGGAATTCGAGCCGCCGCCGGCCGCGGCGCCTGCGTGGGCAGACCTGCTGGGGCTGGCCCGCGTGCTGATGTCGCCGGCCTCGCCGTGGCCGTCGGAATTCGAGCAGGTGCTGGCCTGGTACACGCCGCACCTCGAGCGCCTGCATGACGATGCGCCCGCGCGCCAGGCCGACCTGCAGCAGCTGGAGCGCATCGCCGCCACCTATGGCGCGCGCGAGCGCTTCCTGACCGAGCTGACGCTGGACCCGCCCAGTGCCTCCAGCGATGAATCCGGCGTGCCGTCGCGCGACGAGGACTACCTGATCCTGTCGACCATCCATTCGGCCAAGGGCCAGGAGTGGAAGGCGGTGTACGTGCTGAATGCCGTCGACGGCTGCATGCCGAGCGACCTGGCCACGGGCACCACCGAAGAGATCGAGGAAGAGCGGCGGCTGCTGTACGTGGCGATGACGCGGGCCAGGGACCACCTCGACGTGATCGTGCCGCAGCGGTTCTACGTGCACCAGCAGGTGGGCTTCGGCGACCGGCATGTGTATGCGTCGCGCACGCGGTTTTTGCCGAACCGGGTGATGCCGAACTTCTACAGCCGCTCGTGGCCGCCGCCGCCGATGCCGGGGGAAGGGCCGGTCAGGCCCGCGCTGGCGCCGGTGGATCTGGCCAGTCGGATGCGGAATATGTGGCGGTGAATGTCAGACGGGCGCTGGCTGGCTCCCCTCTCCCGCGAAGCGGGAGAGGGGAGAAAACAAGCGGTCTGCATAGGACATCGCCGTTCGTCGGCCTTGGCGTCAGGCCACCTTTTCCAGCAGCAAGCCCTTCAGGTATTCCCCTTCCGGGAACGCCGCCAGCATCGGATGATCCGTGCCGGCCGACAGCCTGCGCAGGATGCGCGCGTCCGCCCGCGCATCGGTCACCGCGCCGGCGACGATCTTCTGGAACAGCTCCATGCTGATCGCGCCCGAGCACGAGTACGTGAACAGCAGCCCGCCCGGCCGCAGCAGCTGCGTGCCGACCAGGTTGATCTCCTTGTAGGCGCGCGCGGCGCGGTCGATATGCTGGGCCGACGGCGCGAACTTGGGCGGGTCCAGCACGATCAGGTCGAACTGGCGGCCCTCGGCGCGGAATTCGCGCAGCGACTTGAACACGTCGGCGTCGAGCCAGCTCGCGCGCTGCGCATCGAAGCCGTTCAGCGTGACGTTGCCCGCGGCGATCTTCAGCGCCTCGCCCGACGAATCGATCGACGTCACAGCCTTGGCGCCACCGCGCAGCGCGGCCAGCGAGAAGCCGCCGGTATAGCAGAAGCAGTTCAGCACCTCGCGCCCTTCGGCGAGGTCGCCGACCAGCTTGCGGTTGTCGCGCTGGTCGACATAGAAGCCGGTCTTGTGGCCGTTGCGCACGTCGACGTAATAGCGCACGCCATGCTCGGTCACCGACAGCGCCGGATCGGGCTCGGCGCCGGCGAGCACGCCGGTCACCAGCTCGAGCCCCTCGCGCTGGCGCACCGCGGCGTCGGAACGCTCATAGACGTTGGGGCAGCCGGTCTCCTTGACCAGCGCCTGCACGATCGCGGCCTTCCAGTGCTCGACGCCGGCCGAGTTGAACTGGCACACCAGCTGGCCGGCGGCGCCGTTGCCGTAGTAGTCGACGATCAGGCCGGGCAGCCGGTCCGATTCGCCGAAGATCAGCCGCAGCGCGTCGCTGTCGCGCACCCACTGGCGCCGGTAGGCAATGGCTGCGGCCACGCGGCGCTTGAACAGGGCGTGGTCGACCGGCTCGTTCTCGTCGAAGGTCCACACCCGCGCGCGGATCTGCGATTCGGGGCTGTAGGCGGCCTTGGCCAGGAAACGGCCGTCGGCGGCGCGCACGATCACGGTGGCACCCGGCTCGCAGCGGCCTTCGGTGGTGGCGATGCCGGTGGCATAGATCCACGGGTGGCGGCGCAGCAGGGATTTTTCCTTGCCGGGTTTCAGGGTGATGGTGTTCATGTTGGTATGGGGAAGAAACTTGCCGAAGCCGCGGTGTTTTGCACGCTGCGGCGAAGCTCCCCTCTCCCGCTGGCGGGCGAGGGGTTGGGGGAGAGGGCCGGAATTTCAGACGAAGTGACGCGTGTCGGTATGCCAGCGCCTGCCCTCTCCCCGGCCCCTCTCCCGCATGCGGGAGAGGGGAGCAAACAATACGGGTGAGAAAGTCCTACAGCATTGCTGCTTACAGCACCACCTTCACCATCGGATGCGAAGTCAGCGCCCGGTACAGGTCATCGAGCTGCTCGCGGCTGGTCACCCATACCGTCACGGTCAGGCCCAGGTAGTTGCCCTTGCTCGACGGGCGCATTTCCATCTTGCCGGCGTGGAAGTCCGGATCGAACTGCTGCACCAGCGTGACGATGGCTTCGGCGAAGCCGTCCTGCATCGCGCCCATCACCTTGATCGGGAAATGGCTCGGGTATTCGATCAGCGACTGCTCCGGCGGGATCTCGCCGGGCTTGTTGCCGCTGCCTTGGTTGTCGGTCGTCATCTCGGATTCTCCGGCGCAAGGCCGGCGCGCGGCGGGGCGCACCGGCTCGCGCGCATTCAGGTCACTTGCGCTTGAACCACAGGCGGATGGTGTCCCACAGGCGGCCGAAGAAGCCGGCCTCGGGCACTTCTTCCAGCGCCACCACCGGGAATTCGGCCACCTTGTTGTTGCCGTCCATCAGCTTGACCATGCCCACCTGCTGGCCCGCCGAGATCGGCGCGATCAGCAGTTCCTGGCGCTCCAGCACCGGCTTCAGGCGCCCGCCGGTGCCCTTCGGCACGGTGACGAAGGTCTCGTTCTGCACGCCGATCTTGACCGTGCCGCTCTTGCCCTTGTAGATGTCCGGCGTGGCCAGCACCTGGCCCTTGTCATACAGGCGCAGGGTGTCGAAGAACTGGAAGCCATAGTTGAGGATCTTCAGGCTTTCCTGGGTGCGCACCTGTTCGGTGGTGGTGCCGATCACGATCGAGATCAGGCGGCGCGAGCCGTCCGGCACGTTGGCCAGCGGCCGCTTGGCCGACGAGATCAGGCAATAGCCGGCGGACTTGGTGTGGCCGGTCTTGACGCCGTCGACGGTCGAGTCGATGTACAGCAGGCGGTTGCGGTTGGGCTGCCTGATCTTGTTATAGGTGAACTCCTTCTGCGAGTACATGCTGTAGTACTCGGGGAAGTCCTTGATCAGGCGCGTGGTCAGCGTCGCCAGGTCGACCGCGGTGGTGTAGTGGTTGGGGTCGGGGATGCCGTCGGTATTGGTGAAGTGGGTGTTCTTCATGCCCATGCGCTGGGCCTCGCGGTTCATCATCGCGACGAAGCCCTCTTCCGAGCCGCCGACGGCCTCGGCCAGCGCCAGCGCGGCGTCGTTGCCCGACTGCACGATCAGGCCCAGCAGCAGGTCCTGCACCGTGACCGGCTTGTTGGGCTCGATGAACATGCGCGACTCGTCGCTTTTGACCTTGAGCACCAGGTTGGTCGGCACCACCGCCTGGTCCAGCGTCAGGCGCTTTTCCTTGAGTGCCTCGAACGCCAGGTAGGCGGTCATCAGCTTGGTCAGCGAGGCCGGCTCGATGCGCGCGTCGGCGTTCTGCGAGGCCAGGGCCTGGCCGCTGGTGACGTCATACAGCATCCACGACTTGGCTGCGACCTGCGGCGTCGGCACGCCCTGCGCCAGCACGGCGGCGGGCGCGGTCGCCAGCACGATGGCGGTAGCGATGGCAGCGGGAGCAAAGGCGAACGAAAGGCGTGTCGTGGCTCGATTCAGCATGTTTCTGTTTTCCGACAGTAAGAAGGTGGCGCGGGAAGTTCCGGGATGGCGGGCGTGCCGGCCTTACCGGTCCCACGCATTGACGACGAGCTGCTTGATCAGGTGCAGCTTGCGGTGAAAGAAATGGTCGGCGCCGGGGATCACGATCACCGGCAACTCCTGCGGGCGGGCCCAGTCGAATACGCTGGCCAGCGGCACGGTGTCGTCCTGTTCGCCATGGATCACGATGGTGTCGGCCGGCACCTGCGCCACCTCCCAGCGGCTGGCGGCGGTGCCCACCAGCACCAGGCGCTGCACCGGGGTGCCGGCTTCGGCCAGGCGGCGCGCCACATGGGTGCTGACGAAGCTGCCGAACGAGAACCCGCCCAGCGCCAGCGGCAGCGTCGCGGCCTGCGCCGACCACGCGGTCTGCCCGCGCATCCAGGCCGCCACGGCGAGCAGGTCGTCCTGTTCGCCGATGCCGTTGTCATGCTCGCCGGCGGTCGCGCCGACGCCGCGGAAGTTGGGGCGCACGGTGGCATAGCCCAGCTGCACGAAGGCGCGCGCCAGCGTCTGCGCGACCTTGTTGTCCTTGGTGCCGCCAAACAGCGGATGCGGATGCGCCACCAGCGCCAGGCCTCGCGGCTCGCCTTGCGGCAGGTCCACCGAAACGTCGATCGCGCCGACGGGGCCGGCGATGGAAAGTACCTGGGTATGCGCGTTCATAGGGCGGTCTGGGCAATCACGAGGCCGGCTGGCTCAGGCGGGAAATCCCGGGTCGAAAAATGAAAAAACCGTCCGGCGTGCGGGCGGCGGGGTCTGGCATTGGCGCTGCGGCATCGGCAGCGCCGCGGACTTCGTCCTGGTTCAGCGGTCCACCATCAGCCGCTCGACCGGCTTGCCCTTGAGCAGGTGGCTGTCGATGATTTCATCGATGTCATGCTCGTCGACATAGGTGTACCAGATGGCCTCGGGGTAGACCACCAGCACCGGGCCGAGTTCACAGCGGTTCAGGCAGCCGGCCTTGTTGATGCGCACGCGGCCTTCGCCGCCGGCGATGCCCAGTTCCTTGCAGCGCTTCTTGGCGTATTCCTGCATGGCCTTGGCGTTGTAGTTGGCACAGCAGTTCTCGCCGGCCTCGCGCTGGTTCAGGCAGAAAAAGACGTGGTGCTGGTAGTAGCTGCGCATGCGTACGGTGTGAAGACGGCCCCGGACGGCGGCACGGCCCGGACGGCATTGAACGGAAGCTCGGAATTATACGGCGTTGCGAGCGCCAGGCCGCGATATACGGCAGCCTTGGGCACGCCGCCGTTCGCCACCGCCCGCCGCAGGTGGCGCCTCGCGCACCCTGTGCCCGCCGGCCATTCCGGTTCGCCGGAGCCGCGTCGTCCGGGATTCCGGAATCCCGGAGGCCCGGCACCGCCCCGCGGCCAGCCTTTCGTTGTGAATCAACCAGTTAGCGATATCGGTTGGACTGGCATGCCGGTTGCGAATTCCCGACCCTGAACGCGCCGCAAGCGTGACGGCGCGCGCCCGCGCGGACCCGCCCGGGTACGGTCAACACCGAGGACGACATCATGAGGAAACCCTTCTACAAGATCCTGTACGTGCAGGTCCTGTTCGCCATCTGCATCGGCATCCTGCTCGGCCACTTCTGGCCCGACACGGGCGTCGCCATGAAACCGCTGGGCGATGGCTTCATCAAGCTGATCAAGATGATCATCGGCCCGATCATCTTCTGTACCGTCGTGACCGGCATCGCCGGCATGAGCGACATGAAGAAGGTCGGCCGCGTCGGCGGCAAGGCGCTGCTGTACTTCGAGGTGGTGTCGACCTTCGCGCTGCTGATCGGGCTGGGCGCCGCGCACCTGCTCAAGCCGGGCGTGGGCTTCAATATCGACCCGGCCACGCTCGACACCAAGGCCATCGCCCAGTACGTGTCGAAGGCGCACGGCCAGAGCACGGTCGAGTTCCTGATGCACATCATCCCCGACACCGTGTTCAGCGCCTTCGCCAACGGCGACATCCTGCAGATCCTGCTGGTGTCGCTGTTCTTCGGCGCCGCGCTGGCGGTGCTGGGCGAGCGCGCCCGCATCGTGGTGCAGCTGATCGAGCAGGTCTCCAAGGTCTTCTTCCACATCGTCCACGTAATCACCAAGGTCGCCCCGATCGGCGCCTTCGGCGCGATGGCGTTCACCATCGGCAAGTACGGCCTGGGCTCGCTGGTGCCGCTGCTCAAGCTGATCGGCACCTTCTACTTCACCGCCATCGTGTTCGTGCTGGTGGTGCTGGGCACGATCGCGCGCATGACCGGCTTCAGCATCGTGCGCTTTATCTCGTACATCAAGGAAGAGCTGCTGATCGTGCTCGGCACCAGCTCGTCCGAAGCGGCGCTGCCGCACATGATGGAAAAGCTCGAGAAACTGGGCTGCTCCAAGTCGGTGGTGGGCCTGGTGGTGCCGACCGGCTACTCGTTCAACCTCGATGGCACCAACATCTACATGACCATGGCGGTGATTTTCATCGCGCAGGCGACCGGCATCGAACTGACGCTGATGCAGCAGCTGACCATCCTGGCGGTGGCGATGATCACCTCCAAGGGCGCCAGCGGCGTGACCGGCTCGGGCTTCATCACGCTGGCGGCGACGCTGGCGGTGGTGCCGACCATCCCGGTCGCGGGCATGGTGCTGATCCTGGGCATCGACCGCTTCATGAGCGAATGCCGCGCGCTGACCAACATCATCGGCAATGGCGTGGCCACGGTGGTGGTGTCGGCATGGGAACGCGAGCTGGACCGCAAGCGCCTGGCGCGCGTGCTGCAGCACGGTGCCGGCGACGATGCCGACGCGCTTGGCGAAGCCGGCCAGCGCGCCGCCTGAAACGGTCGCGACTGCGGCCGCTCCCGCGCGCGCGCCTGCCCCGGGCGCGCGCCTGCGGGTATCATCGGCGCGACACCCTCGCGCGCCGATGCCACACTCCGACGACTTTCTCGCCGTGCATGACCCCGCCGCCACCCGCCCGGTGCACGCGCCGGCGGCCGGCAGCGGGCGCTGGTGGGGCTTTGCCGTCGCGCTGGCCGCGGGCCTGCTGCTGCTGTGCGCGCTGACCTGGCTGGTCTCGGTCCAGCGCGGCCTGGCCAGCCTGCAGCAAGGCACCGCGACGCGCGCCGACCGCTACGCCGCCACGCTCGAAAGCACCCTCGACCGCTACGAGTTCCTGCCCGCGCTGGTCTCGCTGCACCCCTTCGTGCGCGGGCTGCTCGCCGCTCCCGACGATGCGCAGCGCGTCGCCGCCGCCAACCAGTACCTGGCCGAGGTCAACCGCCGCGCGCATGCGTCGGCCACCTATGTGATCGCCGCCAACGGCATCGCGCTGGCGGCCAGCAACCACGGCCAGCCGGGCAGCTTCGTCGGCACCGACTACCGCTTCCGCCCCTACTTCCAGACCGCCGCGGGCGGCCAGATGGGGCGCTTCTACGCCATCGGCATCACCAGCGACGAGCCCGGCTATTACATTGCCCAGCCGATCGAGGCCGGCGGCAAGGTCATCGGCGTGACCGTGGTCAAGCTCAACCTGGAGTGGTTCCAGCGCGCCGGCAGCGGCGCCGAGCCGCTGATGGTCAGCGACGACCACGGCGTGATCTTCCTGTCGTCGGTGTCGGCGTGGCAGTACCGCACCTTGCGCCCGCTGCCGCCGGCGCTGCGCGCGGAGATCGAGCGGACCCGCCAGTACCACGGCCGCGCGGTGACGCCGCTGCCGCTGGAACCGCTGGCGTCGCCGGTCACGCGCTGGCTGGCCGACACCACGCTGGCGCACGGCGCGCGCCTGGTGCGCGTGCGCGACGAGGCCGCCGCCGGCCGTACCACCTTTGCCCCGGACGGCGCCGCACGCGCCGACCGCTACCTGGAGCTGAACCGCACCGTGGGGCCGGCCGGCTGGACCATGCAGGTGATGGCGCCGCTGGAGCCGGTGCTGGCCAACGCGCGCAACGCCACCGTGGCCGCGGCGCTGGCCTATGCCTGCATCTGCCTGCTGCTGGTCAACTGGCGCCAGCGCCGCCAGCGCGCGCGCGACATGCAGTACAGCCGCCGTTTGCTGGAGGCCGCCTATGACCAGCTGGAGCGTCGCGTCGAGGCCCGCACCGCCGACCTGATGGCGATCAACGAGAAGCTGGAAGACGAAGTGGCCGAGCGCACCCGCGCCGAAAGCGAGCTGCGCGCGGCCCAGGACGAGCTGGTTCAGGCCAGCAAGCTGGCCGCGCTGGGACAGATGGCGGCCGGCATCACGCATGAGCTGAACCAGCCGCTGGCGGCGCTGCGCACGTTCTCGGACAACACCCGCGTGCTGCTGGCACGCGGCCAGCTGGACGCGGCCGAAGGCAACCTGACGGCAATTGCCGACCTGACCGAGCGCATGGGCAAGATCACCGGCCAGCTCAAGCTGTTTGCCGGCAAGGCGCGCCCGGTGCAGCGGCCGGTGGCGCTGCGCGCGGCGGTCGACCACGTGCTGGCGCTGCTGGCGCCGCGGCTGGGCGCGGTCACGCTCCACCTGGCTGGCCTGGACGCGGTGCCGGGCCTCGCCGTGCGCGCCGACGAGCTGAAGCTGGAACAGGTGCTGCTGAACCTGCTCGGCAATGCGCTCGATGCCATTGCCGCGGCCGCGCCGGCGCAGGGTCGCATCGACCTGGACGTGCAGGCCGGCGAGCACGCCGTCACCATCGTCGTGCGCGACAACGGCACCGGCATCGCGCCGGAAGCGCTGCCGCGCCTGTTCGAACCCTTTTTCACCACCAAGGAAACCGGCCAGGGACTGGGCCTGGGACTGGCGATCTCGTCGTCGATCGTACGCGAGTTCGGCGGCCAGCTCAGCGTCGCCAACGTCCCCGGCGGCGGCGCGCAGTTCACGCTGGTGCTGGCGCGCGCGCCCGCCATCGATCCGGCGCCATCGGTTTCCGCGTCATCATGAGTACTGCCATGCAAGACGGTCTGCGGGTCCTGTTTGTCGAAGACGAGCCGCTGGTGCGGCAGGCCACGGCGCAAAGCCTGGAGCTGGCCGGCTTCCGCGTGCTGGCGCTGCCCTCGGCCGAGGCCGCGCTGCCGCACCTGCACGGCGCCTTTGCCGGCGTGGTGGTGACCGACGTGCGCCTGCCCGGCGCCAGCGGGCTGGAGTTGCTGCAGCACTGCCGCAATGCCGCGCCTGGGGTGCCGGTCATTCTGGTGACCGGCCACGGCGACATCACCATGGCCGTGCAGGCGATGCGCGAAGGCGCCTATGACTTTATCGAAAAGCCGTTTGGCGCCGACCGCCTTACCGACACCGTGCGCCGCGCACTGGAACGCCGCGCGCTGGAACTCGAAAACCAGGCGCTGCGGCGCGAACTGGCCGGCCCCGCCGCCGGCACGCGCATCATCGGCCGCTCGCCCGCGATCGAGCAGGTGCGCGCGCTGGTGGCCAATGTCGCGCCCACCGACGTGCCGGTGATGATCAACGGCGAGACCGGCACCGGCAAGGAACTGGTGGCGCGCAGCCTGCACGCGCTGTCCGGGCGCGCCGAGGGGCCGTTCATCGCGCTGAACTGCGGGGCCGTGCCCGAGGCCATCTTCGAGAGCGAGATGTTCGGGCATGAGGCCGGCGCCTTCACCGGTGCCGGCAAGCGCCGCATCGGCAAGCTCGAGCACGCCTCGGGCGGCACGCTGTTCCTCGACGAGATCGAAAGCATGCCGCTGGCGCTGCAGGTCAAGCTGCTGCGCGTGCTGCAGGAAGGCTCGCTGGAGCGGCTGGGCTCGAACGCGTCGGTGCAGATCGACGTGCGCATCGTCGCCGCGGCCAAGGGCGACATGGACGCGCTGGTGGCGCAAGGCACCTTCCGCGAAGACCTGTATTACCGGCTCAATGTCGTCACCATCGCGCTGCCGCCGCTGCGCGAGCGGCGCGAGGACATCGTGCCGCTGTTCGAGCATTTCTCGCTGGTGTCGGCGGTGCGCTACCAGCGGCCCGCGCCGATCCTGTCCGAGGCGCAGCGCCAGGCGCTGGCCCAGCGCCCGTGGCCGGGCAACGTGCGCGAGCTGCGCAACGCCGCCGACCGCATGGTGCTGGGCGTGCCCGAGGGTGGCCAGGCCGGCGCCCAGGCGGCGGGCCCCGACGAGAGCGCGCCGCTGCGCGAGCGCATGGAGCACTTCGAGCGCGCCGTGATCGCCGACGCGCTGGCGCGCACCGGCGGCGCGGTCAGCCAGGCCGCGGACCTGCTGCAGGTCGGCAAGGCCACGCTGTACGACAAGATCAAGCGCTACGGGCTGTGAGGTCATGCGCGCTTCATCGCGCTGCCACGGCACCGTCACATTGGCGGCCTATGCTTGGTGTGCGGCTGCGGCATTGGCAGGTGCCCGCCGTGTGTATCAGTCTTCGTGGTAATTGACGGCCCCGCGCATGCGGGGCGTTTTTTTGGCCAGGCGCCGCCGCGCCGCTTCACACCCGCCACACATTGACCTCACCCCGGCTGGCCAGACTGGAGTCCTTCGCCCTCCGGAAACTGCCATGTCCTCCTTCGACTACGACCTCGTCATCGCCGGCGCCAGCTTTGCCGGCGCCGCCTGCGCCCTGGCCGCCGCGCGCGCCGGCCTGCGCGTGCTGGTGCTGGAACGCAAGACCGATCCCGGCGACAAGCTCCATACCACCGGCATCCTGGTCAGGGAAGCGATCGAACAGACCTGGCTGGGGCAGGCGCCGGCAGCTTGCGTGCATCGGGTCGAGCAGGTGCGGCTGTACTCGCCCCGGCTGCGCAGCATCGACCTGAGCGCGCCGGGCTACTATTTCCACACCACCGATACGCCGCGGCTGATGCGCTGGCTGGCCGCGGAGCTGGTGCGCCACCGGGTCGAGCTGCGCCTGGGCCAGGCCTTCGTCGGCGCGGTGCCGCGCCCCGGCGGCTGGCATGTGACGGGCGTGGGCCATACGCGCTATCTGGTCGGCGCCGATGGCGCGCAGTCGCGCGTGGCGCAATGTGCCGGGCTGGGGCGCGCGCACAGCTTCCTGTATGGCGTGGAGTACGAGTTCCCGGGACTGGCGCTGCCGCAGCCCGGCGCGCTGCACTGCTTCATCACGCGCCGCTTCGCGCCCGGCTATATCGGCTGGATCGCGCAGAACCCCACCGGCGTGCAGGCCGGGCTGGCGCTGCGCTACCTGCCGCGGCGCGGCCGCGCGCCGGACCTGGACGGGCTGCTGGCGCACGTGCGCGAGCGCGCCGGCCTGCCGCAGCTGTCGCAGCCGGCCGCTACGCGCGCCGGGCTGATCCCGTGCGGCGGCCCGGTGTTGCCGCTGGCGCGCGACGGCGTAATCCTGACCGGCGATGCCGCGGGCATCGTGTCGCCGCTCACTGCGGGCGGCATCCACTATGCCTTTGCCCACGGCGAGTCGGTCGGCCACGCGGTGGCCGCGCACCTGCTGCGCGGGGGGCCGGCACCGGAAGCCGTGGCCAACGCCAGCGCACCGCGCTTTCGCGCCAAGCGCGCGCTGAGATGGATGTTCGAGCGCTTCCAGTGCGACTGGCCGTTCGACCTGCTGCTGTATTCGCCGCCGCTGCGCCGGGCCGCGGAGCAGGTCTATTTCCACCGGCGCGGCGCGGAACCGGCACCGCCGGCGCGGGCGCGGGCGGCGTCCAGCGCCTGAACGGCTAGAATTCCTGGCATGGAACAACCGCGGATCCTGGTGGTGGAAGACGAGCAGGCCATCGCTGACACCATCCTCTATGCCCTGCGCACCGACGGCATGCTGGCCGAGCACTGCACGCTGGGCGGCGACGCGCTCGCGTGCCTGCGCGCCGCGCGGGCCGACCTGGTGATCCTGGACGTCGGGCTGCCGGACCTGAGCGGCTTCGAGGTCTGCCGCACGCTGCGCACCTTCAGCAATGCGCCGGTGATCTTCCTGACCGCGCGCCATGAAGAGATCGACCGCATCGTCGGGCTGGAGATCGGCGCCGACGACTACGTGGTCAAGCCGTTCTCGCCGCGCGAGCTGGCCGCGCGCGTGCGGGCCATCCTGCGCCGGGCGCGCGGCGGCCCCGCCACGGCCAGGCCCGGCGCGGCCACCGGCTTCACCCACGACCAGGACGGCGCCCGCCTGGCGTACCACGGCCAGTGGCTGGCGCTGACGCGCTACGAATACCTGCTGCTGGCGTGGCTGGTGGCGCATCCGGGCCGCATCTATTCGCGCGCGCAGCTGATGGATGGCGTGTGGGCCGGCGCGCTCGACACCAGCGACCGCACCATCGACACCCATATCAAGACCCTGCGCGCCAAGCTGCGCGAGGTGTCTGCCGAGGGCGCCGAGCGCATCCGCACCCATCGCGGCATGGGCTATTCGCTTGAGCCCTGAGCGCGCGCCATGCATATCGGCCTGCGCATCTTCTTCGGTTTCTTCCTGATCGTGGGCCTGGCCACGGTGCTGACGCTGCGCGTGTTCGTGCAGGAGGTCAAGCCGGGCGTGCGCCAGGCCATGGAAGACACGCTGATCGATACCGCGCACGTGCTGGCCGCGCTGGCCGCCGACGACCTCAAGGCCGGCCGCATCGCCGACGGCGCTTTCGCCCGGCAGATGGCGGCGCTGCGCGAGGTGCCGGTCAATGCCGAGGTCTCGGGGCTGCACAAGGACAGCATCGGCTACCGCGTCTACGTGACCGATGCCAGCGGCATCGTGCGCTTCGACTCCACCGGCACCGACGTGGGCCGCGACTACTCGCGCTGGAACGACGTCTACCTGACGCTGCGTGGCCAGTACGGCGCGCGCAGCACGCGCGCCGACCCCGCCGACGAGGCCAGCACGGTGATGCACGTGGCCGCGCCGGTGCGCGATGGCGAGCGCATCATCGGCGTGCTGACCGTGGCCAAGCCCAATGCGGCGATGGCGCCGTTCATCGCGCGCAGCCAGCACAAGATCCTGCTCTACGGTGGCCTGCTGATCGGCACCGCCTGCGTGATCGGGCTGGCCTGCACGCTGTGGCTGGCGCATGGATTGAGCCGGCTGCGCGGCTACGCGCGCGCGGTCGCGGCCGGCGAGCGCGCCGAGATGCCGCTGCGCGGCGCGGGCGAGCTGGCCGAGCTGGGGCGCGCGGTGCAGGGCATGCGCGAGCGGCTGGAAGACAAACAGTACGTCGAGCACTACATCCACACGCTGACCCACGAGATGAAGAGCCCCCTGGCCGCCATCGGCGGCGCGGCGGAGTTGCTGCAGGAGGAGATGCCGGCGGCCGACCGCCAGCGCTTCGTCGCCAATATCCGGACCCAGTCCGGACGGCTGGAGACCATGATCCGCAAGCTGCTGGCGCTGGCCGAGGTGGAACAGCGCCAGCGCCTGGAGGTGCGCGAGCCGGTGCCGCTGGCGCCGCTGCTGGCGCAGCTGTGCGCCGAACTGGAGCCGCGCGCGCGCCGGCGCGGCGTGGCGCTGCAGTGCGATGCCGGAGCCGGGTCCGGGGCCGATTCAAGCCACGTCGCCGGCGACCCGTTCCTGCTGCGTCAGGCCATCGCCAACCTGCTCGACAACGCCATCGACTTCGCCCCGCCGGGCACCACGGTCGCGGTGCGGCTGCAGCGCCGCGGCGACGCGCTGGCCATTGCCGTGGCCGACCAGGGGCCCGGCATTCCCGACTACGCGCTGCCGCGCGTATTCGAGCGCTTCTACTCGCTGCCGCGCCCGCACGGTGCGGACAAGAGCACCGGCCTGGGCCTGTGCTTTGCGCGCGAGGTGGCCACGTTGCATCATGGCGACGTGACGCTGGCCAACCGCCCGGGCGGCGGCGCGCTGGCCGAGCTGGTCCTGCCGGCGGCCTAGCGCCACACGCCGGCAGGACCGGCATAGACTTGGGCTTCTAACGTGACCGCGCGGAAACTCCCTATAATCGAACGACCGTTCATTTAGGGCGCGTTCCGCGTGCCCGCCAGTAGTTCAGGAGACACCATGCCCGCCGCCAAGCAACTGCCCCAGGCCCTGCAGAACCTGGCCCTGCCCGTGATCGCCTCGCCCATGTTCATCGTCAGCTACCCGGAACTGGTGCTGGCGCAGTGCAAGGCCGGCATCGTCGGCTCGTTCCCCGCGCTCAATGCGCGCCCGGCCGAGCTGCTCGACGAGTGGCTGACCCGGATCGGGGACGAACTGGCCGCCTTCAAGGCCGCCAATCCCGGCGCACCGGTAGGCCCGGTCGCGGTCAACCAGATCGTGCACGCCTCCAACGCGCGCCTGGAGCATGACATCAGGGTCTGCGTCGAACACAAGGTGCCGATCTTCATCACCTCGCTGCGCGCGCCGCCCAGGGAGTTGATCGACGCGGTGCACGGCTACGGCGGCATCGTGCTGCACGACGTGATCAGCCTGCGCCATGCCGAGAAGGCGATCGAGGCCGGCGTCGACGGCCTGATCCTGGTCGCCGCGGGCGCCGGCGGCCATGCCGGCATGCTGTCGCCGTTCGCGCTGGTGGGCGAGGTGCGCAAGATCTTCGACGGCCCGATCGCGCTGTCGGGCTCGATCGCCACCGGCGAGGCGGTGCTGGCGGCCCAGGCCATGGGCGCCGACTTTGCCTACGTGGGCACGCGCTTCATCGCCTCGCAGGAGGCCCACGCGGCCGAAACGTACAAGCAGTCGATCACCAGCTCGGCCGCCGCCGATATCGTCTACACCAACCTGTTCACCGGCGTGCACGGCAACTACATCCGCGAAAGCATCAGCAACGCGGGCCTGGACCCGGACAACCTGCCGATGGCCGACAAGAGCAAGATGGACTTTTCCAGCGGCAGCTCCAAGGCCAAGGCGTGGAAGGATATCTGGGGTGCCGGCCAGGGCGTGGGCCAGATCCACGACATCCCCGGCGCCGGCGAGATCGTCGCGCGCATGAAGGCGGAGTACGATGCCGCCAAGGCGCGGCTGGGGATTTCGCGCTGACCGATCCATTACCAGGGGCCGCTTAGCGGCCCTTTGTCCGACCATTGCGGCCTTCCGACACTGACCTTTCGCCCGATCCTGAAGCCGTGCCAAGCCACCGGCAGCGCGTGCTGCGCGCCGTCTGGGTAACGCTGGGCGGGCTTTGCCTGCTGCTCGGCGTGATCGGCATCTTCCTGCCGGTGCTGCCGACCACGCCCTTCGTGCTGCTGGCCGCGGCCTGCTTCGCGCGGGGCTCGCGGCGCTTCCATGACTGGCTGCTGGGGCATCCGCGCTTCGGTCCGCTGGTCAGCGACTGGCAGCGGCATCGCAGCATCCCGTTCAAGGCGAAATGCCTGGCGCTGTCGATGATGTGGCTGTCGATGGGGACCACGGCGTGGCTGCTGCGCGGGCGGCCGCTGGTATCGGCGGCGTTGCTGGCTTGCGCGGTGGGGGTGAGTGTGTGGATGGTGCGGTTGCCGACGCGGCCGGGGGAAGGCGGGCGGGAGTCTTGAGGTTGGGGTCTGTCGACGGTCTTTACTTCGTGGAGGCTCCGGCCCTCTCCCCCACCCCTCTCCCGCGCGCGGGAGAGGGGAGCGAATGCACGGGGCGCTGGCAAGCTCTAACGCCCTAGCAGGCGGACGGTTTGCTCCCCTCTCCCGCCTGCGGGAGAGGGGCCGGGGGAGAGGGCCGGCGGGTCAACGAAGTCTGAAGCTGCCAGCCGGGCCCCGGCTCAATCGTAGCGGCGCGCGTCCTCGATCAACCTCCCGTCCTGCGGCAACGATCCCGCCGCCACGAACGCCACCTCGCCTCGCAGCCGCATCACCTCGCGCAGCGACTCGGCCACCGCGCGCTGCAGGTCGGCGTCTTCACGCGTCGCCTCGCAGTGCAGCGTCATCACGTCGGCGCCCGGGTCGCCTGTCACCACCAGCCGCGCCGCGCGGATTTCCGGATGGCGCCGCAGCACCTCGGCCACCTGCCCGGGATGCACGAACATGCCCTTGACCTTGGTGGCCTGGTCGGCGCGCCCGAGCCAGCCCTTGAGGCGGACATTGGTGCGGCCGCACGGGCTGGGCCGCTGCGACGACGCCGGCACCACCGCCGACAGGTCACCGGTGCCGAAGCGGATCAGCGGATAGTCGCCATTGCCCAGCACCGTCACCACCACCTCGCCGGTCTCGCCCTCGGGCATGGGGCGCGAGCCGCCGGGCTCGACGATCTCGACCAGCACGCCCTCGTCCACCACCCAGCCGTCGCCGCCTTCGGTTTCATACGCGATCAGGCCGACATCGGCGGTGCCGTACATCTGCTGCACGCGCACCCCGCGATCGCGGAACCAGTTGCGCAGCGACGGCGGCAGGGCCTCGCCCGAAACCAGCGCTTTGGCCAGGCTGGTGCAGGGCGTGCCGAGTTCATCGCCGCGCTCGAGCAGCAGCTTGAGGAACGACGGCGTGCCGGCATAGGCCGCCGGCTGCAGGCTGGCCAGCGCCTGCACCTGCGAATCGGTCTGGCCGACGCCGGCCGGGAACACGCAGCAGCCCAGACGGTGGGCGCCGCTTTCCATCATCATGCCGGCCGGCGTGAAGTGGTAGGAGAAGGTGTTGTAGACCAGGTCCCCGGCGCGAAAGCCGGCGGCGTGCATGGCGCGCGCGGTGCGCCACCAGTCGGCGTCGTGGCCGTCGGGTTCGTGGATCGGGCCGGGCGACTGGAACACGTGGCGCAGCTTGCCCAGCGGCGTCGCGTTGAGCCCGCCCAGCGGCGGCAGCGCGCGCTGGCGTGCGCTCAGATCAGACTTGCGCGTCACCGGCAGTTCGGCCAGCGCCGCGCGCGAGGTCAGCAGGCGCGGATCGACGCCAGCCAGCAGGTCGGCAAAGTAAGGCGCGTGTTCGCGCGCGTGGGCCACCTGGCGTGCCACGGCGGCAAGGAGCGCCTGCTCGCGGACTTCCGGCGCGCGGGTTTCGAGCGGATCGAAGTATTCGGGCATGATGCTGTGCGTCAGGGAATGGAATGCAGCCTGCCGCGCGCCGCCGGGCGCGTGGTGGCAAGGCCGGGTGAAAAACAGGCGCTTGCTAGGCCAGCCAGCGCTTGCGGCGGCGGTAACTCTTGACGTCGCGGAACGATTTGCGGCCGGGGCCGTCGGAGTCGTTGGCGGCCACGCCCAGGTAAAACTCCTTGACGTCCTCGTTGGTGCGCAGCGACTCGGCGTCGCCGTCCATCACCACGCGGCCGTTCTCGAGGATGTAGCCATAGTCGGCGTAGCGCAGCGCCACCATGGTGTTCTGCTCGGCCAGCAGGAAGCTGACGTTCTCGCGCGAGTTCAGGCCGCGCACGATCTCGAAGATCTCCTCGACGATCTGCGGCGCCAGTCCCATCGAGGGCTCGTCCAGCAGGATCATCGCGGGCTTGGCCATCATGGCCCGGCCGATCGCGCACATCTGCTGCTCGCCGCCGGAGGTGTAGCCCGCCTGCGACTTGCGGCGCGTCTTCAGGCGCGGGAAGTATTCGTAGATCTTCTCCAGCTCGTCGCGGGTCTGGCCGCGCGACAGGCCGCGCGTGTAGGCGCCGGTGAGCAGGTTTTCCTCGATGGTCAGGTGCGCGAAGCAGTGGCGCCCTTCCATCACCTGGATCACGCCGCGGCGCACCAGGTCGTTGGGGGTGAGCTGGTCGACGCGGTCGCCGCGGTACTCGATCGAGCCCTTGGTGACATCGCCGCGCTCGGCCTGCAGCAGGTTGGAGATGGCCTTGAGCGTGGTGGTCTTGCCCGCGCCGTTGGCGCCCAGCAGCGCCACGATCTTGCCCTCCGGCACCTCGAGCGAAACGCCCTTGAGCACCAGGATCACATGATCGTAGATGACTTCGATGTTGTTGACGGACAGGAGGCTCATGGTGCGGCTCGTGGTGGTGTGGCGATGTTGCGGTGGACTTTCAGCTTGCTGCCGGTGTACTCCCTCTCCCGCTGACGGGAGAGGGGAGCAAGCCGTCGGGAGTCGAGGGCCATCAGCTCTTCGAGCACCCCGGCGTAATCCCCTTCTCCTTGGCGTACTGCGCCGCGGTGGCCTTGAACAGCGGGTGGATCAGGCCCTTGTTGCCCTCGATCCAGTCCGACACCACCACCCACTTGCTGCCGTCCCACTGCTGGATCTTCACCTTGCCCGAGCCTTCGTGGTTCTCGCAGCTGGTCTTGATCTCCGGCAGCAGGCCGGTGGCGCCCAGCTGCTGCAGGCGGGCGTTGGTCAGGTTCAGGTTCTCGAAGGCCCAGCGCATCTGTTCGCCGGTCATGGGCTTGCCCTTGCCGAACTTGGCCTGCGCCACGCGCACCGCTTCCACCGTTACCACCGCCGCCGACACGCCGCGGTTGTACAGCACCGAACCGACCTTGTTCTTGTCCTGCATATTGCCCTTGCCGGCGCCGTACACCACCTTCTCGATATCGGCGATCAGCGGCACGCTCTTGCCGGCAACGTTCCAGGTCGCGCTCATGTAGCCCTTCGAGGCATCACCGGCCGGAACCGTGTCTTCCTCGGAGCCCGCCCACCAGGAGCCGATCATCTTGTCGCGCGAGAAGCCGACCTTCTGCGCCGCCTTCAGCGCGGTCTGGTTCATCACGCCCCAGCCCCAGAAAATCACGTAGTCGGGGTTCTCCTGGCGGATCTTCAGCCACTGCGCGCCCTGCTCGTTGCCGGGGTGCGCCACCGGGATCTCGACCAGGTTGAACTTGCCCAGCCGCGCCTCGGCCTGCAGCGCCACGATCGGCTCCTTGCCATAGGCAGAGTCGTGGTACAGGTAGACGATCTTCTTGCCGGCCAGCGAGCCGCCGCTCTTGCTGGCCAGGTACTTGACGATGGCCGAGACCTGCATCTGGTACGTGGTCACCAGCGGGAACGCATACGGAAACACCGAGCCGTCGACCGCGTCGGTGCGGCCGTAGCCCATCATCACCAGCGGCACCTTGTCGGCCGCGGTCTTGTCGACCAGCGCGTACGAGATGCCGGTCGACATGGCGTGGTAGGCGGTGCCCTTGGTGGTGGCGTTCTTGGCCTTCAGGCGCTCGTAGCACTCCACGCCCTTGGCGTTGTTGTACTCGGTCTCGCACTCTTCCCAGCTCAGCTTGACGCCGTTGACACCGCCGTCCTTGAGGTTGACGTAGTTGAGGTAGTCGATGAAGCCGCCATACCAGGACTGCCCGTTGGCGCCATAGGGCCCCACGCGATAGCTCGGCAGCGCGATGAACTGCTCGTTGCTTTGCGCCAGTGCCGGCACCGCCGGCGCCAGCAGTGCAGCCGCGGCGCTGACCACCAGGGCGGCGCGTTGCACGTTGCGGATCAGGTTGGTCATGACAGTCTCCTTCGCCCTCGGTGGAGCGTTTCGTTATGCGTAAGCTTCAGTACTTCACACAGGAACTGCGGTGAATCGGGAACCCCGCTCCGTCAGTGCGGGAACGGCCACAGCCTCAGCTTCTCCTTGGCGATCTGCCACAGACGGGCCAGTCCGTGCGGCTCGACGATCAGGAAGAAGATGATCAGCCCGCCGAACACCATCAGCTGGATGTGCGACACGGTGGCATTGGTAAAGGGCAGGTGCAGCAGCGATGCCAGCGGCGGCAGCACGTTGTCCAGGAAGATCGGCAACAGCAGGATGAAGGCCGCGCCCAGGAACGAGCCCATGATGCTGCCCACGCCGCCGATGATGATCATGAACAGCACGCGGAACGACAGGTCCAGCGAGAATCCGTCCGGCTCGACCGAGCCCAGGTAGCAGAACGCGTACAGCGCGCCGGCCACGCCGCAGTAGAACGAGCTGACCGCGAATGCCAGCAGCTTGGTGCGCATCAGCGGAATGCCGATGACCTCCGCCGCCACGTCCATGTCGCGCACCGACATCCAGGCGCGGCCGGTGGCCGAGCGCACCATGTTCTTGGCCGCCAGCGCCAGCACCGTGACGATCGCCAGCACGAACAGGTACTTCTTCACCGGGGTGTCGATGGCGAAGCCGAACAGGTCCAGCCGCTGCGCCGTGATCACGCCCGACGAGCTGTTGTTGGAGAACCAGGGAAACTTGGTCAGCGCCCACACCACGAAGAACTGCGCCGCCAGCGTCGCCACCGCCAGGTAGAAGCCCTTGATGCGCAGCGACGGCAGGCCGAACGCCACGCCCACCATCGCCGCCGACAGGCCCGCCAGGATAAACGTCAGCAGCACCGGCATGCCTTCGATGCGCAGCTGGAAGTTGTAGGCCGCATACGCGCCCACCGCCATGAAGGCCGCGGTGCCCAGCGACAGCTGGCCGGCATAGCCGGTCAGGATATTCAGCCCCAGCGCCGCCAGCGAGAAGATCAGGAACGGGATCAGGATCGCCGAGAACCAGTATTCCGACCCGATGAACGGGACCGCCACGAAGGCGATCGCCATCAGCACGGCAAAGCCGATGCGGTCCTGGCGGATCGGGAAGATCTGGCTGTCGGTGACGTAGCTGGTCTTGAACTGGCCGGCCTCACGATAGAACATGGCAACTCTCCTGTGCGAAGTCGGTCAGACGCGATCGATATGTTTCTCGCCGAACAGCCCCTCGGGCCGCACCAGCAGGAACAGCAAGGCAAACACGTACGGGAACCACCCTTCGATGCCGCCGAAATTGCCACCAAACACCGACTGGAACACCGGCGGGATATAGATCTCGGCCAGCTTCTCCGAGGCGCCGATGATCAGCCCGCCGACGATGGCGCCGGGCACCGAAGTGAAACCGCCCAGGATCAGCACCGGCAGCGCCTTCAGCGCGGTCAGCGTCAGCGCGAACTGCACGCCATTGCGCGAGCCCCACAGCATGCCCGCCACCAGCGCGACGAAGCCCGCCACGCCCCATACGATGGCCCAGATGTTCTGCAGCGGGATGCCCAGCGACAGCGCGGCCTGGTGGTCGTCGGCCACCGCGCGCAGCGCGCGGCCGACCTTGGTGTACTGGAAGAACAGCGCCAGCGATCCCACCAGCGCGCCAGCGATGGCCGCGGCGGCAAGGTCGAACTTGGAGATAACGATGTTGAAATTGGTCAGGATCGATTCGATCGGCTCGTCGACGATGCCCAGGTTGATCGGGCGCACTTCATTGCCGAACAAGAGCGGCCCCAGACCTTCGAGGAAGAACGACAGCCCGATGGTGGCCATGAACAGCGTGATCGGCGGCTGGTTGACCAGCTTGCGCAACACGAAGCGCTCAGTGCTCATGCCGACCAGGATCATCACCACGAAGGCGCCGATCACCGCCGCCCACATCGGCATGCCCTTGTCCATCAGCCCCACCACCGCCAGCGCGGCAAAGTAGACCATCGCGCCCTGGGCAAAGTTGAACACGCCCGAGGCCTTGTAGATCAGCACGAAGCCCAGCGCCACCAGCGAGTACATCAGTCCCGACAGCAGGCCGCCGAGCAGGATTTCAAAGAAGAACGTCATGGTTTGCCTTTGCTTGCATCTGTTGGTCTACCAATACCGCTGTCCGGCTCCCCTCTCCCGCGCGCGGGAGAGGGGAGCAAACAATCAGTGCGATGTTCCCAAATACGCCTTGATCACGTCCGGATTGCCCTTCACCTCCTCCGGCGTGCCATCCCCGATCTTCTTGCCATAGTCCAGCACCACCACGCGGTCGGAGATATCCATCACCACGCCCATGTCGTGCTCGATCAGCACGATGGTGGTGCCGAACTGCCGGTTCACATCGAGGATGAAGCGGCACATGTCCTGCTTCTCTTCCACGTTCATGCCGGCCATCGGCTCATCGAGCAGCAGCATCGACGGCTCGGCGGCGAGCGCGCGCGCCAGCTCGACGCGCTTCTGCAGGCCGTACGGCAGGCGCCCCACCGGAGTCTTGCGGATCGACTGGATTTCGAGGAAGTCGATCACCTCCTCCACCTTCTGCCGGTGCCGCATTTCCTCGTTGCGGGCCGGGCCCCACCACAGCGCGTGCGCAAACCACGAGGTGCGGAACTGCGTGTTGCGACCGGTCATGATGTTGTCCAGCACCGTCATGCCCTTGAACAGCGCGATGTTCTGGAACGTGCGCGCAATGCCCTGGCGCGCCGCGGCGGTCGGGTGCATCTGCTTGCGTTCCTCGCCGCGGAACACGATGCGCCCCTGCTGCGGGTGGTAGACGCCGTTGATCACGTTCAGCATCGAACTCTTGCCGGCTCCGTTCGGGCCGATGATGGCGCGCACCTCGTGCTCGCACACGTCGAACGAGATATCGGTCAGCGCCTTGACCCCGCCGAACGACAGCGAGATGTGCTGCAGGTCCAGGATCACCTCGCCGCCGGTGCGCGCCTGCGCGCCGGTGCGCTGTTCATGGCGGATGCCGGGATGCATCCCGCTGTCATCCACCAGCCCCGCCGGGGGCAACGGTCCTGCCGGCGCCATCGCACCGCCACTGCCGGCGCCGCTCGCATCGGTGCGTGCCGCCGCCCATTCGCGCTTGCCGGCGCCTTGCCAGGCCACTTGTGTCATCTTGCTGCCTCCACCTGTGCTCTTATGCCGCGCGCGCCGCTACCGGCAGCCGCCTGGCATCGACCAGCTTCAGCGTGGCCGACACGCTGCCCTCGCGCCCGTCTTCAAACTTGACGCGCGTCTCGATGAACTGCTCGGACTTGCCCGCATAGAGCGCGTCGACCAGCACGCCGTACTTCTCCGCGATAAAGCCGCGCCGTACCTTGCGCGTGCGGGTCAGCTCGTCGTCGTCCGGATCCAGCTCCTTGTGCAGCACCAGGAAGCGCGCGATCTGCGATCCCGCCAGCATCGGGTCGTTGGCAAGGTCCGCATTCACCTGGTTCACGCATTCGCCGATCATCTCGAGCACGTCCGGCTGCGCGGCCAGGTCGACATAGCCCGCGTACGGCAGGTGGCGGCGCTCGGCCCAGTTGCCCACTGCCTCGAAGTCGATATTGATGAAGGCGCAGACCTGGTCGCGGCCGCTGCCGAAGGCCACCGCTTCCTTGATGTACGGGAAAAACTTGAGCTTGTTCTCGATGTACTTGGGCGCGAACATCGAGCCATCGGCCAGCTTGCCCACGTCCTTGGCGCGGTCGATGATCTTCAGGTGGCCGTCGGCGTCGATCACGCCGGCGTCGCCGGTCATGAAGTAGCCCTCGTCGTTGATGGCCTCGCGCGTGGCATCCTCGCGCTTGTAGTAGGACTTGAGCAGGCCCACGCCGCGCACCAGCACCTCGCCGTTGTCGGCGATGCGGATTTCCATGCCCGGCGCGGCGGGTCCGACGGAATCGAACTTGACCTTGCCGTCGGGCTGCAGGCACACATAGGCGCAGGTCTCGGTCTGGCCGTAGAACTGCTTCAGGTTCACGCCGATCGAGCGGTAGAAGCGGAACAGGTCCGGGCCGATGGCCTCGCCCGCGGTATAGGCCACGCGGATGCGGCTCATGCCCAGCACGTTGCGCAGCGGGCCGTAGACCAGCGCTTCGCCCAGCGCATAGCGCGCGCGCTCCACCGCCGACACCGGCTGGCCGTCGAGGATGTCAGTGCCGCAGCGGCGCGCCACGTCCATGGCCCAGTGGAACAGCTTGCGCTTGATCCAGCCGGCATCCTCCATGCGGATCATCACCTGCGTCAGCAGGCCTTCGTAGATGCGCGGCGGCGCGAAGTAGTAGGTGGGGCCGATCTCGCGCAGGTCGGTCATCACCGTTTCGCGCGATTCCGGGCAGTTCACCGTAAAGCCCGCCACCATCGCCTGCGCATACGAGAACAGGTTGTCGCCGACCCACGCCATCGGCAGGTAGGACAGCACGTCGTCATCGGCGTCGAGCTTGTCGAAGGCGCAGCCGTTGCGCGCCGAGCCGATCAGGCCATGGTGCGAATGGCACACGCCCTTGGGCTTGCCGGTGGTGCCCGAGGTATAGAGGATGATGGCGGTGTCGTCGGGCTGCCCGGCAGCGATGGCCTCGTCATAGAAGCCAGGATGGGCCTGGTCGAACTCGCGCCCCAGTTCCTGCAGGCGCTGGTACGACATCAGCGAGGGATGGTCGTAGTCGAGCAGCCCGCGCGGGTCTTCGAAGATGACGTGGCGCACGGTGCGGCCCGATTCTGCCAGCTGCGCCTCGACTTCGAGCAGCTTGTCGACCTGCTCCTGGTCCTCGACGATGGCGAACTCGATTTCCGCATCATTGAGCACGTAGACCATCTCGTTGGCGATGGCGTCCTGGTACAGCGGCACCGGCACGCCGCCCAACGCCTGCGCCGCGGTCATGGCCCAGTACAGGCGCGGACGGTTGTCGCCCACCACCGCCAGGTTCATGCCACGCTTGAAGCCGAGCGCGGCCAGACCACATGCCAGCGCCCTCACCTGCTGTGCCGCCTGGGCCCAGCTGTATGTCTGCCAGATGCCGAGATCCTTCTCGCGATAGGCCGGATGCTCCGGCCGCTGCTGGGCGTGCGCCAGCAGCCATCGCGGGAAGGTCGTCGCCGACGATTCCTGCATCGCTGTCTCCTGTCCCTCCGGCGTGGGGGTCCACGCCCGGTGTCAAGCGCCGGTCCGGTCGTTATACTTGGCTTGCTTTGCCCGGCGGCATCTGCCGCATCGCATCAAGCCCGTCTGTGCCTTGTGTTCAGGGGCCGGGAGAAGCGTCTGCTGCCTTCCCGGCGTGTCCCTTGTGGCACCCGCGGTTCCGTTGTGATCGTACGATAGCCCATGCCAACAACCCCGGTTGTCACGCCGGTGACAATTCCGGGTTAATCCCTACCGGAGCTTCCGCGAGGCCATGCTGAACGATTTTGTCGACCGCTGCGTGTGGGCCGCAGACCTGAGCCCCGAGCAGCGCGAGCGCGTGCGCCGCGCCATGTTCGTGCACGAGTACAGCCAGGGCGACTACGTCTGCCACAAGGGCGACAAGGCCGAGCACTGGCTGGGCGTGCTTGAAGGGATCGTCAAGATCACCACGGTGTCGCCGTCGGGCAAGTCGGTCACCTTCACCGGCGTGCCCACCGGCGGCTGGTTCGGCGAAGGCGCGGTGCTGAAGTCGGAGATCCGCAAGTACGACGTGATGGCGCTGCGCCGCTCGACCATCGCCTTCCTGCCGCGCGACACTTTTCAGTGGCTGCTGGATACCAGCCTGCCGTTCACGCGCTTCCTGCTGACGCAGTTCAACGAGCGCCTGGGGCAGTTCATCGCGGCGGTGGAATATGAGCGGCTGCTCGACATCGACTCGCGCGTGGCGCGCGCGGTGTCGTCACTATTCAACGAGCACCTGTATCCGGGCATCGGCAAGACGCTGGAAATCTCGCAGGAAGAAATCGGCCTGCTCGCCGGCATCTCGCGCCAGCGCGCCAACCAGGCGCTGAAGGTGCTGGAACAGCAGGGGCTGGTGCGGGTGGACTACGGCGTGATCGAGGTGCTGGACCTCGACGGACTGCGGCAGTACGGAGAGTAAGGTGGCCAGCGCCATCGACGCCGAGACCCTGCGGGCGTATCGCGAAACGCACTACCGGGTGCTGGGCGACACGCCCATGACCTTGCGCATCGACCAGCCCAGCGCCGCGCTGGCCGCGCTGCAGCGCGCGCTGGGGGTGGACTGCAGCGCCTTCATCACGGCGGCCAACCCGTTCAGCCAGCGCTGCGACGATGCCGCCAACCTGCGCCGGCAACAGGCACTGGCTCAGGAACTGGGTGCGCTGGGACGGCGCACGATCGAAGCCGCCGGCGAACATCCCGATAATGGCTGGCCCGCCGAACCAAGCTTCCTGGTGCCCGGGCTGTCGCTGGCCGATGCTCGCGCCCTCGGCCAGGCCTACCAGCAGAACGCCGTGGTCTGGAGCGGCGCCGACGCGGTGCCGCGACTGGTACTGTTGCGCTGACCGGGCCGACCCGGCCCCGCCAGCGCCGTCGCCAGGATCAGTGCCCGTGGCCGCGATGGCCGTGATGACCACGATACCCATGGCCGTGGTGGCGATAGTGGTGATGGCGGTGGTGATGGTGCCGGCCGCGCCATTCGTGGCGCCCATACCAGCGCCGGCCATCCCAATAGCGGTCGCCATGCCAGCCGTGATAGCGCGGCGCATACACCACGGGAGGCGGTGGCGCCACATAGACCGGCGCCGGCGCGACATAGACCGGTGCGCCGATATGCACGCCTACATCCACATGCGCCATCGCCGAACGCGCAGCCAACAGGGACATGATGCCAGCGAGCAGCGCTGCAAAAAGAACCGGGTGAGCCATATGCGGTGTTGTCGTAAACGGAATGGGTGCACTCTACCGCGCATTCCTGTTACCAGATGCGGCGGATTGTTTCGGCATATAACGCGGTGTAAGCGGGATTGAACGGAACCAGCGCCGGCGACAAAAAAGACAGCGGCCGCCCGAAGGCGGCCGCCGGTGCACGCGGCAGTACCGGTCTGATTTACTTGCTATACACGTACACCCCCCGCCCCGTCTTGCGCCCCAGGTAGCCCGCGGCCACCATCTCGCGCATCAGCATCGCCGGGCGGTACTTCGGATCGGCGAACTCGGTGTACAGCACTTCCATCACCGCCAGCATGGTGTCCAGGCCGATCATGTCGGCCAGCGCCAGCGGCCCGATCGGGTGGTTGCAGCCCAGTTTCATGCCCTCGTCGATCTCTTCCGGCGAGGCCAGGCCTTCGCCCAGCACGCAGAAGGCTTCGTTGATCATCGGGCACAGGATGCGGTTGACGACGAAGCCCGGGCTGTTCTTGACCGTGATCGGGTACTTGCCCAGTTCCCTGGCCAGCGCTTCGACCGCGGCGTGGGTGGCGTCGCTGGTCTGCAGGCCGCGGATCAGTTCGACCAGGGCCATCACCGGCACCGGGTTGAAGAAGTGCATGCCGATGAAGCGGTCGGCGCGCGCGGTCATGGCGGCGAGCTTGGTGATCGAGATCGACGAGGTGTTCGACGCGATGATCACGTTGTCGCCGACGATGCCGTCGATCTGCTTGAGGATCTTGATCTTGAGGTCGTAGTTCTCGGTGGCGGCCTCGATCACGATGTCGGCAGCCTTGAGATCGTCATACGACGTGCTGCCCTGGATCCGCGCCAGCGCGTCGGCCTTCTGCGCCTCGGTCAGCTTTTCTTTCTTGATCAGCCGGTCCAGGCTGCCGGACACCGTGGCCACGCCCTTCTGCACGGCGGCGTCGCTGATGTCGACCATCACCACATTCAGTCCCACGACCGCGCAGGCCTGGGCGATGCCATTGCCCATGGTGCCCGCACCGACGATGCCTACTGTCCTGATTGCCATCTTCTCTTCCTCTGTCTGGTGTTGTTTATCGATGTGTGGTGTCAGCCTGGCTGCTTGGCCAGCGCGGCGATGATGCGTTCGGCATGGCCCTTGAGCACTTCCGGCTCCTGCATGTCGCGCGCGTGCCCGCGCAGCGCCTGGTCGTTGTAGCGCGGCACGATGTGGAAATGGACGTGCGGCACGGTCTGGCCCGCCGCGGCGCCGTTGAACTGGCCGATCGAGATGCCGTCCGGGCTGAAGGCCGCGCGCACCGCGCGCGCCACGCGCTGGGTGGCGACGATGGCTGCCTGGGCGCCGCGCTCCGACAGGTCGAACAGGTTGACCGCGGCTTCCTTGGGCACCACCAGCGTATGGCCGTCGGCCTGCGGCATGATATCCATGAAGGCGATGGTGTCGTCGTCCTCGTACACCTTGATGCATGGCATTTCGCCGCGCAGGATCTTGGCAAAGATGTTGTTCGGGCTGTACTGGGTATCCATGGTCTTGTGTTGCGGTTGTCTCGGGTTTTGTTGCCGCCAGGCGCTACGGTGCGGCGCAGCATTCGAGTGTAACGCAGGGCGGCCCTTACTGCGGCCGCCCTGCGCGATTACCGGTCAGCGCGTGGATCCGGGTCTACATATTGCGCCGGTATTGCCCGCCCACCTCGAACAGCGCATGCGTGATCTGCCCCAGCGAGCAGACCCGCACCGCATCCATCAGCACCGCGAACACGTTCTGGTTGTCGATCACCGCCTGGCGCATCCGCTGTAGCATCGCCGGCGCTTCGCCGGCATGCGCCTGCTGGAATGACTGCAGGCGGTCGAGCTGGCTCTGCTTCTCGGCCTCGCTGGAGCGCGCCAGCTCCAGCTTCTGCGGCACCGGATCGCCTTCGGGATTGCGGAAGGTGTTCACGCCTATCAGCGGCAGCGTGCCGTCGTGCTTGAGCTGCTCGTAGTAAAGCGATTCCTCCTGGATCTTGCCGCGCTGGTAGCCGGTCTCCATCGCGCCGAGCACGCCGCCGCGCTCCGCGATGCGCTCGAACTCCTGCAGCACCGCTTCTTCCACCAGGTCGGTCAGCTCCTCGATCAGGAAGCTGCCCTGGTTGGGGTTCTCGCACTTCGCCACGCCCCATTCGCGGTTGATGATCAGCTGGATGGCCAAGGCGCGGCGCACCGATTCGCCGGTGGGCGTGGTGATGGCCTCGTCGTAGGCATTGGTGTGCAGCGAGTTGCAGTTGTCGTAGATCGCGATCAGCGCCTGCAGCGTGGTACGGATGTCGTTGAAGTCGATCTCCTGCGCGTGCAGCGAGCGGCCCGAGGTCTGGATGTGGTACTTGAGCTTCTGGCTGCGCTCGTTGGCGCCGTACTTGTCGCGCATGGTCACGGCCCAGATGCGGCGCGCGACGCGGCCCAGCACGCTGTACTCGGGGTCCATGCCGTTGGAGAAGAAGAACGACAGGTTGGGCGCGAAGTCGTCGATGTGCATGCCGCGCGCCAGGTAGGCCTCCACATAGGTGAAGCCATTGGACAACGTGAAGGCGAGCTGCGAGATCGGGTTGGCGCCGGCCTCGGCGATGTGGTAGCCCGAGATCGACACCGAGTAGAAGTTGCGCACCTGGTGGTGCACGAAGTACTCCTGGATATCGCCCATCACCTTGAGCGAAAACTCGGTGGAGAAGATGCAGGTGTTCTGGCCCTGGTCTTCTTTGAGGATATCGGCCTGCACCGTGCCGCGCACGTTCTGCAGCACCCACGCGCGGATCTTGGCCTCTTCGTCGGCGCTCGGGTCGCGGCCGTTGTCGGCGCGGAACTTGTCGAGCTGCTGGTCGATGGCGGTGTTCATGAACATCGCCAGGATGGTCGGCGCCGGGCCGTTGATGGTCATCGACACCGAGGTGCTCGGGCTGGTCAGGTCGAAGCCGTCGTACAGCACCTTCATGTCATCGAGCGTGGCGATCGACACGCCCGAGTTGCCCACCTTGCCGTAGATGTCGGGGCGCACATGCGGGTCTTCGCCATACAGCGTGACCGAGTCGAACGCGGTCGACAGGCGCTTGGCGTCCATGCCCTCGGACACCAGCTTGAAGCGCCGGTTGGTGCGGAAGGCATCGCCCTCGCCGGCGAACATGCGGGTGGGGTCTTCGTTCTCGCGCTTGAAGGCGAACACCCCGGCGGTGTACGGGAAGCTGCCGGGCACGTTCTCGCGCATCAGCCACTTCAGCACCTCGCCGTCGTCCTCGAAGCGCGGCAGCACTACCTTGCGCACCTTGGTGCCCGACAGCGTGGTGGTGACCAGCCCGGTGCGGATCTCGCGGTCGCGGATCTTCACCACGTATTCGTCGCCGCTGTAGGCTTCGCGCATCTGCGGCCACATCGCCAGCAGCTTGCGCTCGACCTGGCCCAGCGCGCTGTCGCGCTCCGCGGCCAGTGCGTCGAGCGCGGCGCCGACATCGCCCTGGCCCTGCGCGGCGCGCAGCATGCGGCCGGATTCGCGCAGCTGCTGGCGCTCGCGCGCGATGCGGCTCTGCTCGGCGACGCGGCGGTGGTAGCCGCGCACGGTGTCGGCCAGCTCGGCGAGGTAGCGGCTGCGTGCCGGCGGCACGATCACGTTCTGGCCGGTGGAGATGCGCCCTGCCAGGACCGGCAGCGCGCCCGCCTTCACCTTCAGGCCGTGTCGGGCCAGCGCCTCACGCAGGCCCTGGTACAGCATGGTGACGCCGTCGTCGTTAAAGCGCGACGCCTGCGTGCCATACACCGGCATGTCCTCCGGCTTGCCGTGCCATTGCTCGCGGTTGCGCTGGACCTGCTTGGCCACGTCGCGCCAGGCATCCTGCGCGCCCTTGCGGTCGAACTTGTTGATGGCGACGAAGTCGGCGAAGTCGAGCATGTCGATCTTCTCGAGCTGGCTGGCGGCGCCGAACTCGGGCGTCATCACGTACAGCGACAGGTCCACGTGCGGCACGATCGCGGCGTCGCCCTGGCCGATGCCGGAGGTCTCGACGATCACCAGGTCGAAGCCCGCCACCTTGCACGCGGCAATCGCGTCGGGCAGCGCCTGCGAGATCTCGGAGCCCGCCTCGCGCGTTGCCATCGAGCGCATGAAGATGCGCGGATGGTTGATCGCGTTCATGCGGATGCGGTCGCCCAGCAGCGCGCCGCCGGACTTGCGCCGCGACGGGTCGATCGAGATCACGGCGATCGACAGCGCATCCTGCTGGTCCAGCCGGAAGCGGCGGATCAGTTCGTCGGTCAATGACGATTTTCCGGCGCCGCCGGTGCCGGTGATGCCGAGCACGGGAATCGATGCCTGCTGCGCCTGCGCATGCATCGCCGCCACCAGCGCCGCATCGGCCTTGCCGTTCTCGAGCGCGGTGATCAGCTGCGCCAGCGCGCGGCGGTCGCCGGCGGCAACCGCATCGAGCGAGGCGGGCGCGTAACGCGACAGGTCGATGTCGCAGCGCTGCACCATGTCGGCAATCATGCCGGCCAGGCCCATGCGCTGGCCGTCCTCGGGGCTGTAGATGCGAGCCACGCCGTAGGCCTGCAGCTCGCAGATCTCGTCGGGCACGATCACGCCGCCGCCACCGCCGAAGACCTGCACGTGCGCGCCGCCCTTGTCGCGCAGCAGGTCCACCATGTACTTGAAGTACTCGACATGGCCGCCCTGGTAGCTGGAAATCGCAATCCCCTGCGCGTCTTCCTGCAGCGCCGCGGTCACGATCTCCTCGACCGAACGGTTGTGGCCGAGGTGGACCACCTCGCAGCCGTGCGACTGGAGGATGCGGCGCATGATGTTGATCGAGGCATCGTGGCCGTCGAACAGCGACGCCGCAGTGACGAAGCGCACCTTGTTGGCCGGGCCGGTGCCTGGCTGCACCGGCTTGGGCTGGGGCGCGCCGCGGCGCACATCATGGACATCGGAAAGGTCGGTCATTGTCTCCACCGTGTCGGGTCTTGGCTGCGACCGCGGCGTGCGCCGGCGCCGTTCTGTGCCGGCTTGGCTGCCAACGCGCGGGCTGCGCCCCGGGGTCGGGGCGGATCGATTGTATGACGTTGACGTTAACGTAAATCAATGGGGCGGAACCCGGACGGCGGGGTGCCGGCGTCCTTATAGAGTAGGTGTCCGCGGGCCGCGGACAAACAAAAGGCCACCTTGCCGGTGGCCTTTGCATCGCATCCTGGCTGACTGCCGGCGCCGGCCGACTCACCGGCACAGCGCCCATATCCGCGGGCATTCGCCGAATGCATCGGTGCTGTGCTCGTCCACCCGATGCCGCAGCGCGCGCAGCCACGCGGCCAGCCGCTGCATCGACCACGGCGCCGGGGTCTGCGCCAGCGTGAAGCGTGCCCCCGCGCCATCGCCGGACAGCCAGACGCGATAGCCCTCCGGCAGCGCCAGTTCCTGGCCCGGTTCCAGCCAGATATCGTTGGGATGGCCTTCCACCGTCACCCACAGCTTGCCCGCCACCGCGCAGACGGTCTGCCCGTGACCGGCGCGCCAGCTCACCGGCAGTCCGGGTTGGTCCAGTTCGAAAGTCCGTAGTTCGCGCATGTTGCACTCCTTGTCAGCCCGGCGGTCATCGCGGCTGCCGCAACACCCTGGACGGGGATGCCGGCGCCCTTCTCCGCCACGCTTCCATTATTCGCATCCCTCACTACAATCCCATGTACAGTTGTGAACAGTTTTCGATGAACTGTTCAGTAGTTTTTCCTGACAGTTGCCTGCCCGCGCCCCTCCCCGGCGGTATCGCCCATGAAACTCATCTTAGATGCTTCCACCGGAATTCCACTGACCGAGCAGATCGTCGAAGGCGTGAAGGCGTGGATCGGCAACCGCGAGGCGCGCCCCGGCGCGCGGCTGCCGTCGATCCGGCAGCTGGCGGCCGAGAACGGCATCAGCCGCTTCCCGGTGATCGAAGCCTATGACCGGCTGGTGTCGCAGGGGCTGCTCGATTCGCGGCAGGGCTCAGGTTTCTATGTGGCGGACAGTCCGCTGGCGGGACGCTCGGCGCGCGGCTGGTCGGACCCCAGCCTGGCCGAGGACCTGTCCGACCATATCCTGGAGCAGTTCAACCACCCCAGCGGCACGCTCAAGCTGGCGGGCGGCTTCGTCCCCGAGAACTGGCGCGACGTGGAGGGCCTGACCCAGGCGATCCGCGCGATCTCGCGCAACGAGATCGACAGCGTGATCCACTACGCCACGCCGATGGGCCATCCGGAGCTGCGCCGTCAGGTGCTGCTGCGGGTGCGCCAGCTGGGCATTGCGGCGGAGCTGCCGCAGGTGCTGATCACCACCGGCGCCAGCCAGGCGCTCGACCTGGTGGTGCGCCACCTGCTCAAGCCAGGCGACACGGTGTTCGTCGAAGATCCCGGCTACTACAACCTGTTCGGGCTGCTGCGCCTGCACGGGGTGCAACTGGTGGGCGTGCCGCACACGCCCGACGGCCCCGATCCGGACGCCACCGAGGCGCTGCTGCGCCAGCACAAGCCCAAGCTGTTCTTCACCAACAGCGTGTTGCAGAACCCGACCGGCTCGACCCTGGCGCCGCCGGTGGCGTTCCGGCTGCTCGAGCTGGCGCGCCGCCATGGCTTCCGCTTCGTCGAGGACGATATCTTCTCGGACTTCCAGACCCACTTCACCGACCGGCTGGCCACGCTCGACCAGCTCGAGCACGTGATCTACATCGGCGGCTTTTCCAAGACGGTGTCGGCATCGCTGCGGATCGGCTACCTGGTGGCCGACAAGGCGCTGGTCAAGGACCTGGTCGACGTGAAGGTGCTGACCAGCGTGGCCGGCTCGCACTTTGCCGAAGCGGTGACCGCGGCGCTGCTGGAGCGCGGCGGCTACCGCAAGTACGTGGAGCGGCTGCGACTGCGCGTGCGCGAGGCCGTCGCCAACGCGGTGCGCCAGTTGCACGGCAACGGCTGGGAGGTGTTCTGCCAGCCTTCCGGCGGCAACTTCCTGTGGGCGCGCCCGCCGGGTATCGAGGATTCGCGCGAGCTGGTGACGCTGGGCGAGCAGTTTGGCGTGACACTGGCGCCGGGCAACTACTTCCGCCCGGGCGGCGAGACCTCGGCGTGGATCCGCATCAACGCCGCCTATGCCAATGAGCCGCGCGCGGTGGCCTTCATGAAGGCGGCCGCGGAGCGCGGCGCGCGCTGAGGCTCAGCCGCCGTGGTTATGCAGCACGGCATTGCGCCGCGCATAGGCGAAGTAGATCACCAGCCCCAGCACCAGCCACACCAGGAAGGCGGCCCAGGTCAGCGCCTGCAGGTGTGCCATCAGGAACAGGCAGAAGCCGATCGACAGCAGCGGCACCACCGGCACGCCCGGGCAGCGGAACGCGCGCGGCAGCTCTGGCCGGGTCTTGCGCAGCACCAGCACCGCCACCGAGATCAGCGTAAAGGCCGCCAGCGTGCCGATGTTGATCAGCTCGGCCAGCACGTTCAGCGGCACGAATGCGGCAATCGCGGCAAACACCAGGCCGACGGTCCAGGTGGCGAAATACGGCGTGGCATGCACCGGATGCACCGACGACAGCCGCTCGGGCAGCAGGCCGTCGCGCGACATGGCGAAGATCACGCGGGTCTGGCCGTAGGTCATCACCAGGATCACCGTGGTCATGCCGAGGATCGCGCCGAGGTCGACAAAGCCCGCCACCCAGTTCTGCCCGGCGAACTGCAGCGCCAGCGAGACCGGGTGGTCCACGCCGGCGAACTTCGCGAACGGCACGATGCCGGTCATGATCGCCGCCACCACCACGTACAGCACGGTGCAGACCGCGAGCGAGCCGATGATGCCGATCGGCAGGTCGCGGCGCGGGTTGCGCACTTCTTCCGCGGCCGAGGTCACGGCATCGAAGCCGATAAAGGCGAAGAACACCAGCGCCGCCGCATTGAAGATGCCGGTAAAGCCGAACGGCGCGAACGGCTGCCAGTTGGCCGGCTGCACGTGCCACACGCCCACCGCGATAAACAGCAGCACCACGCCGATCTTTACCGCCACCATCAGGTTGTTGACGCGCGCGGACTCGCGCACGCCGTAGGACACCACCCAGGTGATGGCCAGCATGATCAGGCACGCCGGCAGGTTCAGCACGGTGTGCACGCCTGGCACCGAGCCCGGCGCCGCGCTCAGCGCCGCCGGCAGCTTGATGCCGAAGCCCGCCATCAGCGACTGGAAATAGCCCGACCAGCCCACCGACACCGCCGAGGTGGCCAGCCCGTATTCCAGCAACAGGTCCCAGCCGATCATCCACGCGACGATTTCGCCCAGCGTGGCGTAGCTGTAGGTGTAGATCGAGCCCGACACCGGGATCGCCGAGGCGAATTCCGCGTAGCACAGCGCGGCAAAGCCGCACGCCAGCGCTGCGATCACGAACGACACCGTCAGCGCCGGCCCGGCGGTCAGCGCGCCGGTGCCGGTCAGCACGAAAATGCCGGTGCCGATGATGGCGCCGATGCCCATCAGCACCAGGTCGACCGGACCCAGCACTTTTTTCAGGCCGTCATCGCGCGCGACGGCCAGCATCGCGTCGATGTCCTTGGTGCGGAACAAGCTCATTCAGACTCCCTGCAACGGTGGCCGGGCCCGCCGCGGCAACGCGCGGGCCCGGGAAAAAGGGCGCTAGTGTACGCCGCTGGCCGGACGCATACATCACTTGCGCCCGGCCACCGCGTTGCAGGAATGATAGGAAAGCCCGGCCAGGCCGGCACTGACGGCAGGCAAACCCCGCGCTCAGGCGTGCGCGAGGATGTTGACCAGTTGCCCGAACGGGTCGCGCACGAAGAAGCGGCGCACACCCCACGGCTCGTCGGCCGGGCCGTATTCCACGGCAAAGCCGGCGGCCAACATGCGGCGGTGGGCCTCGTCGACATCGTCGACCTCGATCGACAGCGCGGGCACGGGAGTGCCGTTGCCGCCTTCCACGGCAAAGCTGACCTGGGTCCGCGCCGTGCCATCGCTGCCGTAGGTGCGGATCCAGCCGTGGTCCATCAGCAGGTCCAGGCCCAGCACCTCCTGGTAGAAGGCGCGGGCCAGGCCGGGATCGGCGGTGACGATGTTGGCGACGATGCGGTTTACCTTCACGCCGGCGCTCCGCTGGTCATTTCGCCACCGGCATGGTGAACTCGGCGCCCTTGGCGATCGAGTCCGGCCAGCGCTGCATCACGCTCTTGTAGCGCGTGTAGAAGCGCACGCCCTCTTCGCCATAGGCATGGTGGTCGCCGAACAGCGAGCGCTTCCAGCCGCCGAACGAATGCCACGCCATCGGCACCGGGATCGGCACGTTGATGCCGACCATGCCCACCTGGATCTGCCGCGCGAACGCGCGCGCGATGCCGCCGTCGCTGGTGTAGCAAGACACGCCGTTGCCGTACTCGTGCGCGTTGATCAGCGCCACCGCCTCGGCAAAGTCGTGCACGCGCACCACCGACAGCACCGGGCCGAAGATCTCTTCCTTGTAGATCGTCATCTCCGGCGTGACGTGGTCGAACAGCGTGCCGCCGACGTAGAAGCCGTGCTCGTGCCCATCGACCTGGTGGCCGCGGCCATCGGTCACCAGCGTCGCGCCCTCTTCCACGCCCCGGGCGATATAGCCCTCGACCTTGGCCTTGTGCGCGCCGGTCACCAGCGGGCCCATCTCGGCATCGCTCTCCATGCCGTTGCGGATCTTCAGCGCGCGCGCGCGTTCGGCCAGGCGCGGCACCAGCTGGTCGGCGACGTCGCCCACCGCCACCGCCACCGAGATCGCCATGCAGCGCTCGCCGGCCGAGCCATAGGCGGCGCCGATCAGCGCATCGACGGCCTGGTCCAGGTCCGCATCGGGCATCACCACCAGGTGGTTCTTGGCGCCGCCCAGCGCCTGCACGCGCTTGCCGTGCCTGGTCCCTTCCGTGTAGATGTATTCGGCGATCGGCGTCGAGCCGACGAACGACAGCGCCTGCACGTCCGGGTGCGCCAGCAGCGCGTCGACCGCCTCCTTGTCGCCCTGCACCACGTTGAACACGCCGTCGGGCAGCCCGGCCTGGCGCAGCAGGTCGGCGATCAGCAGGCTCGGCGACGGGTCGCGCTCCGAGGGCTTGAGCACGAAGGTATTGCCGCACGCCAGCGCCACCGGGAACATCCACATCGGCACCATCACCGGGAAGTTGAACGGCGTGATGCCGGCCACCACGCCCAGCGGCTGGCGCAGGTTCCAGTTGTCGATGCCGCCGCCGATGTTGTCGGTGAAATCGGTCTTGAGCAGGTTGGGAATGCCGCAGGCGAACTCCACCACCTCGATGCCGCGCGTGACTTCGCCCTTCGCGTCCGAGAACACCTTGCCGTGCTCGCGCGTGATCAGCGCGGCGAGGTCGTCGTGGTGCTGGTCCAGCAGCTCCTTGAACTTGAACAGGATGCGCGCGCGGCGCAGCGGCGGGGTGTCGGCCCAGGCCGGGAAGGCGGCCCTGGCGGCGGCGACGGCGTCGGCCACGTCCTGCGCGGTGCCCAGCGCCACGCGCGCGGAAACCTCGCCGGTGGCGGGGTTGAATACGTCGGCCTGGCGCTGGCCGCCGGCGCGGCGCACGGCGCCGCCGATGAAATGATGGATTTCGGCCAGTTGCCGGTTTTCTGCGATGCTCACTTGGGACTTCCTTCGAGAGCCGCGGCACGCAGTACAGCGCACCCCGGCGTGCAATCAGAGAGAGAGGCCGGGCCCGTGGGCCCGGCGGCAAGGCGATGCGGCGCGCGCCGCTTACTTGATGTCCTGCAGCACTTTCTTCACCGTATCGAACATCTCGCCGATCTGCGCTTCGGAGATGATCAGTGGCGGCGAGAACGCCAGGATGTCGCCGGTGTAGCGCACCAGCACGCCTAGCTCCAGGCACTTGAGGAAGGCCTCGTAGGCGCGCGCGCCCGGCTGGCCCGGACGCGATTCCAGCTCGATGCCGGCCACCAGCCCGTAGTTGCGGATGTCCTTGACGTGCGGCGCGCCGCGCACGCCGTGCGCCGCCGCTTCAAACACCGGCGCCAGTTCGGCGGCGCGGCCGAACAGGTTCTCGCGCTGGTACAGGTCCAGCGTGGCGATCGTCGCCGCCGCGGCAACCGGGTGGCCCGAGTAGGTATAGCCGTGCAGCAGTTCGATCGTTCCCGGCGCGGCCGAGTTGACCACGGCGTCATGCACTTCGCGGCGCACGGCGACGGCGCCCATCGGCACTGCGGCGTTGTTGATGGCCTTGGCCATGGTGATCAGGTCCGGCGTCACCTTGAAGCGCTCGGCCGCGGTGGCCGCGCCGAGGCGGCCGAAGGCGGTGATGACCTCATCGAAGATCAGCAGGATGCCGTGGCGGCTGGTGATCTCGCGCAGCTTTTCGAGGTAGCCGACCGGCGGCACCAGCACGCCGGCGGAGCCCGCCAGCGGCTCGACGATGACCGCGGCAACGTTGGCCGGGTCATGCAGCGCCAGGATGCGCTCGAGCTCGTCGGCCAGATGCGCCCCCCATTGCGGCTGACCCTTGGAGAAGGCGGCCTCGGCAAGGTTGAGCGTGGCCGGCAGGTGGTCGGTGCCCGGCATCAGGTTGGCCGAGAAGGCCTTGCGGTTCGGCCCGATGCCGCCCACCGCCATGCCGCCGAAGCCAACGCCGTGGTAGCCGCGCTCGCGGCCGATAAAGCGCGTGCGCTGGCCTTCGCCGCGCGCGCGGTGGTACGCCAGCGCGATCTTCAGCGCGGTGTCGACCGACTCCGAGCCCGAGTTGGTGAAGAAGATGCGATCCAGCCCCTGCGGCATGATCGCCGCCACCTTGGTGGCGGCCTCGAACGAGAGCGGATGGCCCATCTGGAACGGCGGCGCATAGTCCAGCGTGGCCGCCTGGCGTGCCACCGCCTCGGCGATTTCCTTGCGGCAGTGGCCGGCCGCCACGCACCACAGGCCGGCGCAACCGTCCAGGATCTGGCGGCCGTCGTGGGTGGTGTAGTACATGCCGCTGGCCGACGCCAGCAGGCGCGGCGCCGCCTTGTACTGGCGGTTGGCGGTGAAGGGCATCCACAGCGCATCGAGATCGGGAATCACGGTCTTGGCGGCGTCCATACGTTCTCCTGGGGGAATCGGGTCAGTGGGCGGCGCCGCGCCAGGGGCAGCGGCGGCGATGAAGGCCACTCTACCGGCGGCGACTGGCCGACAAAATATACAGTCCGGACAAGCGCGCCTTACCGTACAGTTTGATCACGCCAGACCGTACAGGCAAGCGCTCGAACCGCACCGCTCCGGACGACGTCGCCGCGCCCCGCCCCTGCCGCGGCGCGGCATTGCACGCTGCACTGCGGCAAGGTTCGCGTGACGGAATGCCCGGGTCCGCGCGTCGGCCGGCAGCCGTTAAACTGTACAGGTCCACGCCCGCCCGAGTGACCGATGCTGACCCTGAACCTGACCCGCAGCCGCCGCGACGGCGACACCCTGACCGAGCAGATCGTCGCCGGCATCGCCGCGCTGGTGGAACAGCGCGCGCTGCGCGCCGGGGCGGCGCTGCCGTCGGTGCGGCGCTTTGCCCAGCACCACCATGTCAGCACCTTCACCGTGGCCGAGGCCTACGGGCGGCTGACCGCGCTCGGCTACCTGGCCGCGCGGGCCGGCTCGGGCTACACCGTGGCGCACCGCCATGCCCCGGCCGGCAATGGGCGCGCGCCGCAATGGGAAGCGCCGGGGCTGAACGCGGCCTGGCTGCTGTCGGACGTATTTGCCGACCATTCGGTGCCGATCAAGGCCGGCGCCGGCTGGCTGCCGGGCGACTGGCTCAACGAGGAAGGCCTCCACCAGGCCATGCGCGCGTCGGCGCGCGTGCCGGCGGCGCAGCTGTCGGGCTACGGCCATCCCTATGGCTTTGCGCCGCTGCGCGAGCACATTGCCGCGGGCCTGGGCCAGTACGGCATCCCGCTGCAGGCGCAGCAGGTGGTGCTGACCCAGGGCGCGACGCAGGCGCTGGACCTGGTGGTGCGCACGCTGCTGCGCAGCGGCGATACCGTGCTGGTGGAATCGCCCTGCTACTGCAACCTGCTGCAGATCCTGCGGCTGGCCGGGCTGCGCGTGGTCGGCGTGCCGCGCACGGCGGCGGGGCTGGACACCGACGCGCTCGAGGATGCGCTGCGCGCCCACGCGCCGCGCGCGCTGTTCATCAACACCGTGCTGCAGAACCCGACCGGCGCCAGCCTGACCAGCATGAACGCCTTCCGCGTGCTGCAACTGGCCGAGCAACACCGGCTGCTGGTGGTTGAGGACGACATCTACCGCGAGCTGGCGCCGGCCGGCTCGCCGATGCTGGCGGCCATGGACGGGTTGTCGCAGGTGGTCTATGTCAACGGATTTTCCAAGACCATCACCCCGTCGCTGAGGGTCGGCTACCTGGCGGCGAGCCCGGACCTGGCCAAGGCCTTCGCGCGCACCAAGATGGCGGTCGGCCTGACCTCATCGGAGGTGACGGAGCGGCTGGTGTATTCGGTGCTGACCAGCGGCCACTACGGCCGCCATGTGGCGGCATTGTCGGAGCGTCTGCGCGCGCAGCAGGACCGCGTCACGGAAAAGATGGAAGCCCACGGGCTGGAGGTGCTGCTGCGCCCGGACGGCGGGATGTTCGCGTGGGCGCGCCTGAACGAGGCGGTGCAGGCGCGCTGGCTGGCCAGCCGGCGCGGCGGCCCGCTGCTCGGCAACCGGCTCGCCACGCTGGCGCTGGAGCATGGCATCTGGCTCGCGCCCGGATCGTATTTCGAGCCGGATGAAACCGACTCGCCCTGGATCCGCTTCAATGTGGCCACCGGCGATGCGCCGCAGTTGTGGCAGTTCTTTGACAGCCTGGGGCAGGCGCGGCAGGCGGCTTGAGGTGGAGGGGGATGGAGGGAGGCGGACCGGGCCGCGGCCCGGCCGGCGCTCAGCTCCAGAGACGCTCGACCAGCCAGCCGGCGGTGGCGCAAACGCCTACCCAGGCGGCAAGGCAGGTGGCAATAAAGCGATAGCTCATCTTGGTACGGTCAACAGGGATATGACGGCGGTGTGAATTTTTGCTGGATCATACATCCATTCATGAATGTATGTATGCGAAAGAAAAGATTCCTTACGACTCTCGCGGGTATCTTGTTGTGTATAAGGCACACCCGCCATACCGCCTGGCCTTTCCCCGACCCAGCCAAACCCGCCCCTGATGCCATCGGGGAATGCCGCGGCACGCGCACGGGTCTCTGCTAACCTTGGACCTGCCCGGCCCCATGCCAGACGATTCACCAGAATTTCAAGCGCAACGCACGTATTCCCCATGCATACCCAAGACCTGTCCGCCTGGACCCACAGCCACGCCTTCGACGCCGGCAATCGCGCCGCCGAACGCGGCACGCGCCTGGTCATGGTGATCACCGCCATCACCATGGTGGCTGAGATCGCCGCCGGGCTCTGGTTCAACTCGATGGCGCTGCTGGCCGACGGCTGGCATATGAGCTCGCACGCGCTGGCGATCGGCCTGTCCGCCTTCGCCTATGCCGCCGCCCGGCGCTACGCCAGCGACCGGCGCTTTGCCTTCGGCACCTGGAAGATCGAAGTGCTGGCGGGCTTTGCCAGCGCGGTGTTCTTGCTGGGCATTGCCGCGCTGATGGCGGCGGGGTCGGTCGAACGGCTGTTCGCGCCGCAGGCCATCCACTATCGCGAAGCAATGGGCGTGACTGCGCTCGGGCTGCTGGTCAACCTCGGCTGCGCGCTGATCCTCGGCGGCCATGCGCATGGCCACGACAACGACCACGCCCATGGCCATGGCCACCATCACGGGCACGAGCATGGCCACCACGGTCATGGCCATCATCATCACGACCTCAACCTGCGCGCCGCCTATGTACACGTGCTGGCCGATGCCGCCACCTCAGTGCTGGCGATCGTCGCGCTCGCCGGCGGCTGGTGGCTGGGCTGGTCGTGGCTGGATCCGGTGATGGGGCTGGTGGGCGCGCTGCTGGTCGGCCGCTGGGCCATCGGCCTGATGCGCCAGAGCGGCACCGTGCTGCTGGACCGCGAGATGGACCATCCGGTTGTGGATGAGGTGCGCGAGGTGCTGGCCGGCCTTGATCACGCCGACGCAAGCACCCGCGTGTCCGACCTGCATGTGTGGCGCGTGGGCCGGCAGCACTTTGCCTGCATCGTCTGCCTGGTCACGCATGATGCCGCGCTGACGCCGCAGCGCGTGCGCGAGGCGCTGTCGGTACACGAGGAACTGGTGCACGTGACGGTGGAAATCAGCCGCTGCGACAACGCTCACTGAATGATCACTGAGCGATTACTGAGGCGAGCACGGCGGCTCGCCAGCGGCTTGCCCGGGATCAGCTCAGCTCGCACCACATGCATAGCGGCGGCGTGTCCGCGGCGCGGTGGAATTCGCTCGATGCCATGACCTCGGGCGGCAGCTTCGCCGCCGGCACCAGCGTAAAGCCGTAGCGCGCGAAGTAGCTGGGGCAGCTGGAAGCCAGCAGCACCGCGCGCCGCGCGCCGTTGGCGCGGGCGCGCATCAGCGCGGCACGCACCACGTGGGTGGCCACGCCCCGGTCGCGGTGTTCGGGCAGCACGGCCACGGAACGGATCACCACGGTTTCGCCGCAGCGCTCGCCGGCAGCGCAGCCGATGATCTGCGCGTCAAGGATAGCGACGTGGAAATGCTCGAGCAGCCGCGGCACGCCGTCCACCGGAAGTCCGCACCGTTCCAGCACCTCGCCCACGGCGGCAGCGTCTGTCGGCACGGCCGCGCGGATGCGCAGGTCTTTCATCATCTGGAGCCTCTGTTTTTCACACTGCCTCGCTAAGGGAAACGCCATGGAAGCCCGGACATGGCGGTGCCGCCAACTGGCGGCACGGGTTGCATGCAGGCCGGTGGGCCTGTCGGGTAACATTACCCGATTCGCTGCCGTTGATCCATTGGGGATAAACGGGTGTCCGGAACCGTGATGGCATACCGGTCAGGGCGCGCGGCACAGCCCGCCGCAGTCATGGGCCAGCCGATGACAGGCGCGTGAAAAAGCAAAGCAAAGAAAGAGATCGTGCGCGAACGCGCAGGTGCGCCGGGCGCAATGCGCCCGAGCGGGAATTTGGAGGCGGGGATCCGGAATCGAACCGTCGTACACGGCTTTGCAGGCCGTTGCATAACCACTCTGCCACCCCGCCGCTGACATCGCGCCGGAGCGGCGCGACGTGCTGCGGGCCGCAGTGTAGCGGGAAATGGAAATCTTTGCAGGAGACCGCGCCGCGCGGCGCGCCGCTCAGTCCTCGATCTGGCCCATGGCGGACTGGATGTAGTTCTGCAAGCCGACCTTGCGCACCAGCTCCAGCTGCGCCTCGAGCCAGTCGATATGTTCCTCGGTGTCTTCGAGGATATCGACCACCAGCTGGCGCGAGACATAATCGCCGACCGACTCGAAATACTTGATCGCGTCCTTGCAGCTGGCCTGCGACACCAGTTCCAGCTTCAGGTCGCAGCCGAGCATCTCCTCGGTGTTCTCGCCGACCAGCAGCTTGTCGAGGTCCTGCAAATTGGGCAAGCCGTCGAGCAGCAGGATGCGCTCGATCAGCTTGTCGGCGTGCTTCATTTCCTCGATCGATTCGTCGTACTCATGCTTGCCCAACGCGCGCAGGCCCCAGTGCCGGTACATGCGGGCATGCAGGAAATACTGGTTGATGGCGGTGAGCTCATGCCGCAGCTGCGCGTTCAGCAACTGGATTACCTTCTTGTCAGTCTTCATGGCAGCCCCCAATGCCCCAGTGACAGGACATGCGATATCGCGATTGCACGACCACGGCAACGCCACGGCGAATCCGCCGCCGTGACTTCATGGTAGTCCCGCATGGGCGGACATCAAGCCATCCGGACCCGCGCCGCGGCGTTCTTGCCGCACGGATTCTTTATTTTCTCGCCTGCTTGCGGATGCGAATGCCAATGGTTTTTATTCGGTTTTCATAAGCGCCCTGCACGGCATCATGAAAATAAAAAAAGCGGGCGCCGCGTGGTTTGCCGCGGTGCCCGCCGATAGGGGTTGCGATCGTTGCAGTTCAGTCCTGCTTCGCGCCCGAATCCGCCACCAGCGTCTTCAGCACCGGCCAGTCGCGTGCGTACAGCGCCTGCGCCTCGGCCGGTGTACTGCCCACGGTGCGCAGCCCCAGCGCGACCATGCGCTCCTGCATCTCGGCAGTCTGCAGGATCGCGCGCACCTCGCTCTCGAGCCGGGCCAGGATCGGTGCCGGCACGCCTACCGGGGCCACCAGCCCGATCCAGCCGACGGTCTTGAAGGCGCCGTCCTGCATGCCGGCCTCGGCGAAGGTGGGCATCTCGGGCAACGCGCTGCTGCGCTGCCTGCCGGTCACCGCCAGCGCCTTGAGCTTGCCGCTCTGGATGTAGGGCCTGGCGGTGAGGATGCTGGCGAAGCCGAACTGCACCTGGCCGCCGAGCAGGTCCTGCAGCATCGGCGCCTCGCCCTTGTAGGGCACGTGCGTGGCCTGGCCGTGCACCAGCTTGCTGTAGTAGGCGCCGCTCAAATGCGACAGCGAACCCACGCCCCACGAGGCATAGCTCAGCTTGCCCGGCCGGCTGCGTGCATATTCGCCCAGCTCGCGCACGGTGCGCGCCGGCACCGAGGGATGGGTCACCAGCACCAGTTGCGCGTCGGCCAGCACGCTGATCATGCTCAGGTCCTTGCGCGGGTCGTAAGGCAGCTTCTGGAACAGGAACTGATTGGTCAGCACCGACTGCGTCAGCGTCATCAGCAGCGTGTAGCCATCGGGCGCGGCCTTGGCCACGGCATCGGTGCCGATGATGCCGGAGGCGCCGGCCTTGTTGTCGACCACCACCGGCTGGCCCAGCCGCTTGCTCAGCTTTTCGCCCATGGCGCGGGCAATGGTATCGGTGCCGCCGCCGGCCACATAGGGCACGACGATGCGGATCGGCCTGGCGGGATAGGCCTGGGCCGCGGCCGGCAGGGCCACGCCGAGCGAAAGCCCGGCGACCAGGCCGCCAGTGGCCAGCGTCAGCCATGCGCGTCGGTTCATGTTGTCTCCAGATGGGTTTTGGTTTTGGAGGACAACCTTAGTGGGCTTGAGAACTTACGTCCAATGCAATATTTTTCAGTTTTTGATGCATAAATGGTTAATTCATGGGACTGAGGCAGCTGCATCACTTCGTCACGCTGGTCGAGCAAGGCAGCTTCGCGCGCGCCGCGGCCGCGCTTCACCTGTCACAGCCGGCGCTGACGCGCAGCATCCAGGCGCTGGAAGCCGAGCTGGGCACGCTGATCGACCGCGGCTACGGCAAGGTGCGGCCCACCGCCGCCGGCATGCTGGCGCTGGCACGCGCGCGCAGCATGCTGCGCGAGCAGCGCGAACTGCGGCGCGACCTGCAGTTGCTGGAAGACGTGGAAATCGGCACGATCCGCGCCGGCTTCGGGCCGTTCGCGGCCTCGTTCCTGCTGGACCCGGTGCTGGAGGCGCTGGTGCGCCGCTATCCGCGGCTGCGCATCGACCTCGAGACCGCCGACACGCCCGCGATGCGGCGCTCGCTCGAAGCCGAGCAGCTCGACATCTTTGTCGGCGAAAGCCGCAGCCTGGCGGAACTGGCACACCTGCAGATCGACCGGCTGCCGGCACTGGAAACGGCGTTCTTCGTGCGCAGCGGCCATCCGCTGACACGGCAGCGTCAGGTCACCCTGGCCGACCTGCGCGCCTACCCGGTGGCCGGGACCCGGCTGCCGCCGCATATCGTGCGCTACTTCCGCCAGGCCCTGCACGAGGCCAGCGGCGGCAGCGGCCCGCTGCCGGAGGATGAGCCCGGGCTGATGAGCGTCAGCTGCAACGACATGCATGCGCTGCGCGCACTGCTGCTGGCGGTCGATGCCGTGGCGCTGGTGCCGGTGGCGATGATGGCCGAGGCCTGCGCGCAGCGCCTGGCGGTGGCCCTGCCGATGCACCCGCCCACCGCGCTGAAGGCGCAGTACGGCATCGTCACGCTGGCCGGGCGCACGCCGTCGCCGGCCATGCGTGTGTTCGCGGCGCTGGTGCATGAAGCGGTGGCGCAGACCGGCGCCTAGTCCCGCCGGGTGCGGGCCGGGCCGGCGGCATCGGCCCGGCGCGATGCGCGGTGTTCAGCCCGCGGCCACCGCGGGCTGTCCGGCCTGGACGTCCGCTGGCAACTGCGCGGCCAGGCGCTGGCGCGAGCGCTCGGGGTTGACCACGCACAGCCCGGCCAGGGCCGCCACCACCATCAGCGCACCGCACAGCGCCAGCCCCAGTTCGAAGCCGCGCGCGCCGGGGGTGTTCTGCACCAGCACGCCCGTCACCAGCGGCGCCAGCACGCCGGCCACCGACGACACCGAGGCATCGATCGCCAGCACCGCGCCGCGCTGCCCGGCCGGCACCACCTCGGCCAGCATCGCCGGGCCGAGCGAATAGATCGCCGGCGCGCACACACAGGCCAGCACCAGCAGCGCCACGCGCGTGGCCGGCGTGGTATCCGGCCACAGCAGCAACAGGAAGAAGCCGCCCGCCAGCAGCAGCATGCCGGCCGAGACCCGGCCACGCGCGAGCCGCGACGACACCCCGCGCGCCAGCAGGCGTTCCGAGCACCACGCGATCGCGATCGTCAGCGGCAGGTTGGTGCCGACGATCAGCGCGAACAGCTTGCCGCTGACGGCATGGTCGAAGCCCAGCCCGCTCTGCAGGTACGCGGGGATCCAGGTCAGGCACAGCGCCAGGCCCCAGTACGCCGCCAGCCGCAGGGCAAAGCAGCCCAGCACGGTGGGATCGCTCAGCAGCACGCGATACGGCAGCCGCTGCGGCGCGCTGGTGCCGGTAGCGCCATGCGCGGCCGGTGGCTGGTCGAGCGTGCCTTCGCGCCCGAGCGCGAGCCACGCCAGCGCCCACAGCACGCCCAGCACCGCCAGCAGGTAGAAGTTGGCGCGCCAGCCCCAGTGCGCGGCCACCGCCGGGATCAGCAGCCCGGCCAGCACGATGCCGATGCCGGCACCCTGCGTCAGCCCTGCCACCGGCAGGTTGCGCCGGTTGTTCGGGAACCACTTGTAGCAGGCGTGGATCGCCACCGGCGCGGCCGGCCCTTCCATGAAGCCGAGCAGCACGCGCGACACGATCAGCACCGCCAGGCTCGACGACAGCGCGATCGGGATCTGGCACAGCGACCACGCCAGCGCCATCAGGATCAGCAGCCGCGAAGCCGGCGTGCGGTTGGCCAGGAAGCCGCCCAGCACGCCGGACACCGCGAACAGCCAGAAAAAGCTGCTGCCCACCAGCCCGAACTGCGCCGGCGTGAGCTCCAGCTCCGCCATCATCGGCGCTGCCAGCAGGCCCACCACCATCTTGTCCATGGCGTTGACCACCAGGAAGAAGAACAACAGCACTGCGGTCAGCCACGCGCGGCGCGGCTGGTAGGTTGGATTCATGCGTGTCTCCCGCAAGGAATGGGATGCCCGCCGCCGGCATCGGGGTTGGTTCAGTGATGCGCCGGCGCGCCGCCGTCGCCGCGGTCGCGGCCGATATAGCCGAACAGGTAGGCGCCGACCTTGCGCATCTGGATCTCGTCCGAGCCCTCGGTGATGCGGTAGCGGCGATGGTGGCGGTAGATGTGCTCGAACGGCTTGTGGCGCGAATACCCCAGCCCGCCATGGACCTGCATCGCGGTGTCGGCGGCCTCGCAGCACAGGCGGTTGGCGGTGTAGTTGCACATCGAAACCTTGTCCGACAGGCGTTTCTCCACCTCGCGCCTGGGCATCTGGTCCATTTCCCAGGCGGTCTGGCGGATAAAGGCGCGCAGCATCTCGGCGCGCGTGGCCAGCTCCACCAGGGGGAACTGGATGCCCTGGTTGCGCGCCAGCTCCTGCCCGAAGGGCTTGCGCTGGCGCGCGTACTTCACGCTCTCGCGGATGCAGTAGTCGGCCGCGCCCAGGCTCGCGGCGGCCTGGCGGATGCGGTTCTCGTGCACGAAATGCTGGGCGATGGCGAGACCCGCGCCGGGTTGCCCGAGCACGGCGTCGTCCGGCACCCAGACCCCGCTGAAACTCACGCGCGGATGGTCGGTGGGCATGTTGAAGGTCCACAGGTACTCTTCCACGCGCACGCCTGCGCTGTGCGCCGGCACCAGGAACGCGGTGATGCCGCCGGCATCGCCGTCCTTGCCGCTGGTGCGCGCGAACAGCACCACGTGCGTGGCGGTGTGCAGGCCGGTGGTCCACATCTTCTCGCCGTCGATGCGCCAGCCGCCGCGCCCGCCGCGCGGTTCCGGACGCGCGCGCGTGGCCATGTGCGTCGCGTCGGAGCCGTGCTCCGGCTCGGTCAGGCCGAAGCTCAGCTTGACGGTCTCGTCCAGCATGCCCGGGATCAGCGTGGCGCGTTGCGCCTCGCTGCCAAAGTCGCGCAGCACCAGCACGAACGGCTTGTTGCCGACGATCGAATGCTCGTTCTGCAGGTCATTGTGCAAACCCAGCCCCTTGGCCGCCAGGTGTTCGCGGATCACGGCCATCCACAGGTTGCCGCCATCGCGGCCGCCGTACTCCGCGGGCAGCGCGAAGCGCAGGTGGCCGGCGCGGTCGGCGCGGCGACGCGCTTCGGCCAGCAGCGCCTCCCATTCGGGGCGCGGCAGGCCGTGGTTGTCGAAGTCGGTGCGGGCCCATTCGCGGCGGTGGTCGAAGAACCGCTGGTTGTCGTGCTCGGCCTGCAACGGCGCGATCTCGGCCTCGATAAAGGCATCGAGCTCGGCCAGGTAGGCCGTCAGCCCGTCCGGCAGCTGGAAATTCATGGAAGCGTCTCCTCAGGATCGATAATCTGGCGATAGCTGCTGTATCCGGGCTGGTCGACGGCAAGCTTGGCCAGCGTGACCGCCCACAGGTGGCCGCCAAGCCCGGGCGTGGCGGTATCGATGCGGCCGCCGGCAATGGCCTCGCACAGGCGCTGGTTCAGTTCGGCAAGCGTGCCGTCGGTGCCCAGCAGCGCGCGCAGGCGTTCGTGCTCGTCAGCCTGCGCCGCGGGCGCGAGGCGCAGCTCGCGCGCGACGATGTCGAGCACATTGGCGGCCACGCGCGCGTCGAAGGCCGCGCGGCCGCTCAGGTTGGGGATCGCCGTGCCGCGCAGGAAGGCGGTCACGGCGTCGATCAGTTCCGCCGCATGAGGAGTGTCTTGCATGGTCAGCTTGCGCAGGCCGACGCCGCGGCGCGCGGCAGCAGCAGGTTGAGCAGGTCGATCTCGGTTTCGGAGCTGCGCCGGCCGATGGCGGCGCGCTCGACGCTGCGCGCCCCGCCGCCTTGGGGCGCGCGCGACATGGTCTGGCACGCCACGCCCCACTTGAGCACGCCGAAGATCTCCCAGAACCGCACGCGTTCGGCATCGACCATGCCGCCCGCGTCGGCATAGCCGGCAAACAGCTGCGCGCGCGTGCCGAAGCCGCCCACCGGCAAGCCGGTGCGGCCGAAGCGCCAGGAGTTCACGCACAGCCAGCCGAGGTCGGTCATGGGGTCGCCCACATGGGCCAGTTCCCAATCCAGCACCGCGCGCAGGCCGGCCTCGTCGACCATCAGGTTGCCGTTGCGGAAGTCGCCATGGACCAGCGTGGCGCGCCCCGTTGCCGGCGCATGGCGCCGCAGCCAGCGGAAAGCCAGCTCGAACACCGGGCGCTGCTCGCGCGCCGCCCGATAGCGCCGCAGGTAGCCCTCGACCTCCTCGGCGGCATTGCTCTCGCGCAGCGGCGGCAGCGTGGCGCGGTCGATACCGTGGATCGCGGCCAGCGCCTGGCCGCACTGGTAGGCCAGACGTTCACGCGCCCGCGCCAGCCGCGGCTCGCGCACGATGCGGCCGCCCAGCGTCTCGCCCTCGATGCAATCCATCACGAAGCCCTCGCCGATGCCGTCTTGCGGCATCAGCATGGCCCGCACCACCGGCACCGGCACCCCGGCCGCGCCGGCCAGCCGCAGCAGCGCGGCCTCGGCCGCCATGCCCGCCTGCATCGCCGACACCCCCGCCGCCGGCCGCTCCTCCGCGCCCGGATCGCGCCGCAGGATCATCGGCGCCGGCCCGTGCGGCCCGGCAAGCGTAAAGGACCAGGTCTCCTGGCTGGCACCGCCGGAGAGGCGGCGCAGGCCGGTGATGCCGGCCTGGGCATCGGCGCCGGGAAGTTCGCGGGCAATGACACGGCGAAGGCCGGCCAGCAAGCTGGCTTCCGTGTCGGAGGGTGTGGCTGTGGGCATCGTCTCGGTGCAGTCCCGCATGGCCGCGGTACCGCTCAATTGATAATCTTGATTATGTTTTGGCCGAGTATGGTGGGCTGATACAGTTCATGACATCGGTAAAAACACGGACAAGCAGGGGACGCGGAACCACCTCCGCGCGGAATCGGGGTCGTCATGAAAGAAAAGCTGATCGCGCTGGAAGGCCACGCCGGCTATGCCGTGCCGCGTTATTCCCGCGGCCTTCGCACCACCCAGGCGCTGCTCGCGGCGGGCCGGCGGCTGCTGCGCGAGCGCACGCTCGAGCAGGTCTCGATCCATGAGATCTGCGCCTACGCCGGCGTCACCACCGGCGCCTTCTACAGCCGCTTCGACGGCAAGGACAGCTATTTCAAGGCGCTGCAGACGCTGGCGCTGGCCACGCTGCGGCGCGCCATGGCGGCGCGCCTGGCACAGCTGGACCACACGCCCGGCACGCTGGAAGACGCGGTGCGCACGCTGGCCCGCGGCAGCCGGATCTGGGCCTACCGCAACGAAGGCGTGCTGCGCGCCTCGCTGGTGGCCCGCGCGACCACCGGCGAGGACCCGATCCGCCAGCTCAACCGCCAGTACATGATCGACCTGGCAGCCCGCCTGGCGCGGCTGCACCCGGCGGGGCCGTCGCCGCAACTGGAATTGCGCATCCGCTTCGCGCACCAGGCGCTGGCCGGCACGCTGCTGTATGCGCTGATCAACCGCGAGAGCACCTTCGCGCTGTCGGACCGGCGGCTCGATCTGGAAATGGCGCGTTCGTTCCTGCTGACGGTGGCATAGCGGCACGCGCGCGCCCCAATGCAAAGAGGCCCCGCAGGGCCTCTCTTTATTGCAGGATGCAGCCGGCGTCGCGCCGGCACGCGCCTGCCTTACTCCACCGTCACCGACTTCGCCAGGTTGCGCGGTTTGTCCACGTCGGTGCCGCGCGCGCACGCGGTGTGGTACGCCAGCAGCTGCAGCGGCACCACGTGCAGGATCGGCGAGAGGTCGCCGTAGTGCTCGGGCATGCGGATCACCTGGATGCCGTCGGACGACTGGATCTGCGTATCGCTGTCGGCGAACACGTAGAGGCGGCCGCCGCGCGCGCGCACTTCCTGGATATTGGACTTGAGCTTCTCCAGCAGCGCGTCGTTGGGCGCGACCGTGACCACCGGCATGGCTTCGGTGACCAGCGCCAGCGGGCCGTGCTTGAGCTCGCCGGCCGGGTAGGCCTCGGCGTGGATATACGAGATCTCCTTGAGCTTGAGCGCACCCTCCAGCGCGATCGGGTAATGCAGGCCGCGGCCGAGGAACAGCGCGTTCTCGCGGCGGGCGAAGTCCTCGGACCAGGCGATGATCTGCGGCTCCAGCGCCAGCACGCCGTGCAGCGCGGCCGGCAGGTGGCGCAGGTTGGTCAGCGCCTGGGCCTCGGCCTCTTCGGTCAGCAGGCCGCGGGTCTTGGCCAGCGAGAGCGTCAGCATGTAGAGCGCGGCCAGCTGCGTGGTGAAGGCCTTGGTCGAAGCCACGCCGATCTCGGTGCCGGCGCGGGTCAGGAAGCGCAGCTCGGTCTCGCGCACCATCGCGCTGGTGGCGACGTTGCACACTGCCAGCGTATGGACGTGGCCGAGCGCGCGCGCATGGCGCAGCGCGGCCATGGTGTCGGCGGTCTCGCCCGATTGCGAGATCACCACCACCAGCGCGCGCGGGTTGGGCACGGTGTCGCGGTAGCGGTATTCGCTGGCAACCTCGACCTGGGTCGGGATCTTGGCGATGCTTTCGAGCCAGTACTTGGCGGTGCAGCCGGAATAGTAGCTGGTGCCGCAGGCCAGGATCAGCACGCTGTCGATGCCGGCGAAGACCTCGGCGGCGTTGTCGCCGAACAGGTCCGGCGACAGGCCTTCGACGCCCTCGAGCGTGTCGCCCAGCGCGCGCGGTTGCTCGAAGATTTCCTTCTGCATGAAATGGCGGTACGGGCCCAGGTCCACCGAGGCGGCGTGGGCTTCGACCAAGCGCGCTTCGCGCTCGACCGCATGGTCGTTGGCGTCGTGGATGGTCACGCCGTCCAGCGTGATCTCGACCACATCGCCCTCTTCCAGGTAGATGATGCGGTTGGCGGTGCCGGCCACGGCCAGCGCGTCGGACGCCAGGAAGGACTCGTTCTCGCCCAGCGCCACCACCAGCGGCGAGCCGGCGCGCGCGCCGACCACGCGGCCCGGCTGGTCCTTGGCGAATACCGCGATGGCGTAGGCGCCGTGCAGGCGCTTGGTGACCGCACGCACCGAGGCGAACAGGTCGCCGCGGGTGGCGCTGCTGGGATAGCTGTAGGCCTGATGGATCAGGTGGGCGACCACCTCGGTATCGGTCTGCGACTCGAAGCCGTAGCCGACCGCGCGCAGCTCTTCGCGCAGCGGCTCGTAGTTCTCGATGATGCCGTTGTGCACCAGCGCGATGGTCTCGCCCGACAGGTGCGGGTGGGCGTTGACGGTGTCGGGCTTGCCGTGCGTGGCCCAGCGCGTATGCGCCACGCCGGTGAAGCCGGACAGGCCGGATGCCTGCGTCTGCGCGTCGAGATCGGCGACGCGCGACACGGTGCGCGCGCGCTCGACCGCATCGTCGCGCACGACCGCGACGCCGCACGAGTCATAGCCGCGATACTCGAGGCGGCGCAGCCCTTCGATCAGGACCGGAACGATGTTGCGCGTGGAAACCGCGCCGACGATGCCACACATGCTGAACCCCCGTTTGCTGGCGCCTGCCGCGAGGCCCTGGCGCCGGTATGAATCCCCTGGCGCCGCCCGGTGCAGGCGGCCCCTGGTGCTTACTGCTTAGGCGGCTTGACCGGACGCTGCCAGGCGTCGATGGTCAGCTGCTTGGCCCGCGACAGCGTCAGCTTGTCGGCCGGGGCCTCCTTGGTGAGCGTGGTGCCGGCGCCCAGCGTGGCGCCGCGGCGCACCGTCACCGGCGCCACCAGCTGCGTGTCGGAGCCGATGAAGACATCGTCCTCGATCACGGTGCGGTGCTTGTTCACCCCGTCATAGTTGCAGGTGATGGTACCCGCGCCAATATTGACGCGCGACCCCACCGTGGCGTCGCCCACATAAGCCAGGTGGTTGGCTTTGCTGTGTGCCGCCACCTGTGCATTCTTGACCTCGACGAAGTTGCCGATATGCACATCCTCGCCCAGCTCGGTGCCGGGGCGCAGGCGCGCGTATGGCCCGATGCGCCCGGCGGGCCCGATCCTGGCGTCGTCGATATGGCAGAACGGGTGCAGCTGCGCGCCCGCGCCGACGGTGCTGTTGCGGACCACGCAATGCGCGCCGATGCGCACGCCGTCTTCGAGGTGCACGCGGCCCTCGAACACGCAGCCGACGTCGATGGTGACATCGCGCCCGCAGGTGAGCTCGCCGCGCACGTCGATGCGGGCCGGGTCGAGCAGCGTCACGCCGGCCTCGAGCAGGCGCCGGGCCTGGTTGCCCTGGTGGATGCGCTCGACCTCGGCCAGCTGCAGCTTGCTGTTGACACCCAGCGTCTCCCACACCGCGGCGGGCTGCGCCGAGACCGTCTCGACGCCGTCGGCGACGGCGCGCTCGACGGTGTCGGTCAGGTAGTACTCGCCCTGGGCATTGTCGTTGCGCAGCGTCGACAGCCACTTGCGCAGGTGGCCGGTCGGGCACACGATGATGCCGGTGTTGATTTCGCGGATGGCCTTCTCGGCTTCGCTCGCGTCCTTTTGCTCGACGATGCGGACGATACTGCCCGCCGCGTCGCGGACGATGCGGCCGTAGCCGGTCGGATCGGGCATTTCCACGGTGAGCACGCCAAAGCGCTGCGCGCCGGCCTCGGCCACCAGTGCCTGCAGCGTCGCCGCGCTGGTGAGCGGCACGTCACCGTAGAGAACCAACGTAGGCTGGTTGTCGTCCAACAAGGGAAGTGCCTGCATCACCGCATGGCCCGTGCCCAGTTGCTGGGCCTGCTCGGCAAAGGCGACATCGTCAGCGGCCACCGCCTCGCGCACGCGCGCGGCCCCGTGGCCAACCACGACCACCAGCCGCGACGGCGACAGGGCACGGGCCGTATCCAGGACGTGCGCGAGCATGGGCCGCCCGGCTACCGGGTGCAGCACCTTGGGCAAATCGGAATACATCCGCTTGCCCATGCCCGCGGCGAGAATGACGATATTCACAAGGAGACCCCTAAGTGAGTGTGTCCAAAAATATTCTGGAAAACGCCGGCCGGATATTTGGCGCGGTGTTTGGCAAGGGGCGCCGCCGGGGCTGGCAAAAGCTTGTCGCCAGGCCCGCGCATCTTCCCGCAAACCCTTGCCAGGACTTGGCTGGCGGGCAGCGAGCGAGCCCGGTTCCAATGCGCGGCGATTTTAACATGGCGCTTTCTGCCCAACCGGCCGAGGTTTCCGAATTTCACAATTGCTGGGGCCGGCGCATTTTGGCGATGGTGGGCGCCGCGGCCCTGTGCGCCTGCAGCGCGATGAAGCTGGGTTACCAGCAGGGCGACCGGCTGGCGTACTGGTGGATCGACAATTATGTCGACGTCACCACGGCCCAGGAGCCGCTCACGCGCGAGGCGATCGCGCGCTTCTTTGCCTGGCACCGCAAGGCGCAGCTGCCGGAAATCGCCACCCTGCTGCAGGAGGCCAAGGCCGACGTGCGCCAGCCGGTGACGCCGGCGATGGTCGCGCACTTCCAGGACGCCTCGCAGGACCTGGCGCGCCGCTCCTTCGAGCAGGCCATGCCTGACATGGCCGACTTCCTGCTGACGCTGACGCCCGACCAGATCGCGCGCATGGAAAAGAAGTTTGCCGAGGGCAACGCCAAATACCGCAAGAAGTTCCTCAACGCGGATCCGGCCGAGCGCGAGGAAGCGCGCTTCGACAAGGTGATGGAGTACGCGCGCCTGGTCTACGGCGGCTTCTCTGCCGAGCAGGAAAAGGCGATCCGCGTCAAGGTGGGGCCGGTGGTGCAGAATGCCGAGGCGCGCTATGCCGAGCGCGTCGCGCGCCAGCAGGAATGGATCAGGATGGTGCGCTACGTGCAGGCCACGCAGCCGCCCAAGACGCAGGTGATCGACCTGCTGCGGCGCTTCCGCGAGTACTGGCAGAACCCGCCCGCCCGGCACGCCGCCAGCCACGAAGCCAGCAACAACGCCGGCATCGCGCTGACCGTGGCGATCGCAAACCTGACCACGCCGCAGCAGAAGGCGCACGCGCAGGAACGCTTCCAGAAGTGGATCGACGACACGCATGCGCTGATGCGCGAGAAGGCGAATGCGCCGGTGCAGTCGGCCGCGGCGAACTGAACCCATCCTGCCCAGACGCAAAACCCCCCGCGCAAGCGGGCATTTTGCCATCCGGCCGCCGCAGGACTTACTGCGTGCCGGCCGGCTCCGCCGCCGCGGTCGCCGCGGGCGCGCGCTCGAAGCGCACGAACTCCATGCGGTTTTCGTCCAGGCTGCCGGCGAACGTCAGCGGCTGCTGCTGGAACGTGGTTTCACCGAACAGCGAGGCCTCGTCGACCTTGGCCAGGCCGGTCGCCAGCCCGGTGAACGGGAACAGCGCGGTATCCGCCAGGTGCGACGGCACGACGTTGCGCAGCGCCGAGAAGATATTGTCGATGCGGCCCGGGTTCTGCCGCTCCCACTCCTGCAGCATCTCGCTGACCTTCTTGCGCTGCAGGTTTTCCTGCGAGCCGCACAGGTTGCACGGGATGATCGGGAATTCCATGGCGCGCGCGTACGATGCGATGTCTTTCTCCGAGCAGTACGCCAGCGGGCGGATCACGATATGCGCGCCGTCGTCGGTGGCCAGCTTGGGCGGCATCGCCTTCATCTTGCCGCCGAAGAACATGTTCAGGAAGAAGGTGTTGACGATGTCGTCGCGATGGTGGCCCAGCGCGATCTTGTTGGCGCCCAGCTCCTTGGCGGTGCGGTAGATCACGCCCCGGCGCAGGCGCGAGCACAGCGAGCAGGTGGTCTTGCCCTCGGGCACCTTCTCCTTGACGATCGAGTAGGTGTCCGCCTCGACGATCACATATTCCACGCCGACCGACTTCAGGTATTCCGGCAGGATATGTTCCGGGAAGCCAGGTTGCTTCTGGTCCAGGTTCATCGCGATCAGCTTGAACTGGATCGGCGCCCGCTTCTGCAGCGCCATCAGGACCGACAGCATGGTGTACGAGTCCTTGCCGCCACTCATGCAGACCAGCACGGTGTCGCCGTCCTCGATCATGCCGAAGTCGCCGATGGCCTTGCCGGTTTGCGATTGCAGCCTCGTCTCGAGGCGATAGAAGTTGTTCGAGTGGCTCATGGAGCATCCTGTTGCGTGGCGCCCGCCGGATGGAATGGCCGGCGCGGCGCGGAGGGGCAACATTTTACTTTAGGCGCCCGCGCGCTGCAGCGGGCGCCGGCGGGACTGCTCAGGCCTGCTTGATATGGAAGACCTCGACCCCGACCGAATCGCAGTCCGGGTACACGTCGGGCTTCTCGGTCGACACGCGCACCGCGCGCACCTTGGGGTGCTTGAGCATGGCGCGCGCGACGTCGTCGCACAGCGTTTCCTGCAGGTGCACGTGGCCCTGCGCCATGCGCGCGGCCACGGTGTTGCGCATGAAGTCGTAGTCGACCACTTCGTCGAGCTTGTCGGCCTGCGGCGTGCATTCCTCCAGCGGCACGAACAGGTCGATATTGATCAGCACGCGCTGCTCGCCCTTCTTCTCGAATTCGTGCACGCCGATATTGATCTGCACTTCGTAGTTGCGCAGGAACATGCGTCGGCAGTCCTGCAGGCTGGGGTGGGAAAGGGCGGCGAGCATGGTCATGGGCGGGAAACGAAAGGGGCAGTGTAAGGCAGGGATGCCGCGCCGGTCAGGCGCGGCGGATGATGCAGGTCATTCGGTCAGGAACATCACGTCGCGCGCCAGCGGCATCAGGTGCTGGCCGCCGTCGACGTACAGCGTGGTGCCGGTCACGGCGCGTGCCTGCGCCAGGTAGGCCACCGCCTGGGCGATGTCCTCGGGGGTGGAAGACTGGCCCAGCGGCGTCACGCGATGCGCGCGGCGGAAGCTCTGCTCCGACTGCTCGCCCGATACCAGCGTGATGCCCGGGGCCACGCCCACCACGCGCAGGCGCGGCGCCAGCGCCTGCGCCAGCTGCACCGTGGCAGTCTGCAGCGCGGCCTTGGAGAGCGTGTACGAGAGGAAATCCGGATTCAGGTTGTCGAGCTTCTGGTCGAGCAGGTTGATCACCACGCCGCGTGGCTCGGCGGCCTTGTTCGCGCCGTCCGGGCCCGCGGCCGCGGCCAGCGCCTTGTGCAGTTCGCGCGCCAGCAGCAGCGGCGCGGCCACGTTGGTGCGCATATGCGTATCCAGCGACGCATACGAGAAGCTGGTGGCGACGTCGTACTGGAACAGCGAGGCATTGTTGACCAGGCAGCCCGGCACGCCCAGCGCGGCGCTGCAGTCGGCCACCAGCCGGCTGGTCGCGGCCTCGTCGGCAAGGTCGGCGCGCAGCACCGCGGCGCGGCGGCCGAGCGCGCGGATTTGCGTGGCGAGGGCCTCGGCCTCGTCGACCGAGCGATGGCAGTGCACGGCCACGTCCCAGCCATGCGCCGCCAGTTCCAGCGCGATGGCGCGGCCCAGGCGGCGCGCGCCGCCGGTCACGAGCGCCACGCCGCGGGCCACGGCAGGCTGGGCACCGGTCGCGCCGGCGGAAATCTTGGATGCGGGCATTGCTACAATCGCAGGATGCAGAAAGCCGCTAGTTTACCCCTTCCCCCCGCCGACGCGCAGGCCGCTTCGGATACCCTTACGGCCCGTATTGGCGAATCGATCGATGCCGCCGGCGGCTGGATCGGCTTTGACCGCTACATGGCGCTGGCGCTGTACGCGCCCGGCCTGGGCTATTACAGCGGCGGCTCGGCCAAGTTCGGGCGCGATGCCCGCGACGGCAGCGACTTCATCACCGCGCCCGAGCTCAGCCCGTTCTTCGCACGCACGCTGGCGCGCCAGTTCGCGCCGCTGCTGGCACAGGGGCTGCCGCGCCTGCTCGAATTCGGCGCCGGCACCGGCCGGCTGGCGGCGGACCTGCTGCTCGGGCTCGAACAGGAAGGCCAGTTGCCCGACACCTACGCCATCGTCGAGCTGTCGGGCGAGCTGCGCGCGCGCCAGCAGGACACGCTGGCCCGGCGCGCGCCGCACCTGGCGGAGCGCGTCACCTGGCTCGATACCCTGCCCGCCGCCTTCGAAGGCGTGATCGTCGGCAATGAAGTGCTGGATGCGATGCCGGTGCAGCTGTATGCGCGCCGCGGCGGCCACTGGCATGAACGCGGCGTGGCGCGCGCCGGCGCGCAGGATGGCGGCGCGACCGCGTTCCGCTTCGAGGACCGCGCGCTGGTCGATGCCGACGTGCCCGCGGCGCTGCGCGCCATCCCCGGCGACCACGAACTCGTCACCGAGACCCACGTCGAGGCCCAGGGCTTCACGCGCGCGGTCGGCGCCATGCTGGCGCGCGGCGCGGCCTTCTTCATCGACTACGGCTTTCCTGGCAGCGAGTACTACCATCCGCAGCGCGCCGGCGGCACGCTGATGTGCCACTACCGCCATCATGCGCACCCGGAACCGTTCCTGTATCCCGGCCTCCAGGACATCACCGCGCACGTCGACTTCAGCGGCATCGCGCAGGCCGCGGTCGAAGCGGGGCTGACCGTCGCGGGCTTTGCCTCGCAGGCGCGCTTCCTGATGAATGCCGGCATCACCGACCTGCTGATGGCGCTGGACCCATCCGACGCGCGCGCCTTCCTGCCGCAGGCCAATGCGGTGCAGAAGCTGCTGTCCGAAGCCGAGATGGGCGAACTGTTCAAGGTGATCGCGCTCACGCGCGGGCTCGACGACACCGAGCCGCTGGCCGGCTTTGCCCGCGGCGACCGCTGCCACGCCCTGTAACGGCACCGGAGCTGCCATGCTGCGCTGGACCCTGACCATCTTCCTCAGCGTGATCATCCTGTCCGCGGCGCTGCCGTGGCTGCAGAAGGTCGGGCTGGGCCGGCTGCCCGGCGACGTGCGCTTCCGCGTGTTCGGGCGCGAGTTCGTGCTGCCGTTCGCGTCGACGATCCTGATCTCGCTGATCGCGCTGGTAATCGGCAAGCTGCTGTAGGGATTTCGGCAGCCTGCGGGACCGGCTCGGGGGCCGGCTCAGGCGCCGCCCGGCTGCGCCCCGAGCCGCTGCGCCACCGCCGCGACCCGCGCGGCATGGACCCGGTCCTTGATCTGCGCCACGTCATCCGCGCAGGCGCGCGCGATCGCCCCCGCATCGACCGACGCCGCAGCCTCGCGCGCCGCCAGCAGGCGCGCGGCCTGCGGGTAGGCGTGGTGCTCGAACCCCTTGCGCCCGCGCTTGTCGGCCTCGCAGGCCTGCAGCGCCTGGGCGAAGCGCGTGGGCTTGCGCAGCGCGTCGCAGCGCTCCAGCAGCCGCACCACCGCTGCGGCGCTGAGCTCCAGCGAGCGGTGGATGGTGCCGTGCTCGCGCGCCACCACGACCGCCAGGTCGCGGCACTCGTTGGGCACGCGCAAGCGCGCGCAGACCTCTTCCAGCAGCCTGACGCTGCGCAGCTCGTGGCCGATATGGCGCGGCAGCACGTCCGCGGGCGTGGTGCCCTTGCCCAGGTCATGCACCAGCGCGGCAAAGCGCACCGGCAGCGGTGCCTCCAGTGCCGCGGCGCAGTCGATCACCATCATCACATGCACGCCGGTATCGACCTCGGGGTGGAAGTCGGCGCGCTGCGGCACGCCCCACAGCCGCTCCAGCTCTGGCAGCAGCCGCGCCAGCGCGCCGCATTCGCGCAGCACCTCGAACATGCGCGACGGCCGTGCCTCCATCAGTCCGCGCGCCAGCTCCTGCCACACGCGCTCGGGCACCAGCGCATCGACCTCGCCCGCGGCGACCATCTCGCGCATCAGGCGCATGGTCTCGGCGGCGACGTTGAAGTCGTGGAAACGCGCGGCGAAGCGCGCCAGCCGCAGGATGCGCACCGGGTCTTCGGCAAAGGCGTCGGAGACATGGCGGAACAGGCGCGCGGCGAGGTCGCGCTGGCCGCCGTGCGGATCGATCACGGGGCCGGTCAGGTTGCCGTCGGCATCGACCGCGCGCGCCATCGCGTTGATGGTCAGGTCGCGCCGGACCAGGTCGTCCTCGAGCGTGACATCGGGCTCGCAGTAGAAGGCAAAGCCCTTGTAGCCCATCGCGGTCTTGCGCTCGGTGCGGGCCAGCGCGTATTCCTCCTGCGTGCGCGGATGCAGGAACACCGGGAAATCCTTGCCGACCGGGCGATAGCCGGCGGTCTCCATCTCGGCCGGGGTCGCGCCGACCACCACGTAGTCGCGGTCCTGGCTGGGCTTGCCCAGCAGTTCGTCGCGGATCGCGCCGCCCACGGCATACACCTGCATGGTTGTGGCCTCTTCATGCGCCGGCACGGGGGTCGCGGGGCAGTGTCCCGGCGCCGGCGTTATTGCTAGTGGGTGACGATTATCGCATCGGCAAGATCCGGGGCCGTGCGGTACGGTTCGTCATCGGCCAGGAAGTCGCGCTCCTCGCGCGCGCCGGCAATCCATTGCTGCATCGTTGGCAGCGCCAGCATGAAATCGGCATAGGCCTTGGCGTCTTCGGTCTCGTCCGGCAGGTGGATGCCGTAGGTAGCGAAGCGGCTCACCACCGGCGCATAGAACGCGTCGGCGACGGTGAAGGTGCCGAACAGGAACGGCCCGCGCGCCGCATGCTGCTTGCGCAGCTCGTCCCAGATCGCGGCGATGCGCTCCACCTCGCGCTGCACCGCCACGTTCCAGCCGCGCCCGGGCAGCACCGCGGTCACGTTCATCGGCAACTGGTTGCGCACGTTGACAAAGCCCGAGTGCATCTCGGCGCAGATCGCGCGCGCCACCGCGCGCTCGGCCGGGTCGGCCGGCCACAGCTGCCGGTCGGGGAAGCGCTCGGCCACGTATTCGGAGATCGCCAGCGAATCCCACACGGTGACATCGCCGTCGACCAGCACCGGCACCTTGCCCGCGGGCGAGTAGCGGGCGATCTCGGCGGCGAAGCTGCCGGTGAACAGGCGCACCTGCACTTCCTCGAAATCAATGCCGGCCTGGCGCAGCAGCAGCCAGGGGCGCAGCGACCAGGAGGAATAGTTCTTGTTGCCGATGACGAGCTTCATCGTGAGGTCCTTGGGGGAGGAAACGGAGGGAGAGACGGCACGGACGCGAGGCGCGATCCACGCGCCGCGGCCCCGCTGGACGGCGTGGCAGCCGCGCGCCGGACCAGTCATTTTGCCAGCGCGGCCGCCCGCGTCAAAGTGAATTGCGCTCGCAACCGATATGAAATCCGGTCACATAGGCCGGGCCATGGATAGCGTCTCAGCGATGCACGCTGGCGCGCATGTGCGTCAGCGAGGCATCGCGGTTGCGCCCGGACAGCGCTTCGGTCATGACCGCCTCCAGGTGCACGGGGTGCAGGTTCAGCTCCGGCGCGAGCGGGCGCTCCAGCACGTTGTCGAGCTGCATCGAATCCAGGTTGTCGCGCGACAGCAGCGGTTCGCCCGGCATATGCTCCATGACCGCGGCCTGCACCCGCGCCAGCGCATCGGGCAGCGCGATCACCGGGCGTGGATGGCCCGAGGCGCGCCCGGCAAAGCGCACCAGCTCCTCCAGCGTATAGACCTGCGGCCCGCCCAGTTCGTAGCCGTGGCCGATGGTGGCCGGGTTCACCATGGCGTTCAGGTAGGCCTGCACCACGTCCTGCACGAACACCGGCTGGAAGCGCGCATGCGCGCATGCCAGCGGCACCACCGGCGCCAGCTGCTGCATGTGCGCGAACAGGTTGAGAAAATGGTCGTCGGGGCCGAACACCACCGAGGGCCGGAAGATGGTCCAGTCGAGCCCGCTGGCGCGCACGATGCGCTCGCCGTCGCCCTTGCTGCGCAGGTACATCGACGGGCCGTTGCTGTCGGCGCCGAGCGCGCTCATATGCAACAGCCGGCGCACGCCGGTGGAAAGGCAGGAAGCCACGATCTGCCGCACCAGTTCAACATGCGCGCTGGCAAAGGCCTCGCCGTAGGGATCGGCGCGCTCGCCGTGCAGCACGCCCACCAGGTTGACGACGATGCCGTCCAGGCCGAGCGAGCCGATCGCGTCGTCGAGCGCGGCATTGTCGGCCAGGCCCAGTTCCACCACCTCGACGCGCGGCAGCAGCAGCAGGTGCTGCGCATGCTCGACATTGCGCGTGCCGACCACGATGCGGTCCGGGGCGATGGGGGAATCGGGATTGGCGCCGGGCTCGAGCGGCGCGCCGGAAGCCGAGGCCGTGCCGGCCAGGCGCGAGACGAGATGGCTGCCGATGAAGCCGGCGCCACCGATGACGAGGACGTTGCTGGTCTGCATGATGCCTCCGTGCCAGGAAAGAAGCACGCCGCGGCACCCGCGCCAGCCCGGTCCTGCGGCGCTACGCCGGCAGGCCCGTCTTGCCTGCCCCATGCCGGGGCAGGCGGACCGGAAAAGACGGCTTCAGGGCAGGCTGGTAGTGGTCACCGCCGACGGCGCGACCGTGCCCAGGCGCGATTTCAGCGACTGCGGCCGGCCACTCATCAATGCAGCATAGTACGTAGCGTTGGAAAGCACATTCTTCACGTAGCCGCGCGTTTCAGTGAACGGGATGGTCTCTGCAAAGATCGCGCCTTCCACCGGCCGTGCCAGCGTGCTGCGCCAGGCCTTGGGCCGGCCCGGACCGGCGTTGTACGCGGCCGAGGCCAGCGTCCAGGAACTGTCCAGGTCGGTCAGCACCATGTTCAGGTAGTTGGTGCCGAGCTGGATGTTGATGGTGGGATCTCCCATCATCGACGGCGAAAAGTCGCTCATGCCGATCTTGCGCGCCACATACTTTGCCGTGGCCGGCATCACCTGCATCAGGCCATGCGCCCCCGCGGACGAGCGCGCATTCATGACGAAGCGCGATTCCTGGCGGATCAGGCCGTACACCCACGCCATGTCCAGGCCGACCTCGTCGGTGGCGCGCTGCATGATGTCGCGGTACGGCATCAGGAAGCGCAGCGCGAAGTCATGCTCGTTGCGGGTGCGGTCGGCCGAGTTGACGGTGCGGTCGAGCAGCTCGAGGCGGCGCGCATATTCGGCCGCGGCCAGCAGCTCGCGGTCGCTCATGTTGCGCAGTTCCCAGTTCCACTCGCGGTTGCCCTCGAAGCGCAGATTCATGGCGTAGAACTTCTGCGCGCGCTGGAAACCGGGGCGCGTGCGCATCGCCATGGCCTCGGCGTCGCTGACGGTGGTGCGCGGCGGCAGCGTGATGCGGTTGCCAAGTTCCTCGCTGGCGAGCTGGCCGTAGAAATTGAACTGGCCGGCAATCTGCTGGAAGTTCTGCTGGGCCTCGGTGTCGCGGCCGTCGGCCTTGAGCGCGCGGCCGTACCAGTAGATCCAGGCCGGGTCCTTGGCGCGCAGCTCCGGGCGCATCAGCTCGACCGCCTGGCGCACCTGCTTCCAGTCGCCCTGGCGCAGCGCGGCGCGCACGCGCCATTCCTGGCTGTCGTCGGACAGCCACTGGTTGCCGCCCAGGTCCATCTGGCGGCGGTAGTAGCCGGCCGCATCGGGCAACAGCTTCTTGGCCGCGAACTGGCCGATCACGCCCCAGGCCGCGCCCTGCTCGTCCCGCGACAGCGCGCCCTGGGTCGTGCCGAGATAGGCCGCCGCCTGCGCGGGGTCGTTGCGCGCCATCTTGACGATGGTGGCCAGGGTATCGCCGTCCACGCGCGCCTCAGGTCGCGCATCAGGCAGCAGCGCGGCGATCTTGCCGGCCAGCGTGAGGTAGTTCTGCTCCAGCGCCAGGCGCGCCTGGAAGGCCACGTCGCTGCGCTGGATCTGCTGGCTCTGGGCGAGATAGCCGATCAAGTCGACGCAGCCTTCGCCGTAGTACCTGGGATCGCTCAGCACATTGCGCGCATCGGCAGCCACGTTCTGGCCCTTGAGCGCGCGCGACAGCAGCGCATAGCACTCGACCTGGGTATCGTCCTTGAGCGCGAACTGCGGGTATTCGACATCGAAATTGGCCCAGTCGCGCTTCTTGCCCAGCACCAGCAGCCAGTCATTGCGCATGCGGTCGGCAATCGCGTCGCCCTTGTAGCGCTGCAGGAACACGCGCACCTGGTCGTCCGGCGCATCGACGCGGGCCAGGCCGCTGGCGTCGAACAGCTGCGGCTTGATGCGGAAGTACTCGACATAGGACGGCACCGGGTAATCCACCAGCGTGGCCGAGATCTCGTAGGCGCGTTCGACGTCGTTCTTGCGCGCGGCTTCGCGCAGCGCGGTGAAGGCCTCGTCGGGATCGCTGGGGATCACCGTCGAGGGCGCGCGCGAGACCGCCTGCGGGCGCTTCTGCGCGTGGACCGGCGTGACAAGCAATGCACATGCAAGCGCAATCCAGGCGGCCCGCCCTGCACGCTGCAGATATACTCCCTTCAGCATTCTTCTTCCTTGTCGATGACGGCGGCGCCGGCGCCCGCACCGTTGTGCCAAAGGCCGCGGCTTCGCCGTCCGTGTTGGTTCGGACGAGGGCATTATCCCACGCCATGTCTTCCATTCCCGCGACTACCTCCGCTTCCCCCCCCTCCGGCGCCGATCGCCGCGCGCTGCGCGCGCAGCTGCTGGCGCAGCGCGCCGCCCTGCCCGCACGCGCCGCCGCCGATGCCCGCATCGCCGCCGCGCTGTCTGAACTGCTGGCGGGCCTGGCAGTGCGCTGCCTGGGCTTCTACTGGCCGATCCAGCAGGAGTTCGACGCGCGCCCCGCGGTGGCGCAGTGGCTCGCCGCCGTGCCCGGCCGCCATGCCGCGCTGCCCTCGGTCAGCCGCCCCGGCACGCCGCTCGATTTCCACCTGTGGACGCCGGATGCGCCCATGGCCACCGGCCACTACGGCATCCCGGTGCCGGACGGCACCGAGGCCGCGATGCCGGATGCGCTGATCATTCCCTGTGTCGGTTTCAGCCCGGACAAGTTCCGCCTGGGCTACGGCGGTGGCTTCTACGACCGTACCCTGGCGGCGCTGGTGCCGCGGCCGCTCGCCATCGGCATCGGCTACGACGCCTGCCGTATTGCGCTGCCGGCGCAGCCGCACGACATCGCCATGGACTGGATCGTGACGGAAGCGGGCGCGTTCTAGCCCGCAGCGGTCCCGGCGTCCTGCACCAGCTCATCGACCAGCGCGCGCATGCAGCGCCAGTGCGAGCCTTCCCAGAACACCCGCCGGCAGCGGTCGCAGGTGACGAAGCTGCGATGGCGCGCCAGCACGCCGTCCGGCACGCGGCCGGCGGCGCCGGCCGCGTCCAGCGCGCGCAGCGGCGCATTGCAGTCCAGGCACAGCGAAAACGGACGGGCGCTGCGCGCCAGGTCCAGCCGCGCGAAGATCTCTCGCACCTGCTGGCGCGACTTGAGCGCGCGCACATAGCAGCCGTGCGTGATGCCGCGGCGCTTGAGCAGCTCCCGGTCGCGCGTCAGCACGATGCGGCCCTCGTCGACCGCAATGCGCTCGATCTCGCTGTCTTCGAAATGGTTATCGTAGAGCGTGTCGAAGCCGGTCATGCGCAGCAGATGCGCCAGCCCGCCGAGGTGGGCGTCGGCGACAAAGCGCATCACCCGCAGCGGCTGCTCGCGTACCCGAAGCAGCGGCGACACGTCGATCCGTTCGAACTTGGGATAGACCGAGACCCGGTCGCCGTCACGCAGCTGCCGCTCGAAGCCGCAGGACTCGCCGTTGACCAGGACCAGCTCGACCTCGGTATGCGGCACCCCCAGCGCCTCGATCATGTGCTTGACCGTGGCGGCGCGCGCGCACACGCACGACAGGTCGCGCCGGCGCTGGTCCGGCGCGAGGAAGTCGTTCAGTTCCTCGTAGAAGCGGAAGGTGGCGGTGACCATGGGGCGAGTATGGCACCGATTGCGGCGGGCGTGGTCAGCAGCTACGCCTGCGCACGAAGCTGGCTTGCGCCGCCCGCAGCAAGCTCCCCTGGCCCGCTTGCGGGAGAGGGGTGGGGAAAGGGCCGGCGCCTGACGCAGCCGACATCGTTTCACTTCGTAGAAGCTCCTGCCCTCTCCCCCGGCCCCTCTCCCGCGCGCTGTATGGACCGGGGACATGGGTAACACATGTGCCAGGACATGGGTAACAGTCCAGTCTCCAGTTTAATCGGCCTGCTGTAGGTCTATTGTGGCGACCTTTTGATGGCAGAAGTAGACGTCAAAGGTGCCGTCCAGATCCACGCGAGGGCGCAGCGCTACGGGCGTTCCGACCAAGGCTCGTCCGACCCGGAACGTCTTTCCTCGGAAGCAGATGCGCCCGCCGTCGCCTACCTTTCGCACGATGTCATTGCTGCCGTACTCGATGGGCGGGAGTTCGCGCGGCATCGCCCGTGGGCTAGGCGCATAGCGGCTTGCGGGGGTCTCCATATCCAGCGCGTGGTGGGGGCGCTTGAAGTTGTACACGTGGCGCCAATGGCTGAAGTGCTGCTGGGCATCGTCCAGATCCCGGAAACGCTGGTTGGCCAACAGCTCAGCCTGCATGGTTCGATGGAAGCGCTCGTCCTTACCGTTGGTCTGAGGATGGCCAGGTCGGCTATGACTGAGCCGCACGCCCAGGCGAATCAGCCACGCGCCCAGCGTGGTTAATGCTCGGGCACTGGGGAACCCCAGGGCGGGCCGTTGTCTGCATTGATCCGTTCGGGCAGCCCATAGCGCGCAAAAGCCATCTCTAACGCTTCCTGTACGGATTCAAACTGTTCGTTGCCCAAGGCCTTGAGCAGCACATTGAACCGGGAGTGATCGTCCAAGACCGTGAGCGGGTGGCACCTCTGCGTGTCGGTAGCGAAGTGGCCTTTGAAGTCAATTTGCCATAGTGCATTGGGCCGGTCGTGCTCGAAGCGCTGCCATGCTGTAGCGGCCGCGCTGGCGGCCGGATCGATCAAGCCATGGCGGCGCAGCACCCAATTGACTGTGCTCGGGGCGATTTGGATGCGGTGGTCGCGCTCCAGCACGCGTGCGATCTTGCGGGCGCCCCAGGCCGAATGTTCGGCTCGTATCGCTAGCACGCTCTCTTCGATGGCAGCTGGAGTTCGGCCGGGAGAGCTATGTGGCCGCCGAGTTCGGTCGTCCAGATCCTCTCGGTTCAACCACTTGTAGCCGGTCTTGCGGCTGATGCAGAAGCGGCGGCAAAGCTCCGCAATATTGGCGTCCGCCTGGCGTGCCAGGCGGACGAACTCTTCTCTTTGCTGCTTCACGGTGGTTTGGCTCCAGGGCAACGTTTTCCTCCCGCTGACTAAGCGGGAAAAGTGTTACCCATGTCCTGGCACACCTGTTACCTATGTCCCCGGTCCATACAGCGCGCGGGAGAGGGGAGCAAAACCCTGGCAGTCGGACTGGGCTCAAGCGTTCCCGAGCCGCAGCGCCGCCTCGACCGCGAGCCTGGCCCACGGCGTCATTGCCGCCGGCGATTCCAGCGCGGCGGGCGGCAGGCTGAGGTAGTGCCGCATGGTGACCTCGCGCCTGGCCGAGTGGTAGCGGAAAGGCGCGCTGCCCTCGGCGTCGAACTTGCCGCGCGTGGCGTCATCCGCCTTCAGGTAGCAGGTGCCGCCCGACACCAGCGCGAACATCAGCCCGTCATAGAACAGCCCGTGGCCCCCGAACATGCGTTTCGCGGTGACCGGGCCGATACGCGCCGCCAGCGGCCCCATCAGCTCGAGCAGGTGTTCGATGAAGGGATCGGCGCGGCACGTGGCCATGGCGCTTACAGCTTCAGCCGCTGCCAGATCGCCTTGGTCGCGCCGGCCGCGTTGAGCGTGTAGAAGTGCAGGCCCGGCACGCCAGCCGCCAGCAGGCGCTCGCACAGCGCGGTGACCACGTCCAGCCCGAAGGCGCGGATCGATTCCCGGTCGTCGCCAAAGCTTTCCAGCCGCTTGGCCACCCAGCGCGGCACTTCGGCGCCGCACATCTCGGAAAAGCGCATCAGCTGCGAGTAGTTGGTGATCGGCATGATGCCCGGCACGATCGGCACCTCCACGCCCAGCGCGCGCACGTCGTCGACAAAGCGGAAGTACGCGTCGGCGTTGTAGAAGTATTGCGTGATCGCCGAGTCGGCACCGGCCCTGACCTTGCGCACGAAGTTGTCGAGGTCATGGCGCGGCGACTTCGCCTGCGGGTGATACTCGGGGTAGGCGGCGACTTCGATATTGAACCAGTCGCCGGTCTCGGCGCGGATGAACTCGACCAGTTCGTTGGCGTAGCGGAACTCGCCGATCTCGCCCATGCCCGACGGCATGTCACCGCGCAGCGCGACGATATGGCGGATGCCGCCGTCGCGGTACTGCTGCAGGATCGCGCGGATGCTCTCGCGCGACGAGCCCACGCACGACAGGTGCGGCGCGGCCTCGATGCCTTCGCGCTGGATTTCCAGCACGGCGTCGAGCGTGCCCTGCTGCGTGGTGCCGCCGGCGCCGAACGTCACCGAGATGTACTTGGGCTTGAGCGGTGCCAGCTGCGCACGCGTGTTGCGCAGCTTCTCCGTGCCCTCCGCCGTCTTGGGCGGGAAGAATTCAAAGCTGAAGTAGCGGTCTTGCATGATGGTGGCGCACCGCGTTGGCGCGGCGCGCGAAATAAGGTCAGTCGTCGCGGTTGCCCAGCAGCAGGCTGGCCAGCAGCCACGAGATCACGCTGTACAGGATCGAGCCCAGCAAGGCCGCCCAGAAGCCGCCGACGGTAAAGCCCGACAGCAGGTTGCCGACGAACAGGAACAGCAGCGCGTTGATGACGAAGATAAACAGCCCCAGCGTCAGCAGCGTCACCGGCAGGGTCAGGATCACCAGGATCGGACGGATCAGCGTATTGACCAGGCCCAGCACCAGTGCCGCCAGCATCGCCGAGCCGAAGCTCTTGATGTGGATCGACGGGATGAGGTAGGGCAAGACGAACAGCGCGACGGCGTTGATGATCCAGACGACCAGTAGTCTCATGACGGTTCCTTGGTTGGCTTCGATGGCGTGGTTGCTCCCCTCTCCCATTCAAGGGAGAGGGGTCGGGCGAGAGGGCCGGCGCATCTCGATTCGAGGCGCCAGGCTTCGTTGAGGCTCCTGCCCTCTCCCCCTGCCCCTCTCCCGCACGCGGGAGAGGGGAGTTGCTACCTCGCTGCGCGCATCAATAGCGGTAGTGATCCGCCTTGTACGGCCCTTCCTTCTTCACGCCGATGTACGCGGCCTGCTGCTCGGTCAGCTCGGTCAGCTGCGCGTTGAGCTTGCGCAGCTGCAGGCGCGCGACCTTCTCGTCCAGATGCTTGGGCAGCGTGTAGACGCCGACCGGGTACTTGCCGCTGTCGCGTTCCTGCCAGAGCTCGATCTGGGCGATGGTCTGGTTGGCGAACGAGCTGCTCATCACGTACGACGGATGGCCGGTGGCGCAGCCCAGGTTCACCAGGCGGCCCTTGGCCAGGATGATCAGCTTCTTGCCGTCGGGGAACTTGACGTGGTCGACCTGCGGCTTGATCTCGTCCCACTCGTACTTCTCGATCGAGGCGATGTCGATCTCGTTGTCGAAGTGGCCGATATTGCAGACGATGGCCTGGTCCTTCATCTTCGCCATGTGCTCATGGGTGATGACGTGGTAGTTGCCGGTGCAGGTGACGAAGATATCGCCATGCTCGGCGGCGTAGTCCATGGTGACCACGCGGTAGCCTTCCATCGCGGCCTGCAGCGCGCAGATCGGGTCGATCTCGGTGACCCACACCTGCGCCGACAGCGCGCGCAGCGCCTGCGCGCTGCCCTTGCCCACGTCGCCGTAGCCGGCGACCACGGCGATCTTGCCGGCGATCATCACGTCGGTGGCGCGCTTGATGCCGTCGACCAGCGATTCGCGGCAGCCGTACAGGTTGTCGAACTTGCTCTTGGTGACCGAGTCGTTGACGTTGATCGCGGGGAAGCGCAGCTCGCCCTTCTGCGCCATCTGGTACAGGCGGTGCACCCCGGTGGTGGTTTCCTCGGTCACGCCGCGGATGGCTGCCAGGTTGCGGCTGTACCACGACGGGTCACTGGCCAGCTTTTCCTTGATCGCGGCGAACAGGAAGGTTTCTTCCTCGCTGCCCGGGTTGGCGATCACCGATTGGTCCTTCTCGGCGCGCGCCCCGAGGTGCAGCAGCAGCGTGGCGTCCCCGCCGTCGTCGAGAATCATGTTGGGCGTGCCACCGTCGGCCCAGTCGAAGATGCGGTGCGTGAAGTCCCAGTATTCCTTCAGCGATTCGCCCTTGAAGGCGAACACCGGCGTGCCGCCCGCGGCGATCGCGGCGGCGGCGTGGTCCTGGGTCGAGAAGATGTTGCACGAGGCCCAGCGCACGTCGGCGCCCAGCGCCTGCAGCGTCTCGATCAGCACCGCGGTCTGGATCGTCATGTGCAGCGAGCCGGCAATGCGCGCGCCCTTGAGCGGCTGCGCGGCGGCGAATTCATCGCGGATCGCCATCAGGCCGGGCATCTCGGTCTCTGCAATGGCGATTTCCTTGCGGCCCCAGCCGGCCAGGTTGATGTCGGCGACCAGGTAGTCGTGCTTCAGGTCGGTCACAGCGTTCATGTTTCACTCCCGGTGAAGAGTGGCACGCAGTTGACGAGTACGGGAATCTGGCGGCCGTGCATGGCGCTCGGGCTCATGCGAAGCACGCGGATAGGTCGACTCGCTTCCGTGCGGACCACGGATCAGCGAGCGCCGTTGAAGACAGTCCGAGCCTGGCGGATGGCAGGGGCGGCTGTGCCGCCGGCCGCGCGATGTGCTGCGCGAGCCGCCATCCGTTGCAACGCTCCTCGGAGTGGCGGTATTGTAGCGTGCCCGGAAGCCTTGCGCACCGGCCCTCCTTGATTTCCGCACAGATGATTCCAACGCCACCCCGCACCCTGACCATCGCCGGCTCCGACTCCGGCGGCGGCGCCGGCATCCAGGCCGACCTGAAGACCTTTTCCGCGCTGGGCTGCTTCGGCATGAGCGCGATCACCGCGATCACCGCGCAGAACACGCTGGGCGTGACCGGCGTGCATGCGATCCCGGCCGACATGGTGGCCGCGCAGATCGACGCGGTCGCCGGCGATATCGGCGTGGACGCGGCCAAGACCGGCATGCTGGGCACCGCCGCCATCGTCGAGGCCGTGGCCGCGGCGGCGGACCGGCATGGCATCCGCAAGCTGGTGGTGGATCCGGTGATGATCTCGACCTCCGGCGCGACGCTGTCGGACGACGCCACCACGCAGGCCATGGTGCGGCTGCTGTTCCCGCGCGCGCTGCTGGTCACGCCCAACCTGCCGGAAGCCTCCTACCTGCTGGGCCGCAAGATCGCGCGCCGCGCCGACATGGAGCAGGCCGCCGCCGACCTGATCGCGATGGGCTGCCCGGCGGTGCTGCTCAAGGGCGGCCACCTCGAAGACGATGGCGCGGCAGGCATCGCCGGCGGGCTGGACGATCTGCTGATGCTCAAGGACGGCACCGTGCGCGTGTTCACGCACCCGCGCGTCGAAACCCGCAATTTGCACGGCACCGGCTGCACGCTGGCGGCGGCAATCGCCTCGCAACTGGCGCGTGGCGATGCGCTGGAAGATGCGGCGGGCAAGGCCCTGGATTATGTGGCGCAGGCCATTGCGGCCGGCGCGGGATTGCGGCTGGGCAGCGGTAATGGCCCGCTGAACCACGCTTTCGCGCCGCGTGCGCTGGGTTGAGCGGCAGATGCAGAGGCTTGCCGATATCGATCTGCGCAGCGACCCCGACGCGGCCTTCTACCTCAAGCATGAAGTCGTCGAGGTGACGTTCGCCACCGAGGCTGGCGAGCTGGTCAGCCGCGAAGGCCCCAACCGCTACCAGCCCGGCGATGCGCTGATCACCAGCGCCACCGGCGACCGCTGGTGCGTGTCGCGCGACCGCTTCGACCCCAAGTACGAAGCCATCCCGCCGCTGGCGCATGGACAGGACGGCGCCTATCGCAACAAACCGATCCCGGTGCTGGCGCGCGAGATGCGCGAGGCCTTCAGCATCGAGCGCAGCGCCGGTGGCGACGTGCTGCACGGCAAGCCGGGCGACTGGCTGATGCAATACGCGCCCGGCGACTATGGCATCACCGAGCGCGCCAGATTCGAACAGGTGTACCGGCCGCTGCAGGACTGAGCGGCCTGGTTTTCAGGCGGGAATCAGTTGCCGCCGCTGGACAGCGGCACCAGCTTGAACGCGGCCCGCGCCACGCACACCACGGTGCCGGCCGCGTCCTTCACCTCGCCTTCGCAGAAGGCGATGCGCGCGCCGCGGCGCAGGCAGCGCGCTTCCAGCGTCAGCTCGCCGCGCGCGGCGGCCAGGAAGTGGGTCGACATGTCGATGGTGATCACGCCGGTTTCCGTGGGCGCGTGCGAGCGCGCCGCGCCGCTCAGCGTGAAGTCCAGCGTCGCCATCAGCGTGCCGCCGTGCACGTCGCCGCGGCTGTTCACCAGTTGCGGGTGCGCCGGCAGCCGCGTGCGGCAGTAGCCCTCTTCGATCAACTCCGGCTGCAGGCCGAAATAACGCATCAGCGGCACGTCGATGCCGAAATAGGGCTTTTCAGGCGTGCCGGGCGCGGCGGGGACGATTGCGGGGAGCTGGGTCGACATGGTGCGCGATGCTGGGTGGATGGCGGGGAATGCTGCCCGACATCATAGCGGCGGGGTCCGGTTCGATTCCCGCGCTGGGCGAATGTCGCACAAATCTTGGCGACGCGGTGCACATCACCGGGTGCGGATTGCTCCCCTCTCCCGCGAGCGGGAGAGGGGCTGGGGAGAGGGCCGGAGCATCGACGAAGTGCGATGGCACAACGAGGCGCTGCCCTCTCCCCCGCCCCTCTCTCAAAGGGAGAGGGGAACAAAACCACTGGCGCAGAGAGCCTGCCGCATCGCCACGCGCTGCCGCAATCCGGCGGCGCGCTGTGCTGCCAGCGCCTCTGACAGCAACGGGCAAAGCTCCCTGCCGTCCAGCAGCCGAAACCCCATCGAGGCATAGAACGGCGCATTCCAGGGCAAATGCGCGAACGTGGTCAGGTTCAGCGTCTGCAGTCCGCTCGCCCGGGCCCAGCCCTGCACGGTCCCGACCAGCGCGCGCCCGATGCCGCGCCGGCCATGGTCCGGATGCACGTCCATTTCATCGAGATAGCCGCATGCGCCATTGCGGCTGGCCAGTGCGAAGCCGGCGACTTCGCCGCCATGGTCGGCCACCCACAGCCGCCCTTCGCGCTGCGCCGCGACCAGCGCCGAGTCCGGCGTGCTGACCAGGCGCAGCAGCGCAGGCACGTCGCCCTCCGGAAACAGCGCCGCCGCCGCCAGTTCGATCTCGGGCAGGCGCGGCAGGTCATCCGCCTGTGCCAGGCGAATGCGCGGGGCGGCCACGGCGCGCTCAGCCGGCCGGGAACAGGCTGACCAGGCGGGCCACCGCGGCCGGCACGTCGTCGGCCTCGGTGACGGCGCGCACCACGGCGGCGCTGCCAACACCCACGGCGAGCACTTCGCGCATATTCGTCGCATTGACGCCGCCGATGCCGACCAGCGACGGGATCACCGGCTGCATCAGCTTTGCGTACGCACGGAAGCGGCCCATGCCTTGCGGCTGCGTCGGCATCACCTTGGTCGTGGTCGGGAAGATCGCGCCCAGCGCCAGGTAGCTCGGGCGGATCGCCGCGACGCGCAGCATCTCGGCGTAACCGTGCGTGGAAACGCCCAGCCGCAGGCCGGACGCGCGGATCGCATCGAGGTCGGCGTCGTCGAGGTCTTCCTGGCCGAGGTGGATGCCGTAGATGCCGCTTTGCGCGCCGTTGGCGGCGTGGTAGTCGATCACCGCCTGCCAGTGGTCGTTGATGAACAGGCGCGACGACGAGCCCTGCATGGCCCTGGCCGCGCGCGCGATCTCGGCGCGCACCGCGGCGGGATCGTCGGACTTGAAGCGCAGTTGCACCGTCGGCACGTTCAACGGGGCCAGGCGCTCGATCCATCCGGCGCTCGGCACCACCACATACAGGCCCAGGGGGGGGCACGGCGCAAACGGCTCTACGGCCTGCTCCGGCGTCACCAGCGCGGCATGGCGCACGTGCGGGAAACGCGCGAAATCCGATGGCCAGTCGGCCGAGCCCGGCGCCCAGGCGCGCGCCAGCGCCAACGCGTCATGCGCGGGGAAATGCAGCGACAGGCTCGCCAGCAGCACCGCGACGAACGCGGCCGAATGCGGCTGGTCACTGTCCGCGGCAACCGAGAACACCCAGGTGCCCATCGGCGAGCGCACCGTGTCGATCCACTGGCCGCCTTCGCGGTCGGTCTCGATCAGCGTGGCGCCGCTGGCCGCGACGCGTGTGATGACTTCCTCGGCGGCTTCGCCGTCGGACAGCAGCACATCGTGCGCGCCGGGCTGCGCGGGCGCGTCTTCCAGGCGCCAGGCCTGCCACGGCTTGTCGTCGATGCCGAAGGTCTCGCCATAGTGTTCCAGCACTGCCGCGCGCAACGGACCGTCGCTGGGGGCATGGACGGGGCGGCGGGTCATGCGCGTTGCTCCGTGTCTGCGTGCCAGAACGGCATGCCGACCACCGGCGTGCTGGCCTGCGCCACTTCGCGCTCGGGCATCGGCCCGGCCAGGTAGGCGGTGCGGCCCGCGGCCACGGCCTGGGCGAACGCGCGTGCCATGTCGACCGGGTAGGCGGCCTGCGCCACCGCGGTGTTGAGCAGCACGCCGTCGTAGCCCCACTCCAGCACCTGCGCCGCATGCGACGGCAGGCCCAGGCCGGCATCGACGATCAGCGGCGTATCCGGCAGGCGCTCGCGCAGCACGCGCATCGCATGCGGGTTGACCGCGCCGCGGCCGGTGCCGATCGGCGCGGCCCAAGGCATCAGCGCCTGGCAGCCGACGTCGAGCAGGCGGCGGCACAGCACCAGGTCTTCGGTGCAATACGGCAGCACCTTGAAGCCTTCCTTGATCAGGGTCTCGGCCACCGCCGGCAGGTTGAGCGTGTCGGGCTGCAGGGTGTAGTCGTCGCCGATCAGCTCGAGCTTGATCCACGGCGTCTCGAACACCTCGCGCGCCATCATCGCGGTGGTGATGACCTCGTGCGCGGTAAAGCAGCCGGCGGTGTTGGGCAGCACCGGCACGTTCAGCGCCTTGAGCATCTGCCAGAACGCCTGGCCGCCCTCGCCGTCGCCCACCGCGCCCTGGCGGCGCAGCGCGACCGTGATCATGGCCGGCGCGGATGCCTGCACGGCCGCTTCAAGCGTGGCCGGCGACGGATAGCGCGCGGTGCCCAGCAGCAGGCGCGAGCCGAACGACTCGCCATACAGCACGAACGGGTCGCGCAGGGTTGCGGAAGGTTCGAAGGTCATGGGTCAGCCTCCCGTCACGGGTTGCACGAGGTCGATGCGGTCGCCGGCCGCAAGAGGGGTGTTGGCGTGCGCGGCGCGCGGCACGAACTGGCCGTTGACCGCCGCGGCAAAGGGGGGCGCGATCTGCGCCGCGCTCACCGCGTCCGCCAGCGTGGCGGGTTCGGCAAGGGCAAGCGGTCGGCCGTTGAGCAGGATATCCATGTCAGTCTTGCATTAATGCAGCGTGCCGGAGCGCGCGCCAACGATGGGCGCCGGCGCTTCGGTCACCGCCTCGATCATACCGGGCCAGCGCAGCGCGGCCGGCACGGCATGCGCGGCGGGATCGCCGTTGAGCAGCGCGCCCACCACCGCGCACGCCGCCTCGGTCACCGCCGGGGCGATCAGGAAGCCATGGCGGTACAGACCGTTGACGCGCACCACGCGCGCGTGCTGGTCGACGCGGATCGCCGGCAGGTGGTCGGGGCGGGTCGGACGGCGCTGCACGTTCAGCTCCAGCACGCGCGCCTCGCCGAAGGCCGGGTGCAGCGAATGCGCCGCCGACAGCAGCTCCAGCGCGGAACGCACGCTCATCGGCGAATCGTCCTCGCTTTCCAGCTCGGTCGCGCCGATCACATACAGGTCGTTGGGCTTGGGCGCGATATAGATCGGATAGCGCGGATGCAGCAGGCGCACCGGGCGGTGCAGCTTCACGTCGGGCGCATGCACGCGCACCACTTCGCCGCGCAGCCCGCGCAGGCCCGGCTGGCTGCCACCCGGCTGCGCCGGCCAGGCGCTGCGTGCCCCCAGGCCGCGGCAGTCCAGCACCACGTTGGCGTGGATGCCGAGCTGGGGCAGCGAGCCGGCATCGACCTCGCCCGCCTCCCACACGCAATGCACGCCTTCGCTGACCGCGCACGACAGCAGCGCGCGCAGCGCGCCGCGGTTGTCGAGCTGGCCTTCGCCGGCCAGCAGCAGTCCCTGCGGAAAGCGGCCCGCCAGCGCCGGCTCGACCTCGCCCACGCCCTTGCCGTCGAGCGCGCGCAGCCGCTGCGCCACCAGCTCCGGCGGCGCCACCGCGCGCACGCGGCTGGTGAACAGCGACATCTCGGCGCGGTCGCGCGCATGCCAGACCACCAGCGTGCCGTCTTCCTGGAAAAAAACCGGCTCCGGCAGCTCGGCCAGCCACGCGCGCCACAGATCGACACTGGCGATGCCGAGGTCGACGATGCGGCGCTCGGCGATGGCCGACTCGGCCAGCGGCGCCAGCATGGCCGCCGCCACGTAGGCGGCCGAACCCGCGCCGTCCGGCCCGGCCCGCTCCACCAGCGCCACGCGGGCGCCGCCGCGTACCAGCAACCAGGCGGCCAGGCGGCCGGCAAGGCCGGCACCGAGGATGGCGACGTCAAACGACTGCACTGCTGTCATGAGGGTGTTGTGCCGGGCGCGCCATGCGGCCGCGTCCGGCCTCCTTGTTATCGGTGCCGCCGCGCGGGGCGCTGCGCGGCGGCGGATCTTGCGCGGGCATGGCTTGCGAGGCCATGCCCGTCCTGCCGTGGCTTCGGCAGAATTTCTGCAACTGCCTTACGAGTAGATCTTGCTGCCCTTCTTCAGGAACTCGATCGACTTTTCTTCCATGCCCTGCTGCGCTTCCCTGGGCAGCGAGGCCGCGTAGTCGCGCACTTCCTGCGTGATCTTCATCGAGCAGAACTTCGGCCCGCACATCGAGCAGAAGTGGGCGATCTTGGCGCCCTCGGCCGGCAGCGTGGCGTCGTGGTACGAGCGCGCGCGTTCCGGGTCGAGGCCCAGGTTGAACTGGTCTTCCCAGCGGAACTCGAAGCGCGCCTTGGACAGCGCGTTGTCGCGCAGCTGCGCGCCCGGCCAGCCCTTGGCAAGGTCAGCCGCGTGGGCGGCGATCTTGTAGGTGATGATGCCCTCGCGCACGTCTTCCTTGTCCGGCAGGCCCAGGTGCTCCTTGGGCGTGACATAGCACAGCATGGCCGTGCCCATCCAGCCGATATTGGCCGCGCCGATGCCGCTGGTGATGTGGTCGTAGCCCGGGGCGATATCGGTGACCAGCGGTCCCAGGGTGTAGAACGGCGCCTCGTAGCAATGCTTGAGTTCTTCGTCCATGTTGGCCTGGATGCGCTGCAGCGGCACGTGGCCCGGGCCTTCGATCATCACCTGCACGTCATGCTGCCACGCCTTCGCGGTCAGCTCGCCGAGCGTGCGCAGTTCGCCGAACTGGGCATCGTCGTTGGAGTCGGCGATGCAGCCCGGACGCAGGCCGTCGCCGAGGCTGAACGACACGTCATAGGCCTTCATGATCTCGCAGATCTCGTCAAAGTGCGTGTACAGGAAGTTTTCCTTGTGATGCGCCAGGCACCACTTGGCCATGATCGAACCGCCACGCGACACGATGCCGGTGACGCGGTCGGCCGTCAGCGGCACGTAGCGCAGCAGCACGCCGGCGTGGATGGTGAAGTAGTCGACGCCCTGCTCCGCCTGCTCGATCAGCGTGTCGCGGAACATCTCCCAGGTCAGGTCCTCGGCGATGCCGCCGGTCTTGTCCAGGGCCTGGTAGATCGGCACCGTGCCGATGGGCACCGGCGAGTTGCGCAGGATCCATTCACGGGTTTCGTGGATGTGCTTGCCGGTGGACAGGTCCATGATGGTGTCGGCGCCCCAGCGGATCGACCACACCATCTTTTCCACTTCCTCGGCAAGCGACGAGGTCACCGCCGAGTTGCCCAGGTTGCCGTTGATCTTGACGCGGAAATTGCGCCCGATCGCCATCGGCTCCAGCTCGGTGTGGTTGATGTTGGCGGGAATGATCGCGCGGCCCGAGGCGATTTCCTGGCGCACGAATTCGGGCGTGATGTCTTCCGGACGCAGCGGCAGGCCGGCGCCCAGCGCATTGCCGGGGTGCTGGCGCAGCAGCGCCCTGTATTCGGGCTTGTCGTACAGCGCCTGCAGGTTCAGCGATTCGCGCAGGGCCACGTATTCCATTTCCGGCGTGATGATGCCCTTGCGCGCATAGTGCATCTGCGACACGTTGGCACCGGCCTTGGCGCGGCGCGGGTTGGTCAGCTGGGCAAAGCGCAGGTGCGCGGTGGCCGGGTCGTTGGCACGGTCGCGACCGTATTCCGACGACAGGCCGGGCAGCACCTCGGTGTCGCCGCGCTCTTCGATCCACTTGGCGCGCACCGGCGGCAGGCCGGCCTTCAGATCGATATGCACGTCCGGATCGCTGTACGGGCCCGAAGTGTCATACACCGGGATCGGCGGGTTGGGCATCTCGCCCTTCTCGGTGCGCGTGGAGGTCTGCAGGATCGTGCGCAGCGGCACGCGGATGTCCGGGCGGGTGCCGGTCAGGTAGGTCTTGCTCGAAGCCGGGTAGGCGAATTTCTGGTCGAGATCGCTTTCGAGCGATTCGAAGGATGCAGCGGGGGCAGTACGGGCCATGGGTGTCGTCCTCTCTCTCTTGCGGGGTGGACGAAACCAGGAGCCCTGTGAGCGCCGCCTGGGCTTGTGGCCGGAGGGGCGAGTCCCGGAGGGACAAGAGGCTTGGTCTTGCTGAAACTTCCCACGCCGGTACTACCCGGATCGGGTTCGAAGGGACTCTCTCAGCCGCGCGGCCCATCCGCACGGCACCCCTGTTTCATCCAACGGGGTGAATTTAAGCACAGAGCACCGGTGGGCGCCAGTGCCAGTTCCGCGCGGCTGGTGGTGCCACAGCTTTGCGCTCAGGTATCGAATCGTGCATGGTGCAGCGCAAAAATCAGCATAAAGCGCATCAACACGCACTCAAACACCTGTCCCGTGCCCTACCATGCAAGCAAACGGCAAGCATCGAACCGATCCAGGAGACACCCATCATGACCGACGCCGCCACGCACCGCGTCTTCAACCAGGTGCCCGACCTTGCGCACTACAACCTCTTCGGCAGCGATCCCATTGTCCGCGCCGCGCTGGAACGGCTCGGCGGCGGCTGGCATGCCGCGGCGCTGGCGCAGTTCGGCGCGCGGCTGGGCGAGTCGGAAGTGCAGCAATGGGCGTCCGACGCGAATCGCCATACCCCCGAGCTGCATACCCACAGCCGCACCGGCGAGCGCATCGATACGGTCGAGTTCCACCCCGGCTGGCACGCCTTGCTGGGTCTGCTGCGCAGCCAGCAGCTGCAGGCCCTGCCCTTCGCGCAGCCGCGTGCGGGCGCCTGGGCGGCGCGCACCGCGGGCTACTTCCTGCAGGCTCAGGTGGAATCGGGATCGCTGTGTCCGCCCACCATGACCTTTGCCAGCATCCCCGTGCTGCGCAAGGAAGCCGCGCTGTTCGCCGAGCTGGAGCCGCGCCTCTATGCGACCGAGCATGATGCGCGCGACCTGCCATGGCGCGACAAGACCGCGATCATGATCGGCATGGGCATGACCGAGAAGCAAGGCGGTTCCGACGTGCGCGCCAACACCACCGTGGCGCGCCCGGTGCGCGGCGAAGGCCGCGGCGCGGAATACGCGCTGACCGGCCACAAGTGGTTCTTCTCCGCGCCGATGTGCGATGCGCACCTGGTGGTGGCGCGCATGGGCGCCGAAGACGGTCCGCTGTCGTGCTTCTTCGTGCCGCGCTTTCGCGATGATGGCAGCCGCAACGCGGTGCAGATCCAGCGGCTCAAGGACAAGCTCGGCAACCGCTCCAATGCCAGCAGCGAAGTCGAGTTCCGCGACGCCACCGGCATCCTGGTCGGCGAGGAAGGCCGCGGCATCCCGACCATCATCGAGATGGCCACCAGCACGCGGCTGGACTGCGTGATCGGCAGCGCGGCGATCCTGCGCGCGGCCTACGTGCAGGCGCTGCATCACGCGCGCCACCGCAGCGCCTTCGGCCGCCTGCTGTGCGACCAGCCGCTGATGCGCAACGTGCTGGCGGACCTGGCGCTGGAATCCGAAGCCGCCACGCTGCTGATGATGGAACTGGGCCACGCCTTCGCGCAGGCCGAGGGCGACAACCCCGACCCGCTCGCCGCCGCATGGAAGCGCGTGGTCACGCCCGCGGCCAAGTTCTGGGTGTGCAAGCGCACGCTCGAAGCCACCGGCGAAGCGATGGAAGTCTGGGGCGGCAATGGTTATGTCGAAGAGGGCCCGATGGCGCGGTTGTACCGCGAGGCGCCGGTCAATTCGATCTGGGAAGGCTCGGGCAACATCATGTGCCTGGACGTGCTGCGCGCGCTCCAGCGCAATCCGGACGATGGCGCGCGCCTGCTGCAGGACCTGTCGCGCCGCGCCGGCGGCCACCCGGCGGTGCGCGCCGAACTGGCCTCGCTGCAGGCCATGCTGCGCGAGAACGCCGACCAGCTCGAAGCCAGCGCGCGCCGCTTTGCGCAGGGCCTGGTGCTGACCGCGCAGGCGGCGCTGATGCTGGCGCATGCCGATCCCGCGCACGCCGAGCTGTTCGTCGCCAGCCGGCTCGGGCGCCAGCACGGGCGCGTGTTCGGCACGCTGGACGCCGATGCCGACGCGCTCGGCCGGGTGGCGTCGCGCGGCTTCGAGGGCTAGGCCTCCATCGACTCCAGCACCCGCAGCATCACCCGCGGCGCGTAGCGGATCAGGTCGTGCGCGCGCTCGCCGATCATGATCGCGGGCGCATTGGTGTTGCCGCCGATCAGCGTGGGCATCACCGAGGCATCGACCACGCGCAAGCCTTCCACGCCGCGCACGCGCAGCTGGGGATCCACCACCGCCATCGCATCCATGCCCATGCGGCAGGTGCCGACCGGATGGTAGATGGTGTCGGCGCGCGCGCGGATCAGCTCGCGCACGGCGGCATCGTCGCTGCCATCGGCGCGCAGGCCGGCCGTATAGAGTTCGCGCCCGCCGAAGCAGGCCAGCTGCGGCTGCGCCAGGATGCTGCGCACGATGCGCACGCCGGCCACCATGTCGTCGAGGTCGCGCGCGTCGCTGAGGTATTTCGGATCGATCAGCGGCGCGCGCCGGATATCGGCCGCGGCCAGGCGGACCACCCCGCGGCTGCGCGGACGCAGCAGGCAGACATGGCAGGAATAGCCATGACCGAGATTCAGCTTGCGCATATGGTCGTCCGCCAGGCCGACCACGAAATGCAGCTGCAGGTCGGGCTCGGGCAGTGCCGGGTGGCTGCGCACGAAGCCGCCGGCCTCGGCGAAGTTGCTCGACATCATGCCGGCGCGCTCGCGCCGGTAGCGCAGCATTTCGGCCAGCAGCCGCGCCAGGCCGCCGAACGACACGCCGAACAGCTCGGGCACGGCGGTGCGCTTGTGCAGCACCACGTCGAGATGGTCCTGCAGGTTGGCGCCCACGCCGGGCAGGTCATGGACCACGTCGATGGCGTGCTCGCGCAGGTGCGCGGCGGGTCCGACGCCCGAGACCATCAGCAGCTGCGGCGAGCCGAACGTGCCCGCGCACACGATCACGTCGCGACGCGCGCGCAGCAGCTGCTGGCGGCCATCACGCTGCACCAGCACCCCGGCGGCGTGGCGGCCTTCGAAGACGATGCGCAGGGCCTGGGTGTCGGTCAGCACGCGCAGCCGGGACCGGCCGCCATTGCAGGCGCGGTCGCGCGCGTTGCCGCCGTGCAGGTAGGCGCGCGCGGCATTCCAGCGCTCGCCCGCATGCTGCGTGACCTGGTACCAGCCGATGCCCTCCTGCTCTTCGCCGTTGAAATCGTCGTTGCGCGGGTAGCCGGCCTGCTGCGCGGCCTCGATGAAGCGCTCGGCGAAGGGGTTGGGCGTGCGCAGGTCGCTGACATGCAGCGGGCCGTTGCCGCCGTGCAGCGGATCATCGTCGCTGCCCGCCAGGCGCTCGTTGCATTCGGCGCGGCGGAAGTACGGCAGCACGTCGTCCCAGGACCAGCCATCGCAGCCGGCGTCGGCCCAGGCATCGTAGTCGGCGGGCCGGCCGCGCGTGTAGATCATGGCGTTGATCGACGAGCAGCCGCCCAGCCCGCGCCCGCGCGGCTGGTAGCCACGGCGGCCGTTCAGGCCCGGCTGCGGCACGGTGTGGAAGCCATAGTTGCGCGCGCCCGCGCGCGGCAGCATCGCGGCCAGCGCGGCGGGTGTGCGCACCAGCACATGGTGGTCGTGGTGCCCGGCCTCGACCAGCGCAATGGTGTCGTCGCCGCTGTCGGCCAGGCGCCCCGCCAGCGCACAGCCCGCCGAGCCCGCGCCGACGATGACGTAGTCATAGGTGGTTTCCATCTGTCTCCCCGCGATTCCGCAGGCGGCGCGCATGCGTGAGCCGGGCTGCGCCGGCGCGCGCGCCCTGTCCGTCCAGCGGATGGCAAGCCGTGAGATTCAGTGTAGGCGCTGGCTCAGCCGCTGGAAAAGGGCGGCGGCACCCAAATGCGCGGGCATGCCGGACGGGCGTTTGAATCGGCCTTCTGGTAGGACGCTTCGATTGTGCTGGCTGGCGCCCTGCCTTATCGTGCGCGATGGTGCGCCAATGTGCGCGCAAATCCAGGAGCGCAGCCATGCGAGAAGTTCCCGACCTGTCGTCCGTCTTCGGTGCCATGCATGCCGCCTCGCGGCGTGACCAGCTGCCCGCCTGGAGCGTGCGCGCCGATCGCCTGCAGCGCCTGCGGCGCCTGGTGACCGAAAACCGGGCCGGCATTGCCGCGGCGATCCATGCCGATTTCACCAACCGCCCGCGCCAGGAAACCGCGCTGCTGGAGGTGTTCCCAAGCGTCGCGGGCATCGACGATGCCCTGCGCCACGGCAAGCGCTGGATGCGCGTGCGGCGCGCGCCGACCGGGTTCTGGTTCCGCCCGGGACGCTCGCGGCTGGTGCCGCAGCCGCTCGGCGTGGTGGGCATCGTGGTGCCCTGGAACTACCCGCTGTACCTGACCATCGGGCCGCTCGCCGGCGCGCTGGCGGCAGGCAACCGCGCCATGGTGAAGCTGTCGGAATACACGCCGCGCTTCGCCGCGCTGTTTGCGCAACTGGTGACGCAGCACTTTGCGCCGGACGAGATCATGGTGGTCAACGGCGATGCCGAAGTGGCCAGCGCCTTCACCGCGTTGCCGTTCGACCACCTGCTGTTCACCGGCTCGACCGTGGTGGGCCACCATGTGATGTGCGCGGCGGCCACCAACCTGACCCCGGTGACGCTGGAGCTGGGCGGCAAGTCGCCGGCCATCGTCGGCGCCGGGGCCGACCTGGAGCGCGCGGTGGAGCGCATCCTGGTGGGCAAGCTGATGAACGCGGGCCAGACCTGCATCGCGCCGGATTACGTGCTGGTGCCGGCGGACCTGCGGGATCAGCTGGCGGAGGCGGCGCGCCGCTGCGTCGGCCGGCTCTATCCCGACCTGGCGCGCAACCCCGACTACACCAGCATCATCAGCCCGCGGCATTTCGCGCGGCTGGCAGCGCTGGTCGACGAGGCCGCCGCGCAAGGCGCGACCGTGGTGCCGCTGTCGCAGGCGCAGCCCGACGCGCAGGCGCGGCGCCTGCCGCCGGTGCTGCTGCTGGACGTGCCCGCAGGCGTGACCGCGATGCGCGAGGAAATCTTCGGGCCGGTGCTGCCGGTGGTGAGCTACCGCACGCTCGACGATGCCGTGGACTACATCAACGCGCGCCCGCGCCCGCTGGCGCTGTACGTTTTCGAGCGCGACCGCGGCGCCATCAACCATGTGATCAAGCAGACCGTCGCCGGCGGCGTTACCGTCAACGACACCCTGTTCCATATCGCCCAGGACGGCCTGCCGTTCGGCGGCGTCGGCGCCAGCGGCATGGGCGCGTACCACGGGCAGGCGGGCTTCGATACGTTTTCGAAGGTGAAGCCGGTGTTCCACCAGGCCAGCCTGAACGGCGCCGGCCTGCTCAAGCCGCCTTACGGCAAGACCTTCGAAACGATGCTGCGGCTGCTGCTGCGATAAGGCTGCGCCAAGACCGCGTCAAGGCCGCGTCAAGACCGCTCACGCGCGGGCCGCGCTCACGACACCAGCATCGGCCGCCCGAGCATGCGCGACAACACTGCCTCGGGCGAATGGGTGTGATCCGAAATCGCCTGCGGCGCCAGGTAGATGGTCTGCTCCATCATCGCGCGCCCGCGCATCGCGGCGTGCAGCAACTGGTCGCTGAAGACGATCCAGGTCGCACCCGGCGGGAAGTGGAATTCCTGCTGCGGCACGTTGGCCTGGTAGTCCAGGTCGGCCTTGGCCAGGTCATGCAGCTGCAGCATGCGGTGGTCGTATTCCGAGCGCTTGCGCTTGGTGATATGCAGCAGCTTCATCAGCGCCGCCTGCCCCGGCCACATGCCGTGGGTCTTGGGCACGAACTTCTGCGCAAAGTCGCCGAACGGCTCGCCCACGCGCCACACGCGCGGCGCGGCCGGGTCGATATTGTGGAACACGCGCAACAGGCGCTTGCCCAGCATCGGGTTGGACGGGAACGAATCGACGTGCAGGCGGGTGTCGTCCTTGCGCCAGCTGACCGGGCGCCCTGCAATCTCGCTGGGCCGCAGCGAGGTGCCGGCGCGGGTCATGTGGGGAATGTATTCCGGGAACAGCGTGCGGATCAGCGACTCGCTGCTGTCGGCGTAGCGGCGGATCAGCGTGTAGAGGTCGGACAGGTCCTGCTCGGTGCCCTGCGCGCCGCGCACCGCGGTGTCGTCGGCGCGCAGGTTGATGTTCTTGGACTTGCCGTCGGAATAACGGCTGTCGAGGAAGCGCTCTTCGCCCGGCTGGAACTCGAATTTCAGGTTGGGGAAGTAAAGCACGGCGCCTTGCTCAAGCTCGCGGCGCAGGATGGCGCGTTCCTCCGGGGTGACCTGCGGGGCCCAGTCGGCATAGGGCTGCGGGCGGATCAGGTCGAGGCTGCCGGCGGCTGCGGAGCGGGTCGGCGTGGTGGCAGTGGCAACGGCTGGTGCAGCGGGCATGGGAGTCCTCTGGGGACGGGGTCCCCGGGCAAGGAATTTTGGTGGTTGGGGGATTTTACTATTGTGGGGAGGGTGGAGGATGGGGCGCAATCCTTCACTGGGGTTGGTCGCTGTTGGTGACATGCTGTCGGCATTTGAACCGCTGGGTTCCGCCCTGCTGGGCGGGTCACTTTTTGGCCGAGCGCCAAAAAGTAACCAAAAAGCGCGTTTACGGCCCTGCGGGCGGCATGTTTATCGTAGTGTGCCTGGGGGGTTTCGTACGGGGCGGGGCTTCCTCACATAGCGGGACTGCCTGCCGCGGGGGTGCGCGACCGTGGCAGGGGCGTTGGAAGGATGGTTGAACGAGCCCAGAGCGCGGAGTGGCCGCCTGCTGCTGGCGTTGTCGCAGGAACGCCTGCGGCTGCTGCGCCGTCAGTATCGCGGGGCGTGGGCCCCGGCACCGAACGCGTCGCTGCGCTCGCTTGGCGCCGCCGGCCCGTGAGGGGCTGGCAACAGCGCACAGGGTCTTCGGTTGCGTTCGCGCAAACGCCGAATGCCCGCCAGCGCCATCGAGCCTGCGCAGCAGCCGTCCCCGCGATACGGCCGGCAGCAGGCTGCCTACACCTTCATTGGGATTGTTCAATAGTGGGTCATCGCAGGCACCGCCCCTGACTCACATAGCGTAGCAGGGCCGAACGGGCACCCACGCCCAAACGGAAAGCACCACCGCCCGAACCGCCAACACCGTCAAATTGATTGCCAGCCGCACAGGCGACGCGCTTTTTGGTTACTTTTTGGCGCTCGGCCAAAAAGTGACCCGCCCGGCAGGGAGGAACCCAGCGGTTCAAACGCCGACAGCATGTCACCAACACCGACCACCGACCACCGACAAGCACCCAGCACCCAGCACCCAGCACCCAGCAACCAAAAATCAAAAAACCCCACCAACCCTTACAAGCCGGCGGGGCATACCGAAGTCCAAACTCCCGAAGTACCTCTTACAACCCAGCCGCCGCACGCAGCGCAGCTGCCTTGTCCGTAGCCTCCCAGGAGAACTCCGGCTCTTCGCGACCGAAGTGCCCGTAGGCAGCCGTCTTCTCATAAATCGGCCGCAGCAGATCCAGCATCTGCACGATGCCCTTCGGCCGCAGGTCGAAATGCTCCTGCACCAGCTCCGCGATCTTGGCGTCCGGAATCTTGCCGGTGCCTTCGGTATAGACCGTCACGTTGATCGGCCGCGCCACGCCGATGGCGTAGCTGACCTGCACCTGGCACTGCCGTGCCAGGCCCGAGGCCACCACGTTCTTGGCCACATAGCGCGCCGCGTAGGCAGCCGAGCGGTCGACCTTGGACGGGTCCTTGCCCGAGAACGCGCCGCCGCCGTGCGGCGAGGCGCCGCCGTAGGTGTCGACGATGATCTTGCGCCCGGTCAGGCCGCAGTCGCCCTGCGGCCCGCCGATCACGAAGCGCCCGGTCGGGTTCACCAGGTACTTGGTTTCCTTGAGCATCTCCGCCGGCAGCACCGGCTTGATGATCTCCTCGATCACGGCCTCGCGGATTTGCGCCTGGGTGATGTCCGGGGCATGCTGGGTCGACAGCACCACGGTGTCCACGCTGTGCGGCTTGCCGTCGACATAGCGCACCGTGACCTGCGACTTAGCGTCCGGGCGCAGCCACGACAGGCGGCCGTCGCGGCGCAGCTGCGACTGGCGCTCGACCAGGCGGTGCGCGTAGTAGATCGGGAACGGCATCAGTTCCGGGGTCTCGTCGCAGGCATAGCCGAACATCAGGCCCTGGTCGCCGGCGCCCTGGTTCAGGTAGTCGTCCGAGGCGCGGTCCACGCCCTGGGCGATGTCGGGCGACTGCTTGTCATAGGCCACCAGCACGGCGCAGCCCTTGTAGTCGATGCCGTAATCGGTGTTGTCGTACCCGATGCGCTTGATGGTGTCGCGCGCGATCTGGATATAGTCGACGTTGGCGGTCGTGGTGATTTCCCCGGCCAGCACCACCAGACCGGTGTTGCAAAGCGTCTCAGCTGCCACACGCGCATACTTGTCCTGCGCCAGGATGGCGTCGAGGACGGCGTCGGAAATCTGGTCGGCGACCTTGTCGGGATGGCCTTCGGAGACGGATTCCGAAGTAAAAAGGAAGTCGTTTGCCACGAACTTATTCTCCAGGTTGGCTATTGCGTGCCAGCCTGTTCGGTTCATGGCGGCGACGCTTTAGCGGTATTTCAGGCAGCCCGGTTAGAGCCGCATCGCCCCGCAAGTTGTCAGTTAACTCGGCGATACACGCTATTATACGCGCCTGCAGGCGCCGTTGCAGCGCCACGGGGGTGCGGTACGACACCTTGCCGCCATGCCGGACCAACGCCTGCCTGCCCGTCTGATCCCGGCACAGACCCGGCGGCGGACCTGCCCAGACCCCGTTTTTCCACGCCTGATGACTTTTTTATTCTGGCTGATCTCCCGTTTTCCGCTGCGGCTGCTGCAGGCCGCGGGCGGCGCGCTGGGCCTGCTGATGGCACGGCTGCCAGGCCGCTATGGCCAGCGCCTGCGGGAGAATTTCCGGCTTGCATTCCCTGATGCCACCGAGGCGATGATCGACGAAGCCGCCCGCTCGGCCGGGCGCATGATCATCGAGATGCCCTACTTCTGGAGCCGCAGCAAGATCGGCGCGAAGCTTTACGGCTTTGACGACCACCTGTGGCCCGAGCTGGGCGCCCTGCAGGCGCGCGGCAAGGGCATCATCATCCTGACCCCGCACCTGGGCTGCTTCGAGGTGCTGCCGCAATCCCACGCGCTGCACCGCCCGGTGACCGCGCTGTTCAAGCCGCCGCACCAGCCGTGGCTGCGCGACTGGATCGAAAAGATGCGCACTCGGCCCAACATGCATATGGCGCCGGCGACGCCGCGCGGCGTGCGCATGCTGGTGAAGGCGCTCAAGCGCGGCCAGGCGGTCGGCATCCTGCCCGACCAGGTGCCCAGCGGCGGCGAAGGCAACTGGGCACCGTTCTTCGGCAAGCCCGCCTACACCATGGCGCTGGTGCACCGGCTGCAGCAACTGACCGGCGCGCCGGTGGTGGCGGTCTTTGCCGAGCGGCTGCCGCGCGGCGCCGGCTATCGCGGCCATCTGCGCGTGATCGAAGACGGCGGCATGCTGCCGGGCGATCCGGCCGCCGCCGCCGCGGTCATCAACCGCACCATCGAAGAACTGGTGCGCCTGTGCCCGACGCAATACCTGTGGGGCTACAACCGCTACAAGCAACCCGCCGGCGCGGGCACCCCTGACATGCCGGGCACCATGGACAGCGATACCGGGCCGGCCACCGATCGATCGACCCCATGAGCCGTGTGTTCACGTGGCTCGGCATCGGCCTGCTGACCGTGCTGGGCAAACTGCCCTATCCCTTCGTCGCGCGCTTCGGCGAGGCGCTGGGCAGCCTGCTGTACCGGGTCCCCAGCGAGCGGCGCAAGGTGGTGCAGGCCAACCTGCGCCTGTGCTTCCCTGACCGCACCGAGGCCGAGATCGACGCGCTGTCGCGCCAGAGCTTTCGCCTCCTGTTCCGCAGCTTTGCCGAGCGCGGCATCTTCTGGACCGGCAGCGAGGCGCAGATGCGCCGCTGGGTGCAGATCGACGACCACGCCGGGCTGGCCGAGCTCGACGGCACGCCGCATATCCTGGTCACGCTGCACCTGTCGGGCGTGGAAGCCGGTGCGATCCGGCTCACCATCCACTTGCGCGAGCATGTCGGCCGCTCCGGCGCATCGCTCTATACGAAGCAGAAGAACGCGCTGTTCGACGGCTTTCTCAAGCAGGCGCGCGGGCGCTTCGGCGCCAACATGATCTCGCGCAACGACAGCGCGCGCGACATCCTGCGCTGCCTGAAGAAGGGCGAAGCGCTGCAGCTGATCGCCGACATGGACTTCGGCGAGCGCGATTCGGAATTCGTGCCGTTCTTCGGCGTGCAGGCGCTGACGCTGACCTCGGTCTCGCGCCTGGCGCGCCTGACCGGCGCCAGGGTGGTGCCCATCTACACCGAGATGCTGCCCGACTACCAGGGTTACGTGCTGCGCGTGCTGCCGGCGTGGGAGGACTACCCGGGCGCCAGTGTGACCGACGACACGCGCCGCATGAACGCCTTCTTCGAGGACTGCATCCGTCCGCGCGTGCCTGAGTATTATTGGGTGCACAAGCGCTTCAAGCACCGCCTGCCGGGCGAGCCCGAGATCTACTGAGCGCCCGGCAGGTCCGGCGCCGCGCCGCTACAATCCCCACCATGAAACTCAAGTTCACCAAGATGCATGGCGCGGGCAACGACTTTGTCGTGCTCGACGGCATCCACCAGCACATCGACCTGACCCCGGCGCAATGGCGCGCGCTCGCCAGCCGGCATTTCGGCGTGGGCGCGGACCAGATCCTGATCGTCGAGAAGCCGACGCGCCCGGACGTCGATTTCCGCTACCGCATTGTCAATGCCGATGGCAGCGAGGTCGAGCACTGCGGCAATGGCGCGCGCTGCTTCGTGCGCTTCGTCACCGAACAGGGCATGACCGACAAGCGTTCGGTGCGCGTCGAGGTGATGAACGGCGTGATCACGCTGACGCTGCAGGACGATGGCCAGGTCACGGTGGACATGGGCGCGCCCGAGTTGGAACCGGCGCGCGTGCCGTTCCGCGCGCAGGGCCTGCCCACGCATGCCGAAGGCGCCGACACGCTGTACGGCCTCGAGGTCAACGGCCGCACCGAATGGATCTCGGCGGTGTCGATGGGCAACCCGCATGCGGTGCAGGTGGTGGACGACGTCGAGAACTTCCCGGTGCTGCAGGACGGCCCGGTGATCGAACACCATCCGGCCTTCCCCAACCGCGTCAATGCCGGCTTCATGCAGGTCGAGGACCGCCACGCCATCCGCCTGCGCGTCTACGAGCGCGGCGCCGGCGAGACCCTGGCGTGCGGCACCGGCGCCTGCGCGGCGGTGGTGGCCGGCATCCGGCGCGGCCTGCTGGACTCGCCGGTGCGGGTCCACACCCATGGCGGCGAGTTGACCATTGCCTGGGACGGCGGCGCCGCACCGGTGCGCATGACCGGCCCGGCCACCACGGTGTTCGAAGGCAGCATTGACCTGGCGGCCCTGCCGGCCTGACCATAGGGGCTGCGCGCCCCTTGTCCCCATCCCGCCTTGCAGCGCAGTCACGGGGCGCCCGATTCCCTGATCCCGCAGATCATCGCGAATGGAGCGCCCATGCCGCTGGACGATTTCCGCATCACCTCGGGCAAGCAATTCCGCCTTGCCGACTTCGACCCGGGCAGCAAGCCGCTGTCATGCGGCAAGAAAGAGGAAGACCTGGCCCGCATCATCGAGCTGAGCAACGCGCTCGACGCGCAGCAGGACATCTTCTATGCCGAGCACCGCCGCAAGCTGCTGGTGGTGCTGCAGGGCATGGACACCAGCGGCAAGGACGGCACCGTGCGCAGCGTGTTCCGCAGCTTCGATCCGCTGGGCATCCGCGTGGTGGGTTTCAAGGCGCCGTCGCCCGAGGAGCTGGCGCGCGATTTCCTCTGGCGCATCCACCTGCAGGTGCCGAAGTCGGGCGAGATCGTCGTCTTCAACCGCAGCCACTACGAAGACGTGCTGATCACGCGCGTGCACGACTGGATCGACGCCGCCGAGTGCCAACGGCGCTTGCGCCAGATCCGCGAATTCGAGTCGATGCTGACCGAGACCGGCACTACCATCATCAAGTGCTTCCTGCATATTTCGCGCGACGAGCAGAAGTCGCGGCTCGAGGCGCGCCTGGCGGACCCCGAGAAGCACTGGAAATTCGATACCCAGGATCTTGCCGAGCGCAAGCACTGGAAGGCCTACATGGACGCCTACGAGGCCGCCATCATGGCCACCAGCACACCCGAGTGCCCCTGGTACGTGGTCCCGGCCGATTCCAAGACGCACCGCAACCTGATGGTGGCGGAGATCATGACCCAGGTGTTCGCGGACCTGAAGCCGGCCTATCCGCCGGCGCGTCCGGAACTGGCCACGGTCAAGGTCGACTGAGCCCGCGCGCCGCCGTGCTCAGCCCCCGTTGCCGCGATGCACGTCGTGCGTGACGAAGGGCTGCTCGCGGCTGGGCATGGCCAGCCATTGCGGATGGCGCAGCGTCTGGCGGATATCCTCGAGCCCGCTGGTCCAGTGCTCGTGCATGGTCAGCGGGCCGAACTGATAGTCCTTGGCCAGGTTCTCGAACGACTTGTCGCGGTAGATCAGCTGGATCACGTTGCGGCGCGCATCGCACGACTGCTCGGCCGCGCGGCGGTACCAGGCGTTGTCGCGCTTTGACTGGGGCACCAGCGCCATCACCTCGTTGAGCATGCGGCGCAGGTTCTGCTGCTCGCGCATATAGTCGGTGATGGCCCGGGTGCGGCTGGAATACTGGATGTCCTTCTGGCGCTCGGCGACGTCGATCAGGTCGTGCGGCAGCTTGCCGCGCGCGCTCCACAGGTCGACCTGGAAGATCAGCGCGTCGCGCCGCGGCTGCGCGGTCAGCACCTCGGCCAGCGGCGTGTTCGAGACCAGCCCGCCGTCCCAGTAATACTCGCCATCGATTTCCACCGCCGGAAACCCGGGCGGCAACGCGCCCGAGGCCATGAAATGCTCGGCGCAGAGCTTGTCGCGGGTATTGTCGAAGTAGGCGAAGTTGCCGGTGCGCACATTGACCGCGCCCACCGAGACCCGCATCAGGTCGGGACGATGGTTGATCAGGTCGAAGTCGGCAAAGCGCTCCAGCGTGGCCTTCAGCGGCTTGGTGTCGTAGAAGCTGGCATGGGTCGGGTCCGAGTAGCGCGACATCAGCGCCGGCCAGCTGCGCGGCTGGAAGAAGCCGCGCTGACCCTCCAGCATGGCGCGCGCCGCGTGCAGGCCGTCGAACCAGATCCGCATCGGCTCGGGCCAGCTTGCCGCTTCATCGGCAAACCAGGTGTAGGACAGGCTCGGCAGCCACGGCTGCGCGCAGATGTGCTCCCAGAACGCCCGCAACTGCTCCACCCTGCGCTGCGGCGGATTGCCGGCGATGATGGCGGCGTTCAGCGCCCCGATCGAAATGCCGGCGACCCAGTTGGGACAGATGCCGCCATCGGCCAGGCCCTGGTACACGCCGGCCTGGTAGGCGCCCAGCGCGCCGCCGCCCTGCAGCACCAGGGCGCGCACGGCATAGGCCTCGTGCGCGGGCCGGTCGGGGGCCTTGGCGGCCTTGCGTACCGGCTTGCGCGGGCGCACCTGGGCGCCGCGCTCGGCCAGCGACTCGCCGTTGCCGGCGGACTCCGCCGTTGGGGACGGCGCTGCCGCCTGCCGCACTGCCCCTTCCTGCCGCTCCTTTGCCGCCACGCCGCGTTCCCTCCCGGTCTGAAAGTCAGCCGTGTGCCTACCGGCCACGCCCCGGGCGCTGGCTGACAGCGCCCGGCCACTTCAACGGTTTCAGACGCCGTAGCGCTGACGATAGGCCGCCACGGCCTCGCGCGAGGCGCTCAGCGCCGGATCCTGCGAGGCGTCGAGATAGGCCAGCAGGTCCTTGAGGCTGGCGATGGCGATCACCGGGATGCCGAATTCGCGCTGCACGTCCTGCACCGCCGAATGGGTGCCGACCTGCTCGGCGGTGCCGCTCTTTTCCATGCGGTCCAGCGCGATCAGCACCGCGGCGGGCTCGGCACCGGCCGCGCGGATCAGGTTCACCGATTCGCGCACCGAGGTGCCGGCGGAGATCACGTCGTCGACGATCACCACCTTGCCCTGCAGCTTCGCCCCGACCAGCGTGCCGCCTTCGCCGTGGTCCTTGGCTTCCTTGCGGTTGTACGCGAAGCCGACATCACGTCCCATGCCGGCCAGCGCCACCGCGGTCGCCGAGGCCAGGGTGATGCCCTTGTACGCCGGCCCGAACAGCACGTCGAACTGCACGCCCGAGGCCAGCAGGGTTTTCGCATAGAATTGCGCCACCTGGCCCAGCATGCCGCCCTGGTTGAACAGGCCAGCATTGAAGAAGTAAGGCGACTTGCGGCCGGCCTTGGTCACGAACTCGCCGAACGACAGCACGCCCGCGTCGAGCGCAAAGCGGATAAAGGTCTGGCTGAGGTCTTTGCCCGCGTTATCTGCACTGAGGGCGGCCGGATTCTGCTGCGTCATCATTTCTCTCTGAATTCAAAATTTCCCCGAATGTTACGGATTATCAGCGCCAACCTCAACGGCATCCGCTCCGCGTCGAAGAAGGGTTTTTTCGACTGGATGGGCAAGCAGGACGCAGACATGGTCTGCGTGCAGGAACTGAAGGCGCAGGCCGCCGACATGACGGAAGCGTTCCTGGCGCCACACGGCTACCACGGCTTTTTCCATTACGCCGAAAAGAAGGGCTACAGCGGCGTCGGGCTCTACACGCGTCACAAGCCCGAGCGGGTCGTCACCGGCTTCGGCAATGCCGAATTCGACAGCGAGGGCCGCTATGTCGAAGTGCAGTATCCGCACCTGGCGGTGATTTCGGTGTACGTGCCTTCCGGCTCTAGCGGCGAGGAACGCCAGCTGGCCAAGTTCCGCTTCATGGAAGCGTTCCTGCCGCACCTGCTGCAGCTGAAGGCCAGCGGGCGCGAGATCGTGCTGTGCGGCGACGTCAACATCGCGCACAAGGAAATCGACATCAAGAACTGGAAGGGCAACCTGAAGAACTCCGGCTTCCTGCCCGAGGAACGCGCCTGGATCGGCGAGCTGTTCGACGTGCACGGCTATGTCGACGTGTTCCGCAAGCTGGACCCGCGCCCCGAACAGTACACCTGGTGGAGCAACCGCGGCCAGGCCTATGCCAAGAACGTGGGGTGGCGGATCGATTACCACCTGGCCACGCCGAAGATCGCAGACACCGCGCAGCTGTGCTCGATCTACAAGGACGAGAAATTCAGCGACCACGCGCCGCTGTCGATCGATTACAACTTTCCGCTCTGAGCGGGAGCTCAAGCCGCCCGGACTTCCGCGAGGAGCTCCGGGTGATGGTCGAGCAGCTTCAGAAGTTTGATGAGGGCCAGCGGAGGTTTGGTCTTGCCGGTTTCGTAGCGGGAGAAGCTGTTGACGCCACCGCCAAATATCTCTCCTGCCTCGCGCTGGTCCAGGCGCAGTTTCTTGCGCACGCTGACGATATAGGCCGGATCGACGAATGCCGCGTTGACCTCTCGGTTGAATGCGTTCATCCGCTTCATTACGCGGTCACTCTTCTCGAAGTCAGTCAGGTATTGTCCACACGCCGAGCAGAATTCGCCGCGCACCTGCTCAATCACGGTGGCCACTAGCTCGCGGATCCGCCACAGCGGGTAATGCGCCGTCCCTTTCTCCGTGAAAACTAACCTAGCAGGTTAAATCCCGCAAGCCGCGAACTGTGCCAAAGCGCGGGACTCCAATCGGTACAAACCCCTGCGACAGGCCCCCATCCCCGCTACAATGCGGGTTCGCCCCTGCGCCTGGCAGGAGAGGTTTCGCATTTCCCGCATTTCAAAGAGCGAGTCAGCCATGGTTTTCAAAGTGTTCGTCGATGGTCAGGAAGGCACCACCGGTCTCCGGCTGCTTGACTATCTCTCCGGTCGTTCCGACGTGGAACTGCTGCGCATTGCCGAAGACAAGCGCAAGGACCCGGCCGAACGAGCACGCTTCCTGAACGCCGCCGACGTCGCCTTCCTGTGCCTGCCCGACGTGGCCTCGCGCGAGGCGGTATCGCTGGTGACCAACCCCAACACCTGCGTGATCGACGCCAGCACCGCGTTCCGCACCGCCGACAACTGGGCCTACGGCCTGCCCGAACTGGCGCGCGGCCAGCGCGACAAGATCCGCGCCAGCAAGCGCATCGCGGTGCCGGGCTGCCACGCCAGCGCCTTCGTGCTGGCGGTGCGCCCGCTGGTGGATGCCGGCGTGCTGCCGGCCGATTACCCGCTGTCGGCGTTCTCGCTGACCGGCTACAGCGGCGGCGGCAAGTCGATGATTGCCGAGTTCGAGGCCGGCGGTAATCCGAAGCTGAACAGCCCGCGTCCTTACGCGCTGGGCCTGGAGCACAAGCATCTGCCGGAAATGCGCGTGCAGGCCGGCCTGGCGCAGGCGCCGATCTTCAACCCCATCGTCGGCAATTTCCTGAAGGGCCTGGCGGTGACGGTGCCGATGTTCGCCGAGCGCCTGGCGCGCAAGGTCAGCCCGGAGCAGATCGTCGAGATCTATCGCCAGCACTATGAAGGCGAGCAGTTCGTGCGCGTAATGCCGTACAACAGCGCTGACAACCTCGACGGCGGTTTCTTCGATGTCCAGGCCAACAACGACACCAACCGCGTCGACCTGTTCGTGTTCGGCAACGCCGAGCGCCTGAACCTGGTGGCGCGCCTGGACAACCTGGGCAAGGGCGCGGCCGGCGCCGCCGTGCAATGCATGAACGTGCATGTGGGTGCCGACGAGGCCAGCGGACTGCGCGCCTGAGTCCTGTCGTTCCCGCACATCGAAAAAGCCGGCACTGCCGGCTTTTTTGTTGCGCGTCGCGGCCGCGGCTTACACGCGCTGCAGCGCGCGCAGCGCGTCGACCAGCCCGGCCCCCTGGAAGGCGCGCTCCCGCCCCAGGTCGGTGGCCGCGGCGCACAGGATGGTCTTGACGGTCTCGGGCTGGCCCATCAGCTCATTGTTGCGCGACAGCAGCAGCGCCGCGACCCCGGACACATGAGGCGCCGCCATGCTGGTGCCATCCATCGACGCCAGCGTGCCGCCGGGCACGGTCGAGGTGATCTTCTCCCCCGGCGCGACCAGGTCGGGCTTGATGCGGCCATCGCCGGTGGGGCCGTGGCTGGAAAAGTAGGAAATGCCGAAGCGGTAGGGATCGGTGCGATGGGTCGCACCCACCGTGATCACGGCGCGCGCATTGCCGGGATCGGTGATGGTCTGGCCGCGGAAGCCCGCGCCCATGTGTTCGGCGGCGAAGGCCTCGTCGTAGCCGTAGTTGCCCGCCGCCGCCACCACGATCACGCCGCTGGCGACCAGGCGGTCGCACTCGACGCACACCGGCGTGCTGCCGCAGGCGTAGCTGCGCACGTCATGGCGCAGCGCCACGCTCAGGTTGATGCCATGCACCGACTGCCGGTCGCGGCTCTGGTTGAGCCAGCGCACGTACTGCAGCGCGCCCAGGATGCCAAACTCGTCGCCCCGGCCCTGCGCGTCGAAAATGCGCAGGTCCAGCAGTTCGATGCGCGGGCAGATGCCGCTGACATCGCCCGCTTCTGCCAGTTCCGGCGGCAGCGGCATGGGGTCCGGTCGCGCCAGGTAGGCCGCCGATGGCCAGCCGGCGCCGATGATGCCCGCCACGTGCGTGCCATGGCTGCCGCCGGGCGCCACATACTGCGCCGGGTCATCGTGGCTGATTTCGAGCAGCGGCTCGATCACCGACCAGTCGATGATGCGGCCATGCGCCAGGTCCTCGGCGATCGCGGCGACACGCTGCCGCAGCTCAGCCTCGCCGGGACCGCGCTTGCCCTTGGGCATGGGTGGCAGGCGGCCGCTGGTGATCGCCGACAGGCGCGTGAAATCCAGCGTCCTGACTACGCGCGACAGACGCGGCGCGATCAACCCGTCGCGCACGGGGAGCGGCCCGTCCAGCTTTAGCGGATCGAAGAAGGCCGGATGGCGCGCATCGATGCCGGAATCGATCACCGCCCAGCGCACGCCCTGCCCGCCGGTGTCGAACACGCGGATGGCCGCATCGGCCTTGACGGTCTTGCGCGAGGCGAACACGGCGTGCTCGGCCGGCCGGTTGACCGAGATGCGCCACAGCGGCGCGATGGCGGCGGCATCGGCGGCATCGGCGATCTCGCCGGCGGCCATTCCCGCAGCCACTCGCCCGCCTGGCACGGTGGCCGCCGCACGATCCTCCCGCAGGCAGTCCCACAGCGCCTCCAGCACCTGGCGGCTGGCCTGCGTGACCCGCCGCGCCAGGGCACCGGGCGGGAAGCTGTCGTCGCGCAGGCCCAGCAGCGTCAGCGCGACGTACTGCGCGGCGACATTGACCAGCCGCCCCAGCGCCTGCCCGGCCGGCGTGGCAAGGCCGCCGAAGCGTGTGCGCGCCGCGGTATAGCCGATATCCTTGAAGCGCGCCAGCGCCGCCTCGCTGCCGACATGGGCCAGCACCGACTCGCCCAGCCAGCGCACCAGCGCATCGCCGGTCAGGCTCAGCGCCAGCGCCCTGCGCGCGGCGGGCGTCCATTTGATGCCGGCCATCGGCGCGCGCACCTCTCGCTGCCACCAAGGGGTCAGCGGCAGCAGGCGCAGCATGTCGAAGAAGTCGATCTGCGCCAGCAGGTGCGATTCATTGGCGGCAACAAAGCGCTGGCCGGCCTGCTCCGCTGCCGGTGCGGCCAGCGCCGGCAGGCGCCGCAGCACCGCGGTGCGCAGCGCGGCAATGCCGGCGTCATGGTGCGGCGTGAGCAGCAGGCCGCGCGGCACCTCGAACGATTCGCCGGAGGCATACAGCAGCCAGACTTCGGAGCTGACCGGCAGGTCGCTGGTGAAGCGGTCGGGCTCGGCCTCGCAGCCGGCGAAGATCAGCATATACGCGGCCCGCCGCTCCGACGGGCTCATGCGGTTCAGGCTCATGCGGGTCCCCCTGCGGTTGTCGCATTGTCCCGGGCGCCAGCTTCAGGCCCTCGCGACGCTATCCTGAATGCGGCGCGGACGGCCGCGGCGCCGTTCAGCGCTTCAGCGGCTTTTGCCGGTCCTCGTCGCCGGCATCCACCGGCGCATCGCCCAGCCCCGCCATATTGGGGCGGTAGGGCGGCAGCTTGTCTACCGTGGTGTGGATCGCGCGCGCATACAGCGGCAGCACCTCAGGCATGTGCTTTTCCAGGTCGGCGATGCGGCTGCGCCCGGACGGATGGGTCGACAGGAACTCGGCGCCGGACTGCGAGACCTTGCCCATCTTCTGCCACAGCGACACCGCCGCGCGCGGATCGTAGCCGGCGCGTGCGGCCACATCCATGCCGATCAGGTCGGCCTCGGACTCGTCCGAGCGCGAGAAGCGCAGCGTCAGCAGGTGGGCGCCGGTGCCCAGCGCCATATTGCCGAGGTTGCCGAAGCCGAACAGCTGCGAGATCACGTTGGCCCCGAGGTTGGTGATCTCGGACTTGGCGGCGCGCTCGCGCGCATGCTCCTGCAGCGCATGCGCGATCTCGTGCCCCATCACCATGGCGACTTCGTCGTCGGTCAGCTTGAGCTGGTCGAGCAGCCCGGTGTAGACCGCGATCTTGCCGCCCGGCATGCAGAACGCGTTGACCTGCTTCGAGCCGATCAGGTTGATCTCCCACTGCCATTGCCGCGCGCGCTCGTTCCAGCGCGCGGTCTGCGGCAGCAGCCGCTTGCCGATGGCGCGCAGGCGCACCAGCTGCGGGTGGTTGTCGGGCGCCAGGGCGCGCTTGGCGATCGCCTCCTGCTTGAGCTGCTCGTACTCCTGCACCGCCTGCTGCTCGATCACCTCGGCCGGCACGATGTTGCGCACCGCCGAGCCGCCCGGGTTCACGCGGATGCCGCCGGCACTGCCGTCCTGCGGCTGCGCCGGTGCCGGCACGCTCCAGCCGAGCGGCAGCGCGACCGCGGCCAGCGCCAGCGCGCGGGCCAGCCGCAGTCGGGAGGGACGCTGAACACCTTGCAGGCGGCGAAGCATGGGCGATTCCTTGGGCGCGATCGGAGAGCGGGCAAACAGGTGATGCAATAATACACGGCGCCCGCGCAGCCGCCCGGGCGGCACACGGCTGCCCCATCCATGAATTTCCAGACCTATCTCGATATCTTCCGCAACCGCCGCATCGGCGCCATGCTGATGCTGGGCTTTGCCTCGGGCCTGCCGCTGGCGCTGACCTCCGGCACGCTGCAGGCATGGATGACGGTCGAAGGGCTGGACATCAAGACCATCGGCTTTTTCTCGCTGGTGGGCCAAGCCTATATCTTCAAGTTCCTGTGGGCGCCGCTGATGGACCGCTACACCCCGCCGCTGATGGGGCGCCGGCGCGGCTGGCTGCTGCTGACCCAGGCCGGGCTGGTGCTGGGCATTGCCGGCATGGCGTTCTGCCCGCCGCAGCAGGCGCTGTGGATGCTGGCGGCGCTGGCCACGCTGGTGGCGTTCCTGTCGGCCTCGCAGGATATCGTCTTCGACGCCTATAGCACCGACGTGCTGCGCCCGGCCGAGCGGGGCGCCGGCGCCGCGGTCAAGGTGCTGGGCTACCGGCTGGCGATGCTGGTCTCGGGCGGCCTGGCGCTGTGGCTGGCGGACCGCGTGCTGGGCTGGCAGCAGACCTACCTGCTGATGGCGGCGCTGATGGGCGTGGGCATGCTGACCTTGATGTGGGCGCCGGAGCCGGACGTGCCCGCGCGCGCGCCGCGCTCGCTGGAAGAGGCGGTGGTGGGCCCGCTGCGCGACTTCTTCGCGCGCCCCGGGGCCTGGTGGCTGCTGCTGCTGATCGTGCTGTACAAGCTCGGCGACGCCTTTGCCGGCAGCCTGTCGACCACCTTCCTGATCCGCGGCGCCGGCTTTTCGGCGGGCGAGGTCGGCATCGTCAACAAGACCCTGGGGCTGGCCGCGACCATCCTGGGCGCGCTGTTCGGCGGCACGCTGATGGTGCGGCTGGGCCTGTACCGCTCGCTGATGCTGTTCGGCGTGCTGCAGGCGGTGTCGAACCTGGGCTACTGGATCCTGGCGGTGACGCCGCCGCACCTGTGGACCATGGGCGCGACCATCGCGGTCGAGAACCTGTGCGGCGGCATGGGGACGGCGGCCTTCGTCGCGCTGCTGATGACGCTGTGCAACCGCTCGTTCTCGGCCACGCAGTACGCGCTGCTGTCGGCGCTGGCGTCGGTGGGCCGGGTCTACGTGGGGCCCACCTCGGGCTATATGGTGGAGGCCTGGGGCTGGGCGCCGTTCTATCTCGGCACCGTGGCGGTGGCGCTGCCCGGCGTGATGCTGCTCTGGGCGATGCGCCACACCGTGCACCGCTACGAGGCCCAGGCGCGCGAAGCGGTGGCCTGAGCGGCCGGCCTATTCCTTGTAGTACACGATCTGGTGCGAGCTGGCGATCAGCTCGCCCGCGGCGCTCCACAGCTGCGCGCGCTGGTCGAAGAAGCCCTGGCGGAACACCTGCGCCTGCGCGCTGGCCAGCACATGGCTGTCGCCCAGCGCCGCCAGCGTGACCGCGTCGGCGTGGAAGTACGTGGTCATCGACACCGTGCCGGCCGGCACGAAGCCCGCGCGCTTGAGGAAGATGCGCGGGTAGAAGCTGTCCGCCCACGCCGCCACCGCGGCAAAGTCCGGCGTGCGCGCCGGCGCATCGCGCAGCCAGAACTGGGTCAGGCTGTCCGGATGCTCGGTGCCGGGCTCGGCGGTCGGCTTGGCGCCGCGCACCGGCCGCATGTCATAGGCCTTGAGCCAGCGCACCGGCGCAAACCCGCCCAGCGTCGGCAGCGCGTCGGCGGCCGGCACCTCGGGCATCGCCGCTTCGCCGCAGGCCCAGGTTTCGCGCCGCAGCGCAAACATCGCGGTGGCGGTGGTGGCGACGGCATCGCCCTGGCGCAGTTCCAGGATCCAGTGCTGGGTCGAGCGGTTGGTGCGGACCGGGCGCGCCTCGATCTCGAACGGGCCTTCGGCGATCGGGCCGGCAAAATTGACGGTCAGCGAGACCGGCTCGCCCAGGCGCTGCGGATGGTTCAGCGCCGCCTGCAGCAGCGTCGCCGCCGTGATGCCGCCGAACGGGCCGATCATGTTCCAGTACGCCGGCGTGGTGCGGCCCTGGAAACGGTGTTCGCCGGCCGGCACCAGCGCCAGCGCGTCGTCGAAGGGATGGAGCTCGCTGGCGGCAGCGGCGGCGTGGATCAGGGGCGCAGTGGACATGGCGGAAGCAGGCAGGTCTCGGTGGAATAGAACGATCGTTCGTTTATCTGCCTACACTAACCGTAGTCAGCATTCCGGTCAAGCGCGGCCGTCCGTCCGCGCAACCAGTCTGCGCCTTACCCTTGCGCCCGCCGCCGCAACGGCAGCGCCCAGCCGAGCTGGTTGGCGACCACGCCGAGCAGCACCAGCGCCATGCCGGCCACCTGCAGCGGCCCCAGCACCACGCCGAACACCATCACGTCGATGACGATCGCCACCAGCGGGTAGATGAATGACAGCGTGGCGATCGACACCACCGACAGCCGCTGGAAGGCGCCGTACAGCAGCGTGTACATCACGCCGGTATGCACCAGCCCGAGCGCCAGCAGCGCCGCCCAGGTGCCGCTGCCATAGCTGCCCGCCGCCGGGTGCGCCAGCGGCGCCAGCATCAGCACGCCCAGCACCATCTGCAGCCCGGCGATCTGGCCCGGCGGGAGCGCCTGCAGCCGCCGCGTGGCCAGCGTCGTCACGGCATACAGCAGTGCCGCCAGCAGGCCCAGGCCGATGCCGGCGACCATCGACGTGCCCCCGGCGCCGTGTTCCACCCCGGTGATGAGCATGACGCCGGCAAAGGCCAGCACCAGCCATGGCAGCCGCGCGAACGGGAACGGCTCGCGCTGCAGCACCGAGGTCAGCAGCAGCAGGAAGAACGGCTGGGTGTGGGAGACCACCGTGGCAATGGCGATGCCGCTGAACGCGTACGCCGAGAACAGCGCCAGCCAGTTGAGCACCAGCGTAACGCCACCCAGCGCCAGCCAGCCGGCCTGGGCGCGCGACATCCGCACCCAGCCGCGCTGCAGGGTCAGCACGCCCAGCAGCGCGGCGCCACCGAACAGGCAGCGGAAAAACACCACATCCAGAGGCGGCTGGCCGCTGGTCACCACGAACCAGCCGATGGTGCCCGACAGCACCATGGCGGCGACCATGCGCCAGGACCCGCCCGGCCGGGGTTGTTGCGAAGACATGAGGAACTCCGGTTTAGCCAATGGCCGCATTGTTCCACCCATCCCACAGATCAACAATGGAGCCACGACTCAATTACTATTTGACTACAAGTCAAAGACAGGAGATCCAGCATGCTCGATGCGCCGCTCAATGCAATGGCGGTGTTTGCGCGCGTGGTCGAGTGCGGCAGCTTCTCGGCCGCCGCGCAAGACCTCGGCATGACCCCCTCGGCGGTCAGCCGCCATGTCTCCCGGCTCGAGGCCCGCCTCGGCGCGACCCTGCTGCAGCGGACCACGCGCGCGTTCGCGCTGACCGAACCGGGCCAGTCGGTCTACGCCGCCTGCGCGCGCATGACCGCGGCCGCGCGCGAGGTCACCGCGCTCGCCGGCGAACACGGCGGCGCACCGCACGGCGTGTTGCGGGTGAGCGCGCCGGTGTCGTTCGGGCAAGCCTGGCTGGCGCCGCGGCTGCCGCCGTTGCTGGCGAAATACCCGGGGCTGGACCTGCAGCTGACGCTGGCCGACCGCATGGTCGACCTAGTCGAAGAGGGCCTGGACGTGGCCGTGCGCATCGCGCGCGAACTTGCACCGGGCCTGGCGGCGCGGCCGCTGCGCGAGGTGCGCTACCGGCTGGTGGCCTCGCCCGGCTATCTGGACCGCCATGGCGCGCCGGCAACGCCGGCCGACCTGACGGCCGCGCGCTGCCTGTACCTCGGCTACGGCAATTTCGGTGAGCGCTGGACCCTGCGCCACCACGCCGGCGGCGACAAGGTGGAGGTCCGCATCCCACCGCGCCTGACGCTGAACAACAGCCTGGCGATCATGAGCATGGTCGAGCGCGATGCCGGCATCGGGCTGGTGCCGGATTTCTCGCTGGGCGATGCACTGGAGCGTGGGCGGGTCGTCACCGTGCTGGGCGACTGGGACATCCTGGAGCCCTACATCGGCACGGCGTACGCGGTGTACACGCCGACCCGGCATGTGCCGCCCAAGGTACGGGCCTTTGTCGACCACCTGGCAGCGAGCGCCGGCGAGGCGCCGCGTTGAAGCTGCCTTGCTACGCCGAAGCCAGTCCGGCCTGCCCCAGCACCCGGCGCAGCAGCCACAGCATCGCCTCGCGCACGCTGCCGGCATCGGCGCCGGCCTCGATCTCCAGCGCGGCGCGGTCGAACGCCGCCGACAGCAGCGGCGCCACGCCTTTTGCGTCCACCCCCGCCTCCGCGAGCCCCTGGCGCAGGGTGCGGGCCGCGTTGGCCTCGTCCAGCGCCAGCATCTCGCGCAATCCCAGCACCGCCGGCCCCTCCACCAGCAGCAGGCGGGTGCGTCCGGGCACCGTCATCGCCTGCAGATAGGCTTGCGCGCCGCCGAGCAACGCCGCGGCAGGAGCTTGCCCGGGCGGCGTGGCGGCTTCGATGTCGGCGGCGACGGCCGCGGCTTCCGCCGCCAGCACGTAGCGGAACAGGTCGCGCTTGTCGGCGAAGTGGTGGTACAGCGCGCCGCGCGTGATGCCGGCGACGGCACAGACGTCAGGCGTCGAGGTCTCGGCGTAGCCGCGGCTGACGAACAGCGCGCGCGCGGCTTCCGCCAGCGCCTGGCGCGTGGCTTCGGTACGTTCACGGTTGGTGCGGGCCACGCTGGGGTTCCTTGCAAACATGCAGCCTGTATCTTAATATCGATTTACATACAGGCTGCATGTATCTCATATCGGGAGCCCCATGAAAGTCACCAGCTATTACCCGGTCGTCATGACGGACGACGTGGCCGGGACGGCCGCGTTCTATCAGCAGCATTTCGGCTTCACGGCCCTGTTTGCCAGCGACTGGTACGTGCACCTGCAACTGGCGGACGACCCCTCGGTCAACCTTGCCTTGCTCGACGGCAGCCACGAGACCATTCCCGCGCCGGCGCGCGGCCAGCGCGCGCAGGGATTGCTGCTGAACTTCGAGGTGGAAGACCCGGATGCCGTCCATGAGCGCCTGCGCGCGGCCGGGCTGCCGATCCTGCAGGCGCTGCGCGACGAGGCCTTCGGCCAGCGGCATTTCATTACCGCCGATCCCAACGGCGTGCTGATCGACATCATCAAGCCGATTCCGCCGTCGGCGGAGTTCGCCGCGCAGTACCAGGCCGGCGCGCGGCCGGGCTAGGCGCTCAACCCGCTCAACCCGCTCCCCCGGCTCAGGCCGCGCAGACCCGGTACACCGCCAGGCTGCCGCGCCAGTTGCCGCCCCAGTTGACGGTCACGCCCTCGTGCATCACGACGCGGTCGATCACGCGCAGGCCGACCTTGGGCGCCAGGGCCTCGAAGTCGCTGATGGTCAGCACGCGCACGTTGGGGGTGTTGTACCACTGGTAAGGCAGCGATTCCGACACCGGCATGCGGCCGCGGAACACCGATAGCCGGTGCGGCCAGTAGCCGAAGTTGGGGAACGAGACGATGCACTCGCGCCCCACCCGCAGCGTGTCGCGCAGCACCTGCGCGGTGTTGTGGATGGTCTGCAGCGTCTGCGACAGGATCACCGTGTCGAAGCTCTTGTCCTCGAACAGCGCCAGCCCGCCTTCCAGGTTCTGCTGGATCACGTGCACGCCCTTCTGCGCGCAGGCCAGCACGCCTTCGTCGCGGATCTCGATGCCGTAAGCCTGCACGTCCAGTTCGTCCTGCAGCACGCGCAGCAGGCTGCCGTCGCCGCAGCCGAGGTCGAGCACGGTGGAATTGGGCTCGATCCAGCGCGCGATCGCGCGGAAGTCGGGGCGCAGCGCCAGGATATTGGGATTGGCCAGGGCATTCATGCGCCGATCTCCTGGGCGATGCGGTCGTAATAGGCGCGCATCAGGTTGTGATAGCGCGGGTCGTCGAGCAGGAAGGCATCGTGGCCGTGCGGCGCGTCGATCTCGGCGTACGAGACCGGGCGCTTGTTGTCCAGCAGCGCCTTGACCAGCTCGCGGCTGCGGCTCGGGGCGAAGCGCCAGTCGGTGCCGAAGCTGGCTACCAGGAAGCTGGCCTTGGTCTGCGCCATCGCCCGCGTCAGGTCGCCGCCGTGGGCCAGCGCGGGATCGAAGTAGTCGAGCGCGCGCGTGATCAGCAGGTAGGTGTTGGCGTCGAAGTACTCGGCGAACTTGTCGCCCTGGTAGCGCAGGTAGCTTTCCACCTGGAACTCGACGTCGAACGAAAAGCGGATGTCCTCGCTCTTGAGCTCGCGGCCGAATTTCTCGGCCATGTCCTCGTCCGACAGGTAGGTGATATGGCCGATCATGCGTGCCACGCGCAGCCCGCGCTTGGGCTTGACGCCGTGCGCGTAGTAGTTGCCGCCGTGGAAGTCCGGGTCCGACAGGATCGCGCTGCGCGCGACTTCGTTGAAGGCGATGTTCTGTGCCGACAGCTTGGGCGTGGAGGCGATCACGATGCAGTGGCGCAGGCGCTCCGGGTACATCAGGCTCCAGGCCACCGCCTGCATGCCACCCAGGCTGCCGCCCATCACCGCGGCAAACTGCGTGATGCCGAACGCGTCGGCCACGCGCGCCTGCGCATTGACCCAGTCCTCCACTGTAACCACCGGGAAGGCCGCGCCATAGGGCGCGCCGGTGGCCGGGTTCAGGCTCATCGGCCCGGTCGAGCCGAAGCACGAGCCCAGGTTGTTGATGCCGATGACGAAGAAGCGGTTGGTATCGAGCGGCTTGCCGGGACCGACCATGTTGTCCCACCAGCCCACGTCGCGCGGGGCGTCGGCATAGACGCCGGCGACATGGTGCGAGGCGTTCAGCGCGTGGCAGACCAGCACCGCGTTGGAGCGGTCCGCGTTGAGCGTGCCGTAGGTCTCGACCATCAGGTCGTAGCCGGCGATGGACGAGCCGTTGCGCAGCTTCAGCGGCTCGGCAAAGTGCATGCGCTGCGGCGCGACCACGCCGACCGAATCGGGCGGCAGGTCGAGCGCGGCAGGCGCGGCGGTCGGCAGGGCGACATCAGTCATGGAATCCGGCCCGTGGCGAACGGGCATAAAAAAACCCGACCGGCATTTGCGTATCAAGCGTCGCAGCCAAGTCGGGATTCGCTGGATTCCTTGCGGGATTCCGCGTGCCGGCGCCATCCACTGCCGTGGTGGCATGGGGCGCCGACCCAACCTCTTTAGCCGCATTTATAGTGGCAAGCCCCCGGAACCTGTTCCGTGGCCGCCGCGCGCCCGCAAGCCAGTCATCAAATCGGCGCGACCGGGCAATTATAGAGCAATCGGCCCGGCAGGTTGCATTCAGGCCAGCAGCACGCGCAGATGCGCCTCGGCATGGTCCGACGGCGACTTGCGGAACCCGCTCTTGGCATAGCGGTGCCACTGGCCCTGCACCGCCGCCATGATCAGCGCGGCGCGCGCGGGAATATCGGCATCCGCCGGGAACGCGGCCTGGGTCACCGCGACCTTCAGGCACTGGCGCAGCGAGGCCTCGATGCGATCCACCACCTGGTTGATGCGCTCCTGCAGCCGTTCGTGCTCGCCCACCAGGGCCTCGCCGGTCAGCACGCGGGTCATGCCCGGGTTCTTTTCGGCGAACGACAGCAGCATGCGCACGATCGCGTGCGCCTGGCGCAGGCCGTGCTCTTCCTTGCCGGTGATCTGGTTGATCAGGCCGAACACGGTCTGCTCGATAAAGCCGATCAGGCCCTCGTACATCTGCGCCTTGCTGGCGAAATGCCGGTACAGCGCGGCCTCGGACACGCTCAGGCGCGCGGCCAGTGCCGCGGTGGTGATCTTCTCCCCGCGCGGGTGCTCCAGCATGGTCGCCAGCGTCTGCAGGATCTGCACGCGCCGCTCGCCGGGGCGCGGGCGCTTGCGCGCCGGCGCCGCCGGCTGCTGGTCGGCGTCCTGCTCGCTGCCCGCGATGACCGCCTCTGGTTCGCGCCCGTTGCTTTGCGTCATGACCCGGTTCTCCGCATTCGTCGTTGGAGTTGATGCATCGATTGTACTTTTATGTCCACATAGGCCGGCCGGTTCGGCACGCGGGCGCGCACGCGCGGCACGTTGCCGGGCTGGGCCTGCGGTGCCTGGGCCTCGGCGGCCACCAGCGTGACCGAGCGCTCCTGCACGGCGTGGCCGGCGTGGCGGCGGTCCTCGGCCTGCAGCGTCGAGCGCACCGCGGCGTCGCGCCGGCTGCCGTCGTCGTGTGCGGCGGCGGGCGCGGCGGGCGCGGCGGGCACCGCGTGCGGGCGCGACGGCGCGACCGTGCGCAGGTAGCCCGTCACCCACGCGGTGCGGATGCCGGTGCCGGCGTAGCGCTTCAAGTGCGACACGGTGTCTTCGACCAGCACCGCGCGATGCGGCGCGATGCGCGCCTGCGCCAGCAGCCGGCGCAGCATGCGGCGGTCAGGCTTGGGCCGCAGATGGCCATGCACCCACATCTGCTCGATCGCCACCACGCGCTCGAAGCAATGGCGGATGCCCGCGATCCGCAGCACCTCGCGCGCATAGTCCTGCGGCGCATTGGTGACCAGGATCTTGCGCCCGGGCAGGCGCCGCAGGTGCGCGGCCAGGCCGCGCCGCACCCGCACCATCTCGGCCAGTGCCGGGAATTCATGCGCGGCGCGCAGGAAGTCCGCCGGGTCGACGCCGTGGTGGCGGATCATGCCGAGCAGCGTGGCGCCGTAGCGCTGCCAGTAGTCCACGCGCACGCGGCTGGCGGTGGCCTCGTCGCAGCCGAGCACGCGCGCCACGTAGGCGGTCATGAGCCGGTTGATCGCCGGGAAGATTGCGTGCGAGGCGTCGTGCAGCGTGTTGTCGAGATCGAACAGCCAGACCGTGCCGCCCGAGGTGTTGCCCGCGGGGCGGCGGCAGAGGCGAGCGCGGACACGGCGCGATGAGGGAAGACTGGAAGGCACGCCGGGCAGCTCGGAGGTGGTGGGATATGCCGGAGCGGCCGGCCGGGGCCGGCGCCGCTCCGGGGCTCCGCTCAGTGCGAGCGGATCATGGTGCCGAAGGCCTGCTCGGTCAGGATTTCCAGCAGCAGCGAATGCTCGATGCGGCCGTCGATGATGTGCACCGAATGCACGCCGCTCTTGGCCGCGTCCAGCGCCGACGAAATCTTCGGCAGCATGCCGCCCGAGATGGTGCCGTCGGCGAACAGCTCCTCGATCTCGCGCGCGGACAGGTCGGTCAGCAGGTTGCCCTTCTTGTCCATCACGCCCGGGATGTTGGTCATCATCACCAGCTTCTCGGCCTTGAGGATCTCGGCCATCTTGCCGGCGACCACGTCGGCGTTGATGTTGTAGGCCTGGCCATCGTCGGAGAAGCCGATCGGCGAGATCACCGGGATGAAGGCGTCGTCCTGCAGCGCCTTGACCACCGCCGGGTTGATCGCCTCGATGTCGCCGACATAGCCGATGTCGATGAACGCGCCGGGGTTCTCGCGGTCGGGCATCTGCAGGCGCTTGGCGCGGATCAGGCCGCCGTCCTTGCCGGTCAGGCCGACGGCCTGGCCGCCGTACTGGTTGATCAGCATCACGATGTCCTGCTGGACTTCACCGCCCAGCACCCACTCGACCACTTCCATGGTCTCTTCGTCGGTGACGCGCATGCCCTGCACGAAGGTGCCGACCTTGCCGACCTTCTTCAGCGCCTCGTCGATCTGCGGACCGCCGCCGTGCACCACCACCGGGTTCATGCCGACCAGCTTGAGCAGGATCACGTCGCGCGCGAAGCCGTGCTTGAGCTTCTCTTCGGTCATGGCATTGCCGCCGTACTTGACCACGATGGTCTTGCCGTGGAACTTGCGGATATACGGCAGCGCCTCGGCGAGGATCTCGGCTTTCAGTGCGGGAGCGATGGCGGCCACCGCGGTCGCGGCAGGCCCAGGGTTGTCGGCGTTCATGGGGGACATCCGTGAGAATCAACAGGTATGATGGCTAAGCCGCCGCGTCCCCGGGGGGAAGCCCGACGGATCGCCCCCGGGGATCGCCCGAAAGTGCGCCATCCGGCCACGGCAGGCGCCGATTTTACAAGAAACCGCGCGGCGCGAAAGCGCGCCGGCCGAATGGGGCGCGGCGAACCGGCTGCAAGCGGCCTGCGGGGCACCGGCGCGTTCCGTCGATGCAACAAGCGCAGCCACGGTCCAGGCCGGCCTCCATCAGCCATTGGGCTGGCGCCGCGGCACAGTGTTCCCGAATTGCTTCCATCATGTCCGCTGCCATGCGCCGCTCGCCTGACCGACACCGTTCCCTCCAGACACGCCCGCGGAGGCGGCCATGAGCGATGCCAGCGCGGTGCTGACCGGCCAGTTGCGCCCGGTCGAACATTGCATCCGCTGCGGCGCCGGCTTTGTCTGCGGCTACGTGGCCGGGCTGCCGGCGTGCTGGTGCGCCAGCCAGCCGCTGCTGCCGGCGCGGCAGATCGTGCCGGGCCAGCGCTGCCTGTGCCCGGTCTGCCTGGCTGCCCGGCACGAGGCCGATCAGGCGCCGGACGCCACCCCCGGTTCCGTACCCGATCCGGCGGCCGGCTGACGCGCCGGAGCGGTCGCCGCACCGCGGTCCCATTGCAGCGCCAGCATGCCGGCGACGATCAGCGCGGCGCCGGCCAGCCGCGCCGGCGTCAGCGCGCGCACCGCAAACCCGGCCAGGCCGAACTGGTCCACCAGCAGTGCCGCCAGCACCTGGCCGGCGACCACCGCGGCAATAAAGCCGGCGGCGCCCAGCCGGGGCGCCATGATCAGCGCGGCCGAGATATAGAACACCCCCAGCACCCCGCCACTCCAGAGCCAGGCCGGCGCCTGCGCCAGCGCCGCCGGCGACGGCAGCGGCACCCGCATCAGCCACAGCACCGGCAGCAGCGCCACCAGGCTGACCAGCAGCGACACCAGCGTGGCCGAGAGCGGGTGGCCGAGCATGCGCCCGAGCGTGGCGTTGGCCCCGGCCTGGAACGGGATCGCGGCACCGGCCAGCACGGCGGTGCCAAGCGGCAGCCACAGCGAGGCCGGGATCGAAAAAGACTGCTGGATGCCTGACATGGGGCGCTCCATCGGGCAAGATGCGATGCCAGCAGTTTGAAATATCGCTTTGCGAATTTCCAATTCTGCTTTCGTACGTTTAATATTCGCCGAATGAATAGCCTACGCGGAATCGACCTCAACCTGCTGGTGGTGCTGGAAGCGCTGCTGGCGGAGCGCCACATCTCCCGCGCCGCACTGCGGCTGCACCTGAGCCAGCCGGCGGTCAGCCATGCGCTCGGGCGGCTGCGGCAGCTGCTGGACGACCCGATCCTGGTGCGCGGCAAGGGCGGGCTGGTGCTGAGCGCGCGCGCGCACGAGCTGTCGGGCCCGCTCGCCGAGGCGCTGGCGCAGGTGCGTATCCTGCTGGGGCCGAGCGGCTTCCAGCCGGTCACCGCGCGGCGCAGCTTCCGGCTGGCGATGTCCGACTACGGCGCGCTGGTAGTGCTGCCGCGGCTGCTGCGCGCGGTGCGCAAGGCCGCGCCCAATATCGACCTGGTGGTGTCGCAGGCCAGCCGCGAAGGCATGACCGCGCAAGTGGCCGACGGCGAGATCGACATGGCGCTGGGGGTGTTCAGCCACCAGCCCGAAGGCGTGCAATCCGCCGAGCTGTTCCGCGAAAGCTATGCCTGCGCGGTCGATGCCGCCACCGTGCGCGATACCGGCCGGCTCGACCAGGTGGCCTACCTGGCGCGCTCGCACGTGCTGGTGGCCACCCACAGCGAACGCATGGATGCCATCGACACCGCCGTGGCAAAGCTGGGGGGACGGCGCAAGATCGCCTGCGTGGTGCCGCACTGGAGCGTGGCGCCGGCGCTGATCGCCGGGACCAACCTGGTGCTGACCACGGCGCGGCGCAGCCTGGCCGCGCTCGAGGACGACCCGCGCTACGCCGTGTTCGCGCCGCCGTTCGCGCTGGACGACTTTACCTTCAGCATGATCTGGCACCAGCGCACCGAGGCCGATCCCGCCCACGCCTGGTTGCGCGAGCGGGTGCTGGCGGCGGCGTCGAGCCCCGCAGCGGACGAGCCTATCAGCCTGCGCGGCTGACGCCGCGGCGCCGGCGATCGTCAGTGCTTGTGGTCGCCGTGGCCGGCGTGGCCGCCGCTGGCGGCAGCCGGCACCATGCTGCGCACTTCGGCCGTGACCTTCTGCTCGACCACCTTGCCGCCCTGCTCGATCTTCAGCGTGATGGGCACGGTATCGCCGGGCTTGAGCTGGCCCTTCAGGTCCATCAGCATCACGTGGTAGCCGCCCGGCTTCAGTTCGACGTTCTGCATCTTGGGCAGGTCCAGCGACTTGAGCGGGCGCATGCGCATCACGTTGCCTTCCATCTTCATCTCGTGCAGCTCGGCAGACGCCACCGGCGACGACACGCCGACCAGCTTCGCGTCCTGGTGCGCGTGCAGCACCATGAAAGCGCCGGAAGCGGTCTGGGTCGGCACCGTGCCGCGCACCCAGGCGTTGCTGACATCGACCTGGGCCAGCGCGGCACCCGAGGCCAGCGTGGCGGCCAGGGCGAAGGAAGCGGCCAGCGTGGCCGGACGGAACTTGGCTTGCATCAAAGGCTCTCCTGAAAGCAGACATTAGACCATGCGGGGACCGCCCATGCCTGAGCCCGCCGTGGCCGCCCGGCACGCGCGATCGACAACGCAACCAGCCAGTCTGGCAGCCGGCGCGGCGACGCGCCAATGCGGCAAGGTGTCGCACGCGCCGGCGCCGCGCGGCGGCATTGATACACTCGCGCCATGCGCCCCGCCCCAGCCATGACCCGCCTGCCCGACTTCCCCTTCCTGTCGCCCCTGCCGGCCGGCAGGTCGGCGCGCCATGGCCAGGTCACGCTGCGCCGGCTGTTCTGGCTGCGCTGGGCGCTGCTGGGCGGGCAGGCGCTGACCGTGCTGGTGTGCGAGCCGATTGCCGGCATCCGCCTGCCTTACACGCCGCTGCTGGTGGTGCTGGGCCTGCAGGCGCTGTTCAACCTGCTCACCGGCCTGCGGCTGCGCCAGCACACGCGGCGCAACAGCGCCCCCGGCGAGGCCGAGCTGATGGGCCAGCTGCTGGTGGACCTGACCGCACTGTCGGCGATCCTGTTCTATACCGGCGGTGCCACCAACCCGTTCGTCTCGTTCTACCTGCCGGGGCTGGCCATCGCCGCGGCCATCCTGCCGTGGCGCCAGGTGATCGCGCTGGCGCTGTACGCGCTGGCCTGCTACACGGTGCTGCTGATCGAATACGTGCCGCTGGACCTGCACAACCCGGACAACGCGGTGACCTACCACCTCGCCGGCATGTGGCTGAATTTTGTCGCGAGCGCGGTGATGATCGCGCTGTTCGTGGCGCGACTGTCGGGCGTGCTGCGCCAGCGCGAAGCGCAGCTGAACCTGGCGCGCGAGCAGCTGCTGCGCGAAGCGCGCGTCGAAGACCTGAACGGCCAGGCCGCCGCGGTCGCGCATGAAATCGGCACGCCGCTGGCAACGCTGGCGGTGATTGCCGGCGAGCTGCGCGCCGATGCCTCCGACCCCGGCCGCGGCGCCGCCGCCATCAGCGGTTATCTGCCCGATCTGCAGACCATGGAGCAGCAACTGGCGCTGTGCCGCTCGACGCTGGCGCGGCTGCGGGAAGACCCGGCCACGCTGGCGCCGCAGCGCATCGATGGCTGGCTGCCGGCGTTTGCAGAACGCTGGCAGCTGCGCCACCCCAATGCCAGCCTGCAGGCCGCGGCCACGCCGGGCGCCGGCGCCCAGTCGGTGGAAACCGCGCGCGTGGGCCAGATCCTGACCATCCTGCTGGACAACGCCGCACGCAGCCAGCAGGCCGCGGGACGCGCCGCGCAGCCGCTGCAGCTGCAGATCGCCATGGCCCCGGGCAACACCGCGCCGTGGCTGTCGTTCCGCGTCGCCGACCACGGCGACGGCATCCCCGAAGCGCTGCGCGGCCAGCTCGGCGAAACCCCGGTGGCCAGCCAGCACGGCGGCCAGGGCATCGGCCTGTACCTGGCGCAAAGCGCCGCCCGGCAGATGGGCGGCGAACTCGCCTGGCATGACCGCCCCGGCGGCGGCACCGTTGCCGAACTGCGCCTGCCTGCCCTTTCCACGCTTTCCGCATCGGCGGCCCCGGCCGCGACCGTGCCCTCTGCCTTATGAACGAAGCCTTCACCCCGGTACCCGAAGCCACCGCACCGGCCGGCACGCCCTTCCTGGTGATCGACGACGACGAAGTCTTTGCCGGCACGCTGGCGCGCGCGCTGACGCGCCGTGGCTATGCCGTGGCGGTGGCGCACGACGGCCGCACCGCGCTGGCGCTGGCGGCGCGCACCGACTTTGCCTATGTCACGCTGGACCTGCACCTGGAGCCGCCGCCCGCAGCCGGCAGCACCGCGCCCGCCGAGTCCGGGCTGCAACTGGTGGCGCCGCTGCGCCAGGCGTTGCCCGACGCGCGCATCCTGATCCTGACCGGCTACGCCAGCATCGCCACCGCGGTGGCGGCGGTCAAGCAGGGTGCCGACGAATACCTGGCCAAGCCGGCCAATGTCGATTCGATCCTGACCGCGCTGATGGCGGGCGTGTCCGAGGACGCGGCGCAGGCCGCGCTGGAAGAGCCGGTGCCGCTGTCGGTGGCGCGGCTGGAGTGGGAGCATATCCAGCGCGTGCTGGCCGAGCATGGCGGCAATATCTCCGCCACCGCGCGGGCGCTGAACATGCACCGGCGCACCCTGCAGCGCAAGCTGGGCAAGCGGCCGGTATCACGCTGACGGCGCTGTCCCCCATCACGCAAAAGGCCGCGCAGTGCGCGGCCTTTCTACGTGGCTCTGCGTGGCATGGCATGGCGCCGCTTACAGGCGCAGCTGGACGTAGTCCCAGTCCAGGCCGTCGGCGCCATCGGGTGGCGCGGCGCTGTCGGCAATGCGCATGGCGTCGCCGGCATGGCGGTCCGCCAGCGTGAACAGCGCGCCCGAATCCAGTGCCAGCGTCGCCGCCGCGGCGGCGGCCGCGCCGAGGGTGCCCGCTTGCGCGGCTTCGGCCGCGGGCATGGCCGGACGGATGCAAAGGAAGGCCGTGGCAGCGGCCAGCGCGGCCAGCAGGCCGCCCGTGGCGAGCACGACCCGGCGGGTCTTGTAATAAACCATGTGATTTCTCCTGCCAGTGAGTTGAGGGGATGCGGTGGCTCCCGCACCGGTCAATCGACCGTCAAGGTGCGCAAGGGTCGCATCGCACGGCAACGCCGGCCAGCGGGCTTACCAATGCTTACGAGCCTTACCGGGATGTGGCAGGTGGAAACGCACGGACATGAAAAAAGGCGCACCGTCGTGCGCCTTTCGCTTGCCTTGCTGCGGGCTTTACAGCACGTAGCGCGACAGATCCTCGTTGCCGGCCAGGTCGCCCAGCCTTTGGTCCACGTACGCCGCATCGATGGTCACGGTCTCGCCGGACGACTTGCTGGCGTGGAACGACAGGTCCTCCAGCAGCCGCTCCATCACCGTGTAGAGCCGGCGCGCGCCGATGTTCTCGACCTTCTCGTTGACCGAGAACGCGATCTCGGCAAGCCTGCGGATGCCGTCCGGCGCGAACACCAGGTTGACCTCTTCGGTGCTGAGCAGCGCCTGGTACTGCTTGGTCAGGCTGGCGTCGGTCTGCGTCAGGATGGCCTCGAAGTCCTGCACCGACAGCGACTCCAGTTCCACGCGGATCGGGAAGCGGCCCTGCAGTTCGGGGATCAGGTCGCTCGGCTTGGACAGGTGGAACGCGCCCGAGGCGATGAACAGGATATGGTCGGTCTTGATCATGCCGTACTTGGTGTTCACCGTGGTGCCTTCGACCAGCGGCAGCAGGTCGCGCTGCACGCCCTGGCGCGAGACCTCGCCGCCACCGATATCGCTGCGGCTGGCGATCTTGTCGATCTCGTCCAGGAACACGATGCCGTTCTGCTCGACGTTGGCGATGGCCTTGTGCTTGAGCTCCTCGTCGTTGACCAGCTTGGCGGCCTCTTCGTCGATCAGCAGCTTGAAGGCTTCCTTGACCTTCATCTTGCGGCGCGCCTTCTTGCCCTGGCCCAGGCCGGCGAACATCGAGCGGATCTGCTCGGTCATGTCTTCCATGCCCGGCGGGCCCATGATGTCCATGCTCGGCATGCCGGCGGAGACCTCGAGCTCGATGTCCTTGTCGTCGAGCTGGCCTTCACGCAGCTTCTTGCGGAACACCTGGCGCGTGTTGGAATCCTTCTCTTCCGGCTGCGAGAAGCCGATGTCGCGCGGCGGCGGCAGCAGCACGTCGAGCAGGCGGTCTTCGGCGGCGTCCTCGGCCTTGGTGCGCACCTTCTTCATCTCGGATTCGCGCGTCTGCTTGATTGCCATCTCGGCGAGGTCGCGCACGATGGTGTCGACATCGCGGCCGACATAGCCCACCTCGGTAAACTTGGTCGCCTCGATCTTGATGAAGGGCGCATCGGCCAGCTTGGCCAGGCGCCGCGCGATCTCGGTCTTGCCGACGCCGGTCGGCCCGATCATCAGGATGTTCTTGGGGGTGATTTCCTGGCGCAGCGGCTCGGCCACCTGCTGGCGGCGCCAGCGGTTGCGCAGCGCCACCGCCACGGCCTTCTTGGCCTTGTTCTGGCCGATGATGTGCTTGTCGAGTTCGGAAACGATTTCCGACGGGGTCATGGTGTGCGACATGGTATCCGTTCAGTTGGGGCGCGGGGCGCGTGGGGGCAGGGGCGTACGCCGGCCCCCGCTGGTGCCAGCGGCTTATTCCAGCGTCTCGATGACGAAGTTGGTGTTGGTGTAGATGCAGAGCTCGCCGGCGATGGTCAGCGCCTTCTCGACCACATCCTTCGGCGCCATCTCGGTGTTCTCCATCAGCGCCTTGGCCGCCGACTGCGCATACGCGCCGCCCGAGCCGATCGCGGCGATGCCGCCCTCGGGGTCCAGCACGTCGCCGTTGCCGGTGATGACCAGCGTGGTATCGCGGTCGGCGGTGATCAGCATGGCCTCCAGCCGGCGCAGCGCGCGGTCCGAGCGCCAGTCCTTGGCGAGGTCGACCGCGGCGCGGGTCAGGTTGCCCTGGTATTTCTCCAGCTTGGCCTCGAAGCGGTCCAGCAGCGAGAAGGCGTCGGCGGTGCTGCCGGCAAAGCCGACCAGCACCTTGCCGTTGTAGATGCGGCGCACCTTGCGCGCGGTGCCCTTCATCACGATATTGCCGAGCGTGACCTGACCATCACCGCCCAGCGCGACCTGATTGCCGCGGCGGACGCTGACGATGGTAGTGCCGTGATACTGTTCCATGGTGGCTTCCGTGAATATGTCAGGACCGTAGTTGGCGACGCCCCCGCACGGTTTCAAGGCCTGTCGCGCACCTCGCCGGCGGCGGCAGTCTGACCAATATAGGATGCCCGCCCTCGCTGGTCGCGGCGGTCCGGAAACAAAAAGGGCCATGCGCAACGCATGGCCCTCGGGCGGGACGCACCGGCCAGCAGGCCGGCGCGCCGCATCAATCACTCCACCGCATCAGTCCGGCCGCTCAGTCCGCGTACACGCCGGCCTTCTTGATCACCGGGGTCCACTTGTTGATTTCGGCGCCCAGGAAGGTGCGCAGCGAATCCGGCGTGGCGCGCTGCGCCGGCACGGCCTCGGCGCCCAGCTCGGCCATCTTGGCGCGGAACGCCGGGTCGGCCACGGCCTTCTGCAGCGCCGCCGACAGCTTGTCGATCACCGGCTTGGGCGTGCCCTTCGGCGCGTACATGGCGTGCCAGACCTTTACTTCCACATTCGGCATGCCTTGCTCGGCCGCGGTCGGGACGTCCTTGAACGCTTCCACGCGTTTCGCCTGCATGGCGGCGTACGGCTTGACCGAGTGGGCCTTCAGGTGTCCCGCCAGGTTGGTGGTCTGGTCGCACAGCAGGTTGACCTGGCCGCCCAGGATATCCGTCAGCGCCGGCGCCGCGCCCTTGTATGGCACGGTGGTCAGCTCGGTCTGGAGCGCGCTCTGGAACAGCAGGCCGCACAGGTGCGAGGCCGAGCCGATGCCGGCATTGGCCAGCGACAGCTTGGCGGCGTTGGCCTTGATGTACGGCAGCAGCTCCTTGAAGCTGTTCGGCGGCAGCTGCTTGTTGCCGACCAGGATCATCGGCACGTCGGCGATTTCACCGACCATCTCGAAGTCCTTCAGCGGATCGAAGCCCAGATTGCGGTACAGCGCCGGCGCCGTGGCCATGCCGATATGGTGGATCAGCACGGTATGGCCGTCGTTCTTGGCCTGCGCCACCTTTTTGGCACCGATGGTGCCACCGGCGCCGCCCAGGTTTTCGATCACGATGGTTGCGCCGAGGTGCTTGGACATGATTGCGGTCAACTCGCGCGAAACCTTGTCGGTCGGGCCGCCGGCCGAGAACGGCACCACGGCCGAAATGGGCTTGCCGCCCGGGAATTCCTGCGCATACGCGCCTGCCGCCAGGCCCATCGCGCTGATTGCCAGCGCGGCCGCGATCGTCTTTGCCACTCGTTTCATGCTCTCTTCTCCTGGTTCCTTCAATACCCGTCATGCAATGCATTGCCGCCGGCTTGGCCCCTGCTGGTTGCGGGGGCGCGCTGGCGCGGTCTGACTAGCCGCGCTTGGACCATGACCGGCTGGCGCCGCGTGCCCTGCCGTAAACCGCAAGGGCGGAGATGATGTTAGCAACACCAGACAATGCGCAGGTATAGGGGCTAACCCGCCTGCAATCCGCGGCATATGGCGGAAAAGCGGGAAGAAATGGCAGCAATCGCCCGCAAAGTCCGCGTTTCGCGACACCCGCCGCCGCTAGCGGAAGAAACCGAGCATTTCCTCCAGCAGCGGCTCAGGGGCTTCCTCGGGGATGTAATGGCCGCAGGGCAGCGCGCGTCCGCTTACGTCGGCGGCCACTTCCTGCCATAGCGCCAGCGGCTCGAAGCAGCGCGCCACCACGCCGTGCTCGCCCCACAGCACGCGCAGCGGCAGCGCCAGGCGACGCCCGGCCTCGCGGTCGGCGCGATCGTGCTCGAGGTCGATGGTGGCGGCGGCGCGATAGTCCTCGCACATGGCATGGACGCGCGCCGGGTCGCGCATCGCCGCGGTGTAAGCCGCCATCGCGTCGGGGGCGAACGCCGCCAGGCCGGCATGGCGCAGCCCCATCAGTTTCTGGATGTAGAAGTCCGGCTCGGCGTTGATCAGGGTCTCGGGGAACGGCGCCGGCTGGATCAGGAAGAACCAGTGCCAATAGGCGGCGGCAAAGGCCATGCTGGTGCGCTCGTACATGGCCAGCGTCGGCGCGATGTCGAGCAGCATGGCGCGGCTGACCGCCTCGGGATGGTCCAGGCAAAGCCGGTGCGAGACGCGCGCGCCGCGGTCATGGCCGCACAGTGCGAAGCGCGGGTAGCCGAGGGCCGCCATCAGCGCCACCTGGTCCTGCGCCATGGTGCGCTTGCTGTAGCGCTCGTGGCCGGCATTGCCGGGCGGCGCGGCGCTGCTGCCGTAACCGCGCAGGTCGGTGGCGATCACCGTGAAGTGGTCGGCCAGCTCGGGCGCCACGCGGTGCCAGATCAGGTGGCTTTGCGGATGGCCGTGCAACAGCAACAGCGGCGGCCCCGAGCCGCCCCGCACCCCGGCGATCTCGACCTCGCCGACCTGTTGCCGGAACGGTTCGAAATTCGGGAACAGCAGCGCGCTCGCGTCATTCAGCATGGGGGTCTCCGCTCAGGTGGTCCTGTGCCGATCATAGGCGCAATCCGCCGTCGCGGCTGACGCAACTGAATTGCATCAACCGGAGGGCTATGGTTAAATCCGGCCATGACCCGTCCCAGTCCGGACCGGCCGGCCCTGGCGCCGGAACCGGCAAGCCCGACCCCGGCGGCCCTCGAGGCCGCCCACGAGCGCCTGCGCCGGCTGGGTGCGCGCGTGACCCAGCCACGGCTGTGCATCCTGGCCTGCCTGATCGGCAGCGATGAGGCACTGACCCACCAGGCCGTGATCGACCGCCTGCCCGAGGCCGGCGAGACCATCGACCGCGTCACCGTCTACCGCGTGCTGGACTGGCTGGTGGACCAGGGCGTGGCGCAGAAGCGCGCCGGCAACGACCGCGTGTTCCGCTTCAGCCTGGTCGAGCACGAAGCCGCGCGCGCCCAGGAGCATCGCCAGCACAGCCATTTCCACTGCACCCGCTGCGACCGCACCTTCTGCCTGGACGATGCCGCCGCCCCGGCGCACCCGGCCGCGCCGCGCGTGCCCAGCGGCTTTGCCATCGAACATGTCGAACTGACCGTGAACGGCGTCTGCGCCGAATGCGGCAAGCGTACCCGCGCCGCCCACTGACCGGCACTCATTTCCCGGAGAACCAACAATGTCCAAACTGATTCCGGTCACGATCCTGACCGGCTTCCTCGGCAGCGGCAAGACCACCCTGCTCAAGCGCATCCTGAACGAGCAGCACGGCATGAAGATCGCCGTGATCGAGAACGAGTTCGGCGAAGAGAACATCGACAACGAGATCCTGGTGCAGGACGGCCGCGAGCAGATCGTGCAGATGAGCAACGGCTGCATCTGCTGCACCATCCGCGGCGACCTGGTGCAGGCGCTGTCGACGCTGCTGACGCGCCGCGACGCCGGCGAGATCGACTTCGACCGCGTGGTGATCGAGACCACCGGCGTGGCCAACCCCGGCCCGGTGGCGCAGACCTTCTTCATGGACGAGGAAATTGCCTCGCGCTACCTGCTCGACGCGGTGATCACACTGGTCGATGCCAAGCACGCCCACCTGCAGCTGGACAAGCAGGAAGAGGCGCAGCGCCAGGTCGGCTTTGCCGACGCCATCTTCATCACCAAGTCCGACCTGGTCGGCGAAGCCGACGTGGCCGAGCTGCGCCACCGCCTGCTGCATATGAATCCGCGCGCGCCGATCCGCCAGGTCAATTTCGGCGCGGCGCCGATCGACACCATCTTCGACCTGCGTGGCTTCAACCTGAACGCCAAGCTGGAGATCGATCCCGAATTCCTGCGCGCCGAGGAACACGACCACGCGCACGACCATGAGCACGGCGACCATTGCGGCGCCGACTGCGGCCACGACCACGATCATGGCCATGGGCATGGCCATGCGCACGACCACCATCACCACCATCACCACACCGACCGCATCGCGTCGTTCGTCTTCCGCAGCGACAAGCCGTTCCACTACGGCAAGCTGGAGGAATTCCTGTCCGGCATCCTGGCGGTCTACGGGGAAAAACTGTTGCGCTACAAGGGCGTACTATATATGGAGGGGGTGGACCGCAAAGTGGTGTTCCAGGGCGTTCACCAGCTGATGGGCAGCGACATCGGTGCCAAGTGGGAAGACGAGACCCCGGGCACGCGCATGGTGTTCATCGGCGTGGACCTGCCCCGCGACGCCATCCTCAAGGGCCTGGAGAACTGCCTGGCCTGAGTGCGCCTGCCGTCCCACGGGGCGGCACCCCATGCGACACCGCCCAGCGGCTGCCCCCCGTTCGGGGTACCGGGGAAATACCGAAGCGCCAGCCGGTTTTCCCGGTATCTCCGAAAAATTTGTTCAAGTACAATAGGCCGGATTTGATACCGGTGGCGCACCTTTTTCCCGCCGCCGGTGTCCGGTCCACCGCTTGCCGGTGGACTTGCAGGGCGGCGGTTGTCGTCAGCATGAGGCAGGCCGCCAGCAGGTGCGGTCGCAGTGCTTCGTGCGGAGACCGCCTGTTCCGCTTGGGGTACCCCGACGCGCGCCGTCACTGACTGACGCGAGAGAGAGGTGTCCCCATGACAGCCGCAACGAAGACCAAAGAAAGCCGCAGCAAGACTGGTAGTGCAGCGGCAGAGACGCTCAAGGCGCAGCCTGTGAAGGCCGCGCCCGCTCCCCGCGGCAGTACGGCGAACGCCGAAGCGGGCGCAAGGAAGGGAGGCCCGCGAAGCAGCAAGACTGCAGCCAGCCAGAGTGAAACAACCGTGGCGCGCAAGCACGCGGACAGCGCACCCGTGCGGACTGAGACGCCGCCGGCCGCATCAACAAGAGAATCAGCAGCAACCATGAGCAGCAACAAACTTCTGACTGAAGCTGAAATCCTGAAGATGAGCGACAAGGATTACATGAACGAAGCGCAGCTCGCCTTCTTCAAGCACCGCCTTGAACAGCTGCGCGACGAAATCCTGAAGAACGCTGACCAGACCACGGAACACCTGCGCGAAACCGTGATCGTGCCGGATCCGGCCGACCGCGCCACCATCGAGGAAGAACACGCGCTGGAGCTGCGCACGCGCGACCGCGAACGCAAGCTGCTGAAGAAGGTCGAGCAGTCGCTGCAGCGCATCGAGTCCGGCGACTACGGCTGGTGCGAGGAGACCGGCGAGCCGATCGGCGTGCCTCGCCTGCTGGCGCGCCCCACCGCGACGCTGTCGCTGGAAGCGCAGCAACGCCGCGAACTGCGCCAGAAGCTGTTCGGCGACTGAAGCACGGCGCCGGCCAGCCGGCGCAGCCTGCGTGACGAGACGGCCCGGATACCCGGGCCGTTTGCTTTGGTGCCGGCCCGCGCGGGCCGCGATCAGCGCGCCTGGCCTTGTCGCGCCATGGCCACGGCCTGCCATTGAGAATCATCCGGCTGTTGCCGCAGCGGCCTTTCTGGTAAATTCGCAACCTTGTTGCAACAGCGCGCCCGCGATCTGTGCGCACTGCGTTGCCCTCTCCACATTCCCTGCTGCTGCCATGGCTGATCGCCTGCCCGTCACCGTGCTGTCCGGTTTTCCCGGCGCCGGCAAGACCACGCTGCTGAACCACCTGCTCGCGCATGGCGCGCACGGGCGTGTCGGCGTGCTGGTCTGCGGCGCGCAGCACGGGCAAGCGCTGGCGCCCTTGCCACCTGGCTGCGAGGCCACGGCGCTGCCGTCGGGCCAGCCGCTGCTCGCAGAGGCCGCCCGGCTGGCCGCGACGGGCCGTTTCGACGCGCTGCTGGTCGAGGCCGACGGCCTGGACGAACCGCTGGCGATTGCCGAAGGCTTCCTGTTCGAGGCCGAACATGGCGCGGGGCCCGACGCGGCCGTACAGCCCGACACGCTGGTGACCGTGATCGATGCCGCCACCGTGCTGCGCGACCTCAACGAAGCCGAGTTCCTGGCCGACCGCGGCCTGGCCCAGCGCGAGGACGACGACCGCACCGTGGCCGAAGTGCTGGTCGCGCAGATCGAGGGCTGCGACGTGCTCGTGCTGAACAAGGCCGAGCTCGTCGGCGCCGCCGAACTGGCGCGGCTGCGCGCGGCGCTGCAGGCGCTGAACCCGCGCGCCGACATCGTCGAAGCCAGCTTCGGCAAGGTCCCGCCCGGGCGCGTGCAGGGCAGCGGCCGCTTTGACTTCGAAGCCGCCGCCGATGGCGCCGGCTGGCTCGCCGCGCTGCGTGGCGAAGCACTCCCGGCGGACGCCGCCAACGGCGTCTCCACGCTGGTCTACCGCCGCCGCCGCCCGTTCCACCCCCAACGCTTCGCCGACCTGATCCATACCGAATGGCTGCGCGAGCACGGCAGCGTGCTGCGCTCCAAAGGCCTGTTCTGGCTGGCGAGCCGCATGGAGACCGCGGGCGACTGGAACCAGTCCGGCGGCGTCTGCCGCCATGGCGGCGCCGGCGCCTGGTGGGCCGCGCTGGACCCGGCGCAATGGCCGGCCGACGCCGCCGAGCGCGCGGAGGTGGAAGCCGACATGCTTGACGCCGGCGCCCCGGCGCCGTTCGGCGACCGCCGCCAGGAACTGGTGCTGATCGGCCTGGACCTGGACCCTGCCGCGCTGCAGGCCCGGCTCGACGCCTGCCTGCTGAGCGACGCCGAGATGGCCGCCGGGGTGGATGCCTGGGCCGCCTATGCGGACCCGTTCCCGGCCTGGGTCGATGATTTCGACGACGACCACGACCATGGCCACGATCACAACCATGGCGACGACTGCGACTGCGGCGATCCCGACCACGATCACGGCCACGGTCATGGCGGCCACGGCGGCCCTCCCCATGGGCAGTGACTGGTTCGCCCGCCTGCGCGCGCACGGCCCGGGCCTGTGGTCCGCGCTGTGGCTGGCGCTGTGCCTGCTGCTGGCGCAGCATGCCGGGCTGACCCACCGCATCGTCCACGGCGGCCTGCCGGCGCCGGCCAGCGCTGCGGCGGCCAACACCGGCGCCGCGTCCGACCACGGCCCGCACCCGCTGTCGCAGGCCTTCAGCGGGCACTCGTGCGTGCTGTTCGATGGCGCCACCGTCGCCGACACCCATTGCGGCAAGCTGCCGCCGCTGCAGCTTGCCTTCGGCAAGCCGGTCAAGCCCGCCAGCCTGGCCTGGCGCTGGCCCGACCTGCCCTCGGCCCATCCCTTCCAGTCGCGCGCCCCGCCGGTGCCGGCCATCGCCCTCGCCTGATCCGGGACGCGGCCAGCGCCGCGCACCCGCCGTCTTACGCATTCCGAGCTGAACACGCGCCCTGCCGGCCGCGCCGCCATGCCCATCGCGGGCGTGCCGCGCCTGGCCGGACGCCGCCGTGCCAGCCGGGCCGATTGCCACTGCATTGCTCCGCGCGCCATGTCGAAGAACCGTTACACCGCCCGCCGTTACAGCCAGCCTGCCGCCCCGCGCCTGACGCCGCTGGCGGCGCTTGCCGCCGCCCTGACCGCTACCCTGGCCACCACGCTGGTGGCGCCCGCCGCGCTGGCGCAGACCGCCACGGCGCCGGCCACCGATGCCGCTCCCGCGGCCGCTCCTGCCGCCCCGGCCGGCGCCACGCTGCGCGAAGTCGTGGTCACCGCCAACCCGCTGGGCAGCGAGCTGAACGACATGGTGGCGCCGGTCTCGACGCTGGGCGGCGACGCGCTCGCGGTGCGCCAGGCCAGCACGCTGGGCGAGACCCTGGACAAGCTGCCGGGGGTGTCGTCCACCTACTTCGGTCCCAACGCCAGCCGGCCGGTGATCCGCGGCCTCGACGGCGACCGCATCAAGGTGCTGCAGAACGGCGGTACCACGGTCGACGCCTCGACGCTGTCCTACGACCACGCCGTGCCAGTGGATCCGCTGGTGGCCGAGCGCATCGAAGTCGTGCGCGGCCCGGCGGCGCTGATGTACGGTGGCAATGCCATCGGCGGCGTGGTCAACGTGATCGACAACCGCATCCCCAAGGAGCCGATCGAAGGCGTCGGCGGTGCGGTCGATGCCAGCGCCACCGCCGGCGGCGACCAGGCGCGCAACGCCAGCGCGCTGCTCGAGGCCGGCAACGGCAGGTTTGCCGTGCACGCCGATGCCTTCGCGCGCAAGACCAGCGACCTGCGCATCCCCGGCTACGCGCGCAGCGACCGCCTGCGCAACGCCGAGCCCCTGCCCGAAGGCGAGGCCGAGCCCTACGGGCGCCTGCCCAATACCAGCGCCGACCAGCAGGGCGGCTCGCTGGGCGGCTCCTACACCTGGGCCGATGGCTTCCTCGGCGCCAACTACAGCGCCTACCGCAACGACTACGGCACGCCCGCCGAGGACGCGGTGCGGCTGAAGATGAAGCAGGGCCGCTTCGCCCTGGAAGGCGAGGCGCGCAACCTGGCCGGCAACACCGGCGGCTGGCTCGAATCGGTCAAGGGCAAGGTCAGCTTCACTGACTACGAGCACCGCGAAATCGAGGACGGCGAGACCGGCACCATCTTCAAGAACCGCGGCTGGGATGCGCGCTTCGAGGCCAAACACGCGAAGATCGGCAACCTGACCGGCGTGGTCGGCACGCAGTTGGGGCACACCAATTTCTCGGCGCTGGGGGAAGAGGCCTTCGTGCCCAGCACCAACACCGACAACGCCGCGCTGTTCCTGTTCGAGGAATTGCCGCTGACCGCCGGCCGCGACCTGAAGCTGAACTTCGGCGGCCGGCTCGACCACAGCAGCGTCAAGGCCAGCGCCAATGGCAACGACCGCTTCGCCGACGCCAGCCGCAGCTTCAACGCCACCAGCGCCTCGGCCGGACTGCTGTACAAGATGAACCCGGCGTGGTCGCTGACCAGCAACCTGTCCTACACGGAACGCGCGCCGACCTTCTACGAGCTGTACGCCAATGGGCCCCATGTCGCCACCGGCGCCTGGGAAGTCGGCGATCCCAACGCCAGCAAGGAGCGCGCTACCTCGATCGACCTGGGCGTGCGCTTCAAGTCAGGCGCGCACAGCGCCAGCGTGTCGGGCTACTACAGCCGCTTTGCCAACTACCTCGCGCTCAGCGCCACCGGACGCGCGCGCGACGAAGCTGGCGACGTGGTCGCCGTCGGCAGCCCGGACGCGCTGCCCGAGTTCCAGTACCTGGGCGTGCCGGCGACGCTGTACGGCTTCGAGGCCGAAGGCAAGACGCGCCTGCTGCAGAAGATGCTGACCAGCAGCGACACGTTGGACTTCGAGGCGCGCGCCGACTACGTGCGCGGCGAGAACCGCGACACCGGCGAGCCGCTGCCCCGGCTCGCGCCGCTGCGCGTGGGCGGCGCGCTGGTGTATGGCGCCGGGCCCTGGGGCGCGCGCGTGGATGTGACGTACGCGGCCAGGCAGACGCGCGTGCCGTCCAACGACACGCCGACCGATGCCTATACGCTGCTGAGCCTGGCACTGACCTACAAGTTCAAGGTGGCGGGGACGCAAACCCTGGTGTACCTGCGCGGCGACAACCTGACCAACCAGGACGCGCGCAACGCCGCATCGATCCTGCGGGATATCGCGCCGATGGCGGGCAGGAGTGTGAAGGTGGGGTTCAGGACGTCGTTCTGAAGACAAGACTGCGGTGTGGGTTGTCGCAGTACTTCGTGGATGCACCGGCCCTCTCCCCGCCGCTCTCCCGCAAGCGGGAGAGGGGAGAACACCGCGGACGTGCTGAGGTTTGCGCTACCAGCACTACGCCTGAAGTCCAGCTTGTCTGCTCCCCTCTCCCGCGCACGGGAGAGGGGCCGGGGGAGAGGGCAGGCGCCTCCATCCCAACACCCTTCAAACACCTCAATCCCGATTCACCACCCATTCCCCTTCGATCTGCGCCGCCCCGACACGTGCCAGCGCCCCCACCGTCTGCGCGCAGATCTCCGCCATCGGCGGTCCCGGCATAAAGCGCTCGCGCATGTGCGCCATCAACGGCGCCGCCTCCATCCACGCCGCCAACGCCGCCAGCGTCATCCGCTGCGCCTCGAGCAGCTTGAATTTCACCAGCACCTTGACCGCATGGGCGGCATTGCGCGCCGGGTCGGCGCTCAGGTACGCCAGGCGTCCCTGGGCGCGTTCGAGCGCCGCCGCGACGTCGGTGAACACGCTGCCGTGGCCCGGGATCACTACGCGCACGTCGAGCTGCGCGATGCGCGCCAGCACCGCCGCCTGTTCGGCGAAGCCGCTCTCGCCCTCCAGTTCGGGAAAGATCACGCCGAAACCGTTCTGCCACAGCGCATCGCCGGAAATCAGGATGCCCTCGGCGGGCGCGAACAGCATCACCGCGTGCGGGTCATGGCCGGGGGCCGCCACCACCTGCCAGTCGATGCCGCCCAGGCGCAGCGTGTCGCCGTCGTTCAGCACGCTGTCGAAGGCAAAGCGGTCGCACTGCTGGCCAGTGGCCTTGTAGCTGAGCGCCTCCGTGTCCCACGCGGCCACGGCATCGGCCTCGGCCGCGGGGATCGCGGTGCGCGGCTGCCAGCGCGCCTGCAGCGCGGCATTGCCGCCGCAGTGGTCGGAGTGCAGATGGGTGTTGATCACGCGCGCGAGCGGCTGGCCCTGCAGCGCTGACGCCACCAGCGCGACCGTCTGCGCTGCGTGGGTGACGTAGCCGGTGTCGACCAGCGCGGTATCGTCGCCGTCGGCGAACAGGATGTTGTTGGCCGACAGCCAGCCGCGCTCGAACACGCGCATGGATGGCGGCAACTGCGGGACCGGGGTTGCACTCAAGGGGATGCCTCCTCGCCTGCCAGCCATGCTGCGCGCTGCGGCAGTTGTGCCCACACGTGGCGCTTGTCTTCGTCGCTGGCCGAGGACCAGCCGGCGATTTCGTCGATGGTGCGCAGGCAACCTGCGCAGTAGCCGCTGAATGGGTCCATGTGGCAAATGTTGCGGCATGGCGAAGGCACTGGCGACGCGCGCAGCGCAAGTTCGGCTTGCGCCGCCAGGTCGGCCGCGGAGGGGACGGGCGCGGGCATGGTGGCCATCGGACCGCTCAGCCCGCCGCGCGCGCGGCCTTGGCCGCGACCTTCTGGTTGAAGCGGCCGGCGTCGATCAGGTGGCGCTCGTGCACGCCCTCCGAGATCTTGTCCTCGCCGTCCCATGCGCTCAGCTCGAAGCGCAGCCGGCGCCCGTCGACCTCGACCAGAGCGCCCCTGACCGTCACCGTCATGCCCGGCGGCGTCGGCGCCAGGTGCGAGAAGCTGACCAGCGTGCCGAGCGACTGCTCGCGCGGCCAGTCCAGGTGCGCGCGCAGCATCTGCAGGCAGGCGCACTCCATGATGCCGACCAGGTAGCCGGTGGCCAGCACGTCCGGCATCTCGGGGCAGCCCGGGATATCGTCATACAGGCGCGGCACCGTGGCCTTGGGCGGCACCGTGTATTGCCAGGTGAACGCCAGGCCGGGGCGCAGGTCCGGGCTCATGCCATGGCCCCGGGAGTGGCTGCGATCGCGACATCGGCCACTTCGGCCCCGGTCATCTGCTGCAGTTGCCGCGGCGTCAGGTTGAACACCGCATGCGGATGGCCGGCCGCGGCCCACAGGCTGTCATGGCGGAACAGATCCTGGTCCAGCAGCATCACCGGCGCCACCGCATGGCCGATCGGGCAGACCCCGCCGATGGCATAGCCGGTCTTTTCGCGCACGAAGCGCGCGTCGGCCTTGCCCAGCGCGCCCGCGCGCGCGGCCACCTTGGCCTCGTCGACGCGGTTGCTGCCGCTGGCGATCACCAGCACCGGCGCATCGTCGGCGACGCGGCGGAAGATGATGGACTTGGCGATTTCGGCCACGCTGCAGCCCAGCCCCGCCGCGGCCTCGGCCGAGGTCTTGCCGGTGGCGGGCAGCATCACCACGGGCCGGTCGTGGCCGAGGCCGGCCAGCAGTTCGGCCACGCGCTGCGCGGACTCGGGCAGCGCTTGGTCAGGCATCGTCATGCGTTCTCCTGTGTGCGGCCGCGCGCTTTACACGCAGGCCGGTGCCGCGTCGCTGGCGGCGGCCCATTTGGTCAGCAGGGCACGGCCCACGCGCGAACTGTTGGCGCGGTCGATCGCCTGCGAGATGTAGTCGCCGGCGCGCACCACCGCTTCCAGGTCGATGCCGGTGTGGATGCCCATGCCGTGCAGCATGTAGAGCACGTCCTCGGTGGCGACGTTGCCGGTGGCGCCCTTGGCATAGGGGCAGCCGCCCAGCCCCGCGACCGAGGCATGGAAGATCGCGACGCCCACTTCCAGGCTGGCCAGGATGTTGGACAGGGCCTGGCCGTAGGTATCGTGGAAATGGCCGGAGAGCCGGTCCAGCGCAAACTCCGCCGCCGCGGCGCGCATCACTTCCTGCACCCGCACCGGCGTGCCCACGCCGATGGTGTCGGCGATGTCGATCTCGTCGCAGCCCAGCTCGCGCATGCGCCGCACCACGTCGACCACCGAACTGACCGGCACCTCGCCCTGGTAGGGGCAGCCGAGCGCGCACGAGATGCTGCCGCGCAGGCGCACGCCCTGCTCCTTGGCCGCGGCCGCTACCGGCGCGAAGCGCGCGATCGACTCGGCGATCGAGCAATTGATGTTCTTCTGCGAGAACGCCTCGCTGGCCGCGCCGAAGATCACCACCTCGTCGGCGCCGGCCGCGATCGCGCCCTCGAAGCCCTTCATGTTCGGCGTCAGCGCCGAATACAGCGTGCCCGCTCGGCGCTGGATGCGCGCCATCACGTCGGCGCCGTCGGCCATCTGCGGCACCCATTTGGGCGACACGAACGAGGCGGCCTCGATGTTGACGAAGCCGGCGTCGGTGAGCTGGTTGATCAGCGCGACCTTCACGTCCGTCGGCACCATTGCCTTTTCGTTCTGCAGGCCGTCGCGCGGGCCCACTTCAACGATCTTCACGTAGTTCGGCATGGTCATGGCTGTCTCCTGTCGTTTATCCAGTGGGGGTATGGTTGGCTTGCATGGCGGCTGGCGCGGCGCTCAATAGCCGCGCTGCAGGTCGACCACGCCCGCGATCGGCTGGCCGGCGCGCAGCGCGCGGATCTTGCCGGCGATCTGCGCGATGCTGTCCTCGCGCAGCGTCAGCGCCGAGATATGCGGGGTAATGGTGATGCGCGGCTCCTGCCAGAACGGATGCCCGGCGGGCAGCGGCTCGGTGCGGAACACGTCCAGCGTCGCGCCCGCGAGCTGGCCGGCCTGCACCGCCGCGAGCAGGTCGGCTTCGACCAGGTGCTGGCCGCGCGCGACATTGATCACGTAGGCACCCTGCGCCAGCTTGCCGAACAGTTCGCCGTTGAGGATGTTCTCGGTCTGCGGCGTCAGCGGCAGCACATTGACCAGCACGCGCAGGCCGTCCAGGAACGGCGCGCGGCCGGCATCGCCGTGGAAGCCCACCACGCCCTCGATGGCGCGCGCGGTGCGGCTCCAGCCGCGTACCGGAAAGCCGAAGCCGGCCAGCGTGCGTGCGATATGCGTGCCGAGCGTGCCGACGCCCATCACGCCGATGGTGAAGTCTTCGCGGCGGTGCGGCTTGAGGAACTTCCACTTGCCGGCCTGCGCCTGGGCGGCGTAATCGTCCAGCCGGCGGAAATAGCGCAGCACGGCAGAGGTGACGTATTCGGCCATCTGGGCGGCCATGCCGGCGTCGTCCAGCCGCACGATCGGCACGCCGGCCGGCAGCGCCTGGGGGTCCTGGTCGCGCAGGCGCAGGATGCCGTCGACGCCGGCGCCGAGGTTGAACACCGCCTTCAGGTCGGTGCGGCCGCGCAGCATCTCGACCGGCGGGCGCCACACCACGGCGTAATCGGCAGCTTCGCCACGGCTGTCGTCCCAGGTCACGCAGGTGGCCTCCGGCAGCGCCTCGGCGAAGCCTTCGATCCATGGTTGGTAACGGCCATCCGGAACGTACAACTGCAACTTCATGATGTCTCCAGCGACTCTGGTGGTTCAAGGGGCTATTTTGGCAGAGGAATGCGCCGCGGGGGCGGGTGGCGGGCGCGCCGCCCATGGAAAATGCCCCGCGCGCTGGCGGGGCATCTCCTGGATTGCTGCGGCTCGCCGGGCTCGTACAGCGGCGCCAGGCGGCGCGGGGCCGCTACTGGTAGTTCATGTTCAGCGTCGCAATCGCGTTCACGCGTCCGCTGGTCACGACCTGGCTGGTCTTGAAATACCGTGCGGTCATCGGAATGCTGACGGCCTCGTTGTCGCTGGTGGTCCGCACATACGGAGACGACACCACACCCAGCGCCACCGGCGTCCTGCCTTGCAGCACCTGGACCCCGACGCCGGTGGCCATGCCGCTGCCGGCCTGGTTTGCCAGCACGCCCGGGGCATTCGATGCGTCCGCCGTGCCGTCCAGTTCGTAGGCAATGCTGATGTCGGCATCGCACACCAGCGGAATGCTGAACGGTGTCGCGCCCTGCGTCGAACCGACGCCGCCAAAGCTGTTCAGGCTTGCGCTCGGCAGCTCGACGATGAGGTTGCTATTGGTAACACGGCAGCCTGCCGTGCGGATATTGACCTGCGTACTGGTGAAGTTGGTCGAGGTGGCGACAATGCCGCCATAGATCGAGGTCGCGGTGGGATTCTGGAACGCAATCACGCCCGGCGTAATCGGTCCGGTCTTGAGCAGCTGGACCCGATACAGCGCGGGCGGCAGATAGACGCCCTGCATGTTGGGCAGCGTCTGCTGCGCACGCGGCCAGTTCTGCAGCATGGACTGGGTGATGTCGGCTGGCTGCACGCTGAGCGTGTTCGACCACCCGGCCCGAATGCCGATGCCCGGCACGCCGGTTTCATAGACGCCGACGCCAGCCGCCGGCGTCATCGGCATGGCATAGCCATGGCTCCATATTTCGAGGGGCCCGCATTCGATATACGCTGAACTGCTCCCAACCCAGCCGGTGTCGAACAGGATGCTGCCGAGCGGCAGGTCCCGCGCAACGGTCAGGCTGGCTGGCAACGCGATGGTCGAGGTGACCGCGTTCCCGGTACAAGCCATGGCGTGGCCGGACACCAGTAAAGCCCAGAAGAGGATCCGGCAAGACGTTGGCAGCATCGGATGCGGAGCGACATACGGAAGGTCCGCAATTCTAGCCACGATACATCGAGCCAATGCGTAGGCAACGTCTCAACCTCAGGCGGGAAAAGTCATATTGCGGCGATCGCCCCCCGCTGCCGCGGCCGGCCACCGGCGCTTGCGCCGGTCCGGCGACCGACCGTCTAGCCCCCTTCGAACGCGAGCAGCTGGGCGCCTTCCGCCACCTGTTCGCCAACGCCGTACAGGATTTCGCTGACCACCCCATCGGCCGGCGCGCTGATGGTGTGTTCCATCTTCATCGCCTCCATCACCAGCAGCGGGGTGCCGCGCGTGACCGTGCTGCCGGCCTCGACCATCACGGCGATGACCTTGCCCGGCATCGGCGCGGTCAGCTTGCCGCCCTCGCCTTCGGCCTCGCCCGCATGCGCGAGCGGGTCGAGCCACGCCAGGCTCACATGCCGGGCGGCGTAGAAGACGTGGAAGGTATCGCCGTCGGCATGCACCTGCCCGTGCGCGCGCCGCGTGCCGAGGTTGACGCGGAGATCGTCGGCCTGGCAGGTATAGGCAAAGGGCGCGGCCTGGTCGGCGTAGATCAGCGTGCTGCCGCGTGCATTGCTGTCCAGCTTCACGTCGAGCACCTGCGCGCCATAGCCGAAGCGCAGCGTGCGCGACGCGCCGCCATTGAGCCGCCAGGCGCCGGCGTGGGTCCACGGCGAGTGCGGATCGGCGGCATCGATGCGCAATTCGCGCGCCTCGCGATCCAGCAGCGCCGCCACCGCCAGCGCGATCAGCTCCATGCCGACCGGCGCGGGCGGCGGGAACAGGACCGCCTCGTTGCGCCCGATCAGCCCGGTGTCGAGGTCGGCGGTGCGGAACGCCTCGGACTTCACCAGCCGCTGCAGGAACGCCACGTTGGTCGACAGCCCCACCACGTGGTAGGCCGCCAGCGCCTGGCGCATGCGCGCCAGCGCCTCGTCGCGGTCCTTGCCCCAGACGATCAGCTTGGCGATCATCGGATCGTAGAACGGGCTGATGGTGTCGCCCTCGCGCACGCCGGCGTCGATGCGCACCCCGGCCGGGCCGTGCGGGTTTCCGTCAACCCCGTCGCCGCGCATGAACTGCACCGCCGGCGGCGTGCGCAGGAAGCGCAGCGTGCCGGTGGACGGCAGGAACTGCTTGTCGGGGTTCTCGGCGTAGATGCGCGCCTCCAGCGCGTGGCCGTCGATGCGCAGCTGCTCCTGCGCCAGCGGCAACGGCTCGCCGGCGGCGACGCGCAGCTGCCATTCGACCAGGTCCTGGCCGGTGATCATCTCGGTGACGGGGTGCTCGACCTGCAGGCGCGTGTTCATCTCCATGAAGTAGAACGAGCCGTCCTGGTTGGCGATGAACTCTACCGTGCCGGCGCCGACATAACCCACGGCCTTGGCGGCGGCCACCGCCGCTTCGCCCATGGCGCGACGACGCTCCTCGGTCATGCCCGGCGCGGGCGCTTCCTCCAGCACCTTCTGGTGCCGGCGCTGCACCGAGCAATCGCGCTCGAACAGGTAGACGCAGTTGCCGTGAGTATCGGCGAACACCTGGATCTCGATATGGCGCGGACGGGTCAGGTATTTCTCGACCAGCACCTTGTCGTCGCCGAAGCTGGCGCTGGCCTCGCGCTTGACCGACGCCAGCGCGGCCTCGAAGCCCTCGCCCGACTCGACTACGCGCATGCCCTTGCCGCCGCCGCCCGCGCTGGCCTTGAGCAGCACTGGATAGCCGATGCGGTCGGCCTCGCGCCGCAGCAGCGCCGGGTCCTGGTCTTCGCCGTGGTAGCCCGGCACCAGCGGCACCGACGCCTGTTCCATCAGCTGCTTGGCCGCGCTCTTGCTGCCCATCGCGTGGATGGCCGATGCCGGCGGACCGATAAAGACCAGCCCGGCCGCGGCGCAGGCCTCGGCGAAGGCTTCGTTCTCGGACAGGAAACCGTAGCCCGGGTGGATCGCCTGGGCGCCGGTCTCCTTCGCCATCTCGATGATGTGGTCGGCGCGCAGGTAGCTGTCGCGCGCTGCGGCGCCGCCGATATGCACGGCCTCGTCGCAGAAGGCGACGTGGCGCGCCTCGGCATCGGCATCGGAATACACCGCGACGGTGCGGATGCCCAGCCGGCGGCAGGTGGCGGCGACGCGGCAGGCGATTTCACCGCGGTTGGCGATCAGGATCTTGTTGAACATGCGCCCTCCTTGTTATCCCGGTAACCGGGATATTACGGCGGCGCGCCGTCCAGCGGGCACTTTCCTGCGACGTTAGCCCGAGTTACCCCGCGTAGCCTTCGGCGCGGATGTCGAGGCGGGCCAGCAGCGCGCGATCGCGGTCGGCCTGCGGGTTGCCGGTGGTCAGCAGCTTTTCGCCGTAGAAGATCGAATTGGCGCCGGCCATGAAGCACAGCGCCTGCAGCGCTTCATCCATGGCCTCGCGGCCCGCGGACAGGCGCACCATCGCTTGCGGCATGGTGATGCGCGCCACCGCGATGGTGCGGACGAACTCGAACGGGTCCAGCGCCTCGGTGCCCGCCAGCGGCGTGCCTTCGACCTGCACCAGGTTGTTGATCGGCACCGATTCCGGATACGGGTCCATATTGGCCAGTTGCGCGATCAGGCCGGCGCGCGCCTCGCGCGACTCGCCCATGCCGACGATGCCGCCGCAGCAGACGTTGATGCCGGCGTCGCGCACATGGCCGATGGTGTCGAGCCGGTCCTGGTAGGTGCGCGTGGTGATGATCTTGCCGTAGAACTCTGGCGAGGTGTCGAGGTTATGGTTGTAGTAGTCCAGGCCGGCTTCCTTGAGCTGCTGCGCCTGCTCGGACTTGAGCATGCCCAGCGTGACGCAGGTCTCCAGGCCCATCGCCTTGACTTCGCGCACCATGTCCATCACCGGCTCCAGGTGGCGGTCCTTGGGGCTGCGCCAGGCCGCGCCCATGCAGAAGCGGGTGGCGCCGTTGGCCTTGGCCGCGCGCGCGGCGTCCAGCACCTCGTCCAGCGCCATCAGCTTCTCGGCCTTGACACCGGCGTCGTGGTGCGCGCTTTGCGGGCAGTAGCCGCAATCCTCCTCGCAGCCGCCGGTCTTGATCGACAGCAGCGTCGACAGCTGCACGGTGTTGGCATCAAAGTGCTCGCGGTGCACCTGCTGGGCGCGGAACAGCAGGTCGTTGAACGGCAGCGCGAACAGCGCGGCAACGTCATCGACACGCCATCTGGCGTCGTCGGGCAAGGCATGCTGGCGCGCGGTCTGGCGCAGCGATTCGGCGGAGATGGTGGTAACGGTGTGGGCTTGGGTCATGATCAATGGAATTTTTGTTGTCAGGCAGCCAGGCCGGCGGCCTCGGCCTGGTAGCGGGTGGCGGCGGCCAGCAGCGGCGCGAGCTCGAGCCGGCCGGCAGCGGCGGCGGCGGCGGGCGCCAGTTGCCACGGCAACTCGCCCAGGCACGGCGCGTCCAGCGCGGCGTGCAGCGTGGCGATGTTCTCGTCGGCCAGCAGCATGTCCGGGTCGACCCGGTTGGCGATCCAGCCGGCCAGCGGCAGGCCGCGCGCGCGGATGGCTTCGGCGCTCAGCACGGCGTGGTTCAGGCAGCCGAGCCGGATGCCGACCACCAGCACCACCGGCACGCTCAGCATCACGGCGAGGTCGGCGGTGTTCCAGCGCACCGCGCCGGCGTCGAGCGGCACGTTGAAGCCGCCCACGCCCTCCACCACCACGGCGTCGGCCTGGCGGCGCAGCGCGTCGAAGGCGGCACGGATGGGCGCGCGCGTGATGCGCACGCCTTCCTGCGCCGCCGCGAGGTGCGGCGAGCACGGCGTGCGCAGCAGGAACGGGCAGGTCTGGCCGAGCGGCACCGCGACCGAGCTGGCGGCGCGCAGCTGCGCCACGTCGTCGTTGTGCCAGTGGCCGTCGCGCCATTCGCTGCCGCTGGCCACCGGCTTCATGCCGGCGGTGCGGTAGCCGGCACCATGGAGCGCATGCAGCAGCGCGGCGCTGGCGTGGGTCTTGCCGACGCCGGTATCGGTGCCGGTGACAAAGCAGGCGAAGGGAGTCCGGGCACTCATGCGGCCTCCCGCTGCGCCACCGCGGCGCTCAGTGCCTCGAGCAGGCGCCGCACATCGGCTTCGGTGTGCGCCGCCGACAGCGTGATGCGCAGCCGCGCGGTGCCCTCCGGCACGGTCGGCGGACGGATCGCGCCGACGCGGATGCCGTCGGCTTCCAGCGTGGCCGACAGCGCCAGCGCGGCACCGTTGTCGCCGACGATCAGCGGCTGCACCGCGGTCTGGCTGTCGCCCAGGGTCCAGCCCGCGATCGCGGCCAGCTGGGCCAGCCCTTCGCGCAGCGTGGCGATGCAGCGCGCCAGTTGCGTCCGCCGTTGCCGGCCCTCGTCGCCTTCGATGAGCGCCAGGCTGGCCAGCAGCGCGTGCGCGACCGCGGGCGGCGCGGCCGTGGTGTAGATATACGGCCGCGCGGTGTTGACCAGGTGCTCGATGATGGTCTCGTGCGCGGCGACAAAGGCGCCGGCGACGCCGGCCGCCTTGCCGAGCGTGCCGATGTAAATAAAGCGTTCGGACGACAGTCCAAGCGCTTCCAGCACGCCATGCCCCTGCTCGCCGAGCACGCCGAAGCCGTGGGCATCGTCGACCACGATCCACGCGTCGTAACGCTCGGCCAGCGCCAGCAGCTGGCGCAGCGGCGCGACGTTGCCGTCCATGCTGAACACGCTGTCGGTGACGATCAGCTTGCGCTCGCTGGTGCTGGCCGCGAGCAGCGCTTCCAGCGCAGCGGTGTCGCAATGCGGGTAGCGCTGCACCTCGGCCCGCGCCAGCCGTGCGCCGTCGATCAGCGACGCATGGTTGAGCGACTCGCAGAACAGCGTCGCCCCGGCCGCGCCGAGCGCGGTCAGCACGGCCATATTGGCCATGTAGCCGGTGCAGAAATACAGCGTGCGCGCCTGCGCGATGTGCGGCGCGAACCAGCGTGCCAGTTCCGCTTCCAGCTGAGCGTGCGCGAGCGAGTGACCGCTGACCAGGTGCGAGGCGCCGCTGCCGGCACCGTAGCGCTGCGCGCCTTCCACCAGCGCGGCGATCACTTGCGGGTGGTTGGCCAGCCCGAGGTAATCGTTGCTGCAGAAGGTCAGCAGCGATTCCGGCGCGGTCCCGTCCTCGCCCACGGCCTGGTGCGGCGCGCAGGCGGTGTGGGCGACGCGGCGGCGCCGCGTCAGCGCAAGCGCGTGGCGCTGCTGCGCGGCCTGCTGCAGTTGTTCAAGCAGCATGGCGCACCTCCTTGCCGGCGGTCCCGGTCACATGCGCGGTGACGTCGTCGAGCGTGGCCAGCAGCCGTTCACCCAGCCAGCGCGCCTGCGCGGCGTCGAAGACATAGGGCGGCATCACGTAGAGCGTATTGCCGATCGGGCGCACCAGCAGCTCGCGCGCGCGCGCGGCATGGTGGAAGCGCGCGGCGAAGCCGGCGCCGTCGGCAACCTCGTCGCGCACGTCGGCGGCCCAGATCAGGCCACGCTGGCGCACGTGGTGCACGCGCGCGTCGGCGGCCAGCGCGACCATGCCGTCGGCCAGCCATTGCGCGCGCTCGCGGTTGCGCGCCAGCACCTGGTCCTGCGCGAACAGGTCCAGCGTGGCCAGCGCCGCGCGGCAGGCGAGCGGGTTGCCGGTGTACGAATGCGAATGCAGGAAGCTGCGCGCCACGTCATCGGCGACGAAGGCGCGCTGGATTTCCGGGCGCGACAGCACCAGCGACAGCGGCAGGTAGCCGCCGCTGATGCCCTTGGACAGGCACAGGAAATCCGGCCAGGCATGCGCGGGCAGCGGCGCCTCGGTGCCGCGCGACTGCTCCCATGCGAAGAAGGTGCCGGTGCGTCCGCACCCCACCGCGATCTCGTCGGCGATCAGGTGCACGCGGTAGCGGTCGCACAGCGCGCGCACGCCGTCGAGATAGCACGGGTCATGCATCGCCATGCCGGCGGCGCCCTGCACCAGCGGCTCGACGATCAGCGCGGCAATGGCGCCGGCGCGCTCGCGCAGCAGCGCCTCCAGCGCCGCCAGCGCGCGCGCCGCCACCTCGGCGGCGGACTCGCCGCGCCGCGCCTGCCGCGCATCGGGCGACATCACCACATGGGCGCGGCGGATCAGCGCGTCGTAGGCGTCGCGGAAGATCTCGACGTCGGTGACGGCGAGCGCGCCCACGGTTTCGCCGTGGTAGCCGTGGCGCAGGCAGACGAACTCGCGCTTGGCCGGCAGGCCGGTGTTGCGCCAGTAGTGGAAGCTCATCTTCAGCGCGATCTCGACCGCCGAGGCGCCGTCCGAGGCGTAGAAGACGTTGCCGAGCGCGCCGCCGGTCAGCGCCGACAGGCGCTCGGCCAGCTCCACCGCGGGCGCATGCGTGCAGCCGGCGAGCATCACATGCTCGAGCGTCTCCAGCTGGCTTGCCAGCGCGGCGTTGATGCGCGGATTGGCGTGGCCGAACAGGTTGACCCACCAGGAGCTGGTGGCATCGAAATAGCGCTGGCCGTCGGCGTCGTGCAGCCACGGGCCTTCGCCGCGCACGATCGCCAGCGGCACGGCGTCGTCGGCAGGGCGCAGGCGCGTGCACGGGTGCCAGACGGCAGCGCGGCTGCGCTCGCCCAGCGCCGGTGCGCTGCCTGGGGAAAGGGACAGGTGGTCCAAGATAGCCCTCCTTGGTTGGCCGTCCGCGCTGGCGCTGCCGGCGGGGCCGGTCGGCGCGCTGGTCGCGGGCGGATTGGGAGGGTCATGGTAGGGACGACTTCCGCGCCTTGGCAACGTCGCGGGAATTTTCCCGTTAGCGCCGCTTTGACGGGATTTAGCGAAGTTTGCTAGCAAGAAGCACTGCGCTTGTGGCTAGCGTGCCGCCATCTCCACGCAATCGCGCGCGCTCTTTATTTGCTGCGTCGCGCTGTCGCATGCCGTGGGAGGCTCTCCTCTCCCGCGCGCGGGAGAGGGGAGCAAACAAGCTGCAAGGATGACTTCTTCAAGCCGGCCGCCACGACGGCGTGCGCTTTTCCAGGAACGACTTCACCCCTTCGCGTCCCTCTTCCGACGCCCGGATGCTGGCGATGCGCTCTGCCGTATCCGCCAGCAGGTCGTTGTCGATGGCGCGCCCGGCGATGTCCTGCACCAGCCGCTTGCTCTCGCGCACGGCATTGGGACTGTTGGCCACCAGCGCGGCGGTCAGTTCGGCAACCTTGGCGTCGAGCGCCTCGGCCGGCACCACCGCATGCAGCAGGCCCAGGCGCAGCGCCTCGGCCGCGTCGAAGCGCTCGGCGGTGATGAAGTAGCGGCGCGCGGCCTGCTCACCCATGGCACGGATCACGTACGGGCCGATGGTGGCGGGCAGCAGGCCCAGGCGCGCCTCGGACAGGCAGAAATGCGCATGCTCGGCCGCCACCGCGATATCGCATGCGGCCACCAGGCCCATGCCGCCGGCATAGGTGTCACCCTGGATGCGCGCGATCACCGGGCGCGGGCACGACCAGATGGTGTGCAGCATCTGCGCCAGCGTCAGCGCATCGGCGCGGTTCTGGTCGTCGGAGTAGCCCGCCATCTTCTTCATCCAGTTCAGGTCGGCGCCGGCGCAGAAGGCCGGGCCGCTGCCGGCCAGCACGATGGCGCGCACCTCGTCCATGTCGCCCAGCGCGCGGAAGGCGCCGGTCAGCTCGGCGATCACGGTCTCGTTGAAGGCGTTGCGCACGTCGGGCCGGTTCAGCGTGACGGTGGCGACGTGGTTGGCGATATTGACGGTCAGGGCAGTGAATTCCATGGTTCGCTCCGTTGGCGGATATGGCGGATAGGGATGATGCGGCTCAGGCGCCCGGATCGAAGGGCAGCCCCAGCGAGCGAAAGAACTCGCCCACCTCCGGCAGCCACACCGGGATGCCTTCGCGCGCGCTGAACAGGCGGTGCGAGTCGGCGCCGAACTCGCCCACGTCGACCAGCCGGGCCTGCGCCGCGGGACCGCTGGCGCGCGCCTTGAAGGCGTTGAACATGCGGCCGGGCAAGGGCACCGGCCAGTAGCTGTCATTCTCGCCATAGACCCACAGCGAGGGGTAGCGCGCCACGCTGCCGTAGCTGGCGAAGGCATCGACCAGGCGCTCTTCCCAGTCCGGGCAGTTCAGGTTGCGCAACCCGCCGGCAAAGTTGACCACGCCGCGCACGCCGGGATAGGCGATGGTGCTGAATGCCATGGTGGTCAGCCCGCCGTGCGACTGGCCGATCACGACGATGCGGTCCATGTCGACATAGGGCTGCGTGGCCATGTAGTCGAGCGTGGCGACTACGTCGTCGGCCTGCATCATGCCATTGGTCTCGATGTCGCAGCTGCCGCCGATATAGGCGCCGCCCGAGCGCGCAAAGCCTTGCCGCATCGGCAGCACCACCACGTAGCCGCGGCGCAGGAACTCCACGCTCTGCGCCGGGAAGCGCGCGCGCCCCTGCATGGCGGGCCGGCCCGGCGCCTTGCCGTGGTTGATCACCACCAGCGGGAACGGCCCGGCGCCGGGCGGCTTGAACACCGTCGCTTCCAGGTCGATGCGCGAGGGGATCGCGGCCTTGGGCAGCATCACCACCTGCTCCTGGAAGCGCACGCGCGCCGCCGACTGGCCGTTGTCGTTCGCCATCTGCGCATGCCCGCACAGCGGTGCCAGCAGGGCAAGCACCGTGGCCAGGGCGAGGCGGTGAAACAGGCGGGCGGCGCGGCGCATCGGGGGTCAGGCAATATCGGGCGGTGGAGCGTTACACGCTTACATGCGGAACACGCCGAACTTCATCTCGTCGATCGGCGCATTGAGGCTGGCCGACAGGCCCAGTCCCAGCACCGTGCGCGTCTGCGCGGGATCGATCACGCCGTCGTCCCACAGCCGCGCGCTGGCGTAGTACGGGTGGCCCTGGTGCTCGTACTGGTCGCGGATCGGCTGCTTGAAGGCATCTTCTTCCTGCGCGCTCCACTGGCCGCCCCTGGCTTCGATGCCATCGCGGCGCACCGTCGCCAGCACGCTCGCGGCCTGCTCGCCGCCCATCACCGAGATGCGCGCGTTCGGCCACATCCACAGGAAGCGCGGCGAATACGCACGGCCGCACATGCCGTAGTTTCCCGCGCCAAACGAGCCGCCGATGATCACCGTGAACTTAGGCACCTGCGCGGTCGCCACCGCCGTCACCATCTTGGCGCCGTTGCGGGCGATGCCTTCGTTCTCGTACTTGCGCCCCACCATGAAGCCCGTGATGTTCTGCAGGAACACCAGCGGGATCTTGCGCTGGCAGCACAGCTCGATAAAGTGCGCGCCCTTCAGCGCCGACTCCGAGAACAGGATGCCGTTGTTGGCAACGATGCCGACCGGATAGCCCCAGATGCGCGCGAAGCCGCATACCAGCGTGGTGCCATAGCGCGCCTTGAACTCGTCGAACTCCGAGCCGTCGACCAGGCGCGCGATCACCTCGCGCACGTCGTACGGCTTGCGCGTGTCGGTCGGGATCACGCCGTACAGCTCCTCCACCGGGTACAGCGGCTCGACCGGCTGGTGCAGGCGGATCTGGTCCGGCTTGCGGCGGTTCAGGTGCTGCACGATATTGCGCGCCAGGCTGAGCGCGTGGTGGTCGTTCTGCGCGAAGTAGTCGGCCACGCCGGACAGGCGCGTATGCACGTCGGCGCCGCCCAGGTCCTCGGCGCTGACCTCCTCGCCGGTGGCCGCCTTCACCAGCGGCGGGCCGCCCAGGAAGATGGTGCCCTGGTTCCTGACGATGATCGATTCGTCGCTCATCGCCGGCACGTAGGCGCCGCCCGCGGTACACGAGCCCATCACCACCGCGATCTGCGGGATGCCGCGCTTGGACAGGTTGGCCTGGTTGTAGAAGATGCGGCCGAAGTGGTCGCGGTCGGGGAAGACCTCGTCCTGGTTGGGCAGGTTGGCGCCGCCGGAATCGACCAGGTAGATGCACGGCAGGTGGTTCTCCTCGGCGATCTCCTGCGCGCGCACATGCTTCTTGACCGTCATCGGGTAATACGTGCCGCCCTTGACGGTGGCGTCGTTGCAGACGATCACGCATTCCTGCCCGGCCACGCGGCCGATGCCGGTGATGATGCCGGCGCCCGGCGCGGCATCGTCGTACATGTCGTACGCGGCCAGCTGCGACAGCTCCAGGAACGGCGTGCCCGGGTCGAGCAGCTGCTGCACGCGCTCGCGCGGCAGCAGCTTGCCGCGCGCCAGGTGCTTGTCCCGTGCGGCCGCGCCGCCGCCTTCGGCCAGCTTCGCGATCTTCGCCTTGAGGTCGGCCACCAGCGCGCGCATGGCCTCGGCATTAGCCTTGAACGATTCGGAGCGGACGTTCAGTTTGGTTTCGAGCGTGGGCATCTCGGAGTCTCTCGCTGCCAGATAGGGTTGTGCGCCGCCTGCCGCCGTGCTGCCGCGGCCGGGCTCAGCCGGCGGCCTTGGGTAACGGATGCCCCGGCATCAGGTCGTAGGGATGCTTCCAGCCCGGCAACGCGCGGAAGCGCTCGGTCCACGCATGGATATGCGGATATTCCTTGCGCCAGTGCACGCCGATCTCGTCATCGAAGAAAACGTAGCCCGCCAGCGAGAAGTCGGCGATGGTGGGGCGCTCGCCCAGCACGAAGTCGCGCCCGGCCAGGTGTGCGTTCAGTATGTTCCACGCGCCTTCGCAGCGCGCGCGGAAGAACTCCAGCACGGCGGCATCGGGCGACCTGGCGAAGTTGCGCATGAAGCGGTAGGTGGCGGTGTACGAGGTGAACTTGTGGTTGTCGAACAGCAGCCAGCGCAGCACCTCGGCGCGCTCGGCTTCGTTGCGCGGGCCGAACGCATCCAGCCGCGCGGCCAGCGTCTCGAGGATGGCGCCGGACTGCGACAGGCGCTGGCCGGCGAACTCCAGCACCGGCACCTCGCCCATCACGTTGATGGCGCGGTATTCGGGGGTGCGGGTCTCGCCGTTGAAGAAATCGACAAAGCGCGCCCGCCAGAGTGGCTGATGCGGCGGCTGGCCGCGCTGCACGCCGACGGTTTCGAGCAGCTGCGCCACCTTGTAGGCGTTGCCGGACTGGGCAAAGCAATACAGCAGGTACTCCGGCTCTTTCTGCTTGTCGATGCTCATGGTGCCTCCCCGATGATGTCGCCATCCACATAAAGCCAGCGCGGCAGCTCGCCCGGGGCGCGCGCCTCGCAGACAAAGCGGCTGCGCTCATGCAGCCGCCAGGCGCGCCCGCCTACCTTGTAGCGCGCCACGAATTCCACTTCGGCATGCGTGTCGTCCTGCTGCGCATGCGCCTTGACCGTCAGGCCGAGCCAGCGCGTCGCGGTGTCGGGCACCAGGTCGGGCGGGCAGGTAGACGCATGCCAGGTCTGGCGCAGCCAGCCGAGGTCGTTCAGCACATAGGCGCTGTAGCGCGAGCGCATCAGCGCCTCGGCATTGGGCGGCAGCGCCTCGCCGCGGTGAAAGCGGCCGCAGCAGGCGTCATAGTCCGCACTGCCGCACGGGCACGGCACCGGCCCTGCCTTGGGCAGGCGCTGCGGGACCTTGGCCGCCCTGGCCGCCTTCGCGCCCGTCATCCCACCAGCTCCGGCAGCTCGCGCATGTCGGTGAAGATGGTGCGCGCGCCGGCCTCACGCAGTTGCGCGGCATCGTTGCGCGCGGCGTAGCCGAACACCGTCATGCCGGCCGCCACGCCCGCGGTCACGCCGGTCGGGCTGTCTTCCACCACGGCGCAGCGCGCCGGCTCGACGCCCATGGTGCGCGCGGCCAGCAGGTACACGTCCGGCGCCGGCTTGCTGCGCGCCACCTCGGTGGCCGAGAAGATATGCTCGCGCTGGTCCTGCTGGAACAGCTCGACCAGCCCGGTCTTGGTCAGCTGCAGCTTGACCTTGACGCGGTCCGCGCCCGACGCCACGCACACCGGCATGCCGGTGGCCGCGACCGCGCGGATGGCCTCGCGCACATGCGCCACCGCCACAACCTCTTCTTCCAGCACCGCATTGCGGCGCGCCAGCCAGGTCGACAGCCAGTTCTCGGGCAGCGGCGCGCCGCGCATGCGTTCGATCATGTCGAGCTCTTCGCGCACCGCGCGGCCCAGGAACAGGCGCGTGGAGTCTTCCAGCGAGATCTCGATGCCGAGTTCGTTCAGCATCTGGTTGAGCACGCGGTTGACGATGGGCTCGCTGTCGACGAGCACGCCGTCGCAATCGAAGATCACACAATCGAAGCGGCCGGAATGGCCGGGGGTTGCTGCAGTCATGCGGGTTTCTTTTCCTTGGTATCGAGGTTGGGCACGGCCCGGAGCTCGGTCTGGCGGCGGCTCTTCAGGTGGGCCTCGACCTGGTCGAAGCGGTCGAAGCCCCAGAACGGCTCGCCGTCGACGATGACGAAGGGCGAGCCGAACACGCCCTTGGCCATCGCCACCTCGATCTCGGCCTTGAGCTGGTCCTTGATCTGGTAGCTGCTGGCGCCGGCATCGAGCGCCTGCACGTCCACGCCCAGCGGCTCGGCCAGCTTCATGATCTCGGCCGGCTCGGCAATGTTGATGTCGTCGACGAACAGCGCGCGGTACACCGAACGGGCAAAGGCCGCGGCCAGGTCGTCGCCGTGATGGTTCTGCAGCCACAGCATGGCGCGCGCGGCATGCGTGGTCGGCAGCGGGAAATGCGTGGGACGCTTGTAGTCGATGCCGTGGAAGCGCGCGGTACGCTCGAAGTCGCGCCAGCTGTAGTCGCCCTTGAGCGGCAGCTGCGGCAGCGGCGACGCGCCGGTGGTCTTGAACACCACGCCCAGCAGGATCGGATGCCAGGCGACGTTGCGCCCGTACTTCTGCGCCAGGTCGTCGATACGGGTGCTGGCGAAGTAGCCGTACGGCGAAGAGAAATCGAAGTAGAAGTCGATCGCTGCGGTCATGTCGGGGCCCTATTCTTGTGGTGGCAGGTCCGGTTGCGGGAATACGTGACGCCGGCGCGGCACGCCTGCTCATCGTACGCGCAAATGGCGGCGCTAGGCCAGCGCGCGCGCGATCAGGATCTTCTGGATGTCGCTGGTGCCCTCGTAGATCTGGCACACGCGCACGTCGCGGTAGATGCGCTCGACCGGGAAGTCGCTGACGTAGCCATAGCCGCCGAACACCTGGATCGCGTCGGAGCAGACCCGCTCCGCCATCTCGCTGGCGAAGAGCTTGGCCATCGCCGCTTCCTTCAGGCAGGGACGGCCGGCATCGCGCAGCGCGGCGGCGTGCCACACCATCTGGCGCGCGACGTCGATGCGCGTGGCCATCTCGGCCAGGCGGAACTGCACCGCCTGGTGCTGGAACAACGGCTGGCCGAAACTCTCGCGTTCCTTGGCATAGGCCAGCGCCGCCTCGAACGCGGCGCGCGCCATGCCGATGCTCTGCGAGGCGATGCCGATGCGGCCGCCCTCCAGCCCCGACAGCGCCATCTTGTAGCCGCCGCCCTCGTCGCCGAGCAGGTTCGCGGCCGGCACGCGGCAATCCTCGAACAGGATCTGCGCGGTGTCCGACGAATGCTGGCCAAGCTTGTCCTCGAGCCGCGCGACCACGTAGCCCGGGGTCGAGGTCGGCACGATGAAGGCGCTGATGCCGCGCTTGCCGGCGGCCTTGTCGGTCACCGCCAGCACGATCGCCACGTCGGCGTTCTGCCCGCTGGTGATGAACTGCTTGACGCCGTTGAGCACGTAGTGATCGCCGTCGCGGACCGCCGTGGTGCGCAGCGCCGAGGCATCGGAGCCGACGTGCGGCTCGGTCAGGCAGAACGCGCCGAGCATCTCGCCGCGCGCCAGCGGCACCAGCCACTGCTGCTTCTGCGCCTCGCTGGCGAACGACATCAGCATGCTGCACACCGGGCAGTTGTTGACGCTGATGACGGTGGAAGTGCCGCCGTCGCCGGCCGCGATCTCTTCCAGGATCAGCGCGAGCGACAGGTAGTCGAGGCCGGCGCCGCCGTATTCTTCCGGCACGGCCACGCCATAGGCACCCAGCGCCGCCAGTTCCCGATGCACGTCCTTGGGAAAGGTCTTGTCGCGGTCCCACTGCGCGGCCTGCGGCGCGATCACCTCCTGCGCGAACTGGCGCACGGCGTCGCGGATCATTTCCTGTTCGGGGGTCAGCAGCATGTCGGTTCGGGGTTGGGTTGTGCGCACGCCCTTACCAGGGGATGGGCGTGCCGTCGTAGTTGTGGAAGGTGCCGTTGTCGCGGCGCTTGACGCTGGCCAGCACCTGGCGCATGCCCTTGACGCTCTGCTGCACGGTCAGGTCGGCTTCCTGGCCGCCCATGTCGGTCTTGACCCAGCCGGGATGCAGCGCAACGCAGGTAGCGTGGCGCGCGTCCAGCGCCACCGCGCGCAGCGCGGCGTTGGCGCCCGCCTTGCTGACGCGGTACAGCCAGCTGGTGCTGTGCTCCATCGCGCCGATGCTGCCCATGCGCGACGACAGCACCGCCAGCACGCCGCCGTGGCCGGACTGCCCGGCCTCGACATAGGGCAGCAGCAACGGCAGCGCCATCATCGGCCCGAGCACGTTGACGTGCATGACGCGGTCGAACTCTGGCGGCGTGACCGGCTGCGCGCTCTCGGTGCGCGGCCCCATCACGCCGGCGTTGTAGACCGCCACGTCGAGCGCCTCGCCGTCGAGCTTCCAGCCCAGGCCCGCCACCGCGCCGGCATCGGACAGGTCAGCCTGGTGCGCCTCGGCGCCAAGCGCCTCCAGCGCACCGACGCCTTCGGGCGTGCGCGCCGCCGCGATGACGCGCCAGCCGTCGGCACGGTACTGGCGCACGAATTCAAGGCCGATGCCGCGCGAGGCACCGAGGATGAGGGCGGTTGGCAAGGGTTGCTCCTTGTTCTGGGTACGCACAGGTTAAGCAAACTGCCTCTGTACGGCTCCCCTCTCCCTTTGGGAGAGGGGTTGGGGGAGAGGGCCGGCGTTGCCACGAAGTGAAGCCTGTCGTGCTTGGCCGGCTTCTGCCCTCTCCCCCGGCCCCTCTCCCGCGAGCGGGAGAGGGGGAAATCCAAGCGGTTAGCGAACGTGCGTTACAGCAGCTCGATCCCCACCGCCGTCGCCTCCCCACCGCCGATGCAAAGGCTCGCCACCCCCCGCTTGCCGCCGGTCTTGCGCAGCGCGCCGATCAGCGTGGTCATGATGCGCGCGCCCGAGGCCCCGATCGGGTGACCCAGCGCGCAGGCGCCGCCGTGGATATTGACCTTGTCGCGCGGGATCTTGAGATCGTGCATCGCTGCCATCGGCACCACGGCGAAGGCCTCGTTGATCTCGAACAGGTCGACGCTGTCGGTGCTCCAGTCGAGCTTGCGGTACAGCTTGGCGATGGCCTCGACCGGCGCGGTGGTGAACCAGCCCGGCGCCTGCGCGTGGGTGGTGTGGCCCAGCATGCGCGCGATCGGCTGCAGGCCCAGCGCCTTCGCGGTGGAGGCGCGCATCATCACCAGCGCCGAGGCGCCGTCGTTGATCGACGACGACGAGGCCGCGGTGATGGTGCCGTCCTTGGCAAACGCCGGCCTGAGCGACGGGATCTTGTCGAGCTTGATGCGGCGCGGGCCTTCGTCGGTGTCGATCACGGTGTCGCCGCCCTTGCCCGCCACCGTCACCGGCGCGATCTCCCAGCGGAAATCGCCGTTCTCGGTGGCCTGCTGCGCACGGCGCACGCTTTCCATCGCGAACTCGTCCTGCTGCTGGCGCGTGAAGCCGTACTTGGCGGCGCAGTCCTCGCCGAAGGTGCCCATGGCGCGGCCCTTGTCATACGCGTCTTCCAGGCCGTCCAGCATCATGTGGTCGTAGATCATGCCGTGGCCGATGCGGTAGCCGCCGCGGCCCTTGGGGATCAGGTAGGGCGCATTGGTCATGCTTTCCATGCCGCCGGCCACGGCAATGTCGAACGAGCCCGCGAGCAAGCCGTCATAAACCGTCATGGCCGCGCGCATGCCCGAGCCGCACATCTTGTTGACGGTGGTGCAGCCCACGCTGAGCGGCAGGCCCGCGCCCAGCGCGGCCTGGCGCGCCGGGGCCTGTCCCTGGCCGGCTGGCAGCACGCAGCCGAACACCACTTCCTCTACCTGCTCGGGCTTGATCCCGGCGCGCTCGACCGCGGCGCGGATAGCCGTGGCGCCCAGCTGCGGCGCGGTGACGCTGGCGAATTCGCCCTGGAACGCAGCCATCGGCGTGCGGGCGGCTGAAACGATGACGATCTCTTCCATCTCGGGTCTCCTGGATCGGTAGCTAGGTAGCGTTGGTGGCGGATAGGGGGGTCAGCGGATCGACGCCTGCGGCGGCTCGCCGTACTGGCGGTAGGCCGCGGCCAGCTGCTCGTGCAGCTCGTCGTTGTTGCTGGCGGCCATGCCGAGGTCGCGCAGCAGGCCGTCGGACACGCCGTAGATCCAGCCGTGCACGGTGATGGCCTGGCCGCGGGACCAGGCGTCCTGGATCACGGTGGTCTGGCAGACGTTGTTGACCTGCTCGATCACGTTGAGCTCGCACAGCCGGGTGTGGGCGTCTTCCTCGCGCAGGATGGTGCCGAGGTAGGACTCATGCTTGTCGGCCACGTCGCGCACATGGCGCAGCCAGTTGTCGGCCAGGCCGATGCGCTCGCGCTTGAGCGCGACCTTGACGCCGCCGCAGCCGTAGTGGCCGACCACGGTGATATGGCGCACCTTGAGCACCTCCACCGCGAACTGGATCACCGACAGCGCGTTCAGGTCGCTGTGCGCGATCACGTTGGCGATGTTGCGGTGGACGAACACCTCGCCCGGGGCCAGGCCCAGGATCTGGTTGGCCGGCACGCGCGAATCGGAGCAGCCGATCCACAGGTATTCCGGCGCCTGCTGGTTGGCCAGGCGGGTGAAGAAGGCCGGGTCTTCCGCGTTGACGCGGTCGACCCAGTCGCGGTTGTTGCGAAACAGCTGGGCGATGGCGTCATTCATGCGACTCTCCTTGCAGGGCCGGCGGCGGGCTGCGGGTCGGCCTGATTGACGGACGGCCCGGTGGCAGCGCCGTAGCGGTGAATAAATCGTTCTGAAGCGTGGTAGGCAAAGAAGTCATGGACATGTCCGGCCAGCAGCCGGTCCTTGTGGCTCTGCCACATGGCAGGGTCAAAAAAATCCGCATGGTGACGCAGGAACGCCGCGCGTACGCGCGCGTCACCCAGCAGGAAGGTGCGGAAGGTCTCGGGAAAGATGTCGTGCGGGCGCACGGTGTACCAGACTTCGCCCGACATCTCCTCTTCCTCGTTGCGCGGCTGCGGCACGTGGCGGATGTTGCAGTCGGTCAGGTACTCGATCTCGTCGTAGTCGTAGAACACCACGCGGCCGTGGCGCGTCACGCCGAAGTTCTTGTACAGCATGTCGCCCGGGAAGATGTTCGCCGCAATCAGCTCCTTGATCGCGTTGCCGTATTCGATCACGCCGTGCTCGACCTGCGCGTCGGAACCCTCCTGCAGGTAGATGTTCAGCGGCGTCATGCGGCGCTCGATATAGACGTGGCGCACCACGATCTCTTCGCCGCCGTCCTTGGCGCGCTGGTATTCGATCATCGACGGGGCCAGCTGCTCGAACTCGCGCACCAGCGCCTCGTCGAAGCGCGACAGCGGGAACGCCACGTCGGAGTATTCGAGGGTATCGGCCATGCGGCCGACGCGATCGTGCTGCTTGACCAGCTGGTACTTCGACTTGACCAGCTCGCGCGTGGTTTCCTTGGGCGCCGGAATCACGTCGCGGATCACCTTGAACACATAAGGGTACGACGGCAGCGTGAACACCAGCATCACCAGCCCGCGGATGCCGGGCGCGATGATGAACTGGTCCGACGAATGCTGCAGGTGGTGCAGGAAATCGCGGTAGAACAGGTTCTTGCCCTGCTTCTGCAGGCCCAGCGAGGTATAGATCTCCGCGCGCGGCTTGCGCGGCATGATGTCGCGCAGGAAGGTCACGTAGGCCGACGGGATCTCCATGTCGACCATGAAGTAGGAATGCGTGAACGAGAACAGGATCAGCAGCTGTTCCTTCTTCAGCAGCACGGTGTCGAGCACCAGCTTGCCCGAGGGCCCGTGCAGGATCGGGATCGCCAGCGGGAAGGTGCGGTCGCCGTTCAGGATGCGGCCGATGATGAAGGCCGCCTTGTTGCGGAAGAACAGCGACGACAGCGTGTGGATCTGGAAATTCGGCGCGATGCGCAGGTCGCCGAAATGCTCGCCGACGGCGCGCACCACGTAGCCGATGTCGCGCGGCAGGTCTTCGAACGGGCGCTCGAGCTGGAAGTTGTGGACGACGCGCTCGAAGCACGCGGCCATGCCGTCGCGGCTGCCCGGGTAGTAGGCGCGGAAGGTCGGGCGCGTCGGCGATTCCTCGTTCTCGATGTATTCGGTCGAGATCGCCGGGCGCACGAAGATGAAATCGTTGTTGAAGTACGAGCGGTGCAGGATGCGCGTGCACACCGAGTTGAAGAAGGTCTCGGCCAGCTCGGGCTGGTGATGGTTGGTCAGCAGCCCGATGTAGTGCAGCTTGATCTGCTGCCAGATCTCGTCCTCGATGTTCTCGGCGTCGTATTCGTCTTCCAGGATCACGCTGGATTCGCGCACGCGCTCGTTGTAGAACGCGATGCGGTCGCGCTGGATCTGCTGCAGCCCGTGCCAGTCGCCGGCCTCGAACTTCAGCTTGGCCTGGTGGCTGACCTCGCGGAACAGGCGGTAGTGCTTGTCGAACCCGTCGAGCATCGTTCTCGCCACATCGTAGGCAATCTGCGAGGAGAGCAGTTTGGGGAAGTGGGACATGGGTCGACGGGGGCGACTGCGTGAGGGTCTTGCGACGGGTAGTGAGATTGTAAATGGGTTCCGGGCCAGGGCCCCGGATGTCCGGGGACGCCGGAGGTGATTCCGGCGTCCCCGCCCGCCGTTACATCGTTTCCGCGAACAGCTCGCGCCCGATCAGCATGCGGCGGATCTCCGAGGTGCCGGCACCGATCTCGTACAGCTTGGCGTCGCGCCACAGGCGCCCGGCCGGGTATTCATTGATATAGCCGTTGCCGCCCAGGATCTGCACGGTCTCGCCCGCCATCCAGGTGGCCTTCTCGGCGGTGTACAGGATCACCGCGGCGCAGTCCTTGCGCACCTGGCGCACGTGGTCGCTGCCGAGCGCGTCGAGGTTCTTGCCGACCGTGTACAGGTAGCTGCGCGCCGCCTGCAGCGTGGTGTACATGTCGGCCACCTTGCCCTGGATCAGCTGGAATTCGCCGATGCTCTGGCCGAACTGCTTGCGGTCGTGGATATACGGCGTGACCACGTCCATGCACGCCTGCATGATGCCGACCGGGCCGCCCGACAGCACCGCGCGCTCGTAGTCCAGGCCGCTCATCAGCACCCTGGCGCCGCCGTTCTCGGCACCCAGGATGTTCTCGACCGGCACTTCCACGTCCTCGAACACCAGCTCGCCGGTGTGCGAGCCGCGCATGCCCAGCTTGTCCAGCTTCTGCGCCACCGAGAAGCCCTTCATGCCCTTTTCGACGATAAAGGCGGTCATGCCGCGCGCGCCCAGCTCGGGCTCGGTCTTGGCGTAGACCACCAGCACGTCGCAGTCCGGGCCGTTGGTGATCCACATCTTGGTGCCGTTCAGCACGTAGCGGTCGCCCTTCAGTTGCGCGCGCAGCTTCATGCTGACCACGTCGGAACCGGCGTTGGGCTCGCTCATCGCCAGCGCGCCGATCCATTCGCCCGAGACCAGCTTCGGCAGGTACTTCGCCTTCTGCGCCGGCGTGCCGTTGCGGTGGATCTGGTTCACGCACAGGTTGGAATGCGCGCCGTACGACAGCCCCACCGAGGCCGAGGCGCGGCTGATTTCCTCCATCGCGATCATGTGCGCCAGGTAGCCCATGTTGGCGCCGCCGTACTCCTCGGCCACGGTGATGCCGAGCACGCCGAGGTCGCCCATCTTCTTCCAGGCGTCCATCGGGAACTGGTCGGTACGGTCGATCTCGGCCGCGCGCGGGGCCAGTTCGGCCTGCGCCCAGTCGCGCACGGCGCCGCGCAGCATTTCGATGTCTTCGCCCAGATCGAATTTCAGCCCTGGCAATTCAGTCATGATGGTCTCCTGTAGGAATCGGTGTGTCGGTGGGTTCCGGGATCGCCGGATCGATCGGTTCAGACGTGGCCCAGCGTTTTGACCACGCACAGCGTCATCAGCATGGTCGCCACCGGCTTGCGGCGGCCTTGCTGCTCGACGTAGACATCGCCCTGGGCCACGATCAGCGTGCGCCCGGGCTTGAGCACCCGCCCCACCGCCACCAGGCGTTCGCCCTGGGCGGGGGACAGCAGGTTGATCTTGTATTCGGCGGTCAGCCCCGCCTCCTCTTCGCCGACCAGAGTCAGCGCGGCATAGCCGCAGGCGCTGTCGGCCAGCGCGCCGACCACGCCGCCGTGGAAAAAGCCGTGTTGCTGGGTCACGCCCTCGGACCACGGCATCGCCAGTTCGACCTCGCCGCGCTGCACGCGCGCCAGCTCGGCGCCGAAGGTCCGCATCAGCCCCTGGCGCGAGAAGCTGGTGGCAATGGCGTCGGCCCGCGCGGCGGGCAGCGGTTCCGGTTCAGCGGGCACGGCATGGGCGAGGGAGGCGGTCATGGCGGGTTCCGGTGTGGGGCCAGTCTGGACGGGCAGCGCACGGCCAACGCGCTGTCCGGCTATTCTATTTACGTTTACGTAAACGTCAATCCTGGATCGCACCAACTCGCGCGCAAAGTGGCGCTTCAGGCGGCATGGGTCGGGTCCGGCGCATCGTCGCCGGCCTGCGCCGCCAGCAACGCCTTGCACTGGCGCTCATGCTGGTCGATCTCGGCCAGTTGCGCCTGCAGGTCTTCCAGCTGGCGCTCGAGCGCGCGCCGGTGCGCCGCAAGCGCGACCAGGAACCGGTCCAGTTGCGGGGCGGTATCGCGCGGCGATTCATACAGGTCAAGAATTTCGCGGATCTCGTTGAGAGTAAGCCCCAACCTTTTGCCGCGCAGCGTGAGCTTCAGCCGGGTCCGCTCGCGGCCGTTGTAGACCCGCTTGCGTCCGCCCGGCCCCTCGCGCTGCGGCGACAGCAGGCCCTGGTCCTCGTAGAAGCGGATCGCGCGTGGCGTGACGTCGAACTCACGCGCGAGGTCGGTGATGGTGTAGGTGGCGGAAGCCGCCGCTGGAGTCGCTGACATGGCCTGACCAAAGAAAGTGAACGGTCGTTCGTTGCGAAGTCAAGTTTTCGCTTAAGATGGAAACGAACCCGTATTGTTGACGTTTACGTTAGCGTCAACCAGATCGGCTGGCAACCGGTGCTTGCACGCCCCCTCGCGCGCGATCAGGGACGTGCCGGCAGAATGAGAAAGCCCGCGCCCCGCCGCCAGGCTTCGACCACGAGACTCCCCATGAACGCACTCGAACACCAGCTCCAATATCCGTTCGGCGACACCATGCCGGCGCCCGGCACCAGGCAGGAGGTCGCCCCCGGCGTCTACTGGCTGCGCATGCCGCTGCCGTTCGCGCTCGACCATATCAACCTGTGGCTGCTGCGCGACCGCCTCGACGGACGCGAGGGCTGGACCATCATCGACTGCGGCATCACCAACGACACCATCAAGGCGCACTGGGAAACCATCTTCGCCAACGAGCTGGAAGGCCTGCCGGTGGTGCGCGTGCTGGTCACGCACAGCCATCCCGACCACGTCGGCCTGGCGCACTGGCTGTGCCGGCGTTTCGACGTGCGCCTCTGGATGAGCCTGGGCGACTACATGAGCGCGCGCGTGATGGGCAGCGGCACGGGGGCCGGCTCCAGCGCCGGCGGCGAAGCGGCCGCCGCGCATTTCGCGCTGCACGGCCTGACCGATCCCGACAGCCAGGAAAAGCTGCGCGCGCGCAAGACCTACTACCCGTCGCTGGTGCCCGACCTGCCGACCCAATACCGCCGCCTGATGGAAGGCGACACGGTGCGGGTCGGCACCGACCCGGCGACCTCCGGCTGGCGCGTGATCACCGGCTTCGGCCATTCGCCCGAGCATGTGGCGCTGTATAACGCCGCCACCAATGTGCTGGTTTCCGGCGACATGGTGCTGCCGCGCATCTCGACCAATGTCAGCGTGTTCGACATGGAGCCCGAGGCCAATTCGCTGCAGCTCTACCTGGATTCGCTGGGCAAGTACGAACCGCTGCCGCAGGACGTGCTGATCCTGCCGTCGCACGGCCGCCCCTTCCGCAACCTGCATACCCGCATCATGCAGCTGCGCGAACACCATGCCGACCGCCTCGCCGAAACGCTGGAGGCGTGCCGCGAAAAACCCTGCAGCGCACACGACATCGTCAGCGTGATCTTCAAGCGCCAGTTCGACATCCACCAGATGACTTTCGCCATGGGCGAGTCGCTCGCCCACCTGCACTGCCTGTGGCACCGCGGCGAGCTGGTGCGCGCAACCGGCGACGACGGCGTAATCCGCTTCCGCGCCGCCTGACCAGGCCGGCTCCTCAGTTGGCGGCCGCCAGCGCCGCCAGGTAGCGCACCCCGTCGACCGCGCGGCTGCCGTACCACGACAGCATCTCGCCGTCGACCAGCAGCACCGGCTTGCCGAGCTGGCGCTCGAGCGCGTCGGCGTGGTCTTCGGTAAAGCGGTAAGGCTCGGTCGACAGCAGCACCAGGTCGAGCTCGCGCACCAGCGCGTCGCTCCAGCGGAAGCTGGGATAGCGCTCGCCGGGCGCATTGGGACGGCTGCAGTCGCCGCCCTGGCAGGCTTTATCGGCCTCCACGCCGGCCGGCCAGGTGTGCCAGTTGGCCAGCGCCAGCATGCGGCTGATATAGGTGTCGCGCGACACCGTCATCCACGGGTCCTGCCAGATCGCGTACAGCACGCGCCGCGCCGGCCATGGCCGCACGCGGATTGCATCCAGTTGCGCCTGCAGCGCCGCGCACAGCGCCTCGGCCTCGGCGTGGCAGCCGAAGATGCCCCCCAGCAGCCGGTACAGCCCGAGGTTGTCCTCGGGCGCGCACGGATGGGTGACGATCACGTTGGGCACGAAGCCGCGGATCTCGTCCACGGTCTCGCGCCGGTTCTCGTCGATATTGACCACCACATGGGTGGGCGCCAGCGCGCGCAGCCGCGCCACGTTGACGTCCTTGGTGCCGCCCACCTTGGGCACAGCGCGCACCGCCGGCTCCGGGTGGATGCAGAAGCCGGTGCGCGCCACCATCTGCCGCGCCAGCCCGAGCGCAAACAACAGTTCGGTCACCGACGGCACCAGCGAGGCGATCCGCACCACGCCGGTGGCGGCGGCATGCTGCTGGCCGATGGCGTCGCGCCACATCTCAGGGCTCCCGGGCAGCGTCGGCACGGCGCGGCTTGCGCGGCGCGCCCGCGGCGAGCGCGTCGTACAGCCAGCGCGGCATCACGTGCAGCAGCGCCGCCACCACGCCCATCGGCCACGGGATCACGCGGAAGCGCCGGCCCGCGGCGATCACGCGCACGGCCTTGCGCGCGAACACTTCGGCATCGGTCAGGAACGGCATGCGGTACGGGTTGTCCGCGGTCATCGGCGTGCGAATATAGCCGGGCGCGATCGTGACCACGCGGATGTCGTGCCGGCGCTGCTCCAGCCGCAGGCTTTCGAGCAGCTTGATCACCGCCGACTTGGAAGCGCTGTAGGCCCCGGCGCCCGGCAGCCCGCGCACGCCGGCAACGCTGGCAATGCCCACCAGCGTGCCGCGCCGCCCGAAGTGGCCGGGCTCGCGCGCCTGCATCGCGTGCAGGAACGGCTGGAAGGTGGTCAGCACGCCGAACCAGTTGGTGTCCATGACCTGGCGGAAGGCGTCCAGGTCCTCGCGCTCGCTGGCGACGGTGCCAACCGAGACCCCGGCATTGGCGATCACCACGTCCGGACAGCCGAAATGGCCAAGGAAGTCTTCCGCCGCGAGCGCCATCGCGTCGGCATCGCGCACGTCGGCGCCATAGACCCGCACCGCGCCCGGGTTGGGCAGCGTCGCCACGAACTCGCGCAGCGCGTTCTCGCGGCGCGCCACCAGGCCGAGGATGGCACCCTGCGCGGCGTACTCGCGCGCGAGCGCCTGGCCCAGGCCGCTGGAGGCGCCGGTGAGGAAGACTTTGAGGGGACGCATAGAAGCGAAGGCGACTTGAAATGAAAAACGGCTGGTACAGGATACCAGCCGTTTGGCTTGCCACAGGCCTTTGACATCCTGCCTGGGTACTCCCACTCCCACTCCCTCTCCCGCTCGCGGGAGAGGGAGTGGGGTGAGGGCGGGAATATCGACGAAGTACAGCGCGTCGGTATGCCTGCGCCTGCCCTCACCCCCTGCCCCTGTCCCGCAAGCGCGAGAGGGGAGACAGCCGGCGGCTTAAGAACGGCCGCCAGTCACAATCACATCTTCTTCGCCTTGATCTGCTCCACCAGGTAATCCATGGTCTGCACCGCGCCCTGCTTGTTGCCGGCGATCGACGGCGAGGTCACGTACTTGCCCTGCACCACCACGGTCGGCACGCCGTCGATCTTGTAGGCGTCGGCGATCTTGTTGGCGCGCTGCGAATTGGTCGTCACCGTGAACGAGTTGTACGCATCCAGGAAGGCCTTGCGGTCGACGCCGTTCTTGGCCATGAAATCGGCGATCTCGTTGGGGTCGGTCAGGCGCTTGCGGTCCACGTGGATGGCGCTGAAGACCTTGTTGTGCATGGCGTCGAGCTTGCCGATGGCTTCCAGCGCGTAGAAGATCTTGGTGTGCGGCAGCAGGTCGTCGCGGAAGGCGACCGGCACGCGCTTGAACACCACATTGCCGCCCTGCTTCTTGACCCACGCCTCCAGCTCCGGCTCGAAGTCATAGCAGTGCGGGCAGCCATACCAGAAGAACTCGGTCACCTCGATCTTGCCCGCCGCCACCGGCTGGGGCGTCTTCAGGACCTGGTATTCCTTGCCTTCGGTGGGTGCCGCCTGCGACGGGGCGGACATCAGCAGGCCGCCCACGGCGGCGAACATGGCGAACAGTGCGGCGAGTTTTTTCATTTGAGAACGGCCTTGCGGTTTGGACGATGAGCGTATGACAGCGGCGGCGGCACCCGGTTCATCGGCGCCCCCGCTGGATCTGGCGGGAACCTGTTGCTGCGGTGTTGCGGCGGTTACCGGGTATTGGGCGGTGCCGGCTTACTGCTTGGTAAAGCGGATCACCGAAGCCTCGAAACCGGACGACTGCAGCCGGTCGCGTGCCTTGTTCATGTCTTCGATGCGGTTGAACGGCCCCAGGCGCACCCGGTACATCTTGACCCCGTTGACGTCACGCTCGGTGATGCGGGCCTCGAAGCCCTGCATCGCCAGGTTGGCCTTCTGTCGATCGGCGTCGTCCGACGAGCGGAACGCGCCCACCTGCAGCAGGTAGCCGACCTTGTGCGCATCGGCCTGGGCGATCTCGGCGATCGGGTCGGACACCGGCTTCTCGGCGGGCTTGCTGGCGATCGGCTTGTCAGCCGGTTTTTCCACCGGCTTTTCCAGCGGCCGCTCCACCGGCTTTTCCGCCGGGCGGGCCGCCACCGGCGGCTGGCCGTTCTGCTTGGGCTCGGGCTCCGGCGCCTGCCCCACCGGCTTGGCCGGGGTCTTGCTCCACAGCGGCTTGTTGGGGTCGCTCGGGCCCTCGTCGGCGCGCTGCGCCGGGGCCGGCAGCTGGCTGGTGACGTTGCCCGGCTCGCTCGGCCGGGGGGCGTGCTTCTGCTGGAACGGCGTCGGCGACTTGGTGATGTACAGGGCGACCACCACGGCGATGGCCAGCCCGACGATCAGCCCGAGCACCAGGCCCAGGAACGTACCGCCGCGTTGCTGGCTGCGGCGGACATTGCGCGACTCGCGCTTGCGTTGCTGTTGCATGAAGTCCTCTTCGGTGATGCCGGGATTATAGAGCCAGTGCCGCCGGCGGCCGCACTGGATCGTCCCCGGGGCCGGCTGGCCCCGTGCGTCGCCCGGCGCGCGTGCCGGGCGCCGACTGCCTGCTTACATGCGGCGCGGAGCGGACACCCCGATCACCGCCAGGCCGTTGCGCAGCACCTGGCGCGTAGCGGCCAGCAGCGCCAGGCGGGCGCGCTTGACGGCTTCGTCGTCGACCAGCACGCGGTCGGCGTTGTAGAAGGCGTGGAAGTCGCCGGCCAGGTCGCGCAGGTAGAAGGCCACCGCGTGCGGCGCCAGTTCGGCCGCGGCGGCCGACAGCATGTCGGGGAAATCGGCCAGGCGCTGTCCCAGCGCCTGCGCCTGGGCGCTGGCTTCGGCGCCGGTCACGGCAGACAGGTCGGCGCCGGCCAGCTCGGCCAGACGCGCTTCCCAGTCCGCGCCGCCCCACGACTCGAAGATCGAGCAGATGCGGGCATGGGCGTACTGGACGTAGTACACCGGGTTCTCGTCGTTCTGCTTGAGCGCCAGGTCGACGTCGAACACGAATTCGGTATCGGCCTTGCGCGACAGCAGGAAGAAGCGCACCGCATCGCGGCCGCGGGTGAAGTGCGCGGGCCAGTCGGCCACGCCGCCGTCGAGGCAGCCGCGGATGGTCTCGTCACCGCCGTTGGACCATTCGATCAGGTCGCGCACGGTGACGTAGGAGCCAGCGCGCTTGGAGATCTTGACCTCCTCGCCGTTCTTCATCACGGTCACCATCTTGTGCAGCACGTAGTCGGGATAGCCCTGCGGGATGCCGATGTCCAGGCCCTGCAGGCCGGCGCGCACGCGCGCGATGGTGCCGTGGTGGTCGCTGCCCTGCACGTTGATGACCTTGGTGAAGCCGCGCTCCCACTTGGTGGTGTGGTAGGCCACGTCCGGCACGAAGTAGGTATAGGTGCCGTCGCTCTTCTTCATCACGCGGTCCTTGTCGTCGCCGTCGTCGGTGGTGCGCAGCCACAGCGCGCCCTCGCTCTCGTAGGTCTTGCCTTTACCGATCAGCGACTGCACCGCGGCGTCGACACGGCCGTCGCTGTACAGCGAGGACTCCAGGTAGTAGCGGTCGAACTTGACGCCGAAGGCCTGCAGGTCGATGTCCTGCTCGTTGCGCAGGTAGGTCACGGCAAACTTGCGGATCGAGTCGATGTCGTCGACGTTGCCCGACGCGGTCACCGGCTCGCCGTCGGAAGCGCTGACGGTCTTGCCGGCGAGGAAGTCGGCGGCGATGTCGGCGATGTAATCGCCGTTGTAGGCGGCCTCGGGCCAGCTGGCATCGCCCGGCTTCAGGCCGCGCGCGCGCGCCTGCACCGACAGCGCCAGGGTCTGGATCTGCACGCCGGCGTCGTTGTAGTAGAACTCGCGGTGCACGTGCCAGCCCTGCCACGACAGCAGGTTGGCGAGCGCATCGCCCAGCGCCGCCTGGCGGCCGTGGCCGACGTGCAGCGGGCCGGTCGGGTTGGCCGAGACGAACTCCACCAGCACCTGGCCATGCACGCCGCGCTCGCGCGCGCCGTAGTGGTCGCCCTGGTTCAGCACCGCGCGCAGCACCTCGGCCTTGGCCGCCGGCGTCAGGCGCAGGTTGATGAAGCCGGGACCGGCGATCTCCATCGCCGCGACCAGCTCCTGCGCGCGCGCATCGGCCTGCACCGCGGCGACGATGCGCTGCGCCAGCTCGCGCGGATTGCTCTTGAGCGCGCGCGCGACCTGCATGGCGATATTGCAGGCCAGGTCGCCATGGGCGGCGACCTTGGGCCGCTCGAAGGTGACGCCGGGCAAGGTGGCATCGGCCGGGGCGAGCGCGCGCACGGCATCGGTGAACGCGGCGGCAAGATTTGAGGTCTGAACAGGCAGCATGGATGTCGGAAGCCCTGTGGGCTGGTATTCGGGCGCAGGCCTCGCGGGCCGCGCCGGTGCCACGTACGCGGCAAGTGACGGCGAATCAACGCCGCGCCGCGTGCCTGGCATGGGAATCGGGAACGCGCAATTTTATCAGGTGCTATGCTGACATCATGCGCAAGGACGGCCACGGACCACAATCCGCTCCGGCGGCCGCACCGGACCATGCCCGAACCGGCGCGGCATCCCGCCCCGGGGACGCCGCCCACCGTTCTCCGTGAAAGGAAAAACCATCATGCTGATCACCTTCAAATCCCACGCCGCGCAGGACCTGATCATGATGAAGGATCTGGCCGTGACGCTCCTGGGCATCATCGGCAAGCATCTGGGAGAACGGGGGGTGATCACCGTCGAAGAACTGCCGCACGCGATCCGCAAGCTTGAAGCGGCCGTGGCCGACGCGCGCCGCGCGCATCCGGCCGACACCGCGGTCGAGGCCCGGCCCGATGCCGACGACGAAGCGGAAGAGCCGCTGCACCTGGGGCAGCGCGCCTATCCCTTCCTCGACATGCTGCGCGCGTCGCAGCGCGAAGGGGTCAATGTCCTCTGGGGCGTCTGAGCGGCGCCCGCCGGCCGCAAGGCGCTGAGCGCCGCTGCGCGCCGGTCCGGCGGCGGCGGATAAAAAAAGGTTCATCGAGGAATTCCGGGGAAGGCTGCGCGGATTTTGAGGAAGAAGTATTCCTCGTCGCGATAGCCGTACGCGCGGCGCTTGATGACCTTGATGGTGTTGTTGATGCCTTCGACCACGCTGGTGTTCAATGGGTGGCGGCAGCGGGCCAAGATGCCATGCCAGTAGCCTTGCAGGCGCTTCGCAAACAACTCCAGGGCAGGTATTCGGCTCTGCCGAGCCTGCTCGCACCATTGCTCCCAAGCTTTTTGCGCCCACGCCGGGCGGCGGTAGAACCATAGCCGCTTTAGCTCGTCGCGCAACAGATAGACTGTCAGCAATGGCCGGTTCGCCTCCAGGACCTCATCCAGATGAACCGCCTGGGGGACGCTCAAGTTCTCCCGATTCCGCAGCAGTAGCCAGCGTGTGGACTTGAGCACCCGTCTGGCCGGCCGATCGTGCCGCAGCTGATTGGCCTGATCCACCCGTACTCGGTCGATGACCTCACGCCCGTACTTAGCTACCACGTGGAACAGGTCGAAGACCACCTCTGCTTGCGGGCAATGCGCCCGGATCTCCAACTCATACGCGGTCGTCATGTCGATGGCGACGGCCTCGATGCGCTGCGCAACGCCGGCGGGGAGCTGCTCAAAGAAGGCTCGGGCGGTCTCGCGTGAGCGCCCCTGTCCGATCCAGAGCACCTGCCGCCCAATGGGGTCGACTACCACCGTGGCATATCGATGCCCCTTGTGTAGCGCGAACTCATCCATGGCCAGGTAGCGGATATTGGACCAGTCCGGCTCGGCCACTGCCTCACGCAAGCGAGCCTTATCGATCGATTTAACTGTGTGCCAGCCCAGATCGTAGAAGGCCGCCACCGCCTGCACCGTACAGTGGCGCAACAAGTGGCCGCAAGCCTGGGCCAAGCGGGCCGTCACGCGTTGGTAGCGCCCAAGCCATTCCAGCCGCTCCAGCCTCGGACCGCCGCAACGGTCGCACCAAACGCGCCGGCGCGGCACGTGCAGTACGACCCGATACTCGAACAGCGGAAGGTCCCGGACTCGCCTGACCACTGTCTCATGCACCTGATGGCAGCGCGCGCCACACTCCTCGCAATGCATGACCTTGCTGACCGGCTTCAAGTACAACGACAGCGTACGGCTCTCTCCCTCCGGCCATTCCACGCGCTCCAGCCGGTAGCCCTTCCAGCAACCCAGTGCTTGCAGCGTCTTGCGATCCAGCACACATCCCCCTGATACCTGAAGAAACAGACATCAGCATACAAAATGTGCTCTTTCGGGCCACGGTTTTCTGCGAAGAACCTAAAAAAACACCCGGCACCACAGCTGGCGGCCGGGCTTCCGGACGAGGGTTCCGGAAAGGGGGGAATTCCGGCGGAGCCCGGCTGGCGCGCCAGCCGGATCTCCGGGTCAGGTCTTGCCGGCTGATCCGCGCGGCTATTCCTCATCATCGGCATGGTGCCGGCCGTTGGCCAGCAGCAGCCCGATCAACGCGCCGACGGCAGCGGCAATCGCCAGCGCCTTTAGCGGGGATTCGGCCACGCGGTGCTGGGCCTGCACTACCGCGCCGTCCACGCGTTCGCGCGCGCGCATCATGCCGTCGGCGGTCTGGGCGCGCAGGCGGTGCGCCATGTCGCTGGCGCGTTCACGCAGGCGGTGGCCGGCCTGGAGGCTCTCGGCAGAGCCCTCGCGCGCCAGCACCTGGATGGTGTGCTCGAGCTGCGAGATCAGCGACTTGACTTCGCTCGACACCGGCGCCGCGGCCTCGCGCGTATCGCGCGCGGCATGCTTGATATGGCGGATCGCACTGTCGGCACTGTCGGACAGGTGGTTCAGTTCCTTCCGGACTTTGGGGTTCTGCGTCAGCATACGGTCTCCTCAGGTTCGGGTCGGCGAGGGCGTGACGCCGGCTTGCGCCGGCTTTATCGTCCCCTGCGAACCAGTCCCATCACCGCGGCAACCAGCGCCACGACCAGGAAGATGAAGAACAGGATCTTGGCGATTTCCACGGCGCCGGCGGCAATCCCGCCGAAGCCGAAAATCGCGGCGATCAGGGCGATGACGAAAAATACGAGTGCATATTGCAGCATGGCTAGGCTCCCGAAGATTTCGGACCTGGCCAGGCGCCCTGGCTGGGCCCATGTGAGGCTTGCGCCAACGGGTGCAAGCTCATAGCCTCATCGTAGAAAGCCACGCTTCGTGCCAATACCGACAGGCAGCCGATTCCGCTGTCAGCCAAGTCCTACAACGGCGGCCGCGCGCCACGCAGCTGCCGCGCCGGCGCGAAATGCGACCCGGAAACCGGCGCCGGGTTGACCCATGGCGGTCGATGTGATTCCATGGGCCCTCCCTTGGCGCCGCGGCGGGCGAGCGCGCCTTCACGAGAGGAATTGCCCCATGTTCAAGCAGTCATTTCTCCCTCACACGCTGTTGCTCGCGGGCGGCATCCTGCTGACCCTGGCGGTGCTGGTGGCGTCGGAAACCGGCAATATCCGCCTGCGCGAAAGCTATACCGACGTGATCCGCTCGCAGCGCCTGCAGACCGAGCTGGCCGCGCTCAACGGCGAGCTGGTCAATGCCGAGGCCGGCCAGCGCGGCTTCCTGCTGACCGGCAAGGAAAGCTACCTGGAGCCCTACTACAAGGCGCTGCCGCGCATCGCCGAACTGATGGCGCAGATCCGCGCGGGCTACGCCAATGACCCGGAAGGCCTGAAGCAGTTCGGCGACACCTCCAAGCTGGTCAACAGCAAGCTCAACGAGATGGCGCTGACGCTGGTGTACGGCAAGCGCGACCTCGAAGTGGCGCTGGACCTGATCCGCACCGACTACGGCAAGCAGACCATGGACAACGCGCGCCGCGGGCTCGACCAGCTGCAGGCGCGCGAGGCCGGCGCGGTCTCGCACCGGCTCGAGGGCGCCGAGAACGACGTGCAGCTGTCGCGCTACGGCATTGGCCTTCTCACCGCCATCAACATCATCCTGCTGATGGCGGTCGGCATCGGCCACGCCAAGCGGCTGTCGATGGCCGAGGCGGTGCGCACCCAGCTCGAAGAGGAAAGCGTGCGGCTGGACCGCAAGGTGCGCGCGCGTACGCGCCAGCTGTCGGCGCTGGCGGGCCACCTGCAGCGCGTGACCGAAGACGAGAAGACCCGGCTCGCGCGCGAACTGCATGACGAACTGGGCGCGATCCTGACCGCGATCAAGCTCGACCTGCACTGGGTGCGCCGCAAGATACAGGCGGACCAGCCGGTGGCGGCCGAGCGCCTGACGCGCGTGATGCTGCATGTGGACCAGGGCATCCAGATCAAGCGCCGCCTGATCGAGGACCTGCGCCCCACCGTGCTGCTCAACCTTGGCCTGCGCGCGGCAGTCACTCAGCTGGTCGAGGAAGTCGGCGCGCGCAACAACTGGCAGACCGGGGTCAGCGTGCCCGAAGACCTGCCGGCGCTGCGCGACGAAGCCGCGATCGCGCTGTACCGGATCGTGCAGGAATCGCTGACCAATGCCAGCAAGTACTCCGAGGCCAGGCACGTCGATGTGTCGCTGGCGTGCCAGGGCGAACTGCTGACGCTGACCGTGCGCGACGACGGCAAGGGCCTGCCGCCGGACTTCGACGCCGGCAGCCAGGCCGGCCACCACGGCTTGCTGGGGATGGAGCAGCGCGTCACCGCGCTCGGCGGCAGCATGCAGATCGATTCGTCGCCGGATGCCGGGGTACGGATCCGGATCGAGGTGCCGCTGACCGCATCGGTGCTGGCGCCGGCCGAAGAACCCGAGAGTCCGGAGCCGGCACGCGCCTGAGGTGTCAGGCCTACAGCGCGGCGTGTTCCTCGATCACGCGGAACACCTGCTCCAGCTCCAGCGACTTGTCGAAGAAGTAGTCGGCGCCCGCCTCGGCGCACTGGCGCCGGTACATCTCGAGCTGGGCATGGTTGGTGTAGACGATGCGCACGGTGCCGGTGCCGGCGCGCTGCATCGCGCGCAGCACGTTGATGCCGTTTCCCTGGCGCAGCTGCAGGTCGACGATGGCGACGTCGTACTTGCCGGCGCCGAGCAGGCGCAACGCCAGGGCTTCGGTATCGGCCCAGTCGACGTTCTCGATAAACGGGAAATCCTTCAGGTATTCGAGCAGCATGCCGCGCAGGACCGCCGAATCTTCAATCAGCAGCACGTTCAGCGCGCGGTAGGAAGTGTTCGAATCCTGCTCCGACATATTGTGTATTGCGGGTACCCTTCCGGGGCGGCCCGCGCGGGGCCGCGATTGAACTGCTATTCCACCAGGCCGTTCTTGATCGCGTAGTAGGTCAGGTCGGCGTTGGTCTTCATGCCCATTTTCTCCAGGATGCGCGAACGGTAGGTGCTGACGGTCTTGACGCTGAGAAACAGCTCGTCGGCTATCACCGACACCGACTGCCCGCGCGACAGCTTGCAGAAGATCTGGAACTCGCGCTCGGACAGCATCTGGTGCACCGGCTGCTCGGTCGGCTTGTCGAGCCCGCCGATCAGCAGGTCGGCCACGGTGGCGCTGACGTAGCGGCGGCCCTGCGCCACCGTGCGGATCGCCTTGACCAGGTCGTCGGGGGCGCTTTCCTTGGTCAGGTAGCCGGACGCGCCGGCACGGATCAGGTTGATCGCGTACTGGTCTTCCGGATACGTCGACAGGATCAGCACCGGCAGGTCGGGCTTGCGCTGGCGGATCAGCTTGAGCACATCGATGCCATTGCGGTCCGGCATCGAGATGTCCAGCACCAGCACGTCGAACTCGGCATCGCGCAGCTGCGCCATGACTTCGTCGCCACTGCCGGCCTCGCCGGTCACCTGGATATCGGGTTCTTCGGAAATGAACTGACGCAGCCCGGCACGCACAATCTCGTGGTCGTCGGCGATCAGGACGCGGATCATGTGGGGCTCCACGGGTTGAACGGACCGGCACTTTGGCCCGGTGCACGTCGGGTGCAGGCGGAACCGCTTGCGATGTTGTCATTGTAGTGCCGCGCGCGCGCTCAGGCTGTCGGTGTCAGGCTGACAATGCGCGTGGCGCCAAGGCCGGCCGCGGGCACGCCGTGGCCGCTCCAAAGCAAAGCGGGACGGATGCAATCCGTCCCGCTTTGCTGCGGCGCGTCAGGGTCGTGAACTGCCCTGGAGGTGAGCCCGGCGCGCCGGCACCGGCAGAGGCTGTGGCTAGTCCTGCAAGCGACTACCGGAGGTGCTTACTGGGCCTTGGCGCCGGCTTCCGCGCCCACCCCCACGCTGGCGTCTGCCTTCGACTTCTTGGTCGACTTGGCGGCATGCTTGCCGTGCTTGGTCTTGCTGCCGGCGTCTGCCTTGGCCGAGCCGGTGGCGTCGGCGGCGGTGCCGGCACCCTTTTCGACTGCGGCGCCCGCGGTCGACAGGCCCTTGTCGGCCGCCGTGCCCGCTGCCGACAGACCCTTGTCGGTCGCCGCGCCAGCGGTCGACAGGCCCTTTTCGGCCCCACCAGCGGCACCCGTGGCGGCGCTGCCGGCGGTGTTCAGACCGCCCTGCGCCGCGGCGGCCGGCGAGGGCGTGGTCACCGAGGCACCGACATCGGCCTTGGTGCCAACGCCGACGCCGGTGCCTTGGGCCATGGCCAGCGAGGAAGCGGCGGCGATCGACAGTGCGGACAGGGAGAGCAGCAGTTTCTTCATGGACAGACTCCTTTCAGGATGCCCCGCGGCGAAACATTCGCCGCGGTGATCACGCTGGTGATTGCGTGTATCGAGCCCTCAGTCTAGGGAGCCGGACTGCGGCGGTCTGTGAGCAGTTGAAAGGCACTGTAAGGAGTTGTGAGGCGGCCCGCACGCCACCCCGGCGGCGCCGTGCGGGCCATCCGCTGCGCTTTTCCCCCTGCATCAAAGGGCTGGCGGCGCGGCCCCGCCGCCGCCGCTGCCGCCCGGGCGTCGCACCCGGTTACAGGTTGGGCGCGAGCGCGCGCGCCAGCGCGGCGCGGTCCTCGTGGCGGCGCGCCACCATGTCGTCGAGCTGGTCCTGGCCGATCTTGCCGATGGTGAAGTAGGTCGACGCGGGATGCGCCAGGTAGAAGCCGCTGACCGAGGCCGCCGGCGTCATCGCCAGCGATTCGGTGATGCCCATGCCGATCTCGGCCGCGTTCAGGAATTCGAACATCGGCCCCTTGACGGTATGCTCTGGGCACGCCGGATAGCCGGGCGCGGGACGGATGCCGCGGTATTTCTCGGCGATCAGTTCGTCGTTGCTCAGGGCCTCGGCCGCGTCATAGCCCCACAGGTCGCGGCGCACGCGCTCGTGCAGGCATTCGGCGAAGCCCTCGGCCAGGCGGTCGGCCAGCGCCTTGAGCATGATCGCGCTGTAGTCGTCGTGGTCGGCCTCGAACTGGGCCTCCTTCTTGTCGACGCCCAGGCCCGCGGTCACGGCGAAGATGCCGACATAGTCGGCGATGCCGCTGTCCTTCGGTGCGACAAAGTCCGCGAGACAACGGTTGGGCCGGCGCACGCCTTCGACCACCGGGCGCTCGCTCTGCTGGCGCAGGTTGTGCCAGGTCAGCGCGACCTGGCTGCGGGTCTCGTCGGTGTAGATCTCGATATCGTCGTCGTTGACGGTATTGGCCGGCAGCAGCGCGATCACGCCGTTGGCACTCAGCCAGCGGCCCTGGATCAGCCGTGACAGCATCGCCTTGCCATCCGAGAACACCTTGCGCGCCGACTCGCCGACGATCTCGTCGTTGAGGATGTCGGGGAATTTGCCGGCCAGGTCCCAGGTCTGGAAGAACGGGCCCCAGTCGATGTAGTTGGCCAGCTCCGCGAGGTCGTAGTTGCGGAACACGCGGCGGCCGATGAACTTCGGCTTCGGCGGCACGTAAGTGCTCCAGTCGATCGGCGTCTTGTTGGCGCGCGCCTGCGCCAGCGTCACCATCGGCGTGGCCTTCTTGTTGGCGTGCTGGGTGCGGATGCGCTCGTAGTCGCTCTTCAGCTCGTCCAGGTACCTGGCCGCGCCTTCGTCGGACAGCAGGCTCGACGCCACGCTGACCGAGCGCGAGGCGTCCGGCACGTACACCACCGGGCCTTCGTAGTTGGGCGCGATCTTGACCGCGGTATGCACGCGCGAGGTGGTGGCGCCGCCGATCAGCAGCGGGATCTTCTTCACGCGGAAGTAGTCGTCGCGCTGCATCTCGGACGCGACGTAGGCCATTTCTTCCAGCGACGGCGTGATCAGCCCCGACAGGCCGACGATGTCCGCACCCTCGACCTTGGCCTTGGCCAGGATCTCGTTGCACGGCACCATCACGCCCATGTTGACCACTTCGAAGTTATTGCACTGGAGCACCACCGAGACGATGTTCTTGCCGATGTCGTGCACGTCGCCCTTCACGGTGGCGATCACGATCTTGCCGCGCGCGCGCACATCGCCGCCGGCCTCGGCCAGCAGGCGCTTCTCTTCCTCGATGAAGGGCAACAGGTGCGCCACGGCCTGCTTCATCACGCGCGCGCTCTTGACCACCTGCGGCAGGAACATCTTGCCGGCGCCGAACAGGTCGCCGACGATGTTCATGCCGTCCATCAGCGGGCCCTCGATCACCTCGATCGGACGGCCGCCGCGCGCGGCGACCTGCTGGCGGACTTCTTCAGTGTCTCCGACGATGAAGGTGGTGATGCCATGCACCAGCGCGTGCGCCAGGCGTTCGCCCACCGGCACCGGCTGCTCGGGCGTGCCGCGCCAGGCCAGGTTTTCTTCCTTCTTCGCGCCGCCGCCCTTGTAGCGGTCGGCGATTTCCAGCAGGCGATCGGTGGAATCCTCGCGGCGGTTCAGCACCACGTCTTCCACGCGCTCGCGCAGCTCGGGATCGAGCTGGTCATACACGCCGAGCTGCCCCGCGTTGACAATGCCCATGTCCATGCCCGCGCCGATCGCGTGGTACAGGAACACGGTGTGGATCGCCTCGCGCACCACATCGTTGCCGCGGAACGAGAACGACACGTTGGAGACGCCGCCGCTGACCTTGGCATACGGCAGGTTCTGCTTGATCCAGCGCGTGGCTTCGATGAAGTCCACCGCGTAGTTGTTGTGTTCCTCGATGCCGGTCGCGACCGCGAAGATGTTCGGGTCGAAGATGATGTCTTCCGGCGGGAAGCCGACTTCATTGACCAGGATGTCGTAGCTGCGCTGGCAGATCTCGGTCTTGCGCGCGAAGGTATCGGCCTGGCCCTTTTCGTCGAAGGCCATCACCACGCTGGCAGCGCCGTAGCGGCGGATCAGCTCGGCGTGGTGGCGGAACTGCTCCTCGCCCTCCTTCAGCGAGATCGAGTTCACCACCGGCTTGCCCTGCACGCACTGCAGGCCGGCCTCGATCACCTCCCACTTGGACGAATCCAGCATGATCGGCACGCGCGCGATGTCGGGCTCGGAGGCGATCAGGTTCAGGAAGCGCACCATCGCGGCCTTCGAGTCCAGCATGGCCTCGTCCATGTTGATGTCGATGATCTGCGCGCCGTTCTCGACCTGCTGGCGCGCCACCGCCAGCGCCTCGTCGAACTGGCCGTTGAGGATCATGCGCGCGAAGGCCTTGGAGCCGGTCACGTTGGTGCGCTCGCCGACGTTGACGAACAGCGTGTCGTCGTCGATGGTGAAGGGCTCGAGGCCGGACAGGCGCATCGGGCGCGGGGGCAGTTGGTTGTCGCTCATGTTGTCGGCTCTCGGGCTCAGGCGGCGTCGCGATACTGGCCGGGCCAGCTGCGGGGTTTCTTGTCGGCCACGCGCTGGGCGATGGCGGCGATGTGCTCGGGCGTGGTGCCGCAGCAGCCGCCCACCAGATTCACCAGCCCGGAGGCGGCAAACTCTTCGACCAGCGACGACGTGACCTCGGGCGTTTCGTCGAAGCCCGTGTCGCTCATCGGATTCGGCAAACCCGCGTTGGGGTAGCACGACACCGCGGCATCGCAGATCTTGGCCAGCTCGGCGATATACGGACGCATCAGCGTCGCGCCCAGCGCGCAGTTCAGGCCGAACGTAACCGGCCGCGCGTGGCGCAGGCTGTTCCAGAACGCTTCCACGGTCTGGCCCGACAGGATGCGGCCCGAGGCGTCGGTGACGGTGCCGGAGATCATCACCGGCACGCGCTCGCCGGTGTCCTCGAACAGCTGGTCGATGGCGAACAGCGCCGCCTTGGCGTTGAGCGTGTCGAAAATGGTTTCGACCAGGAATACGTCGGCGCCGCCTTCGAGCAGGCCCTTGCCTTGCTCGTAGTACGACTCGCGCAGCTCTTCGAAGGTGACGTTGCGCGCGCCGGGGTCGTTCACGTCGGGCGAGATGCTGGCGGTCTTGGGCGTCGGGCCGAAGGCGCCGGCGACGAAGCGCGGCTTGTCGGGCGTGCTGTACTTGTCGCAGGCGGCGCGCGCCAGCCGCGCGGCCTCGACGTTCATCTCGTACGCCAGCTCGGCCATCTTGTAGTCTTCCTGCGCCACGCGCGTGGCGCCGAAGGTATTGGTCTCGATCAGGTCGGCGCCGGCGGCCAGGTATTGCTCGTGGATCTCGCTGATGACCTGCGGGCGCGTCAGCAGCAGCAGTTCGTTGTTGCCCTTGACGTCGATCTTGTGTTCGGCGAAGCGCTCGCCGCGGTAGTCGGCCTCGGACAGCTTGTAGCGCTGGATCATGGTGCCCATGGCGCCATCCAGGACCAGGATGCGTTCTTGCAGCAGCCGGGGCAACTCGGCAGCCCGGGTGTAGGGGCGCGGTGCGGCCGCGCGGGATTCAGGGGCACTCATGGCGGGGAACTCTGGAAAGGCGGGGCCGGCGGAGCTTCGACGGTAGGCCGCGGGTGGCCGATGGCGGCCAGGGAGGTGCGATTTTATCAGGTGTATCAAGGCCTTGCGGGCGTGGTCGGTTGCCTGCCGGACGCTCCGGCGCCTACACTGAGAGACGCAGACATCACCGTCCAACGGCCCGCGCCGCGCTCCCTCCGACCATGCAACACTTGTCCCCGACCGACGCCCACGCCTTGCTGGCGCAATCGCCCGAAACGCTCTTCATCGACTGCCGCAGCGAGATGGAATACCTGTTCGTCGGCCATCCCAAGGGCGCGCACAACGTGCCCTGGAACGACGGCCCCGACTGGGAGGTCAACCCGCATTTCGTGCAGATGGTGAAAAAGCTCGCCGGGCAGGCATCGGCGCGGCCCGTGCTGCTGATCTGCCGCAGCGGCAACCGCTCGTCGGCGGCGGCGCGCGCGCTGGAGGGCGCCGGGTTTTCCAACGTCCAGTTTGTGTTGCACGGCTTCGAGGGCGACCTCGATGCGCAGCGCCACCGCAATACGCTCAACGGCTGGCGCCACGACGGGCTGCCCTGGGAGCAGTACTGAACCCGCTGCAACAAACAAAAGCCCGCCGAAGCGGGCATGGCTCTCGTCATGAAACCGGGCGGCGCGGCGGCTCGGCGCGCCGGCACGGCGTGGCTGCTCAGTGCATCACCAGCGGATGCGTCATCACGTTGTCGAACTTGCCGAGGAAGTCATCGACCTCCTCCACCGACGGCTCACTTTCGATCAGCCGCTTGACGTCGGCACGGAAGCTTTCGGCGAGCTGGCCGCCCAGGAAAATCTCGCGCTTCAGGTTCTTGTCGACGATTTCATAGCCCCCGAATTCGAGCGGCGCTTGCTCGACATCCGCACCGAACTCGACGATGCAGTAATTGTCGCTGTTGTAGATCATTTGCATGGCACACCTCCTGGGCGTCATGGATGGGCGGCTCGCCCTTGTGGTTCTTGCCTCAGTTGATGCCTTGAGGGGGGCGCCGCGGCTTTACCTCCAAACTTGGGGTGACGGGCGGTAAATCAAGTTATTGCGTGCCTGTCACCACGTTGCCACGATTTTCTGCCTTACATGAATTGGGCACCGGCCAATGCAACAAGTTTCTTGAGCCTGGAACATCAGTGTGTTGCTTGTCACGGAACGTCGCACTGGCCCCCGCATGCGGCGCTCCCCAGGAAGGCGTCCAGCGCGGCATGGAAGCGTTCCGGCTGCTCCACGTGCACCAGGTGCGCGGCTTGCGGCACCACCACGAGCCTGGATCCGGCGATCGCCGCGGCAATGCTTTGTGCCATCGCCACGGTGGCGCCCTGGTCCTGCTCGCCCGCTACTACCAGCGTAGGACAATGAATGCGGGAAAGCGCGCCCGCCAGGTCGAAAGCCATGATGGCCTCGGCCACACCCACGTATCCACGTACCTGGGTCGCCACCAGCATGTCGCGGATACGCAACACCTCCTCGGGATGTGACGCATGGAACGCCGGCGTCAGCCAGCGGCCGAGGGTGGCATCGGCCAGTCCCGCCATGCCATGGGCCTCGGCCTGGCCGATGCGGTTGTGCCACATCGGGTGCGCTTCCATCGGCGTCTGGCTGTTGGTCGCCACCAGCGTCAGCGACAGCAGCCGCTCCGGATGGCGCAGGCCCATGCTCTGCCCGATCATCCCGCCCACCGAGATGCCGCAGAAATGCGCCTGCGGGATCTGCAGTGCGTCCATCACCGCGACCACGTCGTCGGCCAGCCGCGTCATGGTGTAGGGGCCGAGCGGGGCATCGCTGGCGCCGTGCCCGCGCAGGTCGGGACGCACCACGCGGTAGCGGCCGGCCAGGTGCCGGGCCGTAACGTCCCACAGGGTATGGTCGGCCGCCAGGGCATGGGTCAGGATCACCCAGGGCCCGTCGGCGCCGTCCAGGCGCACGTGCAGGTCGGCGCCGTCGGCGTGGATGCGATGGGTTTCGGTGGGCGGCGTGGCAACGGTCATGGCTGGGACTCCTTTCGGTCAAGCCTGCGTGGATCTGCGCGAACCGGCGGCGCTACGGTCCTTCCCTGCCGCGGTACACCAGGTCGATCTGGGTGCCGTCAGGCTCGGTCTGGCGCAACCGCACCGGCATCCAGCCGAGCGACTGCGCCAGCCACACCTCGACGCGGCGCCGGTCGTTGGCGCGGCGCGGCAGCCGCACAAAGTGCTTGGCGCGCACGAGGCCCTGGCCGGTGTCGATCTCGACCTCTCCAACATACTGCACTTGCATCGGTTCCACATCCCGGGTGTCGGCCACCTGGAACGCTTCGGTCACACCGGGCGTGACGTAGCGCTGGGGATTGCCGCGCACCAGCCCCACCAGCTGCAGGAATACGCTGAAGCGGTCCTGGGCCCCCGCCGGGAACGACGCCTGCGCGCCCGAGGCAAAGGCCACGGTGCCGGCCGCGGTGTCGATGCGCAAGGCCTCGACCTTGTTGCGGCGGCGCTCCTCGTAGCGTTCCGGCAACAGTCCCTGCTCGGCCAGCGCGCCGCTGCTCTGGAAGGCAAAGCGGAACCACAGCACGCGGGTCTCGACCGCGAGCCGGTAGCGGCTGCCGTCCTGCTCCCAGCGGATCAGGCCGTCCGGGTTCTGCACGCCGTTGACGAAGCTGGCGTAATGCATGGTCGCCGACGGGGGCGGGCTGTAGCGCACGCCGTTGACGCCGCCCTGGGGCCCGCCGGACGGGGCCGCCGCCGCGGCGGCGGGCGCGGCCGCGCTGCCTTCGCCGCCGCTGCCGGCAGCCATCTCGGTAGCGCCCTGCGGGCTGGTGGCAAGCGGCGGCGCCGGCTCGGGGGCGGGGGCAGGCACTTCCTGTTCAGGCCGCGGCGCCGCGGGCCTGGGCTGCGGGCGCGGCGCACGCGCGATCGGTCGTGGCTTGGGTGGTGCTGGCGGCGCCGGCGGCGGCAGCAGCACGGCCTCCAGCGTGGGGGTGTTGCTGACGTCGACCGGGATCAGCGGCCCGGGCATGCGTACCAGGCCCACCACTGCCAGCAGGTGGACCAGCAGCACCAGCGCAATCACAACGACCCAGCGGCGCCGGCGCCAGACGCGGGATTCCGCGCCGCGGCGGGCGTCAGGTTCAGGCGGGGCCGGTTTGTCCGGCCGGGGTGGCGGCACCAAGGTAGCCGAGTTCCGATGAGAGCTGTTGGGCGATGGCGCGTACACGGCGATCCATCGTACCGCCCCATTCTGCATCGAATATGCTTTGCGCGCCCAGCACGATCAGCCCCATGGCGAGGTGGCCGTTGGCGTCGAACACCGGCATCGAGAACGCATTGATGCCCGGCAGCACGCCGCCGAGCGTGCGCGCGGCGCCGTGCGCGCGGACCTCGGCGCAGATCGCGTCATAGTCGGCGAGCGTGCGCGGCATGTCGGGCACGCCATCATGGCCGCGCGCGCCCAGTTCGCGCTCGATCAGCGGCAGGGTCTGCTTGCGCGGCAGGTAAGCGCCATAGAGCCGGCCGGTGGCGGAGTTGAGCATCGGCATCACGTCGCCCAGGCGCAGGCTCACGGTGACCGGGTGGCTCGACTCCTCCCAGTGCACCACCGTGGGACCATGGTTGCCCCACACGGCGATGCCGGCGGTCAGGTCCAGCTCGTCACGCAGCTGCGACAGGATCGGGCGCGCCTTCTTGACCGGGTCGAGCCGGTTCAGCCCGGCCAGCCCCAGTTGCAGCGCGAACGGCCCCAGGTCATAGCGCCCGCTGACGGGGTCCTGCGCCACCGCGCCCAGCCGCATGAAGCTGACCAGGTAGCGGTGGGCCTTGGCCGGGTTCATGTCGGCGGCGGCGGCCAGGTCGCGCAGCATCATCGCGCGCGGCGATGCCGCCAGCGCCTGCAGCAGCCTGAAGCCCACCTCGATGGACTGGATGCCGGAACGCAGCTTGGCGTCTTCTTCTTCGATCTCTGACATGCGGGTGGCAGGGGTGCTTGCTGGCTGGGTGGGGGAGGGAAAAATCCTAGGTGAATTTACTATAGCGAAATCGATTTACCAATTTTTAAGCGCTCGGTAGACTTTCCTCGCTACAGACCTGGCCGGCGCCGCGCATGCCGCCGCCAAGCCGGGCCCCGTTTTACCATGGAGACAAACGATGCGCCCCGCTGGCTACTTCCGCCCTGTTCTTGCCGCCCTGACCGCCGCTCCCCTGCTTGCCTTGCTGTGCACCGCCAGCGCCCCGGCGCGCGCCGACGACTGGCCGTCGCAGCCGATCCGCTGGGTGGTGCCCTATCCCGCCGGCGGCGGCACCGATGTGGTGGCGCGCACCGTGGCTCAGGCGATCGCGCCGGCGCTGGGCAAGCAGGTGGTGATCGACAACCGGCCGGGCGCCGCTACCATCGTGGGCGCCGATGCGGTGGCGCATGCCAAGCCCGACGGCTACACCGTGCTGACCGCCGATACCGCCACGCTGGCCGCCAATCCGTCGCTGTACAAGAAGCTGCCGTACAACGCCGACAAGGACTTCGTCTATGTCGGCCAGCTGGCGCGCTTCCCGCTGGTGCTGGTGGCCAACCCGAATTTCCCCGCGCGCACGCTCAAGGAAGCGATCGACTATGCGCAGAAGCATCCGGGCAAGGTCAACTTCGCCTCGCCGGGCGCGGGCAGCCCGCACCATTTGGCGATGGAGCTGTTCATGGACCAGACCCGGGTCAGGATGACGCACGTGCCCTACAAGGGCGCCGCGCCCGCGGTGCAGGACCTGCTCGCGGGGCAGGTCGACCTGATGTTCCTGGACCTGGCCTCGGGCCAGCAGAACGTGCAGGCCGGCAAGCTGCGCGCGCTGGGGGTGGCCACGCCCAAACGCCTCACCGTGCTGCCGGGTGTGCCGACGGTCGCCGAAGGCGGCGTGGCCGGCTTCGAGGCCTACGCCTGGCAAGGCATGGTGGCGCCGGCCGGTACGCCCAGGGCCGTGGTCACGCGCCTGAACGCCGAGCTGGTCAAGGCGCTGAAGACACCCGAGGTGCAGAAGAAGCTGGAAGGCGTGGGCGTCGAAGCGGTGTCGAGCACGCCCGAGGAATTCGCCAGCTACGCGCGGGCCGAGGCTGAGCGCTGGGGCAAGCTGATCAAGGCCAAGGGGATCACGGTCGACTGAGCGGTCGGCTGCGCGGCGTCCGCGCCGCGTTAGACTAGCGCCCATTGCGCCTGCCCGGCAGGCGCGCCTGCTCCCTACCGTATCCCATGAAACTCGCAACCCTGAAGGACGGTTCGCGCGACGGCCAGCTGGTGGTCGTGTCGCGCGACCTGAAGACTGCGCACTTCGCCACCGACATCGCCGGCAGGCTCCAGACCGTGCTCGACGACTGGCAGTTCTACGCACCGCAGCTGCAGGATTTGTACGACGCGCTCAACGGCGGCCGCGCGCGCCATCCGTTCCCGTTCGCGCCGAAGGACTGCATGGCGCCGCTGCCGCGCGCCTACCAGTGGGCCGACGGCTCGGCCTACGTCAACCATGTCGAGCTGGTGCGCAAGGCGCGCGGCGCCGAGATGCCGCCCGAGTTCTGGACCGACCCGCTGATGTACCAGGGCGGCTCCGACGATTTCCTCGGCCCGCACGACGACATCGTCTGCGCCAGCGAGGCCTTCGGCATCGACTTCGAGGCCGAGGTGGCAGTGGTCACCGGCGATGTGAAGATGGGCGCCACCCCGGAGCAGGCCGGCGAGGCCATCCGGCTGGTGATGCTGGCCAACGACGTCTCGCTGCGCAACCTGATCCCGGCCGAACTGGGCAAGGGCTTCGGCTTCTTCCAGAGCAAGCCGGCGACGGCGTTCTCGCCGGTGGCGGTGACCCCCGACGAGCTGGGCGAGGCCTGGCGCGAGCGCAAGGTCCACCTGCCGATGACCGTGCACTGGAACAGCAAGAAGGTGGGCCAGCCCGACTGCGGCACCGACATGGTGTTCGATTTCGGCCAGCTGATCGCCCACATCTGCAAGACCCGCAACGTGCGCGCCGGCAGCATCGTCGGCTCGGGCACGATCTCCAACGTCGACCGCGGCAAGGGCTACTGCTGCATCGCCGAGAAGCGCATGCTCGAGACCATCGACGCAGGCAAGCCGGTGACCGAGTTCATGAAGTTCGGCGACGCGGTCAAGATCGAGATGTTCGACGCGCACGGCCATTCGGTGTTCGGCGCGATCGACCAGCTGGTTGCCGCCGCCTGAGGCACGCCGGGGCGGGGACGCAGCCGCGCGCCGGATTTGCATATAATTAACCGACCGATCGGTTGGTAAATTTACTTGCAGTCATCCCGCGTCCGGCGCCCGCGCTGGCGTCCACCTCAAAGGCCCCCATGACCACGCCCTCCGCTGATACCTCCACCCTGTCGCCGCGCTACGAGCGCTACCGCGCGCTGACCCTGCGCCGCCACGGCCCGATCCTCGAAATCGTCATGGGCGCGGCCCAGTCGGCCAACCGGAAGCTGGCCACCGCCGACGCCAGCATGCACCGCGAGCTGGCCGAAATCTGGCGCGATGTGTCCGCCGACCCCGAGGTGCGGGTCGCGCTGATCCGCGGCGAGGGCAAGGGCTTTTCCGCCGGCGGCGACCTGGCGCTGGTCGAGGACATGGCCAACGACTTCGACACCCGCACCCGCGTCTGGCACGAGGCGCGCGACCTGGTCTACAACGTCATCAACTGCGACAAGCCGGTGGTCTCGGCGATGCACGGCCCGGCGGTCGGCGCCGGGCTGGTGGCGGGCCTGCTCGCCGATATCTCGATCGCGGCGAAGACGGCGCGCATCGTCGACGGCCATACCCGCCTGGGCGTGGCCGCGGGCGACCATGCCGCGATCGTGTGGCCGCTGCTGTGCGGAATGGCCAAGGCCAAGTACTATCTGATGCTGTGCGAGTCGGTCAGCGGCGAAGAGGCCGAGCGGATCGGCCTGGTCTCGCTGGCGGTGGATGAGGACGAACTGGTGGCGCGCGCGTTCGAGGTGGCCAACCGGCTGGCGGCGGGATCGCAGAGCGCGATCCGCTGGACCAAGTACGCCCTCAACAACTGGCTGCGCATGGCCGGCCCCGCTTTCGATACCTCGCTGGCGCTCGAATTCATGGGCTTTGCCGGCCCTGACGTGCACGAAGGCATGGCGAGCCTGCGCGAAAAGCGGCCGCCTCGATTCAGGTAACGACGACGCAGCCGCGCTCCGGAGGTCCGGGCACCGGGCTGCGCCGCACACGGAGCCCAACCATGTTCGGACAGATTCCCGATTTCACCAACGGCTTCGACTTCATGCGCCGGCTCTGGGGCGGCGGCGCCGGCATGTCCGCCGGCCTGATTCCCGGCCTGCAGGCGATGACGCCGCCGATGGACCTGGAAGACCTCGACAAGCGCATCGCCGACCTGAAGGCGGTGGAAAGCTGGCTGCAGCTCAATACCAACCTGCTGCGCACCACCATCCAGGGGCTGGAAGTGCAGCGCGCCACGCTGGTGGCGCTGCAGACCTTCGGCAACGCGCTGTCGCCCGAGGCCATGCAATCGGCGATGGAAACCGTCGCGCGTGCGGCCAACGCGCCCAGCGCCGAGGCGCCGCAACGCACCGGCGCTGATACGGGCGCCGGTGCCGGCGCTGACGCCGGCACCGGCGCCCAGGCCGAGCCGCCCGCCGCCGAGCAGGCGGCCGCCAGCGACGCCGAGACGGCCCCGGCGCCCAACGCCGCGCTGTGGTGGGACATGCTGCAACAGCAGTTCAACCAGATCGCCAGCAGCGCCGCGGCGGCCAGCATGGTGCCGTTCGGCATGGGCGGCTTTGGCGCTGCCGGCGCCACCACGCCAGCCGGCACCACGCAAGCCAGCGCCGAAAAACCGGAGAGCGCGGCAGCCGCGACACCGTCGGCCGGACCCGCCAGGCCTGCCGCGAAGAAGGCACCGGCGAAGAAGGCGCCGGCGAAAAAAGCGGCTGCCAGCAAGTCGGCCAAGGCCGGGCCGGCCCAGGCTGCCGGCAAGGGCCGCACCGGGGGCAATGGCGGCAATGGCGGCAATGGCAGCGGCAACGGCAACAGCAACGGCGCCGGCGGCGGCGGCGGCGGCGTCACCAACTGACTGATCCCGCCGCTGCCTGACGCCCCCTTTCCCCACCACCGATGCACCGCGATTCGCTGCCGCTGCCTCCTGCGGCGTCCCCGTCCGGGCCCAATCCCGCCGCCACCGCCCTGATCCTGACGGGCGGCGGCGCACGCGCCGCCTACCAGGCCGGGGTGCTCAACGGCGTGGCGCGCATCGCCGCGCGCCACGGCAAGGCCCAGGCCGCGCTGCCGTTCGGCATCCTCGCCGGCACGTCGGCCGGGGCCATCAACGCGGCGGGGCTGGCTATCCATGCCGGCGACTTCGAGGCCGCGACGCAGAGCCTGGGCGCGCTCTGGCACGGCATCCATGCCGACGAGGTGTACCGCACCGATGTGCTGCGCGTGGGCGTGTCGGGGGCCCGCTGGCTGTCGGCGCTGGCGCTGGGCTGGGCCACGCAGCGGCGCGCGCCGCGCGCGCTGTTCGACAACACGCCGCTGGGCAGCATGCTGGGCGAGCTGTTCGAGCCCGCGCGGGTGCAGGCCAGCCTCGACAGCAGCGCGCTGCAGGCGTTCGCGGTCACGGCGCTGTCGTACAGCACCGGGCGCCATGTGACCTTCTATCAGTCGCACCACCGCATCCAACCGTGGCACCGCAGCCAGCGCATCGCGGTGCCGGCGCAGATCACGGTGGACCACCTGCTGGCATCGTCATCGATCCCGTTCCTGTTTCCGGCCATGCCGCTGGAGCTGGACGGCCACCACGAGTGGTTCGGCGACGGCACCATGCGCCAGATGTCGCCGCTGTCGCCGGCGATCCACCTGGGGGCGTCGCGCATCCTGGTGATCGGCGCGGCCTCGCGCCAGCGCTCGGGCTGGTTCGACACCATGCCGGGGGGCGGCTATCCGTCGCTGGCGCAGGTGGGCGGCCAGGCGCTGGCCAGCATCTTCCTGGACGGCCTGAACGCCGACCTGGAGCGCCTGCTGCACATCAACCGGCTGCTGGCGCGCATGCCCGAAGTCGCCGGCGACCGCGAGGGCTGGCGCCCGGTGCAGGTGATGACGGTGGCGCCGAGCGAGCCGATCGAGGCCATCGCCGCCGAGCACCAGGAGCAATTGCCGCGCACCGTGCGCGCGCTGCTGGCGCCGCTGGGCGGCACCGAGGCGCGCGGCGCCGCGTTCGCCAGCTACCTGCTGTTCGAGCCGGCCTTCACGCAGGCGCTGATCGCGCTGGGCGAGCGCGACGCCGCGGCCCAGGCCGACGAGCTGGCCGCCTTCCTCTACGGCATCGTCCCCGGCACGGCCCCCGCGGCGCCCCCCGCGGCGCCCCCTGCGGGCGACCACGCGGCCGAGCAGGCGGTATCACCCTGAGTTGCCGCCGTCACATCATGCCGCCGCTGGCGCTTTGGCGCGACGCCGCGGCGCTGATCGCCCGGAAAATGCAGAAAGCGCCGGAAACCCCGATCAAAGCGTTGCATTTGCCCCGATCCGACCTAAAAGAAGGAGAAGATAATAATTCGCATCTGGTAGAATCTGCCCGTAATTTCAAAGGCTTACCATGCTCTACCCCGAACTGTTCAAATCGTTGGAAGCCGTCCGCTGGCACATGGACAAGGACATCCCCTGGGACACCTTCGACGCCAGCATGCTGACGGACGACCAGGCCAAGACCATTCGCATGAATGCGATCACGGAATGGTCCGCCCTGCCCGCGACCGAGATGTTCCTGCGCGACAACCGCCACGACTCTGACTTTTCGGCGTTCATGAGCATCTGGTTCTTCGAGGAACAGAAGCATTCGCTGGTGCTGATGGAGTACCTGCGCCGCTTCCGCCCGGACCTGGTGCCGACCGAGGAAGAACTGCACGCGGTTCGCTTCGAGTTCGACCCGGCGCCGCCGCTGGAAACGCTGATGCTGCATTTCTGCGGCGAGATCCGCCTGAACCACTGGTACCGCCGTGCCGCCGAATGGCACACCGAACCGGTGATCAAGCATATCTACCGCACCCTGTCGCAGGACGAAGCCCGCCACGGCGGCGCCTACCTGCGCTACATGAAGAAGTACCTGGCGCAGTTCGGCGACAGCGCGCGCGCGGCCTTCGCCAAGATCGGCGTGCTGATGGCGTCGGCGCGCCGCACCGAGAAGCCGCTGCACCCGACCAATCTGCACGTCAACAAGGCGCTGTTCCCCAACGACACGGTGCAGTCGCGCCTGCCCGATCCCGACTGGCTCGAGAAATGGCTGGACGAGCAGATCCGCTTCGACGAAGGCTGGGAGAAGAAGGTCATCGAACGGATCCTGCACAACATGTCGCTGCTGTTCGAACGCACCTTCGAAACCGTGCAGGACCTGAACCGCTACCGCAAGGAGCTGAACGCCAGCCTGCAAGGCGCCGGCGCGGCCGGCCCGGCGCAGGCCTGAGCCACCGGCCCCGGACAAAAAAATGCCCCGCCGAAGCGGGGCATTTTTTTATCTTCTTTTTTCCTTCACGCATTCCCGACAAATGCGGCCCGTGGCGGCGCGCCGGATCGGGTCCGGCCCTGGCGGGCAGGGTGCTACGCCGTTTTCCTGTTCCCGGAAATACGGTGCCGCGGATGATAAGCGCGCCAGCGGCCGCGCAGGTAGTAGCCGGCTACTACATCGCTACCGTGCCGTTGCCAGTGCCGCCACGGCGCCAGCCAGGGCCGGGGCGGCGCGCAAGAACAGGTACCATTCGGCCAAGCGCGCCGGCTCCGCCACGGGGCCGGCCTCCACCCATACCAGGCCCTGATCCATGTCCGTACCCGCTTTCGAATCCAAGCTGACTCCCGCCGACGACCCCGCCGCACTGGCCGCTCGCATCGCCGCGCTGCCGCGCCCGCTGGTGTTTACCAACGGCGTCTTCGACATCCTGCATCGCGGCCATGCCACCTACCTGGCGCAGGCGCGCGCGCTGGGCGCGAGCCTGGTGGTCGGCGTCAACAGCGATGCCTCGGTCAAGATGCTGGGCAAGGGCGACGACCGCCCGCTCAACCATGAATCGGACCGCATGGCGCTGCTGGCCGCGCTGGCGTCGGTCGACCTGGTGGCGATGTTCCGCGAGCAGACGCCGGTGGAACTGATCCGCCTGGTGCGCCCCGACATCTACGTCAAGGGCGGCGACTACGACATCGATACGCTCGAAGAAACCCGGCTGGTGCGCAGCTGGGGCGGCCAGGCCTACGCTATCCCCTTCCTGCACGACCGCTCGACCACCAAGCTGCTAACCCGGGTGCGCCAGGGCGGCTGAACCGCCGCGCCTGCGCTACGCGCCCGGCGCCGACGCCGGCGTGGCCGGCACGGGTTGCAGCCGCATGCGCTCGCCCCGCACCTGCTGCTCCAGACGGTGCGGCTCGCGCGGCGATTCGAACCAGCCCGACAGTGGCTGCGCGCCGAACGCGCCCAGCACCGCGGCCAGCAGCACTGCGTTGGCGATCAGCAGCAACAGCAGTGCGATGCGCAGCGAGCGTGGCAGTACGGGGGTGATCATGGCTGGGCCGGGTGTTGATGGATAAGGGAACGTGGCGCCGTCACGCGTCGGCCATGGCCATCGCATGCAGGCCGAGCAGCACCAGATTATCGTGCATCACGAACGGCACCGCGAGCGCTCCCGCCAGCGCGAAGCGCGCGCCGCCGGACAGCAGGCAGCGCGGCGGGCGCGCAGCGTCGCCGCGCTCGCCCAGCGCGCGCCAGGTACGCTCGATGGCGCCGGCCTGCGCGGCCAGGCAGCCGGCGGCAATGGCGTCGTGGGTGTTGTCGGCCCAGCGCCGCTGTGCGCCGGCGACGCTGCCGGCCTCGCCCACGTCCAGCGCTGGCAGCTGCGCCGTATTGCGCGCCAGCGTGCCCAGCATCAGCGCCAGCCCCGGCAGGATCAGCCCGCCTTCGAAGCGCGCGCCATCCTCGGCCACGGTGACGATGTCCAGCGTGGTGGCGGTGCCGGCGGTGACCACCAGCAATGTGTCACGCGGCAGCCAGCGGTGTGCGCCGACCGCGCCGGTCCAGCGGTCGACGCCGAGCTGGGTCGGTTCGCGATAGCCGTTGGCAAGATCGCCATGCGCGGCGGTGCTGCGCACCCACTGCACCGGCGCGCAGCCGCCGAAGGCGTCGGCCAGCGCGGCATCGACGGCGGCGGCGATCACCGGCCCGGCCACATTGCTGATCCACACCGACGGCAGCGGCCCGGCGGCGCACAGCGCCCGCAGCTCGGCGGCCAGGGCTGGCAGCGCGCCGTTGTCGGCATGCGCCACCGCGCCGGCGTGCCGCCACGGCGTCGGCAGCGCACAGATGCCTGCGGTGGCAGGCAGCGCCGCACCGGCGTCGCACCACGCCCACTTGAGCCGGGTATTGCCGATATCGATCAGCAGGCGCGGCGGGTTCATGCGTGTCCTTCCTGGCCCGGAGCGGGCCGCAGCGACAGCTCGCCGCTGGCGATGCGCTCCATGCCGGCGGGCGTTTCCAGCAGCAGGTGGCCGGCCTCGTCGACGCCGCGCGCCATGCCTTCGGCGATCACCTGGCCGTCGTGCAGCAGCCGCACCGGCTGGTCGCAGTAGGCATCGGCGGCGGACCAGCGCCGCGCCATCGGCCCGAAGCCATGTGCGAGGAAGTCCGCGCGCATCGCCACCAGCCGCTCCAGCACCGCGGCCAGCAGGCGCGGCGCATCGCGCCCGGCATCGAAGCCCGGCATGGCCTCGGCCACGCCGGCCAGCTCGCGCCCCAGCGCGGCCTCCATCCGCGCATCGCGCACCAGGTTCAGGCCGATGCCGATCACCGCCCAGACCCGCTGCGGGCCCGCCGGCACCGATTCGATCAGGATGCCGGCCAGCTTGCGGCCGTCGATCTGCAGGTCATTGGGCCATTTCAGGCCGACCCGCGCGCCCAGCGCCGGGGCGACGTCGCCCAGCGCCTCGGCCAGCGCCAGCCCCACCGCCAGGCTCAGGCCGCTCAGCTGCGCCGGCGCCAGCGCCAGGGGCAATGCCACCGAGAAGGTCATGCCGGCCTGCCCCTGCCACGGCCGGCCCTGGCGCCCGCGCCCGGCGGTCTGGCGATAGGCCAGGCGCAGCGTGCCGGCATCGGACCACGGCGCCTGGCGGCACAGCGCGGTGAGGTCGGCATTGGTCGAGCCGGTTTCCTCGACCAGTTCCAGGCGCCAGTCGCGCAGCGCGGGCGACAGCATGGCACGCAGCGCGCCGGCATCGATGCGCCAGGACATGGCGACGGAAGCATCGGGAGGATTCGGAGGAATGGCGGACATGCGCGGCAAAGGGGGCAAAGGGGCTGGATAGGCGCGAGCGCGTCGGCACAGGCGGGATTCCGGCCTGCAAACGGCGCGCGCGGCCGATGCCGCATTGTAGCCGTGCCGCGCGCCCGGACATGCTGTCAGGCACGGCGCGGTCGCGCCAGCCGGGCACGTGGCTTAGAATCGAGACTCGGCCATCACATCGCTAGCCATTGGAACGCCAGACGACGCCAGACTTCCAGATCACGCGCGGGCACGGAACCGTCAGCGTACAGCTGCGTGGCGACTGGACCGCGCTCGCACTGGCCGGCTGCCGCCAGGCGCGACAGCTGCGCGCGCAGCTGCGCGAGCTGGCGCAGGCCCCCGACCACGCGCAATGGTCGCTGGCCGGGGTCGAGCGTCTCGACCATATCGGCGGGCAGTTGCTGTGGCAGGCCTGGAACGGCGCGCTGCCGCAGCGGCTCGAGGCCAGCGCGGGCCAGCGCCGCGTGTTCGAGCGCATCGCCGCGGTGCACGACGAGGGCTGGAAAAAGCACATGGTGGACCGCTTCAACCCGGTCACGCTGTTCGGCGCCAACGTGCTGTCGTTCGGGGCGCAGCTGGCCAATGGCATCACCATGCTGGGCCAGCTGGCGTTCGACCTGCTGCGCTTCGCGCGCATGCCGCAGCGCGGCCCGTGGCGCGAGATCTCGGCCAACATCTACAACGTCGGCTACAAGGCGCTGGGGATCACGGCGCTGGTCGGCTTCCTGATCGGCATCGTGCTGTCGTACCTGTCGGCCAACCAGCTGCGCACCTTCGGCGCCAGCACCTTCATCGTCAACATCCTGGGCATGGCGGTGATCCGCGAACTGGGGCCGGTGCTCGCCGCGATCCTGATCGCGGGGCGCTCGGGCTCGGCCATCACCGCGCAGATCGGCGTGATGCGCGTGACCGAAGAGCTGGATGCGATGCGCGTGATGGGCATCTCGCATGGCTTCCGGCTGATCATGCCGCGCGTGATCGCGCTGGCCATCGCCATGCCGCTGCTGGTGGCGTGGACCGACGTGATGGCGCTGGCCGGCGGCATGCTGGCGGCGCGCATGCAGCTGGGCATCAGCGCCACCTTCTTCCTGCGCGAGCTGCCCGATGCGGTGCCGGTGGCCAATCTGTGGCTGGGGCTGGGCAAGGGCGTGGTGTTCGGCATCCTGATCGCGCTCACCGCCTGCCACTTCGGCCTGCGCATCAGGCCCAACACCCAGAGCCTGGGCGAAGGCACCACCGCCTCGGTGGTGACCGCGATCACCATCGTGATCCTGGCCGACGCGGTCTTTGCCATCCTGTTCAAGGACGTGGGCCTGTGAGCGCGGCGCCGGCTAACCCCACCCAGCCAGGCGCGCCGCGGCACGCGTCGGACCGCACCCCCGTGATCGAGGTGCGCGACCTGGTCAAGCGCTTCGGCAAGGCGGTGGTGCACGACCATGTCGACCTCGACGTCTACCGTGGCGAGGTGCTGTCGATCGTCGGCGGCTCGGGCAGCGGCAAGACCGTGCTGCTGCGCCAGATCGTCGGTCTGGAGCGCCCCACCTCGGGCACCATCAAGGTGTTCGGCGAGAACCCGGCGCGGCTGAGCCCGGCCCAGCTGCAGGCGCTGCGCAGCCGCTGGGGCCTGCAGTTCCAGCGCGGCGCGCTGTTCTCGGCGCTGTCGGTGATCGACAATATCGCGCTGCCGCTGCGCGAGTTGCGCGCGCTGCCCGACAACCTGATCTGCCAGGCGGCGCTGCTCAAGCTGCAGCTGGTGGGACTGTCGGCGCGCGATGCCGACAAGATGCCGTCGGACCTGTCCGGCGGCATGATCAAGCGCGTGGCGCTGGCGCGCGCGCTGTCGCTGGAACCCGAGCTGCTGTTCCTGGACGAACCCACGGCCGGCCTGGACCCGATGGCGTCCGACGACTATGTCGCGCTGATCCGCGAGCTGCGCCGCGAGCTGGGCCTGACCGTGGTAATGATCACGCACGACCTCGACACGCTGGTGGCCTTGTCCGACCGCGTCGCGGTGCTGGCCGACCACAAGGTGATCGCGGCCGCGCCGATCCCGCAGGTGGTGAAGGTGGACCATCCCTTCATCCGCGAGTATTTCCTGGGCGAGCGCGCCCAGCGCGCCCTGCAGGCGCTGCCCCAGCCCGGGCAGACCGCGGCGCCGCCCCCTGGAGAAGCATGATGGAAAACAAGTCCCACGCCTTCCTCGCCGGCGTGTTCACCATCGGCCTGGCCGTGCTGGTGCTGTTCGCGATCTTCTGGTTCAGCAGCGACCACGCGGTGCGCGTGCCGTACGACCTGATCACCCGCTCCACCGTCAACGGCCTGGGCCCGCAGGCCGACGTCAAGTACCGCGGGCTGGCGGTGGGCAAGGTCGAGTCGATCAAGTTCGATCCGCAGGTGCCGGGGCAGATTATCGTGCGCGTCAACGTCAACCGCGAAACCCCGATCACGCGCACCACCTACGCCACGCTGGGCTTCCAGGGCGTGACCGGGATTGCCTACGTGCAGCTCGACGACTCCGCCGCGCACGACGGCGCGGCCGGCTCGCCGCCGCTGCCGACCTCGCCGCGGGCGGTGGCGCGCATCGCCATGCGGCCCGGCTTCTTCGAGGAACTGGAAAAGCGCGGCGATTCGCTGCTGACCCAGGCCGAGACCCTGATGGGCTCGCTCAACGACATGTTCCGGGGCGCCAACCGCGACGAGCTGATGGCGGCGATCCGCTCGGTGCGCAAGACCGCCGAAGATTATTCGCGCCTGTCCGATTCGCTCGCGCCGGCCGCGCAGCGCCTGCCGAAAGTGGCCGAGAACCTGAACGCGACGCTGGAATCGACCCGGCGCCTGACGCAGGAACTGGCCAATCCGAACGGCACCGTGATGCGCACCGTCGACAGCGTCGGGCGCGACCTGCAGGGCGCGGCCGCGTCGGTGCAGTCGGCCGCGGGCACCTTCAGCGAAGAGACCCTGCCGCAGCTCAACGGCCTGGCCCGCGACGCGCGCCAGACCGCGCGCAGCTTCGAGCGCGCCGCCGGCCAGTTCAACGAGAGTCCGAGCAGCGTGCTGTTCGGCGCGCCCGCGCCCGCGCCGGGCCCGGGCGAGCCCGGCTTCAGCGCGGCCCCGTAGCGCGGCCGGCATGCGGCACCGCCCCCGCCCCCTCGATCACGCCAAACGCCAACCGCGAGAATCCGCCGTGAACCCTGCGACCGAGATGCCACGCTTGCTGCGCTCCACCCCCGCCCGCCTGCGCGCGACCCTGCTGCTGTGCTGCGCCGGGCTGGCGCTGTCGGGTTGCGCGCTGACGCGCGCCGACCCGACCATCACCTATGACCTGGGCCCGGCCGTCGCCACCAGCGCGGCGTCCGGCAGCGGGAACCCTGCGCCCGCGCCGCTGCCCAAACTGCGCGTGGCGCAGACCGACGGGCCCAACTGGCTGGACGGCAATGCCCTGTTCTACCGGCTGCAGTACGCCCAGGCGCAGCGCCTACAGGCCTACGCCACGCAGCGCTGGGTGATGTCGCCCACGCGCCTGTTCGACGACCGCCTGCGCGAGGCCGTGGCCGCGCGCGGCACGCTGGGCTGGTCTGGCGACAGCAGCGCGCCGGCGCTGAAGGTCGACCTGCTCGAGTTCGACCAGGTGTTCGACAGCGCCACCACCAGCGCGGGCGTGGTGCGTCTGCGCGCCACCGTGTACCGGCAAGGCATGCTCGGCCAGCAGACCTTCGAGGCGCGCCGGCCCGCGCCCAGCGCCGACGGCGCCGGCGGCGTCAAGGCGCTGGCCGAGGCCAGCGATGCCGTGATTGCCGCGCTGCTCGACTGGATCGGCACGCTGCAGCTAAAGTAAAGCAACAGGAGATCTGCCATGGAGCCGGCTCCCCCGCCGCTCTCCGCGCCGCCGCCGGCGGCTCAGCCAACGCCCGCCACCACGGGCCCGCAGCACTCGCCGCTGGCGCGCGTGGGGCTGCTCTGCTTCACGCTGCTGGTGATCTATGCCAGCCTGTACCCGTTCTCCGGCTGGATCGACAACGGCGTCTCGCCCTTTGCCTTTGTCAGCGCGCCCAAGCCGCGCTATATCACCGACTTCGACCTGCTCACCAACGTGCTCGGGTATTTCCCGTTCGGCGCGCTGGTGGTGCTGTCGCTGCATCCGCGCGTGTCGGGCGGGCGCGCCACGCTGGTGGCGCTGGTCGCGGGCGCCTTGCTGTCGGCCTGCATGGAGGCCTTCCAGACCTGGCTGCCCAGCCGGATCTCGTCCAACATCGACCTGATCACCAATGCGCTGGGGGCGCTGCTCGGCGGCGCCGTGGCGGCGCCGTTCACGCGCGCACTGATCGACGACGGCCGGCTGACGCGGCTGCGCCATGCGTGGTTCGAGCCGCATGCCAGCTTTGCCATCATCCTGCTGCTGCTGTGGCCGTTTGCGCAGGTGTTTCCGCAGGAACACCTGTTCGGCATGGGCGGCATCGTGCGCGAATGGCTGACCGACCCGGAATCCTGGCCGATGCAGGTGCTGCAGATGGTGTTCCCGCAGCTGGAGGCGTGGCAGGACCATATCGGCCTGCGGCCCGAGGACATGCAGAGCCAGCAGTTGCTGGAATCGCTGGTGACCGCCAGCAGCTGGGTCGGCACCGGCCTGTTCGCCTCGATCGCGATGCGGCGCAGCGCGCCGATGCTGCGCATCCTGGCCGGGCTGCTGGCGGCGGCGCTGCTGCTCAAGGCGACCGCGGCCGAGCTGCAGTTCCCGACCGAAAGCGCCTTCGTGTGGCTGTCCGAAGGCGGGCGCTTCGCGCTGCTGACCAGCTCGCTGGTGCTGGCGCTGCTGCTGTACCTGCCGCGCTGGCTGCGCGCGGTGCTGGCGATGGCGGCGCTGATCGTGCTGGTGGCGCTGACCAACGTGCTGCCGTCCAACCCCTACGCGTGGATCTCGGAGCAGGGCTGGCGCATGGGCCGCTTCATCCACTTCAACAGCCTGGCGCAGTGGCTCGGCTGGCTGTGGCCATTCCTGGCGTTCTGCTATGTGATCTGGCGCTTCGAGCAGGTCAGCCTGCGCCGCCATGCGATGAAGAAAGCCGCGGCACGCCGAGGGGCGGCCGCGGCCAACCTGCAGGAATAAGCCGGCGCGGCCGTGCGCGCCGACGCTCAGTGCAGCTGCCCGCCCTGCTCGCGCACGTCGGCGCGGGTCGACAGCGCGGTGGCCACCGCGGTGCGCAGGCCCTTCACCAGGGTCTCGTGCGCCAGGCTCGGCTGGCCCGGATGGCGCGCGGCCTGCTCGGGCAAATACGGAATGTGGATAAAGCCGCCCCGCGCCGCCCCGTCGGGTTGCAGCGCCAGCCGGTGCATCAGCCCGTAGAACACATGGTTGCAGACGAAGGTGCCGGCGCTCTGCGATACCGATGCGGGCACGCCGGCCGCGCGCATGTCGCGCACCATCGCCTTGATCGGCAGCGTGGCAAAGTAGGCGGCCGGGCCGTCGGCGACGATGGCGGTGTCGATCGGCTGGGCGCCGGCATTGTCGGCGATGCGCGCATCGTCGACATTGATCGCCACGCGCTCGACCGACATCTCGGCGCGCCCGCCGGCCTGGCCGACGGCGATCACCAGGGTCGGCCGCAGCGCATCGAGCAGTTCGCCGATCGCTGCGAGCGCGGCGCCGAACACGCACGGCAGCTGGCGCGCGACGATCACGGCGTCGCCGACGCGCTCGCCATCGAGCGCGCGCACGGCTTCCCACGACGGGTTGACCGGTTCGTCCTCGAACGGCTCGAAGCCGGTCAGCAGTACGGTAGGCATGGCGGGGCTCCTGCGCTTACATCAGCCAGTACAGCAGCACGATATTGGCCGCGAGGATCGCCAGCGCGGTCGGCACCTGCGCGCGGATCACGGCGTTCTTGTCGTCGAGTTCCAGCAGCGCCGCCGGCACGATATTGAAGTTGGCCGCCATCGGCGTCATCAGCGTACCGCAATAGCCCGAGAACATGCCGATCGCCGCCATCACCGCCGGATTGCCGCCGAACATGCCGACCAGGATCGGCACGCCGACGCCGCCGGTCATCACCGGGAACGCGGCGAAGCCGTTGCCCATGATCACGGTGAACAGCGCCATGCCGACGCAATAGACCGCCACCGCCACCAGCTTGTAGTCCAGGTTGATATAGGCGGTGGTCAGGTGCGCCACCGCCTTGCCCACGCCCGCGTCGGCAAACACCAGTCCCAGCATTGCCAGCATCTGCGGCAGCACCAGCGCCCAGCCCAGCGACTCGGTCAGCCGGCGCGACTCGCGCAGGCCCTGCGCCACGGTGTCGCGCGTAAGCCAGCACACCACCGCCAGCGAGACCAGGCAGCCGATCCCGAGTGAGACGAAGGTCACGTTCTTGGGGTCCAGCAGCGGCACGCCGGCGATCCTGACGTCCTTGAACAGCATGGTGCCGATCACGGTCACCAGCGGGATCAGCAGCGCCGGGATGAACAGCTTGTTGCCGAGACGGCTCGCGCTGGCGCGGCGCTCGGCCTCGGGCAGGCTCTCGTGCCTGCCGTGGCCGACGCCGCCGAAGCCCGCGATCAGCGCCATCACCACCGCGCCGACGCCGACCGCCGCCGGCGGCAGCCGGTCGCCGACCAGGAACACGATCGCGTACAGCAGCCAGAACAGGCCGGTGCTGAGGCGGCGCGGATGGGCGCGGTCGGTGAAGGTCATCAGCGCGGTGATGGCCAGCACCAGGCCGGCAAGCCAGTACAGGTATTCGATCGAGATAATCATGGCGTGCTCCTTACTCTGCGCCCTGTGCCGGCACGGCGGTGCGGGCTGCGTTGCCGCCCAGTTCGCGCTCGAGCCATCCGTCCAGACGCTTGAGGCGCACGGCATGGATCAGGAACGCGCAGATCGCGGTGGGGATGCCCCATACGGCGATATGCAGCGGCTCGACCTCGATGTTCGACGACAGCAGGAAGGTATGCATCAGCGCGATCGCGCCGAACGCGACGAAGATGTCCTCGCCGAAGAACAGGCCGACGTTGTCGGTGGCGGCGCAGAAGGCCAGCACGCGCTGGCGCACCGGCTCGGGCAGGTGGCCGAAGCGGTTTTCGGCCGCACCCTCGGCCATCGGCGCCAGCAGCGGGCGCACCATCTGCGGATGGCCGCCAAGGCTGGTCAGGCCGATCGCGGCGGTCAGCTCGCGCACGCCCAGGTAGACGATCAGCAGGCGCCCGACCGTGGCCGAGGCGATGCGCGCGATCCATGCCTGCGCATGCTCGCGCAGCCCGTGCCGCTCCAGCAGGCCGATCACCGCCAGCGGCAGCAGGATGATCAGCGGCAGGTTGCGCGCCTTGACGAAGGCGGTGCCGATCGCGGCGAAGATCTGCATCAGCGGCATTGGCGCGGCCAGCCCGGTGGCCAGCGCGGCGAGCACCACCACCAGCATGGGATTGAAGCGCAGCACGAAGCCGACGATGATGACGCCGACCCCGACAAGGGGCCAAAGGTTGACTGCCTGTTCCATGGAAACACCAGACGAAGATAACGAAGGCGCGCGGACAGCAGCCGTCGTGACGCGTGACGGGGCAGGTCGCGTGGGGAAGATGCCGGCGGGAATGCGGATGAACGCGCTCAGTCGCCGGCGCGGATGGCGATGCCCTCTGCGCCCAGCCGTTCCCGGATGCGGCGCGCAAAGGCCAGCGCGTGGGCGCCGTCGCCGTGAAGACACACGGTTTCGGCCTGAATCGGTACCCAGCTGCCGTCGATGGCGCGCACCCGCTGCTCGCGCACCATGGTCAGGGTCTGGTCCAGCGCAACTTCCTCGTCCTCATGCAGCGCGCCGGGCGTGCCGCGCTTGACCAGCGTGCCATCGGAGTTGTAGCCGCGGTCGGCAAAGACCTCCTGCCTGACGCGCAGGCCGGCCTGCTTCGCCACGTCGATCATCTGGCTGCCGGCCAGGCCGAAGAACACCAGGTCGGCGTCGAAGTCGCGCACCGCGCGCACGATCGCGCGCGCCAGCGCCGGGTCGCGCACGGCCTGGTTGTACAGCGCGCCATGCGGCTTGACGTGATGGAGCACGCCGCCATGCGCGCGCACGATCGCGGCGAGCGCGCCGATCTGGTACAGCACGTCGGCGTAGACGTGCTCCGGGTCGCGCTGCATCTCGGTGCGGCCGAAGTTGTCGCGGTCCGGATAGCTCGGGTGCGCGCCGATCGCCACGCCGCGCTCAAGCGCCCACTTCACCGTCTGCACCATGGTGGCGGCGTCGCCGGCATGCCAGCCGCAGGCGATATTGGCCGAGCTGATCAGCGCCAGCAGCGCCTCGTCATTGCCACAGCCTTCGCCAAGATCCGCGTTCAAATCGATCTGCATTGCCATTCTCCTGTGCGGCGCCCTGGCGCCTTCCTTATGCTGCCGCTCGCGTGCGCGTGCGCCGCCGCGCTGCAATGGGCATGCCATCGCCCTGCCATTGCAGCGCCTGCTCGATCTGCCGCAGGTAGCGCGCCAGTTCATCCTGCGCCGCCTGGGCCTGCGCCAGCGTGACCTGCAGGAAGCGCACCGGCGCGCCCAGCGGCACCTGCGCCAGCCGCCACAGGTCGGCGCCGATCACCGCGCCGATCTTGGGATAGCCGCCGGTGGTCTGGGCATCGGCCATCAGCGCGATCGGCTGGCCCGCCGGCGGCACCTGCATCACGCCCGGCATCACGCCATGCGAGAGCAGGTCGGCGCTGCGCTCGGGGCGCCGCGCCAGCGGCGGGCCGGCGAGGCGCAGGCCCATGCGGTTGCTGTTGGGCGTGACGGTCCAGTCAGCCTGCCACAGCGCGGCCTGCGAGGCCGCGTCGAAATCCTCGTATTCCGGGCCCGGCAGCATGCGGATCGCCGTGGCCTTGCCTTCGACCGCCGCGGGCAGCGCCCACGCCGGCGCCTGTACGCCGATCCAGTCGGTTTCGGCTGCCAGCCCCGGGCGTCCCGCGGGGAGGCGGTCGCCCTCCTGCAGCGCGCGGCCGCCCAGCCCGCCGAAACCGGACTTCAGGTCGGTGCTGCGCGAACCCATCACCGGCTCGACCGCGATGCCGCCCGCCACGCACAGGTACACGCGCGTGCCGCCGCGTGTCGATGGCAGCGTCAGGGTCTCGCCCTTGTGCGCGTCGAACGCGTGCCACGACCACACCGGCATGCCATCCAGGTTGGCGCCGCATTCGGCGCCGGCCAGGGCCACGCGCATATCGGCATGGAAGCGCACGGCGGCGCGGCCGAGCGTGAATTCAATGGCGGCGCAGCCGGGCGCATTGCCAAGCAGGCGGTTGCCGACTTCCACCGCCAGCATGTCCATGGCACCACAGCGGCCCACGCCAAAGCGGCGGAAGCCGGTACGGCCCAGGTCCTGCACCGAGGCGAGCGCGCCGGGACGAAGGATCTCGATCACGCGATGATTTCCTCGGCAACGAAGCGCACGGTATCACCGGGCGCAAACAGGGACGGCGGCTCGCGGTCCGCCACGAACAGTTGGGCGTCGGTGCGCCCGATCAGCTGCCAGCCGCCCGGCAGCACCGCCGGATAGATACCGGTCTGCTCGCCGCCGATGCCGACCGACCCGGCCGGCACCGCCACCCGCGGCTCGCGCCGGCGCGGCGTCGCCAGTTCCGGCGCCAACCCGCCCATATAGGCAAAGCCCGGCTGGAAGCCGAGGAAATAGACCACGTACTCGCCCCCCGCATGGCGGCGCACCACTTCCTGCGGCGTCAGCCCGGTATGCGCGGCGACGTCGCCCAGGTCCGGGCCATGCGCGCCGCCGTAGCGCACCGGGATCTCGACCAGCTTGCCGGTCGCATTGCGCGCCTCGCCCGAGGCCCACGCCAGCTTCAGGTTGCGCTCGAGCGCGTCGACGTCGGCACTGCCGTCGAAGATCACGGTGAGGTTGTTCATGCCCGGCACCACGTCGACCACGCCGCGCCAGTCCGCGGCACGCGCGGCCATGGCCCAGATGCGGCGCTGGACGGCCAGCGAGGCGGGCGGCGCGATGCTGTACAGCAGCGCCTGCTCGGCAAGTCGATGGACGGTGCAGTTCATGAGAGTCCCGGTAGCGCACTTGCTACCCAGTGTAGGCAGACGAGCGGGAATGTGACGTCTTTGTATTTCATCGATAATTTATCGATGAATTCATCATATCGAAATGCACCGTGCGAGCACAGTCGGGGTTGACCCTAGGAGGGCGTGGGGCGCCCAAAACAAAAACGGCCGGGGAATCCCCGGCCGTTTTCTTATTCCATCCGCTAACCAACCGCTTCAGGCAAACCCCGCCTGATGCGCCTGCTGGTCGGCATGGTACGAACTGCGCACCATCGCGCCCACGGCAGCGTGAGTGAAGCCCATCTTGTAGGCCTCGTCTTCGAACATCTTGAAGGTGTCGGGATGCACGTAGCGCAGTACCGGCAGGTGGTGGTTCGACGGCGCCAGGTACTGGCCGATGGTGAGCATGTCGATGTCGTGCGCGCGCATGTCGCGCATGACTTCCAGGATTTCCTCGTCGGTCTCGCCCAGGCCGACCATCAGGCCGGACTTGGTCGGCACGTTGGGGTTGCGGCGCTTGAACTCCTGCAGCAGCTTGAGCGAGTGCGCGTAGTCGGCGCCCGGGCGGGCCTGCTTGTACAGGCGCGGCACGGTTTCCATGTTGTGGTTCATCACGTCGGGCGGGCATGCCTGCAGGATGTCCAGCGCCTTGTCGAGGCGGCCGCGGAAGTCGGGCACCAGCACTTCGATGCGGGTATCGGGCGACAGCTCGCGCGTCTGCGAGATGCAGTCGACATAGTGCTGGGCGCCGCCGTCGCGCAGGTCGTCGCGGTCGACGCTGGTGATCACCACGTAGTTCAGCTTGAGCTGGGCGATGGTGCGGGCCAGGTTGCCGGGCTCGTTCACATCGAGCGGGTCCGGGCGGCCGTGGCCGACGTCGCAGAACGGACAGCGCCGCGTGCACTTGTCGCCCATGATCATGAAGGTGGCCGTGCCCTTGCCGAAGCATTCGCCGATATTCGGGCAGCTGGCTTCCTCGCACACCGTCACCAGGTTGTTGGCGCGCAGGATGTCCTTGATTTCATAGAAACGCGAATTGCCGGTGGCGGCCTTCACGCGGATCCAGTCCGGCTTCTTCAGCTTCTCGGCCGGCACGATCTTGATGGGAATGCGCGCGGTCTTGTCGGCCGACTTCTGCTTGCGGGTCGGGTCGTACTGCTCCGCGGGGGACTGCGGCGCTTCGCTGGAAGATGCGATCGGGGCGATCAGTGCGTCGCTCATACATTTCTCCGCACGCGCTCGGCGTGCATTTCGCTTTTGACTAGGAGGCCAGGGCCGGGGCGGCAGGTTCTTCAGCCGCCAGCACGCGAGCCTCGTGCGCTGCCAGCACCTCGCACAGTGCAGCCGCCAGGCGCTGTGCGATCTCGGGTTGTGTTGCCGCCGTCACGGGCACGGGCGCGCCGTCGGCATCCGCCACCGGACAGGTGGCCCCGGCAGTCGCCATGTCGACCGTTTCCAGTCCGGCATAGCCGCAGGGATTGATGCGCAGGAACGGCGACAGGTCCATCTGCACGTTGAGGCTGACGCCGTGGTAGCTGCAGCCGTTGCGGATCTTGAGGCCGAGCGCGGCAATCTTGGCGCCCTGGTGCGGCCCGCCGGACAGGTAGATGCCGGGGGCGCCGGGCTTGCGTTCGGCTGCGAGATTATACGCCGCGAGCGTGTCCAGCACCGCCTGCTCGATGCCGTGCACCAGCTCGCGCACCATCAGCCGGCGACGGCGCAAGTCCAGCAGCAGATAGGCCACCACCTGCCCGGGGCCGTGATAAGTGATCTGCCCGCCACGGTCGATCTGCACCACCGGAATCCGCTCGTCCGGGGCCAGCAGGTGCGCGGGGTCGCCCGCCTGGCCCAGCGTGTAGACCGGTGGATGCTCGACCAGCCAGACCTGGTCGGGCGTCGCGGAAGTGCGTGCGGCGGTAAAGGCGCGCATCGCGTCGAAACACGGCTGATAGTCCTCGCGGCCGCGTTCGATGACTTGAATCGGATGCATGGCGAGAGTGTAACGAAAAGGGCCGGCTTGCGCCGGCCCCGACTTGCCCCTTCAGGGGGCCCGCGGCGGGAAACCGCCAGATCGGTCACGCGACCAGACCAGGCGCAGATGCCCCCGGTCCCGGCGCGACGCTGGCGATGCCCCGCAGTGCCTCGCTTCAGGAGGCGGTGACCCGGTCCTGGTTAGGCGTCCACTCGGTGCCTCGAACCAGGCGGCGCAGGCTGCGGTACACCAGGTGCGGCAGGTCGGCCAGCGCCAGCGCCGGGCGGCGGGCCTCGGCAATCAGCGCCAGGCGCACCGGATGCAGCGCGCGCGGGTCGATGCTGAGCACCACCTCGTCACCCGGGCGCAGCAGCAGGCTGCCGCCACAACGCAGCCAGTAGTCCTCCGAATCATTCTCGCGGGTCAGCCATACATCGGTGCCACGCGCCTCGGCAATATGGAGGCGCTGGGCCGCATGCACCGACAGCGTCGTGACTTCGCCAGGATTCAGGGTGAACTCGGTCGTTGTGAGCACGGTTTTCATGGTGGTTCTCCGTTCAGCCGGCCCTGGCGGGGATACGCCAGACGCAGCACGGATTCGCGGCGGGTTGCAGGAATTGGCCCGGCAAGGGGACCAGGCCAGTTAAATCCTGCGAATATCGCCGTGAAGAAGGGTGCAACTGCGGGGGCCGGTGAGGGAATATTAGTGATTGCCCGGCCACTATCAAAACGATATATTTTCTTTGTTCTTGTTAGACAATCTCACATAACACCGATCGTCTGGAGGCGGCCATGGCCTGGAAGAGCGCCTGGGAGAAAGACCTGCCGCGCGGCTGGCACCGCGAGTTGCCGCGTCTGCCGGCGCTGACCGCGCTGCGCGCGTTCGAAGCCGCGGCGCGGCACGAGAGCTTTTCGCGCGCCGCCACGGAGCTGTTCGTCACCCACGGCGCGGTCAGCCACCAGATCCGCGCGCTGGAAGAGGAACTGGGCATGCCGCTGTTCGAGCGCCATGGCAAGCGCGTGGCGCTCACCCCGGCGGGCCGGCTCTATGCCGAGCGGGTGCGCGACGCGCTGCTGCAGATCGCCGATGCCACGCGCGCGCTGCAGGCCGGCAACCGCGACAAGCGCCTGACCATCAGCACCATGCCGTCGTTCGCCGCGCGCTGGCTGACGCCGCGCATCGGCAGCTTTATCGAGCGCCACCCGGAGCTGGATGTCGAGCTGCTGTCGTCGAACACGCTGGTCAACTTTGCGCACGAAGAGGTCGATATCGCGCTGCGCATGGGCAGCGGCGACTATCCCGGCCTGTATGTGGAGCGGCTGCTCGACGACGTGTTCTTCCCGGTGTGCAGCCCTTCCTTCAACGGCGGGCAGCTGCCGCAGCGGCCGCAGGACATGGCGGGCATGCCGCTGCTGCGTGGCGAGGGCGATCCGTGGAAGCCGTGGTTCGAGGCCGCCGGGCTGGACTGGCCGGAGCCGCGCAAGGGCCTGCTGCTGGAAGATTCGTCGCTGCTGCTGCAGGCCGCCTCGGAAGGCCAGGGCATCGCCCTGATCCGCTCTTCGCTGGCGTGCAACGACCTGCTGTCCGGGCGCGTGGTGCGGCTGTTCGAGGTCAGCATCCCGTGCCCGTGGCTGCTGTACTTCGTGTGCGCGCCCGGCTCGCTGAACCTGCCCAAGGTGCAGGCGTTCCGTGGCTGGCTGCTGCCCGAGATCGAGCGCTTCCGCGAGGTGCTGGCGCAGTGGGAGTGAGTCAGTCTTCCGGGGTGGTGCCGGTCTGCGCCGCGCTTTCGGCGGCATCGGCCGCATCGGCCGCCGGTTTCGCGCGCGCCCGGCCGGCACGGGGGTGGGCCTTGTCGTAGACCTTGGCCAGGTGCTGGAAATCGAGTGCGGTGTAGACCTGCGTGGTCGAGATGCTGGCATGGCCCAGCATCTCCTGCACCGCGCGCAGGTCGCCGGACGACTGCAGCATGTGGGTGGCGAAGGAATGCCGCAGCATATGCGGATGCACGTCGGCCGGCACCCCGGCGCGCAGCGCCTGCTGCTTGAGCCGCAGCTGTACCGTGCGCATCGACAGGCGCCGTCCGCGCGGCCCCAGGAACAGGGCATTGGCGTCCTCGGGCGCGGCACCCGGCCGCAGCAAGCCGTCGCGCACCGCCAGCCATGCCTGCAGCGCCGCGATGGCCTTGCTGCCGACCGGCACCGAGCGCCGGCGCGAGCCCTTGCCGGTCACGGTCACCTCGGCGCCGGCCAGGTCGAGCCAGCCGCTCGAGCGGTAGCCGTCGGCCTCGGCATAGCGCAGGTCCAGCTGCACCAGCTCGGACAGCCGCAGCCCGCTCGAGTAGAACAGTTCATAGACGGCCTGGTCGCGCAGCGCCTCGGCATCGGTGCCGGCAGGGTGGGCGACCAGCGCCACCGCGTGCTCGACCGACAGCGCCTTGGGCAGCGCGTGCCCGGAGCGCGGCGCGCGCACGCCGTCGACCGGATTCACGGTCACGCCATGGCCATGGCGCGCCGCCCAGAGATAGAAGCCGCGCCATGCCGACAGCGCGCGCCCGATGCTGGTGCCGACCAGCCCGGCGGCATGCAGCCGTGCCGCGAAATGGCGGATATGGTGAGTCTGCAGCGCCAGCAGCGCGACCCCCGGCGCATGCTGCGCCGCGTGCGCCTGCAGCACGCGCAGTTCGCGCGCATAGCCCGACAGCGTGTGCTCGGCCAGCTTGCGGCTGCCGCGCAGCCAGTCGAGATAGCGCGTCACCAGCGGGTCCGGCGACGGCGCCTCGCCGTCCGCGGGCGCGGACGAAGCGACCACAGCGCGCAGCGGCCGGCGTGCAGTCATGGCGTTATTGCAAGGCCGCGGCTTCAGTCGCGCAGCCGGTTCAGCGCGGCACCCGCGACCGCGCCGATCTGCGACAGGTAAGCGGTGCCCATGCCTTCGTGGAAGCGGCGCGGATCGGGCGAGCCCAGCACCAGCAGGCCAAAGGCGGCGCCACGCACGTCGGCACTGGCTTCGGCCTCGCCGGCGCGCACCGGCACGCGCAGCGCCACCATCGCCAGCGAAGTGACATCGTCGCGCTCCAGCAGGCTGGCCGCCTCGAAGCCGCTGTTGCTGCCGCAGTAAGGCGCACGCAGGCCCTCGGCAAAGATACGCAGGTCTTCGCTGGCGCCCTGCGCCACTTCGATGTGCGCGTACTGTTCGGCGACATCCCACAGCTTGAGCGCCACCGCCGGCACGTCGAACACCTGCTGCAGGCCGTCCTGCACCGCATACGGCAACGCGTGCGAATCGGCCTCGGCCAGCAGGCGCAGTTGCCAGTCGTGCAGGCGCTGCTGGGTGCGGTCGTTCTCGTGGCCATGGCGGACCAGGTCGGCCAGGCGCAGCTCCAGGCCCTTGTTCTTCTCGCGCAGGATTTCCATCTGGCGCTCCTGCAGCGACACGGCGCGATGGCTGTGCGGGCTGGTCAGCTGCACCGCGGCCAGCAACTCGGCATGCTCTTCGAAGAATTCGGGATGGCTCTGCAGGTAGGCGGCAACGTCTTGGGCGTTCATGGGGCGTGGACCGGTAGAGGTTAAGTGGGTGGCAGTTTAGCAAACCCCACAAATCGAAAGAGACGTCCGGTGTTGGGTGCTCCCAAGCCGCCCGGACTAGCCCAGGCAAGGTGTTCTCACTCTCCCGTCATGGGGAGAGGGCCGGGGTGAGGGGTGGTTTAGCTAGCGGCCACATAAAGCGGGGCCAACGTTTTTTTCCAGCACCGTGGCTCCGGCAAACGCCCGCCCTCACCCCCGCCGCTCTCCCGCACGCGGGAGAGCGGCGCAAACCAGCGGTATGCAACGGCCTACGTCTGGATCAGCCGCTTCTGCCGCGAAATGCTCATCAAGATGCCGATGCCCGCGCCCAGCGTCACCAGCGCGGTGCCGCCGTAGCTCAGCAGCGGCAGCGGCACGCCCACCACCGGCAGGATGCCGCTGACCATGCCCATGTTGACGAAGGCATAGGTAAAGAAGATCAGCGTGATCGACCCCGCCAGCAGCCGCGAGAACAGCGTCGGCGCATTGGCCGCGATAAAGAGCCCGCGGAAGATCAGCAGCAGGTACAGCACTAGCAGCACCGCGTTGCCGATCAGGCCGAACTCTTCCGAGTACACCGCGAAGATAAAGTCGGTGTGCTTTTCCGGGATGAATTCCAGGTGGGTCTGCGTGCCCTTGAGCCAGCCCTTGCCCTCGACCCCGCCCGAGCCGATCGCGATGATCGACTGGATCGTGTGGAAACCCTTGCCGAGCGGATCGCTGGTCGGGTCCAGCAGCGTGCAGACGCGGTGCTGCTGGTAGTCGTGCAGCACCGGCCAGTTCACGCCCGGCGCGCATATGTCGTTCTGGAAGGTGATCAGCAGCGTGATGGCGACCACCAGGATCCCCATCAGCGGCAGGATCAGCTTCCACGACAGCCCTGCGAAGTAGATCACATAAAGGCCCGCGGCCATCACCAGCAGCGCCGTGCCCAGGTCGGGCTGCTTGGCGATCAGCCCCACCGGAATCAGCAGCAGCACCAGCGCGACGATGAAGTCGAACCACCGGATCACGCCCTCGCGTTTCTGGAAATACCACGCCAGCATCAGCGGCATCGAGATCTTCATGATCTCGGACGGCTGGATCACCATGCCGACATAGAGCCAGCGGCGCGCACCCTTGCGGATCAGGCCGAACATGGCCACTGCGATCAGCAGTGCCACCCCGACCGTATAGATCGGCACCGCCACCCGCATCAGCGTCTGGGTCGGCAGGTAGGCGATCACGAACATCACCACGTACGACAGCAGGATGTTGCGCAACTGGTCCTCGACCCGTCCCGGCATGTCGATGGCGGCCGAATACAACGCCACGATGCCGGTGGCGAACAGCAGGAACACGATCAGCGAGAGCGGCTTGTCAAAACCGGTCAGCGCGGTCTTGACCAGGGACATGACGCGGCGTCGATCCATGCGCGTCTCCTTCAGCGAGTGGCGTCGGCACCGCTGGCTGCCTTGGCAGCCACGGGCCTGACGCGTGGTTTGGGCGCGGGCGCCTTGGCCGGCACGGCCGCCGCCGAGGCCGGCGCCGGGGTCTGCGGCTTGCTGTGGCCCAGCGCCTGCAGCATGCGCTGGTCCAGCGTCTGCACCGCCGAGGCCGGGGCGATGGCGTCGGGGTCGAGCGTCGCGGCGATCGCTTCCGGCGTCGGCACATGCGCGGCCGAGGCCGCCGCCACCGCGCTGGCGTCAGCGCCGCTGGCCGACGCGCCGCCGCTGGACATCACCGTGGCGCTGGCAATGCTGGCGGTCTGGCCGGTGGTGAACACGCTCGGCGTCTCCACCGGCGCGCGTCCGGCCACGCGCTCGCTGGCAGGGGGCGCCATCGCCTCCAGCTCGGCGGGCCACTTGCCGGTCAGGTAGTAGTCCATCACCTTGCGCGCGATCGGCGCGGCCACCGCGGCACCGAAGCCGGCGTTCTCGACGATCAGCGCGATCGCGATCTTGGGGTTGTCGGCCGGCGCGAAGGCCGTGTACAGCGAGTGGTCGCGCTTGTGCTCGGCGAGCGCGTGGTGGTTGTACTTCTCGCCCTTGGACAGGCTGTAGGTCTGCGCCGTGCCGGTCTTGCCGGCGGACTCGTAGGCGGCGCCGGCGAACACGCGCGCGGCCGTGCCCGAGTGCGTCACCGCCACCATGGCGCGCTTGATCACGTTGATGTCGGCCTGCTTGAGCGGGATGGTGTAGCTTTCCTTGGGCACGGTCAGCGTGCGCTTGCGCGTGACCGCGTCTTCGATGGCCTTGACCAGGTGCGGCTTCATCACCTTGCCGTCGTTGACGATCACCGAGGTCGCCTGCGCCAGCTGCAGGATGGTGAAACTGTTGTAGCCCTGGCCGATGCCCAGCGAGATGGTCTCGCCCTCATACCACTTCTGCTGCTCGGGCTTGCGGTAGGCGCGGCGCTTCCAGTCGGTCGACGGCAGGATGCCGCGGCTTTCGCCCTCGATGTCGATGCCGGTGATCTGGCCGAAGCCCAGCGGCTTCATGAAGTCATGGATGCCGTTGACCCCCATGTCGCGCGCCAGCACGTAGTAGTAGGTGTCGCATGAATGCACGATCGAGCTGTGCATGTCGACCCAGCCGTGGCCGCCCGGCTTGTCGTCGCGGAAGGTGTGGTTGCCCAGCGTGAAGAAGCCCGGATCCGACATGCCCCAGTTCGCGGTGCGCTTGCCGGTCGTCAGCGCCGCCAGTGCCATGAACGGCTTGTAGGTCGAGCCCGGCGGATACGTGCCACGCAGCGGGCGGTTCAGCAGCGGCTTGTCGGGCGAGCCGTTGAGCTCGTTCCAGGTATTGGTGTCGATGCCTTCGACAAACAGGTTGGGGTCGAAGGTGGGCTTGGAGACAAAGGCCAGGATGTCGCCCGTGGACGGCTCGATCGCCACCAGCGCGCCGCGGCGGTCGCCGTAGAGCGCCTCGGCCAGCTGCTGCAGGCGGATGTCCAGCGACAGGATCAGGTTGTTGCCCGGCGTCGCCGGCGAGGTGGACAGGGTACGGATCGGGCGGCCGCCCGCGCTCACTTCCACTTCCTCGAACCCGGTCAGTCCGTGCAGCTCGGTCTCGTAGCTCTGCTCGAGGCCGATCTTGCCGATGTAGTTGGAGCCCTTGTAGTTGTCGGCATCCTTGCGCGGGTCGTACCTGGCGCCATCGGCATCGTTGGCCTCGTCCATGGCTTCGATGCGCTCCTGGTCGCGTTGCGAAATGCGGCCCAGGTAGCCGATCACGTGCGACGCCGACTCGCCCAGCGGATACTGGCGGAACAGCCGGGCCCGCACGTCGACGCCGGGGAAGCGGAAGCGCTGCGCGGAGAAGCGCGCCACTTCCCCGTCGGTCAGCTGGCTGCGGATCGGCAGGCTTTCAAAGCTGCGCGACTCCTCCATCAGCCGCTTGAAGCGGCGCCGGTCGCGCGGCTGGATGTCGACCAGCGCAGACAGGCCTTCGATGGTGTTGTCCAGCGTATCGGTCAGCTTGGACGGGGTGATTTCGAGTGTGTATGCGGAATAGTTGCGCGCCAGCACGACCCCGTTGCGGTCCATGATGATGCCGCGGTTGGGCTCGATCGGCGCCACCGAGATGCGGTTGTCCTCGGCCTTGGCCGAGTACTGGTCATGCTTGTACCACTGCAGCCAGAGGAAGCGCGAGAACAGCAGGCCAAAGCAGATCACCGTAAACAGCGCCGCGGCCGCCACGCGGATGCGGAAGCGGCCGATTTCCAGTTCGACGTTGCGGATTTCGGTCATGGTACTGCGTGGCCTGGAGATATCGGTGGTGGACGATGGCGGGCGATGGTGATGGCGATGGCGGCGTCAGATCGGCCGGGTCTCGTCGACATCGGTCGAGCGGCGCTGCGGCGCCAGCAGCAGGCTGGTGGCGAGCGGCCACAGCAGCGCCTCGATCGCCGGCGCCAGCAGCAGCGACCAGCCGGGCAGCGGCGCGCCCATCGCCAGGCGGATCAGCACCGGCACCGCGTGCGCGATGAACAGCAGCGGCAGCACGTGCAGCGCCTGGGTATAGACCGTGAACCACAGCACACGGCGGTGGATGGTGATGGCGAAGTAGGCCAGCAGCGTGTAAGCCAGCGCGTGCTCGCCCAGCAGCCGGGCATCGTGCACGTCCATCAGCAGGCCGAGCAGGAAGGCCACGCCCATGCCCACCTTGCGCGGCTGGTGGATGTTCCAGAACACCAGCACCAGCGCCACCATGTCCGGGATCCACAGCGTGGTGCCCCACGGCATCAGGTTGAACAGGAACGCCAGCACGAAGCTGAAGGCGATGAAGGCCGGATTGACCGGCCGCAGCAGGTATTGGGGATTGGTCACCGTGGTGCCTCCTTGGCGGGCGCGGCCTTGCCGGCCGCGGCGCTGTCGGCCGCGGCGCGCGCCGCGGCGGACTTGGCGCCCTTGACCGGCGCCTGCGGCCGCGCCTCGACCGCTTCGCGCGCCGGGATGGCGGCGTCGTAGCGCACCACCAGCAGCTGGCGGTGCGCGCGCACGCCGGCCACCGGCTCGCAATAGACACGCGAGAACGCGGTATCGGCCTTGCGCTCGATCTGCACGATCTTCGCCACCGGCAGGCCCGGCGGATAGGTGCCGTCCAGGCCCGAGGTCACCAGCAGGTCGCCCTGCTGCAGGTCGGCGGCGGCGGCCATGAAGCGCAGGTCGAGGTGGCCCGCGCGCGCGCCGCCGAAGGCCACGCTGCGCAGGCCGTTGCGCACCACCTGCACCGGAATCGCCTGGTCCTTGTCGGTCAGCAGTGTCACCTCGGACTGGAACGGCGACACGCGCGTGACCTGCCCCACCACGCCGCGCTCGTCGATCACCGGGTAGCCGGCGCGCAGGCCGTGCTGGCTGCCCTTGTCGATGACGATGCGCTGGCTGTACGGATCGCGCGCGTCATACAGGATCTCGGCCGCGGTCACCGGCGTGGCCGACTGCTGCGCCAGCCCGAGCAGCTTGCGCAACTGGTTGTTCTCGGCCTCGAGCTGCGCCTGGCGCACCGAGGCCTGGGCCTGCTGCACCGCGTTCTGGCGCAGCTCGCGGTTCTCGGTGGCGAGCGTCGCCGACGACTGCGCATAGTCGAACATGGTGCGCAGCGCGTCGCGCGGCGCCAGCACCAGGCGCTCGACCGGCATCAGCACGGTGGCGGCAACCTGCCGGCCCACGCGCAGCGCGTCGAAACGGGCGTCGACCACCAGCAGCGCCAGCGCGATGCCCACATACAGGACCAGCCTGGCGACGGCCGAGGTGCCTTGCTTGAAGAGCGGCGGAGGGGAGTAATCCATTTACCCGAACAAAGGCCGGAGGCCACGCGGAAACGCCCCGCCGCCCGCCGCGGCGCGCCCCGGCCCCTGGCGGGATCGGGCGCGGCACGGTCGGGCGGCGGGAGCTGCCAGGGCCCGGCCCCGGCGGATGAGGCGCCGCGACGCCGCCATGATCACTCGATCCGGCAGGCCGCGCATCGCCACGTGAGCGTCCTTCTTACTCGTAGGAGAAGATGCTGCCGAGCTTGTCCATGCGTTCCAGCGCCATGCCGGAGCCGCGCACCACGCAGGTCAGCGGGTCTTCGGCGACCAGCACCGGCAGGCCGGTTTCTTCCGCCAGCAGGCGGTCCAGGTCGCGCAGCAGCGCGCCGCCACCGGTGAGCATCATGCCGCGCTCGGCGATGTCGGCGCCCAGTTCGGGCGGGGTCTGTTCCAGCGCGATCTTGACCGCCGACACGATCTGGTTCAGCGGATCGGTCAGCGCTTCCAGGATTTCGTTGGACGACACCGTGAAGGCGCGCGGAATGCCCTCGGACAGGTTGCGGCCCTTGACTTCCATCTCGCGGACCTCGGAGCCCGGGAAGGCCGAGCCGATTTCCTTCTTGATCGCCTCGGCGGTCTGCTCGCCGATCAGCATGCCGTAGTTGCGGCGGATGTAGTTGACGATGGCCTCGTCGAACTTGTCGCCGCCGACGCGCACCGAACCCTTGTAAACCATGCCGCCCAGCGAGATGATGCCGACCTCGGTGGTGCCGCCGCCGATATCGACCACCATCGAGCCCGACGGCTCCGACACCGGCAGGCCGGCGCCGATCGCGGCCGACATCGGCTCCTCGATCAGGTACACCTGGCTGGCGCCGGCGCCCAGCGCGGATTCGCGGATGGCGCGGCGCTCGACCTGGGTCGAGCCGCACGGCACGCAGATGATGATGCGCGGGCTCGGGCGCAGCAGCTTGCTGTCATGCACCATCTTGATGAATTGCTTGAGCATCTGCTCGGTCACGGTGAAGTCGGCGATCACGCCGTCCTTCATCGGGCGGATCGCCTCGATATTGCCCGGCACCTTGCCCAGCATCTGCTTGGCTTCCTTGCCCACCGCCGTGATGGTCTTCTTGGCGTTGGGGCCGCCTTCCTGGCGGATCGCAACGACCGAGGGCTCGTCCAGCACGATGCCCTTGTCGCGCATGTAGATCAGCGTGTTGGCGGTGCCGAGGTCGATCGCCAGGTCGTTGGAGAAGTAGCTGCGGAGAAATCCGAACATCAGGAATCCTGTCTGTGATGGTGTTCGCGGGTAGGCGAAGCGGCCGGCGCCGCGAGCGGCCCGGCCACGAAGTACGTTGTGTTGAATACGGAATGGTTCTCGGCTTCCCGCTCCGCCCGCCGCCCCGGCTGTCCGGCCGGAGGGGCATGGGATAGGCACCGCCGGCGCACCGCACGCGCCGGCCCTACGGGAACCTTTGATTAGACCCCGCCGAAAAGTTCGCGGAAATGTGCAGGCGCCGGCGCATCATGTCGGCGGGTGGCGCGACATGCGGGACCGGCGGCAAGGCCTAATCAGAGGACCCAGGTTTGCCCTTCGGGCGCCTTCGGACACCGGGCGCGCAGGCGCCGGCCGCAGGCCATGTGGCGCAGGCGTTGCCAAAGGTCGGTAACTCGCAATGATACCTTATAATTCTGGCTGCTTCGGGCGTTTACAGCCTGAAAATACCTGCAATTCTGACGACTCCGGGGCGACCTCCGGCGCCCATGGTCAGGCCCGGGCCGCGCGACGAAGCGGCCCCGTGAGCCGGCCGCCGGCGCAGCCCGCGCCACCCTTCGTATCTGTATCCGAGCATCGATCCACCACGCCATGGCCCTCGACCTATCCGACGTCAAGCGCATTGCCCACCTCGCCCGCATCGAAACCAGCGATGACGAGGCCGCCCAGACGCTTGCGCAGCTGAACAACTTTTTCTCGCTGGTCGAGCAAATGCAGGCGGTCGACACCACCGGCATCGAGCCGCTGGCGCATCCGCTGTCGGCCGTGCGCGACATGGTCCAGCGCCTGCGCGAGGACGTGGTCACCGAGGCCGACCGCCGCGCCGACTACCAGCGCCCCGCGCCGGCCACCGAAGACGGCCTGTACCTGGTGCCCAAGGTCATCGAATGACCCGTGCCCGGGCCGTGCCGCCTGCGCTGCCAGGCCCGACACGGTCCGCCCGCCAGTACAACACCCCTGATGCCGACCGACTGTCATGCCCTTTTCCGCTGATTCCGTGACTTCCCTGCGCCAGCTTGCCGACGCCCTGGCCGCGCGCACCGTCTCCGCCGAGGAACTCGCGCGCGAATACCTGGCCCGCATCGAGCAGGCCAGCGCGCTCAACGCCTTCATCCACGTCGACGCCGAGCTGACCCTGGCCCAGGCCCGCGCCGCCGATGCGCGCCGCGCGCGCGGCGAGGCCGCGCCGCTGACCGGCGTGCCGGTGGCGCACAAGGATGTGTTCGTCACGCGCGGCTGGCGCGCCACCGCCGGCTCGAAGATGCTGGCCAACTATGAAAGCCCGTTCGACGCCACCGTGGTCGAACGCATGGCGGCCGCCGGCATGGTCACGCTGGGCAAGACCAACATGGACGAGTTCGCGATGGGCTCGTCCAACGAGAACTCGCATTTCGGACCGGTGCGCAACCCGTGGGACGCCAGCCGCGTGCCCGGCGGCTCGTCGGGCGGCTCGGCCACCGCGGTCGCCGCCGGCCTCGCGCCCGCCGCCACCGGCACCGACACCGGCGGCTCGATCCGCCAGCCGGCATCGTTCTCGGGCATCACCGGCATCAAGCCAACCTACGGCCGCGTGTCGCGCTACGGCATGATCGCCTTTGCCTCGTCGCTGGACCAGGGCGGCCCGATGGCCCACAGCGCCGAGGACTGCGCGCTGCTGCTCAACGCCATGGCCGGCTTCGACCCGAAGGACTCGACCAGCATCCCGCCGGAGCAAGGCGGCGTGGACGAGGACTACACCCGCCTGCTGGGCCAGCCGCGCGCCGGCGCCACGGCAGAGCGCCCGCTGGCGGGGCTGCGCATCGGCCTGCCGAAGGAGTACTTCGGCAAGGGCCTGTCGGCCGATGTCGAGCAGGCCGTGCGCGCGGCGCTGGCCGAATATGAAAAGCTGGGCGCAACGCTGGTCGAGGTATCGCTGCCCAAGACCGAGCTGTCGATCCCGGTGTACTACGTGATCGCGCCGGCCGAGGCTTCGTCCAACCTGTCGCGCTTCGACGGCGTGCGCTACGGCCACCGCGCCGCCGAGTACCGCGACCTGCTCGACATGTACAAGAAGACCCGCGCCGAAGGCTTCGGCGCCGAGGTCAAGCGCCGCATCATGGTCGGCACCTACGTGCTGTCGCACGGCTACTACGACGCCTACTACCTGCAGGCGCAGAAGATCCGCCGCATCATCGCCGACGACTTCCAGCGCGCCTTCGCCCAGTGCGACGTGATCATGGGCCCGGTGGCGCCGACGGTAGCGTGGAAGCTGGGCGAGAAGACCTCGGATCCGGTGCAGATGTACCTGGCCGATATCTTCACGCTGTCGACCAGCCTGGCCGGCCTGCCCGGCATGAGCGTGCCGTGCGGCTTCGGCGAGGGCAACCTGCCCGTCGGCCTGCAGCTGATCGGCAACTACTTCGACGAAGCGCGCCTGCTGCAGGCCGCGCATGCGTTCCAGCAGGCGACCGACTGGCACCTGCGCCGCCCCGCCAAGGCCTGACCATGACCCGCACCCTGCTCCGCCTGCTTGCTGCCGCCGCGCTCGCCGCGCTGGTGGCCGGCTGCATCCAGCTGCCGATCATCGGCAAGCCCACGCCGATCGCCAGCCGCGACATCGACCTGGCCGGCGACTGCCGCCGCACCGAGGAAGACGGCTTCCGCGAAGATGCGCAGCTGCGCATCGCGGACAACAGCGTGCAGCAGTTGTCGTGGAAGCTGTGGGTGGGCAAGCGCGGCTCGTGCAGCTTCAACCTGGCCGACTTCCGCCAGACCCAGAAGAAGCCGCATATCGAGCTGCGCGCCAATGACGGCAGCGGCTGCAAGCTGATGGTGTGGCAGGACCCGCGCCGAGTCACGCTGGCGCACGCCAACTGCCAGCAGCGCTGTACCCCCGGCATCTATGAGCAGGCCTGGCCCGTGATGTTCGAGCCCGGCACCGGCGCCTGCGCCCCCACGCGCTGACGCCACTGTCGCCACAGCAGCCGGCCATGGTCCACGCCCCCGCCATCCCGCAACACGCGCCACGCGCCGCCCGTCCGGCGGGCGCGTGGCTGCGCGCCGCGGCGGCGCTGGCGTTTGGCGCTTGGCTGGCCGGCGCCGCGGCGCATACGCCGGACCTGCCGGCACCCCCGCTGGATGCGCCGGCCCCGCTGACGCCGGCGGGCGTGCTGGCGCCGAACGCCGTGAGCCGGGCCGCGCCCGCTTCTTCGGCAGCAGCCAGGGCGGCAGTCGCGCCCGTGCCCGCGCAGCGGGTCCAGCTGCGCGGCGATGCCGCCACGCCGGCGCTGACCGCCTACTGGTTCCTGCCGCGCGAGGGCACCACGCCGCGCGCGCTGCCGGTGGTGGTGGCGCTGCACGGCTGCGGCGGCCTGCTGGCGCAGCGCGCCGCGCGCGACGGCAGCGCGGCGGCAACCGGCGCCGACACCGCGGACGTTGCGGGGCAGCTGCAGCAACGCTACCGCGAATACGCGCACTGGCTCACCGAACGCGGCTACGCGGTGCTGATGCCGGACAGCTTCAGCGCGCGCGGCAGGCCCCACGGCATCTGCGCCGAGCCCATCGACAACCGTGCCATCGACGACCGCACCCGCCGCGCCGACGCGCTCGCCGCGCTGCGCTGGGTGGCGCAGCAGCCCGCGGCCGATGCCGCGCGCATCGTGCTGCTGGGCTGGTCCAACGGCGCGCAGGCGGTGCTGGCGACCGTGGACGCCAGCCGCCCGTGGCCGGCCGGCACGCCGCCGGTGGAGCGCGCGGTGGCGTTCTACCCGGGCTGCAAGCGCGCGGTGCAGCAGCACAGCTTCCGCCTGCGCGCGCCGTTGCTGCTGATGATCGGCGGCGCCGACGACTGGACCCCCGCGACCCGCTGCGCCATGCTGCAGAGCGCGGTGCAGGCGCGCCAGCCGGGGGCGCGCTTCCGGCTGGAGATCTATCCGGGCGCCTATCACGGCTTCGACGGCACCAGCGAGCTGCATCGGCGCAGCGATGTGCCCGCCGCCGCCATGCGCAAGGGCCAGAGCGTCACCGTCGGCGGCGACGCGGTGGCTCGCGTGGCCGCGCTGGCCCAGCTCGACTCCTGGCTGGCCAGCCCCGACCCCTGACCGCCATGCCAGACCAGACAGAACACCGGGGCGGCGCAGCCGCTCCCTCGCAACAGACAACACCGAAAGAACCGAACAGGAATACCGCCATGCAATGGGAAGTGGTGATCGGCCTCGAAACGCACGCGCAGCTGTCGACGGCCTCCAAGATTTTTTCCGGCACCTCCACCGCCTTCGGCGCCGAGGCCAACACGCAGGCGTCGCCGGTGGACCTGGCGCTGCCGGGCGTGCTGCCCGTGCTCAACCAGGGCGCGGTCGAGCGCGCGATCCAGTTCGGCCTGGCGATCGGCGCCACCATCGCGCCGCGCAGCGTGTTCGCGCGCAAGAACTACTTTTACCCGGACCTGCCCAAGGGCTACCAGATCAGCCAGTATGAGATCCCCGTGGTCCAGGGCGGCACCATCACCATCCAGGTCGAAGGCAAGAAAGGCGAGTTCTACGAAAAGACCGTCAACCTGACGCGCGCGCACCTGGAAGAAGACGCGGGCAAGTCGCTGCACGAGGATTTTGCCGGCATGACCGGCATCGACCTGAACCGTGCCGGCACGCCGCTGCTGGAAATCGTCACCGAGCCCGACATGCGCAGCGCCGCCGAAGCGGTGGCGTACGCCAAGGCGCTGCACTCGCTGGTGGTGTGGCTGGGCATCTGCGACGGCAACATGCAGGAAGGCAGCTTCCGCTGCGACGCCAACGTGTCGGTGCGCCCGGTCGGACAGAAGGAATTCGGCACGCGCCGCGAGATCAAGAACCTGAACTCGTTCCGCTTCCTGCAGCAGGCCATCGAATACGAGGTGCAGTGGCAAATCGCCGAGATCGAGGACGGCCGCAAGATCCAGCAGGCCACCGTGCTGTTCGACCCGGACACCGGCGAAACGCGCGCCATGCGCACCAAGGAAGACGCGCACGACTACCGCTATTTCCCCGACCCGGACCTGATGCCGCTGGAAATCGACGCCGGCTGGATCGAGCGCGTGCGCGGCGAGCTGCCGGAGCTGCCGGCGGCGATGCAGGCGCGCTTCGTCTCGCAGTACGGCCTGTCGGCGTATGACGCCACCATGCTGACCGCGACCAAGGCCTACGCCGCCTACTATGAAGCCGTGGTCGCCGGCGCCGGTGCCGCCAGCGCCAAGCCCGCCGCCAACTGGCTGATGGGCGACGTGGCCTCGCAGCTGAACCGCGAAGGCATCGCCATCGACGCCGCCCCGGTCACGCCGGCGCAACTGGCCAAGCTGCTGGCGCGCATCGCCGACGGCACGGTGTCGAACAACACCGCCAAGAAGGACGTGTTCCCGGCGATGTGGGCGGGCGAGCACGGCGGCGACGCCGACGCCATCATCGCGGCCAAGGGGCTGAAGCAGATGTCCGACAGCGGCGAGCTGGAAAAGATCATCGACGAGGTGCTGGCCGCCAATGCCAAGTCGGTCGAGGAATTCCGCTCGGGCAAGGAAAAGGCGTTCAACGCGCTGGTCGGCCAGGCGATGAAGGCGACCAGGGGCAAGGCGAATCCGGCGCAGGTGAACGAGTTGTTGAGGAAGAAGCTGGGGTGAGCCCGAGCGGTTCAACCTGCGCCGGTTTGCTCCCCTCTCCCGCTTGCGGGAGAGGGGCGGGGGTGAGGGCGGACGTTTGCCGGAGCCGCCGTGATAAAAAAACGTTGGCCCCGCTTCATGTGGTTCCCTGCTAAACCACCCCTCACCCCGGCCCCCTCCCCATGAGGGGAGAGGGAGAACACCTTGCTCAGGCTAGCTCCGGCGGCGCTGGAGCACCCAAGACCGCCGCTTCGTTGTCGTGACGGGCAGTTCTTGCCTACATCCCGGCCCTGCCCCTCACCGTCTCCTCCAGCAGCGACCGCAGCTTCGCCAGCGCCCCCGGATCCCCGCGTGCCGCCGAGCGCGCGTACCAGATCTTGGCCTGCTCGATATCCCGGTCGACCACGCCCGGCTCGCCGCGCTCATAGAAGCTGCCGACGATGTACTGCGCGCCGCCGTCCCCCGCGCTCGCCGCGCGGCGGTACCACGCAAACGCCTGCGCGTAGTCGCGCGGCACGCCGCGGCCGGTGAAGTAGTTCGTCGCCAGTTCCATCTGCGCCTGCACGTGGCCGCCCTGCGCCGCCAGCTCATACCAGCGGTTCGCCTGTTCCAGCGATTTCGGCACCAGCTCGCCGCGCTCGTACAGGTCGCCCCAGGTGTATTGCGCATGGGTCATGCCGTTGTCGGCCGCCTTGCGCAGCCACACCAGCGCCTCTTGTGGCCGCGCGGCGGTGCCCTCGCCACGCAGCAGCATCATCGCGTAGTTGAATTGCGCGAGACGGTTGCCCTGGCGCGCGGCGCCGGCGAAGCCGCGCAAGGCCTGGTCGAAGCGGCCCGACTCGTAGGCAGCGACCGCGTCGCGGGTCTGCGCCTGCGCCGGAGCGGCGGGCTGGGGTGCGGCGGCGGCATGCGGCAGGACCAGCCATGCGCAAAGGATGCCGGCCAGCACGGCGGCATGCGGGGAACGGGCTTTCAACATGGCGGACTCCGGGCGCAAGGCCTTCCTTGCTTCAGTGTAGGAGTCGGCGGGAATGCCCGGTAGCGCCCGGCTATCGGCGCGAATAATCAAGAAGCGAACAATGGCGACCCGATCATTCGTCACACCAATAATCTGGCCCCGAAGGGCCCGGGCTCAGATCCACCCCGCGCGGTGCAGCCGCCGCCACAGCGCGCCACAGGCCACCGCGGTCACGCCGATCACGGCCGGATAGGCATAGTGGATTTTCAGCTCCGGCATGAAATCGAAATTCATGCCGTACAGGCTGAACACCACTGTCGGGATTGCCAGGATCGCGCCCCAGCCGGCCAGCCGCTTGACCACCTCGTTCTGGCCGACGGTGACCAGCGCCAGGTTGACCTGCACCGCGGTGGTCAGCATTTCGCGCACCACGTCGAGCGTACGCACCTGGCGGCTGGCGTGGTCTTCGATATCGCGGAAATAAGCGCGCAACTCCCTGGGCACCAGCTCTTCGTGCAGCCGGATCAGCTGGCCGCACATGTCTTCGACCGGGCTCACCGCATTGCGCAGGCGCAGCACCTGGCGCTTGACCTGGTACAGGCGCTCGATCGCGGCACGGTCGAATTCGTCGCGGAAGATGCCTTGCTCGAGCGCCTCGAAGGTGTCCTCCAGGCGCGTGACGATGGGCAGGTAGTGGTCGACGACAAAGTCCATCAGCGCGTACAGCACGTAGCCGGGGCCGTTCGCCAGGCCGTGCGGATCATGCTCGCAGCGCTCGCGGACCGGCGCATAGGTGCTGCTGGCGCCGTGGCGGACCGAGACCACGTAGTTGGGGCCGACGAACAGATGGGTCTCGCCGACCACGACTTCGTCCTCGACCAGTTGCGCGGTGTTGAGCACTACGAACACGGAATCGCCGTAGGCCTCGAGCTTCGGGCGCTGGTGCGCGTTGGTGGCGTCTTCGACCGCGAGGTCGTGCAGGCCGAAGGCCCGTTGCGCCTGGCGCAGCAGTGCCAGTTCGGGCTCGTGCAGGCCCAGCCAGACGAAGGTGCCGGGCACCGCCAGCACCGTGGGGATTTCTTCCATGCCTACCGTGCCGAGCCGCTTGCCCTGCCGGTAAGCCACGCAATTGACGATGGCGCCCATGGAAACTCCGCTAATCAGATGGCGCAATCGTAACAAGGCTTTGCACGATGCCCGGGCGCCGCGAGCCGAGGTCGCGCAAGCCGCGCCGGCCACACTTGCGCCGCGCCACGGGCACGCGCATGGAGCCCACGCGCCACCTGCGGTACATATCGATCCAATTGTTACAGTTCGCGACAGATACGACGTTAGAATGTGGCATTTCCACGGTCACCCGGCTATGTCCCAGAAGAAATCGCCACGCTTCGAGCTGCGCAGTGGCAACGTCGACGCCCTCCTTCTCGCCCTCCAGACCGCCGACATGGCTGCGCTGCGGGATGACCTCCTCACCCGCTTCGAAGCCACCCCCGACTTCTTCTCCAATGACGTGATCGCGCTGGACCTGCGCGCGCTCGACGATGACAGCGAAGTCGCGCTCGGCACCGTGATCGACACGCTGGCCACGCTCAAGGCCCGCGCCATCGGCGTGGTGGCACGTGCCGGCCAGCGCGATTGGGCCGAGCGCTTCGGCCTGCCGCTGCTCGACAGCCAGGCCCGCCGCAACGGCACCGCCGAGCGTGCCGCCGAAGCCAAGGCCGCAGCCGCCGCCGAACAAGCCGCCGCCGAACAGGCGGCGCGCGAGCAAGCCGCCCGTGCCGCGGCGCAGGCGGCCACCGACGCCGCCGTCGCCGCCGCCGTGCGCCAGACCCAGACCCTGCTGATCGACAAGCCGCTGCGCTCGGGCCAGCAGGTCTACGCGCATGGCGACGTGGTCATCATGGACGTGGTCAGCTATGGTGCCGAGGTCATCGCCGAAGGCAACATCCATATCTACGCCCCGCTGCGCGGCCGCGCGCTGGCGGGGGTCAAGGGCAACACCGCCGCGCGCATCTTCAGCACGTGCATGGAGCCCGAACTGATTTCCATCGCCGGCATCTACCGGACCGCGGAGCAGACGCTGCCGGCCGACGTGCACGGCAAGACCGCCCAGGTGCGCCTGGCCGATGAAAAACTGATCCTCGAAGCGCTGCGGCTCAAGTAACCGCGGTGTCCCTCGAGACCGGATCACAGAGAGCGCAAGCTTCAACTTATTACTGGACCAAAGAGCCATGGCAAAAATCATCGTTGTGACCTCCGGCAAGGGAGGCGTCGGCAAGACCACCACCAGCGCCAGCTTTGCCGCCGGCCTGGCCCTGCGCGGCCACAAGACTGCCGTGATCGACTTCGACGTCGGCCTGCGCAACCTCGACCTGATCATGGGTTGCGAACGCCGCGTGGTGTATGACCTGATCAACGTGGTGCAGGGCGAAGCCAACCTGCGCCAGGCGCTGATCAAGGACAAGAAGTGCGAGAACCTGTTCATCCTGCCGGCCTCGCAGACGCGCGACAAGGACGCGCTCACGCGCGAGGGCGTCGAGAAGGTGATCGACGGCCTAATCGAGATGGATTTCGAGTACATCGTCTGCGACTCGCCCGCCGGCATCGAGTCGGGCGCGCTGATGGCGATGTACTTCGCCGACGAGGCGCTGATCGTGACCAACCCGGAAGTGTCGTCGGTGCGCGATTCGGACCGCATCCTCGGCATCCTGGCGTCCAAGACCAAGCGCGCCACCGAGGGCGGCGAGCCGATCAAGGAACACCTGCTGATCACCCGCTACAACCCCAAGCGCGTGCATGGCGGCGAGATGCTGTCGCTGACCGACATCCAGGAAATCCTGCGCATCAAGCTGATCGGCGTGGTGCCGGAATCGGAAGCGGTGCTGCACGCCTCCAACCAGGGCACGCCCGCCATCCACCTGGAAGGCAGCGACGTGTCTGACGCCTACAGCGACGTGGTGGACCGCTTCCTCGGCAAGGACAAGCCAATGCGTTTCACCGACTACCAGAAGCCGGGGCTGTTCTCGCGCATCTTCGGCAACAAGTAACGGTCAAGGAGGGCTCACCCCATGTCGATCCTTTCCTTCCTGCTGGGAGAGAAGAAGAAGTCCGCGTCGGTCGCCAAGGAGCGGCTGCAGATCATCCTGGCGCACGAGCGCACCGGCCATTCCGCCCCCGCCGACTACCTGCCCGCGCTGCAGCGCGAGCTGGTGGCGGTGATTTCCAAGTACGTCAAGATCGGCGACCAGGACCTGCGCGTCAGCCTGGAGCGCCAGGACAACCTCGAGGTGCTCGAGGTCAAGATCGAGATCCCGCAGCACTGAGCACAGGACCCGGCGGCGCCGGGTCCATGCCCCTGCGGGGCTCGCCGCCCCGCCCCTTCCCGCCCCTTCCCGCGCCCCTCCCCCGTCGCGCCAACGCCCCGCCGCCGTGCCAGTGCGGCTTCGCGGCGTCCCCGCAGCGCTGCCTTGTCCCCCGAATGCAGAATTCTGTAGCGGCCAGACAACGGAATTGCATCAATTTCCTGCTTGAAAGCGCGGCTCCACGGAGTTTTGTGTCCTTGTTCCTTACGTTTTGTTAAATTTTCGCGGCGTTTACACGAAACGTAGACCTTATCCCCGCCGTGATCCGGCGAAGGGCACAGTACAAGACAGAAAAGGAGCACCATGAAGAAATCGGCCATCGTCCTCGCAGCCGGCAGCCTGTTGGCAGGTTCGGCTTTCGCACAAACCTCCGTCACCCTGTACGGTATCGTCGACCAGAGCATCCGCTTCCAGACGAACGCGAACGCCAACAATGACAACTCCTGGGAACTGACCAACGGCGCCATCACCAACAGCCGCTGGGGCATGAAGGGCAGCGAAGCCCTGGGCAACAACCTGAAGGCGATCTTCCAGCTGGAAGGGGGCTTTGACCCGGATACCGGCCGCGCCAACCAGAACAACAGCCTGTTTGGCCGTCAGGCTTACGTCGGCCTGTCGGGCGACTTCGGCACGATCAAGCTGGGCCGCCAGTACACCGAAGGCTTTAACTTCTTCGGCGACTACGATCCGCTGACCATCGGCAACTACACCAACAACGCCTGGCCGTTCTTCCTGACCCAGTTCCGCAACAACAACGTGGTCAGCTACGCCGGCAAGTTCGGCGGCCTGGACGTCGGCGCCAGCTACGGCTTCGGCGAGCAGCCGGGCAGCATGAGCCGGAACCAGTACTGGGGCACCCGTGCCGCCTACTCGTTCGGTCCGTTCGGCATCGGCGGCGTGTACCAGGAAATCCGCGATATCAACGGCAACAAGCAGCAAATGTGGGGCGCTGCCGGTAAGTACGCCTTTGGCCCGGCCAAGCTGTTCGTCGGTTACATCGGCGGCCAGGACCGCACCGGCGTCATCGACAGCGGCTTCCTGAACAACTCGGCTGCCGCTCCGGCGCCGGGCGTGATCGCCGCAGGCGCCGCCAACAACCCGCGCAAGGACACCCTCGGCTACATCGGCCTGACTTACCAGGCCACCCCGGCCCTGGCGCTGACCGGCGTGTTCTACGGCGACTACGTCGAGAACAAGAACGGCGTGAACAACAACAACGGCCGCCGCTACACCGGCGTGCTGCTGGCCGAATACTCGCTGTCGAAGCGCACCCAGGTCTACGGGACGGTTGACTTCAACAAGGTTTCGGGCGGCACCACCACCGAAATGCCGGGCCGCAACAACCAGACCGGCGCTGCCCTGGGTATCCGCCACATCTTCTGATCGATACCGGATCAGCAGTTCCTGGCAAAAGGCACCTTCGGGTGCCTTTTTTCATGGGCGCGGCCGGCGCCGCAGCCACAGGTACCAGCCCGCCTGCACGGCGTCGCCCTGCATCGGCTGCAGCGGCACCAGCAGGCCGCCATGGCGTGCCACCACCCGCTGCGCGTACAGCAGCGCGGGTCCGGGCCGGGCCAGATGCGCGGCGCCCTCGTCGGCGGGCTGGAACACGATCGACAGCGCCACGCCACCGGCATGGCCGCGGCACAGGGTGCGCAATGTCGTGCCCTGCGCTGCCGCGCCGATGGCACTGGACAGCAGCCATTCCAGCGTGCCGGCGAGCATCGCCGCGTCCCCGCCGACGCGCGGCAGGCGCCCCGCCGGGCGTTCCAGCCGGATCCCGGCCGCGCCGGCTTCGGTCCAGACGCGGTCCAGCGCTTCATCGAGCAGGGCTTCCATGGCGATCCGCCGCATCCGGTAGGCATGCCGGGTTTCGCGCAGCAGCCGGTTCAGGTCATCGAGATGGCGCAGCGCGCGGCGCGCATGGCCACCCACCTGCGCCAGCAGCGCCGCATCGGCCTGCGAGCGGGTCTGGCGCAGCGCCAGCCACGCCAGCAGCGAGGCATTGGGTTCGCGCAGGTCGTGGCCCAGCACATGCAGCAGCATGTCATGCACGGCGGCCGGGTCGCGGGCGTCGCGGCCGCTTGCCGGCACCGGCACCGCAGCTGCGCTGCAGCTGCGTCGCGCCAGGCGGCAGCCGCCCAGGCACAACGCCGCGGCAAGCAGCGCCAGGCGCAGCGGCCGCGCCGTCATGCCGCGGCCCGCTCGGCGTGTGCCAGGCGCTCCAGCCGGTAGCCGTGCGTGTAGACCGGGGTCAGCCGCATGCCGTGCTCGGCCTGCAGTCCCAGCTTGCTGCGCACGCGCGAAACATGGGTATCGATGGTGCGCGACATCGGCGAGATCTCGCGCCCCCAGACCGCGGCGGTGATGTGGTCGCGCGTGACGATGCGGCCTTCGTGGCGGAACAGCAGCACCGCGAGGTCGAACTCCTTGGGGGTCAGGCCGATCGGCTGCCCGTTGCAGGTGACCCGGCGCAAGGCGCAGTCGAAGGCGTAGTCGCCCAGCCGCAGCGGCGCGTGCGGCGACGCCTGCGCGGGATACGCGCGCCGCAGCAGGCAGTCGATGCGCGCGGCCAGCTCGGCCGGGCGGATCGGCTTGACCATGTAGTCATCGGCGCCGGCGGCGAGCGCGCTGACGATATCGTGCTCGGCATCGCGGCAGCTCAGGAACATGACCGGGATGCGCCGGTCCAGGTGGGTGCGCACCCACGCCAGCACCTCGCGCCCGGACAGGTCCGGCATCTGCCAGTCCAGCAGCAGCAGCTCGAAGCCGGCGTCGCGCAGCGCCAGCAGCAGGCGCCGGCTTTCGCCGAAGGTCACGCACTCGTATCCCGCGCTGGCAACGACCTGGCGGATCAGCGCCGCATCCGCGGGCGCGTCCTCAAGCGATGCAATGCGCGATGCCGTTTTCTTTCCCATGTTGCCTCCGACGGAACTGGCCATTAGCGGGACATTTAATCCGGTGTCGCGGCCCGCCCGAATAGGAAAGCGCTCAATCTCGCCTTTCAACAATCTTTTACTTCTCGCCCTAGCGGGCCGCTCCTACCATGGGCTTCGCTGCTGGCCGACCCGTGCCCGCGCTCACCCTGTTGTCAAGCTGTGTCCACCGGCGGCGCATCGCGATGCGTCCGCGCACAGGAGCCACGTCCGTGAAGATCGCCGCGCTGCAGGCGGACCCCACCCTCGCCGTCAGCATCGAACAAACCCTGCGCCTGAACGGCCACCAGTGCACGCGCTACCTCAGCGGGCGCGCGCTGATCGGCGCGCTGCGGGGCAGGTCGTTCGATCTGCTGATGCTCGATTGCGATACGCCGGGCCTGCCGGCGCTGGAAGTGCTGTCGTGGGTGCGCCGCACCTTGGGCAACGAGATGCCGGTGATGCTGACCGGGGCGTCGAACGAAGAAGGCTTTGTCGCGGCCTGTCTGGCGCAGGGCGCGGACAGCTACTTGGCCAAGCCGCTGCGCACCGCGGAACTGGCCGCGCGCGTGCTGGCGCTGCTGCGCCGCGCGCGGCCGGCAAGCGCGGACTGCGACCTGGAACACGGGCCGTTCCGCTTTGCCACCGCCGAGCGGCAGGTGTGGGTGCAGGGCAAGCCGGTGCTGCTGGCGCCGAAGGAATTCGACCTGGCGGTGCTGCTGTTCCGCAACCTGGGTTCGCTGGTGCTGCGCCAGACCATGGTCGACCAGGTCTGGCGCTACCACATGGACGCGGCCTCGCGCACGGTGGACAGCCACCTGTCGCGCGTGCGCACCAAGCTGGCGCTGTGGCCGCACAACGGCGTGCGGCTGTCGTCGGTGTACGGGCTGGGGAGCCGGCTCGATGCGGCCTAGCCCGGCCGCGGCAACGCTGCCGGCCCGGTGCTTCAGTCGGCCTTGATGCCGGCTTCCCTGACGATGCGCGCGTTTTCCGCGGATTCTTCGCGGATGGCCTTGGCAAACTGCGCCGGCGTGCCGCCGGTCGGCACTTCGCCGCCCTTGAGCAGGCGCTCATGGACTTCCGGCTCGGCCAGGGCCTTGTTCAGCTCGGCGTTCAGGCGGTTGATGATGGCCGCGGGGGTCTTGCCCGGCGCGAAGACACCGAAGGTGGAGGTCAGGTTGGCCTTGGGGTAGCCCAGCTCGGCCAGCGTCGGCACCGCGGGCAGGCTTTCCAGGCGCCCGGGCGCGCCCACCGCCAGCGCGCGCAGGCGGCCGGCCTGCATATGCTGGCTCAGCACCGGGCTGGCGTTGGTGCTCATCACCTCGAACTGGCCGCCGAGCGCATCGTTCATCTGCTGGCCCGCGCCCTTGTACGGAATCAGCACGATGTCAGCCTTCGACTTCTGCTTGATCTGTTCCAGCACCACATGGCCGACCGTGCCCAGTCCCGAAGTCGCCCACCGTACCGAGCCAGGCCTGGCGCTGGCCTGGCCGACCACGTCGGCAAAGCTCTTGCCGCTGAAGGCCGACGTCGCGACCACCAGCACCGGCGAATACATGACGCTCATCACCGGCGCCACATCCTTCTGCGGATCGTAGTTGACGCGTCCCACATGCGGATTCAGCGTCAGCGGGCTGGTCGCGGCAAAGCCGAGCGTGTAGCCGTCCGGCGCGGCCTTGGCGACCGCATCGATGCCGATGCTGCCGCCCGCGCCGGCCTTGTTCTCGACCACCACCGAGGTGCCCATCTGCGCCGACAGGCGCTCGCCGAGCGCGCGCGCCACGGTGTCGCTGATGCCGCCGGTGGGATAGGCGACGATCAGGCGGATCGGGCGGCTGGGATAGGCGTCGGCCGCGGCGGCGATCGCGGGGGCCAGTGCGGCGGCACCGAAGACGCACGCTGCGGCCAGCAGCGACGGGCGGAAGGGAATGGCCATGACGGGAAAGCGGGAGAGATTCGACGGAAGCGGCCGCGCGGCCGCAACGGGCCGGCGCGGCGCGGAACAGCCGCTATCTTAGCCGATCATGCGGCGCGCTCAGCGCTCCAGCGGCCGCTCCGGCACCCACGAGACAAAGAGTTCGTTGGCACGGTCGTAGAGCCGCCAGCCCGTGCCGCAGTCGCGGCAGCAGAACGACAGCATGCTGTACGGCACCCCGGCGGCACTCTGCGTCACCACCGGCGCGGTGCCGCGCAGCGCCAGGCAGGCCGGCGGCTCGCGCCGGCGCGGGTCGTCGGCCAGCGCCAGGCAGCGCTCGCAGGGCGGCGGGGCGGGGGTGGCGCAAGGATCTGGGGCGGCTGGCATCGTCGGCGGGAATGGGCACGTCTGACTTGAGTGCCCGCCATGATGCCGCAAAACTCCGCCCGGCAGCAGCACCCTTCGCGGATGACATCAGGCCGCCTGCGCGCGCGCCACCGTGGCGGGCGCGGCCGCGCGCTGGCCAAGCCACACGCTGCCCAGCACCAGCAGCGCTCCGGCCGCCTGTACCGCCGTCAGTGCCTGCCCCAGCACCAGGAAGCCGAGCACCGTGGCGCTGACCGGACTGAGCAAACCCAGCGCCGCCACCGCCGCCGACGGCATGCGGGCCACGCCGCGGAACCAGAGCGCGTAGCTGAAGCCGGCGCCGGCGACGCTGAGCCACGCGTAGCCGAGCCAGTTGGCCAGCGTGAAATGCCCCGGCAGCGGTTCCAGCGCCAGCGCGAACGGCAGCAGGAACAGCCCGCCCGCGCACAGTTGCCATGCCGTCAGCACCAGCGGCGAGACCGGCGGGTGCCAGTGCCGCGTCAGCACCGTGCCGACCGCCATCGACACCGCCCCCGCGGCCGCCGCCGCCACGCCGACGGCATCCAGCCTGGCGGCCGGCCCGAGCACCAGCAGCGCCACGCCCAGCAGCCCGCCCGCCCCGGCCATCCAGGCGGCGGGACGCGGCCGCGCACCCAGCCAGGCCCACGCCAGCACCACCACGATCAACGGCTGGATCGCGCCGACGGTGGCGGCGACGCCGCCCGGCAGGCGGTAGGCGGCGATGAACAGCATCGCCTGGAAGAAGCCGATATTGAGCACGCCCAGCACCGCGGCGCGCCACCACCAGCTGCCCCGCGGCAGTTGCCGGCCGATGGCCAGCATCGCCAGCCCTGCCGGCAGCGCGCGGATCGCGCCCGAAAGCAGTGGCTGCCCCGGCGGCAACCACTGGCTGGTGACCAGGTAGGTGCTGCCCCAGATCGCCGGGGCCAGGCCGGTCAGCAGGATGTCCCGCAGGCCCGGGCCGGCCGCCACGCCGGTGGAAAGTGGGTTCGCCTTCATGTCGATATTCTTGATATCAAGATAAATCACTTTACGAAGGCGATTGGTTGATGTCAAGATACTTCGGTCTGCTCGCCTATGCCTGCCCTCTGCCTGCCCTGCCCGATGACCGCCCGCCGCAAGCCCGAAGACGCGCCCGACCATGTCGACGGCATCCTCGCCCAATGGGCGCGCGAACGCCCCGACCTCGATGCCTCGCCGATGGGCATCCTCGGCCGGCTGGGGCGGCTCAATCGGCATACCGGCCGCGCCATCGAAGCTGCGCTCGGCGCAACGGGCCTGCAGCCGTGGGAGTTCGATGTGCTGGCGACGCTGCGCAGGGCCGGGCCGCCCTATGCGCTGTCGCCGGGTGCGCTGATCGGTTCGCTGATGATCACCTCGGGCACCATGACCAACCGGCTCGACCATCTGGAGCGGGCCGGGCTGGTGCGGCGCGAGCCCAATCCCGGTGACCGGCGAGGGCTGCTGGTGGCGCTGACCGACGGCGGCCGCGAGCGCGTCGACCACGCGCTGGAGTTGCACGTGGCCAACGAGCACCGCCTGCTGCAAGGCCTGAGCGCGACGGAGCGCGCGCAGCTGGCCACGCTGCTGCGCCACTGGCTGCGCATGTTCGAGCCGCCATCGGACGATGGCGGCGAAGGCAAGTCAGGCCACTGAGACGCGCTTCAGGCGCGCTGCGGCGCCTCGCGCAGATCGGGCAGGAACACCGTCAGCAGCCCCAGCAGCGGCAGGTAGGCGCAGTACTCGTACACCGCGCGGATGCCGTGCGTATCGGCCATGCCGCCCAGCACCGCGGCACCGATGCCGCCCATGCCGAAGGCAAAGCCGAAGAACAGTCCCGACACCATGCCGACCTTGCCGGGAATCAGTTCCTGCGCGAACACCAGGATCGCCGAGAACGCCGAGGCCAGGATAAAGCCGATGATGAAGGTCAGCACCGTGGTCCAGAACAGGCCCACGTGCGGCAGCAGCAGCGTGAACGGCGCCACCCCCAGGATCGAGGCCCAGATCACGCGCTTGCGGCCGATGCGGTCGCCGATCGGGCCGCCCAGGATGGTGCCGGCGGCGACCGCGAACAGGAACAGGAACAGGTGCAGTTGCGCGTCCTGGCGCGCCAGCGCGAAGCGCTCCATCAGGTAGAAGGTGTAATACGAGGTCAGGCTGGCCATGTAGAAGTACTTGGAGAACACCAGCACCATCAGCACCACCATGGCCCGCACCACCACGCGCGTCGCCACCGGGCTGGCCGTGGCGCCGGCTGCCTTGCGCTTGCGCGCGCCCTGCGCCAGCTGGCGTGCGTACCAGCCGCCGATGCGCCACAGCACCACGATGCCCACCAGCGCCGCCAGCGAGAACCACGCCAGGCTGGCCTGCTGGTGCACGATCAGCGCCGCCAGCAGCGGGCCCATGGCGCTGCCGCCGTTGCCGCCCACCTGGAAGATCGACTGCGCCAGCCCGTGCTGGCCGCCCGATGCCATGCGCGCCACGCGCGACGACTCCGGGTGGAAGATCGAAGAGCCGGTGCCGACCAGCGCCGCGGCCACCAGCAGCACGCCATAGCTGGGCGCGACCGACAGCAGCAGCAGGCCGGCCAGCGTAAACGCCATCGCCACCGCCAGCGAATGGGGCTTGGGATGCTTGTCGGTGTACAGGCCCACCACCGGCTGCAGCAGCGACGCGGTGACCTGGTAGGTCATGGTCAGCAGCCCGATCTGGGTGAAGCTGAGGTTGAAACCGCCCTTCAGCATCGGATAGATCGCCAGGATCAGCGACTGGATCATGTCGTTGAGGAAGTGGGCGAAGCTGATCGCCGACAGCACGCGGAAACCGGTGCGTTGCGCCTGCGGGGACGGGGTCAGCGAAGGGGTCGCGGGGGCTGCGCCAGCCGGCGCGGAGTCGATGGTTGTGCTCATTGGCGGCTCTCGACAAACGGAAAGCGGCCGGCGGGGCGCCGGCCAGGAACAGTCTGAGCACCGATGCTAGCTGGCGCGCCGGCGCCTGTCCTGCGAGAATAGGTCCGCAACCTTGGAGAAAAGGACATGGCGCGCGCCCCCCGCCTTCTTCCCGTGACCGCGCCCGCAACGGCGCCCGCGAGCCGCCGCGCCCGTCAGCCGCTGCCCGACCCCACCCCCGAGACGCTGGCGCTGGGCGATACCTACGCCGATCCGCCGCCCTATTTCCGCTTCGACCGCAGCCCGCTGCCGGTCACGGCGATGGCGGCCGACTACCTGCCCGGCCACGTGACCCAGCCGCACCAGCATCCGCATGCGCAACTGATCCACGCGGTGCATGGCGTGATGGTGGTGGCCACCGCCGAAGGCCAGTGGATCGTGCCGCCCACGCGCGGCATGTGGATGCCGGGCGGCACCACGCACTGGATCCGCATGGTCGGGCGGGTGCAGATGCGCACCGCGTATATCCGGCCCGATGCCGCACCCGACCTGCCGCAGCGCTGCACGGTGCTGGGCATCTCGCCGCTGCTGCGCGAGCTGATCCTCGCAGCGGTCGAGATCGCCCTGCCCTATGCGCCCGATACGCGCGATGCCCGGCTGATGCGGCTGCTGCTCGACGAGGTGATGCTGGTGCCGTCGCTGCCGCTGCACCTGCCGCGGCCGGCCGATGCCAGCCTGCGGCAGATCTGCGACGCCATCGCCGGCGCGCCCGACACCGCGCTGACGCTGGCCGGCTGGGGCGCGCGGCTGGGGCTGGATCCCAAGACCATCCAGCGCCGCTTTGCGCGCGAGACCGGCATGACCTTCGGCCAGTGGCGCCAGCAGGCGCGCCTGCTGGCCGCGCTGGAGAAGCTGGCGGCCGGCAGCAAGGTGGTCGATGTGGCGCTGGACCTGGGCTATGACAGCCCGAGCGCGTTCGCCACCATGTTCCGGCGCCAGTTCGGCGTGCCGCCGAGCGCGTTCTTCCGTTAGGACGCCGTGGGCGCGAGCCGCGCTCAGTGGCCCAGGTAGCGCTCCACCAGCCGGGTCCAGTAGGCGGCGCCGACGGTCAGGTTGTCGTCGTTGAAGTCATAGCCGGCGTTGTGCAGCAGCGGCTGGTTGGCGCCGTTGCCCAGCCGCACGAAGCAGCCGGGGCGCTGCTGCAGGAAGTAGGCGAAGTCCTCGCTGCCGGCAATGCGCGCGGCCTGGTCCACCACCTTGCCGCCGCCGACCAGTTCCTCGGCCACCTGGCGCGCGAACTCGGTCTCGCGCTCGCTGTTGACCAGCACCGGGTAGCCGCGCACGTAATCGATCTCGGCCACCGCGCCGTAGCCTTCGGCGTGCGAGGTGGCGAGCTGGCGGATGCGGTGCTCGAGCGCGGCGCGCACGTCGGGGCTGAACGAGCGCACGCTGAGCTCCATGCGTGCGTGGTCGGGGATCACATTGGGGGCGTGGCCCGCGTGCAGCGTGCCGATCGTCACCACCGCGGTTTCGTTCGGGTCGACATAGCGCGACACCACCGACTGCAGCGCCATCACCAGGCTGCCCGCTACCAGGATCGGATCGACCGACTGGTGCGGGCGCGCGGCGTGGCCGCCCTTGCCGCGGATGGTGATGCTGACGGTGTCGCACGCCGCCATGAACGGGCCCGAGCGGAACAGGAAAGTGCCCTGCTCCACGCCCGGATGGTTATGCAGCCCGAAGATGGCATCGCAGGGAAAGCGCTCGAACAGGCCGTCTGAAAGCATGCGCTCGGCGCCGCCGCCGGCGCCGATTTCCTCGGCCGGCTGGAAGATCAGGTGCACGGTGCCGTTGAAGTTGCGCGTGCGCGCCAGCTGCCGGGCCGCGCCGAGCAGGATCGCGGTGTGGCCGTCGTGGCCGCAGGCATGCATGCGGCCGGCGTTGACACTGGCGTACGGCAGCGCGGTGCGCTCGTGGATCGGCAAGGCATCCATGTCGGCGCGGATGCCGACGCTATGGCCACTCTCGCCACAGCGCAGCGTCCCCACCACGCCGGTACCGCCCACGCCGCGCGTGACCGCGTAGCCCCAGTTTTCCAGCAAGGTCGCGACCAGGCCGGCGGTGCGGACCTCGTCGAAGGCCAGTTCGGGATGCTGGTGGATATTGCGCCGGATGGCTTCGAGTTCGGCGCGGCTGTCGAGGGTATCGGCCAGCGCGCAGTATCGGTGCTTCAGCGCAGACGCGGGGGACTGGAGGGTGGCGCCGAGGTAAGACTCGATTTCGGGGGCGTGCTCGGACATGGCGTTTTGCTCTCTGGCGAAACCTGTATAACCAGTATTTCACGCAGAAAACGCAAGCGAAACGCCAGACCCCGGATTTCCTGTAAAACCATGTAATCGGGCCGCATTCTGCGCCAGAACTGTTGCCCTAATCGTACGTTTTGTGAGCAAATCCAACGCTTTGTATAAAAGCGTATCGATGCGGAACCCTTGCGGCGGCGCCGTCAGCGCTCGCCGTACGCCACTACCCGCTGCGTCTGCTCGCCCAGCCCGTCCACGCCGAGGCGCATGGTGTCGCCGGCTTTGAGGAAGCGCGGCGGCTTGCAGCCCATGCCCACGCCCGGCGGCGTGCCGGTCGCGATCAGGTCCCCTGGCAGCAGTGTCATGAAGCGGCTGACATAGCTGACCAGCGTGGCCACGTCGAACACCATGGTCGCGGTGGTGCCCAGCTGCAGGCGCTCGCCGTTGACCTCCAGCCACAGCCCCAGCGCCTGCGGGTCCGCCACTTCGTCGCGCGTCACCAGCCACGGTCCGGCCGGGCAGAAGGTGTCGCAGCCCTTGCCCTTGTCCCAGGTGCCGCCGCGCTCGATCTGGAACTCGCGCTCCGAGACATCATTGACCACGCAGTAGCCGGCCACGTGCTCCAGCGCCTGCTCGCGCGAGACGTTGCGCGCGGTGGTGCCGATGACCACGCCAAGCTCCACTTCCCAGTCGGTCTTGAGCGAGCCGAACGGCAGCATCACCGCATCGTTGGGGCCATTGAGCGAGCTGTTGGCCTTCAGGAACACGATCGGCTCGGCCGGCAGCGGCATGCCGGCTTCGGCGGCGTGGTCGGCATAGTTCAGGCCGATCGCGACAATCTTGCCGAGTCCGGTCCAGGGCACGCCGAAACGCGCGCCTTCGATGACCGGCAGGGTGTGCGGGTCGACCTGCGCCAGCGCCTGCAGCGCGGCGGGCGCCAGCTGCGCCGCATCGACATCGGGGATCACGCCGGACAGGTCACGCACGTGGCCTGCATCATCGATCATGCCGGGGCGCTCGGCGCCGGGATTGCCTACTCGAACCAGTTTCATCGTCGTCGTTGGGGGTGAGTTCTCGGAAGGGGTTTCAGGCGGATTGCTTGAGCGCGCCGTTGCGCCCGTTGCCCTCGGCCAGCGTTTGCGCCACCACGGTCAGCACTTCCCGGGCGGTGTTCTCGGAATGGCTGCGCAGCACCTGGGCCAGCCGCGGCCGGCCGGGTTCGCGCAGCGCGGCCATGATGGCCTCGTGTTCTTCGTGCGACTCCTGCCAGCGCAGGGTATCGGCGTTGGCCGCGCCGCGCGCACGGTGCACCTTGCTCATCAGGGTGGCGTAGACGCTGGCCAGCACCGGGTTGGCGGCGCCGTCGATGATGAGCTGGTGGATTTCCTGGTTGATGCGGAAATAGTCGGTGCGCCGGCCGGCGGCGTGGGCATCGATCATGGCCAGGTGGCGCCGCTCCAGCTTGGCCATCGCCGCCGCGCCCAGCCGCTGCGCCGCCAGTTCGCCCGCCAGTGCCTCCAGCCCGTGCAGCGTTTCGAAGGTGGCGCGCAGCTCTTCCAGGTCCAGCGGTGCCACCCGGTAGCCGACGTACTGCCGGTGCAGCACCAGCCCCTCGGACACCAGCACCTTCAGGGCCTCCCGCAGCGGCGTCTTGGACACATCGAAGGTCTCGCAGAAGGCCCGTTCGTCGATGCGCGCCCCGGGCGGCAGTTCGCCCTCTTCGATCATGGTGCGCAGCCGCGCGGCGATCTCGGCCGACATGCCAAGCGTGCGCAGGCGCGCGGAGGGGGAAAGCGTTTGTGTCACAGACGTCACCAAAAAGGGGAAATGCACCACAGCAAGGCTACCACACACCCAAATTGTGCATCCGCAACATCGTAAAATCAATGACTTACACGCGTTGTAATTACAGATTACGTATCCTATACTGCGGCCTGTTGCGCGACACCCCACCAGAACTGCCTCAACCAAAGGACGAAAACAGGAGACGCCGTCATGCAGACGACAACGCGGGCAACAGCGATGACCGAGGCCAAAACCTCGGTGCGCTGGAAGATTTTCTTGATGATGCTGTTTCTCATCGCGATCAACTACATCGATCGCGCCTCGCTGTCGGTGGCGATGCCGCTGATCGCCAAGGAGTTCGACCTCAGCCCCACCATGCAGGGCCTGATCCTCAGCTCCTTCTTCTGGACCTACGCGCTGATGCAGGTGCCGGGCGGCATGCTGGCCGACAAGTACAAGCCGCGCATCGTGATCGCGTGTGCCACCGTGTTCTGGGGCATTGCCCAGGCCGTGGCGGCCTTCACCACCAACGCCACATCGCTGCTGCTGACCCGGCTGGGGCTGGGCGCGGCGGAGGCGCCGATCTACCCGGCCGGGGGCAAGCTCAATGCGATCTGGATGACGCAGAACGAGCGCGGCCGCGGCGCCACCCTGCTCGACGGCGGCGCGCCGCTGGGCGCGGCACTGGGCGCGATCATCATCACGTGGCTGATCGCCTCGCTCGGCTCGTGGCGCCTGGCCTTTATTGTCGCCGGCGTGGGCACGGTGCTGGCCGGCGTGCTGGCCTGGTACTACGTGCGCAACTCCCCGCGCGAGCACCGCGGCGTCAATGAACTGGAAGCGCGCTACATCGAGGAAGCCCTGGCCAGTGAACACCGCGCCGAGCCGGCCAACCTGTCGGGCCGCTCGCTCGACTTCTTCAAGTACCGCTCGGTGTGGTGCATGGCGATCGGCTGGATGTGCTTCAACACCGTGTTCTACGGCCTGCTGACCTGGATGCCCAACTACCTGAACAAGGTGCACGGCTTCGACATCAAGCAGATGGGCGGCGCCAGCTTCATCATCTTCTTCAGCGGCTTCGTCGGCGAACTGATCGGCGGCTGGATCGCCGACAAATGGAAGGAAGCCGGCGGCCGGCCCAACGTGGTGATGCGCACGCTGTTCGGCATCGCCGCCGTGGTGGCCACGGCGTCGATCTTCTCGGTGGCCTATGTCACCGATCCGGTGGTGGTGGTCGTGCTGCTGTCTTCCACGCTGTTCTTCCTGCGCTGGTGCGGCCTGTTCTGGTGCGTGCCGTCGATGCTGGGCACGCGCAACAAGGTCGGCTTCCTCGGCGGCGTGATGAACCTGGGCGGCAATATCGGCGGCATCTCGGTGCCGATCATCGTCGGCATGATCGTGCAGTTCACCGGCTCGTACTTCCTGGCGCTGATGTTCTTCGCCGCGGCCGGCGTGGGCCTGCTGCTGGCTTCCACCGCGATCGACTACGAGACTAAGATCCCGGTCTGAAGACCCGTCGGATCACCGAGCTCCGCAAACAGAAGATATCCCGCGACAGGCGCCGGCAACGTCCCGGCGCCCGCACTCACTCCTGAGACAGAACCACAATGACCAAGCAAATCCGACTCGGCATGCTGACGCCGTCTTCCAACACCGCGCTCGAACCGATCACCAGCGCGATGGTGGCCGGCCTGCCCCATGTCAGCGCGCATTTCTCGCGCTTCACCGTCACCGAGATCTCGCTGCGCGACCAGGCCCTGGGCCAGTTCAACCTCGACAAGATCCTCGCCGCCGCCGGCCTGCTGGCCGACGCGCGCGTCGATGTCATCGCCTGGAACGGTACGTCTTCCGGCTGGCTCGGCTTCGACAAGGACGAAGCGCTGTGCAAGCAAATCACCGAGGCCACCGGCATCCCGGCCACCACCTCGGTGCTGGCGCTCAACGAGATCCTGGACAAGACCGGTGCGCGCAACTTCGGGCTGGCCACGCCATACCTGGAAGACGTGCAGCAGCGCATCATCGCCAACTACGAGCGCAGCGGCTTCCACTGCGTGGCCGAGAGCCACCTGGACCTGCACGTGAACTACAGCTTCGCCGAGGTCGAGGAAGACACCATCCGCGCGATGGTGCGCGGGCTGGCGCAGCACCAGCCGCAGGCCATCACCACCTTCTGCACCAACCTGCGCGCCGCGCACCTGGCCGAAGAACTGGAAGCGGAGACCGGCATCCCGCTGTACGACACCATCTCCACGGTGGTGTGGAAATCGCTGCGGCTGTGCGGCGTGGACACGCGCGAACTGCGCGGCTGGGGCCGCCTGTTCCGCGAGGTCGAGTAAGCCGGGACGCCCCCGCGTCCTGTGCAGAGCTGCAATGCGCGTCCGCAAGGACGCGCATTGCTGCATAAGAGCCCCGATCCTAGACTGCCTGCACGGCCGCCACAATGGCGTGGCGGCCAGGCAACCACCACAGGATCGCGATGAAGCTCTACTACACGCCGGGCGTCTGCTCGATGGCCGTCCATATCGCGCTGCGCGAAGCCGGACTGCCGGTCACGCTGGCCAGGGTCGACCTGCACACCCACAAGCTGGCCGTGCCCGAGCACGGCACCGACGACTACTACACCATCAACCCGCGCGGCTACGTGCCGCTGCTGCAGCTGGACGATGGCTCGCGCCATACCGAGGTGGCGTCGCTGCTGCAATACATCGCCGACCTCGTCCCCGAACGCAGGCTGCTGCCCGCCACCGGCACGCGCGAGCGTCTCGAAGCCACCGGCTGGATCACGCTGGTGTCGACGGAGTTGCACAAGGTCTTCAGCCCGTGGCTGTGGCACAAGGAAACCGCGCAAAGCACCCAGGACGAATGCAAGGCCCGGCTGCAGCGCCGCTTTGCCGAACTCGAGCAGCACCTGCAAACCCGCCAGTACCTGACCGGCGACACCTTCACGGTGGCCGATGCGTACTGCTTCACCATCGTCGGCTGGGCCCGCATCCTCAAGCTGCCGCTGAACGACTACCCGGCGCTGCAGCAATACCTGTCGCGCGTGGGCGCGCGGCCCGCGGTGCAGGAAGCGATGCGGGCGGAAGGGCTGGTGCGCGACTGAGCTCGGTGGTCGGTGAAGCGCTGCTCAGCGCGGCGCGGCGAGCAGCGCTTCGATCTGCGCCACCAGTTCCTTGTCGTCCGGCGTGGTGCGGCTGCCGTAGCTGGCCACCACCTTGCCGTCGCGGCCGATCAGGTACTTGTAGAAATTCCATTTCGGCGCGGTGCCGGTCTGCTTCGCCAGCAGCGCGTACATCGGATTGGCCTCGCTGCCGCGCACATGCGACTTGCCGAGCATCGGGAACTTGACGCCGTAGGTGTTGTAGCAGAAGTCCGCGATCTCTTTCTGCGAGCCCGGCTCCTGCGAGAAATCGTTGGACGGGAAGCCCAGCACCACCAGCCCGCGCGCGTTGTACCTGGCGTACAGCGCCTCGAGTCCTTCGTACTGCGGCGTGAAACCGCAATAGCTCGCGGTATTGACCACCAGCACCACCTTGCCCGCGTACTGGCACAGGTTCTGCGGCGCGTCGTCCTGCAGGCGCGGGAAGGTGAAGTTGAGCGATGCCGGGCAGGTGCCAGCGGCGTCGGACGCGGCAGGCTTGTCGGCCGCGCGCAGCGGTGCCGGCAACAAGGCCGCGCTGGCGGCGGCCAGGATGAGGGCGGCAGCCAGGGAAACGGACAGGCGCAAAGGCAGGGGGCGACGGCTCATGGCGAGGGGGCTCCGGTGGTCGGCTCGCTGGTTCGGGTACGCGTAGTCTACGCCGATGGCGCCCGGCCGGCTGGCATCGCGCGTCAGTCCATCGCCAGCGTGGCGGCGTGCTCGGTGACGCTGCTGCGCAGCTCGACGTCCGGCATGCGCCGCACGATCAGCAGCGCCAGCACCGCCGCCGCCGCGCCCACCGCAAAGATCAGGTGGAAGCCGGATTCGACGCCGCCGGCCAGCACCGCGCGCGCCCACGGCGACAGCTGCGTCAAGGCCTCGCTGCCATGGCGCAGCGCGCCGAGGTCCAGCGCCTGCGTGACCCCCGAGGCCGCCAGCGCGTGGCGGAATTCCAGCGTCAGCAGCGTGCCGGCCAGGGCGCCGCCAAGGGCGCTGCCGAGCGAGCGCAGCACCAGCAGCGCGCCGGTGCCGGCGCCGGTATCGCGGCGCTCCAGCGCGTTCTGCACGCTCATCAGCGTCGCCACCATGGTGATGCCCAGGCCCACGCCGGCCAGCGTCATCGCCGCCAGCACCACGGCCAGCGGCACCGCCGGGGACACCAGCGCCAGCACGATCAGGCCCAGCGCGCCGGCGATATAGCCCGCGCTCAGGATGCCGCGCATGCGGCCCACGCGCGGCGCCAGCCACGCGACGATGAAATTGCCCGCCACGGTCGCCAGCAGGAACGGCATCACCAGCAGGCCGGAGGTCGACGCATCGGCGCCGCGCACCAGCTGGAAATGCAGGGGCAGGGCGAAGATGCACAGGAAGATGTCGAGCGCGGCCAGCGCCGACGCCGCCACGCCCAGCACATAGGCACGGTTGGCGAACAGGCGCGGCGGCAGCATCGGGTCGGCCGCGCGGCGCTCCTGCCAGGTCAGCAGCAGCACGGCAGCCGCCGTGGCCAGCAGCAGCGCGCCCAGTTCGGGCGAGAGCCAGTCATAGACATCGCCGCCCCAGCTCATCGCCAGCAGGAAGGCGACGATCGCCACCGCCAGCAGCAGCGCGCCGAGCCAGTCCACGCGCGCGCGCCCGCCGCGCGCGGGCAGCATGGCCAGGCCGCGGTAGCACATGAACATCGCCAGCAGCCCCAGCGGCACGTTGACCCAGAACAGCCAGCGCCACGACATGTGGTCGGAGACCCAGCCACCCACCAGCGGCCCGGCGATCGACGCCACCGCCCAGACCGTGGCCAGGTAGCCCTGGTAGCGCCCGCGCTGGCGCGGCGCCACCACGTCGGCGATGGCCGCCTGCGCCAGCGACATCAGCCCGCCGCCGCCCACGCCCTGCAGTGCGCGGAACAGGATCAGCTGCCCCAGCGTCTGCGCCAGCGCGCACGCCACCGAGGCGCCGATAAACAGCGTGATCGCCACCATCAGCAGGCGCCGCCGCCCGAAGCTGTCCGACAGCTTGCCGTAAAGCGGCGTGGTCACCGTCGACACGATCAGGTAGGCCGTGACGATCCACGACAGGTGGCCGAAGCCGTTCAGGTCGTTGGCGATCGCCGGCACCGCCGGGATCACCACGGTCTGGTCGAGCGCGGCCAGCAGGATGCACAGCACGATGCCGCCGATCACGCGCATCACCGCGCGGTGGTCATGGACGGGCAGGGCGTGGGTGGTGCCGGGGGTAGCGGAAACTGGGGATGCAGCGGAAGCGGGCGAAGACATGGGCAAGCACAAGCCGCAGCCATGTGCGGCGAAAGCAACGTCGAATGCGGGGAATCCGGGCCGGGAACCGCGCGAGGGGGGCATGACGCCGGGGCGGCTGGCCTAATTCAGCGAACGCATAATTATATGCGGCCGGCGCATATCGTGCTGCGACGGGAGCGGGACGGCGGAATGCGGCCGGAGCGCGGCAGCCGCTGCCTTCGCCCGCGATCGGGGCAGGCAGCGACTGATAAAACGCTAATGACCGCCGCCAGTGATGTAGTGCTCCAGCTGCTCGATGATGAACTGCTGTTCGGAGATGATGTCCTTGACCAGGTCGCCGATCGACAGCATGCCGATCAGCTCGTCGCCCTGCATCACCGGCAGGTGGCGCAGACGGTGCCGGGTCATCAGCGCCATGCATTCGTCGGTGGTCTGGTTGGCGCTGACGTAGATCACCGCGGGGGTCATGATGTCGCGCACCAGCGTCTCGCGCGAGGTGCGCTGCATCAGGATCACCTTGCGCGCGTAGTCGCGCTCGCTGAGGATGCCCTTGATCTCGCCATGCTCGATGACCAGCAGCGCACCGATGCCTTTCTCGGCCATCAGCTGCAGCGCGGCGTAGACGGACGCCGTGGGCGGAATGCTGTAGATGGCCTGACTCGGCTTGGACTCCAGAACCTGGCGTGCGGTTTTCATCACCAACTCCTTTTCCGTCGAGAAACATGCGGCTGGCGCTACCTGGCTTGCTGCCAATGGAAACAGAGTAGCAAAGGAATGCGCGGGCTTACAGGGTGACTTACGCTAATCTTTGTAAGCATGGGTGTGGCGCCGCAAATACCGGCGCTGCCCGCCTCACTCGGTCAGCATCCGCACCTTTACCTTTTTGCCCTTGACCTTGCCGGCGTTGAGCCGCTTCACCGCCTCGCGCCCGATGCTGCGCTCGACGGCAATATAGGTCGACATTTCCAGCACGTTGATCTTGCCGATCTGCTCCTTGGCAAAGCCGGCTTCGCCGGTCAGCGCGCCCAGGATGTCGCCCGGGCGGATCTTTTCCTTGCGGCCGCCCAGCATCTGCAGCGTCACCATCGGCGCCAGCAGGCGCTCGCTGCTGGCGGGCGTCAGTTCGGCCAGCGGGTGCCATTCGAACTCGCCGCCGTGGTGCTGCTCCAGGTTGCCCACGCGCCCCATCTCGTCCATGCTGACCAGGCTGAAGGCCCAGCCCTCCTGGTCGGCGCGGCCGGTGCGGCCGATGCGGTGCACGTGGACCTCCGGGTCGGGCGTGATCTCGACATTGATCACCGCCTCGAGCTGGGCGATATCGAGCCCGCGCGCAGCCACGTCGGTGGCCACCAGCACCGAGCAGCTGCGGTTGGCAAACTGCACCAGCACCTGGTCGCGCTCGCGCTGCTCCAGCTCGCCATGCAGCGCCAGCGCCTGGTAGCCCTGCGCGCGCAGCAGCTCCACCAGGTCGCGGCAGCGCGCCTTGGTATTGCAGAAGGCCAGCGTGCTGGCCGGCCGGAAGTGGTCCAGCAGCCGCGCCACCGCGTTCAGGCGCTCGCTGTCTTCCACCTCGTAGAAGCGCTGGCGGATGGTGCTGTTGTCGTGCGTGGCTTCCAGCTTGAGCGACTGCGGCTGGCGCAGGAAGCGGTGGCTGAGCTTGTCGATGCCGGGCGGGTAGGTCGCCGAAAACAGCAGCGTCTGGCGATCCCGCGGGCAGCGGCTGGCCACATAGGCGATATCGTCGAAGAAACCCATGTCGAGCATGCGGTCGGCTTCGTCGAGAACCAGCGTGTTGATCGCCGCCAGGTCCAGGCTGCCGCGATCGATGTGGTCGAGGATGCGCCCTGGCGTGCCGACCACGATATGCGCGCCGTGGATCAGGCTGTCGACCTGGGGGCGCATCGGCGAGCCGCCGCACAGCGTCAGCACCTTGACGTTCTCTTCGGCGCGCGCCAGGCGGCGGATTTCCTGCGTGACCTGGTCGGCCAGCTCGCGCGTCGGGCACAGCACCATGGCCTGCACGTCGAAGCGGCGCGGATCGAGCCGGTGCAGCAGCGCCAGCCCGAACGCGGCGGTCTTGCCGCTGCCGGTCTTGGCCTGCGCCACCAGGTCGTGGCCGGCCAATGTGATTGGCAGGCTGGCCGCCTGGATCGGCGTCATTTCGTCATAGCCCAGCTGCGCCAGCGTGGCGAGCATGGCGGGCGCCAAGGGCAGGGTGGAGAAAGCGGGGCCGGCTGGCGGCTGCGCGGGTGCTTGGACGGGGGTCGAGTTCATGCGGGATTATAGCGATCCGGCGTCAGGCTTCCGTAGCGGCGGGCGGGGTCCAGCCCAGCCGCTGCAGCAAGGCCTGGGCGGCGGCCGGCGCGCGCTCCTTGGCACCGTTGATGAAGAAGATAAAGACTTCGCGCTTGCGTGCCGCGGGCTTGCGGTCCTCGAGCAGCGGCAGGTCATCCGGCTGCGCGCCCTGCGCCCATGCCTGCGCGCGCGCGGCCCAGGCGTCGAGCGCCTTGGGACCATAGCCGGTCTTCAGCTTCGCGCTGCTTTCCATCAGCCGCGCGTAGACGAAGTCCGCGGTCAGGTCCGCCATCGACGGGAATTTCTGCGCGTCGGTGAAGACCGTGGCGGCCTTGTACTTGCGCGCGAGCCTGAGGTAGCCGGGCGACCTGAAACTGTCGTGCCGCACCTCCAGCACGTGGCGCAGTGTCACGCCTTCGACGGATGTCGGCAGCAATTGCAGGAAGGCTTCGAAGTCGTCCGCGTCGAACTGCTTGGTCGGCGCGAACTGCCACACCACCGGCCCCAGCTTGCGGCCCAGCTCGGCAATGCCGCTGTCGATAAAGCGCGCGATCGAGTCGCCGGCTTCCGCCAGCACGCGGCGATTGGTGGCAAAACGCGAGGCCTTCACCGCAAAGACAAAGTCATCGGGGGTCCCGTCGCGCCATTTGGCAAACGACGTGCGCTTCTGCGTGCCGTGATAGGTGCTGTTGATCTCGATCGCGCTGAGATGCCGGCTGGCGTAGTCCAGCTCACGCGACTGCGGCAGCCTGGCGGGATAGAAGTTGTCGCGCCACGGCGCGTAATTCCAGCCCCCGATGCCGACGCGCACCAGCCCGGCCGCCGCGGCGGCCTTGCGCGATGGCGCGGTCGATGTGGTCTTGGACGCGGCCGCGGACGCGGCCACGATAGTTGCGGCAGGCGTGGTTGCGGCCTTCGCCGCGGTGCGTGCTGGCATGGCGCGGTCTCCCGAGACGCAAGACTGGCAGTCTAGCGGGAAACCGCGCGATGCGGTGGCGAATGCGACCAGACCGATCGCCCATAAAAAAACCGGAAGAGGGCTATGCCCCCTTCCGGCCCGCTCCCCGATCCCCCGGGTTCAGAACGAGAAATTGAGCAGCACGTCCGCGATATTGACGTCCGCGGGCTGCGTCTGCACGGCCCCGCCGGCGCTGGTGGCCTGGATGCTGTACTTGCCCGCCGCGGCGCCATCCGGCGACAGCGGAATCGGCAGCGCGGCCTGGTAGGTGCCGATCACCGGCGCGGCCACCGGCAGCGCGGGTTCGGTCGCGAACAGGCTGTAGGCGCCGGTATCGCTGGCCGCCGCGGTCGCGGCGATTTCAAAGGTACCGCCGCTGACCAGTTGCAGCGCGCGCAGCGTGGCTTCAGCCGAGGCCGGCGCCACCGCGCCCGAGACGCGGCGATAGCTCGAGGCCGGCAGCGTCATCGGCGCCGCGGCGGTCGAGATCGCCGTGGGCGTGCCCACCACCACCGGCACGCCGCGCACGATGCCGGCCGCCTTGGCATTGGCGGCGCCCGGCACCACCACTACGTCGACCGGACCGGCCGTGCTGCTTTGCTCGATCGGCGACAGGCGGAAGCTGCCGTTGGCATCCGCCACGGTCGACTTCACCACCACGCCGTTGCGCTCGGCATAGACCCGCGCGCCCGGCGCCGCGGCCACCACGCCGTTGACTTCGCCGCTGACGGTCATCGGGATCGCGGTCACCACCGGCTTCAGGCCATAGGTGCCGTTGCCGCGCGTCACCACCGACTTGCAGGCGTCGAAGTCCAGCACCAGGTCGGTCAGCGTGTCGCGTGCCACCGTGAACGGACGATTGATCTTGATGCCGGACTGGACCGCGCTGGGCGTATCGAGCGGCTGCTCGGCGCCGCCGACCGGCACCACGGAATTGGCCAGCGCCGAGGCCCCGCCGCCGCGGTTGGCATCCAGCACCAGGCGCACCTGCTGGTAGTCGCCGGCCGGCAGTGCGGTCTGGCCCAGCACCGTCATCACGCCGTTGGTCAGCGACAGCAGGTCGATCTTGCGCGCCGGCACCACGTCGATATCGACCCAGCCCCCGGTGCTGGCGTCAGCGCTGGCGCTGCTGTGCACGCGCACCTTGTTGACGGTCACGAAGACATTGTTGAAACCGCAGGCCGGCGCATCGGTCATCGACACCTGCAGCGTGCCGCGCCCGGGGCCATCGTCGCCGCCGCCGCCGCCGCCGCAGGCGGCCAGCGCCAGCACGCCGCTCAGGGCCAGCAGGCGCAACGGTGCAGAAGTATTGGAAAGGACTGACACGGTGGTTCTCCGCTTTGTTGTTTGTGGGGTGATCGGAGCATATGTTGCGGTTCGCATATTCGTTGTAAATCTTTGTAATACGTTGTGAAAAAGTCCGCGCGTGCCCGGCATGTCCACTCGGTCTGACCTGGAACAACGCAAGCAGCGTTGACTTGCCGATTTCAATGCAATGCCGCACGGCATCTGCTGCGGCCGCGCTGTTGCCCATGCATGCGGGCCTCGGCTTTGCCGCTGCGTCGCAGCGCGACGCATATTGCAGTGCATTGGCGCTATCCGGCATACGGCGCGACCACACCCGAATTTGCACCGCTCGGCTGCGCGCAGTGGCCGGTTCCACCCGCTTGGGCATCGAGAATGCGCCGGGGCGAGCATGATTTCGCTGCGTTGTTTCGTCAACGTCTTCGTACGGCTAGCGATTTGCAGCACTTGGCTCAAGTCGGCAGGCCGCGCTCCGTATCCAGCGGGGTGGAAATCCCACGTTGCAGATTCCTGCACACGCCCCCAACGATTCCTTACGAAGGATTGGCATCCCGCCCGGCTACGGCCCCACCGGCCGCCCCTGGTACCAGCAGGCTGCCGCGGCCGGCAAACCGGTGGTCACGCCGCCTTATGTCGATGCCGGCACCGGCAAGCTGGTGGTGGCCTTCGCCGCGCCGGTGGTGCGCGACGGTGCGGTGCAGGCAGTGGTGTCCGGCGATGTGGCGATGGACACGGTGATCGCCAACGTCAAGGCGATCCACCCGTCGCCGGCCAGCTTCGGCATGCTGGTGGCCCGCAACGGCGACATCGTCGCCCACACCGACGACAAGCTCACGCTCAAGCCCGTCACTGAGCTGGTGCCCGCGCTGAGCGCCGACCAGCTTGCCGCCTTGGCCGGCGCCAAGACGCCGCTGGAAGTCGATGTGCACGGCAGCCCCAAGCTGCTCGGCGCGCGCGCCATCGCCGGCACCGACTGGCTCGTCATCGTCGCGCTCGATAAGGCCGGGGCCAGCGCCGGCATGCGCTCGGGCCGCGCTGGTGGAGCAGTCGACCGCGGCGGCAGCGGCGCTGCAGGCGCAGGCCGGCAGCCTTGCGAGGGCGGTGGGGCAGTTCAGGCTGGACTGAACCGGCTGGCCGTCATCGCGATCTGGCCCGCGGCACGGGCGGGCGCTCGCGCCGGCCGCCGATCGCCCCGGTGGCCGCCGCCTGCACGATACGCCGGAAGGTCGGGCACTCCATGTGGCTGGGCGCCGGGCACACCGCCGCGTGCCGCAACCCGTCGCGCATCGCCGTCAGCTTGCGGATGGTGCGGTCCAGCTCATCCGCCCTGGCGGCCAGCATCTGCCGGTCGATGCGCGGCTGGCCCTGCGGCGAGAACATCCGCGCAATGTCGTCCAGCGAGAAGCCGGCCGCGCGCCCCAGCGCGATCAGCGCCAGCCGCTCCAGCACGCCCGCATCGAAGATGCGCCGCATCCCGCGCCGGCCAGTCGACACGATCAGGCCCTTTTCCTCGTAGTAGCGCAGCGTCGAGGCCGGCACGCCGGCCTGCCGGGCCACTTCCGCAATATCCAGGCTTTTCACCGCTTGACCTCAAGTCGACTTGAACTGGCACAGTGTAGCTTCCAGCCAGGAAAAAGGGGTACGACCATGGGTGAACAACGGCAAACCAGCGGTAACGGCGGCGAGCAGGCCGCACTGTGGAACGGTGCATCGGGCCAGGCGTGGGTGGAGCACCAGGGCCTGCTGGACGACATGTTCCGGCCTTTGGAAGAACAACTGCTCCAGGCCGCCGGCAACGCCGGCGCGCAGCGCATCCTCGACGTCGGCTGCGGCACCGGCAGCACCACGCTGGCGCTGGCGCGGCGCCTGGGTGCGCAGGGCCGCTGCACCGGCATCGATATTTCCGCGCCGATGCTCGCCGCCGCGCGCGCCCGCGCGCAGCGCGAGGGCATCAACGCTAGCTTTATTCACGCCGATGCGCAGGAGCACGCGTTCGCCCCGGCAAGCTTCGACATGATCGTGTCGCGGCTGGGCGTGATGTTCTTCAGCGATCCGGTGCGTGCCTTCGCCAACCTGCGCTGGGCGGCGACGTCCGACGCCACGCTGCACTGCATCGCCTGGCGCAGCGCCGCCGAGAACCCCTTCATGACCACCGCCGAGCGCGCCGCCGCGCCGCTGTTGCCGGAGCTGCCGCCGCGGCAGCCGGGTGCGCCGGGACAATTTGCCTTCGGCGACCGCGAGCGCGTGCTGTCCATCCTGCAAGCGAGCGGCTGGGACAATATCGACATCCGCCCGAGCGACGTGACCTGCACGCTGCCGGAGCGCGCGCTGGCCGGCTACCTGTCGCGCCTTGGCCCGGTCGGGCTGGCGCTGCAGGGCGCCGATGCCACCAAGCGCGAGCGTGTCATCGACACCGTGTGCGCCGCATTCACGCCGTACGTGCATGGCGACACCGTGCGCTACACCGCGGCGTGCTGGACCATCACGGCGCGCGCCACCGCGGCCGCTTTGCCCAATGGCCGCGACTCGAACCATGCCTGATCACGCTACCGCAATGCTGCTGCATGCCACGGTGATCGGCACCGGCGCCACGCTGGTCATGGATGCCTGGGCCATCCTGCGCAAACGGCTGCTCGGGGTGCCGGCATTGAACTATGGCCTGGTCGGGCGCTGGCTGGCATGGCTGCCGCGCGGACGCTTCCGCCACCACCCCATCGCCGCCACGCCACCGGTACGCGGCGAGCAGGCCATCGGCTGGATCGCCCATTACCTGATCGGCATCGCGTTCGCGGGAATATTGCTGGCCTTATGGGGTCTCGATTGGACACGCCGCCCGACGCTGGCACCGGCGCTGATTGTCGGCCTCGGCAGCGTCGCCGCGCCCTTCCTGCTGATGCAGCCCGCGATGGGTGCGGGGATCGCGGCCAGCCGCATGCCAAGGCCGAATGTGGCGCGGCTGCAGAGCCTGGTGACGCATGGGGTGTTTGGGGTGGGGTTGTATGGGGCGGGTTGGCTAGGGAGACTGATCGCGGATCCAGGCTGGTGATTTGCCTGAGCGCCTCCCATTGCAATCGGACCGTTCGCGGCCATTACGACCGCGGCGTCATTCTGGCACCGGATACTTCCTCGCATTCATCTCCATCTTCGCCCGCACCGCCGCGTCCAGGTCCACGCCGAGCGCCGTCACCAGCTGGGTCAGATAGATGGTGATGTCCGCCAGCTCCTGCTCGACATGCTCGCGCTTGGGCGTGGACATGATGGCGCGCGACTCGTCCTCGGTCTGCCACTGGAAGATCTCGACCAGTTCGGAGACCTCGACGCTCAGTGCCATCGCCAGGTTCTTGGGGCTGTGGTACTTGCCCCAGTGACGGGCTTCGCCGAAGTCGTAGGCGGCTTGCTGGAGGTTCTTGATATCGATCAGCGGCATGGCAGTGTGGCGAAAATGTTTGGCGCGCACCTCTCCGGTGCGAGCAAGACGCAGATTTAAGCACGAGCCGGCCGCCCTCGACACGCACGCCGCGGGGGGCTTACCCTTCGCTTGTGGATCGACCGTCGCCTCGGAGGTTTCCATGCGCCCGACTCCCGGCCTTGCCGTTGCCACGCTGGCCGGCACGCTTGCCTATCTGGTCATTGCCATTGCTGGCTGGGGCGGGCCCGCACCGTTCTTTGCCCACCCGGCGCGCGTCGCGCTGGCGCTGATCCTTTTTGCTCTCGCCATTGCCGCACTCTTTTCCGGCGGCAACGTCAGCAGTGGCATGCGCGAGGACCGCGGCAACCGCTGGGTGCTGGCCGTGTTCGGCGTGCTCGGGCTGCTGGCGGCGTACCTGCCGCCGTTGAGCGACCGCATCGGCGTCTGGACCATCGACGGCGACACCATGCGCTGGATCGGCGTGGCGCTGTTCGCCGGCGGCGGCGTGCTGCGGCTGTGGCCCGTGTTTGTGCTGGGGCGGCGCTTCAGCGGCCTGGTGGCGATCCAGCCCGGCCACACGCTGGTCACCACGGGGATCTACGGCGTGATCCGGCACCCCAGCTACCTCGGCTTCCTGATCAGTTCGCTGGGATGGGTACTGGCCTTCCGCTCCGGCGTGGGCGTGGTGCTGACGCTGCTGATGGTGCCGCCGCTGCTGGCGCGCATCCGGGCGGAAGAGGCGCTGCTGCGCGACCAGTTTGGCGACGCCTACGCGTCGTACTGCGACAGGACGTGGCGGATGCTGCCGGGCATCTACTGATCGCGACGAAGCGGCGCACCGTTCACCTGCACGATAAATCCGCCGACCACCAAGGGTTATCCCTAGGCATTCATTCCCATTTTCCGGGACTCACAGTTTTGATTTCCGGGAATCCGGTCCTATTCTTGGGCCCCATGTTGAATGCTGTCGACCCCACCATCATCCCCGCGCCGGCCGCTCCCACGCCTGCCGATGCCGCCCAGCCCGCCGGCGGCGCCGATCGCGTGCTGTTCGTGCTGGCCGCGCTGGCGCAACACGGCGCGCCGATCTCGGTGCGCGAACTGGTAACCAGGACCGGCCTGCCCAAGAGCACGCTCTATCGCCAGCTGATGCTGCTCAAGCGCTGGGGCTTCGTGCTCGAGTCCGACGGCGAATACGCGCCGGGCCCGATCAGCCTGCAACTCGCCCTCGGTTTCGACATGGCCTCGCACCTCGCCCGCGAAGCCTTGCCCGATATGCGCCTGCTGGCGCAGCAGTCTGATGAAAGCGTCGGCCTGGTGGTCGCGGTCAAGGACCACGTGGTGTGCCTGGAGATGGTGGAGAGCCGCCAGTCGCTGCGCTGCTCGTTCGAAAAGGGCCGCGGCGTGCCGCTGCGCGCGGGCGCGTCGGCCAAATCGCTGCTGGCCTTCATGCGCGACGACGCGCGCGAGCGCGTGGTGCGTGCGCAGTGCGAGCCGGCCGAAGCCGAAAAACTGCTGCATGAACTCGCCGCGATTCGTGACACCGGCTATGCCGTCAGCGAAGGCGAAGTCGATCCCGGCGTGTGGGGCGTGAGCGCCCCGCTGTTCTCGCGGCGCGCCAGGGCCGGGGCGCATGGCTCCATCACGCTGATGGTGCCGGCCACGCGGCGCCAGGGCCGCGAAGGCGCGCTGATCGACATGACCGTGGCGGCAGCCATGCGGATTTCCGCGCGGCTGCAGTCGTACTGAACACCCGAGCCATCGTTACCGCCGCCGTCCGCAAGCCCGCGCGACGGCAGATTTTCCGTTCCCGGAACAAGGAGACCCCCATGAACCTTCGTCGCAAATGCCTGATCGCCGGCCTCTCGGCCGTGGCCGGACTGACCCTTGGCGCCGCCGCGCACGCGCAGGACAGCAACGTGCTGCGCGTCGCCACCGACGCCACCTTCCCGCCGATGGAGTTCATCGAGAACGGCAAGCGCACCGGTTTCGACGTCGAGCTGGTCGAGGCCATGGCCAAGACCATGGGCAAGCAGGTGGAATGGACCAACATCGACTTCAAGGGCCTGATCCCGGGCCTGGTCTCGCGCCGCTTCGACATGGCCGTGTCCGGCATCTACATCACCCCGGAGCGCCGCAAGGTGGTCGACTTTACCGAGCCGTACTACACCGGCGGCCTGGTGGCGCTGGTCAAGAGCGGCAACACCACCATCAGCAAGCCGGACGACCTGAACGGCAAGAAGGTCAGCGTGCAGGTGGGGACCAAGTCGGTCAGTTTCCTGCGCGACACCTATCCGCAGGTGCAGCGCGTGGAAGTCGAGAAGAACCAGGAAATGTTCAACCTGGTCGAGATCGGCCGCGCCGACGCCGCCGTGACCGGCAAGCCGGCGGCGATGCAGTACGTCAAGACCCGCGGCGGCCTGCGCATGGTGGAGCAGCAACTGACCACCGAGGAATACGGCATGGCCGTGCGCAAGGACACGCCCGAGCTGACCCGCGCCCTCAATGCCGCGCTGGCCAGGGTCAAGGCTGATGGCACCTACGCCAAGCTGACCCAGAAGTGGTTCGGCCCCGCCGCCAAGTAAGCCACGCGGACCGAGATCATGGAACTCGATTTTTCTCCTGTCTTCGCCGGGTGGCCTGACATCCTCCACGGCGCCGTCATCACCGTGCAGGTGACGGCGTGCGCGCTGGTGCTGGGCTGCGTGATGGGCCTGCTGGTCGGCATCGGCCGGCTGGACCCCAGGCGCCGCGTCATCTACAGCATCTGCACCGCCTATGTGACCTTCATCCGCGGCACGCCGCTGCTGGTGCAGCTGTTCCTGCTGTTCTTCGGCCTGCCGCAGTTCAACATCCTGCTGCCGGCATTCGTGTGCGGCGTGATCGGGCTGGGCATCTATTCCGGCGCCTATGTCTCGGAAATCGTGCGTGGCGCGATCCAGTCGGTCGACAAGGGCCAGATGGAAGCCGCGCGCTCGATCGGCATGTCGTCAGGGCAGGCCATGCGCGCGATCATCCTGCCGCAGGCGATCGTGCGCATGATCCCGCCGCTGGGCAACGAGTTCATTGCCTTGATCAAGAACTCGGCGCTGGTGTCGCTGCTGACCATCGCCGACCTGATGCACGAAGGCCAGAAGATCATCAGCGTGTCGTACCGCTCGCTTGAGGTCTACCTGGCGATCGCGCTGGTGTATCTGATCCTGACGAGCGCGGCCGGGCTGATCCTGCGCCGCGCCGAACAACGGCTGCGCATGGGAGGCATGGTGCAATGAGCGATTCCGCAATCATCCGGATCCGCAACCTGGGCAAATCGTTCGGCAGCCACACGGTGCTGCGCGGCATCGACTTCGACGTGGAGCCGTCGCAGGTGGTGGTGGTGATCGGGCCCAGCGGCTCGGGCAAGAGCACCTTCCTGCGCTGCTGCAACGGCCTGGAGCAGCCCGAGGCGGGCACCATCGACATCGTCGGCAAGCGCCTGGTGAGCGACGGCCAGCTGATCGACGAGCAGGGGCTGAACCAGCTGCGCACCGAGGTGGGCATGGTGTTCCAGTCATTCAACCTGTTCCCGCACCTGTCAGTGCTGCACAACGTCACGGTCGGGCCGCGCATGCTGCGCGGCATCTCGCGCGATGACGCCGAGCGCAAGGCAATGAGCCTGCTCGAGAAAGTCGGCCTGGCGCACAAGGCCCATGCCATGCCGGCCAGCCTGTCCGGCGGCCAGAAGCAGCGCGTGGCGATTGCGCGCGCGCTGGCCATGGAGCCGCGCGTGATGCTGTTCGACGAGCCGACCTCGGCGCTGGACCCCGAGCTGGTGGGCGAAGTGCTGCAGGTGATGAAGGTGCTGGCCGCCGAAGGCATGACCATGGTCGTGGTCACCCATGAAATGGGCTTTGCCCGCGAGGTGGCCGACGTGGTGGTCGTCATGGATGGCGGCGGCATCATCGAGGCCGGCCCGCCGTCGGTGATCTTCTCGGCGCCGACGCAGGAACGCACGCGCGGCTTCCTGCAGGCCGTGCTGACGCGGGCGTGAGGATGGCAGTGGCACAGAACCCCTGGCAAGGCCGTGTCGACCACGGCGAGCAAGGCGACACCACGCGGCTGTTCCGCATCGTGCAGGCGCTGGATAGCGCGGAAACCGCACCGCTGGACCACGCGCCGGTGTTGCTCGGCTTCCGCTGCGATGCCGGCGTGCTGCGCAACCAGGGCCGCCCCGGCGCGGCCCAGGGCCCCGACGCCATCCGCCAGGCGCTGGCCAACGTGCCGGCGCACGGCCTGCCGGTGCTGTATGACGCCGGCAATGTCGACTGCGACGACGGCGAGCTCGAATCGGCGCAGCAGGCGCTGGCAGGGGCCGTGCACGCGGTGCTGGCGCGCGGCGGCGTTCCGCTGGTGCTGGGCGGCGGCCATGAGGTGGCATGGGGCACGTGGCAGGGCCTGCGTGCGCACCTCGATGCGCAGCATGATGGCGGGCGCGTGCTGATCGTCAATATCGACGCCCACTTCGACCTGCGCACCAGCCGGCCCGCCAGTTCCGGCACGCCCTTCGACCAGATCGCCCACGCCTGTGCCGAACGCGGCCAGCCGTTCGACTATGTCTGCCTGGGTGTCAGCCGCCTCAGCAATACGCCGGCGCTGTTCAGTCGCGCCGAGGCGCTGGGCGTCTGCTATGTCGAAGACGTCGACATGCAGGAACGCGACCTCGCCGCGCGCCTGGCCGAGCTGTCGGCCCGCATCGATGCCGCCGACCATGTGTACCTGACCATCGACCTCGACGCGCTGCCGGGCGCGGTGATGCCCGGCGTGTCGGCGCCCGCCGCCTACGGCGTGCCGTTGCCGGTGGTTGAGGAAGTGGCCCGGCTGGTCCGCCGCAGCGGCAAGCTGCGCGTCGCCGACCTCGCCGAGTACAACCCCCAGTACGATCGCGACCAGCTGGGCGCGCGCGTGGCGGCCCGGCTGGCCTGGCGCCTGTTGCGCTGACAGTCAGGCCGCATACCCTTGCGGCAGTTGGCAGCCGCCGCGCGCGGCGATAGTATTGCCCTTCGCTAGATTTAGCGATTCTGATCAGAATTGATAAAACCAGGCGAGGGCGGTCCTGCGCCGGCGCGGCCGCGTCCGCGCGCGGGGGCCACCTTGCCGCGTTACGGGCGGAAGGGTCTGCGTGATCGAACACATCGTTATCGTCGGTTTTGGCTGCGTCGGCCAGGCCGTGCTGCCGTTGCTGGAGCGAGCCTGGCCGCGGGCGGCGATCACCGTGGTCGACCGCGTGCTGGACCACGCCCGCCAGGCGCTGATCACCAGGCACCGGCTGCACGCCATCCACGCCGCTATCACCGCGGCCAATTTCGAAGCCACGCTGGCGCCGCTGTTGGGTCCCGGCGCCTTCCTGCTGAACCTGGCCCCGTCCGTCTGCAGCCGCGACCTGATCGCGCTGGCGCAGGCGCATGGCGCGTTCTATGTCGATGCCGGCATCGAACCGTGGAACTATGAAGCCGATGCGCAGGCCTCGCACCTGAGCAACTACGCGCTGCGCCACGAGATGCTGGCCTTCGCCCGCGGCCGCGAGACCCAGCCGACCGCGCTGGTGGCGCATGGCGCCAATCCCGGACTGGTTTCGGTGCTGGTCAAGGCCGCGCTGATGGCACTGGCCGGCAAGGCGGGAATGCATCCGCCGGAGCCCCGGGACCGCGCCGGGTGGGCCGCGCTGGCACGCGCGCTGGATATACGCGTCGTGCAGGTGGCCGAATACGACAGCCAGCAGGCCCCCGGCTATCCGCGCGACGGCGAGTTCGCCAATACGTGGTCCGCCGAAGGCTTTATCACCGAATGCCTGCAGGATGCCGAACTCGGCTGGGGCAGCCATGAGCCGGCGCTGCCGCCCGACGGCTATCGCCACGGCTACGGCAGCGGCGCGGCGATCGCACTGGAACGGCCAGGCCACCGCACGCGCGTGCGCTCGTGGTCGCCGGTGCATGGCCCCTTCGACGCCTACCTGATCACCCACAACGAATCGATCTCGATCGCCGAGTACCTGACCGACACCCGCGCCGGCCAGCCGCTGTATCGCCCCACCGTTTACTACGCCTACCGCCCCACCGCCGCCACGCAGGCCTCGATGCAATGGCTCGACGACCGCGCCGCCCCGCGCGTGCGCGGCGAACGCATCCTGCGCGACGAGATCCGGTGCGGCGAAGATGAACTCGGCGTGCTGCTGATGAGCGGCCGGCACGGCGCGGTCTGGCATGGCTCGCGCCTGTCGGTGCAACGCGCGCGCGCGCTGGCGCCGTACAACACCGCCACCAGCCTGCAGGTGGCATCGAGCCTGGCCGCCGGCATGCAGTGGATGCTGGCCAATCCGTCGCGCGGCGTGGTGGAATCCGAGGCGCTGGACTTCGGCCCCGTGCTGGCCGATGCCGCCCACTGGTGGGCGCCGCTCAGCGTGGCATTCACCGACTGGCTGCCGCGGCCCGGCGCCACCTCGCTCGCCTTCACCGACTTCCTGCTGGACGGCGCCAAGGTCCGGCCCGATGCCGCTCTCCTGCCCCTTGCCTGCTGATGCAACGCATCCCGCAAATCCCGCGCCGCAACTGGCCGCGCGAACTCGAGAAGGTAGGCTTCCACTTCCATTCGCTGGACGAGTTCAACGTCCCGCGCGAAGTCGATGACCACACCTTCTTCTACTGGCGCGAAGACGCCGCCTACTCGTTCAGCAAGCAGGAGGTGGAAACGCTCTATGCCGCCGCGTACGACCTGAACCAGCGCTGCCTGGAAGCCGTGCAGCACGTGATCGACCACGACCTGTTCGCGCGCCTGGCCATCGGCCAGGACTTCGCGCAACTGATCCGCACCTCGTGGGACCGCGACGAGCCCACGCTGTTCGGCCGCTTCGACATGACGCTGGACCCGCACGGCGTGCCGAAGCTATACGAGTTCAACGCCGACACCCCGACCTCGCTGATCGAATCCGCGGTGGCGCAGTGGTACTGGAAAGACGCCGTGCAACCGCAGGCCGACCAGTTCAACAGCCTGCACGACGCACTGGTGGCGCGCTGGCAGTGGCTGCGCAACCACTACCGCAACGCCAGCCTGCTGCACCTGGCGTGCATGTTCGACAGCCAGGAAGACATCTGCAACACCGAGTACCTGATGGACACCGCGCTGCAGGCCGGCTGGCCGGTCAAGCTGGTCGACCTGCAGGAGATCGGCACCGACGGCCGCGGCAACTTCTACGATGCCGACAACGTGCCGATGGAAGTCGTGTTCAAGCTCTACCCGTGGGAATGGATGGCCACCTCCGACTACCGCGACCAGCTCGCGCACAGCCCCGTGCGCTGGGTCGAGCCGCCATGGAAGGCATTGCTGTCCAACAAGGCCATCCTGCCGATCCTGTGGGAGCTGTTCCCGGGACACCCGAACCTGATCGAAGCCAGCTTCGATCCAGGCCACTTCGCCGGCAAGCCACACGCGAAGAAACCCTTCCTGTCGCGCGAAGGCGAAAGCGTGACGCTGGTCACCCCGGAAGGCGACCGCGTTCACAACCCCGGCGAGTATGGCGAGGAAGGCTTCATCTACCAGGCCTACGAACCGGCGCGGCGCTTTGACGGCCGCTACACCACGCTCGGCGTCTGGATCGTCGACGACGTGCCCAGCGGCCTGTGCGTGCGCGAAGAATCCGGGCCCATCGCCAAGAACACCAGCTTCTTCGTCCCCCACTACTTCACCAACGCGTAGCCATGGCCAACAAGAAGAAGGGCACCAAGCGCTCCAAGTACGGCAGCCCGTATCAGCCCGGCAGGGGCGGCTCCGACGGCCCGTCGCCGCGCATCGCCGCCTGGCAGGCCCAACACAAGAAGCAGGGCGGCTCGCCCGCGCTGTGGATCGTCGGCGCGTGCGCCGTGGTCGCCGGCGTGGCCGTGCTCGGCTCCTGCAGCGACGACGCCGACGACGATCCCGGCGTCACCGTGCGCCGCGCCAGCTACGCCACGCTGGAAGACTGCGAGGCCGACTGGAACACGCCCAACGACTGCGAGAGCGTGCCGCTCGATGACCCCAGCACCATCTACAGCTCGAGCCTCAACACCCCCGCCAGCGAAGCCGCCGGCGTGGGTCCCACGCACAGCAGCAGCGCGTACTACGCGCGCTGGTACGGCCCGTACTACACCGCCAGCGGCACCGTCTACCACCCCAACGGCACCCAGACCCAGCGCGACATGTCGTCCGGCCCGCTGCGCCCCATGCACGCCTACGACCGCAACGGCACGCCCACGCAATCCTTCACCAACGCCACCCCGCACGCAGCCATGGTGGAAGAAGCCACGGTACGCCGCAGTTCGCTCGGCGGCGGACGCTCCATGGGCCTGACCATGCGCTCCGCAGCCGTGTCGCGCGCACCGGTGGTATCGCGCGGCGGCTTCACCAGCCGCTTCGGCAGCTCCGGTCGCTCCGGCGGCGGCTGACTGCAGCCTGCCGTTTGCCCTGTCTTCGTCACCTCCCTGAACCCTGACAACGAGCACATCCAATGGTCAACACCATGCACCCGGCGCTTGCCTACCTGATCTACATCGTCACCGGCCTTGGCCTGCTGGTGCTGTTCCTGCTTGTCTATGCGCGGGTGACGCCGCATCGGGAATTCCAGCTGATCCGCGAGGGTAACGTCGCCGCGGCGCTGTCGCTGGGCGGGGCGGTGCTGGGGTTCTCGCTGACGCTGTCGTCGAGCATTCAGCATAACGCGACGTTTGCGATGTTCTTGCTGTGGGCGTTCGGGGCGTTCGCGGTGCAGGTGCTGGCTTACCTGGTGGCGGCGCGGGCGCTGGGGGGTGTCAGCGAGGCGATTTCGAGTGATAACCGGGGAGTGGGGGCGGTGATGGGGGTGATTTCGCTGGCGGTGGGGGTGGTGAATGCGGCTTGTTTGACGTGAGGCTGCAGTCTGGTACCGGCAACGCGACGGGTGGCGCCGACAGCCCGGCCTGGTGTCTTACCAGGACACCCCCGCAGGGCCGTTACGGCGCTTACTTCGCCGGCGCCTTGACCGCGTCGCCGGTGTAGCTCAGCGAAGCAAGTTCGGCCTGCGCTTTTTCCGGCGTTTCCAATTCCAGCACGACGCGGCCCACCATCAGCCCCATCGACGGTGAGCTGCGCACGTACTTCGTCTCGCCAGCATCCAGCACGAAGCTCAGCGTCTTCTCGGTTTCGGTCGCAGCGGAGGCTACATACTTGCCGGCAGGGCGGTCCACAAAGAAAAAGCCGCCGGACTTGGACTCGCCCACTACCTGATTATTAAGACGCAGATCCGGCTGGATCGCGGCGCCGAACATCGACGCCGAGCGCAGGAAGTAGACCCGACCCTCGTTCGGCTTCAGCGTCGGTATCGACGCTGCCATGTCGGCGTGTTTCACACCCGAAGCACATCCAGCCAGCAGCGACGATACCGCCAGTCCGGCGATCAGCATGCGCGTAACCCGTTTCATTCGATTTCTCCCAAGTCCAAAGGTACAGCAGTGGAAAGCGGGGAATAGTTCTGCTCCCCGGGCAAATAGAAGCCCACCAGGGTCTTGTCGCGGATGACCAGGTAGGCCTCGTGGACCTGACGGCCCTCGATCGTGAAAATGGTGCCGATGGGCCGGTAAATGTCGCCCTAGGGAACACGACCAATCCTCGACCAGACAGACCTCTCGGGCAGCGTGCGGGAATAGCCCGTGTCCAGGTGGACGGTTGTAGCGATCAGGATCTGGATGCGTCGGGCGGCTACGTTTGGTTGGGTGACCTCGATCGTCGATGGGACCGTCGCAATCATGGGGGCGCAGGCGGAAAGCGCCACGCAATAGCCAGCAGCAAGTCCATAGCGCCGAATGTGGTGCGGGAATGGCGATTTCACTCAGGTACCCGTTTGAATCGATATTTTGAAAAGTGCTTGGCCGTGCCAGTGGGAATTCCGCCAAGCTGCAGGCTCATGTGAATCTGCATCGAATCTTCGGAAACCAGATTTCCTTGGTCATCTAGGTAGAGCATTGCCATCGAATCCGTGGTATTCGGTCCGAATTCTGATCTGCCACCTTTGCTAGCTCCGCCCCATATGATCTTTCCATGGGAACCAGTGCATACGAATCTGCCTTTTTCTTCAAACAAGAGGGCGCGGGATGCGCGTTTCCCATTCTCATAGATCACGCTGACCTGGAATGACCGCTCTGCAATCCTCGTCACTTTTCCGTATTTTGGATACGAGGTACGGCTTCGATCCGATCTTTCTGCGCTCATAAATGTCATCGCCTCTGCGCTACTAGCAAATGGAAAGACATAATCAATGCGCATAGTCTTGGCCCATCCTTGAGCCGTGGCGTCCCCATCCAAGAGTTCGCCTCTGCCCTCATATCGGCCACTCAGGTCGGGGCAAGCAACGCTAGCGTAGTCGGCCGGATCAATATTGTTACCGCCGGCGCCTGGGTAGTTCGGCGGCGAATGAAGGCATCCCGAACAGGCCAGGGCCATCATCGCAACTATTGTCCATCCTTTCACTTTCGTTCCTTCGATTGCTGGGGCTGGTTGCGGAGAACGGACCAATCGATCCGGATCAGAATTGGATCGAAACTGCCGTCGCGGTCGCGCGGGATGTCTACCCGCAGGGGGCCGTCGGCGGTCAGAAGGGTCTTGGCGTTCTTGCCATTGCGCTGGTTGTCCGTGCCGGCCGGGCGCTCGGCGCCAGCCGCGTAGCCCAGGTGATGGCCGAGCTCAGCGCCCAGGGCGCGTTCGATCAGGGCGAACGCCATCGAAGCGTCCTGAACCGCCTCGGCAGTCATCGGGCCCTTGACGAAATGGTCTGGGATGGTCGGCAGCTCACGGTCGGCGGCCTGGCTCGTCTTGGTTCTGCGTGGCATACATGCTCCTTGGCGACATGTCATGGCCTAAACACAAAATTTCTGACAGACCCGAGCACCAGACGACATCGGCAACGCCGAATTGCGGATTCCAGGCCAGAACTTCATTTACCCGTGTTTCCGATTGACTTGGCTTGTGATGGCTTCACATCAGCCACCTTGTAATACAGCTTCAACTTCGCACCTTGCGACGACGGGATCCGTCCCACGTAGGCTGACCGTACAAAGGCGGCGCTTCCGCTTCGGTTGCTTTCCATTAAGCACACGTATCGTCGCCCGTGCTGGCTCAGCACAGCGTAGGCAGCCAGCATCGGTTGCTCGACTCTCGCGGGTCGGTGCTTTCCAAGAGCGACCGCACGTCTGATATACCCGCGGCGCGCTCCGACGAAGATGAAGTCGTTGCTACCGCGCTTGCTGCTAGCGTAGCCAACCGGGAGCTTGTTGTTTGCCCCACCGGGGATGAACAACTGATAACCGGGTACAGTAACGTCGTCTATAAGATCCGCATTTCCCTCAATCTGGGTGACTGAGACCGATGCGTCCGACGGGCTGTCGAAGAGCAGGCAACTGTCGATAATGGCCGCCGGCAGTTGCTCGGCGTGAGCGGTAACGGAAAGCGCAAGCAGCGAAGCTACGAGAACGGTTCGCGTCATTTGTACTCCTTCGCGCGTGTAACGGTCATCCAGTCTTGGCCATATCGCCAAAAGATCGTCCCTCCCACAGCCGCCGTAGACTCATAGACCCAAGAATAGCGCCCAACCTCCTCCCTTACCGTCTTGAATTCTCCATTGACCCTCTTTCGGACGGTTCTATACAGAATCTTCGTCCTCTCTGACCCGCTGATTCCGTAGATGTTGTGCGCCGGATCTGTGAAGTGGATGCCAGACCTTACCTTCGCATGATGCTTGTAATTGGACCTGATGTCCGCCCCATCCCAAAAGTACGCCCCGTTCGAATGGTCCACGCCTCCTGCAAGGGCATTCCTTGCTGCCCTCACCGCATCTGACATGGGCGCGCTCCGTTCGACGTCGCTTTCAGCGGCCTTCATCAACCTGGCGTAGCGTGCGTTACCGTCTGTTCGTACAAAGGAGAAGTGCTTATCCTTCGATGTGAAGGCATCAATAGATGAATAGCCGCGTGCCTTCATCTGACGAACCATAACGCTTGCCAGCGCCGCCATCTCTTCGTATTGATCCAGCGTTGAGGATTCGCCATAGGCGATGGCAGCCAGCAAGCGCTCTTCCGAAGTGAGCTTGGTGGAATCCGTCATGCTCGTCCTTCAGTCGGCTTGTCCAGCCATAGGACGATGTGCTCCTCGACATCGCCGCGCACGGCTGCAGACGTCTCGCGAAGTTCGGCATTCCGCGTAACCGGTTGATCCTTAATGTACAGGTCATATCGGTAGCCATACTCCGGCTTGTCTGTATCGGCATCAACAAGCTCGTAGTATTGCTCAATGACCCGCATGTCGCTGGCCACTTCATCGTCGCCATAGCCCAGTCCTTTTGAGCATAGCGACAATGTGTGAGGACCGGCCGTTTGCACTTCGATACTAAAGTCGGATTGCGAAGGAATGACCACCGGTCGTGCAACGCACCTGCAATAGACGCGGGCACCACTTACCAGGATCTGCTTCCCCTGTATGTCGAACGAAGGATGGCAATCGTTCATGACGGGCCCACCTGCCTTGCAAGCGGGACAGGTTGCGTAGTCGCCTTCGACACCCACCGTTACGTCATGATGAAACATGCTCTGGCCAGTAGCGATAAGTGTCCCGTTCGAACTGGTCTTATCCCCATTTCGAAGTGCGTAACGAATGTCAGGCATGGTGGCTTCAGATTGAACGATCTGATACCGAGGTTTAACCAACCTCGGTTCGGGCCTCCATAGGGCTAACCTTAAAGTTGTTCCTCTTCGTGAGGGACCAGCATGCGGGAAAATCGCGGAACAAGCTTTGGTAGGCGGCGGCGGCGACTTTGTCCAGCCATGCCGGATGTCGGCGTCAGGCACGTGCCCGCAGCTTTGCGAAGGATCGCGGCAGTCGGCTGAAGCGCGCCGTTACACGCAAAGAGGTGCTTGCGGCCGCGACGGGCGAGTTATCGTTGGCTCTGCCCCCACTTGCCGCCGCTGGAAAGCGCTGCCGACGGCTACCCACTGCTGCTCGACGCCGTTGAACACTGCGGCTTCAACAACCTGGGGCGCGACACCCGCGCCGAACTATCGAAGCGCCTCGGAGCGCCGGACGCTGCCCTGGTCCTCGACAACGCCCCCGCGCGCCGGAATCGATGGCCGAGATCCAAGGCTCGCTTGGAGCGCCCCCCATGCCAGCCCGCAACGCTGCGCCACCGCACCTGCTTGCGGCGGCCCGCGAACACGGATATGGCGCGCTTTTCCGCGCTTTCGACGCGCGCCGGCCGTGGCGCGCGCTCGCCCTCGGCGCGGACTGCCCGCGCCTGTACAGCCGTCCGGTACCACTGGGTGTACACAGCGCCATCGTCGTCGGGCCCGACGGCCAGACCGTGCCCGACGGCAACGCCGAGCATCACGTCAGCCCAAAAGGTCATGTCCGGGTGCGGTTCCACTGGCAGCGCGGCGAGCGCGCCGACGACCGCAGCAGCCGCTGGATCCGCGTGGCGCAGCGCCAGGCCGGCGCCGGCAAGGGCTGGCAGTGGCTGCCGCGCATCGGCCAGGAGGTGCTGGTCAAGTTCACCGACGACGATATCGACCAGCCCTTTGTGCTGGCTGCGGTGTACCACGGACATGGCGAGGCCGGCATCGCGCCGACGCCAGGCGGCCGGACAATCGCCGCAACGACGTTCCCGCAACCCTATGATGCCCACGGCCTGTATGCGCAAGGCAGCGACAACCGCGCCAGCGCACACGCCAACCTGGCGGCGGGCAACAGTCCGCCATGGCACGGCATGAGCCCGGACGCGCAAGGACACCGCAACGCGGCGGCGCTGACCGGCTTCAAAAGCCAGGAGCACGGTGGCACAGGCCACAACCAGCTGGTGCTGGACGACAGCGACAACCAGTTGCGCGCGCAGCTTGCCACCACGCAAGCCGCGACCCAGCTCAATCTCGGCCACCTGGTGCACCAGCAGGACAACCGCCGCGGCAGCTTCCGCGGCCAGGGGTTCGAACTGCGTCCCGATGGCTACGCGGCCGTGCGCGCTCGTGCCGGACTGCTGCTGACCACCTACCGCGATGCCGTCACCGGCCCTGCACTACCCACCGGAGACAACGCTGCCGGCGTCGCGCTGCTGCGGCAGGCCAGCGATCTCACCCGCACGCTGGGCGAGGCCGCGGCCGTGCACCAGGTTCCACCGCCGAGCGTCGCCGACGACGACCAAGCAGCGCTGCCCAAACAGGTCAAGGCAGCCGCCGGCATGGTCGACGGCCAGGACTTCCATGCCGCGCTTGCGGATGCCGCCGCTGGCAACACCGCCACCACAGCCGGCAAGGTCCCATACCAGGCCGGACCCATGGTCCACCTGAGCGGCCGCGCGGGGATTGCCGTAGTGGCGGGCCAGGACCTGCAGCTGGCCAACGGCGAGAGCGTGGCGCTGCTCAGCGGGCAGGACCACAGCATCGCCGTGGCAGGCCAGGCGCGCGTGCATGCAGGTCAGGCGACCGGCATCGCGGCCGGGCTGTCCGCCGCCGGCGAAGGCAACCTCGGGCTACAAGTGACCGCCGGGCAGGAAGACATCGATCTCCAGGCCCAGCACGACGTGCTGAAGCTTGCGGCCCGCGAAGACCTGGTCATCGTTTCCGCCAACATGAACGTCGATTTTGCGTCGGCGAAACGTATTCGCCTGGCCACGGCTGGCGGTGCCTCAATCACTCTGGAGGGCGACAACATCAACGTCGAATGCCCGGGGCCGATCACCTACAAGGCCGCGCAGCGCAAGTTCGAGGGGCCGGTGGATACGCCCTATCCGTTGCCGGTATTTCCGCAGAAGGCGTGCCTTGAATGCCTGCTGAAAGCAGCTGCCGCTGGCTCTCCTGTCGCCAGCGTGTAGGGCCGGATATCGCTTTCGAAGCTGCGCCGCGGGTGTCGGTACGCCGTTCTATAAGGAAATCGGCGATTTGGGCATAGGCATTCAGGCAGTCGCAGGTGCGGCCGCCGGGTGGGGTGGGGAGGCTCGGATTAACTGGGCCCTCCTACAAATGCACAACCACTTGCACGCTCACTTCCATGGTCAAAATCTCGCCCAGCGAACAGCAGACCGCGACTGCGTCCGCCAGATGAGTGCTGACCTCAACGCCCCGGAGATCCAGATTCCATACCTAGGCGGCAGCACGGCCATCGAACGCGAGCGAAACGGCAAATACCGCGCCAAGGGGAGCTCGACCGCAACCTGCGCGCAGGCGTTGGCCCGCTCTCTTCGTTGATGGCCGTGGCGCGCACCAACTGGCGCGAGGTCAATACGAAGGGCCGCCGCCGTGTGCTGAACGAGCGCAAGGCAGTGCTCGCCAAAGCACTGGGCGACCTGCCTAAAGGCCGAAGGCCGATCATCAAACGCATCCGCCTGCACGTATTTGGCTTCTCGCGCGGTGCCACATAAGCGCGTGGATTCTGCAATTGGCTGCGCGATGCCTGTGATGCCAACGGCGAGAAGCTCAGCCTGTGCGGCATCCCGGTGCAGATCGATTTCCTGGGACTGTTCGATACCGTGGCCTCCGCCGGCATCGCGCAGAGCATGATGGAAACGATGGTCTCCGGTCATGGCGCCTGGGCGCAAAAGCGCTGGCTGCGCATTCCCGGGCCGGACCTGGTCAAGCGCTGCGTGCATCTGGTATCCAGCCACGAAGTGCGTGGCTCATTTCCGCTGGATATGGGAAATATAATCTGGTAGCACGGTGTCCTCCTCCATTTGTTCATGACGTCGGCCGCATGACGTAGTGGTCTGGGTCCGTAGTCTGTTGCGCATCGTCAATACCGCCCAATATCTGTTTTGTTGGAGGGCATAAATTCGTACTATGGCAACCCCGGATGCATGAATATGCCGTTCGATAATCTGCCAATCAATTATCTGAAGAACCTCGCAGCGAAACGAAGCGCACGCTGGATCCGCCTTGCCCTGGCGCTGGTTGGCGCCATCCTGCTTGGCGACGCCGTCGCACTGATGCGCATGGGGTTATTCAACTTCGGCATTGTGTTGCCCGGGTCTATTGGTATCGCCTTCCTGTTGCTCGCCCTGTGTTGGGATGGCGTGGCACGATGGCGGAAGGCCGATCCCCGGCGACAGCTGCTTTGGCGCGCGGGATGGATTGCGTTTGCCGCATGGCTGGCCACTGTCGCGATGTTCTTTTATGGCATCCGCAGCGGCATGGGCGTCTCCGTGCCGGCTGGGACATCGGTGAAGGCGATCGTCATTCTCGGGTCAGGCACGCCTAACTGCGAGGCGTCGCCGACGTTGATTGCGCGGCTGGATCAGGGGTTGATGCAGGCGCAGCGATGGCCGGAGGCCAAGGTGGTTGTGAGCGGCGGACAGGACTTCGGGCTGCGGTGTGTCGAGGCGGACATCATGGCCGACTACCTTGTAGCGCGTGGGGTAGCGGCGGACAGGGTGATTCGCGAAGGGCGAAGTACGAGTACCGAGGAGAACCTGGTGTTCAGCCGCCGCCTGCTGGAGGGGCAGGGCGTTGATGCGGGTAAGGCAATTGTGGTGGTGACCAGCGATTTCCACGTGCGGCGAGCCGTGGGAATTGCGGGGAAGGCCGGGTTCAGCCAGACATTCGGCGTGGGAGCCGGAACGCCCTTGTACCTTCGCTTCAATGCCTGGTTGCGCGAGTACTTTGCGGCGATCAGCAGTTGGGTCCTGCGGGAATATTGAGGCATCGACTTGACCAGCTCGATGGCGACCGACGTGCCCGTTGGCGCGCTCAATCCGCTGGCCCCAGTGCCTTCAAGAAATCCACGAACGCCCGCAACGGCGCCGGCAGATGCCTTCGCCCCGGATAGTAAAGAAACGGCCCTGAGAACTTCTGCCACCAAGGCTCAAGAACCGGCTCCAGCGCCCCGCTGTCGAGATACGGCCGCAGCTTGCCCTCGAAGATGTGGATGACCCCAACGCCAGCCAGTGCCGTACTGATCGCCAGGTCGATCGACGCGGCGGGCCGGATCAGCAACCGGTGCGGCGGATCCAGCCGCAACTCCTCCCCATCCCGCTCGAACACCCACGGCGGCGTGGCCCCGCTGGCGAACTGCCCGCGCAAGCAGACGTGGGAGAGCAAATCGCGCGGGTGCTCCGGCCTGCCGTGCCGGTCGAGATAGCCAGGCGTTGCCGCCGTCGCGAAGCATTGCACGCGCGGCCCGATCGGGATGGCGACCATGTCCTGCTCGAGCCGCTCTTCGTAGCGAATGCCGGCGTCGCAGCCGATGGCCAGCACGTCGACGAATCCATCCTCGACCACGAGCTCTACACGGATGTCGGGGTAGGCCTCCAGGAACGGCGGGAGGATGGCTGGCAACACCGTCCACGCGGCACTCGATGGCACGTTCAGCTTTAGCGTGCCGGAGGGCTTGTCGCGGAAGGCGTTCAGGACGTCCAGCGCGGACTCCATCTCGCTGAACAGGGGCGTGAGCCGCTCGAGCAGGCGCAGCCCCGCTTCGGTCGGGGCGACGCTGCGCGTGGTGCGGTTGAGCAGGCGCAGGCCCAGCTTCGACTCCAGGCGGCGCACGGCGATGCTGAGGCTTGACGCCGACACGCCGCTGATCCGCGCCGCATCCCGAAAGCCCCCGGCGCGGGCCACTGACACGAACGCGGCCAGATCGTTGAATTCCATCTCAGTGTTCAAATTTTGAAACAGCCCATTCAATCTAGGCCGGATTATCAAACACTGCAACGCTGACCATACTGGCGCCACCTCAGCCAAACCGAATCAAGGAGAGCGCCATGTCCCCCACGCACCAACCTCGCCGCCCCGCCACCACCTTCACGCTTGCCGGCCGCACCGTAAACCGCATGGGCTACGGCGCCATGCAGCTCGCCGGGCCCGGCGTATTCGGTCCGCCGAAGGATCGTGACGCCGCCATCGCCGTGCTGCGCGAAGCCGTCGCGTCCGGCGTCAACCACATCGATACAAGTGATTTCTACGGCCCGCACATCACCAACCAGCTCATCCGCGAAGCTCTCCATCCTTACCCGGATGACCTGGTGATCGTCACCAAGGTAGGCGCCCGCCGCGGCGCAGACGCCTCGTGGCTGCCGGCGCTTGAGCCGGAGGCCATCCGGCAGGCGGTCCATGACAATCTGCGCAACCTGGGCGTGGAGGTGCTGGATGTCGTCAACCTGCGGCTCATGGGGGATGTCCATGCGCCGATGGAAGGATCGATCGAAAGGGAAGTCACCGCGCTGGCCGAGCTGCAAAGGCAGGGGCTGGTTCGCCACATCGGACTGAGCAACGTGACATCGGCACAGGTGGCGCAGGCGCGGAAGATTGCGCCGGTTGCCTGCGTGCAGAACCAGTACAACCTGGTGCAGCGCGGGGATGATGCGCTGGTCGATGAACTGGCGGAGCAGGGGATTGCGTTCGTGCCGTTCTTTCCGCTTGGCGGGTTCACGCCGATTCAGTCGGCGGCGTTGTCAAAGGTAGCGGAAGGGATCGGGGCGACGGCGATGCAGGTGGCGCTGGCCTGGTTGCTGCACCGGGCGCCGAATGTGCTGCTGATTCCGGGGACTTCGTCGGTGGGGCATTTGAGGGAGAACCTGAAGGCGGCGGAGATTGTGTTGACGGATGCCGTGCTTGCGGAGCTGGATGCGATTGGCGGAGCCATGCGCGGGCATGCGGTTGCGTGAGTCCCTTGCAACGATCAGCGGCTGGACCTTGAGAGCGTATTGAGGCTTCAGCTTGCGGCACTTCACATGAAAGAACCAGAACGGTGCGAGACCAGTCGGCTCGCGCCGTTTTGCTTTCAGGCTCGCGTTGCGCGGGGGCTGCTGTGCGCACCAAAAATTTGACGGCGATCAAATCGCACCCGCCCTGACGCTGGGCCTGGCACTAGACGCAAGGCGTTTGGCACGTAAAGCAAAGTTCCACCCTGCCGCGAACAGTAATTTTCATCCAACGCCAGACGCGTTGATTTACCCCACTGATACGGCAGGAGACAAAGCGTGAACCAAACCAGCATTTCCCATCGCCCGGCAGGGCACGACATCGCGTGTTCGACATGCCCGACGCATCCGACAAGTGCGGCATGCCCGGCATCCATCATTTCCCGCACGGAGGCCTGACGATGCGCGTAGAACAACTGACCGCCAGCATTGGCGCTGAACTGGTCGACGTGGACCTGAACGATGCCATCCACGATGACGGCCTGTTCGCCGAGATCCGCGCCGCGCTGCTGCAGCACAAGGTGCTGTTCCTGCGTGACCAGGACATTTCCCGCGCCGAGCACGTCGCGTTTGCCGAGCGCTTCGGCCAGCTGGAAGATCACCCGGTCGCCGGCAGCCATCCGCAATATCCTGGCCTGGTGCAGATCTACAAGCGCCCGGACCAGCCGATGGATCGCTACGAGAACGCCTGGCATACCGATGCGACCTGGCGTGAAGCGCCGCCTATGGGTTGCGTGCTGCGCTGCCTGGAAGGCCCGGAAGTCGGGGCCGACACCATGTGGGCGAACATGGTGCTCGCCTACGAGAACCTGCCCGCGCACGTGAAGACCCAGATCGCCGGCCTGCGTGCCCGCCACAGCATCGAGGCAAGCTTTGGCGCCGCCATGCCGATCGAACGGCGCCTGGCGCTGAAGGAGCAGTACCCCGACCCGGAACACCCGGTGGTGCGCATCCACCCCGAGACCGGTGAAAAGGTCCTGTTCGTCAACGCCTTCACCACGCACTTCACCAACTTCCACACCCCGGCACACGTGCGTTACGGCCAGGACTACAACCCGGGCGGCGCCGACCTGCTGCGTTACCTGGTGTCGCAGGCGTTCATCCCCGAGTACCAGGTCCGCTGGCGCTGGAAGCCCAACAGCATGGCCATCTGGGACAACCGCAGCACCCAGCACTACGCGGTGATGGACTACGCGCCCTGCCATCGCAAGATGGAGCGCGCCGGCATCATCGGCGACAAGCCCTTTGGCATCGGCGAGCGCGACCTCAGCGCCCGCACCCCCGAAACCGCACTGGCCTGAAGCACTTATCCGCAGGAGACAAAGATGGATTTCATCGACGGTTCGCTGTTCCCCGAGAACCAGCAGAAGCTGGTCATTACCGCCGCGCCTTACGGTCCGGAATGGATGCCTGCCGACTTTCCGGAAGACATTCCGGTGACGATGGAGGCACAGATCCAGAAGGCCGTGGACTGCTACAACGCCGGCGCCACCGTGCTGCACGTGCATGTGCGTGAAGCCGATGGCAAGGGCTCCAAGCGCTTGTCCAAGTTCAACGAACTGCTGGCCGGCATCCGCGCCCGCGTGCCGGACATGATCCTGCAGGTGGGCGGCTCGATCTCGTTTGCGCCCGAGAACGAAGGCGACGTCGCCAGGTGGCTGTCGGACGATACCCGCCACATGCTGGCGGAGCTGAAGCCGACGCCGGACCAGGTGACGATCGCCATCAACACCAACCAGATGAACGTGGTCGAGCAGATGTGCGCGGCCGACGTGGCCGGCACCTCGCTGGCCGAGCCGGCGAACTACCGCGCCTATCGGGAGATGACCATTCCCGCCGGGCCGGAATGGGTGGAAGAACACATCCGCCGCCTCAGCAGCAATGGCATCCAGACCCACTTCCAGCTTGCCACCATCGCCCAGCTGGAAACGGTGGAGCGCATGATGCGCAAGGGCACCTGTAATGTGCCGCTGATCCTGACCTGGGTGGCCATTGGCGGCGGCTTTGAAGCGCCCAACCTCTACAACCTGGCGAACTTTGTGCGTGCCTGCCCCAACGGCTCGGTGCTGACGCTGGAAACCTCCATGCTCAACGTGCTGCCGCTGAACATGATGGCCATCGCCATGGGCCTGCATGTGCGTTGCGGCATCGAGGACAACATCTGGACCCAGCGCCGCGACCGCAAGATGGGCACCGTGGAGCAGATCGAGCAGCTCGTGCGCATGTCGCGCGAGTTCGGCCGCGACGTGGCCAACGGGAAGGAAGCGCGCGAGATCTACAAGATCGGCAGGTTCTATGACAGCGCGGATGAAACGCTGGCGGAGAATGGGTTCGCGGCGAACCGCAAGCCGGGGCAGGTCGGGTTCACGCGGCATGCTGGCTGCCGGTAGTCGTCCGTCGCCGCTCACGAGCTGCAGAAGGAAAGTCACCGCGCTGGCCGAGCTGCAAAGGCAGGGCTGGTCCGCCACATCGGACTGAGCAACGTGACATCAGCGCAGGTGGCGCAGGCGCAGAAGATTGCGCCGGTTGCCTGCGTGCAGAACCAGTACAACCTGGTGCAGCGTGGCGATGATGCGCTGGTGGATGAACTGGCGGAGCAAGGGATTGCGTTCGTACCGCTCTTTCCGCTTGGCGGCTTCCCGCCGATTCAGTCGGCGGGAATGTCAAAGGTGGCGGAAGCGATCGGGACGACGGCGATGCGGATGGATCAAACAAATATCCATCCTCCGTCACGAAAGCCGAAATGCAATCCAACCGTGGCCAAGCGCGAGGCCGAGTGCGAATACCGTCGCGCCACCGATGTAAGACGCGGCCAAACGCCTGCGAAACGTATGCCGCCTGATCCACGCGATGACTAGCATGACCAATCCCAGGAGCAGCAGCAACGCCGCCACCAGCAGGGCAGTAGCCAGATACACAACGGGCGCACCGGTATACAGGTCGGCTCGCTGAAACGGCGTCAACAGAATTGCCGCCGCGTAAATGATTCCATCCAGTGCCAGGAGCGCGGCCACCAGATCGACACAGCGCAAAAGCAGCGGCTTGACGCTCATCGCAATCCCTCTGATGCCAGCCGCTGTGCCAGCGTTGCCCATCGCTGCTCGCTGTCGCCGACGACATGGGCATAGTAGAAATGACCCTCCCCTCGCCCCGCCACCATTTGCCTGGCCAGCAAGGGTGCGCAGGCTACGAGGTAAGCCCATGGCATGCCTGCATAGATGGGATCGCCAAAGCGTGTCAGATCGGCTATCACAACCTTTCGTATGCTCTTGTGCTGTTGGAGGTCAGTCAAGAAATCCTTGTCTATCGGTGAGCCTACCAGCACGAGGTGGTCTATGACATGGCCAGCGCGCGCATAGGACCACGCAGTCTGCGCCGCCAGCAGGGAACCGTAGCTATATCCGATCAGGTTGAATTGTGGCGCCTCCGCGGCCATGCCACTGGTGATCGTCCACTCGCCGTCATCACGGTAGCGGATGCTCATGCCGGAGCGAATCGCATCCAATATGGTTCCAGCTGGCTTCAGGGCTTCCGGAATGTCCGCAGTCGCTGAATTCGTCAAACCTGCAAAGCAGTACGCCATGCCTGCCTTGCGGAATGCTGCGAGTTGCGGCTGAACATAGGGGCCGTCAAGCCCTGCGCCGCCCCAATAAAGCGTACCACGGGGTCGGAGCAGATAGATCTTGACCGGATTCCTATCCTCAATCGGCGTCAGCTGAACATTTGCGGTCTTTACTGGTTGCATGTCTCAGGCGTCCTCTCCGAAGATTTCCAGTTTCGCGATGTCAGCGACATCGGCGGCGAACTGCCTGGTGAACCCAGCGCCATCTGTACGCCCTTCGAAATACCCAACGGGTCCCGTCACCCGATACTTCCGGTTGGTCAACGGCTCGCATGTCACCTCGTCCAGCAATTGAATTTGCTGGTCGTACTGAGGGCTGTTGCACTGAAAGAGAGGCCATGCGGTAACGGCTTCTGGCATCGGCATTGCGGCGCCTGCTCCCGTGTTGTTCACTTCAATCGCGAAGTCCGCTTGCGACGGCAGGACAACTGGTCTTCTTGCACATTTGCAGTAGACCCGCGCGCCGCTCACGAGAATCTGCTTTCCGCCGATATCAAAAGATGGATAGCAATCGTTCATCACGCGTCCGCCGCTCTTGCATGCCGGGCAAGTGGCATAGTCACCCTCGACGCCGACAACCGCTCCGTGATGTGACATGTTTGTTCCAGCGGCGATGAGCACACCGCCTGTACTCGTCTTGTCTCCGTTCCGCAAGGCATAACGAAAATCTGGCATGGCAGCTCTCCAGGGCGTTCAGGTTCAGGTCAATACAGCGATATAGGCGAAGCCTCTCAGCTATATCGGAACGTGAATTCGCTGGGCATGCGAATAGTCCACAAAATTCGTGGAATTTTCCGCAAGACGTTGCGCTTGATTCTCGGCCTGCGCGTTCAAGATGTTCGCCATGACTAACACGACACGCCACCTGTCAATGTATTGCGCCACTACTCGGGATAGCGGCGCAAACGGATCGCTACGAAAACGCCTGGCCATACCGGTGCGACCCGGTGTGAAGCGCCGCCCATGGGTTGCGTGCTGCGCTGCCTGGAAGGCCCGGCAGTCGGGGCCGACACCATGTGGGCCAACATGGTGCTCGCCTACGAGAACCTGCCCGCGCAGGTGAAGACGGAGATCGCCGGCCTACGTGGCGGCCACAGCATCGAGGCAAGCACGAGCAGATGTGCGCGGCCGACGTGGCCGGCACCTCGCTTGCCGAGCCGGCGAACTACCGCGCCTATCGCGAGATGACCATTCCCGCCGGGCCGGAATGGGTGGAAGAACACATCCGCCGCCTCAGCAGCAACGGCATCCAGACCCACTTCCAGCTCGCCACCATCGCCCAGCTGGAAACGGTGGAGCGCATGATGCGCAAGGGCACCTGCAATGTGCCGCTGATCCTGACCTGGGTGGCCATTGGCGGCGGCTTTGAAGCGCCCAACCTCTACAACCTGGCGAACTTCGTGCGTGCCTGCCCCAACGGCTCGGTGCTGACGCTGGAAACTTCCATGCTCAACGTGCTGCCGCTGAACATGATGGCGATCGCCATGGGCCTGCATGTGCGTTGCGGCATCGAGGACAACATCTGGACCCAGCGCCGCGACCGCAAGATGGGCACCCTGGAGCAGATCGAGCAGCTCGTGCGCATGTCGCGCGAGTTCGGCCGCGACGTGGCCAACGGGAAGGAAGCGCGCGAGATCTACAAGATCGGCAGGTTCTATGACAGCGCGGATGAAACGCTGGCGGAGAATGGGTTCGCGGCGAACCGCAAGCCGGGGCAGGTCGGGTTCACGCGGCACGCTGGCCGCCGATAGCCGGCCGTCGCCGCTCACAAGCTGTTGATAGTCGCCGGTCGCTGGCGACGCTATGCCGGGCACCGCCCGGCCCGCCCGCTGTGCCGCCCCCGAAACGTCGGAGATGTTTTAGCCGCCCTAAGGAGCTTGATGCGTTGAGTCCAATCGACGGACATTAAAGTCGCTAGTGGTATTGAAGCCCCCGGAACGTGCCCGCGCGCACCGAAAGAGTGAACAAAACGACATAGGGTGATTGTGTCAGCGCAAGTGAATGTGCTCGAAAACAGCGGATTCAATCCACGCAGAGAGACGCAATGACCGACAACGATGAAAAGAAACCCGCCCCGATGCCTTGGCGCTGGCGCATTGCACTCGCTCGCATCATTTGCACCTTGGTGCTGGGTCTCGTCGGCTTCCTGTGGGCCGGTTGGCTGATGGTCACCGGCCGAGGGTGGGAATCCATTCTCTGGTTGATCGCAACGTGGGCCTGTGCACGCCTTCTGGCCGGAAGCTTGTATGGCTACAAGGGATAAAGCGCCACCTGATCCGGTGCAATTGAAATGTGTTTGCATGAGTAGGTCTCAGCGATCAGCGGCTGGATCTTGAGGGACACCGAAGTATCAACTTGCAGCGCTACCTTGGTGCCAGAACCAGAACGGCGCGAGGCCAGTTGGCTCGCGCCGTTTTGCTTTCAGGCCCGCATTGCGCGGGCCTGTCCCTCGTCAGACAAGCGCCTGCAGGCGGTCGGCATTTTGGTCGATTTGCTGTTTGAGCGGCGAAAGCAGGGCGTGGAGGCCGATGCTATCGGGGGAATCGCCGGCCTGCAGGTCCAGCATGGTCAGGACGGATTGGAGGCCGGCGCTGACGCGCAGGAGGTCGTCGCTGGCTTCGAGGATGTGGTCCTCGAGGGTCGCGGCTTTGCTGGGTTGCAGTGGGGTGGCTTTGGCGCGTCGGCGGAACTGGGCGCGGTCGGCTTTGGCCAGGTTTTCGGCTAGTTGGGCTTGCTTTTGGGCGAGAGTGGGCTCTTGGGGAGCCGGGGTAGTGGGTTGCATTGCGAACCTCCTTGCATCGGTGAAAGAGGCCCGCCGTCCGCTGTCAATCGGGTGGGCGAGCACGAAGCAGGGTTGACAGGCCGGATGCAAGGACCGGCGAGCCCGAGGGCTCCCCCGCCGCGGCTCGCCCGTAAAGGCATGCATAGGCGAAAGACGAGAGGATACCGCCTCGTGGCTCGTCCGGCTTGCATGGATTCAGGCTGTCAAACCTGGTCAACCATTGCTGTGGTGACACTGCCAGTTTCCAATGCCCCCCGTACGGAACAATGCAGCGAACTCTCAAAGCATCATTCGGGCGGTCGTAAGCAAAGCCGAAGTCTTGGCCTTCCGATGCTTGCGAGGGCTTCCTGACGTGGAAGATAGGAGAGCCATTGGCGGCGTTGCAAGGGAATGAGCTCGGAACCCATGCCTGCCGGCTTTCACGCTCTCAAACCTAGGCTTCGCACCTCATCGGCCACGCCATCGTTCTCACTGTCAAGTCGCTTAGCGCCATTCGCTTCTATTAGTGCTCGCAATCCTGCGGTCACGAGAGCCTCGTATGTAGAATCCATAGTGGACTCCGGCGGAACAAAAACAATAAATCCGTCTCTACCACGCGTTAGCAACACTCGATAGCTGTTGATCCGCAGTTGGTGCGGATCTCTAGCCGACGAGCGACGTTGAGGTGGACTTGCCCAGGCCGCCCCCCTCCAAAGCAGGTCGCTTCCCCAGCCAACGATAGGAAAATCCAATTCCAGACCTTGGCAGGCGAATTCTGTCGCCACATCACGCAGTTGGCAGCACGAAAGGCGCGAATGTGGCGGGTCGTTATACCATTGCCCTTCTCGCAAATTCTTTGTGAAGTTGTAACCGTTCTGGATATCCCATTCTGGTAGATTTTTTGCCTTTGACGATGCAATCAGTCCATAACGCTTCTCTTGATTGCCTAGATAGCGCTGGGTGACATAATCCTTAGCAATCTGGAGGGAGCGCGTGACGTAGATGTCAAATCCGTCGCGAGTCACCCGTTGTGCCGCCCTGGCGGCTGCAGCTAAGTCGCCTTCAAGTAGATGTCGGACCCATAGTTGCACGTCATCTGCCAAATGTGAGCGCAATGTGTTGGTAAGGTCCAAATTGCCCGAGGTCTCGACGCGCCCCGCAGCCGCAAACAGATGGGACACCTTGCTTGGGCAGTGAACAATCCAAGGTTGACTCATGTTTGCAATGGCGTGGTTCCACTGGGTGAGGCCAGCTTCCTCCCCCAAATGGATCTCCTGCCCTTCACCAATCAGCCCAACCATGAACGCCCAGGAATTCATCCGCTCCCCAATGCGAAGAAAGTCCTCAGGCTCAGAAGTAGCGTGACCACGCTTTTCGTTCACTCGCTGCGCGTCCCAGGCGCGCTGCGCCTCGTCGTAGACCCAGATATGCTCCTCCGGCACACGTCCATTTTGACCTCCGTATTGTTTCAGAAAGCCATGTACGTCCTGCACGAATATCGTACTCTTCAGGGCATGCTGCAATACTTTGACCAGCGGACCATTGCCCGACAAGAACACCGCGCTGCGCTCAGCATCCGCGTCCTGAAAATGGTTCGCATACACAAACTGCAACCCAACTAAGGTCTTCCCTGCCCCCGGAACTCCGGTTACCAATGCGAGGTGCCGCTCGCCACGGGCTTGCGCTTGTTTTGCAATATCAACCAGGGTCGCAATTGTTTCCGGGATTCCTGCGCTTTGGGCCCGTCGAATTTGAGGCAAGGGTTCATGCTCAAAGATCCTCCGAGCCGCGCTCACAAGGGAGGGCAAAGGTGCGTAGTCGGCCTGGACCCAGGCGCGTGGTTCAATTGCTGGACCCAACATATCGGCGGAGCAAACTAGCACCGCTGACAACTGATCTGGCGCCACCACCGTGGCGTCATCGCGCTCATTGAGCAAATTCGTGGCCTTCGTAAGCACCAGTATTGGCTTGACCAAGTTGTGATGGGAGGCGGCGTGATAATGACGCAAATCGCGCGCGTAGGCCCGGACCTGATCGACATGAGTCTCGAAGACTTGGCCAAAATCTTTGAATTCGAGAACCAGAACTACGCTTCTCGTTAGGATGATCACATCCGGTCGCCGGCCACGCTCACGGGGCAATTCATACTCGAAAATGATCGACCATTCGCCAGCACTTGGCCGATGACAAAGCACCTGTTGCAATACGGCAGTCAATGCAACGTAGCTGTTTTTCCATGCCAACACTTGGCTCTCGTCGGCACTCGAATTCATGCATGCCAGATGGTGATCACAAAGATGCTGGAGCCATTCAGACGACGCCTTCGTATTTAGGAACGCATCAATCGTACCGAACCATCCGCACGATCCTATTTTCGTATTTTCCATGGGGGCTAAGAATTTTAGATTTTGGACAAACGCAATAGAGATCGAGGATCGATAGGTACCTTATTCGCGACGGATACCAATGGAGTCGTCTTCGGGCTCGAAACGACTAAGCCTACCCGCTGTCTCATGCTATTTTTGTGAGTGTCTCAGTCTTGCGCGGCAAGGGTCAATCTACATGATAGAGCAGTCGGCCATACAATCCGTCTTTTGGATGACCTGAGCATGATTGATCCTGTCGCCGCCGGTCATGTAATCTTATTACGTTTGGTTCACAGTCCTAACTCCTAAGCCCTATCCACGATGGGTAGGACAAAGATTACCCCGAGTGCAGCGCCGAGGCGATCCGCCTCAGAGAAGGAGGTAGCGATGGAAACAATCGCGATTCTAGACTTTGAGACAACCGGTTTATCCCCCACTAGTGGGGATAGAGCCACTGAAATCGCCGTGCTGCTTGTACGCAACGGCCAAATTGTCGATCGATTTCAAAGTCTTATGAATGCTGGGAAACATATCCCCGCTGACGTCGTTCGTCTGACTGGTATTACCAATGAGATGATTTCTTCGGCGCCACGAGCCTCAAAGGTGATGCGAGAGGCAGCCATGTTCGTTGGAAAGCACTCTGTGATAGCGCATAACGCGTCCTTCGATCGCCGATTCTGGAAGGCCGAGTTAGAGCATGTGGGATCAGCTACTGAACAGCGCTTTGCATGCACCATGCTTGCTGCAAGACGTATCTACCCGCATGCACCGAATCACAAGCTGCCAACACTTGCGGACATGCTGAAGCTGCCCAAGGGTGGTCGAGCGCACCGAGCGATGGCCGACGCGGAAATGGCTAACCATTTGTTAAGTCGGTTGCAGCGGGATATTGCCTGTGACTACAACTTGCGTCGAGTCAACTTCGACCTTATTGCTCAATTGCAAATCACGACCCGTGCGCAGGTGCCCGCGCTCTTGCAATCGCTAGCTGCACGTATTTGAGCAAGCTAGACATGCACATCAGGCGCCATACTGCTTGGGTCCAGCACTCCAACGACCACGCCGCTAAGGTATCGCTTACTTCCCTTCTAAGTGCTTCTTCGCTAGGACTTTGAGCATAGTTCCACCGGGCTTCAAACTAATAGATGCATGCCGATGGGCTAGTGCGATCGGCACCACCGCACTCTGATAGAGGTCGAATTGTAAGTGGTCAATCAGCTTGAAAGCCCGTGGGAGCCACTCGGCATACCGCTGTGGTTCAGCCTTCTTCTTTGCAAAACTCGCGCGATCCTTCTTGTCGGACAGGGGATAAGCCAAGCAGAAGTCAAAAATCTGCCCCGCTGCTGTCTTGAAGATGAAGTCCTGCCCGTAGTATGTCTCGTGCCCGAAATTCTCGGTGAGGGCTGGAATACCGTTGATGTATTTGTCGCGGTAGGCATCGGAGACCACGGAAAATGTCCCGGGCTTCAAGTATTGGGCAAGCGAACGCGCGTGCTCCATTACCTGCCCTTCCTTCTGTAGCCCCATGATCACCGGCGAGGCCAGTCCTTTCGCTCGGCATTTGTCGAACACATCGTTATAGAACCACTGCAGGCTCGCGTGAAACTTGGCTGGCTGGCCAAAGAGTGCCAGTGGTCCATCGAGCATGATGGCGCTATCCGCAAGCATCTCGAGGTTCTTGTCCGCCATGAACTTGACAAGAACAGCCACTTGCAGATGCTCGGCGGCGTTCATGAAGCGCGTGATTGCAGCGCTATTGTCGCCGTGATCCGAAATTTGCTCGTGTAGCCGCAGGGCGTCGGTCAAGAACACTTCGCCCTGGCAGCCCGGACAAGTCACCCTCTCTTCGCCCTTGGAGAAAATGAAGCAGTGTTCTGCGCCGCAACGCGGACACTTGCTGACCTTGACCTTGCCGCCCTCGAGGAATAGCAACATCTCGGCGATGTTCAAACCCGTGTCGATGCGGGTGCGATTGTCGGAAAATTGCTCGAAGACAGCCAGACGGAAACCGTCCTGTACGGTGGCGGTGCCCTTGTAGCAGAGGTTGGAGCCGGGCAGCGTGAAAGCAATGGTGTGTGCATCGTTGTGGATTGCGGCCACCGCGTGCGGATCCACAAAATTGCTGTGCTGTTGGTAGAGCCCGTCAAAGCGATGCATATCAAAGCCGATCAGGCTCGTCTTCACATAGCCGACCTGCGTGCTAGGGAACTGCTTGGAGATCGGGTCCGAGAATGGGCTTGAGTCAGAGGCCGCCACGAATCCCGGCGGGTTATCAGCCATGGCCGCTTCCAAGTAGGTGTCAGCGATTGCCTCACCCTCCTGCGGACCAGGTGCCTTTATGTAGGTGCACTGGCCAAGGAAGTCTGCGACATCCTTGTTCTTGATCAGGTCCGCGTGCCCGCGCTTACCGGCTTGCTGTCCATCGTAGGGCATTGCTGCCTCCTCACTTGCCCGTGCCGGACTGCATGTCCGCGAGCTTGCCAAGCTCGGCTTGCAGCAGAGCGGGGGTGAAACGGTCAATTTGTGTTGGTATCACAAATGGGGACGATAGCGTCTTGATACGTGCGAAACCGACGTCCTGTGAGACCTTGAGCGAAGCCGAGAAGTCGGCGAAGTCATAGAACTTGCCGAGCGCCTTGAGCTCGTCGTCGTTGTTGAGGTGGGTGACAAACCAGTTTTCGGTATTAGCCAGGATGTTGGGGTGAATTGACGACGGTTCCTGGGTCGCATACACAAAAGCAATGCGAGCCTTCGCACCCTCCTTGGCGATCCGCGGCCAGGTCGAGGTTAGTTCTTCCTTCTTGCCAATCAGGTTGTGCGCCTCCTCGACATAGATGACGATGTTCTGTGGCATCTTCCCAGAGTTATAGACGCGGAACGAGGTATCAAAGATCTGCTGCGCTATGCGGCGCGAGAGTACTGTGCGCACGTCGACCGGGCCTGCAGACAGATCCAGGATCACAATCTTGCCGTTCCAGAGATGGCCTACTACCTCCTTGACCACATCGCCCTGGCGCTTGGCCGAATGGTAGTCCTTGCAGGGCACCAAAGCTCTGAACCCGCGTATCGATGTGCCAGTGGCATTTGCGCGCGCAAGCACGTTCAAATAGGACTCCATCATCGGGTCCACCCACGGATTGCCTGAGGAATTGACAAAGCCCTTCGTCGGCTGATTTGCCTGCTTCTGCTGATCACGAAGCTGATAATTTAGCGCGCGAGCAGACTGGAACCACTCGGCGGCATCCTTCACAGGCAACGAATATATGCCCTTGCCAATAGCCGTCGGCTTGGGACCTCCGGCGGCTTCCACGGCTTGCACTACGGTGGAGTTTGCTGGGAACTTCACCACAAAGCCAGCAGGCGCCGGAAAGCCTGCGGATTGCAGGATCGCCTGGAAGACAGCCACCCGCTGCTCCCAGCGTTTGTGGTTGGACATGTCCGTCGGATCCGGCTCCTCGAGACCGCTATCGAGAAACTGTTGCAGGTCCGTTTGGTTGCGGAATGGGTCGTTGACCAGCAGCTTCGAGAGCAAGTTCAGCGCCTCAGCCGGCTGCTCGTAGAAGTTTGTGCGCAGGTCTTCGAAGCCCGGCGTGTCGATCGCGCGGTAACGCACGCAGTCGCTCTGGAAAACCTCAGCAATGGAGCTGCCGTCGTCCTGGTGGTTGGCATTGGAGTATTCGCCATTGAGGTCGAAGATGATCTGGCCAACCTTAATGCCGTCTCGCTTGGCGGCCATGGCAACCGACGCCACCGTCGTCTTCACCGTATTCGACTTACCCGTGCGGGTCATGCCTAGTACCGCTGTGCGTCGCGCCAAGAAATCCGATGGTTGGATCATGACCTTGACCTTGGGCTCTTGCGGGCCACGATGCAAACGGGCCGTGGATGTGTAGCGCACGGTGCCGATGGTGATCGCCGTCGGGGTGTTCTTGAAGCCAGCGGCCTTGGCATCGGCCTCCATCGCCGCAATCTTCTCGGGATTGATGTGGTTCACGATCTGCTGGAGAGCCTCGGCGCGAGGCTTGTAGACGCGAAGGCGTGTGGAGGCGAAGTAGTTCTCCAGGTCGCTTCCGAGCTTCAACTGGCCATCTTCGAGGTAGAAAGTACCTAGGATGCGGCACTCGAGTCCGGCGAACTGTAGCTCGCTTTGCGTTAGTGCGTCGTAGCCGTCGGACTGGTCGGTTGGGAATTTGTCTTTGTCCTCGCGGCGCTGGTTGTGCTCAATGCGAGTGCGGATCATCTCGCCGTCCGATGGCAGGGCTGCGGGGCCCAGCACACGGAGCAAGACTACTTCGCGGTCGAATTCGCTCTTGGTAGACGCGGGATCGGCCGGGTTAAAGGCAGTAGCCACTAGGAAGCTGTTGTGGGGAATGCCGCCTACGCTCTCCTTCCAGCGGTCGTTGGTCAGCACTAGCGCGTCGGTAAAGCCTATCGAGTAGACATAGCCAACGTGATTGGTTGCGTAATCGCCCAAGAGCTGTAGCAATCCAGTGGGCAACACTTTGTTGATGAATCCGTTGGCCATACAACTCTCCTCCCGAGTTCGTTTGACTTATTGGGGCGTCGCCGCAGATTCGGACGCCGACAGAGAAATGGGGAACCTCAATGCGTTATCGCTACTCGCGCGCGCGCGCCCGGCCTTCTTTACCGTCATGCCCACATGCTCGGCATCGCGTTTGGCGGCCGCGGGAAGCCTCGCCATGTTTGTGTAGACCAGTTCGCGACCGATGAAGGAGCAGCCTCCGAGAGGGTGGGTCGAATACGAGTTGTCGATCACGCGTGCTTTTGTAGTGACCTCCGCGTAGAGATCACGCACCTCCTGAGCATCGTCATAGGACAGAAGCCACGGCTGTGGACAATCCTGCAAGAAGTCACGCAATTGTTCATGCTCAGTCTCGTCGAATATGTGCCCATAGAGCTGTTCGGCTTTATGGAAGTAGGGTGGGTCCAGGTAGAAGATCGCGCGCTGGTCCTCGACGAAACGCATGCAGAAGTGACTCCAGGCTTCATTGCACACTGTGACATGGGCACGCAGCTTGCAAAGTTCGAGAATGCGGGCCGCCAGCCTTTCGCGGTTGAACCGCACGTCTATCTTGATGTTCCGTTGCCCCCACCCTCCGAGGGGTCCCGATTTGTGAAGGATCCCGTTGAACGAGGTGCGATTCAGAAACAAACACTTGAGTGCAGCCTCGCGAATGCTCGAGGGGGTTAAGGCTTTCTGCCGCTTCCATTCCTCAATCGTCAGAGGCACAGTCTGGACCTGAGCCGCAAGCCAATTCGCCCCGGCCTTGGAAAACACTGTCGACCACAGCGCACCAATCAACGAGTCGACATCATTAATAGCCACATCCTCGACCACTTCGTTTTCGAGAAGTGCAATCGAGACGCTGGCCCCCCCGCAAAACGGCTCGACAAATAGCCGCGGCTTCGGCGTGTTCAACACGAGGGTTTTCGCGATGAAATTGCTAAATCGAGCCTTGCTCCCGGGATATCTTAGTATGCTTCTTGTATTCGTTGACAAAATCCGTGCTCCCTCTTTGCTCTTATTCCTTTAGGACTAAAGTGCCAGCCCCGATGCGCTTCCCCTACCGACTGTATGGCGAAGTTATTGCACGTCGTACTTTTTCCGCCGCCAGAAGGAGAGCACGAGCAGTTAGAGTCCCATGTAGCTTACCCATAAATGGCCGGCGAATCCATTCCCCTAGACGGAGGGCAGGGATGTACGGTCGGGGTTCGGTCGTTTTCATTCCATCGGCGGTCGTTCTTCTACCGTTCATCGCGAGGTGTCGCGCCACGTTTGCTGAGCAAATGCCAGACCGATTAAAATGCAAAAAACCCGGCCGAACGGCCGGGTTCCTGCATGTTTCAAATCAACGCCGCTCAAGGCAGCCGAGTAACTGTGTTAGGGCTTTGGTATATTCGGGCACAGAGCCGCACTAAAGTGGCAGCACAAATCAAACATCAATATTCCGCGCCACCAACGCATTAGATTCGATGAAGTTCCGCCGCGGCTCCACCTCATCCCCCATAAGGGTGGTAAAGATTTGGTCAGCCGCAATAGCATCCTCAATCTGCACCTTCAGCAGTCGGCGTTGCGTAACATCGAGGGTCGTTTCAAACAACTGCTCCGGATTCATCTCCCCCAGCCCCTTATACCGCTGACGCGAGACGCCGCGCTCAGCCTCGGCAAGCAGCCACTGCATCGCCCCATGGAAATCATTGACAGTCTGATCCCTCAGCTTGTCCCCTTCCCCGCGCTGCACCTTGGTCCCCTCAGGCGTCAGCCCCTGGAACGTCTTGGCTGCATTGGACAACGCCGCATAATCCGCCCCGTGGACAAAATCCGCATCCAGATGCGACAGCCGCACGTTGCCATGATGACGACGCGCAATCATCAGCCGATGCTTGTCAGTCTTCTCATCAAACTGCGCATACACATCAGCCGTGCCATCGTCGTTGACCGCGGCGCCAATCAACGTCTTGGCATGCATCTCCGCCAGCTTGGCCTTCAGCGCCACCGCTGAAGCCTCAGCCGCCGCGGCACTATCCAGATCCAGCGTCACGCCGTCCGCAATAGCTCGCAGCGCGTCCATATCCACAATACGCGACAGACGACCAATCACGCCTTCAGTCAGCTGATACTGCCGCGCCAGCTCGGTCAGCGCATCCCCGCTGATCTCCGACCCATCCGGCCGCACCAGCGAAGCCTTCTCCATCGCAAGCTTCAACAGGTAAGCATTGAGCTCGACATCATCCTTGATATACCGCTCTTCCTTGCCATGCTTGATCTTGTACAGCGGCGGCTGCGCGATATACACATAGCCGCGCTCGATGATGTCAGGCATCTGCCGGTAGAAGAACGTCAGCAGCAGCGTGCGGATGTGGGAGCCGTCCACGTCCGCGTCGGTCATGATGATGATGCGGTGGTAGCGCAGCTTTTCCAGGTTGTAGTCGTCCTTGCCGATGCCGGTGCCCAGCGCGGTGATCAGCGTCAGCACTTCCTGGCTGGAGAGCATCTTGTCGAAGCGGGCGCGCTCTACGTTCAGGATCTTGCCCTTGAGCGGCAGGATGGCCTGGAACTTACGGTCGCGGCCCTGCTTGGCGGAGCCGCCTGCGGAGTCACCCTCCACCAGGAAGAGTTCGGACTGGGCCGGGTCTTTTTCCTGGCAGTCGGCGAGCTTGCCGGGCAGGCCCATGCCGTCCATCACACCCTTGCGGCGGGTCATTTCGCGGGCCTTGCGGGCGGCTTCGCGCGCGCGGGCGGCGTCTACGATCTTGCCGCAGATGGTCTTGGCGTCGTTGGGCGTTTCCAGCAGGAAGTCGGTCAGCGCCTTGCTGACGAGTTCTTCCACGGGCAGGCGCACTTCGGACGAGACCAGCTTGTCCTTGGTCTGCGAGCTGAACTTGGGCTCGGGTACCTTGACGGAGAGCACGCAGGCCAGGCCTTCGCGCATGTCGTCGCCGGTGGTTTCCACCTTGGCTTTCTTGGCGACTTCGTTCTCTTCGATGTACTTGTTGATGACGCGCGTCATCGCGGCGCGCAGGCCGGTCAGGTGGGTGCCGCCATCCCGCTGCGGGATGTTGTTGGTGAAGCAGAGCACCTGCTCGTTGTAGCCGTCGTTCCACTGCATGGCCACTTCCACGCCGATGCCGTCTTTTTCGGTGTTTGCGTAGAAGATGTTGGGGTGCAGGACGGTCTTGGCGCGGTTGATGTACTCGACAAAACCCTTCACGCCACCGGAGAAGGCAAAGTCTTCTTCCTTGCCGGTGCGCTGGTCGACCAGCTTGATATGGACGCCGTTGTTCAGGAACGAGAGCTCGCGAATGCGCTTGGAGAGGATCTCGTAGTGGAACTCGACGTTGGTGAAGATTTCTTCGTCGGCCAGGAAGTGGACTTCGGTGCCGCGCTTGTCGGTGGCGCCGATGACCTTCATCGGGGAGACTTCAACGGGCTGGCCGTCGGGGCCGGGCACGGTCTCGATGATGCGGTTCTGCACATCGCCCTTGGCGAACTCGATCAGGTGGACCTGGCCGTCGCGGCGCACGGTCAGGCGCAGCCACTTGGAGAGTGCGTTCACGCAGGACACGCCCACGCCGTGCAGGCCGCCGGAGACCTTGTAGCTGTTCTGGTTGAACTTGCCGCCGGCGTGCAGCTCGGTCATGGCGATTTCGGCCGCGCTGCGCTTGGGTTCGTGCTTGTCGTCGAACTTGACCAGGGGCGGGATGCCGCGGCCGTTGTCGACGATGGAGATCGAGTTGTCGCTGTGGATGGTGACCTGGATCTCGGTGCAGTAGCCGGCCAGCGCTTCGTCGATGGAGTTGTCCAGCACCTCGAAGACAAGGTGGTGCAGGCCGGTGCCGTCGGAGGTGTCGCCGATATACATGCCCGGGCGCTTGCGTACCGCCTCCAGGCCTTCCAGGATCTGGATCGAGGAGGCTCCGTAGGTGTTTTCCTGTTGCGGTTTCTGCTGTTCGGTCATGTCTTTCCTACTTGCGGCAAAGCGTCGTGGCCGGGCGGGGTTCGGGCCGGGCCGGCATGCAGGGCATGCTGGCGGGGCGCGAAGGGGCCGCGTGGCGGGTTACTAAAAACGGCAAAAGGGGCGCGGATCGTTCCGATCCTGCCCCCGCTGCGGGATGGTCATCCCATGGACGTTCCGGCCGGGGCCGGGTGTCAAAGCGTGCCGTTTGCTGCTCCGGTATCTCGTGGTCTGCGTGTCCTGTTACCGGATCATCAGATGCGCATCGGCATGACGACGTACTTGAAGTTGTCGTCTTCCGGCACGGTAATCAGCGCACTCGAATTCGAGTCGCCGAGGCTGACCTGCACTTGCTCGGTCTTGAGGTTGGCAAGAACGTCGAGCAGGTAGGTCACGTTGAAGCCGATGTCGAGCGCGTCGCCCGAGTAATCGAGTTCCAGCTCTTCCTGCGCCTCTTCCTGGTCGGCGTTGGTGGAGCTGATCTTGAGCATGTGCGTGTCGAGGATGCAGCGCACGCCCTTGAATTTGTCGGTGGTCAGGATCGCGGTGCGTTGCAGCGCCTGCTGCAGGCGCACGCGGTCGATCGCGAAGGCGTTCTTGTAGCCCTTGGGGATCACGCGCTGGAAGTCAGGGAACTTGCCTTCGACCAGCTTGGAAATCAGTTCGATATTGGCGAACGTGAACTTGACCTGGTTGGCGGCCAGCTGCACCGTCACCGGATCGTCGTTGTCTTCCAGCAGGCGCTGCAGTTCCAGGATGGTCTTGCGCGGGATGATGACTTCCTGGCGCGAGCCAACACCAGCGGCTTCCTGTTCCAGTTCCACGCCGCAGTAAGCCAGGCGGTGGCCGTCGGTGGCGACTGCCATGACCTTCTTGCCTTCCACCACCAGCAGCATGCCGTTCAGGTAGTAGCGGATGTCCTGCTGCGCCATGGCGAAGTGAACCATCGCCAGCAGGTGCTTGAAGGTCTTCTGCGGCAGCGTGACGCTGGCGTTGAATTCACTGGCTTCGGCAACGGTCGGGAATTCTTCGGCGGCGAGCGTCTGCAGGGCAAAACGGCTCTTGCCGGATTGCACGGTCATGCGCTTGTCGTTGAGCGACAGGGCCACGTCGCCGTCAGGCATGGCACGCAGGATGTCGAGCAGCTTGCGCGCGGCCACGGTGGTGGCGACGCTGTCGTTGCCGACGCCGCATTCCGCATGCGTGGTGATCTGGATTTCGATGTCGGTCGACAGGAAGGACACGTTCGACCCGGACTTGCGAATCAGCAGGTTGGCCAGGATCGGGAGGGTGTGGCGGCGCTCCACGATGCCGCTCACGATTTGCAGCGGACGCAGCAGGTTGTCTCGCGAGGTTTTGACCAATTGCATTGAATTTATCCTTCGTCGTTTGTAGTCGGCGACCGCAGAACGCAAACAACTCCAAATTCACTTAGGAATCAAGGAGTTAATGTGCCATTGTACCAAGGATAAGCCGCTGCGGTGAAGCGGGGCGGGACCGGCTGGCGGGCCAGCTGTGCACAAAAAGCCACGCTGGCACTGAACGCGCCTGCCATCCCGGCCCGACTCACCGCAAAGCCTTATCGGTGGCCACTTTCCGGACTTTTGCTCCGGCGATGCTGACGTTGATTCCCCAGGCGCCACGGGTTGTTCGTGGCGCGCACCCTACAGTATGCCAGCCTCGGGGGCCGGCCCTTCAAAATGCGCCTTTCCCGGTCTACGGCCGGGAAGGCCATCCATCAACCCTTGAGCGTCTGCTCCAGCACGTGCAGCTCGTGGTTTAGCTGCGCATCCTTGCTTCGTTCGTCGGCGATCTTGCGCACGGCGTGCAGCACGGTGGTGTGGTCGCGGCCGCCGAAGAGTTCGCCGATCTCGGGCAGGCTCTTCTGCGTCAGCTCCTTGGCCAGGTACATCGCGATCTGGCGCGGACGGGCAATATTGGCAGGCCGCTTTTTCGAGTACATGTCAGCGACCTTGATGTTGTAGAAATCCGCGCAGGTCTTCTGGATGTTCTCCACCGAGATCTGCCGGTTCTGCACCGTCAGCAGGTCCTTCAGCGCTTCGCGCGTCACCTCGATGGTGATGTCCTTGCCGTGGAAATTGCTGAACGCCAGGATCTTGCGCAGCGCGCCTTCCAGCTCGCGCACGTTGGAGCGCAGGTGCTTGGCGACGAAGAAGGCGACTTCTTCCGGAACGTTCACGTTCTCGGCGGCGGCCTTCTTCATCAGGATCGCCACGCGCATTTCCAGCTCGGGCGGCTCGATCGCCACGGTCAGGCCGGAGTCGAAGCGCGAGATCAGGCGGTCGTCGATGCCGGTGATTTCCTTGGGGTAGGTATCGCTGGTGATGATCACCTGCGCCCGGTTGGCGATCAGGGCCTCGAAGGCGTAGAAGAACTCTTCCTGCGTGCGGTTCTTGCCGGAGAAGAACTGGATATCGTCGATCAGCAGCAGGTCGAGCGAGTGGTAGTAGCGCTTGAATTCGTCGAACGCCTTGCGCTGGTATGCCTTCACCACGTCGGACACGTACTGCTCGGCGTGGATGTAGCGGATGCGCGCGCGCGGGTTTTCCATCAGCATGTGGTTGCCGATGGAGTGGATCAGGTGGGTCTTGCCCAGGCCCACGCCGCCATAGAGATACAGGGGGTTGTACGACTTGCCCGGGTTGTTGGCGACCTGGATGGCGGCGGCGCGGGCGAGCTGGTTGGCTTTACCGGTGACGAAGTTGTCGAACGTCAGGATCGGGTTCAGGCGCGAGCGCTCGTGGACCGTGTCGCTGGGCTGGTGGCCAGGCATGCCTTGCGCGCCGCCGCCCATCGCTGCATGCGCGTGCTGCGGGTGCTGGGCCTGCTGCGGCGCGCGGTAGGAGCGGGCGCTGGCTTCGGCGGGGTCCATCTGGACCACGTCGATCTCGCCCATGTCGGCGTTGTGCTGCAGGTGGTGCTGGCCAGGGTGCTGGCCGCCCATGCCGGGAGCCTGGGCGCGCGCGCCGGCCGGGACCGGGGCTGCGGACGGCATGCCGGCCGGATTGCCGTATGGCGGCTGACCCATGCCGTACGCGGGTGCGGTGGGGTACTCGCCATAGCCGGGCTGCCCGGGCATGGCAAACGAAGGCTGGCCGCCCAACGGCTGGGCACCGGGCTGGGCGCCGGGATAGCCGGCCATGGCCGTACCCGGTGCTGCGTGGCCGTCCATGCCGCCCATGCCCGGTCCTGGACCCATGCCGGGCTGGGCCGGCTGCATATAGGCGGCGGCACGGCCCGACGCGGCCGGATCGAGCACGAACTGGACGCTGACCTGCGCTTCCCAGTATTCGCAGGCCAGTGCGGTGATGCGCCCGGAGAACTGGCTCTTGACCCAGTCGAGCTTGAAACGGTTGGGCGCGGCAATCCGCAGCGCGTGCGTTTCTTCATCGAACGCAACGGGCGCCAGCGGCTTGATCCACGTTTTGAACTGTTGCGGCGTCAGCTCGCGCTCGAGTTGCGCGGCTGCCGCCTGCCAGAAATCTTGCATTGTTTGTTGTTGGGTGATCGCACCCGGTGCCGCCTTGCCAGCGGCACCGGGTGCGCCACGGGCGGCGTATGCGCCGCGCGATCCGGGCCGCCCTCGACCGTATTGGGAATAGATTCCCATCGGCAAGGGCACCGCTGCATGCCATGCCGCCGCCAGCGAGCCTTCCGGCTCGCCGCACTGGCGTGCGTAAAGTCATGCGTTGTCGCGGTGGGGGCCCGGGTTGCGCCTGCGCCACGCAGCCCGTGTTGTGTTTGGACCCGGATTGTACTCCCGCCCCTGAGTTATCCACAAAGGATAAGTCTGTGGACAACTTGTGCAAATGCAGTGGATTTGTGTGCACAACCCCCGCTGCCATGCGGGTTTCCGGGGTGTGGAAACGATCAAAAATTCAGGCAAAACAGGGACTTCGCCTGTGGATGAGCGCGCTGGAGGTGGCGCTCGGGGCGCTTTCAGTTACCCACCGGCTGTTGTGGACAATGGGGCACCGGGGGCGCCATGGCGGTGTGGCAATTGTGCCGTCGCACACAGAGTTCCGCCTTGACAGGGCGGCGGAAAATCGTTTAAATGGCGGGTTCTGCGATGCGGCAGGGGATCACGTATGCGCATCGCCGGTCTGGCCTGTTCGTGCCGTCCGCGCTAACAGGTTTCACTACCTGCACACGCGTCAGTACGGCCGGCAGCTAAGACAGAACCAGAATCGTCGGACC